>NZ_MUNV01000006.1 GCF_002001125.1 Rhodanobacter sp. B04 | reverse complement strand
CAAGCAGACACGCTGACGTGCGCCGCCTGACTCCAGCAACCGTCGTGAACACAAACCTGTATTCATCGTTTTTGAATGGCTGCTTTGGGGCGATGTGCTTCAAGCGTCGGCTGTCCGGAGTTGGCCGATTCCGGCCGGTGCCTCACGTTGATCACGATGCCAGCGCGCTGATCATGATCGTTTGGTTCTACTGATCAACTTCATCGGTGCGCGCACTACGCAGTCGTGGCCATATTTGAGTTTGCACACGACGAAGTGCGCAAAAAAAGAAGCCGCCGCACGGAGAGGGAGCCGAGCTCCCTCTCCGTGGGTTATGCCGCCTCCATCAGTCTTCGTCGCTGGGAGCATGCCGGCCCTGGATGAACCTCAGCAGCCCATACAAGGCGAAGCCGTACACCACCGCGCCACCGATGATCTTGAACATCGTCGTCTCCTCATTTCTGTCTCAACAGGCGCCTGCGGACGCCACACGCGCTTCCAGCCGCCCTCGCAAGCTGGATGCCCCTTCTCTGGCTCCACTGGGTCGAGGGGCCGCTTCCGCCTCGGGGTAGAACTCTTCGACAACCGCCGACACATCCTCAACCAAGTCCTCGAACGCACCATTGGCAAAGCCTTTCCTCGCCGCCTCGTCCAAAGCCGCCTGATCGAACCCGCTGGCACTCCGCTGCTCGTCCAGTTCTCGCGCCTGAGTAATGGCCTGCTCCAGCGTGATGCCGGTACGCACCACGAGATCCACGTAATAGATCGGCGTGCCATAGCTCATCGTGGTGGACTTGCCGCGCAGCTTCAGCTCCAGCGGCAGACAGGCCAGCCGTCCGCCGGACACCGCGTGGAAATACTCCAGCCGAGCCGCGAGCGTGCGGATGGTGTTGTACGACGTGGTGCGAAGTACGAAGCTGCCGAGCGCATCTTCCTCACCCTCACCGATTACCACGTTGAGGCGCGCATAGGCTTTGCAGGCGTCCTTGGCGAACGCACAAGCATCCGGCCCCGGGCATGGCAGGCTGGCCACACCGTCCTTGCCCGTGCGCCGACAGGTCTCGCCATTGCCCACACACACCGGTCTGCCGGTAGTGCGGTTGAACAGCGAGTAGTCCGCCCGTAGGTTGAGCGCCGGGTCGTTGAACAGCAGTCGCACCGGGATCGCGCGCAACTTGTGGCCTTCACCCTCCTTGCGCAGCTTTTCGTCCAAGGGGTGCAGCAGCCACCCATCGCGCCCCTGCACCTGACTGGTCAAGGTGAACTGGTCGTCCTTCTCGGGTAGGCGCTTGCCGTTACGCTCGATCACGCGCCCGATGGAAATCCGCCCGATCACGGGCGGGGTAATCGCCAAGCCTTTCAGCATGTCGTTGTCCTCTCATCGTTATCGGAAGTCCGCGACAACACGAACCGGCGAGTACCGGGGCGGGTCACGGCATACATGGCAGCGACGTCCGGACATTCGGCCGTCAGTCGCTTCGTATCTAGCGTGATGCCGTCCTTGGCCCGCTTGTATGTCACCTCACCGTGAGCGAAGGCTGCCTTGCTGGCGTCGCCCATCGCCTGCTGGATCACTTGCTTGAGCGATTCGGCTTCGTGCTCCATCGCTTCCAGCTCTCCCTTGAGTGTCGCCAGTGCATCGAAAGTGTGGTCGAGGTCTTCGTCGCCGGTGAAATCCAAACGGGTGTCGTTGCCACGGTAGAGCTTCCGCAGGGCCTTGGCGGCCGAATCGCTGCCATCGGCCGGGGGCTCGATGTCCTTCTCAACGTAGTCCCAGAACCGAGTTTCCAAAACGACCAGACGGGCGATCACGTCGTCGTCCCGTTCGATGCGATGGATTTCCAGTTGCTGCCCGCACAGCAGCACGGCGACGTCCGCTGCCGCTTTACCGGTTACGGCCAATTGGTGCTGCACCTGTAGCTGGACGTATTCGGGGACGCCGTCTTTCCACAACCGTGCGCCGAACTCACCCGCGGTCTTGCACTCCAGCACCTGCACGCCGGGCACACCGACTATTTCCCTGTCGATATTCGCCAACATGAAAGTGAACAACGGGTGCTGGAGCACAGCGTTGAGCTTGCGCACCTTGTGGCCGGTGCGTTCCTGGTAGGCCGTCGCCACCATCGGCTCCAGCAAGGTGCCCCAGTAGCGTGGGTCGTCCTGACCGGGGCGAACTTCTTCCGGGGGTGTGCGGCCGGTCTTTTCCATCCACAGTTCGAGCTGGCTCTTGTAGGGACACAGGCCCACAGCAGCAGCGGCATCCGAACTGCCGATACCATTTCGTCGTACATCCAGCCACTGCCCATAGGGCAGTTTCTTGGTATCTATCAGTCTCACGGCCGCGTTTTGCTTGCTCATCGGTTTCCTCCGGGCATAAAAAGGCCCGGCCGATGCATGGGCATCAGCCGGGCGGCGGGTAGTTGGCTTTCAATGTGTGGTTACCAACTGGCGCGGTAGTAGATGTCCCAACCGCGTTCTTGCAACTTCTTCGCCTGCACCACGACTTTCAGCGTATAGTCGACGTCGCCTTCGCTCATCGGTTCGTCGCCCTCGCTGACGAAGTGCTCGCTGGCACTCTCCGGATCGTCGCTGACCTGATCGAGCTGTTCTTCCAGCTCGGACAAGGCATCCGGCGTCACATAAGCGGGCCGACAATCGTCGTGGCCTTCCTGCACGTTGTTCACGAACCACTGGTGCAGGGGATCGAACTTTCGCCAGTAGCCCACCCGCACGGTCACGCCCGTGATC
Source organism: Rhodanobacter sp. B04 (assembly GCF_002001125.1). Taxonomy (GTDB): domain Bacteria; phylum Pseudomonadota; class Gammaproteobacteria; order Xanthomonadales; family Rhodanobacteraceae; genus Rhodanobacter. The sequence goes on along the minus strand of NZ_MUNV01000006.1, from coordinate 451,624 downwards.
TCCATCAGGGTGGGGTCGTTGTCGGGCTTTTCCGTGGGCGGGGTGTAGCAAATGGCCTTCCCGATGGCTTCGCGGACAGGCGCAAGCTCCGTGTCGTAGGGCGGCAGGTGGAGTTTCGCTTCCAGGTACATGTCCAGTCCCATGACATGCCTCCCGTCAGGCAACCAGCTTCATGGCTTCGTCCCAGGCACGCTGCTTGATCTGTGCGCCCTGGCCGAACCACGCGGCATCACGGCGGTGATCGTTGCTGCGCGCGCGCCGGTGGTGATCCACAAACTCGGTGACGCTGTTGAGCACACCCCACGCCGTACCCCGGCTGGATGCCATCAACGCACCGCGACCGCCGCCTTCGTACAGTGAGCGGACGGTGGCAAGCGCTTGCTCGTTGACAACAACGGCCTTGCCCTCTGGAGCCGCGTAGGTGAGCACCCGACGCAATAAGCCTTCGACCGTATCGGGATCAACCGGCCGCTCAACCAACGCCTTCATACGGGCGACGAAGCCGTCCCAGGACGAGACGGTAATGCCCAATTGGCGCTTGACTGCATTGGGATCGAACGCACTGCGATGCGGCACCTTAATCGCACCGTTGGCTTGGCCCAACGCAATCTGCAATGTGTTGTTGCAGACCACGCGGACGCTGGTGAATTGCGCCGTGGTCGCCAGCGTGCCGTCGCAGGCCGTCGCCAGCAGCAGGTAGCCATCGACCTTGTCCCGGCCCTTCAGCGTGCTGCTCTGGCCGGTGCGCGCCAATGCCCAGAACTTACGCCCTTCACGCAACACACCCGCCGTTTCCAGTTCGAAGCCATTGCATGCAGTCAGGTCACGATAGAACTCCAGGATCTCGCCCGGCTGGACGACCTGGAAGCGCTTGCTGACAACTGCCAGTGGTGCCTTGGTGTCGGAGCGGTACAGCACCTTCTGCTCCGGGAAGGCGTTGATAACGCCTACATTGTTGTTGCCGGAGATGTAGCGAACCTCCGATGCCTTGATCTCCCAATCCATACCTGCCTGCTGCTTCCACGTGTCGATGGATTGCTGCGGGGCCAATTTGTTACCAAGACCATGCCACGGCTTCTCACCGGCATAGGCCATCGTTTCAACCAGATGCATTGTCGTATCCTCGTAAGTTGGGGGCGAAAACGCACAAGGCCCGGACATGCCGGGCCTTGTGTGTCTAACCAGTAGTGAAGTGAATCAGGGAGCTTTCAGACTGCCGCTACTGGTGCGTCTCGCAATACGCACCAGTACAGCCGCGGCAACCACTAAGGCGCGGTAGATCGTGTCTGCGTTGCCTTTCATGTCACGGACTACCGACAGAGCCGGAGTTTCTAAGCCCGGAAAAGAATCGAGTGCCAGCAACCACCAAGCTGCTCGCCCTGTGACGGCCAAGCACAAGCTTCCTCATGGCGCTGACACGTGATCGCTTTTCAGTGTTGCAATCAGAACTCCGGGTGTTCGCGCTGCTTGCTGACGTAAGTCATGAAGGCGACTACGGGTCTGGCGTTCCACGCAAGCACGGTCGCTCTTACAAATATTTCGAGCGGCAAGATATTCACGTTGTGAAGAGAGCAGGTCCCCCTTCTGAGAAGGATCAGCCTGTTGAGCCAGGGCGTGGTACTGAGCAGCGACATCGGAATCAAGAGCGCTTAACAACGGGTCGGCGCAAATCGTGAGTTCTGCCGGACTCTGAGCCTTGGCACAATCGAAGCCTGGCTGGTAGGTTTGAGCGACTTCGGCGCGGACGGCTTCGGCCGTAGTTCCCACATTTGTTGATGCCGATGTGACTACAGGTGGGGCCGCACTCTGCGCCGGCGCGGCAAGAGCGGCCGTGGACGGCGGGGCCGAGGGCAGGGGCGGTGTGGCGGCTGCCGCCTGTGTCGTCGTCGCTCCGGCGGCAACATTGTTCGCGGGCGATGTCGCAGGTGTATCCACTTGGTCAGCTGGCACCAATTTGCCATCGGATTGCATCAAGTGAGTGGTCGTGCCAGTAATGACATCGTGATACAAGAAACTGCCAACGATTTTGGAACCATCCATTGTCATGGACAAAACAACCGTGCCATTGCCAGCGGTGCATTCAAGTGGCCCCTGTAATGCTCCGTTCGCCCAGTTAGACTTAAAAACCTTGCACTGATCAAACCCGTTTACGATTTCCTTTTCGGTAAGAGAGCCTTCTGTTCCAAACACGGAATTGAAAGCTTGGTTATTTTGATAAATATCGCCTCTCCATCCCCCACTGGACGCTTGATTGTCGGTCCAAGGCCCGTCTCTCATTCCCTTCTTGAATGAGCCAACAGCGGGGGGTTGATCTTTGTAGCCATAAATCGTTGCCGGTCCATCCAGAGTGCCGTCGACAAAGGTTGCGACGGCCGTCAAGTCTCGATCGGTCTTTGTTCGAATCTTGCCACTTACGGGCTTGCCTTGACCCCAGATTCCGTCCGTAAGAACGTCGCCGCTCGTGCTCCGCTCTATTTCGCGGCCATCCTTTTGGCCACTGGCGTAGTGCACTTCCTCGATCACTGTCTCGCCATCGGCGGCGTAATAGAGTTGCTTGCCGTCTCGGTTACCTGCCTTCCAGTTCAGCTCGGCAAAGAGCTTTCCGGTCAGCGGGTTGCGAATCGTCGAGGAACCATCAAATCTTTCGTCGGCAATCGCTGCTGTCAGTAAGGTATCGCCACTCGGATTTGTGCACTTAACAGGACCGTTCGCAAGGCCCTTTGTGTAACTGACGTCACAGTCAACCTGAGCCGACACGGCGACCTGAAGCCATCCTTGCAAGCCAAAATTCTCGTTCGTGATCCAGTAGTTCTTTATGGCTTCTGGCATCGAATCGAACCCTTTGAATGAGACGATTCCGGTATAGGGATCGTCGAGGCCGTGTTTGTAGGCGAGCCCGTCGTTGACGTCGATCTGTCGTGAGTCAACAACTTCTTTGCCACAAGCGGCGAGGAGAAGAGCACAAGCGCTCAACAAGATAAATTTCTTGCAACCTTTCATGGTGTACCCCCTGAGGTAGCCTGGTTCATGGGCGGAAATCCGCCGCATGCTTTTTGTTCATTGCCGCCGACCCTCGGGTCGTGCGCGGCTTCCGTTGTATCGGTTGCTGGACCTCCACTGTCTGCGTCATTTTTCTTCCTTGTCTGTTCACATTCGACGCGCAAGGCGTTCTGACCTATCCAACAACTTCATTCGACGCGTCCGGGCCGAATCCAACGTGAGCCAGCTCGAACACGTCGCTATATACTGCTACGGTAGTGTCTACTACGCGAGAGGTATATGGGTCATGCTGATGAGGGTTCAGCCACCGTTGTCCTCGCTTGACCGAGTCCGTCACCGCCACCTTTGCGAAACGCTTGAAAGCAGCGCGTGCCCTGAGCGGCCTGTCGCAGCGCGCGTTGGGAGGCCTTGTGTCGGGCGATAAGGTGAAGGGCAGCGTTCGAATCAACCGCTACGAGCAAGAAGTGAATCGCGCCGACATGGTCACTGCGGCGGCGCTCGCCCGGACGCTGAACGTGCCTCTGGCGTACCTCTTCGCTGAAGAGGACGATCAGGCTGAATTGCTCCTTGCGTTCGCCAAACTCACGAAGAGCGAGCGCGCAAAGGTTCTTGCCCAAGCGAGCCAATTGGCCGCTCTCCGACAGAAGAAAGGCTCATCGAGCAAGGGTTGATGCGGCCCTGGCTTCGCCCAGATTGCTCGATCCGCACTTGCCTAACGTCCCGACGCGAATCTCGGTCACATCAACCCTCTGCCTGCCATGCTGACGCATTCAGCGCCGACGACGATGTGGTCCAGAATCCGCACGCCGATCAACCGCAAGGCGTCACGAAGTTCGTTGGTGATAGCACGGTCCGCCGCACTGGGTTCTGCAACGCCGCTGGGGTGGTTGTGCGCAAGGATAGCTGCGCTGGCATTGACGCTAAGTGCGGCACGCACCACCTCACGGGGATAGATACTGGCTCCGTCGATGGTGCCGCTGAAAAGTTTCTGGCAGTCGATGATGCGATGGCGGTTGTCCAGCCATAGCACGTGGAATTCTTCATACGGCAGGCCGCCCAGGCGGATGCGAAGGAACTCGTTAGCATCGGTGGGACTGGCAATGCTCCCCTGCCGTTCGAGCCTCTTCTTCAAGATTATCTCGGCTGCGGCGAGCACATCCTTCTCCGTCATCTCGCCGCCGAGCTTGCTACGGGTGTGGGCCATCGTTTCAGCCAAACGCATGTTCGTTTCCTCTTGATAGACGGCAAAACGCCAAAGGCCCGGACGAGCCGGGCCTTTGGCGTATGTCGCTTAGGTTGGTTGGATCAGGGCGCTTTCGTGGTGTTGCAGCGGCAGCGGGCGAAGCCCAGCAGCAGCGTAGCCACGACAACGAGCACGCACGTGAGCGTGTCATTCTTCGGCGTGATCATGCTTCTTTCCTCTCGACGGGCGCCTCAGGGCGGATGCGCCCAAACGCGAGAACGAGCCTTTCCCGTCTCGCGTGGGTGATATGTGGCTGAAGATTTTTTCAATCCAAGCTGAATGCTGAGGTGGTGCTGCGGAAGACCAACTCGCCGACACCAACCATCGGCCTGTCGCGCGGCAGCGCGATTGGATGCGTGCACCGGATCGAATGCATCACACGAATGATCGAGGATGACCGGCCTGCCGGCCCCCGCCTCGCGCTGGAAGCCGATGACCTGCTCTTCGGTATGTCCCCATCTCTTTTTTGCCCAGAGAGTTGATCCTTTGCTACCGTGGGTTGGAATACACAACATGCACAGCGCGGCCACATCGATAAGGATCAAATATGTGCTATTCGGCGCAAATTTGGGCGGACTTCAGAAAGTACGAGCGCTTTGGCGGAAAGCTCGCCATCAAGGAATTCACCAAGCTCGCGGGATGGACCAAGAAGAAAGGCAACTGGGTCAAGGTGGTCCCGAAGGCGATGCGCCGCGCCATGATCGACGCCACGAGTGGCGTGCTGGACGTCGGCACGATCGAGATGGCGCGCGAAGCGGAAACTGAGGCAATCGCCCTGATCGCGTCCGAGATCGGCTTCCAAGAAGCCCGCCTCATCGAAGCCAACGCCAAGCTCGCGTCAAGCAAGCCGACTAAAAAGGCCGAGACCGATCGCCGCGTCGCAACCAACAAGATCGAGGCTGGAAGGAAGAAGCTGGAAGACTTGGCGTTACCAGCACCGGCCGATGGCATCGATAGGATTTGGCCTGGCTACTTTGCTCCGGTGATGATTCGTGATCCTGAAACGGGCGGTCGTATGGTCGTCCCGATGCGCTACCGCTGTCGCCTGCCTGGATGGACAGAAGCCGATGAGATCGAAAAACCAGGCACGTACAACGCGCGGCGCGACAAGCTTTCGACCGTGTGGCGCAAGGTGTTCGGCTACAACCACGGCATCATGATCGTGGATCGATTCTACGAAAGCGTGTATCTCCACAATCTGCAGCAACGACCGCTGGTACCAGGTGAGCGCGAGCAAAGCGTGGAAATTCTTTTCACGCCATCGACCGGTGAAAACCTCTTCGTGGCTTGTCTTTGGACCTTTGTCGAACCAGCCGGTGACGATCCGGGGTTCTATACATTCGCCGCGATCACCGATGACCCGCCCTTAGAAGTTGTTGAGGCAGGCCACGACCGGTGTCCCGTTCCAATTCAGGAAGAGGACATTGATGTATGGCTCGATCCAAACCCGAATGACTACGCGAGCTTGTATGCGATCCTCGACCGACGTGTGCGGCCGTATTACGAACATCAACTACCTCTACAACGTGTTTCCGCGAGCCCTCGGACGTAGAGCAAAGTGATGTTTAGCCCGGCCCGGTGCCACCGATCACTTGAACCAAGATTCAGCCGGGCGCAGCGCAAGCCGACGCTGAGTGCTGGAAGTCATGTTTTGCTTAGCCAGCAATTGCGGGCAGCGCGCCTAAGGAAAGTCGGATACAACCTCGTCTTCCTCAAACCATCTGTTTGCGACGACGTGCGCACGAACTGCGGCGGGATCTGAAGAATAGGCCAAGAGCGCCAAGCTAGATCGAGCGCGACTGCAAGTCACATAAAACAAGCGTCGCGTGCGGTCGAGAGACGTTTCCTTGCCTTCTTGAGCGTTCTTGATATCAGCTGCGGTCGGGGCTTTGGCACCTAACAACTTGTCGTATCCAAACAGAAAGCCTCGGGCCTCCCCGTCGTCCATGAGAACCATAACGCGTTCGAACTCCAAGCCTTTCACCCCCTGATGAGTGTCGAACGGTGCCTCGTGAGCAACATAGGCAGCATAAGGCGCGATTTCAGAGAACGGGCAGTCGAGAAAGGCAATGAGAGCCGCGATCTGTTCGCTGACAGGATCGGCCTCTTCATCGTCGAGTGTGTCTGCTGGCGCGGCCCGCTTAGCGGCCAAGGCGGCTTTGAGATTGTCAGGGATCGAGAAGAGATTGGAGTCAACGATGTTCGCGGCGATTGCGGCACAAGTGGGATCGCCATTGGCCCAGAGAGCCATCAGGCTGTCAATGCCGGCTTGGGCGTTGCGAAGTTGAGCTATGGGCTTGTCATTTCCCTTCAAGGTTTCCTTGCTGAGCAGCGGGGAGCTTTCCCGTACCACCTTAGTCGCCGCGAATTTATCGCCTTTCTTCTGTGCCGTGACGAGCGGCAGGATGTAGTGGGTAAAAAACCGCGCTGGTGCAAAGCTGCCGTCGAGAAAGCTCGTCCGGTAATCATCCACTGAAGCCAGCGCCTCGAACATCTGCAGGAAGCCCATCCGTCGGGCCGCCATGTGATGCTCCAGCGTCAAGATTTTGCATTTGTCGGCGTCAATCCAATCCTGATCGCCAGTCAGCCTCGCCATGTAGTCGCGGGCTCTTTGCTCCAGGGCAGGCTTGTCCGGCGCATCGACCGGAAACACAAAGAGCCGCGCCCAGCCTTCCGGCCGATCATCACGTGATTCCTGTTTGTGATTGTCGACGCTGCCGCGAATTTGATTGATGAGCCGGACAACGCGTTGGGGGCAACGATGGTTTAGCTTTTTTTCTGGCGTCGCCCAGCTCTGTGGTATCTCGCGTTCGATACGCTCTTTGCCGTCCGGGTAGATGCGTTGCATTGTGTCGCCGATGAGGCCCAGGCAAAAACGCTCGGCATGCGCCTTCTGCACCACGAGCAGCGCGTCAATGAGCGCGCGGCTTGTGTCCTGACTTTCATCGATCAACAAAAATGGGAACTTCTCCACGAAGATGCGCTGCATGAGCGGCTTCCCGAGCAGGAACGCCGAGAATATCTTGATGACTTCGCTATGGTTCAGCGCGTTGCGCTCTCGGTTGTCACCACTGGGGTTGTAGGTGAAGGTCTTAATGCCGGCAAGCCGGTCTAACCGGCGCTGCTTGGACTCGATCTGGGCCTGGCGGGCGACCGATGCCTTGGTGCCTGCCCTACCCTTCTCCTCTTCGAATTGAAGGTCGGCGATCTCGCGCTGAAGGTTGTCTTTTAGCCAGGCGCGGATGTCCGCATTGAACCCTTGTATCTGCGACCAAGCAAAGCTGTGAATGGTGCTCACCACGAACAGCGGATCGTACTCAGTGCGCCGCGTAATCTCGTCGCATGCCGCATTGGTGTAGGTGATAACGGCGACCTGCCGCCCGCGTAGGCGGAGAGTATCGCGGTAGGTCTTGGCTATATAGTTCAGTGCGTTCACAAGTGAGCGCGTTTTGCCTGAGCCGGCGCCAGCGAATAGGAAGAAGCTCGTGGGCTTCTCTAGGCTCAAGAACCTAGCTAGATCCTCTTCTACATGATCGTCGAGCGTGACATTCGAGGGCGCGGTGGCAACGTTGTTCATGCCGCTATCTCCTCAGGAGCAGCGGCCGCCTCGGCACCTTCTTCGCCTACCATCTGAGCGAGCCCAAGCTCGACCTGTTTGTGCTCAAGCTGGGCTGCCAGCCACAGCAAGCCCTCACGAATGTAAGACGGCGGGGTCAGCGAAAGTGGGGCCTCGATCTCGAGTAGGTCCAGCGCGAATTCAGCTTTTCCCCCACCTTCGAGCGCGGTCATGAGCGCCCCGCTCAGGGCATTCAGATCGGCACTAGCGGTGATAGCGTTGCGGAACTTAGCAATGAGCCCAGTTCCCGGCAATGTCTCGAACAGCCCGAGATTCGCCATCACTATCGCGTCTTCCAGAGTATAGGAAAGCGCCTCGGCGGTAGCACCTTTGAATGTCGCTTGGATAGGCGACTGGTAGGCAACCCGCAACGAGAAGTTCTCGTCTGCATGGACCTTGACCTTCTCGCTCTCGGGCCTGTCGAGCAGCGGGTCCAGGTCATTAATGACGGGCCACCACGTCCGCAATGTGGTGTTGCGGGTCGTGCAGCCCGCGCCACGTACCGGCGGCGCGCTGGCGCCCGCGGCATTGCATGAATCGATATCGGTGATGACCAGTGTGGTAAGACCGATTTTCTCGATCAGGCTGCGCAGCTTGTGGGCATGGCTTCCGCCGATTTCGAGCCAGGTGATGTAGCTCTCCGAAAGCTTCTCGAACTCCGGATAATAATTTACAAAGTTGGGCACGAGGATACGTTCGGCAGGGCCCTCGATCAGGACAGCGGCATCGGCAAAGAAAAGGTCGCAGTGGGTAACGCGCAGGTAGCGGGTCACGAAGCGCTTGGTGTCCAGGTCGGTCCCAAACGCGTTTTCCAAATTGACGACGCATGAGGTCGGGATCGCCTTTTCGCCGCCCGGTAGGCGGCGAAAATAGCGCAGTGAATCAAATTCACACTCATGGGCGATATGGCTCGAATGAGTGCTAACCACCATCTGCGTCACGAAATTCGGGCTCCCGCCGAGATCGGCGTGGTTACGCAGAATCTTGTGCGCCTGGCGGATGAAAACCTGCTGGACCTGGGTGTGAAGATGCACTTCGGGCTCTTCGACCAGCACTAAATGCAAAGGTGGGATGATCGTGTCGTCGGAAGCCTTGTGCTTGGCCTTACCAACCCGCATCCAACTGTCCCGGAAGGCCATAAGGCGGAAGACCATGGAGATGAGATTCTGGTAACCGAGCCCATTGGAATCCTCTGGGAGATACAGATCCATAGCGTTTTCGCCGTCATGGATGGGGACGACGAACTGCACGGCAGCGTCGTGGTTCAGCCCTTCAACGGGGCGCAGCCGTGTCGAAATGCTTAGCTTCGGGTCCGTAACGCCCGGATAGCCAAGCTTATGCATTTCTTTTAGCGGGCTCTTGAAGCCATCGCTAAGTCGCAGATTGAAGGCTTTCTGGGCTTCCTCGATCGCCTTGAGTGCAAGAAGGTCTTGCGCATCCGGATTCTCATAAGGGTCCAGATGGCGGGTGTAGTACTGGCGGAGCTGAACTGATAGTTTTCGCGATCCAATGATGGTGATGGCAGCCTCGTCGCCACTGTCCTCACCCGCCACGCCGAAGCCGCGCTGGGCACTGATCTCGTCGATGCGAATAAGACCGCGAAACGGGTCGCCATCGATTGGCTCGCCTCCATTGAGCGCCTGCGGTTTGGCAACGCCATGCGCCGGATCGACGCAGCCGGCCGGATCGAGCACATAGGCCCTGACCGTGAAGAACGCCGCGAGCCGGCGCTGCAGGAACTCGACAAGGTTTTGCGGCCAAATTGCCACCTGAAATTCGGCCGCAGCTTTGCCTTGCTGTTCGGCCAGAGCGGCGCCGGCCACCTGCAGCGCGAACGCCTGGGACCTTGCAGTTACATATTCGTGCTGCAGTTGCGCGGCGTCCTTCGGCTCCAGCCGCATGCGCACACCCAACCGTCCGCCATCCCAGTCGAGGGTGGGCAGGATTTTCTGGACGTAGTGAACTTCATTGTTGGCAACATGAAGCCATACGTCGAGGAACGGCAATACATGATCCCATTCAGGCTCGGGCAGCGGCTGGTTCGCGACATGTTCTGCTTCCCAAGCGGCGCCCATCGCGTTGATCGTCGGCCAATGGGAGAGCGTAAAGTCGTTGAAGCAAAAGCTTGATCGCTCTCTATCGACAAGGAAATAACGCAGCGCCGTGATGGCCGACGTCTTTCCACTGTTGTTGGCTCCAACGAAAACGGTCCTTTCGGGAGATAAACCCACCCGGGTCGACAATAGTTTTCTAAAGTTGGCGATCTCAACAAATTCGATGCGCATAGCTCGATCCCATGAGGCGCTGTTATGGACGAAGGCTAACGCAATTGCGCACAAGGCGCGCGTATGCACACGCGTGCCACGCCTCAATGAAAATCTCGCGAACGCACATCCAGACCTCCGAGCAGCTCGCTCATGTCGAGCAGGCGACTGGCGATCAAATGACATACACCATCGACCGCCTCCCAACGTCCGTCGATTCCGAGCAGCTCTGATTCCAGTAACACCCGCCGGTGAGTTTCGGCGACGTCGCGCCAGACGATGACGTTGATCATGCCGTGTTCGTCTTCCATCGTCAGGAACGTGACCCCACTGGCCGTCTGTGGTCGCTGACGCATGGTGACGACGCCCGCAACGCGCGCATAGCTGTTGTGGGGGCGCTTCCGCAGCGTTCGCGAGTCTGTGCATCGAGCGGCGCGCAACCGATTCCTGATCTGCGCCATGGGGTGCACCCCCAGCGTCAGGCCGGTTCGCGCGTAATCCGCCAGCGTGTCCTCGGCCTGTGTCGGCTTCGGCAATGCCACCTCGATCTCCGCCGGACTTATGTTACCGAAGAGAGGCAGCTGCTTCTCTACACCGGCTACCTCCCAATGCGCGTGGTGCCGGTGCCGCGACAGACCCCGTAACGCGCTGGCTTGCGCCAGCAAGTCCTGGTGACGCTTGTCCACGGCCGCTCGCGCGCAGAGATCCGCGATGTCTGCGAACGGACGTGGCGCGCGAGCCGCCATGATCCGCAGTGCAGCTTCTTCGCTGAACCCGCGTACCTGACGCAATCCAAGCTGAATCGCGGGAGCTTCTTCGTCACGGGTGATGAGTGTGTTGTCCCAATCGCTGCACTGCACGTCGATAGGAAAAACGTCGATGTCATGGCGCCGGGCGTCTTGAACGATCTGGCTCGGTGCATAGAAGCCCATGGGCTGGCTGTTCAACAGTGAACAGGCGAAAGCCGCCGGCTCGTGGCACTTCAGCCAGCAGCTCGCATAGACGATGCCCGCGAAGCTGGCCGCGTGTGATTCGGGGAACCCATATGACCCGAAGCCCTTGATCTGCTCGAACAACTTCTCGGCAAAGGCGGTGGTGTAACCGCGATCGGTCATGCCGGTCAGGATGCGTTCGCGATGCTTCTCCAATCCGCCCCGCCGCTTCCACGCGGCCATGTCGCGCCTGAGTCCATCCGCCTCCCCCGCGGTGTAGCCGGCCGCAATCATGGCCAGCTTCATGACCTGTTCCTGGAACAACGGTACGCCCAGGGTGCGTTCGAAGACCTCCTTCAGTTCTTCCGAGGGGTAGTCGACCGGCTCCTCCTTCCTTCGTCGCCGCAGATACGGGTGCACCATGTCGCCCTGGATAGGACCGGGTCGAACGATTGCGACTTGCACCACGAGATCGAAGAAGTTCTCGGGGCGGTGTCGCGGCAGCATGGCCATTTGCGCCCGTGACTCGATCTGGAACACGCCCACAGTGTCCGCCCGCTGGATCATGGCGTAGGTGTCGGGGTCTTCGGATGGCAACGTAGCCATCGAGTAGTCCTGTCCACGCTGGTCGCGCATCATGTTCAAGCATTTCTGCACGCACGTGAGCATGCCCAGGGCCAGACAATCGACCTTCAAAAGGTTCATCGTGTCGAGGTCGTCCTTGTCCCATTCGATGATCGTGCGGTCGGGCATCGCGGCGTTCTCCACCGGCACCAGCTCACTCAGTGGCGCATCGGAGATCACGAACCCGCCGATGTGCTGCGACAGGTGCCGTGGCATGTCCAGGATCTCCGCCGTCAGCTTCACGATGCGGCGGATGACCGCGCTCTCGGGATCAAATCCTCGTTCGCGCAACCGCTCGGCGAGTGATTCATCGCCGTCCCACCACGCAAACACTTGGCTCAGTTGGTCGACCTGATCCAGCGGCAGCCCCATGGCCTTAGCCACGTCCCTCACGGCGCTCTTGCCACGGTAACAGATGACCGTGGCCGCCAGAGCGGCACGCTCCCGCCCATACTTCCGGTAGATGTACTGGATGACCTCTTCGCGGCGCTCGTGCTCGAAATCGATGTCGATGTCGGGCGGCTCGTTGCGCTCCTTCGAAATGAACCGCTCGACCAGCAGGCTCATCTTCATCGGGTCGACCTCGGTCACGCCGAGCGCGAAGCACACCGAGGAGTTCGCCGCGGATCCCCTACCCTGACACAGGATCCCCTGGCTGCGCGCAAAACGCACGATGTCGTGCACGGTGAGGAAGTAGGGTTCGTAGCGCAGCACTTCGACTAGCCCCAGTTCGTGTTCTAGCTGCTTGTGCACTTTCTCCGACACGCCTTCGGGCCAGCGCCACCGTGCACCCTCTTCGACCAGCTGGCGCAACCAGCTGGTGGGGGTATGGCCTTCCGGCACGAGTTCGGCCGGATAGCGGTAGCGCAGCTCATCGAGCGTGAAGGTGCAGCGTGCAGCGATCCGTGCGCTCTCGTCGAGCAAGGCCTCGGGGTAGAGCTTGGCGAGTACATGCCGACGGCGCAGATGTCGTTCGCCATTGCGCGCGATTAATCCGCCCGCTTCGGCAATCGGCAAGCGATGCCGGATCGCCGTGAGTGTGTGCTGCAAGGCCAGCCGTCGCCGGACGTGCATGTGTACGTCGCCCGCCGCCACCAGCGGCAAGCCGACCTCGCGACCGATAGCATCCAGTTCACGTACGCGCCGCGCGTCGTTCGGCCCGCGATGCAGCTCAACGGCCAGCCACGCGCGATCGCCGAACGTCTGTCGCACCCAGCGACCGTGGTCCATGTCGACGACCAAGTCAGGCGCCCACAGGACCAGCGTGCCCGGCAGGCCGCTGGCCACGTCAGCACGCGTCAAACGGTAAGTGCCTTTCTCCGAAGCTCGGCGCCCCTGCGTGATCAGACCGCAGAGGGATGTGTAACCCTCCTTCGTTTCGCACAGCACGACGATCTTCGGCCCGTCGTCGAGCTTGATTTCCGAACCGACGATCAACGGCACGCCCGTCTCGCGTGAAGCTTCCAGCGCACGGACGATGCCGGCGAACGAGCACTCGTCCGTGATCGCCAAGGCGGCATAGCCACAGGTCTTCGCGCGCTCGAACAGTTCCCGTGCGCTGGATGCGCCGCGGCCAAAGGAGAAGTTCGACAGGCAGTGGAGCTCCGCGTAGGCCGTCATGCGAACCACCCGTGGATCATCCAGCCGGCCTGCTCGTCGGGTGCGCAGAACGCCCAGGCCTCCTGCCCCAGCGATGTCTCGATGACGTAATAATCGCGGCAGACCTCACCGCCATCCCACCACCCCGTTTCGAGGCGTTCCGGACCGGCCAGGATGATCGGGTTCCCTCCGCGCAAGGGGATGGGACGGGGAAGCAACCACGTAGGGCGTGGGTGCGGCTCGATCGGCACTTCATCGTGCGTGGCTTCGCGTTGCGCACGCTCAGGCCGCGGATCCTGCGTGCTGCCCAGCCGATAGACCGCGCCATCGCCCAGCCGCGCGCGCAACCGTTCGCGTACCTGCTCGATCGGCAACGTATTAGCCGGTCGCTCATCGAACAGATCACGTCCCGCGGGCACGAACGCCGGCAGATCGCGGGCGATCAGGCGGAGCGCCAGCACCGGCTCAGGTAGCGTCACGTGTTCCAGCCGACCACGCGCGAACTCGAACAACAGAGCACCATCACGTTCCGAGGCAAGCAAGCCCACGGGCACATCCGTGAAGCGACCTTCGCGGTGTTCCAAGCGCAGCAAGAAGCGCTGCACTCCGCCGTCGCGACCGGCGAGATACGCGGCCAGATCATCGACCATGCGCCGCACCGGAAAGATCAGGGCGGACTGGTTCTCCACCTCATGGAGCAACTCAATACGCAGGTCGAATGTGTCCGGCGGCCGATACAGTTCCAGGCCCGACGGCAGGTCGCCAGTTAGGCGATCCAGTGACGCCAGCAGTTCCGCACCGAACCGGCGACGCAGCCCATCGCGCGGTAACGCCAGCACTTGGCCCAACGTACGAATGCCCATGCTCGGCAGCGCTGCGATCGCGCTTGCGGGCAAGCGACTCTTCGCGATCGGTACCCGCTGCAAGGCGTTGCGCAGGTTGTCCACGGATAACACCGCTTGCCCGTCGGAAACCGTGGTCAGCACGTGGGCGGCATGAGCGGTCGGCGCTGCCGCCATGCGATGACGGAACCCCAGATCGGTGAAGTCCGCGCGCAGCATGGATTCAAGGCGTGGCCATGGCCCGAACAGGCCCATACTTTTGCTGACCTCCAGCACGATCGCATGCGGCAGCAGGCTGACCTCGGAGCTGTAGCGGTAAGCCACGGCGGCCAGGAAGTGGAGCCAACGCTCCACCGACTCGCGGTCATACGGAATCGCTTCGAACTGCGATAGGAGTGCCTGCGCAGCGCTCAGCCGCTGCCCGACATGCAAGCCTGCCGCGCGAGCGGTCTCATTGGCCGAAACAATCGTGCGTGCGTTGATCGGCCCGTCGATGAGCACCAACGGTCCCTCTGTGGGACGGCGTCGGAGAATCCCATCCATCGCCAGATGCGGCAGTTTGATACAAGCCCAAAGCATGTCTGGTTGCCATCAATGGACAGAACGCGGCAACGGGATGGCCTGGGCGGGTACGGCCCCGCCTCGGCATTTACGCACCCAGATCTGCGGACGGGGCGGTGCTTCCAGTTCCAGACGCAGCGCGGCAGGTGATGCGTTGGAAAGGTGGGAGCGGTCACGGAACACGAAAGCAAGCGCCTGCCCGGTGACCGCAGCCACCTGCAGGCGCCGCAAAGCACGATCGTCAGCGTGATGCGGCCATGCCAGCACCGCGGCGCAGCTTCCCGATCCCAGGCACTGCTCGGTGGCCCAGAGCACATCCTTCTCACCAGCATCGACGAATTCCACACGACGCATGTCAACGCCTTGCTGGCGCCAGCCGGCGACACACGGCGCATACGGAGGTGACACGATCACGACGTTGCGCTGACCTTGGGTCAACCTTGCAAGCGTGGGCAGCACGAGACGAAGCTCACCTACCCCACCGACAGGCAACAAGATTTCCGACAACGAAGCCTCGGGCCACCCGCCTGCAGGCAACACTGCATCAAGTGCACACCAACCGGTGGGCTGATCGCCGACTGATACCTCGTGAGCACGACCACGCCAGACCTGACGAGCATCGAGCAACGTAGAGAGTGGGACCACGGCGTTCATCAGCTACCCCGCAGCAAGCCCGCAAACAATCCTTCGATGGCGAAGTCTTCGGTGGGATCCACGTCAATGGGTTTGAAGCCCGGACTGTTCGGCATCAACCGGATCACATCGCCCTTCCAGTGCAGCCGCTTGATCGTGAAACGGTCGCCATCCACACGCGCGGCGACCACTTGGCCATGACGGGCCACCGGCGTGGCGTGCACTGCAACCAGATCACCGTCAAGGATGCCTTCGTCGCGCATCGAATCGCCCACCACCTTCACCAGGTAGTCCGGTCGCAACCGAAACAGCGAACGGGACACACGCAGGCTGCGATCGACCCGTGACTCCGAAAACAGGGGCTCGCCGGCCGCAATGCGACCAATCAGCGGCAGTTCCAGCGTGTCGGCATCCAAGGGATCGGATTCGCGCACCAGTCGGATACCGCGGGCATGGCTGGGTTCGATCGTCAGCCGACCTTTCGCTTCGAGCGAACGGACGTGTTTGAGCACCGCACTGACGTTGCCGATGCTCAGTGCGTCGCCGATTTCTTCAAGCGTGGGCGCCTGTCCATCCCGCTCAATCCGGGCGCGGATGAAAGCGAGGACGTTCAATTGACGCTGGGTGATCTGGATGGTCATGACTCGCATAGTTTCACCTATTTAGGTGAAAATGGAAGATGAAAAAAAGCTGCGCCAAACCACCTGAGACAGATCAAGGGCTTAGCGCGGTGACTGCATACGGCTTCAAACGCGGTTTCAACCCCAGGATCCCTCGCAGCTATCTCACGGGGGTGAGATGGCTTCGGGATTCACTGCTCCCCTCACCACAGGAAAGCCCTTCCCGACCGCTACGCTTCCGACGAACTGGTCCTGCGCGATCCCAGCGATGGCCGCGCGCTGGCGCAGCGGCTCCCCTCGCGCTTGCGGTCAGGTTTGATGCCGGGAATGGACACCTGGTTGGCGACGGTGGGTAGATAGCTGACGTTTTGCAGTTAAATCAGATTTGGCCTTTCGAGACGCAGCACCTTTTCTAACACTGCGCATCGGGTCAACCAGGAAGTCCGCCCACTCCTGCATCATTGCTATCCGCTCCGCCATGTACTCAGCATGGTTGTAGCTCGCACGCACCTTGTCGCGTTCGGCGTGCGCCAGCTGACGCTCGATCACATCTGAGCGATAGCCCATCTCATTGAGGATGGTCGACGCCGTAGCGCGGAAGCCGTGAGCCGAGAAACCGATGCTGTCCTTGCCATTGAATCCCATGCGCTCCAGTGCGCGATTCAAGGTCGTGGCAGTCATGCACTCCTTTGGCCTGCGATAGTTCGGGAACAACACATCGCGCCCTCCCGTATAGGTCTTCAACTCACGCAACAGACAGACCGCCTGCTTTGACAATGGAACGATGTGCGGTTCCCGCATCTTCATACGCTCTGCGGGTATCCGCCACTCGGCGTTGTCCAGGTTGAACTCCGACCACTCAGCCTTGCGAAGTTCGACAGTTCGAACAAAGGTAAGCAGCATCAGTCGTAGTGCGATTACGGTTGTGCGATACCCACCGTACTTTCCCAACGCTTTGGTGAAGTCGACGATCTGATTGCATGAAAGCGGCTTGTGATGTTCGACCTTCGGGCGATGAATGGCCCCTTTCAATGCAGCGGCGGGATCGCCATCGGCGCGCAGTGTGGCAACGGCGTACCTAAAGATGGCCGAAGACCACTGGCGAACCAACAAGGCAACCGTCTCGGCTCCGCGCCCTTCGATGCGACGGATGATTTCAAGCAGATGTGCCGCCGATACGCTGCGAATCGGCAACCTACCCACATGGGGAAATACATCTGACCCCAGGAACCGCTCCACCTGACGCAGGTAGTACGGCGTCCACCCGGGAGACTTCTTGGAAATCCACTCCTTAGCAACACCTTCGAACGTGTTCGCATTCGCCGCATGGTTCGATAGCCGTTCGGCCTGTCGGTTGTGTGAAGGGTGAATGCCTTGCTTGACGAGCGCCCGCGCCTTGCCGTGCTCGGTGCGCGCCTCGGCAAGGGCGATGCTCGGGTACTCACCAATAGCAAAGACGTTCTCCTTGCCCACGATGCGATAGCGGAAACGCCAGAGCTTCGTCCCGGTCGAGCGCACTTCTAGATAGAGGCCACCACCATCCGCCAGCTTGATAGGTTTCGGACCAGGTTTGGTGTTGCGGATCTTGGCGTCAGTCAGCGACATGGTGCGGGTATCGGGCTTTGATACCCACAACGGTACCCGCAATTTCTCTGGCTTACAACGGACCAGCACGGACACCTACGGCATAAAAATCCTTGTTTTTAAGGATGTTTATGCAATTGCGCGGACCGTCATGGATATGCTTGGATACCGATGCTAGTTGTCGATCATCAGGAGCATGGATGGCTCATCGGCTTGCGCTGCGGATGGGGAATGATACTCGCAGGATCGCATGGGATAGACCACCGCCATGCGCCAACCCGCATCGGACCGCGCGTGGCCGAAGCATGGAGGCGTAATGACTAAGGCCCGGCGTGCACAGGCCGCAGCACGTTCGCGGTATAGCTCTCGATCACCAGACTGAAGGGCTGGTTGTCCTGGGTGACCAGCAGCGCACGGTGCTGCAGCACATGGGCTGGGATGATCAGCGGCTTGTCGCTGGGCGGCGGCAGCGCTGCGCCGCTGTCCCAACCGCTTGGCAGCGGCGACCACAGCACGTCGGCGGAAAGCGTCTGGCGACGGAAATGCAGCGGCTGCACGACCTTGCCGAACGGCATATCGGAACTGTCGAGCTGCCGATTCATCGCCGCCGTGAGTCGCGCCGGCACATACCAGTTGTCCGCATCCGACAGCACCATATCCCCACAAGCCAGCTGCACACGCCGATAGCGCACCGGCTCATCCGGCCCGATGCCGAGCTGCGCGCGGGCACCTTCCGGCAATGGCTTGTCCGCACCGTGCACGCGATGCGCCACGATCTTCGCCTCGGCGGCCAGGTGATGCGAGCTGCACCAGCGCTCCAGCGTCAGCGTGGCGCTCGGATGACTCAGCAGATCGGCATTCAACGTCTGCAACTCAGCCAGAGCCTGCGTACGGCCTAGCAGCGTATCGGGCCAGCTTGGTGCGAACTCGCGAGCTACGACGGGCAACGCGCACAACCATGCCAGAAGCACAATCGCACCGTTGCGCTTAGTTGGTGGGCTCATGGCGTTCCTTGGATGGCGCTCGGATGCGCAGCCAGCATGATAACTGCAGCACCACGACGTCATGGACGGCGGCGGATCAGCCCCATCGGCGCATGGTTCGATGGCTAAGGAACAGCATCAAGCTCATCCATAACGGATCGTGCGGCTATCGAACAAAGCGTTGATGCCGCAATGCCATTGCAACTTGACGACATACCCACGGGGCCTGAACATCCGGCGCCATCCCCCGACTGGGGCTCACTTCGAGTTAGGCATCATGAAGAGCCTTCTTGCAGCCCTTGCGATTTTCATCAGCTTCGACGCTTCCGCTGCCGCTGCATTTCGCTACGATCAACGTCTGGCAATGGACCTCGCGCGCGCGTACCTGAACGCATTCAATCGGCAACATCCAGATGAAAATGGCTACGCCAGCGAGAACCATGCGCTGGTTTCATCCGCCATAGCTGCTCGCAACCGGCACCTTGTCTTTGTAACTTTTGCAGGCACCAGCGGCTCGGGCGGCTTTTACGTAGCGTTGGAGTTTTGCAAAGAGACGAACTTGCTCACCGTTGCCGATGTGGGTGCTGTCGACAACATCCAAGCGTACCGGGACGAAGCCACGCACGTTAACCTGAAAACATATGTTGCAAGTCCAGCAGTATGCCCAGCCGAAATACCATGATGCCCGGCATTTCGTTCAAGACGGACAGTTACGCCGCTGCTAGACTCCAGCACCAAACAAAACACGCATGTCGAATACCATCACACTCGTACCAGTAGAAAGCCAGGAGCTAGTCGCCGCCGCACGCGAACTTTTCCTTGAGTACGCCGCAGCGATCGGCGTGGATCTTGAATACCAGGGTTTCGCGGCGGAGCTTGCCGCGTTGCCGTCGCCTTACGTGCCGCCGCATGGCGCCCTGTTCATCGCCTGGATCAAGGACGAGGCGGCTGGCTGCGTCGCCCTTCGGCGCCTTGACGAGCAGACCGGCGAGATGAAGCGCCTGTATGTAAGGCCAGCGTTTCGCAGCTGGGGGCTAGCCAAGCGTCTCATTGGTGAAACCATCCAGGCCGCTCGCCGCGCTGGCTACAGCACGCTCCGGCTGGATACGCTCCCCACCATGGCGTCGGCGCAAGGCCTGTATCGTTCGCTTGGCTTTTCCGAGATCCCCGCGTACAACAGCACGCATTTGCCCGGCACCCGCTTCTATGAATTGAAGCTGATTGTCTGACCATTCCATCAAACCGAGCCCGCTTCGCGGGTCGGCCCGATTCAGGCGCTGACGCCGCTCACAATCCCTTCGCCGCCTGCGCCACCGCGCGGAACAACGCGCGCCCCTTGCTCATCGTCTCTTCCCACTCGGCCGCGGGATCGGAGTCGTAGACGATGCCGGCGCCCGCCTGCACGTGCAGGCGGCCGTCCTGGATGACGGCGGTGCGGATCGCGATGGCGGTATCGGCGTCGCCCCACCAGCCGATCCAGCCGATCGCGCCGGCGTAGATGTTGCGCTTGTACGGCTCCAGCTCCTGGATGATTTCCAGGGCGCGGATCTTCGGCGCGCCGCTGAGCGTGCCGGCGGGGAACGTGGCCTTGAGCACGTCCATGTAGCTGAGGTTCGGCTTCGCGGCGCCCTGCACCTGCGAGACGATGTGCATCACGTGCGAGTAGCGCTCGATCACGAACGACTCGCTCACCTCGACGCTGCCGGTCTCGCTGATGCGGCCGATGTCGTTGCGGCCGAGGTCGATCAGCATCACATGCTCGGCGCGCTCCTTCGGATCGGCCAGCAGCTCGGCTTCGAGCGCCTGGTCTTCCGCTTCCGTCGCGCCGCGCTTGCGCGTGCCGGCGAGCGGACGCACCACCACCTTGCCGTCCTTCAGGCGCGCGAGGATCTCCGGCGAGGAACCGACGATCTGGGTGTTGCCCAGGTCGACGAAATACATGTACGGCGACGGGTTCAATGCACGCAGCGCGCGATACACATCGACCGGCCGCGCGTTGAAACCGACACTGAGACGCTGCGAGGGCACCACCTGGAAGATATCGCCGGCGCGGATGTATTCCTTCGCGCGCTCGACCATCGCCTCGAATTCTTGCTTGGTGAACGAGGATTTGAAATCGCCCTCGTCCAGCGCGATCGACTGCGTGAGCTGCGGATACGAGGCGCCGCCCTGGCGCAGCCGGTAGACCAGCGCATCGAGCCGGCGCTGCGCGGCGGCGTATGCCTGCGGCTGCGACGGATCGGCGTGCACGATCAGGTACAGCCGGCCCTTGAGGTTGTCGAATACCGCGACTTCCTCGGCCAGCATCAGCAGTACGTCGGGCGTGCCAAGTTCGTCGGCGCGATCCCACTGCGCCAGCCGCGGTTCGATATAGCCGATCGTCTCGAAACCGAAGTAGCCGACCAGGCCACCGCTGAACGCGGGCAGCTGTGGCAGGCGCGGCACGTGGTACTGCTGGCGCAGCTTCTCGATCTCGCCCAGCGGGTCGTCCAGGTGGCGGCGCTCGGTGATCTCGCCGGAGTCCTCCACTTCCAGCTCGTGCCCGCGCAGGCGATACACCCGCTTCGCCGGCAGGCCGATGATCGAATAGCGTCCCCAGGTGGCGCCGCCCTCGACCGATTCGAACAGGAAGGTGTACGGGCCGTCGGCCAGTTTCAGGTATACCGACAGCGGCGTGTCGAGATCGGAAAACACCTCGCGCACCAGCGGGATGCGCGTATGCCCCTGGGCAACCAGCGCGTCGAATTCGTCTCGGCTGATTTTATTGGGAGAGATCACGTGGGGAAATCCGGATGGCCAAACGGAAGGAACGGCCATTGTAGGCGAAGCGCGCGCTCAGCCACTCAATCGCTGCCGTGGCATGCCGTGCAGCTGCAGGCTGAAGGCCACGCCGCTGCCATCGTCGAGGTTGCGGGCCGACGCCACGCCGCCGTGGCGCTCGGCCACCAGCCGCACCACGTACAGGCCCAGACCCAGATGCGGCGCATCGCCCGGTGTGGCCTTGTCGCGCAGGCTGACCAGTGAATCGAACAGCCGACCCTGCATCGCTTCGGGCAGCAGCGGCCCCTGGTTGGCCAGCTCGATCTCGGCGCCGGCATCGGCCACCCGCAGGCTCAGCCGCAACCAGCCATGCTCCGGCGTGAACGACAGCGCGTTGTCGAGCAGCTTGTCCAGCGCCTGCGCGATCAGCTCCGGCGCGCAATGCAGATGCAGCGGCAGCTCGGGCAGCACGCACTCGAGTTGGCGCTGGCCGATCAGCGGACGGTACGCATCCGCGCAGCCACGCACCACGTCGCGCAGGTCGACGTCTTCCGGTTCCGCCGCCGTGATCGAGCGTTCCATCCGGCTCGACTCGCTCATCGCGCGCACCAGCGCGCCGAGTCGCGCCACGCCGTCGCGGGCACGCGCCAGGTACGGCTGCGCCTCGGCGGGGAGCGTCGCGTGCTCGAGGTTGTCCAACGAGGATTTGACGATGGCCAGCGGCGTGTTGAGCTCGTGCGAGAGTTTCGAGGCCAGCGTGCGCAGGTAGTCGGTGTAGCCGCCGACCACCTCGAACAGGCGCTCGAAGCTGCGCGCCAGGTCGCCGATCTCGTCGGTGGCATCGGTCATCGGAAAGCGGCCCTGCTCGAACAGGCCGTCCAGACGTCCATCGTTGAGCTGCGCGCGTTCGGCTGCGTTGCGCAGGCGACCCAGACGCAGGCTGAGCCGGGTGGCGAACGCCAGCAGGATACCGCCCGCAACCAGCAGCACGCCGAAGCTGGTCAGCAGCAGGCCGAGCAGTGCGCGGTTGGCCAGCAGCGGCACGATGCGGCTGGCCTGCTCCAGCAGCAGCACCCCATCGACCTGGCCAGCACGCTCGATCGGCACCGCGGCAGCCAGTACCACGCTGCCGCGCTCCTCGCCGTTGCGCCAGACGCTGACCGGCTTGCCGGTACTCGCCGTAGTGACCTCGCGGGTATCCAGGCGCGGCACGTCCTGCGCCCACAGGTTGGCATCTTCCAGCCGGGTCGCCAGCAGCGAACGATAGATCAGGGAAGCGAACCAGCCCGGCTGGCCATCACTGCCGGGCAGCGTATTGAGGCGGCCACTGCGCGCCAGCAGCCAGCCTTGCGGCGACAACACGCGCGCCTGTACCTGGTCGGGCGCAAGCCTTGCCAACTCCTCGGAAAGCGTGCCGGAGAAGCGCAGCAACGGGCGCGTGTCGGCCGCCATCGGATCGCCGCCGGCATGGGCGTCATATACGCCCACCCCGAGCGTGCGCAGCGACAGGTTGCGCGACAGGCGCAGCTCGACCCGGTAGCCGCTGCCATCCTCCTGCCACTGCGCCGTGATCAGGTCGGGCAAGCCCTCCACCACCGGATCGAGCGGGCGCGCCGTCAGCGGCCCCGGTGCGGCGCTGGCCAGCAGGTATCGGCGCTGACCGGAGGCATTGCCGAGCGAGAGAATCAGGTGATCGGCTGCCAGTGCATTGGCATCCTCGGTATCGGCCCGGGTACGCCGGGTATCCGGCACATCGGCATACAGGTACAGGCCGGCATCGTCCTCGGCGAGCAGCAGGCGGCCGCGCTGCTCCAGCGGCTGGCTCCACGGCGTCAATGGCGCCCAGTCGTCACCATAGCCGTCCACCGTGATCGGGTCCGGCGTCTGCTGCACATACCAGCCCTTGCCCTGTCCCGACACGACCGCATCGGTCACCACCAGGCTGCGCGCCACCGCACGCGCCGACGCCAGCAAGGCCTGCGCCTGCCCCTCGCGCAGCAGGGTTTCCATCTGCCGCACGTAAAGCCAGCCCGCCACCGGCAATGCCAACGTGCACAAGGCCACCAGCAACAGCTTGCGGCGCAGGGTCATCGTGCGACCATCATCACGATGGGCCGTCAGGCGCCATGTGCGGGCGATGCCGCATCACGCAGGTAGCGCGAGGCCATCACCACCCGCATGAAATCGTCGAGCAGTGTGCGCCGCATCGGGTCGGCGTCGTCGAAGGTCATCGACCAGCTCAGCCGGATACCGCTGGCCTGGCCCGGATCGCAGAACACCACCACGTCATCGACATGATCGGTGCTCTGGTAGAGGGTAGCCTCGCATGGCATGGCAGGATGCCGCACGACAATGGGCGTGGCCTTGGCCGCCGGATCGATCTGGCGGTAATGCTTGAGGTCACCCTGCATTTCCGCCGCCAGTGTAGGCAGCTTGCGCGGCCACACGTTCAACACCATCACACGCTGCGGCTTGCCGCTCCATTCGCCCTGGTAGAGCACCGCATCGACGCCGATGGCCTTGGCATAGGTGCAGCAATCGCGCGTCCAGCCAGCCGGCGCGACGACGGCGATCGCCCAGGCCGGCATGTTGCCATCACGCGCACCACGCGCCAGCACGTTGTCCGGACCCATACCGGCCTGCGCCACGACGGAGACAAGCAGCGCCAGCGCCAACAGCACCTGTCGCATCACCGTACGCGGCATCACGGCTTCCACCGATAACCCACGCCATGCACCGTCTCGATCGCGTCGAACTCCGGCGCCACCGCGATGAACTTCTTGCGGATGCGCTTGATGTGCGAGGTGATGGTGGCGTCGTCGACGACAAGTTCCGCCTCGCGCATCAGCTGGTCGCGATTCTTCACGTGGCCGGGGAAGCGGATCAGCGTGTGCACCATCCAGAACTCGGTGACGGTGAGCGGAACCTCCTCGCCGTTCCAGCTGATCCGCATGCGCTCGGATTCCATTTTCAGCGGGCCATGCTCGATCACGGTCTCACTGGAGGCTGGTGCCTTCAGCGACTCGATGCGGCGGAACAGCGCGGCGATGCGCGCGGCCAGCTGGTGCAGGCTGGTGTCCTTGCTGAGGTAGTCGTCGGCGCCCAGGCGCAGGCCGGAGATCACGTCGAAATCCGAATCGCGCGCGGTAAGGAAGATGATCGGCAGGGTGGCCGACTTCGCACGCAGTTCGCGGCACAGGTCGAAGCCGCCTTCGGGCTCGTCGCCGAGGCCGATGTCGATGATCACCAGTTCCGGCAGGCGCATGGCGAATGCCGTGGAGGCTTCCCGCCGCGAACCGTAGCCACGTGCATCGTAGCCGAAGCGGTTGAGCGCCTCGACGTAGTTGGCGCGGATCAGCGGCTCGTCTTCGACAATGGCAATGCTGCGGCCCATGGCGCGCTCCCTTGGTAGTGCGCGCAGCGTGCTATGCGGACCGCCGCCGCGCAAGCCGTATGCCAGCCGTGCCCGCGTTTTGCCACAAGCCAGCGGCAAGCCGGCCCGATTGTGCCGGCACCAGCGCCGCGGCCGGATGTTTGATGTGAACCATGCACCACGCATGGAGCCGGACGATGTCGAAAATCGAATCCACCGAACGTGATCCGAATGCCGAGCTGCGCAGCTTCGAACCGCTGCGGGTGACGCTGGCGCTGGGCGCGCTGCTGCTCGGCCTGATCCTCGGCATGCATTGAATCGGAATCGGCGCCATGCACACGAACATCTTCAAGCTTTCAGCCGTGGAAGGCATGGGTGCGTCCGGCGCGAAGGGAATCGCGCCGGACGCGGGCCAGGAAGATCCTGACCCGGACTGGCAGCCCGTGTAACGCCCCACCGCACCCGCATTCCGTCCGACATGGTGGTTACTTTCCCCTCCTTGCGAGGGGATTTTTTTGAACCTGAATCGGGGCGACCCGCCGATTCAGCGCGTTCAGAAATTTTCCCGGAACCAAACCGGATCGTCCCGGTCAGAGTTACCGATTGGTGCCCGTTCCATTGCCGTGGAATGTGCCGATACGGCCGCGACCCCTCCCTCCGATGCGGCCGTGTCGGCACACACCAATCAACGGCACACCAGTCAACAGTGTTTCCTCTCACGTCATCCGACGACGTTTGTCCCGGCGCATCCATTCCATGCGCCGGGATTTTTATGCATGACGCTCAGCCGATCGCCTGGCACAAGGCGGCAGGAACGCTCAAGCGATCGCCTTGCGCATCGCGGCGATCTCGGCGCGGTAATCCTTGGCGTGGAAGATCGCCGAACCGGCAACGAAGGTGTCGGCGCCAGCCGCGGCGATCGCACCGATGTTGTCGGCGGTGACGCCGCCGTCCACTTCCAGCCGGATCGCGCGGCCGCTGGCCTCGATGCGCTGGCGCGCCTGGCGCAGCTTCTCCAGGGCGCCGGGGATGAATTTCTGGCCGCCGAAGCCGGGGTTGACCGACATGATCAAGATCAAGTCGAGCTTGTCCATCACGTAGTCGAGGTAATCCAGCGGCGTGGCCGGGTTGAACACCAGCCCGGCCTGGCAGCCCGATTCCTTGATCAAGCCGAGCGTGCGGTCGATGTGCTCGCTCGCTTCCGGATGGAAGCTGATCAGGCTGGCGCCGGCCTTGGCGAAGTCCGGCACGATGCGGTCGACCGGCTTGACCATCAGGTGCACGTCGATCGGCGCAGTGATGCCATACCCGCGCAGCGACTGCAACACCATCGGGCCGATCGTGAGGTTCGGCACGTAATGGTTGTCCATCACGTCGAAATGCACCCAGTCGGCGCCGGCGGCCAGTGCCGCGGCAGTGTCTTCGCCCAGTCGCGCAAAATCGGCGGCGAGGATGGACGGGGCGATGATCGGGGATTGCTTGGTCATGTTTTTTCTCGGAGCAGGAACTTGCCAAACCGGCACAGGGATGTGCCGACGCGACGAATGCGCGAGCACTTGTCGCGACAAGCTGTCGCGGCTTTGCCGCGGCAGTTTGTTTGCGAACCGCGGCAGGATGCCCGGTTTTGCCATATTAGGTTACTTGAAGCCGCGCTGTTCCTTGATACGGTCGTAAGCGGCATTGATCTCGCTGGCGCGCGACTCGGCGCGTTTGCGCATGTCTTCGGGCAGGTCGCCGAGGCGATCGGGATGGTGCTCGGAAATAAGCTTGCGGTAGGCACGCTTCACCGCACGATCGTCGACGCTGCGATCGATGCCGAGCACCGCGTACGGATCCGGCCCCTGCG
Source organism: Rhodanobacter sp. B04 (assembly GCF_002001125.1). GTDB lineage: Bacteria > Pseudomonadota > Gammaproteobacteria > Xanthomonadales > Rhodanobacteraceae > Rhodanobacter. The sequence continues at coordinate 425,144 of NZ_MUNV01000006.1, read as the reverse complement.
GCGTGCGTTGTGGCGGCACGTAGCCGCCGCCGGTCGAACCATGGCCCTGCTGCTGGCCGTAACCGTAGCCGCGCTGGCCGCCGCCGGCATTCCACGCGTAACCCTTCATCGCCATCAGCGCCATCAGCTCCATGTCGCTGACCCGCAGCGCGAACGCGAGCTGGCGCAGGATCGCCATCTTTTCCGGCGCCGGATTGCCCTCGGCCAGCACGGTTTCGATCACCACATCGAGTACCGGAAACGCGTGGTCGCGACGCATGCCGACCCAGTTGCGCAATGCCGTGATGGTCTGGGTGACATCGAACTCCGGCTGCTTGCCGACGTTGAAGCTGACCGCGGCCTGCTTGCGCTGCTCGGCATCCAGCCCCATCCGCGTCATCAGGCGTTCGGCCACCGCGATCTCCGCCTCCGACACGCGGCCATCGGACTTCGCCACCGCGCCGAGCAGGGTGAACAGCGGCCCGACGTAGCCGCCCGCTTCCGGCGTGGCGTTCTTGCGCTGGCTATGACGAAGGTTGTCGAAAATGAAGCCGACCACGGCGCCGGTGATCGCGCCAGGCAAATGGCCGAGATACAGGCCGAAGAATGCGAACCACAGGGTGTAGGAGAAGCTCATGGGTGCGCCTGGGGTTGCGGCGATTGCGCGCTGTACCAGCGAGCCAGCGCATCGAGATCGGCATCGCTGACCGGGCCGATCGCCGCGCGCATCAGCGGTACATCGCGGCCACCGTTGCGATATTGCTTGAGCGCACTGCGCAGGTAGTCCAGCTGCTGGCCGGCCAGGTTCGGCGCGCCGGGCATGCTGGCGTGCCCGGTCTCGCCGTGGCAGGCGGCGCACAGGCCCAGCCGGCTGGGTCGCGGCGGCGCCGCGGTCTGGCTCTGGGCAAGGGCTGGCGTGGCGGCGACCAGACACAGCGCCGCTATCAGTAGGGTTCGCATCGGCAACACATGGGGATGAAGACAGGCAATTCTAGCAGCGCCCGGGAATGCGGCCTGCCGGGTGCGGCTTTCCGGCAGATCGGCCGCAGCAGCTAGAATGAGCGCTCTCCTCCCCTCCGTGGAACCTTCGCCGTGCCGACCACCTTGCCGCAATCGAACCTGCCCGGCCTGGAGCTGCTCCATCGTGGCAAGGTGCGCGATGTCTACGCGTTGTCCGACGATCGGCTGCTGATGGTCGCCACGGACCGGCTGTCGGCGTTCGACGTGGTGCTGCCCAACCCGATCCCGGGCAAGGGCGAGATGCTCACGCAGATCTCCAACTTCTGGTTCGGCAAGACCGCGCACCTGGTGCCCAACCATCTGCTCGACGTACCGCTGGCTGAAGTGCTGCCGCCCGGCACCGACCTGGCCCTGTACGAGAAACGCGCGGTGGTGGCGCGGCGGCTGAAGCCGGTGCCGGTGGAGGCGATCGCCCGCGGCTACCTGATCGGCTCGGGCTGGAAGGATTACCAGGCCACCGGCGCGCTGTGCGGCATCCAGCTGCCAGCGGACCTGCGGCAGGCGCAGCAGCTGCCCGCACCGATCTTCACCCCGTCGACCAAGGCTGCCGTCGGCGACCACGACGAGAACGTCAGCTACGACGTAGTGGTCAACGCGGTGGGCGCCGAACTGGCCGGCAAGGTGCGCGACGCCACGCTGGCGATCTACCAGTGGGCCGCCGCCTATGCGGCCGAACGCGGCATCATCATCGCCGACACCAAGTTCGAGTTCGGCACCGACGCCAGCGGCAAGCTGTACGTGATGGACGAGATGCTGACGCCGGATTCCTCGCGCTTCTGGCCCGCCGACGAATACCGCGTCGGCATCAGCCCGCCCAGCTACGACAAGCAGTTCGTGCGTGATTACCTGGAGACGCAGGACTGGAACAAGACCGCGCCGGGCCCGGTGATTCCGGATAACGTGATTGCCGCCACCGCCGCCAAATACGCCGAGGCATTGCAGCGACTGGCCGGACTCAAGCTCGACTAGACGATCCAACTCAACGCGGAGTTGCCCCATGCGCACCATGCAGGACTGGCTCGACAGTTACAGCAGCGACCACCAGAACCCGACCAACCAGGTGTTCCACTGGCTGTGCGTGCCGCCGATCGTGTGGTCGGTGATCGCGCTGTTGTGGACGATTCCGGTGCCGGCGGCGTTCCTCCGTCCCGGCGCATGGTCAGTGCTGGCGATGGTGCTGGCGTTCTACTGGTACTGGCGGCGCTCGCACCGGCTGGCTTTTGCGCTGCTGCTCGCATTCGCCGTGCTGGGCCTGCTCACCAATTTCCTGTACTACCGGCTCGGCGGCGCGTCGTTGTGCTATCTGGCCATCGGCGTCTTTGTGGTCGCCTGGGTCGGCCAGTTCATAGGCCACAAGTTCGAGGGGCGCCGCCCCAGTTTCCTCACCGACCTGTCGTACCTGCTGATCGGCCCCGCCTGGCTGATGGCCAAGCTGCTGCGCCGACTGGGATTCAAGCAGACCACATGACAACCCTGCTTACCCTGATCAGCACCCTGCTCTGGTGGGTGCTCTACAGCAGCATCGGCGCGCTGCTCTTCGCCCTGATCGGCTGGTCGGTGCTGCGCTGGACCGAACGCTGCGCGGTGGTGTTCAACCGCATCTACCTGGCCTGCCTGCTGTGGACCATGATCGGCCTGCTGCTGATCACCGGCGTGGCCGCGTACGAAGGCCACCTGCACCCGCCCTACGCAGCCCTGCTCGACTCCGGCCTGCTGCGCTGCACCCTGGTGCTGGACATGCTGATCGGCACGTTCCTGCTGTGGCGGCTGACCCCGCGTGTCGATGCGCACCGCATCCGCCCCGGCAGCGCCTGCATGGCGGTGGCGACGATCATGGCGATCAGTTTCGGCATCGCCACCAGCCTGGCGTGATCCGGGGGCTTCGCTACAAGAAAGGGGCGGATTTCATCCGCCCCTTTCTGTCTTTGAGAAACGCTGAAAGTCGGCTTCCGAACTCAGTGCATGCCGAACAGCGCCGCGCCGAACACCATCCCCATGATCACACCAATGACCAGGGAAAACACAAAGAAGATCACCATATAGATCAGCTGCACCAGACACGCCTTTCCGTAGCCGATCTGGCTGCCGTCCTTGGACAGCAATAGATAATTGACCACGGCAGCACCCACGAGCAGGTCCGCAACCACCGACAGAGGAGCACCCATCCCTTGCGGGAGGACCATCCTCAACACGATCAACACCACGATCACGGCAACAAATGTCAGCAGAATCGCGCCGATAGAGCGCAAATACGACGGCATGTAGCCGACTGCAATACGAAATGACAGACACAGGATCAGTGCGCCGAGCAGGATGCCACCTACGATCATGACCAGCATGGCGAACATCCCCATGCCGGCAAGCGCAGCCAACGAAGAAGTACCCATAAAGCCTCCCCTTGAAGTAGTGGAAACCGTCGCGCGGCACCCCCATGCCCCCTCCCGACGGTGGCGCCAGCCTAGCTGATTCCACCGTCGCATGAGCGATAGCACTGTCTCCTCCGGCGAGACCGGAGCAAGCTATACCACCCGCTCGCTTACGAGATGCCCCATGAGCCTGCGCAGCCTGTTCGTCGACTTCAACAGCTACTTCGCCTCGGTCGAACAGCACGAGGATCCGACCCTGCGCGGGCACCCGGTCGGCGTGGCGCCGGTGGCCGCCGAAACCACCAGCCTGATCGCCGCCAGCTACGAGGCCAAGGCGTTCGGCGTCGGCACCGGCACGATGGTGCGCGAGGCAAGGCGGCTCTGTCCCGGTATCGAAATCCGTGTGGCTCGGCCAGAGCGTTATGTGTACTGGCACCACCGCCTGATCGAGGCGATCGACCACGCGATCCCGATCGCCCGCGTCGGCTCGATCGACGAAGTCGCCTGCGAGCTGGTCGGTCGCCAGCGCCAGCGCGACGTGGCCGAAGCCATCGCGCAGCAGGTGAAAGACGAAGTGGCCTTGGCCGCCCCCGGCGGCGCGATCCGCTGTTCCATCGGCATCGCGCCGAACGACTTCCTCGCCAAGACCGCCTCGGACATGCGCAAACCCGACGGCCTCACCGTGATCGAGCAAGCCGACCTGCCGCACGCCCTGCACGGCCTGGAACTGCGCGACCTGTGCGGCATCGGCCGCTCGATGGAGGCGCGCCTTCACGAAGCCGGCATCACCACCGTGGCGCAACTCGTCGCCGCCGACAAGCATCGGTTGCGGCACGCCTGGGGCGGCATCGAGGGCGAGCGCATGTGGGGCCTGCTGCGCGGCGCGTGGCTGCCGGCCGCGCCCACCGAACGCGGCTCGATCGGCCATTCGCACGTGTTGGGACCGGAACTGCGCAGCGCCGTCGGTGCCCGCGCGGTGCTGAAGAAACTGCTGGTGAAGGCCGCGATGCGCATGCGCCGCGAGGAAATGCTCAGCGGTGCGCTGGCCGTGCGCATCCGCTTCATCGGCCACGACCAGCGCTGGGAATGCGACCTCGCCTTCGATCCCACCGACGACAGCCGCGAACTGCTGCGCCTGTTGAACGGCATGCTGGACAGCGGCCATCGCCGTCGCTTGTTGCCGGGACCGGTGAACGCCACGCCGCTATCGGTCAGCGTGACTTTGATGCGATTGGTCCCGCGCACTCAAAGCAGCGGTTCGTTGTTCGCGCCAACGCAGGATACGCGCCGTGTCGACGCTCTGGTCGATCGCATCAACGCGAAGTTCGGCTACAACAAGCTCTACTTCGGCAGCATGCAGCTGGCACTCGAACACGACGCCGCGCCGATGCGCATCCCGTTCAATCGCGTGCCCGATACGAAGAGCGAGAACGAGGCCACGCATGAGAGCGACGCCAGCCAGAACGCACTCTGGCTGCAGTCATTCAACCGTTACAAGGTCATCGCCGAGGGTGAGCATCGCAAGCGTGAGCGTGGCAAACACGATCAATGATCCACAGCCTTGTTCGCTGTGCGCACGGCCTCAACAAACCCGCCAAACGGAATATCGGTGATCCCCACCAGCCCGATATGGCTGTTCTCGCCATCGAGCAGGCGGCCAGTCACCGGCTGGTCGGTGTACTGGAACCAGTGCGCGCCGACGATATCCGGGTCGGCCGCGGCGGCAGCGATGAACTTCGCGTACGCCTCGCCACGCTGCTGTTCGTTCCATACCGACACCACGCCCTTGCCGAACGGGCCGCGGTCGTCCGAGCCGAAGTGGAACTCGCTGATCAGCACCGGCTTGTCCAGCTGCCGCATCGCCGCTGCGTCGAAACCGTGCTGCGGCAGGTCGGCGTAGACGTTGAAGCTGACCACGTCGCAATACTGCGCGCAGGCGGCGACCGCTTCGGGCGTGTTCACCGCGAAGCGGCCGCCGAGGAACAGGTGGTGCGGATCGTGCCGGCGGATCGCTTCGCCCACGGTGCGGAAATAGGTGTCGGCGTAGCGCCGCAGCCATGCGCTGTAATCGGCGGCAATCGCCGGATGCGCCTCGTTCGGCGTCGGCGCGGCGAAACCGGCGACATCCAGTGCATCCCATGAGCCCAGCGCGATGCCCCACGCGGCGGACAGCGTTTCCGGCGCCACGTACTGCTTGCGCAGCATCGCGATGAAGGCCTGTTTGGCCGGGCTTTTCGCGTCGCCGGCCAGCGTGCCGATGGCCAGCCCCCAGCGCCCTTGCGGGCCGCTGCCGGCCCAGGCCAGCTCGTTGTCGGCGAAATAGCCGAGCAGGTACGGATCATCGCGCACGTCGGCGCTCGCCTTGGTCACTGCCACCTCGGTGGCCTGCACGAAACGCGGATCGAACGGGTCGGGCATGCGGCCCCAGTAGTCGTAGCCGCTGGAGACATTCGCGTAGTCGCCGTCGATATTGATCGAACGCGTATACGGCAACCGATGCGTGCGACCCAACGCATCGTCGCTCCAGTTGCCGATGGTGTTGAAGCCCCACGCCTGCAGGCGATCCAGCGTGCGTGAGCGCCATGCATCCAGCCAGTTCCTGCCATCGATGCGATACAGGTTCGCCGCGTAGAAATCGAACCAGCGACCATGGTCGTAGCCGATGCCCTGGCTGGCGCCCTGATCCTTGTCGCGGTTGTCGCCTCTGCCGTAGAACGCCGCCCATTCACCATGGGCCGGCGGAAGGTCACGGAACATGAACTCGCGGCCTTCGACATAGCTGCGACCGCCATCGGCGACCACCGCGTTGGCGCCGAGCGAGAAGAACGCGTGACCATCGGGCGTCACCAGTTGCCAGCGACCGTCGGTTTTCCGCGCGTGGAACCAGCCGGTCTTGTTCGACCCTTGGCTGTCCAGACGCCCACCGTAGGCATCGAGTCCTGCGGTCGGCGCTGCGGCCAGGATCGCCTTCCCGGCTGCGCGCAAGGCAGCATCGGCATCGATCTTCTCCGGCCACTGACCCCGCGTGAATTGTCCGTAGCGATCGACGATGCCGGCATACGCATCGTGCAGCGTGGTCCCGCCTGGCGCGGTGTCGACACGACCGAACAGCAGCATTTGCGTGGCCTGCGGCGCAGGTACGCCGAGGCGGATCGCGCTGATCTTGTGCAAGTCCAGGGCACCCTGCACCGCGGTTGCCAGCAAGGTCGGCCGGCCATGATCGTCGAACGGCATCGGCGGCCCCACCTGCATCCCCTCGCCACGCGGCGACTCGGCGTGCAGTGGCATCACCAGCGTCTGCGCCGGGCCGGCCGGCACGCCCACGGTCGCGTGCAGATGCCGGCCGGAAGCATCGTCGATATCGACGGCAAGCGTCACCGACCATGCCATCGCGTTCTGCACGCGCAGATGAAGTTCGCCCTGCTTCGACCAGTCCCACACGCCATGAACAGGGGTCAGCACGATCTGCGGATGCGCCGCGGCCTGGAAGGCATAGCGCTGTTGCGCCACGCCGTCAGCGGCATGTTCGGCGTCGCCCACGCGTCGGACCTGATCGAAGCCTACTTGTGCCATGGCATCGTGGCTGGCGAGATCCGCGACAGCGGGGATGCTCGCCGCATGACAGGCGCCCAGACAGCACAGGCATAGCCAGATCGATACTCGACGATTCATGCGCAACCGGCCTTGGGGCGGGGTGCCCGGGCATTATGCGAGGGCACGGCAAAGTACAACACACAAAGCTGGCGCCTGCGCTGGATTGGCGGGAGGCGAAGTGCGACACCGGCATGCGCGGAATGACGGAATTGGAAGGGAGCGGCAAGGCTTGCTGCGCTTGCGGAGCGGCTCCGTTGGAAAGCCACCTGCCCGTTACGCCTCGCGCGGGCGCGACCACCACTGCCAGCCGTAATACACCGGCACACCCAGCGCGATGATCAGCAGGCTCATGCCGGCATCGCCCGGCTCGTGGATGGCGCTGGCCACGATCACGCCGAACACGGTGGTCACAAAGATCAGCGGCAGCAGCGGATAGAACGGCACCCGGTACGGCGCCGGCTGGTCGATGAAGTGCTTGCGATACCAGAACAGCGTGCCGATGCCGAACACGTGGCCCAGCCACTCGCCTACCGTGGTGTAGTTGAGCAGCTGGTTGAAGCTGCCCGACACGGTCAGCACGATCGCCCACAAGCCGAGCACGGCCAGCGCGATCTGTGGCGCACGCGTGCGCGGATCGACGCGTCCGGTCGCACGGAAGAACACGCCGTCCGCACCCATCGTCTGCAGCACGCGCGCACCGCCGGCGATCGCGATGCTGCAATAGCCGAAGGTGGAGCAGGCAATACCGACCTCGATCACGGTGGCGCCGTGCACACCGAAAAGCTTCTGCATGAGGTCGGCTGCTGGCGCCAGGCTGGTGGCGAGACCGGCGTGACCGAGCCCGGCCAGATAGGCGAAGTTGACCAGCACATAGCAAAGCACCACGCCGGCCATGCCCATGCCCAGCGCGCGCGGCAGGGTGCGCTGCGGGTTGCGCACTTCGCCGGCCAGGTCGTTGAGGTAATGAAAACCGCCATAGGCGAACAGCACCGGCAGCAGGGCGCCGGCAAACGCCCACGACGACACCGGTTGCGTGTTGTCCGGCACCAGCACCAGTCCCAAGTGGCCATGTGCCAGCACCATGCCAGCCACCACCAGCAAGGCGATCGCCATCACCTTGAGCACGGTGAAGATGTTCTGCATCCACGCGCCGGCGCGGATGCCGAACAGGTTGATGCTGACGATGAACACGATCGCGCCGACCGCCACCGGCATTTCGCAGAGCCGGCTCAAGCCCAGCGCCCGACAGAAATAGACGGCGAACTTGGTCACCACCGCCGCCACGCTGCCGGGATAGTTGATCAGCGCCATGGTCCAGCCGAACAGGAACGCCGGCAGCAAGCCGAACGCCTCGCGCAGGTACACATAGATGCCACCCGCCTGCGGCCGTCGCGCGCCGAGCTCGGCGTAACACAGCACGCCGGCGAGGGTCAGCAGGCCACCGATCGCCCACAGGATCAGCACCTGCAGGCCGGACGAGGTGTTCTGCGCCACCGTGGCCGGCGTGATGAAGATGCCCGCCCCGATCACGCCGCCGATGACGATCATCGCGGCGTCCCAGGTGTTCAGGCGACGGGCATAGGCATTGGCGGGTTCGGTCAGCATGGCCGCTACCATGCCATTGTGGGCACCGCTTCGGCCAGTCCCGCGTCGCATACGAACCTTTTCAGGCGGTATGCAGCGGCGCCAACCGCAAATTGACAAGCGGCTTTTGTCTCGGAACACTGGCATCGCAGTGCGACACACACTGCCGATTCATGACGCAGCGGCGACTTCGTTGCGTCGTCGTCGCCGAGGGGTGCTGCAGCGGACCTCCGTCCGCCACGCTCGGCATGCGACTCCATCGCAAGGGCGCCCTTTCCACTTACTGGAGATGTCGCCATGTCTGTTCACGCTGCCGCTCGCCGGCTCGCTTTCGCCACCTCCGCGGACTACCCGTCCATCCAGCCTGATGATGTCGGTCTGGCCACATCGCTGGAGCGCCTCGGCCTCGAGCCGATCGTCTGCGTGTGGAATGACCCGGACGTCGACTGGCCGACGTTCGATGCGGTGCTGATCCGCACGATCTGGGATTACTTCAAGCACCATGCGGCGTTCCTGGCCTGGCTCGACCGGCTCGACCGACTGGGCATCCCCACCATCAACGACAGCGCCCTGCTGCGCTGGAACAGCGACAAGCGCTACCTGCTCGAACTCGCCGAACGCGGCATCGGCATCATCCCGACGCAGCTCGCCAGTGCGCATGAGCTGGGCGACGTGCTGTCGACGATGCCGGCGCAGCAGGTGGTGATCAAGCCGACGATAAGCGGTGGCGCCTGGCATACGCTGCGCGGCACCGTCGGCGCCGAGACCTTCGCCCAGGCGGTGACGCAGCTGCCGCGTGAATACGATTATCTGGTGCAGCCGTTCGTGCCGGAGATCGTCAGCGACGGCGAGTGGTCGCTGCTGTATTTCGGCGGCGAGTTCAGTCACGCCGTGATCAAGCGGCCAGCTGCCGGTGATTATCGCGTGCAGGGCGAGTACGGCGGCAGCACCGATCCGATCGTGCCGAATGCCGCGACGCTGGGCGCTGCCGAACGTGCACTCGCTGCAGTCGCCGATATCGGGCATCGCGATCAAGCCTATGCACGCGTCGACGGCGTGGTCTGCGCCGGCCGCTTCCTGATCATGGAGCTGGAGCTGATCGAGCCGTTCCTGCATCTCGCCGAGCATCCGGCAGCGGCCGACCGGCTGGCGCAACTGGTGGCGAACCGGCTTCCCGGTAATCGACAACTTCCGCACAGCACCGACAGGCAGACAGCGACGCCCTAGAATCACCGCATGTCCGTCCCAGCCGCACGCAAGATCCTGCATATCGACATGGACGCGTTCTATGCGTCGGTGGAGCAGCGCGACGACCCGTCGCTGCGCGGCAAGCCGGTGGCGGTGGCATGGCGCGGTGCGCGTTCGGTGGTGTGCGCGGCGAGCTACGAGGCCCGCGTGTTCGGCGTGCGCTCGGCGATGCCGGCGATCCGCGCCGAACGGCTGTGTCCGCAGCTGGTTTTCGTACCGCCGGATTTCGTGCGTTACAAGGCGGTGTCGCGGCAGGTGCGCGAGATCTTCGCGCGACATACCGACTTGATCGAGCCGCTGTCGCTGGACGAGGCCTATCTCGACGTCACCGTGACGAAGAGCGGCCTGCCCTCGGCCACGGCTACCGCCGAGGCGATCCGCGCCGCGATCCGCGAGGAGACCATGCTGACCGCATCGGCCGGGGTGGCGCCGAACAAGTTCCTGGCCAAGATCGCCTCGGATTTCCGCAAGCCGGATGGCCTGTTCGTGATCCGCCCGCAGCAGGTCGAGGCCTTCCTCACTCCATTGCCGATCGGCCGGCTGCCCGGCGTCGGCAAGGTAATGGAGGCGAAGCTGGCCGTGCTCGGCATTACCACCGTGGGCGAACTGCGCGCATTTGCGCTGGCCGAACTGGAGCAGCGCTTCGGACGCTGGGGCCGCCGCCTGCACGAGCTGGCGCGCGGTATCGACGAGCATCCGGTGCAACCGGAGCGCCTCACCCTGCAGGTCTCCGCCGAAGACACCTTCGAGCACGACCTGCTGCTCGACGAACTCGAACCGCACATCCGCCGGCTCGCCGAGAAAGCCTGGGCCGGGCACCAGCGCGAGCAGGGTCGCGTGGCACGCACCGTAGTGCTGAAACTGAAGACCGCGGACTTCCGCACGCTGACGCGCAGCCTCACCCCGGTGCAACGACCGCTCTCGGCAAACGAGCTGGCCGACATCGCGTGCGCGCTGCGCGAACGCGTCGAGCGCCCTGCCGACAGCCGTTACCGGCTCGTCGGCGTCGGCCTGGCCGGCTTCGTCGAGCAGGACAGCTACCAGGCGCAGAGCGACCTGTTCGACAACCCGGTGGTGTCGGAAGTCAGGCCCTGATCCAGCGCCACAGTTCGCGCCACGACGGCTTCTTGCCGTACATCAGGATGCCGGTGCGATAGATCCGCGCGGCCAGCCAGACGCAGGCGAGTAGCGCAAGCACCATCAGGCCCAGCGACAGCGCCAACTGCAATGGAGGTACCGAGCTCAACGACCAGCGCACCGGCATCGTGAACGGCGCGAACAGCGGGATGTACGACATCGTCACGCCCAGGCTGCCGGTCGGATCCTTGATCAGGCTGAACACGGAGAAGAAACCCAGCAGGATCGACATGGTGACGAACACCGCGTACTGCTGGGTCTCCTGGATCGTGTTGCACATCGCGCCGATCGCCGCGTACAGCGCGCCGTAAAGCAGGAAGCCCAGCGCGAAGTAGAGCAGGAACACCACCAGCAGGCCCGGCGCCATGCTCGGGATCGGAAAGCTGCGTACCGCATCCGCGCTCATGCCGAAGATGCCAGCCAGGTGCACGCGCTGGCTGCTGACCAGGAACACCGAGCCGCCCCAGATCGCCATCTGCGCGAGACCGGCCATGCCCACGCCAAGCACCTTGCCGAGCAGCATCTGGAACGGCGTCAGCGACGAAGTCAGCACCTCCATGATGCGCGAGCTCTTCTCCTCGATCACCGAGGTCATCGTCTGCTGGCCGTAGAGCAGGATCGAGATGTACAGGACGAAGCCCATGAAATAGGCGATCAGAAACGAATCCTCGCCGCTCTGCCCGGTCAACTTGCCGTCGGACACCTTGGTGGTATCCATGTCGGCCGGCGCCATCGCGCGCTTCACCAGCGCCTCGTCCACGCCTGACTTGCCGAGCCGCACGCCGGCAAGCGCATTGGACACGGTTCGCTGCAGCTTAGACATCGACTGCAGCGAACCGACGTTGCTGCCGTAGTAGTCCAGCTTGCCGCTGGCCAGGGTATCGTCGGTGAGCACCAGCACGCCGTCCCAGCCGTCTTTCTGCCCCTTGCCGGAGAAACCGGTACTGGCGATCAGACCGTCGCGTACCGCAGCCAGGTTCGCTGTCGTGGCGGGAAACACCTGCACGCTGTAGCGCGCATTGGTCGAGGAGCCATCCCCCAGCTTCTCGGACTGCATTGCCTGACTGACCGACTGCCCCAACCCCACCGAGGACGCATCGACCACGGCGACCCGGCTGGTGCGGTCCGAGCCGCTCATCATCAGCCCCGGCAGCACCGCCATCATCACGATGAACACCGGCAGCAGGATCGTGGAAATCAGGAACGCCCGGGTTCGCACGCGCTCGACGAACTCCCGGCGGATCACGGCGATGATCTTCTTCATGCGGCTGCTCCGGCATGCGCAACGGCGGCATCGGCGCCGACCCTGGCAATGAAAATGGCATGCAACGACGGCTCGACCACTTCGAACCGGCGCAGGCCGACCCCCGCATGCACCAGCGCCGCCAATAATTGCCCGGGGTCGGCACCATCGACCATCTGCAGCTCCGCCGAAGCGCCGTAATCGTCGACCCGGGCAATCAGCGAACGGTCGGCAAGGATCGCCTCGGCACGCGACTTGTCGTGGCTGAAACCAAGTGCCACATGCCGGCCGCCGAAGTCCGCCTTGACCTGCGCCACCGTGCCACTGACCACGGTCTGGCCGCGCGCGATGATCGCGATGCGGTCGCACATGCGCTCGGCCTGCTCCATCACGTGGGTCGAGAACAGCACGGTACGTCCGCTGGCGGCGATCTCCACCACGATGTCCTTCATCACCTGGGCGTTGACCGGGTCGAGACCCGAGAACGGTTCGTCGAGGATCACCAGCTCCGGCTCGTGCAGCAAGGCACCGGCAAACTGCACCTTCTGCTGCATGCCCTTGGACAGGTCCTCGACCTTCTTCAGCGCCCACTCGCCGATGCCCAGCCGTTCCAGCCACGCCAGCGCGCGCCGGCGTGCGTCGGCACGCGAGATGCCCTTGGTCTCGCCCAGGAAGATCAGGTGATCGAGCACCTTCATCTTCTTGTACAGCCCGCGCTCCTCCGGCAGGTAGCCAATGCGTGCGGACAGCTTGCGACTGCCATGCGCGGAGCCGAACAGCGACACGCTGCCTTCGTCCGGTTCGAGAATGCCCATGATCAGGCGGATCGTGGTGGACTTGCCCGCGCCGTTCGGCCCGAGCAGCCCGAAGATGCCGCCGGCGGAAACCTGCAGCGAAAGGCGGTTGACGGCGGTATGTCCTGAAAACCGCTTGGTGACGGATTCGACACTGACGCTAGGCGATGGCATGGTCCCCTGTCCCTGGCCTGTCGGGCACGCGGCCCCCTGCGCGAAAATAGCATGCAGCCGCGAAAGCACGTAGATGACCTATGGCAGAGTGCGCATGAACCATCGCCAGCTGCGCCACGCAGATCGTGTACGCTGTGTGCCCCGCATTGTCCGTGACTGGAACAGCGACATGCATTTCGAACTGCCCAGAGTCCGCATCCATTCGCTGAAGGACTTTCTCAAGCATTACCTGATGATCGTGCTCAGCATCCTCACGGCGCTTGGGCTGGAGGCATGGATCGAGCATGCGCATCACACCCATGCCGCAGAGGCGGCGAGTCGACAGATGACGGCCGAGCTGCGCCACAATCTCGCCGAGACACGCGATTCGCTGCGACGGAACGACGCGACCCTGCGGGCTGTCGGGAAGCTCGACGCGATGGTCATCGCCGACCTTAAAAGCGGCCTGCCGGCAGCCACGATCAACCAGCACATCCGTGCACAAAAAGCGGGTTTCCTGCTCAATCTGAATTGGCCAAGCCTGCCTTCGTCAGCCTGGGATGTGGCCGTGGCGAATCAATCGGTGAGCTGGATCGAACCGGCCAGCCTGAAGAGGTATTCCGCCGCCTACGCAGCCCAGCGTGAATTGAACGACTGGGTGCAGCACGACAGCATGCTGATGCTGGACATGCCCAAGGTGATCAATTTCAAGACCGACCTCGACCTGGACCACGACGTGGATCCCCAGGCGTTTCTCTACACACTGCAGCAGTTGAATACGACCAACACCAGCCTGAAGAACAACCTGCAGGAACTGGAGAAACATCTCGTCGACGCCGTACCGGACGAGACGCAGGGCAGCCGATAACCGCTGGCGGTGAGCTGATGCCCGCGTGCACTCAGCCCTGCTCGGGCAGCGTGTATTCGAAATCGTAGAAATGCCGGCCGTCGGTGACCGTGATCGCCAGCGTCCCGGCCAGTCCCTGCAATTCGTCACTGCCGGAATCGGGCACTACCATGATGGTCAGCTGTGGCGCACCACGCGTCATGGTGCCGCTGTGCTGCAGCGCGAACGCGCCGCTGCGTCCCTGCAGCGTACCGCTGACGCGCTCCAATGCGACATAGCCGGCCGAACCCTCGATCGCGATGCGGGTGGCCAACATCTGGCCCTTGCCGGTCGCCATGAGGTCGCCGCGGTACTGCTTGTCCAGCGCCATCCGGCCGATACTGGCATCACCGACACCGTCTTCCGCCGGCTGTGGAATCATCTTCACTTCGAACGTGCCACTGGCATGCATGCTCATGACTCTCCAGCCTGGGTGCGACATGGTCGCACCCCTCGGATCGCCTAGCCAAGCTTGCGCGAGATCGCAAAGAACGCCAGGTTGCCCAGGCCGGTGGCACCGGCCAGCACGGCCACCAGCCCCGGGGTGACTTCCTGCCAGTTGAACCACTGGATCAGGCCGAAGCCAGCCGCGACCGACACCAGTACGATGCCCCAGCGCAGCGACGTGTAGCGCCGGCGCAGTGCCTCGTCGCGCAGGATCGAATTGACCAGCTCCTCGGAACCGCCCGCGTTGACCATGTGCCGGCGCACCATGGCGTCGACGCAGACCTTGATCGAGTAGGCAATGCAGATGAACAGGCTGATCGGGATGAAGTCGCCGAAATTCATGGGGCTCTCCTTGGGTTGATGGCGGAATGACTGACTGTCGGGACCATAGATACGGCCACCCTGCCGACGGTTGCAGAAATCCACTTGCAACCATTATGGCGATGCGCGTATCCCTTGCGGCATGGAAGACATCCCCAACAGCCCGGACCGCGAACTGGTCGATGCCGTGCTGGCCAACCGGCCGGGCGCGTTCGAGCGCCTGGTCCGCGAGTATCAGGGCCTGTGCTGGCACATCATCCATCGCATGGTGCGCCACCCCGAGGACGCACGGGAGCTGTGCCAGGACACCTTTCTGCGCGTGCACCAGTGCCTGCACCAGTATCGCTACGAGAGCGCGCTGAAATCGTGGATCGGGCGCGTGGCCTACACGATCGCGCTGCGCCACCTGCAGCACAAGCGCATCCCGCTGCTGGAGAACACCGAGGACGGCGACGACTATGCGCTGGTGGAAAACATCGGCGATGGCTTCGACCTCGAAGCCGCCTGTGCCGACGCGGAAACGACGCAGCACCTGCACGCCGCCATCGAGGCGCTGCCGCCCTTGCAGCGGACCGTGCTGACGCTGTATTACCTTGAAGAAATCACGATACCCGAGATTGCCCGGATCACCGGGCTGGCCAGCGGCACCATCAAGAGCCACTTGTTCCGCTCACGACTGCGCCTTCGCGGCGCGCTCGAGGCCCGGACCGGAGTTGCAGCATGAACCACGACATCGACGACACCACCCCTCCTTTCGACGATGCGGCCCACGAACGCGAATGGCTGCTGCAGGAACGCGCCATGCGGCGCGAACGCCTGCACCTCGACCCTGCAGGCGATGATGCAAAGGCCTTGCGCTATCGGATGCTGGCGCATGCATTGCGGCAACCGCTGCAGGAGTCACTGCCGCCCGATTTCGCACGACACGTGGCCGCCTTGGCCGCGGCCGGCATGGCGGCCAAACCGACAACCGGCATCCGCTTCGAATTTGCCCTGACGATCTCGCTCCTCATCATCTTCGCGCTCGCCGCCGGCTGGGCGACGGCGAGCTACGGCAGCGCATGGCTGCCCTCGATCAGCGCGACACTACCCGCGCCCGACCCATCGGCCATCCGCTGGCTGCTGGCCTTCGCTGGATGCATCGGCATGTCGTGGCTGCTGGGCTCATGGCAGCAGCACAAACATGGACGCGACTGACGCAGGACATATGCGCCGGCCGATCACGGTTGCTCACAGATCCAGCACGGCATCCAGCCCGCGCTGCACGCCAAGCAGCCCCGACACCTTGCGGATCGCCAGCAACGCGCCGCCGACATAAGGCTTCGCGCTGCTGCCGGCGTTGTGGCGCAGGCTCAAGGTCTGGTCCGGCATGCCGAAGATCGTCTCGACCCCGATCACGAAACCCGGCAGGCGCAGCGCATGCACCTGGCTGCCGGCCAGCGTGCCGCCGCGTGTTTCGCGCATGCCGATGGTCTGCTCCAGCGGCACCTCCAGTGTCGGCTGGCGCACCTTGCCCAGCCGTCCGGCCAGCTCACGCACGGTGCCGCTGGGCGCATCCGGCTTGCCGGCCGAGGCGTAGTCGATGATCTCCCATTGCGGAATCAGCTTCGCCGCCATCTCGGCAAACTTGATCAGCAGCACCGCGGTCAGCGCAAAGTTGCCACAGGCCAGCACGCCACGTTGCCGCTCGCGCGCCAGCGCGTCGATCTGCGCGTAATCCTCGTCGGTGAGCCCCGACGTGCCGACCACCACGTGCGCGCCATGTTCCAGCGCGGCAAGGATGTTCGCCTTCGCGCTGTCCGGCTTGGTGTATTCGACGAAGACATCGCAGGGCTGTGTCAGCGCCTCGGTGGCGCTGGCAAAGACCGGTGTCGCCAGTCGGGGCTCGCCCAGCACCTCGCCGAGTTTTTGTCCCGCGTGCTTGCGGGCTACCGCCGCAACCAGCGAGAGGTCATCGGCCGTGGCGATGCCGCGTGCCAGCTCGGAGCCGGCCCAGCCGGTGGCGCCGGCAACGCATACCTTCAGTGACATGGTGACCTCGTGGTTCTTGTCGTGATCGGCGCAGAGTAATCTGCGCGTGGCACGCTTGTCCCGAATCACCGGCGACGATTGAACGCACCGACCCAAATGGCACTCGCTTGAGCAGGAAGCCTCATCTTTCGTCATTCCTGCGCAAGCAAAAAATCGCCACAACAGCGAAGCTGCTCAATCCAGCAACTGCAAGGTTTCGGGTATAGCGAGAGGCGCTGGATTCCCGCTTCCGCGAGAATGACGAGCCTACGTAGGCACCATTCCGCACCGACCCGATTCAGCTGCCACCGACATGAAACGAGACCTCGTGACTGCAACGCCAGCCGCCGACGCAGCATCGCAATCGCCGGAAGCCGACGGTGCTTGGTGCCTGTACCTGATCGAATGCCGCAACGGCAGCTACTACGCAGGCATAACCAACCGCCTTGACGCACGCTATGCGGCCCATGTGGCCGGCCGCGGCGCGCGCTATACCCGCGCCAACCCGCCGCTGCGCTTGCTGGGATTTCGCCGCTATCCGGATCGCGCCAGCGCTTCGCGTGCGGAATGGCAGATCAAGCAGCTGCCGCGGAAGCGGAAGCTGGCGTTTCTATTGGCCGATTCGTCGCAATAGTTGTCGATACCGCATTGATCTTCTGATCAAGATCTAGCCAAGCTTGGTCCGAATAGGCCATTGCCGTCATTCCAGCGAGGAGCTTTTCACCCGTCACCTCAATACCCGATCACCTCGCCATCCTTGCGCATCTCGGTGGCGCCCCAGTACACGTGCTGCTTGGCGTCGAACATGATCGCCTCGTAGCCGCCGAAGTTGCCGGTGCCAGGCACGACCTTGTAGCCGCGCTTGACCAGCTCGGCCTTCACCGCGGGATCGAAACCCGACTCCATCTCCACCGTGCCGATGCCCTGCGAGGCCTCGCCGGTGGGTTCGGCGTTGCCGTAGTGGCGCCAGCGCGCGGCATCGCCGGCGTCCTGCACGTTCATGCCGTAGTCGATCATGTTGGTCAGCACCTGGATGTGACCCTGCGGCTGCATGTCGCCGCCCATCAGGCCGAACGACATGTACGGCGCGCCGTCCTTCATCACGAAGCCCGGGATGATGGTGTGGAACGGTCGCTTGCCGGCAGCGTAGACGTTGGCCGCGCCGGGCTTGAGCGAATACAGCTCGCCACGATCCTGGAACATGAAGCCGAGACCATCGGCGACCAGGCCCGAACCCATGCCGCGGTAGTTGGACTGGATGATCGACACCATCATGCCGTCCTTGTCGGCGGTGGTGAAGTACGTGGTGTCGCCGTTGAACAGCTTCGGATCGCCGGGACCGATGCCCGCGTTGGCGTGGTCGAGATGAATCAGCTTGCGCCGCTGGTCGGCATAGCCTTCGGACAGCAGGCCCTTCATCGGCACATCGACGAAACGCGGATCGGCGTAGTACTTGGCCAGATCCTCATAGGCGAGACGCTTGGCTTCCAGCATCGCGGTCAGCGCATCGGCGCTGCCCACGCCCATCTTCTTCAGGTCGAAGCCCTTGAGCAGCTGCAGCATTTCCAGCGCGGCGAAGCCCTGTCCGTTCGGCGGCAGTTCGTAGACGTCGTAGCCGTGGTAGTTCACCGATTGCGGCGTCACCCACTCGCCGTGGTAGCCGGCAAAATCCTCGTAGCGCAGGTCGCCGCCGATGCGCTTGAAGTAGGCATCGATGGTGTGTGCGATCGCGCCCTTGTAGAACGCATCGCGGCCGCCCTGTGCGATCAGCGTCAGGGTATGGGCCAGATCGGGATTGCGGAACACCTCGCCTTCGGCCGGCGTGTGGCCGTCGATCAGATAGGTGTGGCGCGCATTCGCGCTTTCCTCGATCAGTCCGTGCATCCGCTCGAACGCCGCCATGTTGCCCTTCCAGTACTGAGCAACCAGCTGGGTAACCGGGAAACCGTTCTGCGCATAGCCGATCGCCGGCGCCAGATCGTCGGCCAGCGAGAGCTTGCCGAACTTGTCGTGCAGCGCGCCCCAGGTATCGACCGTGCCCGGCACGGTGATCGGCAGCGAGCCGACGGCGGGAATGTGATCCTTCGCCGGCAGCCCGGCCTTGAGATACGCGGCCTTGACCTCGGCCTGCATCTTGGCCAGGTCGCGGCCCTTCGCCGACGGGCCGGAGCCGTTGTAGCCGTAGAGTTGGTGCGTCTTCGGATCCCACACGATCACGAAGCAGTCGCCGCCGATGCCGTTCAACACCGGCTCCATCAGGCCGAGCGCCGCGTTCGCCGCAATCGCGGCATCCACTGCACTGCCACCCTTCTTGAGGATGTCGATCGCGATCTGCGAGGCCAGCGGCTGCTCGGTCGCCGCCATGCCGTGCTGGGCCAGCACCGGCGAACGGGAGGCCCAGGGATGGCCGGAGTAGCGATCACCCCGGCCGACATCGGCATTGACATGCGTCGCGGCCGTCAGCCCCACCAGCAGGGCGACGGCAGCGCCGATCCGGATCTGCGAATGACTCATCACGGCTCCTTCGGGGCGACCCGAGTTTTGTTTTATCGCAGCGGCGCGACTTACTTCTTCTTCGGCAGGTACAGGTCGGTGATCGTGCCTTCGTACACCTCGGCCGCCATGCCGATCGACTCGCTCAGCGTGGGATGCGGATGGATGGTGAGGCCAATGTCGGCCGCCTCGCTGCCCATCTCGATCGCCAGCGCGACTTCGGAGATCAGCTCGCCGGCATGCACGCCGACGATGCCGCCGCCGACGATGCGATGGGTGTCCTCGTCGAAGATCAGCTTGGTGAAGCCCTCGGTCCGGTCGATGCCGATCGCGCGGCCGCTGGCGGCCCACGGAAACTTGCCCACGCCGATCTTCAGGCTCTTTTCCTTCGCCTCGCGCTCGGTCACGCCGACCCAGGCGATTTCCGGGTCGGTATAGGCCACCGACGGAATCACCCGTGCATCGAAGTGGCTCTTCTGCCCGGCAACGACTTCCGCGGCGACCTTCGCCTCGTGCGTGGCCTTGTGCGCCAGCATCGGCTGGCCGACCAGATCGCCGATCGCGAAGATGTGCGGCACGTTGGTGCGCATCTGGCTGTCGACGTTGATGAAACCGCGATCGGTCACCGCGACACCGGCCTTGTCGGCGCCGATCTTGCCGCCGTTCGGCGAGCGGCCCACCGATACCAGCACACGATCGAACAAAGTGGTTTCGGGAATGCTGTCGCCTTCGTAGCTGACTTCGATACCTTTCTTGGTCGCCTTAGCCTCGACCACCTTGGTCTTCAGGTGCACGCCCTTGAGCTTGCCGCCGATGCGCTTGGCCAGCGGCTTGATCAGGTCGGCATCGGCACCGGGGATGAGTTGGTCCATGAACTCGACCACGGTCACTTCGCTGCCGAGCGCGCTGTACACCGTGGCCATTTCCAGGCCGATGATGCCACCGCCGACAACCAGCAGCTTGTTCGGCACGTCCTTCAGCTCCAGCGCGCCGGTGGAGTCGACGATGCGCTCGTCTTCCCACGGGAACGAGGGCAGCTTCACCGACTGCGAACCGGCGGCGATGATCGCGTACTCGAAGCGGACCAGCTTCACGCCGTCCTTGGTCTGGACTTCCATTTCGTTCGGCGAGACGAAGCTGCCGTTGCCTTCGAGGGTGCGCACCTTGCGCTGCTTCGCCATCGAAGTCAGGCCGCCGGTGAGCTGGCCGACCACCTTGGTCTTGAAACCGCGCAGCTTGTCGATGTCGATCTTCGGCGCACCGAAGCTGACGCCGTGCGCGGCCATCGAGGCGGCCTCGTCGATCACTGCCGCCGCATGCAGCAGCGCCTTGGACGGGATGCAGCCCACGTTGAGGCAGACACCGCCAAGCGTGGCATAGCGTTCCACCAGCACAGTGTCGACGCCGAGATCCGCGGCGCGGAACGCGGCCGAGTAGCCACCGGGGCCGGAGCCGAGCACGACCAGCTTGCAGTCGATGTCGGCCTTGCGACCGGAAGCGCTCGCTGCCGATGGCGCCGGCGCTGCCTTGGCCGGAGCCGGAGCGGCAGCGGGTGCAACAGCCTTCGGCGCTTCGGTTTGTGCGGTCTCGGCCTTGGGTGCAGCAGCATCGCCGGCGACCTCAAGCACGGCAATCACCGCGCCTTCGGACAGCTCGTCGCCCACCTTCACCTTCAATTCCTTGATCACGCCGGCGGCGCTGGAGGGGATCTCCATCGTGGCCTTGTCCGACTCCAGCGTGATCAGGCTCTGGTCCTTGGTCACCGTGTCGCCGGCCTTCACCAGCACTTCGATCACCGGCACATCGTGATTGCCGCCGATGTCGGGAACCTTCACTTCCATCGTGTTCGCCATCATCCGTCTCCCGTCAGAGCAACAGGCGACGGATGTCGCCGAGCTGGGTGGCCAGGAAGGACGCGAAGCGCGCGGCGAGCGCGCCGTCGATCACGCGATGGTCGTACGACAGCGACAGCGGCAGGATCAGCCGCGGCGCGAACTCCTTGCCGTTCCAGACCGGCCTGGTCGCGGCCTTGGAGACGCCGAGGATCGCCACCTCCGGCGCATTGACGATGGGCGTGAACCCGGTGCCGCCGATACCGCCGAGCGAGCTGATCGAGAAGCAGCCGCCGGACATCTCGGCGGGGCCGAGCTTCTTGTCGCGCGCCTTCTTCGAGATCTCGCCCAGCTCGCGGGCCAGGTCGAGCAGGCCCTTCTTGTCGCAATCGCGGATCACCGGCACCACCAGGCCATCGGGCGTGTCCACCGCGATGCCGATGTGGAAGTACTTCTTCAGGATCAGCTTCTCGCCGCTCTCGTCGAGCGAGGCGTTGAACTGCGGGAACTGCTTCAGTGCCGCCACCACCGCCTTGATCTGGAACACCAGCGGGGTGACCTTCAGGTCCTTGTTCTCTTCGCCGAGCTTCTTGCGGAACGCTTCCAGCTCGGTGATATCGGCATCGTCGTGCTGGGTGACGTGCGGGATCATCGCCCAGTTGCGCGCGAGGTTGGCGCCGGAAATCTTCTGGATGCGCGAGAGCGGCTTCTCCTCGATCTCGCCGAACTTGGCGAAGTCGATCTTCGGCCATGGCAGCAGGCTGAGGCCGCCGAGCGAGGCGGATGCACCGGCGACCGGCCGCGCGCCGGAAGCGAGCGCGTGTTTCACCCAAGCGGCCACGTCCTCACGCTGGATGCGGCCACCGCGGCCGGAACCCTTCACCTGGGTGATGTCGACCCCAAGCTCGCGCGCAAACGCACGGATCGCCGGGCTGGCGTACGGCGCATCGCCGGGCATCACCAGGCGTGCATCCAGCGGCGGTCGCGCCGCTGGCGACACGTCACCCTCCGGCACGCTACCGGGCAGCACGCTGCGACCACCGATCGGCGCGGGCTTTTCTTCGACCTGCGGCGCTGCCACCCTGGCTGGCGCAGGCGCCGGGGTGGGAGCCGGCGCGGCGGCTTTCGGAACCTCGGCGGCAGGCGCAGCGGCGGCGCCGTCTGCCTCGATGATCGCGATCAGCGCGCCCTCGGACACCTCGTCGCCCACCTTCAGCTTCAACTCCTTGATCGTGCCGGCGAACGGTGCGGGCACTTCCATCGTGGCCTTGTCCGACTCCAGCGTGATCAGGCTCTGTTCCTTCTCCACGCGGTCACCGACTTTCACCAGCACCTCGATGACGGGCACGTCGGCATGGCCGATATCGGGAACAAGGGCTTCTTTGAGATCGGCCATGGGGACTCCTGCGATGGCGAGGGCGTGCCGCTCGGGGATGGCGGACGCGAACAAGGCCTTAATCATAGCGAAGCTGCACCCGATCCGTATTGCACCAAAGCACGGCAAGCCCGCGCCAACGCCAACCATGCGCACGCGTATGCATGACCTTGAGCGCACGCGCGCGCCCAACTCATGCCCTACTCTGGAGCTCAGCCAACGCCGCCCGGGCGTACAGGGAAGCAAACCATGCTGACGATCCGTGACCTGTCGAAAACCTACGCCAACGGAGTGCGGGCGCTGCGCGGCGTGTCGCTGGATATTCCCAACGGCATGTTCGGCCTGCTCGGCCCCAACGGCGCGGGCAAATCGTCACTGATGCGCACGATCGCCACCCTGCAGGATCCGGACGAAGGCACGATCAAGCTCGACGAGATGGACCTGATGGCCGACAAGCAGGCCACCCGCCGTCTGCTCGGCTACCTGCCGCAGGAATTTGGCGTGTATCCGAAGGTCTCCGCCGAGGCGATGCTGGAGCATTTCGCCGTGCTCAAGGGCGTCACCGTGAAGAGCGAGCGGCGCGAACTGGTCGAGGCGCTGCTGCGCCAGGTCAACCTGTGGGACGTGCGCAAGCGCAAGCTGGGTACTTACTCCGGTGGCATGCGCCAGCGCTTCGGCATCGCCCAGGCGCTGATCGGCGACCCGCGGCTGGTGATCGTGGACGAGCCCACCGCCGGCCTCGACCCGGAGGAACGCAACCGCTTCCTCAACCTGCTGGCCGAGATCGGCGAGCGGGTGGTGGTGATCCTGTCGACGCATATCGTCGAGGACGTCACCGACCTGTGCTCGCGCATGGCGATCATCGGCCAGGGCCAGGTGTTGCTGAGCGGCGAGCCGGTCGAGGCGATCCGCTCGCTCGACGGCCGCGTGTGGCGACGCACGATCGACAAGGCCGAGCTGGACGGCTACCGCGCCCGCATGAACATCCTGTCCACCCGCCTCGCCGGCGGCCGCACCCTGCTGCACGTGCTGGCCGATACCCGGCCGGAAGAAGGTTTCGAGGCCGTCGCGCCCGATCTGGAAGACGTCTACTTCGGCCGCTTGCGCGAACAGGCCACCGCCCGAGCCGCCTGACACCCGCCGCATCGACGGCAGTCTTCCATTACAGGGACGGGAATACCGATGTTCTTCGAGATACTGCGATTCGAATTGCGCCAGCAGCTGAAGGCGCCGCTGTTCTGGATCATTGCGGCAGTGTTCGGCGCGCTCGCCTTCACCCTGGTGACGACCGACGCGGTGATCATCGGCGGCTCCAGCGGCAACGTGCTGCGCAATGCACCGCTGGTGATCGTCCGCCTGCTCAGCGTGCTCACCATACTCAGCATGTTCCTGGTGACCGTATTCGTCGCCGGCGCCGCCCTGCGCGACTTCGACCAGCGCACCGCCGAGCTGTTCTTCACCACGCCGATGAGCCGTGGCGCCTATCTCGGCGGACGCTTCGCCGCCGGCTACCTGGCCTCGCTGGCGATCATGCTGGCCTGCGCGCTGGGCATTGCCTCCGGCGGCCTGATGCCGTGGATCGACGCCGCACGACTGGGCCCGTCCAGCTGGCACGGCTATGCGTGGGCATTCGGCGTGATGGTGGTGCCGGACATGCTGTTCATCGCGGCACTGCTGTTCCTGCTGGCCAGCACCACGCGTTCGCTGTTGGCCACCTATATCGGGGTGATCGTCTACTTCGTGCTGCAAGGCATCGTTGGCCAGCTGACCAAGGACGTCAACAATCTGTTCGTTGCCGCCATGCTCGACCCGTTCGGCGGCCGCACGGTGGGGCTGGTCACCCGCTACTGGTCGGCGTACCAGTCCAATCATGAACTGCCAGCACTGACCGGCGTGCTGCTGTTCAATCGTTTGCTGTGGATCGGCGTCAGCCTGGCCATGTTCGTCGCCACGTTCGCGCTGTTCCGACCAAACCGTGAAGGCCTGCAGCTGCCGCGACGCAAGAAACGCGCGGAACCGCCGATGCTGCGCCCGCAGGCCGGCCATGCCGCGCTGACCCTGCCCAAGGTGCATCTGGCCGACAATCTGCGCGCGCACCTGCTGCAGCTGCGCACCCAGTTCGGCTTCGACACGTTGGGCGTGCTTCGCGGCGTACCGTTTCTGATCATGCTGGCGCTGGGGCTGGCGAACCTGTTCGGCGCGCTGATGCTGTCGGGACAGATCTATGGCACCGCGACCTGGCCCGTCACGCATCAGGTGCTGGAAGGTATACGCGGCAGCTTCCAGTGGCTGCTGTTCATCATCATCACTTTCTATGCCGGCGAACTGGTGTGGCGCGAGCGCAGTCAACGCTCGGCCGAGGTCACCGATGCATTTCCGCTGCCGGACTGGATTCCGCCGACTGCCAAGCTCGGTGCCCTGCTGGCGGTGATCATGGTGTTTCAACTGGCCGGCTCGCTGGTCGGCATCGGCTGGCAGCTTGCGCATGGCTACACCCATCTGGAGCTCGGCCTTTATCTGGAGACGCTGGCGCTGGATACGGTCCCGTTCGCACTGCTGGCCGCGCTGGCGCTGTTCCTGCAGGTGTTGTCGAACAACAAGTTCCTCGGCTACCTGCTGACCATCGTCTGGTTCGTCTGCCAGATCGGCTTCGGCCTGCTGCACTGGGAACAGAATCTGTACAACTACGGCAGCGTGCCTTCCACGCCGTACTCGGACATGAACGGCTTCGGTCATTTCCTCAAGGCCGCGCTGTGGTTCGATTTCTACTGGGCAAGTTGTGCCGTGGTCCTGCTGGTGCTGGCCGCGCTGTTCTGGGTGCGCGGCACCGGCCAGGCATGGGATGAACGACTACGCGAGGCACGGGCACGACTGCATGCACCGGCAAAGATCGCCATGGCACTCGGCCTGCTTGCCTTCGTCGGCAGCGGCGCGTGGATCTACTACAACACCAACGTGCTCAATCATTACCTGAGCAGCGGCGACAAGCTGAAACAACGCGCCGACTACGAAAAGAAATACGCGAAGTACAAGGATCTGCCGCAGCCGCGCATCACGGCGGTGAAGGCGGATGTCGACATCTATCCCTACCAGCGCAGGCTGGAGATCCACGGGCACTACACGCTGGTCAACAAGCACGACACCGCGATCAGCGAGCTGCACGTGAACTACACCGACGGCTTCAGGCTGAAGTCGCTGGATTTCGCGCCGCACGACACGGTGGATGCGGACAAGGATCTCGGTTACACCATCTACAAGCTGAAGACGCCGCTGGCGCCGGGCGCGTCGATGGACTTCGGCTTCGACCTGGAATACGCCCCGAAGGGCTTCACCAACAGCCCGGATGGAACCTTCCTCGCCTACAACGGCACTTTCTTCAACAGCGGTGTGCTGCCGCAGTTCGGCTACCAGACGCAGGCGCAGATCACCGACCGCAACGACCGCCGCAAGTACGGCCTGAAGGGCGAGGCAGCGCGGATGCCCAAACTCGACGACGAGAAGGCGCGTGCCAACACCTACCTCAGCAACGACGCGGACTGGATCAGCTTCGACACCACCGTCTCCACCGCCGCGGACCAGATTGCGGTGGCGCCAGGCTATCTGCAGAAGGAGTGGACCGCGAACGGACGGCGCTATTTCCACTACACGATGACCCAGGACGGCATGGACCAGCCGATGCTGCCGTTCTTCGCGTATCTGTCGGCGCGCTATGCGGTGAAGCACGAGACGTGGAAGGGCGTGGATGTGTCGGTGTACTACAACCCGGCGCACGCCTGGAACGTGGACCGGATGATCCAGGGCGCCAAGGATGCGCTGGATTATTACGACGCCAACTACACGCCATACCAGTTCCACCAGCTGCGCATCCTGGAATTCCCGAACTACGCCGCCTTCGCGCAGTCGTTCGCGAACACGATCCCGTTCTCCGAATCGATCGGCTTCATCGCCGACCTGCGCGACAAGTCGAAGATCGACTACGTCTACTACGTCACCGCCCACGAAGTAGCGCACCAGTGGTGGGCGCACCGGGTGATCGGCGCGAACATGCAGGGCTCGACCATGCTCAGCGAGTCGCTGGCGCAGTACTCCGCGCTGATGGTGATGAAGCAGAAGTACGGCGCCGACCAGATGCACAAGTTCCTGAAGTACGAACTGGACAATTATCTGGTGGGTCGCGCCACCGAGAAGCTGGCCGAGGAACCGCTGGCGAAGGTGGAGAACCAGCAATACATCCACTATCGCAAAGGCTCGCTGGTGTTCTACGCGCTGCAGGATTACATCGGCGAAAACACGCTGGACGCGATGCTCAAGCAGTTCCTGATCGACAAGGGTTTCCAGCAACCGCCCTACACCACCTCGCAGGAGTTCATGGATGCCCTGGCCAAGGCCGCCGGCCCGAAGTGGCAACCCCTGCTGGATGACTTCTTCTGGAAGATCACCCTGTTCGACAACCGCATGACCGAGGCGACCGCGAAGAAGCTGCCGGACGGCAAGTACGAAGTGACCATGAAGGTGCACGCGGGCAAGGTCTATGTCGACGGCACCGGCAAGGAAACCGATGCCGTGCCGGACATCCCGATCGATATCGGCGTGTTCGCTGCACCAGCCGACGGCAAGGACGGCAAGCCGCTGTACCTGAAGAAGCAGATGGTGGCGAACGGCGACAGCACGATCACCGTGACCGTCGACGGCAAGCCGTTCGACGCCGGCATCGATCCGTACAACGAACTGATCGACCGCGTCTCCAGCGACAACCGGCGACCGGTGACGTTGCAGTAGCGGCAGCTCAGTCCGGTTTCGGTACAGGCGGAACCACGCCCTGGACCAGGCGGATATCCAGCGGCGGGGTCGGTATGCCGATCTCCTGCGCATCGATCCGTTGCTTGATCGCGCGCAGCAGGTCGGCCTGGGCTCCCGTGCTGTCGCTGACGCGCGTCCAGCCGCGCACCGCCAGGTTCACCGTCTCGCCGGCCAGGCTGGCGATCGATACGCCCGGCGGCGGGTCCTTCAAGATCCGCGCATCGGCTTCGAACAGCCGCGTGATGGCGGCCATCACCTTGTCGATGTCGTCGCGATGGCTGACGCCGAACTTCAACTCGAAGCGTCGCGTGCCGCGGCGATTGAAATTGAGGATGGCGTCACCGCCGATTTTCGCGTTCGGCACGATCGCCTCGCGGTTGTCCGGAAGGATCAGCAGCGTATGCATCAGGTTGATGGTCTGCACCGTGCCCTCGATGCCACCGACGATCACGTAGTCACCGACACGGAAAGGCTGGAACACGACGAGCAGCACGCCCCAGGCCAGATTGCTCAGCGAGCCCTGCAGCGCCAGCCCGACCGCCAGCCCGGCCGTACCGAGGGCGGCGACGAGGGGCGCTGAAGGTATGCCGGCCTGGGTCAATGCCATCACGATCAGCACCGCCACCAGCACGCCATAGATCAGGTTGCGCAGAAAGCCGCTCAGCGTGGTGTCCACTCGCGCGCGCTGCAGTGCCCGCTGCATGACATTGGCCAGCCGTGCGGCCAGCCAGATGCCCAGCAAAAGAATCAGCATGGCTTCCAGCAGGTGCAGTCCGTTCGTGATGGCGGCTTCGGCAAGATCGTGGCCGAGTAGGCGTTCCAGAAAATCGTGCATGGTTGGCGGCTCGCAGAAAAACCGGCGCCAGCCTAGCAAACCTGCCATGAAGAATTCAGCGGCGGAGCCGCGCTTGGATCAGTGCGTGGCCGGCCCACGCAGCGCCTGGCGCACCGAGCGCAATGAACACACCTCCCACAGCGCCACCAGCACCAGCACGGCCGTCGTCGCCATGCCCAGCGATGCCACCGACCAGTGCGCAAGGGTCGACGCCAGGATCGCCAGCAAGCCGAGGCCGATCAGATGCGACAGCGGCAGGTTGGTGCTGTTCGCCGTCTTCTTGAACCACGCGTTGCCGCACAGGTACAGCGCCGGGCCACCCAGCAGCACGGCGCCGCCGATCGTGTCGACGCGTTGCGATGCATCGCGCAGGGTCAGTTCGTCCGCCACCGCGCTGACGATGATGCCGGCGACGATCAGCAGATGCAGGTAGGTATAGGCGACCCGCGCCGTGCGTCCCGGGTCGGCCGATTGGCGGATCGCCCGGCTGCCACGCTCGGCCCCCAGATCGAAATAGATCCACCACATCGCCACACTGCCGACGAAGGCGCTGACGAACGCGAGCAGCGCATGCGGTTGCGCCAAGGTGTCGGCAAAGCTCGAGCCGGTCACCAGCACCGACTCGCCCAGCGCGATGATCACGAACTGGCTGCAGCGCTCGGCCAGGTGGCCGCCGTCGATATCCCAGTCGGTCGTGCTCGACCTTCCCAGGCCCGGCACCGGGAAGGCCAGCGCCGGCCCGAGGTATTCCAGCATCAAGGCGGCCATCCACAACCTCCAGCGCCACTGGCCGTCCAGCCATCCGCCCGCCAGCCACAACGCACCGGATATGGCGAGCCAGACCGTGATGCGCTGGAAGTTGCGCGTGTTCGCCGGCGCGGCGTCGCCCAGCGCCCACAGCATGAACAGCGTGCGCCCCACCTGCATGAACACGTAGGCGCCGGCGAACAGCAAGCCGCGTGCGCCGAACGCTTCGGGCAGCGCGATCGACAGCAGCAGTCCGGCCAGCATCAGCGCCAGCAGCAACAGCCGCACCAGCGGGCGTTCCGGATCCAGCCAGTTGGTGACCCAACTGGTGAACACCCAGACCCACCAAACCGCCAGGAACAGCAGCAGCACCTGCAGCGCACCCGTCGTATTCAGGCCATGCAGCAACGTGTGTGACAGCTGGGTCACCGCGTAGACGAACACCAGATCGAAGAACAGCTCGATATTGGTGACCTGGCTGTGGCCACCGGCGTGGCGCGTGCGCAGCAAGCCACGTCGCATCGGGCGGCCAGGATCGGCTGACGAGGAAAGGCTCACGCGGCGACCTCCGGCGGATTTTCGCCTTTATCGCATGACGGCCCGGCCACGGTCACGCGATCAGGTCAGAGCCGCTCATCCTGGATATCGCTGACCCGCCCATCGGCGAAGGTCACCACGGTGACATGGCCGTCGCGACGGTAACGCCATTGCTCGCCACCCTTGTCCTTGCTCACCACGCGAACACCGCCGCGACCGCCGCCACGACTGCTGCGACCAGGCGAACTGCGCTTGTGCGATTTTGACGATGGCTTGCCCAACAGCTCAGTGACACGTTCGCGGCTGTCACCGGCGGCGAGCACCTGGCTACCTACGCGCAAGGTGCTGGATGCCTGTACGGCGGCGCTGAACACGAACAAGGCAACGACGAGACGAATGTGCATGACCTGCTCCCTGGTCCGATGGAATCCTGATGAAATCCGCCCGATGAGATCCGGCAATCCTTACCGCGGCGATGGCACCGGTTCAGCCCTGACGCTCATCGAGGCGGTCCTCGATCGCGGAAACCTTGCCGGCGATGATCGTCACCGTGATCACGTGACCGTCCTCGCGGCTGAATTGCCAGCGCTCACCGAGAAACGCGCCGAACTCGTTCTCTACCGGCTCCTTGTAGGCCGGCGTGCCCAGCAGATCGAGCGTGCGCGCCGCGGTATCCCCCACCGCCAGCACGCGCTGGCCGACACGCAGGGTCTCGCTCGCGCAGACACTCAGACTCAAAGCCAGCAACGGTATCAACAACAGACGACGCATGGCACTCTCCTTCGTACGATGAATGCGTTTCAAAAACCGGCGTCCGGCTGGGCCAGGTAGAGCACTTCTTCCGGCGTGCTGCCACGACCCAAGGCGGCATTGCGATGCGGAAAGCGGCCGAAGCGCGCGATCACCTCGCGATGCCGTCGAGCATAATCGAGAAACCCGTCGAAGCGTTCGCGCTGCTCCAGCGGAACCTCGGCGCACAACGCCTCGAACTGTTCCACCGAGCGCTGCTGCAGCTCCATGTTTTCAGCGTGTTCCAGCGGCATGTAGGCGAATACGCGCTGCAGTGGCGGCAACCGCCGATCGTCACCACGGAGCAGACCCGACAGCACCAAGCGCTGAGCCTTGACGTCCTGCGCCCAGGCACGCGGCTCGCCGCGGTACAGGTCGCGCGGACACTGATCGAGCAGGATCAGCAACGCCAGCCAACCCGCTGGTGTGACCGCCCAGTCATCCAGCTGCCCGGCGGCCGCAGGATCTAACGCATGGCCAAGGCGCCCGCGAACCTTCTCATCGAATGCCGTGTCGGCATCGAACCAGTGCTCCATGTTCGCTTCGGCAAACCAGAAATCAAGCACATCCCGTGCAGTTGTGGACATCATCGTGCCGTCAGTAACGGGCGCTGCCGACCAGGTTGTGCATATCCAGGTGAATGCCGCGCAAGCGGGGCAGCTGGCGATGCAGGACCCGGGCAGACTCCGCCGGCACCACGGCAATCGCCCGTTCGAACGCCTGCAGCAGCGCACTCTCGTGGTGTGCCAGCACGCGGATCCAGGCATGGTCGCGACGCGCGGCAGTGCGCACCAGGCATCCAGCGACATGCCGATGCACCGTACCACGCCAACTGCCGCGCTGCTGCAACATGCTGTCGTTGGCACGCTGCAGGTCGGCGATCAACACGCCCAACGTGTGTGCATTCTCGCCCAGCACCATCCGCAAGCCCGGTTCGCAGGCAGCCGCCGCATGCCGATACAGCCGCTGCAGATCGATGCTGCGCCGGACCAGGTCATGGCAGATGGCTTGGGGGGAACGTGGCGGCACGGCCGCCTCCTGGCTGGACGAAGGATGGATCACGGCGCCATCGTCGTCCTCGGTGACTTAGCGGGAGATTAATCCGGGGCAACTCGCCCGATGGCAGTCGGCCGGCAGCGGGCTGTGCCGGGCCCGGCGGCCTGCTCAGGGATCGATCTGCAACAGGTTCAGTGGGCGGCCATTGCTGCCGCGTACGCCCTGCTGCAACTCGGCCAGCCGCTGGATCGACGGGCACAATGCCGCAACTTGCGGGCGCAATGCCGCCTGCAGCCGCTGTTGCAGGCGTGGCTGCAGGTCGGCGGCAATCGTCGTGGCGCGATCACGCAGACTGGCGGCGGCTTGCAAGTCGCCATTCAGTGCCGCGTTGATCGCCTGCTGGCCAAGATCCGCCGCCAGCAGCGGCACCAGGTCGGTCGCCATCTGGTTCATGGTCTGGTTGGCCGCATCGCCCTGCCAGTCGTGGGTGCTGCGGCTGTCCGCGATACGCTGCTTGAGTTCGCTGGCGTGGGCATCGAGTCGGCGGTCGAATTCGGCGCGCGTATCGTCGCTCAGGCCCAGGCCGGCGGTCTCGGCGCGAACCGCATGCACCGCCATATCCACCCCATTCCGCGCGACGGCGCGCACCCGCGGCGCCAGCGCACGCAGTTCCCGTTCGAACAACGCCAGCCGATCCTGATCTTCCGCATTCAAGGCCACAGCGGCGCCATCAGTACGCAATGCGCCCTGCTGCAGCTCGACGTGGAACGGCGCCGGCGACGGACGATCGAACAACAGGCTGTCCGCTTTCAACGTGACGTCGTAACTGCTGCTGGCATGGCAGGTGGTTGCCAACTCCTGTCCATGAGGAGATGGCGCCGACATAGCCAGTCCAGCGCCGAGGACGGCAATCACGCAAGGCATGCGCATCGAATGAACTCCCGAGAGATGTCAGCCAAGCGATACCTTGGCGTTCAGCAACACATGCTGAATGCGGCAAACCGGCCAACAGCATCTCTGCAGGTACGCGGCTGTTTTAGTCCATTGACTCCAACATCAGGTGCCACCGAGTTGCGTCGTCAGATGCAGGCCCTGTCCGATCTGCTGGATCGACCCGTCAGGGGTGGCATCGGCACTCCCCGCGAGCAGCTGATCTTTATGCGCCCATGGCACGAACTCGGTTGGACCAGGTATATAGGCTTGCCATTGACCGTATTTCGCGACAGGAGTGTAACCGTCCACACTGTAGTTGATCGGTATCCGCGCCACCCAGAAATCGCGTGCTGCCTCCTTACCGCGAGTGGGTATATTGAACGTCCACTGTTTGACCGCCGCCAGGGAAGCCTTGGCGAGATCCTTGCGGAACGCGGCCATGTCGTTGTCACTGGCGTAGACCCCGAGGTTGACCTGCTCAGCCGCCACATCTGTCACTTGCCCCTGCCGGTCAACACGCGCCAATACGTATACGGTGCCGGAAACATGTGCTCTCAATGAAAGACCCGGATACTGTGGCGAAGGGTGGTTTTTGTAGCTGATATCTTCTGCGGCGTCGGCATCCTTCTGACCAAACTGGGCACCGGTGATACCGATCGATTCATGCTGATCGTCGATCCGTTTGGCGACCATGCGCAAGCTCATTTTCGCTTTTGCAGCCACGGGCCGACCATCAACGAGAACAGGCACGAATGTCCAGGTTGGAACATTCTTGCGGATAAGATCGACGACGACAGGCGGGAGCTGGTCTGGTTGATCAATGGCATATCCGCGGACGCTGCCGTCCGGCGCCACTTCGACCGAACCGGTAACCAACATGCTTGCCTGTGCCCGCTTGCGCACCGCATTGGGTCCCGCAGCCAGCGTCGCGCCCGACAACAATACGCAAAACAACCCCAGCAATAAGCGTTTCATCCCTGCCCCCTATTGGTAAGTCTGGCGAGCAGTCTAGCGCCCAGCACCGATGCAAGCAGCCATTCGACAACCCGTCGTCTGAACGTCAGCGATGCAGCCGAAATTGCGCCAATACTGCCGGCTGCCCCAGCCGCCAGCTCAGCCAGAGCAGCAGTGGCACGGCGACTCCCTTGAACAGCAGCAACGTGGCGCTGAACACCAAGCCGACCGCCAGCAGCAAGGCCGCCACGCGCATGCACGGCCGTGCCCAGGCCTGGCGCAGGATGCAGCCGGCGCAGATCACGATCAGCGCTAACGCGGCCAACAGGTAGGCCATGTCCCAGCCGAGCATGTCGTGCAAGGTCGTGACCACGTGAGGCTCCGCCGGTGCCAGCGTCCGCAGTTGCTTCCAGACCTGCTGTGCGTGGCGCACATACTGCACGCAGCCAAGCGCGGCGAGCAGCAGCATCGCCCAGACCAGCACGCGCCAAATGGCCAGCCCGGGCGGCTGCTCGGGCCGGTCGCGGATAACCACCGGCATCAGCCTGCCGCCTTCAAGGCAGCCAGGTCGTTCATCACCTGGGCGGAATTCTTCTCGGGATCGACGTCCACATAGACCTTGGCGATCTTGCCCTGCGGGTCGATCAGGAAGGTGGTGCGCTTGGCGTAATGCATGCCGAGGTGTTCGGTAAGTACTCCGTACTCGGTAGCCACGCTGCGATCGGCATCGGCCAACAGCGGAAACGGCACGTGGTATTTCGCGGCGAACCCGGCATGCGATTTCACGTCGTCGAGGCTGATGCCCGCCACTTCGGCGCCGGCCTTGCGCAGCTTGGCGATGTCGTCGCGGAAGGTGCACACCTCGGTGGTGCAACCGGGCGTGAAGTCCTTCGGATAGAAATACAGCACCAGCCAGTGACCGTGGAAATCGGCAGGCGCATGCCAGTGGCCGTGCTGATCCTGCAGTCGAAAGGTCGGCGCGGCATCGCCCACCTGTGGCGTGGCGGCGAAAGCCGGCGCCACCAGGGCACACAGCAGGGTCAATACCAGCAGACAGGAAACACGGCGCATCACGGGATCTCCAGCATGGCAAGGAGGAGGAAATACAGCCGCCGCAGTTTACGCGCCCAAAAGGGAAGGGCGCCATGCGGCGCCCTTCGTTGTCACATCAGGCTTGCCCGACCAGCTTCAGCCCTCAACGCGGCTCGATGGTGAACTTGCCTACCGAGACACCCAGGTTGACGCCCTCACCGGTACCGGCCAGCGCCAGCGACGTGGTGCCCTTGGTCAATACCTGCGCCTGGGAACTCCTGACCACGCCAGCTTCGGCGCCGGCCTGCGCATAGTCGCCGAAGACCTCGCGGATGCCATGCACATTGCTGATCTCGCCCTTGCCGTCGTTGATGCGGTATTTGCCGGCGGTAATTCCGCCGCCGACCACGCTGATCTTGACGTTGGCGCTCTGCCCATTGTCGCAGCGGATCGTGCCATTGCCCTCGGCGTGCTTGTAGATCAGCGACCAGCCGGCAAGGTTGAACCTGAGATGGCACTTCACCGCGGCCTCGTCCGCGTGCGCACTGGAAACCGGCAGCACCGTGGTCGCCGTCGCACAAGCCAGCACCAGGGCGGCCATTCCGAAAGTATGTTTGATCATGATCATCTCCTTGAATGAGTTCGGCCAGCACAGGATCGAACATGCTCCCCAAAGGGCAGCACGCCGCTGCGTGGTGGAGACAGCGTGTGCACCGCGACGTGACAGCGATGTGCACGAGCATGACTGTCCATTCAGGTTTTCAGCCTTGATGATTCGATAACAGCTGCCCGCGCAGACTGCCGGACATGGCGTGAAACCCGGCCGAGGCTTGTGACGAAGTCAGAACACTGCCTAGACTCGAGATGACTCCGAAGCCGGAGCGCAGCGAAGGAAAACCATGGTCAAGTATGCATTGGTGGGTTACGACGGCTCCGACGCCTCCCGGCGCGCGTTTCAGTTCGCGATCGATCTGGCTCGCTGCAGCGGTGGCCGCGTGCGCGTGGTGTCGGTGCTGCAGGTCACGGAAGGCGGCGCCGATGCGTCGACCCTGATGATCGCCGACTCCGGCACACAGCGCGTCAAGGAGCTGCTGGAGGAATTGACCGCGATCGTGCCCGATGCCGCCAGCCTGGTCGATGTCGAACTGACCTATGGCAGCCCCGGCGATGTGCTGCTGGGCCAGATCGCGCTGCATGGCGTCGACCACATCGTGATCGGCCACACCGAGCGTGGCGCCCTCGCACGCTGGCTGCTCGGCTCGGTGTCCAACAATGTTCTGGCACGCGCCCACGTACCGGTGACGGTGGTGCGCTGAGGCATGCTGGCGCATTCGCGCATCCGCAAGTCGGCGCAGGTTAATCCACCACCGGCGTGAAGCCGTATCCTGTGGGCATTCCTCGTCATGCGACAGCGGCCTTCGTGACCGCCGTCCACCCGAAACCACACAGGACGACCGCTTGAGTTATTCCCACGCCCTGCCCTGGACTCTGGACAGTCTGGACCTCAGCCGTATCGATGTCGCGCGCGTACGCCACGATGAGGATCTGTTCTTCCTGCTGTGCAGCTCGTCGTTCGTCGAGAGCGGCTCGGATCTGTACACGCAGAACCTGATCGATCATTTTGCCGGCGACCAGGAGCTGCAGACCTGGCTGCGCCAGCACTGGGAGCATGAAGAACTCCAGCACGGCCGTGCGCTGACCGCCTATGTCCGCCAGGTCTGGCCAGAGTTCGACTGGGAGCGCGGCTTCAAGGCGTTCTGGAACGAATACGGTGCGGTGTGCACCGCCGAGCAGCTCGAATCCTGCCGCGGGCTGGAACTGGCCGCCCGCTGCGTGGTGGAAACCGGCACCGCCAGCCTGTACCGCGCCCTGCACGAGCTCACCGACGAACCGGTGCTGAAACAGCTGACCAACCACATCAAGAGCGATGAAGTGCGCCACTACAAGCACTTCTACCAGCATTACCGGTTGTACCGGGAGCGCGAGGGCTTCGGCCGCTACAAGGTGTTCCGCGCGATCCTGCGCCGGGTCAACGAGATCAAGGGCGAGGACAGCAGCATCGCGCTGCGCCACGTGTTCAACCAGTGCTATCCGCAACACCAGGGCAACGAGACGGAGTTTCGCCGGATCAGCGATCGCGCGCAGGGGTTGCTGCGCCGGCACATCCCGGCCGCGATGACGGTGAAGATGCTGCTCAAGCCGCTGGATCTGCCGACCCCGTTGCAGAATGCGCTGGAAAAGCCGCTGGCGCGGATCACCGGCAAGCTGTTCCTGCATTGAGCCTATCGATCGACGTCCTCCGCGCCTGGCCGCGTTTCAGTGACTGCCGGCCGGTGCTGGCGTCAGAGCCGTGTCGTCGCGAGCCATGACGTCGACGTGGCGTTGCGCTTCCTTGCCGAACTCGAAGCGCGCCAGGTCCAGCGGCCGAATCTGCTTGATCGCGCAGGGGAGATAGCCGCGCATCGTCAGTATCTTGTCGAAGCCTGCCGATACCTCACCGGCAAAGGAGGTGAACCCGACACTGTTGGCGACGGTCAGGCCGCTGCACGGCCAGGTGTCGAGCAGGAACGCACGCGCAGGCCTGGTATAGACCACCAGTTGGGTATCGCTGAGCGGCTCCCACGAATAGACCGACGCCCCGGACACCAGCCGAAAACTGCGCACCGGCGCACCGGCCACCGCGACATAGGCGGCTTGCCGTTGCTGCAGATCCTGCGCAGCCGGCGTGCCGGCACAGGCCGCAAGCAGCCCGGCCGCTGCGGCAGCGAGCGATGCAAGATACGGCCTGCGCATGATCACACCCTCCGTAAGACGAGACCTGCCGACACCGCGTCCACGCTCATGCAGCCCGCGCAGGCAAGCGCATCATTGTGCGCCGGCAGCCGCCTCGCGCGGCTTTTCGTCGATCTTGCGCTGGGCCTGCTGCGCGGCGCGCAAACGACTCACGTCGATCGGACGGATCTGCACGATGGTGCAAGGGAAGTTGTTCCGCCCCATCAGCACGCGGTCGAAGCGCGCCGATACCTCATGCACACTGGACGTCAGGCCGATCACGTTCGCAAACGTCAGGTTCGGGCAACTGTCCACATCCAGCAGCCAGGCCTGGTTGGGCCGGGTATAGACGGCCAGCTGCTGGTCGCTCAGCGATTCCCACGAATACATCGGGCTGAAGAAGTGAAAACTGCGCACGGGGGCGCCGGCCGCCGCCGCGTACTCCGCCAGGCGCTGGCTCTGCCGCTGGGCATAAGGCACGCTGGAGCAACCGGCGAGCAGCACGGCGATGAGCAGCCCGGACACTAGATGCATGGATTTCATGGCGATACCCTCGATCAAGGATAAGGTTGATAACGCAGCACTAGACCACAGGCATACACCGGTTACTTCTTTTTTCCCTTGTCGAGACTGGCCCACCTGGCCGGATCGAAGCCACCGACTTCGTAGACCAGGGTGCGCTTCTTCTCGCCGTCGGCGAAGGTCACCTCCAGGCTGATCTTCTTCGCCTTCTGCAGCATGGCGATGAAGCCCTTGTCGTCGACCATCATCAGCGCCGGCTCGCCGGTCGGCGGTGCGAACACCTTGATATGCTCCGGCTTGCCATCCACCGTGGCGGCCAGCGTGCAATTGCCGTGGCAGACGAACCCGGGCTTGCTGCCGTACAGGAACACGCTCAAACCCCAGCTGGTGTGCCGGCGCAGCACCAGTTGCACGCGATCCCCACCGGCTGGCTGGCTGCTGACGATGGTGGCGGTGGATTGCGTACCGCCAGCCATCGGCGACACCTGGTACAACCACAGCGCCGCCAGCCGGTTTTTCTCGCTGTTCTCCTTCCAGCGCTGCTCGATCGAGGGCAGGCTCTGCTGCACCTGCTTCGCCGCTGCAGTGCCGGGATAGTGATCGAGAATGTCATGCCCCATCGTCACGGCCATTTCGTCATTCTTGATGCGCAGCAATTGCTGATAGGTATCGAGTTTCCTCGCCGCATCGGCCTCCTGCGCCTGTTGTTGCACCTGCGCTGTCGAAGCGGCCGGCTGACCGCCTTGGGGCGAGCATCCGGCGAGCAGCCAGCTGGCGCATAGCAGGGCCACGCAGGGGCGATGGAATGACGGTTTCATCGGCAGGGCATCCATGGGAGAACAGGAGCCTAGAGTGGAACGAGCCGGCAGCATCGCGCAACCGTGCGCGTTTCACGCTGCGCTGGCGGCCATCTCGCCGAAACGTTCGCGCAACTGCATGCGATAACGTCGACTGCATGGAATCTTCATGCCATCGCGCAGCTGCAGGCGCGCGTCGCCGCTTTCCAGCGGCTCGATCTCGGCGAGGTAGTCCAGATTCACGAAATAGCTGCGGTGCACGCGCACGAAGCGGGCCGGATCGAGCCGCTCCTCGATCCCGGCCATCGTTGCGCGCAAGGGATAGTCGCGGCCGCGCACATGCAGGTTCACGTAATTGCCTGATGCCTGCAGCCATTCGATCTCACTGGCATTGATCAGGAATTCCCGGCCCAGCTTGCGCACCAGGAACCGCTCCGGCCGCTCGACCGGCTCGACCGGCGGCCCTTCCTCGGGCGCCACCAGCAGTCGCGCCTCGCCCTGCAGGCGCAGCAGCCATAGTCGATACAACGCCAGCATGGCGATGATAGAGAAGTAGGTACGCACGTCCTTGAGATATTCATAGCCGGCATTGGCCCACCACGGGCCGAAATCGTAATGCTGCCCTGCCATGGCATAGGCCAGCTTGCGCAGCACGATCATGCCGCCGACGTGGATCAAGCTGAACGGCACGCTGGCCAGCAAGTGCAACGGCAGGCTGCGCCGCCAGGTATCGAAGCGGAATGGCCAGCGTCGCTCGACGGCGATCACCGCCGGCAACAGGGCCAGCAATACCAGCGCGCTGCTCCATTCCCACGACCACGGCTGCCACGCCGGCTGTCCGGCATGATCGATCGCCGAGGTCACGCTGTTGAACGTCGCGTTCAACACATACATCACCACCCAGAAACCGACCTCGAACGGTCGCTGCCAGCGCTGGAAGTCCCGGTAATCGAAAGTCGCGTGATTCGTCATGCGGCGATTCTACGGGCAACGCTGCCGATTGCTCCGGACTTCGTCCCCGGCTGCGCACCGTTCGTCACTAGCACCCGTCCATCAGTCACTTGGCGCGGGCCGGCGGGGCGGCGGCGCATGAAGATCACGGCACTTTCTACCGGAGCTCTCGCATGAACCGCCGTCATGATATCGACGCCCTGCGCGTCCTCGCCTTCAGCCTGCTGATCCTCTATCACGCCGGCATGCTGTATGTGGCCCCGGTTTGCGACTGGGGATTCCATCTCAAGAGCAGCCACCTGGCCGAGTGGCTGCAATATCCGATGTTGTTCCTCAACCGCTGGCGGATGGAACTGCTGTTCCTGATCTCGGGGCTGGCCATGCATTTCATGCGCGGCAAGACCGGCCTGCCCGGACTGGCATGGAAGCGCACGGTGCGGCTGTTGCTGCCGCTGACGTTCGGCATGCTGGTGGTGATCCCGATCCAGCCCTACGTGCAGGGATTGGCGGACGGACAACTCACGGCAGGCTTCGGGCCTTTCCTGCTGCATTACTGGACGCATGGCTACCGCGACTACGGGCTTACCTGGAACCACCTGTGGTACCTGCCCTACCTGTGGGTCTACACGATGCTTTTGTTGCTGTTGATGCCGCTGCTGGAGTCACGGCTCGGCCAGCGAATGCGCGCCCGTTGCCTGACCCTGCGCGGCGCAAGCCTGCTGGTACATCCCGTGCTGCCCCTGTTCGCGTATGGCGTGCTGCTGTCCTGGCGCTACCCGGAATCACATGCGCTGGTCGGCGACTGGTATGCACTGGCGCTCTACGCCACCATGTTTTTCTACGGCTACCTGCTCGGCACCGACAACGGCCTGTGGGCTGAACTATTGCGCCTGCGTCGCGCCGCGCTGCCACTGGCACTGGCCTGCTTCGCGGCATACCTGTGCCTGGATCGGTTCGCCGGGCAGTTCATCCATGGCCGAACCGCACTGATCACCGCCAAGCTTCTCGCGGTCTGGCTGCGCTACAGCTATACGTGGATCGCGATCGCTGCCGTGCTTGGCTGGGGCCAGGCGTTGCTCAACCGCCCGTTCCGCTGGCTGCCGTATGCGCGCGAGGCGGTGTACCCGTGGTATGTGCTGCACCAGAGCCTGCTGCTGTTCTTCGCGTGGCGGCTGATGCCGCTGGGACTCGGCCCGGTATTCGAACCGGCGTTGATCCTGCTCGGCACCATCGGCGGCTGTGCCTTGCTGCATGAGTGCGTGATCCGTCGCGTGAACTGGCTGCGGCCGCTGTTCGGGCTGGAGGCATCCCACGCGCGGCCCGGGTTGCCCGCTGCGCCAGCGCGGCTGGCTGACGACCTCGGCTGAACTCAGCTCTCGCCCACCATGCTCAAATCCAGGTGTTCGACCCGAACCACCTGATCGAGCCAGACGCGCCGGCTCCATTCCGGCACGTCCGGCCGCTGCAATTGCACCCGGGCATTGATGCCTTCCCGTTCGTGGGCATCGCGAAAAACCTGCACGCGCGGTTGCGCGCTGACCACCCCGTCACAGCTGCTGCCGTCCTTCATGACCAGCACGACATGCCCATGGGCCGGCAGTTGGCCGATCAGCGACTCAAGCTGCCGGATGCTGGCGCGATCCGTGTACACACGCTCTGCGCGCTTGCCCATGAGACTCGCCTCGCATGGCCCTAGGCTCCGGACGCTAGCCGGCAAAACGGCAAGAACCCGTCAATTCGCCCGTCTGCCAGCTGAACGAAGGGCCGGGCTGCGGCACTTTGCCTGTGTCGACGGCGACCCGATAATGGGCGCCCCGCAAGGACACCCGATGCCATCTCCCAACACGCCGCCAGCGGACTCGCTGTTGCTGCACCGCGCGTTTGTCGCGTTCTGGTTTGCCCGGATCACCTCCAGTTTCGGCTTCCAGATGCTGTCGGTGGCGGTGGGCTGGCAGATCTATGCGATCACCGGCCGCGCGTTCGACCTCGGCCTGATCGGACTGGTGCAGTTCGTGCCATCCGTGCTGCTGGCGTTGCCGGCCGGACATGTCGCCGACCAGTTCGAGCGGCGCCGGATCGTGTTGCTCGGGCAGATCGTGGAATGGCTCGCGATTGCCCTGTTGGCCGTGCTCAGTCTGGTCCACGGCATCCATGAGCTCGGCATCCTGCTGCTGGTGCTCGTGATCGGCGTGGCCAAGGCTTTCGAGTTTCCGGCATTGCAGTCGATGCTGCCGGCGCTGGTGCCCGCGTCGATCCTGCCACGCGCGATGGCGGTGAATGCCTCGGCCGGCCAGGCGGCGATGATCATGGGCCCGGCGCTGGGCGGTTTGCTCTACGTGGCCGGACCGGGCGTGGTCTACCTGGTGGCCGCCGTGCTGTACCTGATCTCTGCCACGCTGATGAGCCGGCTGCGCTACGAGCAGGCGCCGCCCAGGCGCGAACCGGCCACGCTGAAGACGCTGTTCGCCGGCGTGCATTTCATCCGCGCACGCAAGGATGTGCTGGGCGTGATCTCGCTGGATCTGTTCGCCGTGTTGCTCGGCGGCGCCACCGCGCTGCTGCCGATCTTCGCGAAGGACATCCTGCACACCGGTCCGTGGGGTCTCGGCCTGCTGCGCGCCGCGCCGGCGGTGGGCGCGCTGCTGATGTCGGTATGGCTGGCGCGGCACAGCATGCAGCGGCAGGTCGGCGCGATCATGTTTGCCGCGGTCGCCGGTTTCGGCATGGCCACCCTGGTATTCGCCGTATCGACCACGCTGTGGCTGTCGCTGCTCGCGCTGTTCGCGCTGGGCGCGTTCGACATGGTCAGCATGGTGATCCGCGGCGCCCTGGTGCAACTGGACACGCCCGACGACATGCGTGGCCGGGTCAGCGCGGTGAATGCGATCTTCATCAATACCTCCAACCAGCTCGGCGAGTTCGAGTCGGGCATGCTGGCGGCCTGGCTGGGTGCGGTGAACGCCACCGTGCTCGGCGGCATCGGCACGCTGCTGGTGGTCGGGCTGTGGATGGCGATGTTCCCGGGCTTGCGCCGGCGCCAACGGCTGCATGCCGAAACCCCTGCACCGGAAGCGGCGGCAACAGATACTCTTTGACACTGATCCCGGCGCAGACAGACACCCATCGGCGTGGTCTGCACCGAACCTGAGCGTGATGGAGCCGCCATGATCACCACGTCGCCAACCGAATTCCTCGAAGCCTTTGCCACGCTGGCGCCGTTGCCGGATGCCGCAGCCACCGCGCGGGCGGCGTATCTGGTCGCCCCGGCCGAATTCTCGCTGGCGGCGGAATCGGCACGCGACAACCGTTACATGGACCTGAGCATCGCCGTCGATCCGCTGACAGCACTGGCCCAGCATGGCGTGCTGGCGCAGGCCTTGCGCGCGGATCTTCCGGTGATCACGTTTCCCGGCAATCCCGCCACGCCCGATGCGGTATTTCCGAACAACGTGTTCGCCACCGCGCCGGGCCGGTTGATCATCGGTCGCATGCGTCATGCGGTGCGCCAGCGCGAGGCCGAGCGACACGACATCCGCGGCTTCTTCGGCGAGGTACTGGGTTACGACGAGATCGACCTGTCCGGCTGCGACGACTTGGTCGCCGAACTCACCGGCTCGTTGATCATCGACCGTGCCCGCGGGGTCGGCTATTGCGGCCTCAGCGAGCGCTGCGACCTGGCCGGCGCACACGCGATGCACCAGGCGTTCGAGCTGCGCCTGACATTCTGCTTCGAGCTGGCCGAATCGGAATACCACACCAACGTGGTGCTGGCCCTGC
Source organism: Rhodanobacter sp. B04 (assembly GCF_002001125.1). Lineage (GTDB taxonomy): Bacteria > Pseudomonadota > Gammaproteobacteria > Xanthomonadales > Rhodanobacteraceae > Rhodanobacter. Next base: position 382,220 of record NZ_MUNV01000006.1, on the reverse strand, counting down.
TGGCCAGCCGCGCCGCGATCATCGCCGCCGACGGTTTCCGCGATCCGGCCGTACCGCAGGCCATCGCCAAGGCCCACGGCAATCGCGCGATCTGGCTGACTCCGGCGCAGAAGCAGGCATTCGCCGCCAACGCGATCGCTTTGTCCGACCAACGTGTATGGATGAGCGCTTGCGCCGCCAACGCGCTGACCGACGAACAGCGCGAGACGCTCGCCGATTACGGTTTTGCCGTCGGCGCCGTGGATCTGAGCGAGATCGAAAAAGCCGGCGGCAGCCTGCGCTGCTGCGTCGGCGAAATCTACTGAGCATCACACCCCGGCAGCGATTCCATACCGGTGATCGCCCTGAAATCGCGGAGCGCTGCATGATCGTCGTCCATCATCTGAACAATTCACGCTCGCAACGCATCCTGTGGCTGCTGGAAGAGCTCGGCGTGCCTTACGAAATCAAGCGCTACCAGCGCGATCCGAAAACCATGCTGGCGCCGCCCGAGCTACGCGCGGTGCATCCGCTGGGCAAGTCGCCGGTGATCACGGATGGGGAGCTCACCCTGGCCGAATCCGGCGCGATCACCGAGTACCTCGCCGACCGCTACGGCGCCGGCACGCTGATTCCCGCACACGGCACAACCGCACGGCTGCGCTGCAATTACTGGCTGCATTACGCCGAAGGTTCGGCGATGCCGCCGCTGCTGCTGAAGCTGGTGTTCCGCAAAGTCGAGAGCGCGCCCGCGCCGTTCTTCGTGAAGCCGATCGCCAGGGGCATCGCGCACAAGGTATTGAGCAGCTTCGTCGATCCGCAATTGAAATTGCATCTGGACTATCTGGAAGGCGAGCTGGGCCAGAGCGAGTGGTTTGCCGGCAACGCTTTCAGCGTGGCCGATATCCAGCTGAGCTTTCCGCTGGAAGCCTTCGCGGCACGCGGCGGGCTGGACGCGGGTTACCCGCGGTTGTCGACTTTCCTGCAGCGCATCCACGCGCGGCCGGCCTACCAGCGCGCGTTGCAGAACGGTGGCGAATACCGCCTCGGGAGCTGATTCCCTCGTCCCTAACTGAACGGACAGCCGTGCCCGCTGCCGTTGTCCACGCACCGCTCACGACCTCGCTGGCAGCCTGTGTCTCGGATGCCAAGGAGAAAAGTGATGCGTAACCGTGATATCGAGCGCCAGATCCGCGACGCGGGCGAGCAAGCCGGCGAACGTGTGCGTCGCTATGCCGATGGCGCTGCCAGCAGCGCACAGAATCTGTTTGACCGTGGCCGCAGCCTTGGCGAACGTTTCGGCAAGCGCGGCAACCATTACAGCCAGCGGCTGACCAACGCGGCCGAAGATTTCGCCGACGAGGCGAATTATCACTATCGCCGCCTGCGTCGTCAGGTCACGCGCCATCCGACGGCCAGTGTGGCGATTGTCGCCGGCACGATCGGCGCGTTCCTGTTGCTTCGCCACGTGTTCCGCAGCCGCGACGACGAATGAGCCGCGCGATCGTTGCCTGAAGATGCGGCAGGGCCGGACACATGTATCCGGCCCTGCATGACACCACGGCAATGCCGGCTTACCTGACCGCCTCGATGTTCACTTCCACGCGACGATTGGGGGCGAGGCAGTCGCGCAGCCTTTCACCTGCAAGCTGCCGGCACAGCGCCACCGGGTCGGCATCGCCGCGACCTTCGGTGCTGATCAGGCTGGCGTCCACGCCATGGCTGACCAGGTAGTCGCGCACCGCGTTGGCGCGCTTGAGCGAAAGATCGTCGTTGCCGGCCCGGCTGCCGATGCGGTCGGTGTAGCCGACCAGGCTCACTGAACGGATCCTGCCGGTATCGCGCAGTTCTTCGACCAGCCGGTCCAGCTGATTGCGCCCGCGGTTGGTCAGGCTGTCGATATCGGACCTGCCGAAGGCGAACAACGCATCCGCCGACAGGCGCTCGTGCCTGCTCTCGACCATCGGTGGCACCGGCGCCGGCGGCGGCGCCGGCATCACCATCATCGGCCTGGCCACCATGCCCGGACATTGGCAGCCGGCCAGCAACAGTGCCGCCGTGCCAGCCGCCATGATCGCGCCCATACGGATCGTCTTGTTCATAGTCACCGTCCTCCAAGTGCTCGGATGCCCTGTAGGAAACTTTGGTGGCAGCCATGGATGCAGCCGCAGCCCCTTCCCATGCCATGGGCGCGAAGGTGGCATTCGGGCATCGCCGTGCTGACGCCATCTGCAACGATGCCACGGCCCTCATGACGGGCAGCTAACTCCCCGGAAAGCCCGTTGGGGGAAGGTTTCCGAAACCGTAGCGCCTGGGTGCGACGCGTCTCGCTGCGACCGCTGCTAAGCTGAATTTTGGCGTATCCATCAGGTTGGCCCCATGCCGTCGAGAGACATCACGTTCCATCATCCGGTGGCGTTCTGGCTGGGCTGTGCCACCGTGATCGCCGGCGTGCTGTCACATCTGCCGATGTTGGCGATGGCCGCACCGATGCATTACCACCTGGCCGGCATGCCGATGGACAACATGATGCGCATCGGCATGGCGTTGGTGCCGCTCGGCGTGCTGTTGGCGGCCTACGGACTGATGCCGCGCATCGAGCAGATGCGGCGGACCTTGCATACCGAGCGCAGTCCGCTGCCGTTCCATATGGCCGACGGCGTACCGCTCAACCGCGAGCACTGGAAACTGGTGACGGTACTGACCATCGCGTTGGCGGTGGATGTGATGAAGCCGGCGACGATCGGTTTCGTGATGCCGGGCATGTCGGCCGAATACGCGATCAGTGCCTCGACCGGTGGCCTGCTCGCACTATCGGCACTGACGGGCACGACCGTCGGTTCGATCCTATGGGGCCGCCTGGGCGATCTGTTTGGCCGTCGCTCGACCATCCTGCTCTCGGCGCTGATGTTCATGGGTACCTCGATCTGCGGTGCCATGCCCGCATTCGGCTGGAATCTGCTGATGTGTTTCATGATGGGTGCCGCCGCCGGCGGCATGCTGCCGATCACCTTCACCCTGATGGCCGAGACCATTCCGACCGCGCACCGCGGCTGGTTGCTGGTGGCGCTGGGCGGCATCGGTACCTCGGCCGGCTACCTGCTGGCCTCGGGTGCGGCGACATTGTTCGAGCCGGCTTACAGCTGGCGCGCGCTGTGGCTGCTCAATCTGCCGACCGGCGCGCTGATCATCTTTCTCAATCGCTATATTCCCGAGTCGCCACGCTTTCTGGCCCTGGCCGGCCTGGAGGATCAGGCACGTGCCGTGCTGCAGCGGTTTTCCGCCGGCGCCGTATCCACATTGGCGGATGTCCGCGCACTGGCCACATCTACCCAGGCGCACCCGCCCACCGTGGCAGGGTTCGGCCAACTGCTGCGTGGACGACATGCACCGATCACCTGGGGACTGGCGATGTGCGCGGTGGCCTGGGGACTGGTGAACTTCGGCTTCCTGCTGTGGCTGCCCGGCAACCTCGTCAAGCTGGGCATCGATGCCCAGGGCAGCAGCGCCCTGCTGGCACGCTCGGCCATCCTCGCACTGCCCGGTATCGGCGTGGTCGTGGGGTTGTACCAGCGCTGGAGCAGCATCCGCACCCTGGTGCTGTTCATCGGATTGACCGCGCTGGCATTGCTGTTCTTCTTCGGCATCGATTTGATCGATATGCGCTCCGCCGCTGCCACGACGGCTGGAACAGTGGCCCTGCTGCTCAGCATCAGCGGCGTGATCGCCACGCTGATTCCGTACGCGGCGGAAATCTATCCGGTGCATTTGCGCAGCACCGGCGCCGGCCTGGTGGCCGGCTGCTCGAAGTTCGGCGGCATCCTCGGCGCCGCGCTGGGCGTGCTTGGCCTGTTCGGCCACTTCATGCTGTCGGCCGTGTTGATTGCGGTGCCGATGACCGTGGCAGGCTGGATGCTCGCGCGAAGTGGCATCGAGACACGCGGCCATGGACTGGAGGCGATCCAGGAGGCGCTTGCCGAATAGCGCCATCAAAAAACCGCCATTGCGGCGGTTTCTTGAAGCGACCCAGCATGCACCGGGCGACGGCTCGTTTACTTCAGACCGTCTGCGGATTCGGCTTGTCCGGATCGAGCCTGTATTCCTTGATCGCGCGGCTGACGTCCTTGGCGTTGACCATGCCGTCCTTCGCCAGTGCGGCCAACGCGGCATGCGCGATCCAGTAACGATCGACCTCGAAGAACTCGCGCAGGTGCGCACGGGTGTCCGAGCGGCCGTAGCCATCGGTGCCCAGTACCGTATAGCGCATGCCGTCGGGCATGAACGCGCGGACCTGGTCGGCGAATTCGCGTACGTAATCGGTGGCGGCGATCGCCGGGCCCTGCCGACCATCCAGCAGTCCCGTGATGTGCGGCACACGCTGTTCGGCTTCCGGATGCAGGCGGTTCCAGCGCTCGGCATCGAAGCCGTCGCGACGCAGCTCGATGAAGCTGGGGCACGACCAGATGTCGGACTTCACGCCGAAGTCCTTCTCCAGCAGTTCGGCCGCCGCAATCACCTCGCGCAGGATCGTGCCGGAGCCGAGCAGCTGCACCCGCGGCTCGCCCTTCTTCGGCTTGCCGCCGTCCTTGAACAGGTACATGCCCTTGATGATGCCTTCCTCGCTGCCCACGGGCAGGTCGGGATGGCTGTAGTTCTCGTTCATCACGGTGATGTAGTAGTAGATGTCCTCCTGCTCCTGCATCATTCGGCGCGTACCGTCCTGCAGGATCACCGCGACCTCGTACGAGAACGTGGGGTCATACGACTTCACGTTCGGGATCGTGCCGGACATCAGGTGCGAATGGCCGTCCTCGTGCTGCAGGCCCTCGCCGTTGAGCGTGGTGCGGCCGGCGGTGCCGCCGATCAGGAAGCCGCGCGAGCGCATGTCGCCGGCGGCCCAGCACAGGTCGCCGATGCGCTGGAAGCCGAACATCGAGTAGTAGATGAAGAACGGCAGCATCGCCTGGTTGCTGATCGAATAGCTGGTCGCCGCGGCCATCCACGACGCCATGCCGCCGGCCTCGCTGATGCCCTGCTGCAGCACCTGGCCCTTCTGGTCTTCGCGGTAGTACAGCAGCTGGTCGGAATCCTGCGGCTTGTACTTCTGGCCGAACGGCGCATAGATGCCGATCTGGCGGAACATGCCTTCCATGCCGAACGTGCGCGCCTCGTCGGCGACGATCGGCACCACGCGCTCGCCCAGTTGCTTGTCGCGCAGCAGCAGGTTGATGCCGCGCACCAGCGCCATCGTGGTGGAGATCTCGCGCTCGCCGGTGCCCTTGGTGATCTGCTCGAACGCGGCCAGCTCCGGCGCCTTCAGCTTCGCCTCGGCCTTGCGCCGGCGCTGCGGCAGGAAGCCGCCGAGCGCCTGGCGGCGCTCCAGCATGTACTGCACTTCCGGCGAGTCCTTGCCCGGGTGGTAGTACGGCACGTCCTTGAGCTTGTCGTCGCTGATCGGGATCTGGAAGCGGTCGCGGAAATGGCGCACCGCCTCCTCGTCCAGCTTCTTCTGCTGGTGGGTCGGGTTCTGCGACTCGCCGGCCGCGCCCATGCCGTAACCCTTCACCGTCTTGGCCAGGATCACCGTGGGCATGCCCTTGGTGTTCGAGGCCGCGTGGTAGGCCGCGTAGACCTTGTGCGGATCATGGCCGCCGCGGTTCAGCCGCCAGATGTCGTCGTCGCTGAGGTTGGCGACCATCTCGCGCGTCTCCGGATACTTGCCGAAGAAATGCTCGCGCGTGTACGCACCGCCGAACGCCTTGCACGCCTGGTATTCGCCGTCGACGGTTTCCATCATCAGCTTGCGCAGCACGCCCTTGGTGTCGCGTGCGAGGAGCGGATCCCAGTAGCTGCCCCAGACCAGCTTCAGCGCATTCCAGCCGGCGCCGCGGAACACGCCTTCCAGTTCCTGGATGATCTTGCCGTTGCCGCGTACCGGGCCGTCGAGGCGCTGCAGGTTGCAGTTGATCACGAAGATCAGGTTGTCCAGGCCTTCGCGGCCGGCCAGCGAGATCGCGCCGAGCGACTCCGGCTCGTCGGTCTCGCCGTCGCCGAGGAAGCACCAGATCTTGCGGTCGCTCTTCGGCACGAGGCCGCGATGTTCCAGATACTTGAAGAACTGCGCCTGGTAGATCGCCTGGATCGGGCCCAGGCCCATCGACACCGTCGGCACCTGCCAGTAGTCCGGCATCAGCCACGGATGCGGATACGACGACAATGCGCGGCCCTTGCCGACCACTTCCATGCGGAACAGGTCGAGCTGGTCCTCGGCCAGGCGGCCTTCGAGGAACGAACGCGCATAGATGCCCGGGCTGGAATGGCCCTGGTGGAACACCAGGTCGCCCGGATGGTCCGCGCTCGGCGCGCGCCAGAAATGGTTGAAGCCGACGTCGTACAGCGTGGCGCTCGAGGCGAAGCTGGCGATATGGCCGCCGAGCTCGCCCGGCTTGCGGTTCGCGCGCACCACCATCGCCATCGCGTTCCAGCGGATCAGCGTGCGGATGCGCCATTCCATCGCCGCATCGCCGGACATCTTCGCCTCGTTGCCGGGCGCGATGGTGTTGACGTATTCGGTGGTCGGGTCGAACGGCAGGTAGCCGCCGGAACGACGCGTGGTATCCACCATCCGTTCCAGCAGGAAGTGCGCGCGCTCGGTGCCGTCGTGCTGGATCACCGCATCGAGGGAATCCATCCACTCACGGGTTTCGGTGGGGTCGATGTCCTGGTTGAGGATATCGTCGAGCTGATCCATGAAGATTCTCCGCGGCGTCATTGCGGCGCCAGGCTTGAGGGGATTCCCGCCGTCGGGGATACGGCGGGTCAACACATGAGTTTAGCCGCCGCCGCGCACGAGCACCAAATGGATGTCCATGCGCCCGCGCACGGAATGAACGTCGTGCCCGACCGACAGGGCACGGCTGCCATCCATCAGCTACGCCGTTCGCCCTGTGCAGCGCGGATCTGCGCATCCACGGCGGCGATGGCGGTCATATTGACCACGCGACGCGCGCTGGAGGCCGGCGTAAGGATGTGCGCGGGCTTGTCCAGACCCATCAGGATCGGCCCGATCGCCACGCCATCGGTCATCACCCGCACCATGTTGTAGGTGATATTGGCCGCATCGAGGTTCGGCAGCACGAACAGGTTGGCGCGCCCGCTCAGGGTGGTGCTGGGGAACATCCGATGGCGCAGCGCCTCGTCCCACGCGGTGTCGGCCTGCATCTCGCCGTCCATTTCCAGTTTCGGCGCGCGTGTTTTCAGGATCTGCCACACCTGGCGCATCTTCGCCGCGCTGGGGTTGTCGTGGCTGCCGTAGTTGGAGTGCGACAGCAGCGCCACCTTCGGCTCGACGCCGAACAGCTTGAGCCGATACGAAGCCTGCAGCGTCGCTTCGGCGATCTGCTCGGCGCTGGGATCGCACTGCACGTGGGTGTCGACGAAGAACCAGGCGCCCTTGTCGTTGATCACGCCGGTCATCGCCGACGTGCACTGCACGCCCGGATCGAGGCCGAACACGCTGCGCAGGTAGCCGAGTTTCTTGTGGAAGCGACCGACCAGGCCGGAGATCAACGCATCGGCCTCGCCACGCTCGACCATCAGCGCGGAAATCAGCGTGGGGCGCGAGCGCAACAGGTTCTTCGCCGCCGCCGGCGACACGCCGCGACGCTCGGTCAGCGCGTGATACTGCTGCCAGTATTCGCTGAAGCGCGGGTCGTCGTTGATATTGGTCAGCTCGAAGTCGACGCCGGCGCGCATGCGCAGGCCAAGCCGCTGGATGCGCGTCTCGATCACGTCCGGACGGCCGACCAGGATCGGGAACGCCAGCTTCTCGTCGATCACCGTCTGCACCGCGCGCAATACGGTCTCTTCCTCGCCTTCGGCGTAGACCACGCGCTTGCGGTCGGCGCGGGCGCGTTCGTAGACCGGCTTCATCAGCAGACCGGTGCGGTAGATGAACTGGCCGAGTTTCTCCTTGTACGCCTCCATGTCGGTGATCGGCCGCGTGGCCACCCCGGAATCCATCGCCGCCTGCGCCACCGCCGGCGCCAGCATCACCAGCAGGCGCGGATCGAACGGGCGCGGTATTAGATATTCGGTGCCGAACGTAGGCACCTCGCCACCGTAGGCGCCGGCCAGGTCGCCTGCCTCCATCCGCGCCAGTTCGGCGATCGCGCGCACGCAGGCGAGCTTCATCGCCTCGTTGATGCCGGTGGCGCCCACGTCCAGCGCCCCGCGGAAGATGTACGGGAAGCACAGCGCGTTGTTGACCTGGTTCGGATAGTCCGAGCGGCCGGTGGCGATGATGCAGTCGGGGCGCACTTGTTTCGCGTCTTCCGGCGAAATCTCGGGATTCGGGTTGGCCAGCGCCAGGATGATCGGCTTGTCCGCCATCGTGGCGACCATCTCCGGCTTCAGCACGCCGCCCGCCGACAGGCCGAGGAAGATGTCGCAGCCGGCCACGATCTCGGCCAGGCTGCGCTTGTCGGTGTCGCGCGCGTAGCGCTGCTTGTCCGGATCCATCTTGTCGCGACCGGTATACAGCACGCCCTCGCGGTCGTAGGCGAGGATATGCTCGGGCTTCAGGCCCAACGCCACCAGCATGTCGAGGCAGGCGATGCCGGCGGCGCCGGCGCCGGCGGTGGCCAGCTTCACGTCGCCGATCCGCTTGCCGACCACTTCCAGCGCATTCAATACCGCTGCGCCGACGATGATCGCGGTGCCGTGCTGATCGTCGTGGAACACCGGGATCTTCATCCGCTCGCGCAGCTTGCGCTCGACGATGAAGCACTCCGGTGCCTTGATGTCTTCCAGGTTGATGCCGCCGAAGGTGGGCTCCATCGAGGCGATGATGTCGACCAGCTTGTCCGGATCGCGCTCGTTCAATTCGATGTCGAACACGTCGATGCCGGCGAACTTCTGGAACAGCACGCCCTTGCCTTCCATGACCGGTTTACCGGCAAGCGGGCCGATGTCGCCCAGGCCCAGCACGGCGGTGCCGTTGGTGATCACCGCCACCAGGTTGCCGCGCGCGGTCATCTCGCTGGCCGCATTGGGGTCCGCCACGATCGCTTCGCAGGCATACGCCACGCCGGGCGAATAGGCCAGCGACAGATCACGCTGGGTCAGCAGCGAGGTCGTCGGCGTGACCTTGATTTTGCCGGGGCGCGGATGACGGTGATATTCGAGAGCGGCGTGGCGCAGATCTTCGGGGAGGGCCATGGGTGCGTTTTTATTGGGGGAGGGGCGGTGCCCGCAACAGGCGGCTGACCGCCTGTGATGTTAGCACCGGGGCGACCCGAACCGGGTCGCGAGCACCCCGCTAGACGCTCTGCAGCAACTCGTCGCCGTGCACCCGGTTCATGTGGATGCCGTTGATGAAGACCGAGAACGCCAGCTTGCCGGCCAACCCGTGCACATGCTGCATCCACGGCGGCAGCCAGCGCGGCGGCAGAATCGCGCCGGACGCGAAATGCGGCTGCAGCGCGATCACGTCATGCAGGGTCAGCTTGCCGGCAAACAGGTTGCGCAGCAGATCCATCCGCTGCTGCCTGAACGCCCAGCGGAAGAAGGTGTGCACGGTGAGCAGGCCGGACAGGTATACATTGTCCTTGGCGAACGCCGCGCCACCGTCCAGCGGCACACCGCGAAACACCCGCTGTGCCGAATGGAAGCTGTCCGCCACGCTTTGCCCGCAGGCGCTGAAGTAGCGGTAGACCTCGACGAAATCGGCACCGTTCAGCGCCATGTCGATCGCCAGGATGCGCAGGCTGATGCGCTTGAGCCGGGCGATGTCGATCGCGCCGGACATCAGCTCGGCGAATACCGCCAGCCCTTCCTGCGTCGCGGTGACCCGCGGCGAGGTACGCGCCAGCGAGGTCAGCAGTGGCTGCTGGCGGCCGTTCAGCGCGGTCAGCGAGTGCACGAAGGCCTCATGCGCCAGCAACTGGTGGCGGTCGTACTCGCTGAAACGGGTGCCGTCGCGCAGGCGGATGCGGGTGGCGCCCGCTGCCGCCTTCGCGGTCAGTTCGGCATCCACCTCCACCTTTATCATGCCGGCGCCGAAGAACTCGTCGAGCGTCCTGGCCAGCTCGTCGCGCAAGGTGGATGCCGGAATGTTCTCGTTGACGTCATCGGCCAGCAGATCCGCGCCCAGCTCGTCGGACAGTTCGACGAAGTAGCGCGCCGCGTCGAGGTTGCTGCGCTGGCTGCCGGGAATCAGGTCGCCCGGCTTGCCGTACAAGGCGATCGATGGCGCGGTGACGGCCGCCGTGCCCACCGCCTCCAGCATCTCCGCGGCGATGCGCCATGACTCGGCGGTGCGCCGCAGGTAGTCGCCCAGCGGATCGATGTCCTGCGCGTCGCGGCCGCCCGCGGCAGCCTCGATCGCAGCCAGTTCGGCGCGCGCCGCGGCCAGATCAGGCCGCGTGTAGCCAACTTCCGGCAAGGTGAGCTGGCCCTTGCCGTAAGCCTCGATCATGCGACTTTCCAGCGAGGCCGGCCACGCCACCGTCGGCAGGATATGGATGCCGCGCACCGCGGCCAGCAGGCGCTGGTCGAGTTCGGCGTAGCGCTGTAGTTCGGGCGCAATCGCGCTGGCCGGCGTATTCATCGCGAGGCTCCGCGCAGCGCATCGACGCGCTCGATCAGTTCGGTGGCGACCGGATCCGGCTTGAATGCCGCCATGAAGCCGCGCGGGCTGGCCGGTATGAAGGTGAGATTGCGCCCGAAGCGCGAGTCGGTGCGCAGCATCACGGTGATGCGGCGCGGGTTGGTCATGGTGCTGGCGTTGATGTTCATCACGTCGCGCAGCGCGACGCGGATCTGCTGGCCGCGGCTCTTCACCACCAGCCAGTCGCCATCCAGCCAGACCTCGTCCATCAGGTCCTGCAGCAGCGTGCGGTAGATGAGGAACATGATGCCGCCCATAAACAGTGGCATCAGCAGCAGCGGAAACAGTGGCGGCGACTGTTCGTTCGCGCGGGCATGGCTCGCCAGCCAGAACTGCAGGCCGAAGACGGCCAGCAGGAACCCGATCCACAGCAGCGGGAAAACGCGCTTGTAGAAGAACGTGGTGGACGACGACAACCGGCGCATGCCTGCACTCCCGGACGGTGGTGTGGCGATACTAGAACAGCACGCCGCTTCCGATCATTCCCGTTCGCGCTTTCCGCGATGCCCATGCGGCCGCTCGCTGGGACGCCCGCCGCGCTGGCGGCGCAGGCGCGCCTCCAAGGTGGCCGCCTGCTCCTCGCGCTCATCGTGCAGCTTGAGGTAGTTGCGCCAGCGACCGGGCGCCAGTTCACCCGTATCCAGCGCCACCTGCACGGCACAGCCGGGCTCGCTGCCGTGGCCGCAATCGGCAAAGCGGCAGCGCTCGGCCAGCGCCTCGATATCGGCGAACAGATCGAGGTTTTCCTCGCCGGTGAGCTTCAGTTCGCGCATCCCCGGCGTATCGATCAGGCAACCGCCGCTGGGCAACTGCAGCAGCGCGCGATGGGTGGTGGTGTGGCGGCCGCGGCTGTCATGGCTGCGCACTTCGGCGGTAGCCATCGTCGCCGTGCCCAGCAGGGTGTTGGTCAGCGTGGATTTGCCGGCACCGGACGAGCCCACCAGTACCGCGCTGTCGCCAGGCTGCAGATACGGCGCCAGCTGCGCCACGCTGGCCGGATCCTTGCCGTTGAGGGCGTGGATCGGCGTGCTGCCGGGCAGGCGGGCGCGCAATGCCTCGATCTGCGCGGCCGCATCCTCACGCGTATCGAGTTTGCTCAGCAGCACCACCGGCTGCGCACCGGAATCCTCGGTCAGCGACAGGTAGCGCTCGATCCGTGCCGGATTGAAGTCGCCGTCCAGCCCGGTGAGCACCAGCACGTAGTCGATATTGGTGGCGATCAGCTGGCGCTCGTAGCGTTCGCCCGCCGCCGCGCGCGACATCACCGTGCGCCGCGGCGCCACCGTGACGATATGCGGCGGCGTGCCGTCTTCCACCTCGACGAAATCCCCCACCACGGGCCGCTCGGCCGGGTCGATGCCGCGCTTGAGGAAGCGCCCGTCCGGCTGTGCCCCGAACAGGGTCTCGCCGTCATGCAACTCGTAACCGGCTCGATGCTGGGCCACGACCCGCGCCAGCCGCAGGCCGACGGCAGGCAGCACTTCACCACGCCAGCCGATGCGTCGCAGGCGTTCGATCGTTTCAGCATCACTCATTCGGGGAAGTCGGTCGGCACGATCTGGCGATTATGCCCTGCCCGGGCATGGCCAGACGATGAACCGCGATTCGCCCCGAAGAGCGCTCGCGCTGCACTGCATCACGCTGCTAGCATCGACCTGCCGGCGATGGTGCCGGCGCTTGGACTGTGCTCCCAGACTTCGAAGGATGCCGGCGTTGACCTCGATCACACCCAGTGCGCACCTGGCGGACGTGCGCTATGAAATCCGCGGCGCGCTGACCCGACGCGCGCGCGAACTGGAGGCCGCCGGCCTCGACATCATCAAGCTCAACATCGGCAACCCCGGCCGTTACGGCTTCGAGGCGCCGGCGCACCTGCGCGAGGCGATCGCCGGCCATCTGCATGAAAGCGAGGCCTATGGCCACGAGCAAGGGCTGGAACTCGCCCGCGAGGCGATCGCCGCGCAGCAGCGCGCACGCGGCGCACGCGGCGTCGACGCGGACCGCATCTTCATCGGCAACGGCGTCAGCGAACTGATCGACCTCAGCCTGCGCGCCCTGCTGCAGCCCGGCGACGAAGTGCTGCTGCCCAGCCCGGACTACCCTTTGTGGAGCGCCGCGACCATTCTCAACGGCGGCCAGCCGCGCTACTACCACTGCCTCGCCCGGCACGACCACCTGCCTGATCCGGATGAGGTCGAGGCGCTGATCACGCCGCGTACGCGCGCGCTGGTGCTGATCAACCCGAACAATCCCACCGGTGCGGTGTATCCGCGCGCCCTGCTGGAACGACTGGTCGCCATCGCGGCGCGGCACCGGCTGCTGCTGCTCGCCGACGAGATCTACGACGAAATCCTCTACGACGACGCCAGCTTCCAGCCACTGGCCGACGTGGCCGGCGAACTGCCCTGCCTGAGCTTCGGCGGCCTGTCCAAGGTGCATCGCGCCTGCGGCTACCGGGTCGGCTGGATGAGCCTGTCCGGCGACCATACCCGCAGTGCCGCCTATCGCGATGCCCTGCAACTGCTCGCCGCCCTGCGGCTGTGCGCCAACGTCACCGCGCAATGGGCCGTGCTGCCGGCCCTGCAGGATGCACCGACGATCGGCGCGCTGACCGCCGCCGGCGGTCGCCTGCACGAGGCACGCCGGGTCGTGCAGCAGGGCGTCGCCGCCAGCAGGTACCTGGAACTGGTCGTCCCGGAAGGGGCGCTGTATGCGTTTCCGCAGGTCCGCGCCGACCGCTTCCCCACCTTCGACGACGAGGCCTTCGCGCTGCGCCTGCTGGAGGAAGAATCCGTCCTGGTAGTGCCCGGCAGCAGCTTCAACGTGCCGCGCAGCCGCCACTTCCGGCTGACCCTGCTGCCGCCGCCGGCCCAGTTGCGCGAGGTATTCGTGCGGATCGAGCGGGTGCTGACGCGGATGGCACGGGAACAGTCGCCGCATTCCGCCGTTGCGGTGGCCTGAACCAGGTTCTGACTGACCCAGATGATGCCGGCCACCCCGCCCCTGCACTATCTCGCCCTCGGCGACTCCTACACCATCGGCGAAGCGGTGGCCGCGGATCAACGCTGGCCCGCCGTATTGGTACAGCAACTGCGCCAGGCCGGGGTAGTGATTGATGATCCGCACATCATTGCCGTCACCGGCTGGACCACGGACGAGCTGGCGCGAGGCATGGATGCGGCATCGCCGATCCCGCCGTACGACCTCGTCACCCTGCAGATCGGCGTCAACGACCAGTACCGTGGCCGCCCGGCCGATGAATATCGCAGCCAGTTCGCCAGCCTGCTGGCGCGTGCGGTCGCCTTGACCGGTAACCGCCCCACGCGGGTGGTGGTGGCATCGATTCCGGATTGGGGCGTCACCCGTTTCGCGCATGAACAGGGCCGCGATCGCGCCGTCATCGCCAGCGAGCTGGATGTCTACAACGCGATCGCCCGCGGCGAGACATCGCGCGCCGGCGCGCATTTCGTGGACATCACCGGCATTTCGCGCGAACACCCCGGGCTCGTCGCCGACGATGGCCTGCATCCCTCGGCGGCGCAGTACAGGCTGTGGGTCGATCGCATCGCGCCGGCAGTACGGGCAGCCCTAGGCCCATCGCGCTGATCGGTGCCTGCTCCACCGCAACGAGCCTGCAACCTGTTCGCCATCGCTCGGTGACCTTGCCCTTGCACACTGGCGCCCCGGTATCCACCGGGAGTACGCGCCATGACAAGCCTCCGCTGCCGCAGCGCCTTCATCTCCGATGTGCATCTGGGCACCCCTGACTGCAAAGCCGGTTACCTGCTCGATTTCCTGCGCAAGCTGCGCTGCGAAAAGCTCTACCTGGTCGGCGACATCGTCGACATGGAGGCGCTGGCCCGACGGCCATGGTGGCCCGTGGAGCACAGTGCCGTGATCGCCGAAATACTCGACCTGGCGCAACGCGGGGTCGAGGTGCTCTACATCCCGGGCAACCACGATGCGCCGATGCGTGGCCTGCATGGCCAGAACCTGGGCGGCGTGCGGATCGAACTGGACGCCGTGCATGTCGGCGCCGACGGTCGCCGCTACCGGGTCAGCCACGGCGACGAGTTCGACCCCGAACAGATCGGCCGCGGCTGGATGCAGCACTTCGGCGAGGCGATGCACCGCCTGATCTGCTGGAGCAACCGCCGCCTGCACGCGATGCGGCAGCGGCTGGAACTGCCCTACCTGCCGCTGTCGATCATCATCAAATCGCATATCGGCAAGGCCTTGGCCTATATCCGCGCCTACGAGCAGCGCGTGGCCAGCGATGCCCGTGAACGCGGCTTCGACGGCCATATCTGCGGGCACATCCACTTCGGCCATGTGCAAGAGCTGGACGGCGTGCTGTATCTCAACGACGGCGACTGGGTCGAGCACTGCACCGCCCTGATCGAGGATCACACCGGCGCGATGGAGCTGATCCACTGGAGCGAGCAGCCTGCCGCACTGGGCCGGGCCAGCCGCGAACTGGTATGGCCGTCGCCCGCCGCGGCCCTGGCGATGGCACCGCTCGGCGTCTGCCCGCGCGACCTCAGCGGACTGCGCCGGGCGGCCTGAACCGCGCCGGCCTTGCAAGACCGGCACGACCGCCGCATATCGGGCGGCGTATCATTGATCCTCTTTGCCGGAGCCTCCCATGTCCCTCGACAGCACTACCCGCGAACGTATCGAAACCCTGCTCAAGGACCACCGCGTGGTGCTGTTCATGAAGGGCAACCGCCAGCAACCGATGTGCGGCTTCTCCGCCGCGGCCACCAACACGCTGAACGAGCTGCTGTCGGACTACCACACGGTCAACGTGCTGGAGGATCCGGAAATCCGTGAGGGCATCAAGGCCTACGGCGACTGGCCGACGATCCCGCAGCTGTACGTGGAAGGTGAGCTGGTCGGCGGCGCCGACATCATCCGGCAGATGTACGGCAACGGTGAGCTGCATACCCTGTTCGGCGTGGCCGCACCGGACCGCACGCCGCCGCAGATCACCATCACCGACGCGGCCGCCGAGGCGATCCGGCAGGGCACGGCCAACGCTGAAGGACTGGCGCTGCACCTGGAGATCGGCCCCGACCACAGCGCCGGCTTCCAGCTCGCGCCGGCCGGCGAGCACGACATCGTGGCGCATGCCAATGGCCTCGAAGTTCACTTCGATCCGGCAAGCGCACAGCGCGCCAAGGGCATCGTGATTGACTGGGTCTCCACCGTGCAGGGCGAAGGCCTCAGCCTGAAGTTTCCCGGTGCGCAGGAGATCAAGTCACTCAGCGTGCACGAGCTGCAGCGACACCTGGCTGCCGGCAGCATCACCCTGATCGACGTGCGCCCCGCTCACGGTCGAGCCCAGGCTGCGCCGCTGGCGCAGGCGCGGGTGCTCGAGGAAGAGGGCTTCGAGAGCCTCGCCGCACTGCCGAAAGACACCGCACTGGCCTTCATCTGCCACCACGGCATCTCCAGCCGCGCGACGGCGGAACGCTTCGCCGCGCACGGCTTCAGCAACGTGCACAACGTGGAAGGCGGCATGGACGCGTGGGCTGCCGAGATCGACTCAAGCGTGCCACGCTACTGAACCGCTCCGCCTGCCAGATTGGCGGCTGATATCCGCATATCGGCGATCAGCCGTCGCGCGTCATGACGACCCGTCTCAGACTTGCGCCGCAGGCAGCTCACAGGACTGATTGAAATCACCAATCGCCTCGACCAGGTCGGTCACCGCGGCGCGCTCCGCCTCGCTGAGATCCGGGTTCCAGTTGTCGAAGATCAGTACTACCCGCGTCTCGTTGCTGCGGTTCCATGCCTCGTGCTCGAAGGTATCGTCGAAGGTCACGCAGCGCCCGGTTTGCCAGACATGGGTTTCACCGCCCACGCGCAACGCGCAGTCCTCAGGAATGATCAACGGTAGATGCGTCACCACTCGGGTGTTGGTAACGCCGCGGTGCGGCAGGATGTGCGTGCCTGGGCGCAGTACTGAGAACAGTGTCTCCGGCGCGTGGTCGCGAATGCGCACCAGCGGAAGCGTATCGAGCAGTGCCGTCGTTTGAGGGCAGCTTGCGCAGTGTGCATCGTAGCGCTCGCCATGACGGTAGAAGAAATACGCGTCCCATGCAGCCTGCTGGCTGCCCGATGAGCGCAGCATCTCCTGCATATCCAGTGGCGACTGGGGCCCGAGGAAAGCCTCCATCTCGCGCTCCTGCGGCAACACGCCATCCAGTTCCGCCCGAACCTTCGCGGTGGCTTCCTCCAGTGCATCCAGCCATGGGAAACGCTCGCGTGGATAAAATGGCTGGCTCGGGATGTCCGGGAAATACAAGAACTTCGGCTGCTGGCGCGAATCGGGAATGTTTGCCGGTTGTTCACCGAAATAAATCGCCAGACTGTGCTCGACACGCACCAGTTCGGAATTGCCGTAACGCTTGCGCAACGGCTCAAGCGCACCATGAAACAAATCGTGGCGGCCGGTATTGACGTAACGCATGGCATATTTCACGACCTCACGCAAATCCACCGCAGTGGTCTCGTCACTGAGCCAGCGTCCCTTCGTTTGGGCGCTACGGATCGCCACGAAGTACGCCACCAGCGCATCGTGCACATGGCCAAGCTGCTCGAGTGCGATACCCAGTTGCAGACGCGCCACGAACATCTCCGGTGCCAGCTGCAAACCCCGTTGCAGGTTGGTGGATGCTGCGCTGAAATCTCCGGTCCCCAGCTGTGCGGCGCCGAGCTGACACAGGATGCTCGGATCGTTCTTCTTGAACTTGTCGGCCACAAGCAACAACTCGATTGCCTGCGCATGCTCGCCACGGGAATAATGACGACCAGCGAGAAACTGCCGCGCCTCGATGTCGTCAGGCGCCACCCCGAGCAGGCGCGCATACGACTGCTCGGCCCGACCCAGGTCACCGCGGCGCAGATGTTCCCTCGCCGTAGCACGTTGCCCGGCAGGACTCTCGGGATACGGGTTGTTCAGCGACATGTAGCATCCTCGTGGCGGTGAGCTTCCCGCACCGACAGTGACGGGTATGGGTGTGGCCAAGCGGGCATAATACCCGCTCGCGCCACAGCGCCGCCGATGCCGCACCATTGCGCAGGCGCGACTTGAGCGGATCATTAAATCGTCGGGAGTAACGAAAGCAGATGACGTCGCGACTGGATGGATTGACCCAGGCTGCCGCGCAAGGCGTCATGGCGGCGGCGCAGGCGCTGGATGCGGGCAGGGTGGACGAGGCCAGCCGCCATCTCGCCGGCGTCGCGGCCACTTTTCCGGAACATCCCGAAGTCCTGCGCATGCTGGCCGGCCTACAGGGCATGCGCGGCCAACACCAGGATGCCGTCCGCAGCATGCGCCGCGCACTGGCGCAGCGCCCCGCTGACCCCGTCTATCACAATACACTGGGCACCCTGCTCGGGCAGTCCGGGGCATACGATGAAGCCATTCAATCGTTGCGCCGCACCTGCGAACTGCAACCAGACATGGCGATCGCCTGGTACAACCTCGGCGTGATGCTGACCCGCAGCGTACGCAACGAGGAAGCGGTTACAGCCTTGCGCCGCGCCGTGGAGCTGGCGCCGGATCACATGCTGGCCCGTGCCCTGCTGGCTGACATGCTGCGCATGCGTGGCCGTGTCGGCGAGGCCGCCGTCGAGTATCGCCGAAGCCTCGCCGAGCAGCCCTGGGCCGGTATGGCCTGGTGGGGGCTGGCGGACATCCGGATCGCGCGTTTCAGCACCGACGACATCGCTCGCCTGCAGGCGGCCTTGCAACATCCTGCAGCAAGCGACGACGACCTGATCGCGATGGGCTTCGCTCTGGCCAAAGCCTTCGAAGACAACGGGAACTACGCCGATTCACTTGCTGCCTTGGCACAGGCCAATGCGATCGCGCGCCGCCGGCAGCAGTGGAACCGCAACGGATTTTCCGCCGGCATTTCAGCCGTCCATGCCGCGTTCGATCCGGCGCCTGTCGGAGCACCCGCCGGTCTGGGCAGCGAAGTGATTTTCATCGTCGGGCTGCCACGCTCAGGCTCGACCTTGGTCGAGCAGATCCTCGCCTCGCACTCGTCCGTGGAAGGCGCCGGCGAACTGCCCGACCTGCCGCAGGTGCTTGCCGAGGAATCACGTCGACGTGGCCAGCCGTTTCCGCAATGGGTAGCCTCGATGTCGTCTGCCGACTGGCAGCGGCTTGGCCAACGCTACCTGGAACGTACCGCGCACTGGCGGCGTGAACGCCCGCTCTTCACCGACAAGCTGCCCAACAACTGGGTCTATGCCGGCGCCATCCACGCCATGTTGCCATCGGCGCGCATCATCGGCTGCCGACGCGATCCGCTGGAAACCTGCTTCTCCTGCTACCGCCAACGGCTGGACAACAACGAATACACACGTGACTTCGAGGATCTTGCCAGTTTCTGGCGTGACTACGATCGCAGCATCCGGCTTTGGCAAGCGCACTATCCCGAGCGTGTGCTTGAACATGATTACGAGGCGATGCTGGCGGCCCCGGAAGCCCGCATCCGCAAATTGCTGGAGTTCTGCGGCCTACCATTCGAGGAGGCCTGCTTGAACTTTCACGAGAACCAGCGAGAAGTACGCTCCCCCAGCGCGACCCAGGTTCGCCAACCTCTGCGCGCGGACACGGCGCGCGCGCAGCGCTATGGCGCCCTGCTCGATCCATTGCGATCCGCGCTGGGCATGCCTCCATGGCAGGACTAGCCAGCATGCCTGTAGTCGCGGGCGTCGAGCACTCATGACACACCGGCCGGATGACCAGCGGCTCCCGGGCGACCGCGCGCTGGCCGCCCATGATGCACAACGACTGCGCGGTGACCGCTCGCATCGCAGCCTGCTCGACGGACTGGCTGGGCAGGCCGAGCCGATCTGGCTGGAATGTGCCCAGGCACTGATGCTGCGCAAGGATCCGGCCGCAAGCGCTGTCGTGCTGGGCGGCGCTCTGGCCGAACACCCCGGATCTGCCGAACTGCGGCTGGCGTTGGCTGGCGCTCTGCTGCAGAACGGCGATTCCGTGCAAGCAGAGTCACTGCTGCGCGATGTACTTGCGATGGCTCCGGATCACGCCGCCGCAACTCTCCTGCTGGCACGCATTCTCAAGGAACAGGGGCGCATGCATGCCGCAGCAACCGTGGTGCGCGCGCTGTTCCGACACCCGCGGCATGACCCCGAACTGGTGATACGGGCAGTCGAGCTGCTCGATGATTGTGGGCGCAAGGAGGATGCCGCTGCGCTCTGCGAGCACGAAATTGCTGCCGGCAGTACCGATCCGCGCCTGCATGCCTATGCCGGCATGCTGCTGGCCCAGCTCGGTCAGTTCGAACTGGCCCGGACCAGGCATGAGTTCGTGCTCGCCAGCAGCGCGCAAGCGCTCGACTGGCACATGCCGCTTGGTCTTGCCGACCTGCAGCGCTACCACGATATCAGCCACCCGGATTTCGCACGGTTCCACGACTATCTGCAGCATGCACCGCTGGCTTGGCAGGCACGTTCCTCGCTGCTTTTCGCCCTGGGCAAGGCTCACGATGACATCGGCGACTTCGCACAGGCATCCGGTTATCTGCGCGAGGCCAATGCGCTTGTGCACGCGAACATCAGTTGGTCGGGAAAGCTGTGGAGGCGAAGCATCGAGGCACGGCTCGGTCGCCGATTGCCTCCCGGGCAGCTCGACGCCCCGACGGACTGGACCCCTATCTTCATCGTCGGCGCTCCGCGTTCCGGCACCACCCTGCTGGCCGAGCTGCTGGGCCGTAATCCACAGGTCTGCCATCGAGGTGAAGTAGCGTGGCTGCCCACCCTGGCGGGACAAGTCCTCGATGCCCACGGCGACTACCGTGGACGCCTCGAGCGGGCCGCGTCGACGTATGCCGCGCAAGTGCGTCAGGACGATTCCGCGGCGCGCTGGTTCATCGACAAGCAACCGCACAATTTCATGCACGTCGACTTGATCCTCGCGATGTTTCCAAACGCGCGGATCATCCATTGCCAGCGCAACGCGCGCGACAATGCGCTGTCACTGTGGATGAAATCCTTCCAGACTGGTACGCAGGATTTCTCCTATGACTTCACGGATATCGGCACGGTCATCCGCGGTTCGCGCCGGCTGATGAAGCACTGGACGGAGCGCTTCCCGGCATCCGTCCTGAGCGTGCGCTACGAGCAGCTCGCCAGCGATCCCGAGGGCTGCCTGACCAACCTGTCGGAGTGGCTGCAACTTCCCGCCCACAGCTTGTTCGGCACCCAAGGGAGTGAACGCCCGATCAGCACCGCCAGCCTGTGGCAGGCACGCCAGCCGGTCCACACCCGTTCGGTACAACGCTGGCGGCACTACGTACCGTACGTACCCGAGCTGCTCCAGCTTCCGGAAGACTAGCCTGCCGCCGGCTCAGCCATCCGAGTCGACGGAATAACCCCAGTGATCGAGCATCGGCTGCAAGATCGGCAACGCCGGCGCCAGCGCATCGCGATAGCGCAACCAGCGGTTGAGTCCCTTGCGGTTGACCGGCTGGATCACCTGCGTATAGCTGGGTGTGGCGATGAAACCCTTGTCGCGCGCATGCCGATCGAAATGCAGCATCGGCGTCGCATCGGCCACGCCGATGAATTCGGCGATCCGCCTGGTCTGCGCCTCGGGGTCGGCCACCAGGTCCTCATAACGCGAGATCAGCAGGCTCGGCTGAAATACCTGCACGTGATGCAGCCAGCTCTCCATCGCCGTCACGTAGGCTGTCGCCAACCGCTCGAACGAGGAACAGGCCGATGCCAGCACGCTGGCATGGAAGTTCTGCATATAGTTGCTGACCAGCACATCGCAGGGATGCCGCAACGCAAGAATGAACTTCGCCCCGGGAAACAGCCGGTGGATCATCGGCAGCCACAGCATGTTCAATGGGTTCTTGTCGACCAACTGCGTATCCCAGCGGCGGGATATCTTCGAGCAAACCAGATCCAGATAACCCTTGCGCAGTTCGTCACATGCATATTGGTCGAGCTTGTGCAGATCGGCCGGAACCGATAGTCCGTAGTCATCCAGTTGGTCGGCCAGGATATTGAAAAATGGCCGCTCGTCCATCGACTGCAACGCCGGATGGGCATCCAGCATCTGCTCGAGCAAGGTGGTCCCTGAACGCGGAAAGCCGACGATGAAGATCGGTGAGCTTGCCGCATCAGGGGTTCGTAGCAAAGGCCAGTCGCGGTATTCCTGCTTGGATACCCGCTGCACGGCAGCCGGCAAGATCGGCGCCCCCGGTTCAAACCGGTATGGCACGGCGATCTTCAGCTCGGCGACCTGACGCGCATGCGCCGTCTCCAACGCCTGCAACGCTGCAGGATGCTCGCCAAGCTTGTCGCATATCTCGGCCAGCGTGAAGTAATGCGCGTAGTCTTTGTCGTTGCGTGGGCCCACCTGTTCCAGCATCTCGCGGGCAAGCTCAAGCTTGCCGCGGCGCAAGGCCAGCATGCTGTACTGGTGCGAAATTTCCTGCCGATTCGCGTCAGTGAGCACGGAGATATCCTGGGCCATCTCGTCCAACAGCAACTGCGCCGCATCGAGGCGATTGACCCGTTCGTACACCGCCGCGAGCAAGAGCCTTACAGATAGCTGCGCAGGCGTACGGGCATGCAGATCCTCCAGCAACAGCAGCGCGGTATTGGCCTCGCCGAGCACCAGGTGCAGATCGGCCAGCTCAAGCTGCAGGGCATCGTCCAGCGGCAACCATGTGCGCCAAGGCCGGATCAGCCCATCCGCACGATAATCGCGGCAGATCGTACAGGCGCGCGCAGCATAGATGCATGCCGCGGGAGACGTCGGGTCGAGCTGGACGGCCCTCAGCAAGCTGTCGCGCGCGGTACTGTAGTTCTGCTGCTGCAGTTGCAGCAGCCCGCGGTTGATCCACTGCTCGGCATTGTCCGGCGCCAGCCGCAGTGCAATGGAACAAGCCTGCTCTGCCTCAGCCAACTGGGCCGCTTCGCGCAATGCCGTCGCGTAATTGCCCCAATGCAGGCCACTCTCGGGTAGCAGGCCGGTCAAGCGGGAATGAATGGCGATCGCTTCATCCAGCCGCTGCTGGTGATGCAGCGAAATCGCCAGCAGGAGCAGCACATCAGCATCATGCGGCGACTCCAGCAGCGCCATATGGCAAAGCTGCTCGGCGTCGGCCAGTCGGCCGGCCTGCAGCGCTGCAAGGATATTCGGAATGTGATTCAAAGTAGTCGTCATCAAAAAAAGAGCCGCGCGGGGTAACCCGCGCGGCTCATCCGTACTAACCAGTCAGACTGGCTTGAACGATCAGAACTTCACCGTCACGCGAGCCCAGAAGTAGCGGCCCTGCAGGTCGAAGTCGCTCGGATCCGTGTTGGCATTGAGCGTGTTGTTGGCATACAGGAACGGCGGCTGCTTGTCGGCCAGGTTGTTCACACCGAAGTCCACGCGGGTGTTGTACGGCTCGATGTTGTAGCCGATCGACACGTCGTTGTAGATCGTCGCACCATACTTGAACACGGCGCCGGGAAGGCTCGGGATCGGGCTGGTGGTTTCGCCCGGTGCCGCCGTACCCATGGAGAATCCACCGACCATGCGCATGCGCCACGAAGCATCCCAGTTACCCAGGTTCCAGTTCAGGAAACCCTGTGCGCGCCAGCGCGGGAACAGGCAGACGCCGCCACCGCTCGGGCAGGACGCAGCCTCAGCCGAACCGTAGTACTCGAAATGACCGGCATCGTGATAGATCGCGTTGCCCGGCTGGCCCGGTGCCGTTTCCTGGTCATAACGCTTCAGGTACGTCGCGTCCACACCCAGGGTGAAGTTGCCGAACGAGAACTGCGGCAGCTTGTAGCGTCCCGAGAAATCCACACCGCTGGTATCGGTACGGCCCAGGTTACCGGTCGGTTCCACGATCTGGATGATCTGGCCAGTGGGATCACGCGAAATCAGCGGGCAGTAAGCCGACACACCGTTGTAGCAAAGGTTGAGAACGGTCTGCGCACCGATATTGCTGATCGTGTTCAGCAGATACAGGCGCCACACATCGACGCTCAACGACAGGCCCGGCACGTAGCTCGGCGAGTAAACCGCACCGAAGTCGAACGACTTGCCCGTCTCCGGTCCAAGCGGGAAACCAGCGTACTGCGAACCCGAGGACACGGCCTTGATCTGCTGACCCAGAGCCACGTCCGTGTTCACGAACGTACCATTGAGCGGCACGTTGACGCAGGCCGGATTAGCCACCGTGATGCCATCGCAGGGATCGCTGCCGAGACGCGGTGCATCACTGATCGGCGAACCGTACACGTTGCTCACGGTCGGTGCACGGAACACGTCCGACACGGTACCGCGCAGCAGCAGGTCGGAAATCGGACGGTATTCCAGCGCGAACTTGAAGTTGTTCGTGCTGCCAAAGGTGCTGTACTTGGAGTAACGGCTGCCGACGGTGGCATTCAGCGCCTCGATGCCCGGGATGTCCTTCAGGATCGGGATGAACAGTTCCGCGTAGCCTTCCTTCACGTTGTAGCCACCGCTCAGCGGCGAGCTGCACTGGCTGCCCAGTGTGCAGTTGCCGGTGGTCGGGTCGATCGTCAGCAAGGGATCGATCTGGGAGTTGACATACTCGGTGCGATAGGAAGCGCCGCCTGCCAACTGGACCGTACCTGCCGGCAGGTCGAACAGACCGCCGTTGAAGTCCAACGAGTAGATCTTCTCGATCGCGAAGTTCGAGCTGATCGCCGGCACGGCAGCAGCCTGCAGGGCCTTCACCGAGTTCGGATCGAACAGGTTGAACGGGTTGAACGGCGTGCAACCGCTGGTGATCGGGGCCGCGGCGGTGCCGCAGGTCACGACGCCAGTGGTCGGGTTGAGGAAGGACGGGCCCAGATCTGCATTGATCGTGTTGACGTTCGGCAGACCCTTGGTGATCAGCACCTGCGAGGTGTGACCGTAGTCCAGACCGAGATCCCAGTTCCAGCTCTGGTCGAACAGGTTGAAGTCACCCTTGAAACCGGTCTGGATCTGGTCGTTGGTGATCGCGGAGTCAGCACTGCGATTGCCAGCCGAAACCAGGCGCGCGCGGAAATCTTCCGCTGTCGGGTCAGCGGCAGTCACCGGAGCAAAGTCAACGCCGAACGGGTTGTAGTAAGAATCCTTCGAGATCACTGCGCCATAGAGCGTGCCCAGCAGCGCCGGCGCAAGCTGGAAGCTCGCACTGGTCTTGTTATGGTACGCATCCAGGTAGGCCTGGACATGGTCACCGATGTTGTAGGTGCCCTTGATCCACAGGCTCGTACGCTCCTGCGGCGTCTGGATCAGGTTGACGGTCGCGTAGTTGTACTTGTCGCTGTTGGTGAAGCAGTGGTAGTCGGTATTGACGTTCTGGCCGCTTGCACCGGCATTGGCCGCCACTCGCGAGCAACCGTACTGGGCTGCCAGGCCGGGAGGCAGCTGGATGTTGCCGTGCGCCGGGAAGCTGGAGCCGCCGACATAGCTGTACGGCGGCGTCGCAGCGCTGCCGGTGATCGACACCGAGTTCCTGGAGAACTTGCGGTTCGCGGCTTCCACGCCGTCGGTCTTGTTGTAGTCGACGCCGCCCATCAGGCTGCCCTTGTCGGTCGTCTGACCGAACACGAAGCTGTAGCCGGTGGTGGCGCCATCATTATGGTCAGACTCGCCGTAGTTCAGCGAAATCTGCGCGCCCTGGTAGTCCTTCTTCATGATGAAGTTGACTACGCCGGCGACGGCGTCGGAGCCGTACACGGAGGAAGCGCCGTCGGTCAGCACCTCGATGCGCTCGATCATGTCGGCCGGGATCGAGTTCGGATCCTCGTTGATGATGCGCTTGCCATCGATCAGGACCAACGTGCGCTGGCTACCCAAGCCGCGCAGACCGATCGACGAGCCG
Organism: Rhodanobacter sp. B04; assembly: GCF_002001125.1. Lineage (GTDB taxonomy): Bacteria > Pseudomonadota > Gammaproteobacteria > Xanthomonadales > Rhodanobacteraceae > Rhodanobacter. The sequence goes on along the minus strand of NZ_MUNV01000006.1, from coordinate 356,678 downwards.
CCGGTGCCGCCGCCATTGTTGACCTGCGGGTTGACGTTGCCACCGGTCACTGCCGGCAGTTCCTGCACGATGTCACCAAGGGTTAGCTTGCCGGTCGCCTTGATTTGGTCGGCGTTGATGGTAACCACCGGATTGGAGGTTTCCAGGTCGACACGACGGATGTTCGAGCCGGTGACTACGACGGTCTGCAGCGTGGAAGCCTTCTGCTGACTCGGCTGGTTCTGAGTGGACTGGTCCGACGTGGACTGCTGGCCGCTTGTATCCTGGGCAAATACCGTGCCCGATGCGCCAACCGCGATGACAGCACCCAGCGAAAGCGCCAGACGGACTGCCGAAGAAAGTTTCTTGACCCCAAGTTTCATGAAGACACCCTCCGATTAATTATTACCATGGGCCAGACACGCTCTGCCCCAAAAAACTGCAACCTGGCCAGATCTCCCAAGCCGACGAACTGCAGACTCACGAACTCCCAGTTTTGCCTAGCTAGTGAGCAAATAACGAACGCCACATACCGTCATCGACAGGCAAATTGCGCCTCAACCATGTGCCTGAGACGCCCTTAGCATGACGCTAGCTTTTCCAAATAACCGCCCAAGCGGGCACCTAGGTTCATATGGAACGACTTTTTATCACGTCTGCTTTACGTTTTGCCAACAAAATTTGTACCCGCAATAACTTGCACGATCAGGAGCAATCCATCCAACCCCTGCCGCAGTATGTTAGTTGAATCTAAATCGAACAAAAACAATACTTTATGGTTATTGCTCGGATGGAACTCGCCCACATTTTTGCCGCCAAAGCAATAACTTGCGACATTCGATGACGTAGTGCAAAACCCAAATTACCCGCCTTCAGCAGTTTTTCCAGCCAATTTCCATCAAATGAGCGAGTCACTGGTACCGCCCATGATGATGCCGAGTGGATCAACGCACTCAGCATCAAAAGCTAAGAATGCCGTGACCCGCCCCCCATTTCAGCAACTCCGCACCGGATCACTCCGACTCTGAATCCTCTTCGAAGCGCAGGTGCTTCACGCTGCGCCCCTTGCGGCGTACCAGTTTCAGCGCCTCGATGCCGATCTTGATGTGCGCCTCGACGTACTGGCTGGTGACGCTGCGGTCGCTGGCCTCGGTCTTCACTCCTTCCGGAATCATCGGCTGGTCGGAGACCAGCAGCAGCGCGCCGCAGGGGATCTTGTTGGCGAAGCCGGCGGCAAAGATGGTGGCGGTTTCCATGTCCACCGCCATGCAGCGGGTACGCCGCAGGTAGTCCTTGAAGGTATCGTCGTGCTCCCACACCCGTCGGTTGGTGGTGTAGACCGTGCCCGTCCAGTAGTCGTGGCCGAGGTCGCGGATCATGGTGGACACGCCGCGCTGCAGCTGGAACGCCGGAAGGGCCGGCACTTCCGGCGGCAGGTAGTCGTTGCTGGTGCCCTCGCCGCGGATCGCGGCAATCGGCAGCACCAGGTCACCGAGGCGGTTCTTCTTCTTGAGGCCGCCACACTTGCCCAGGAATAGCGCGGCCCTGGGCCCGATCGCGCTGAGCAGATCCATCACGGTGGCCGCGTTGGGGCTGCCCATGCCGAAGTTGATCAGGGTGATGCCGTCGGCGGTGGCGTTCGGCATGGGCCGGTCGCGCCCCCGCACCTCGACCCCGTGCCATTGCGCGAACAGCTCCACGTAGTGACCGAAATTGGTCAGGAGGATGTGCTCACCGAAGTTTTCCAGTGCCGTGCCGGTGTAACGCGGCAGCCAGTTGGTGACGATTTCCTGCTTGCTTTTCATATGTGAGTGGTACTCGTGATGCGTTACCGGCGACGCCACGCCGGCAAGGTGCCAGAGACAGTCGATCCATCTTAAAGGCTGTTCGCGCGCTCCGGGGTGGCCGCTTGACCGGCAAAACGGCCCGCTCCGGGCAACTTTCGGTTGACGCCGCAGTCCCATGTTGCGTGCTATGTTCGGTTTGCCATTCATGACGGGGGGACACGTGATGCGGATGGGCTTGGCCATTGATGCTTCCTGCGACCTGTCGCAGGCGTTCCTGCAGAAATACAACGTCGCGATCATGCCGATCACCGTGAAGGTGGATCGCGAGACCTTCATGGATGATCGCCGGCCGGAAGAGCTGCAGCGCTTCATCGACCGCCGGCTCGGCAGCCGCAGCCATTCGGCGGAAACCGAACCGTGCCCGGTGGAAGAGGTGCAGAAGATGTTCCTCGAAAAGCTGGTGCTGGAGCAGGACTGTGTGTTCTGCCTGACCATCACCGCCACGCGCAGCCCGATCAACGAGCATGTGAACCGTGCCAGCTTCGCGATTCTGAAGAACTATCGGCAGGTGCGCGAACAGGCCGGCATCCCGGGCCCGTTCATGATGCGTGTCGTCGACACCCGCAATGTCTTTGCCGGGACCGTGCCGGCCATTTACGAGGCGGCACGCCTGATCGCCGCCGATGAGCCGCCAGCGACGATCCGCGAGCGCCTCACCCATATCGCCAACAACAGTTACGGCTACATGCTGCCGCGCGACCTGATCCACCTGCGCAACCGCATCAAGAAGCGTGGCGATCGCAGCGTCAGCCTGTTCAGCGCGATGGTAGGCACCGCCCTGGACATCAAGCCGCTGCTGCGCTGCTATCGCGGCGAAACCGGCCCGGTCGGCAAGGTCCGCGGTTTTGACCATGGCGCCGAAGTGCTGTTCGGCTACGCCACGCAACGGGTACGCGCCGGCCTGCTGGTGCCGGTGGTATGCGTCAGCTATGGCGGCGACTTGGCGGTGCTTTCGAACCTGCCCGGCTATGCCGAACTGCGCGCGGCCTGTGCGGAAGCCGGCGTCGAGTTGATGGAGGCGCCGATGAGCATCACCGGCATGGTCAATGTGGGCGAAGGCGCGGTGACGCTGGGCTTTGCCGCCGAGGAACACGTCGCCGAATTCTGATGGGTTCCGGTGGTCACTGTTGTTGCCTGCCATCGCCAGCAACGGCTGGTGGCAGGCTTGCCAGGGTGGCATCGCGGCTGGCCGCGAACCTTTCAGGAGCTGCGCCCCGTCAGAACCCGTATTGAAGGAACCCGCCATCCACCGCCAGCACCTGGCCGGTGATGTAGCTGGCGGCCGGCAGGCACAAGAAGGCTATCGCGGCCGCCACTTCCTCGGGTTCGCCGATCCGCCGCAGCGGCGTGTGATCGAGCACCTCGTCCAGGTAGTCGGCATCGGCCAGCGCCGGTTCCGAACGCTGGGTGCGGATGTACCACGGCGCCACCGCATTGACGCGGATGCCGTCCACCGCCCATTCCGTCGCCAGGTTCCGGGTGAGCTGGTGCAAGGCCGCCTTGCTCATGCCGTACGGCGAACCGGTGCGCACGTGGGTGATGCCGGAGACGGAGCCCACGTTCACGATCGCGGCATTGGCATGCTGCACCAGCTGCGGATGCGCCAGCCGGCACATCTCGAACGCCGAGAACAGGTTCTGCTCGAACACCTTGCGGTATTCGTCGTCGCGATAGTCCAGCGTGGCCTTCGGCAGGTTGCCGCCGGCATTGTTGACCAGCAGCGACAGCGGCGCGCCCAGATCGGCGATCCAGTCGAACACCGCCAGGCGTTCCTCCGCCTCGGTCAGGTCTGCGCCGAAAGCCAATACCTCGACCCCGGAAAACTCGTCCGCCAGATCGACGCGCACTTGTTCGAGATAATCCTCGTCGCGCGCCACCAGCAGCAGGTCGGCGCCCAGACCGGCCAGTTCGCGTGCAGTGGCGTAACCGATGCCCTTGCTGGCGCCGGTGATCAGGGCGGTATGGCCTTGCAGTTGCCAGGCATCGATGCGGCTATTCATCCGTGCAGCTTAAAACGTCGGTTCCGGCGCGCCTAGGGAGGTCCGGGCGATCCTTGCCTGTACCTGCGTCCGGCGTGACACTGGGCACCTCAGCCACGCACAGGAACACTCATGAAAACGCTGCCGCTCCTGTTCTGCGCACTGGCTCTCGGCGCCTGCTCCAGCAAGCCACCGGAACCCCAGGCCAAACCAGCCCAGGTCGCCACTCCATGGGACGCCATGAAGGCGGACGAGCAGCGCGCCAAGGACGTGCAGAAAGTCGTCGACAAGCAGGCCGAGGAGCAGCGCAAGCAGATCGACGCCCAGGACCACTGACCCACCCAGGCCGCATCGCCCGAACGCAGCCCGGAAGGAAAAGTCAGCCGCTCAACGCGGACGGCACAGGCAATCCGCATAAATGTTGGGCGTGCCGGCCTTCGCGTTGCGCAGCAGCTGCAGTTCCGGCGCCAGCGCGGGCAACTGGGCGACCCAGTTCGGCATGCGGATGCCCCAGGACTGCATCACGCGCACGCTGGCACTCTGGTTGAGGCCGATCAGGAAGCGCTCGAAGCCACCCAACGGAGCCTCCTGGTAACGCACCGGATAGTCCTTGCCCAGCTTGGCCAGGCCAGCCGCATCGGCGACCGCGTCGCGCAAGCCACCAAGCTGGTCGACCAGACCGCGATCGAGTGCCTGCTGCCCGGTCCACACCCGGCCCTGCGCGATCGCGTCGATCGCCTCGTAGCTCTTGCCACGCGCCTTGGCCACGTTGCCGACGAAGTCGTGATAGCCCTTGTTGATGATCGCCTGGATCACCGCACCCACCTTCGGATCCAGCGGGCGACTGATATCGAACGCGCCCGCCATCGGCCCGGTAGCCACGCCGTCGCTCTGGATGCCGAGCTTGGCCAGCGTGGTCGGCACCGAGTAGTACATGCCGAAGATGCCGATCGAGCCGGTGATGGTGTTCGGTTCGGCAAAAATGCGGTCGGCGTTCATCGAGATCCAGTAGCCGCCGCTGGCCGCCACGTCGCCCATCGATACCACCACCGGAATACCGGCCTCGCGGGTCAGCGCCACCTCGCGACGGATCTGCTCGGCCGCATACACTTCGCCACCGGGGGAGTTGACCCGCAACACCAACGCCTTGGTCTTGCGGTCCTCGCGCGCGGCGCGGATCAGCGCCGCGGTGGATTCACCACCGATCGAGCCGGGCGACTGTTTGCCGCCGGCGATCTCGCCTTCGGCCACCACGATCGCAACGCCCGGCGCGAACAATTTGCCGTCATTGGGGATACCTGCGGCATAACGGGCCAGATCCACCTGGCGGAAACTGTGGCCTTTGTCGTCGGCAGGCACACCCTGCTTGCGCAGCATCGCGATGAGATCGGCGCGGGTGGCCAGGCCATCGACCAGATGTTCGTTCAAGGCCAGCTGGGCCAGGTCGCCCTGGGTACTGGCGATGGTCTGCGGCAGGTTGTCGATGTCGGCGCGCAATGCCGCCGGATCGAGTTTCCGCAGCGTGGCCACCTCGCCGATATAGCTGTCCCACAGGCCGCCCATCCAGTAGCTGTCGGCCTGTTTGGCCGCCGGCGAGGCGTGCTCGAGAATGTACGGCTCGGCCGCGCTCTTGAACTCGCCGACACGGAACAGGTGCACATCGACACCCAGCTTGTCGAGCAGATCCTTGTAGAACAGGCGGTAGTTCGCCAGCCCGGTGATCATCACGCCGCCCTGCGGATCGACCAGCAGCCGGTCGGCATGCGCCGCCAGGTAATACTGCCCCTGATCCAGGTTGGCCGCCCATGCAATCACCGGCTTGCCCGCGGCACGGAAGCGATCGAGCGCCGCGCCGACCTCGTGCAAGGCGGCAAAACCGCCACCCTGCAGCTCATCCGGCAGCAGCAAGATGCGGCTGATGCGCTTGTCCTTCGCCGCCGCGTCGATTGCGCCGACCAGATCGCGCAACTGCACCTGTTTCGGCGCGTCGCCCGACAGGCCGCTCAACGCACGCTGCAGCGGATCGATGCTGTACTGCTCGACCAGTTGGCCTTGCGGCCTGATCACCAGCACGCTGTCGTCCTGCAGCGTGCGCTCCATCCGGCTGCCGGCCACGCCGGCGGTCAGCAACAGCAGCAACACGCCCAGCAGGCTGAAAAACACCACGTTGATGATCAGCAGCCTGACCACGTTGATGCCGCGCCCAAGCGTGCACAGGAAAGCCCAGAAACCGTGGCGGCGGGGCGGCGGGAGCGGTGGGGTCATGCGTGATCTTCCAAAGGAACAGCGGCTAGCGTAGCCGCTCAGGTGGTTGCCGACATAGCGTTGGCGGCACGGCGCCAGCGCTGCCTCCATGCACTGCGCCAGAAGCGGGTGAACAACAGCGCGGCCGCCACGGTGAGGCCGGCGATCAGGCCCATCCACATGCCGCGGGCGCCCATGCCGTGATGAAACGCCAGCCACCAGCCCACCGGCATGCCGATGACCCAGTACGCGAACAGGGTGATCGCCATCGGCACGCGGGTATCCTTGAGACCGCGCAGGGCGCCGTTGGCGGCCACCTGGATGCCGTCGGAGAACTGGAACAGTCCGGCCAGCATGATCAGCCGCGCGGCCAGCGCGATCACCTTCGGGTCCTGCGTGTACAGCGTGGCGATGAAATGCGGCAGGCCCAGCATGAAGCCGGCCGAGAACAACTGGGTAACCAGGGTCAGGCCGATGCCGCAGAAGCCGGCGTAGCGCACGCCACGCTCGTCGCCGCGGCCCACTGCGTTGCCGACCCGCACCGTGATCGCCATCGCCAGCCCCAGCGGGATCATGAAGAACAGCGAGGCGATGTTGATCGCCACCTGGTGGCTGGCGATCACATCCTCGCCCAAGGTGGCGATGATCAGCGCGGTGGCCACGAACAGACCCGCCTCGGCCAGCAAGGTCACCGCCATCGGCAGGCCGATATGCACCAGCTCGCCGATCCGGCGCAGATCCGGCCACTCGAAGCGATCAAACAAGCCCAATCCGCGATAGTTGCTACGACACATCACATAGGTGCCGAACGCCAGCAGTTCCAGCCACAGCACCGTGGCGGTGGCGATGCCGCAGCCATGCGCACCCTGCGGCCGGATGCCCAGCTTGCCGAACATCAGCACGTAACCGAGCGGCACCAGCAGCACCAGCCCACCGAGGCTGAAGTACATCGAAGGCCGGGTCAGCGACAGTCCCTCGGACAGCCCACGCAGCGCGAAATAGCAGGTCAGCGCCGGCGCGCCCCAGCTGATCGCCAGCAGGAAGCTCTGCACGCCATCGCGCAGGCCCGGCGCCACCCCGATAAGCTCGATCAGCGGGGCCGCATGGCGCACGGCAAACCACAACAGCACGCCCATCCCCAGCGCCAGCCACAGCGCCTGGTGGAACACCGTGCCGACCTCGTGCCGGCGGCCGGCACCGTCCAGCTGCGCCACCGATGGCGGCAACGCCATCATCATGCCGATGCCGCTGACGATTGCCAGCGACCAGATGTTCGCGCCCACCGCCACCGCACCCAGCACATGTGCGCTGACATGTCCGGCCAGCACCGTATCGATCACGTTGCTGCCGATCGCCGCCAGCTGGGCGCAGATCAGGGGCAACGCCAGGCGCACGGTCGCGCGTGCCTCATGCAACAGGCGGGTGCGCTCGGGGCGGAAAGGTTTCATCGACACAGCAGACTCCAGGGCCGGGCATTCTACCTGAGCCATCGGTCACGACCGCACCGGCACGTCGGTGTGCGAAGATCGCCCGCTGCACCGGACGGGGACCACGATGAAGCAGCTGACCACTTACGAAGGGTTGCACTGCGCCAACTGCGGCACAGCCGTGCAGGGCGAGTTCTGTCACGCGTGTGGCCAGTCGATTCACAGCGTGCTCAAGCCGGTGCACGCAATGGCCGAGGAGACGCTGGAGACCGTACTGCACATCGATGGCCGCATTGTGCATACGTTGCCACCGCTACTGCTGAAGCCCGGTTTCCTCACGCTGGAGTACTTCAGTGGCCGGCGCGTGCGCTACATCGCACCGTTCCGGCTGATGTTCGTGCTGTGTCTGCTGTCGTTCTTCGTGTTCCATCTGGCGATCGACCAGATCGCCGACAAGATTCCCGCGAATGGCCATCCATTGATAACGGTGAACACCGGATCGATCGAGGACGCCACCACCCCGGCCGAAGTGCGCGAGGCGCTGCAGGACGAACTGGATGGCCTGCCTCGAACCAGCGCCGCGGGTGTGCTGCCGCAGAACATAGTGGACCAGATCCATGCCGACACGCTGCAGCTGCGCCGAAAAGCCAGTCGGCGCCTAGTCGAACTCGGTGCAGCCCCGATGTCGGCTGCCTCCATCGCCGCGCCGCTTTCTGCCATGCCAGTGCAGTATCACGGCCCGGCGAAAACCAGCGACGCCGCGCCGGGCAGGCTACGCCCCCCGGTCGCCGAACAAGCACCGCGCCCCGTCCAGATCACATGGTTGCCGGACGTGGCCAATGCCCGTCTGACCGAGATTGGCCAGCAGATCCACAGAAACTGGCAAACCTTCATGCATGGCGATCCCGTGGCCAGCGCTGAAGCGAAGCAACGGATGATCAACGGCATCTTCGGCGTACTGCCGCCGACCATGTTCGTGCTGATTCCGGTGTTCGCGACCCTGCTCAAGCTGTTCTACGTCTTCCGCCGGCGGCTGTACATGGAGCACCTGATCGTCGCCCTGCACAGCCATGCCTTCCTGTTCCTCGGCCTGCTGCTGATCACCGTGACCGGCATGCTGTCGACCTGGTTGCGCCCCCATGCCGCCTGGACCGGCTATGCGCTGGGCCTGTTGCAGACTGCGCTGATCCTGTGGATCCCCACCTACCTGCTGGTCATGCAGAAACGCATCTATCGGCAAGGCTGGACGATGACGGTGCTGAAATTCTGGTGCATCGGCTGGGGCTATCTGTGGCTGTTGGCGATCGCACTGTTCGTCGCGGCAGCATTAGGCATGGCTCATTGAGTCCCGTTCCGGCAAGCCGCACAGCGGGTTTTGCACAGCGTCATCAACCTGTCAAGGCAAGCTGACGACATTTGTCAGTTGTATGAACATTCGCTGACGTATATTTTCAAGCCATTGAAAACAAAGTGCATTTTTGCATGTCGAAATTTTGGCCAGCGTGTCGGAAAAGGCGCTGCGACGCGCTTTGAGGCACCCACTCCCCGCTGCATCCACAGACTTATCCACAGCACTTGTGGATAAGCACTAAAACCTTCTCCGGTGAGCTACTTACCTTCGATTTCTCGACCATCGAGCAGAAAGTGCGCGCAAACCCCCCACGACAGGTCCGCGACGACCTTTTCGCCTGCGCATGCCAGGGAGCGCGGCTAGCGCAGGTACACTGATCCGTCATGAGGTAGCCATGCCCGCCGTCCTTCGCGTTGCCCTGCCCGTTCCCCTGCCGACCCTGTTCGACTACCTGCCGCCCACGGCTGGGGCGGCGCGCGTGGGTTGCCGGGTGCTGGTGCCGTTCGGCCGTGGCAAGCAGGTCGGCGTGGTGGTAGCGGTCGAGGTCGAAACCGCGCTCGGCGGCCATCGACTGAAACAGGTGATCCGGCTGCTCGACGAAGCGCCGCTGCTCGACGGCGAACTGATGCAGACGCTGGCCTGGGCCGCCGACTACTGGCTCGGCGCGCCGGGCGAGGCCTATGCGAATGCGCTGCCGTTGGCACTGCGCGAAACGAAGCCGCTGCCGGCACTGGGCGATGAGTACTGGTCGCTGAGCAGCGCCGGTCGCAGCGCCCACGACGCCGGCAGCCGTCGCGGCGGCAGCAAGGCGCTGCTGGCCTTGCTGGCCGCCGGCTCGCTGAGCGCGCAGGAGCTGAGCGAGCGCCTGCCCGGCTGGCGCGAGGCGGCCCGTCGGCTGGCCGGCGCGGGGTTGCTCGAACGCAGCGAACAGCCGCCGCTGGACCGGCCGGTGCCCGCGTCGCTCGCACCGCAACTGAACGACGAGCAGCAATTGGCCGTCGCCACGGTCAGCACGAGCCTCGGCCAGTACCAGCCATTCCTGCTCGATGGCGTCACCGGCAGCGGCAAGACCGAGGTGTATCTGGCGCTGATCGAGCAGGTGCTGGCGCAGGGCAAGCAGGCCTTGCTGCTGGTACCGGAAATCGGCCTGGCGCCGCAGACCGTGCGTCGTCTGCGCGAACGGCTCGGGGTGATCGTCGAGGTGCTGCACTCCAATCTGTCCGAAGGCGATCGCGCGCGCGCCTGGCTGCGTGCGCGCAACGGCAGCGCGCGGGTGATCCTGGGCACCCGCTCGGCGGTGTTCACCCCGCTGCCGCAGGGTGGGCTGATCATCGTCGACGAGGAACACGACAGCGCCTACAAGCAGCAGGAAGGCTTCCGTTATCACGCCCGCGACCTGGCCTTGGTGCGCGCACGCGCGCTGGGTGTGCCAGTGCTGCTGGGTTCGGGCACGCCGTCGCTGGAATCGCTGGCGAATGCCGCCGCGGGCCGTTACCGCACCCTGCATCTGCGCGCCCGTCCCGGCGCGATCCGGCCGCCGCAGGTGCAGATCATCGACATGCGCGCGCAGCGGCTGGAGCACGGCATGTCGCCGGCGTTGCTGACGGCGATTGCCGACACCGTCGCGCGGGGTGAGCAGGCGCTGGTATTCCGCAATCGCCGCGGCTACGCACCGGTGCTGCTATGCCACAGCTGCGGCTGGCATGCCGAATGCCCACGCTGCGACCGTCCATTGACCCTGCATGCCGGACGTCGCCAACTGATCTGCCATCACTGCGATTACCGGACACGCATGCCCGCCGCCTGCCCGACCTGCGGTGCCGGCGAGCTGAAACCGCAGGGCCAGGGTACCGAGCGACTGGAAGAGGCACTGATCGCACAGTTCCCGCAGGTGCCGGTGCTGCGCGTCGATCGCGAGACCACCCGCCGCCGCGATGCGTTCGAGCAGTTGCTGGCCACGCTCAAGGACGACCAGCCGGCGATCCTGGTCGGCACCCAGATGCTGGCCAAGGGCCACGACCTGCCCAACCTCACCCTGGTCGCGATCGTGGGCGTGGACGAGGGCCTGCACAGCGTGGATTACCGCGCCGGCGAACGGCTGGCGCAACTGGTGGTGCAAGTGGCCGGCCGCGCCGGCCGCGCGCGCAAGCCGGGACGCGTGCTGCTGCAGACGCACCAGCCGGAACACCCGTTGCTGCGCAGTCTGCTGGCGCAGGGTTACGCCGCTGCCGCCCGCGAGCTGCTGGCGGAACGCCGGCAGATCCAGCTGCCGCCTTACAGCCATCAGGTATTGCTGCGCGCCGAGGCACCGCTGCGCGAGCATGTCGACGCTTTTCTCGCCGACGCAAACGCCGCCTTACCCATCCATGGCCAGTTGCAGATCGCCGGCCCGATGCCGGCACCGATGCCGCTGCGCGCTGGCCGTCATCGCGGTCAGTTGCTGCTCGAAGCCAGCAGCCGCAGCACGCTGCATGGGATGCTGCGTACATGGCAGTTGGCGCTGGCCGCGCTGTCGTCGGCGCGCCGGGTGCGCTGGTCGCTGGACGTCGATCCGATCGATCTGTACTGATCGCCGGCCGCCGCACGGCCGGACGCTGGCGTATCAGCTCGCGTCTGGCTTCAGCGAACCCGGTTTCACCAGCCAGCGCACCGCCAGCACGCCCAGCTCGTAGAGCAGGCACATCGGAATGCCCAACATCATCATCGAGGTGATGTCCGGCGGCGTGATCAGCGCGGCAATCGCGAACGCGCCGACGATCGCGTAGCGCCGGCCGCTGCGCAGCTTTTCCAGATCGACCACACCGATCGCGGCGAGGATCACCACCGCCACCGGCACCTCGAAACACAGTCCGAACGCGAAGAACATCAACATCACGAAGTCGAGGTACTGGGTGATGTCGGTCATCATCTCCACGCCCTGCGGCGTCACCGCGACGAGGAAGCGGAACGCGGCCGGCAGCACCAGGAAATACGCAAACGCCGCGCCGATATAGAACAGCGCGAGCGCCGCCACCAGCAGCGGCCGCGCCAGGCGCTTTTCATGCTTGTACAGGCCCGGGCTGACGAACGCCCACAGCTGGTACAGGATCACCGGCATGCTGATGAACAGCGAGGCATAGAAGGCCAGCTTCAGCGGCGTGATGAACGGGCTGGTCACTCCCGTGGCGATCAGGTGAGCGCCCTGCGGCAGACGTGCCACCAGCGGCGCGGCCAGTTCGCTGTACAGGCGATTGGCTAATGGCACCAGCGCCAGCAGCACCAACACCACGGCAGCGACCGACTTGAGCAGACGCGTGCGCAGTTCCAGCAGGTGCGAGAACAGCCCCTGCTGCAGGTCCTCGGCGATCGACGGGTCGGATTCAGGCGCCGCCATGCGAGGCTTCCCGGGTGGTGGACGGCGCAGCCGGGGGCACGCCCAGCGGCAGTTCCGCCTGCATCTGGCTGGCCGGTTCGTCGAGGGTGATGTCGTGTGCGATATCGGTCGATGCCACCCCGGGCGGCGCGTCCTTGATCATCGCCGCAGCCTCGGCCAGCGGCTGATGCACCTGCTGCAGCGTGTCCTTCATCGCGGTCTGCGCGGTCTCCGCCTGGGCCGCCGCCTCGCGTGCGGCGCGCCGGATCTCCTCGATCTCCAGTTCGCGCTCGACCTCGGCACGCACGTTGTCCCAGCCGCTGCGCACACGTCGCAGCAGCGCACCGGCAGTACGCGCGGCGCCGGGCAGCTTCTCGGGACCGAGCACGATCAGCGCGATCAGGGCGAGCAGCACCATTTTGCCGAGACTGATCTCGATCATTGCCGCGCTCCGCCTACCGCGCGCTTACTTGGTTTCGCTGGAGTCGCGCTGACTCTGCGTGGTGCTGCCGGCGGCCGGCGGCGGGTCGGCGCGCAGCTGTTCGGCGGACTTGCGCGCGGCTTCCTCTTCCTTCTGCTTCGCCTCGTCGTCACCGCTGAGGCCTTTCTTGAAGTCACGGATCGCCGCGCCGAGATCCGGCCCGAGGTTGCGGATCTTCTTGGTGCCGAAAATCAGCAATACGACTATCAGGAGGATTAGCCAATGCCAAATACTGTCAAAACCCATGATCAACCTCGAGGCGGATTCCAGCCAAGTCGTCCTCGCGCAAATCGCGCCGACACTTCGCCATTAGTTATCGCGAAGTGTACTCCTCAAGCCGGTCGCGGAAATCGACCACCGGCCCAGGCACGTTGCTGACGCCGCCTTCGAAGATGCGTCGCGGCGTGATGCCGGCGCCGTACACGGCTTCGTTCGCGTCGTAATCGATGCGCAGCGCGGCGCCATCGATCGCCACGCCGGCGAACAGGCCGCGCGCACGCGAATAGGAATAGATCTCGGCCTTCATCTGTTCGTCGGTGGAGGCGCTGGTGGTGCGCCCGACCGGGCCTGCCGCCGCCGAAGCATCGGCGCCGAGCGTGAACTTGCCGCGCACGATCGAATCCACGCCGCGCTGGGTGCGGAACACCAGGATCACGTCGGTCGACGACACGCCGGCCTGGAAGCCCACGCTGCCGCCGGTCATGCTGATGAAGCTGGGGTTGGACCAGGTGCCATCCGGGCTCTTGACCGAGATCAGGCCTTCGCCGCGACGACCGCCGAACACGAAGCCGACCTTGAGCATGTCGGGAATCACCGCGATCGCCCTTGCGTCGCGAAGAAGATCTTGCGGAATGGCCTTGTCCGGCGCCTGCATGATGTCGTTGAGCACGCGCACCGCATTCTTCGCACGCACCAGCGGCGGATCTTCGGCATGCGCGGCCATCGCCGGCAGCAACAGGGCGAAGCCAATCAGCAACAGGCGATGCAGTGGTGTCTTGAACATGGGCGGCTCCACTTGGGTCGGGAATGGGGACAGCGCGCCGCAGCGCGCCAGGGCTTGTGGCAGACTCCACGACTGATCCAGCCATGACCGCCACGATGCCACGCAACAATCACTATACCGGCGTTGCCAGCCATTCCCACGCATCGGGCGTTCCGTCCGTTCAGGCTGGCGTGCTGCTGGTCAATCTGGGCACGCCGACTGCACCCACCGCGAAAGCAGTGCGCCCTTACCTGGCCGAATTCCTCGGCGATGTGCGCGTGATCGACTACCCGCGCTGGCTGTGGTGGCTGATCCTGCATGGCGTGATCCTGCGCGTACGGCCGGCACGTTCGGCACATGCCTACGCCAAGATCTGGACCGAGCAGGGTTCGCCGCTGCGTTTCGGCAGCGAGGCACTCGCCGCCGGCCTGCAGGCCGAGCTGGATCGACAGCAACCGGGCACGCTGCGCGTGGCGCTGGCGATGCGTTACGGCGAACCATCGGTGGCGCATACGATCGAACAGTTGCAGCGTGAAGGCGTGCGCCGATTGCTGGTGCTGCCGCTGTATCCGCAGTATTCGGCCACTTCCACCGGCTCGGTGATCGATGCCGTCGCCGACACGCTCAAGACGTTGCGCTGGCCGCCGGAGCTGCGCCAGGTCAACGATTACCACGACGATCCCAGGCATATCGACGCGCTGGCGACCCACATCGAACACTGGTGGGCGAGGCATGGCCGCGGCGACAAACTGCTGCTGTCGTTCCATGGCATTCCCGAGCGTTATGTGCGGCTGGGCGATCCGTATTTCGACCAGTGCCAAACCACGGCGAGCCTGCTGCGCGAACGGCTTGGGCTGGGCGCCGATCAGCTGATCGTCAGCTTTCAGTCGCGTGTCGGTCGCGAGCCATGGCTGCAACCCTATACCGACGCCACCGTGCGCCAGCTCGCTGCCGATGGCGTGAAGAAACTCGATGTGGCCTGCCCCGGTTTCGCGGTGGATTGCCTGGAGACGCTGGAGGAGATCGCGATGCAGAACCGCGATTTCTTCCTCGCCGCCGGCGGCGAAACGCTGCGCTATATCCCCGCGCTCAACGACAGTGCCGAACAGGTGCGCAGTCTGGCCGCGCTGGTACGACGACATGTTCGTGGCTGGCCGGAATCCATCGCGTGAGGGCACCTAGCGAGTGCCGCATCGCACTGCCGCACCTGGAACTGAGCGCGCAGGTGTGGGGCGATGATGCGCTGCCGCCGCTGCTGGCCTTGCACGGCTGGCTGGACAATGCCGGCAGCTTTTCGCTGCTGGCACCGTTGCTGGCGACACGCTTTCGGGTGATCGCGCTGGAGCTGCCCGGCCACGGCCATTCCGATCACTTGGCTGCCGGCGCCAGCTATCGCTATCTCGACTACGTGCAGGCGGTGCTCGCCGCCGCCGATGCCTTGGGGCTGGATCGCTACAGCCTGCTCGGTCACTCGCTGGGTGCTGGGATTGCCGCACTGGTGGCGGCCGCCTCGCCGCAGCGAATCGCGCGCCTGTGGCTGATCGAAGGCCTCGGCCCGCTCGGCGATGACGGCTCGCACACGTTGCAGCGTTTCCGTGACGCGTACGCACCGCGGGGTGACAACGCCAAGCCGTTGCGCATCTTCCGCAGCATCGCGCAGGCGGCCAGCGCGCGCAACGTGGTCAGCGGGCTACCACCCGAGCTGGCACAGCCGATCGTCGAACGCGGGCTGATCGAAGTCGACGGCGGCTGGCGCTGGCGCAGCGATCCCCGGCTGACCCGGCCAAGTCCCGTACGGCTGGCCGAGTCGCAGATCCATGCCCTGCTGCGCGGCATCGAAGCCCCTGCCGCACTATTGCTGGCACAGCCGGCCACCTCCTACCTGCCGAGTGCGCCGATGCAGGCACGGGCCGATTGCGTGCCGAACATCACCGTCAGCCACATGGATGGCGGTCATCACCTGCACCTTGAACACCCCGCCGCCGTGGCGGCTTGGATCGACGCGGCAACCTAACGCAGCCTTCGCACATGTAGCGGCAGCGCCGTTCGGCTATCGTGCATCTCCCATCGCCTCGCCTCGCCCCATGGATCAGCCACCCACCCTCGCCGCTCCGCGCCACCGCGCCGCGCTCAACTTCATCTTCGTCACCGTGATGCTGGACATGCTTGCGTTCGGCATCATCATCCCGGTGCTGCCGCATCTGATCGTGGACTTGATCGGCGGCAGCATCTCGAAGGCGGCGGTATGGGCGGGCGCGTTCGCCGCCCTGTTCATGCTGATGCAGTTCGTGTTCTCGCCGGTGCAGGGCGCGCTGTCGGACCGCTTCGGCCGACGCACGGTGATCCTGATTTCCAGCTTCGGCCTCGGTATCGACTTCATCGTGATGGCACTGGCACCGGTGCTGTGGCTGCTGTTCCTCGGCCGCGCGGTATCCGGCATCTGCGCGGCTAGCTTCTCCACCGCGAACGCGTATATCGCCGACATCACGCCGAAGGAAAAGCGCGCCGCGGCATTCGGCACGCTGGGTGCTGCGTTCGGCATCGGCTTCATCGTGGGGCCAGCGCTGGGCGGCTCCCTCGGCCACCTGCATATCCGCCTGCCGTTCTGGGTGGCGGCGGTATTGTCGCTGATCAATTTCTGCTACGGCTATTTCGTGCTGCCCGAATCGCTGCCGAAGGAACGCCGCAGTACGCGTTTCGACTGGCGCCACGCCAACCCGTTCGGCGCGGTGGTGCTGCTGCGCCGCTACCCGCAGGTGTTCGGGCTGGCCACGGTGTTCTTCCTGATCAACCTGGCGCAGTTCTCGCTGAATTCCACCTATGTGCTGTACACCGATTACCGCTATGGCTGGGGACCGCAGGCGGTCGGCTATACGCTGGGCCTGGTCGGCCTGTGCAGCGGGTTGGTGCAGGCGGTACTGGTGCGCCGGCTGATGCCGAAGTTGGGCGAGCGGCGCATGATCCTGGCCGGCCTCGCGCTGTGCATCGTCGGCTATGTGTTCTTCGGCTTCGCTTCGATCGCCTGGGTATTCCTGCTTGGCATTCCGTTCCTGTGCCTGGGCGGACTGGCCGGACCGCCGGCGCAGGCGATGATGACCCACCAGGTCGACCCGCATGAGCAGGGCCGCCTGCAGGGCGCGCTGACCAGCCTGGCCAGCCTCGCCGGCATCTTCGGCCCGGCGCTGTTCGCCAACCTGTTCGCGCTGTTCATCAGCGACCACGCGCCGGTGCAGCATCTGCCGGGCGCCGCGTTTGTGCTGGCCGCCGCATTGTTGCTGGCCGCAGGCTTGATTGCCATGCGGGTAACCCGCCATGCAGCCATCGCGGCCCCCTTGGCGGCGGACGAAATCGTCCCCACCCTGCCTTTCAACGAGTTTTCGTCCGAACCGCTTCCCCACGATCCACCGGAGCAATCCCCATGACACTGTCCATGCATCAGGCTGCCGTTCCTGTCTTCGTCCGCGCGCTCGGCAATCTCAAGCACGTGCTGCAGAAAGGCGCGGAACACGCGAAGGCGAAGAGCGTCACCGATGAAGTGCTGCTGCAGACCCGGTTGATCCCCGACATGCTGCCGCTGGTCAAACAGGTGCAGATCGCCTGCGACATGGCCACCCGCGGCACCGCGCGCCTGGCCGGGGTCGAGCCCAAGTCGTTCGAGGACAACGAGACGACGCTGGAGCAGGTCTACTCGCGCATCGACAACGCGATCGAGTACATCAAGACGTTCGAGCCCGAGCAGATCGATGGCAGCGAAGGCCGCACCATCGTCCTCAAGATGCGCACTGGCGAAATGACGTTCGAAGGGCAGGCCTACCTGCTGCACTTCATCGTTCCGAACCTGTTCTTCCACTGCACCACCGCGTACGACATCCTGCGCGCGGCCGGCGCCGAGATCGGCAAGATGGACTTCATCGGCGGCGCCTGAGTCAGGAACGACTGGTGGTTGCAAAGCCGGTGACCACCAGCTGCTCGAAACTCCGGGAACCGTGATGCCCCAACGAAGCCAGTGCACACATCCAAAACCGTGATGCATAACACATTTATCCAATTTTATTGGCTCGCGCCCTGCAAGATGAAACTCGAACCCGCAACTCCACAACCCTCGAGTGAAGTCCCATGGCACCGATCATTATTGAATGCATCATCGCTGGCGGCCCGCAACATGGCCTGGTCTGCCGCCCTTACTGGGACAGCCGGCGCGGCACGCCACTGGCAGTCACCGGCATGGATGGCCAGCTTTGCATTGCGGCAGCGCGCAGGCACACCGATGACGCCCACCCGCAGTTCATTCTGTTGCACCCTCAGGCAACCGGTGAGCAGTTTCTGACCCTTCTTGCCGCCTGAGCTGACACTCTGCGTCAGCTGTCAAGACACTGACGCGTGCTGAAAGTCCGCCCATTATGGTAACGGTCACATCAGCCAGCTTGTCGCGCCGGACGATCGCATCGACAATGAATGGCTTGGCCTCGCGGCAACGCACCTCGATGGCCCCCATGCCGATGGACTCCCGGACCCCGCATGCTGCGACTGACCGACCTCAAGCTGCCGCTGGATCACGGCGAGGCTGCACTGACCGCCGCGATCCTCAAGCGGCTGGATATCCAGGCCGCCGTGCTGACCGGCTACAGCGTGGCCAAACGCAGCCACGACGCGCGCAAGCGTGGCGCGATCACGCTGATCTATGCGCTGGACATCGAAACCACGCAGGAAGCGGAGCTGCTGCGGCGTTTCGCCGACGACCCGCACATCCAGCCCACGCCCGACACCAACTACCACTTCGTGACGAAGGCACCGGCGCAGCTGCCGCACCGTCCGCTGGTGATCGGCTTCGGGCCTTGCGGCCTGTTCGCCGGGTTGATCCTGGCGCAGATGGGTTTTCGCCCGATCATCCTCGATCGCGGCAAGGAAGTGCGCGAGCGCACCAGGGACACCTGGGACCTGTGGCGCAAGCGCAACCTGCATCCAGAGTCCAACGTGCAGTTCGGCGAGGGCGGCGCCGGCACGTTCTCCGACGGCAAGCTGTACAGCCAGATCCGCGACCCGCTGCATCACGGCCGCAAGGTACTCACCGAATTCGTCATGGCCGGCGCACCGACGGAGATTCTCTACGTCAGCAAGCCGCACATCGGCACGTTCCGGCTGGTGACGATGGTGGAGAACATGCGCGCCACGATCGAGTCGCTGGGCGGCGAGATCCGCTTCAGCAGCCGCGTCGACGACTTCCTGCTGGAACCGGCGGCGGACGGCCAGCAGCAGATCCGTGGCGTAACCCTGGCCAGCGGCGAACAGCTCCGCGCCGATCATGTGGTGCTGGCGCTCGGCCACAGTGCGCGCGACACCTTCGAAATGCTGCACGCGCGCGGCGTGTACCTGGAAGCCAAACCGTTCTCGATCGGTTTCCGCATCGAACATCCGCAATCGGTGATCGACCGCGCCCGCTTCGGCCCGCAGGCCGGCCACCCGGTGCTCGGCGCCGCGGATTACAAGCTGGTGCACCACTGCAAGGGCAACCACGAGGGCAACGGTCGTTCGGTCTACAGCTTCTGCATGTGCCCCGGCGGCACCGTGGTCGCCGCCACCTCCGAGCCTGGCCGCGTGGTCACCAACGGCATGAGCCAGTACTCGCGCAACGAGCGCAACGCGAACGCGGCGGTGGTGGTCGGCATCGATCCTGCCGACTTTGCGCCGTTCGACCCCACATTTGACGAAAGCGGCGGCAGCCCGCTAGCCGGCATCACACTGCAGCGCGCGCTGGAAAGCCATGCCTATGTCCTGGGCGGTGAAAACTACAGCGCACCGGGCCAGCTGGTCGGCGACTTCCTCGCCGGCCGCGCCTCGCAGGAATTCGGTAATGTGCAGCCGTCGTACAAGCCAGGCGTGACCCTGGGCAATCTCGACAGCGCACTGCCCGCTTATGCGATCGCCGCGATCCGCGAAGCCTTGCCAGCATTCGAGCGCCAGATCCGCGGCTACGCGATGCACGACGCGATCCTCACCGGCGTCGAGACGCGCACCTCCTCGCCGGTGCGGATCAAGCGCGACGACAGCCTGCAAAGCCTCAATACCCGCGGCCTCTATCCCGCTGGCGAAGGCGCCGGCTACGCCGGCGGCATCCTGTCCGCGGCCGTCGATGGGATCAAGATCGCCGAGGCGGTGGCACTGAGCATCGCTGGCATGTCTAAGCCATGACGTTTTTATGCATTCGCAAGACGATGCCAACGACGATTGATTGCGCCACTTTGTGACCCTATGTAGGGCGCATCTGCACTCACCGCCGCACGCAGTACTCACGTTTTCCGAAGGTGCTCCCATGTCCACGCCAGTCACCCCAGTTCCGGTCCGCATCGATTTCGTTTCGGATGTCTCCTGCCCATGGTGCGCGATCGGGCTCGCCTCACTGCAGCAGGCACTTGCGAAACTGGATGGCGAGGTCGCCGCGGAAATCCATTTCCAGCCGTTCGAACTGAATCCGCAGATGGTGCCGGAAGGCGAGGATGCCACCGAGCATCTGGCGCACAAGTACGGCAGCACGACCGAGCAGATCGACGCCAATCGTGCAGCGATCCGTGACCGCGGCGCCGCACTGGGTTTCACTTTCAACATGGACCGGCGCAGTCGCGTCTACAACACCTTCGATGCACACCGCCTGTTACACTGGGCCGAACTGGAAGGCCGCCACCTCGCGCTGAAACAGGTACTGCTGCGCGCTTATTTCACCGATGGCGAGGACGTCAGCGCGCATGCCACGCTGGTGCGGCTGGCCGGCGAGGCGGGCCTGGATACCCAGCGTGCACAGCAGATTCTTGCCAGCGACGCCTATGCCGACGAAGTCCGTGCACAGGAGCAGTTCTTCCAGAGTCGTGGCATCCACTCGGTGCCGGCCACCATCATCAATGGCCAGCATCTGATTTCCGGCGGACAGCCGCCGGAGGCGTTCGAGCAGGCATTGCGGCAGATCGCCACTTCGGCCTAGGAACCCACCATCGGCTCACACACTGGCCGTGCGGCATGCCAGCCAGTGGCCGATCGGCGCCGGATGGCCGAGCAGGTAACCCTGACCCATCTCGCACCCCATCGCCAGCAGCACGTCACGCTGGGTTTCGGTCTCGATGCCTTCGGCGATCACCTGGATGTTCAGCGCCCGTGCCAGCGCAAGGATCGCCGCGACCACCGTGGTGGTGCCGGTATTGGCATCCTTGTCCAGCTCGTGCACGAATGCGCGGTCGATTTTCAGGATGCGCAGGGGCAATGAATGCAGGTAGCTGAGCGACGAGTAGCCGGTGCCGAAATCGTCCAGCGCGGCGCCGACACCGATCCGGCGCAACCGATCGAGCGTGGCGCGTACACGCTCGGGGCTGTCCAGCAGCGCGCCCTCGGTGACTTCGGCAACCAGCCGTGACGGCGCCAGTCCGGTGCGATGCAGCAGCCGCACCAGGCGCCCGTCGAAATCCGCATGACGCAGATGCAATGCCGACACATTCAAGGTCATGAAGGTGTCGCTGTGATCGTGCTGCATCAGCAGATTGCAGCTGAGTTCGAACATGTGCCAGTCGATCGTCTCGATCAGGCCGCAGTCCTCGGCGATCTTCAGGAAATCGCCCGGCCGCAGCAGGCCACGCTGTGGGTGGTTCCAGCGCAGCAGGGCCTCATAGCCCACCACCTGCCCATCGTCGAGCCGGCAGATCGGCTGGAAATGCGGCTCGAACTGATCATGCTTCAACGCCCGGCGCAGATCGCCTTCCATGGCCAGCACGTCGACCACGTTCTTTGCCAGCGTCTCGTCGAACAGTTCGAAACGTTTGCGTCCCAGCTCCTTGGCCCGATAAAGCGCGATGTCGGCGTCACGCAGCACTTCATCCGCCGCATGGTAGTGCTCGTCGCCGATCGCGATGCCGATGCTGGCGGTGCCCTGCAGTTCCTTGCCGGCTATCTGCATCGGCACGCCCAGGGCATCAAGCGCACGCTGCGCCACATTCAGTGCGAGTGCCGGCGTGTCCACCTGTTCCAGCAGGATCGCGAATTCGTCGCCGGCCAGCCGCGCCACCAGATCAGGATGACGCACGCAGCCGGCCAGCCGCGTCGCGACCTCTTTCAGCACTTCGTCGCCGGCGAGGTGCCCCAGGCTGTCGTTGATCACCTTGAAACGGTCGACGTCCAGATACAGCAACGCGCAGCGCCGCTGCGGCTCGCGTTTGATGGCGGCCAGCACGCGGTCGATCCGGTCGCGCAGATAGCCGCGATTGGGCAGTCCGGTCAGCGAGTCGTGCATCACCTGATGCCGCAGCTGATCCTGGATGCGCTCACGCTCGGTGATTTCCTTGCGCAATGCCAGCGTGCGCTCCTCGACGCGGTGTTCGAGCTGCTCGTACGCATGCTGCAGCGACTCGGCGGAGCGCCGCCGGGCAAGACTGTTGGCGATCTGCGACCCCACGAAGCTGAGCAGCTCCTGATCGGCCTCGCTGTAGACCACCAGCGGACTGTAGCTCTGTACCGTCACCAACCCGATCACTTCGTCGCCCACGATCAACGGTACGCCGAGCCAGTACATGGCCGGGGAATTCGAGCGCCCCGGCGCGATCTCGCCGCGGCGCACGATCTCCTCGATCTGCGCATTGTCGACACGCAAAGCCGTGCCAAGGCGAAGCACATATTCGCTCAGGCCATGCCCCAGCGGGCGTTCGTCGGGCGGCGCCAGTACGGCATCCACCGAGTAGGGGAAGGTCAGCCGCTGGCGATCGTCGGAAAGCAGCGCAATGAAGAAATTCTCGGCGTTCAGCAGCTCGCCGACCACCGCATGCACACGCCGGTAGAACTCGGCCTGATCGATATCGGCCGTGGCCAGCTGGGCGATCTGGAACAACGCCGCCTGCAGATGCTCGGCACGTTGCCGCTCGATGATCTCCAGCTGCAAGCCACGGTTGGCCTCGGCCAGCTGCAGGGTGCGCAGCCGCACGCGCTGCTCCAGGTCCGCCTTGGTCTGCTTGCGTTCCACCGCGGTGAGAATATGGCTGCCGACGAACTGCAGCAGGGCCATGTCCTCATCGGTGAAGCCCATCTCCTGGCGATAGCTCTGCACCACCAGTGCGCCCCGCGACTGACCGTCCCGCAGCATCGGGACACCGAGCCAGTCATAGCTGTCGGTGCCGATCAGCGCCACCGGCCCGGATACCTGGCGGAGCAGTTCCTCGGTATCGCCCATGCGCGCCTTGCCGTCGCGGATCACATACCAGGTCAGCGTATGTTCGATGGCCGACAGCGGCATCTCCTGGCCCTGCCCGGGAACCGTCGGATCCTCGACATCGACGAAATACAGGAAGCGGATGATGTCCTGCTCCGCGTTGCGCAACACGATGAAGAAATTCTCGGCGTACATCAGCGTGCTGACGATGGCATGGATGCCACGCAGCATCGCCGGCATGTCGCGCTCGGAGCCGGCCAGGTCGGAGATCGCGAACAGCGCGCGCTGCAGGTTTTCCGATCGTTCGAGCTGCTGATGCGAATCCTGCAGCTCGGCCCATTCCAGCACCCGCTGCAAGTGCTCGCCGGCGAATTGCAGCGGCGCCGTCAACGTGTCGAGGAAACCCGCGCCTTCATGTCCCGGCTGCAGGGTCAGCAGCAGCAGGGCCGGCTCGGGTTGCCGGCACAGGCATATCGCCACACGCTGTCGATCGGGATGCCAGTGCACTCCCTGCATGCGCGCAACGGAGTCCAGCCATGGCCAGTCGGCGACATCAATCCACGTCGCCGGCACGCAATGATGGTTGGTGGGCTCGTCCAGCCCCCACAACACGCAGGCCGCCTCGCAACCAGGCCAGGCCTGCATCAGGGCAACGATCGCCGCAGCCACCTCATCGGGCGCGTTGGTCGCGATCAGGCGCGTCAGCCACGTCAGCTGCAACGACTCGTCATGCGACATCGGTTCGATCGTACCCGCATGCACCATCAATAGAGCCCCCAAACCGGGATCCCCCATGCCCGGAACTAGCATACCCTGTCATACATGCCGCAACGCGAGCCGCCAGGCCTTGCCGACCGGCTCACATGTGTGCCGGCCCACAATCCCGATAAACTGTCGCCCTGCATCCGGCATGGGTGTGCTTCCGGCGCGAAGTGCATGCCGATGCCCTCCGGCATCCCCACCCGGCTTCGTATCACTCGCGCCACAGGCTCCATCCCATGCTCGCCGACACCACCAAAGACGCCATCCGTGCCGCCTATGCTCGCCTGAAGGACGGGCTGCCGGGCTTCCGCGCGCGCGCGTCGCAGGGAAGGATGATCGCCGAGGTGGCCAAGGCATTCGGCCGCACCGGCGGCGTGGCGGTGATCGAGGCGCCGACCGGCACCGGCAAGTCGATGGCATACCTGATCGCCGGCGTGGCGGTCGCGCGCTTCCAGAAGAAGAAGCTGCTGATCGCCACCGCCACCGTGGCGCTGCAGGAACAGCTGGTACAGCGCGATATCCCGCTCTATCTGCAGCTCAACGGCATCGAGGCGAAAGTGGCGTTGGCCAAGGGCCGCGGCCGCTACCTGTGTCCGCGCAACCTGATGATGGCGGCGAACAGCATCAACGATACCGCGCAGATGGGCCTGGCCGGTTTCGACGCGGACCTGGTGCTGTGGACCAAACCGCCGCAGGCGCGCGACAAGCAGGTGCTGGCTACATTGCGCAGCGCCTTCGACCGCAACGAGTGGAACGGCGACATGGACAGCGCACCGGAAGCCGTCAGCGACCTGCTGCGCCCGATGGTGACCACCAGCGCCGGCGGCTGCACCGGGCGCAAGTGCGGCCAGTTCATGATCTGCCCGTTCTTCGCCGCACGCCGCGCGGTGGACGATGCCGAGATCATCGTGGCGAACCAGGACCTGGTGCTGGCCGACCTCACCATGCCGGGCGAGGGCGAAGGCGGCTCCAATCCGGCATGGGGCGGGGTGATCCTGCCGCGGCCTGACGAAACGCTGTACATCTTCGACGAAGGCCACCATGTGCCGGGCAAGGCGATCGACCGCGGCGCCAGCGAGGTCTACATGAACGTCACGGTGCGCCAGCTGAGCCGGCTCGGCCGGCAGGTGCATGCAGCCTATTCGCTGACCGACAAGCAGATGCTGGGCAAGCTGTCGCTGGATGCCGGCGATGCCAAGCTGCAGGAACTCAGCAACACGCTGGAGGAGCTGGAGAAGGAAATCCGCCTCGGCTGGCTTCCCGACCCGGCCGAGACCGAGCCGATGTACCGCGGCTCGCTGGGCCAGCTGCCGGAAACATGGGTGGAGCATGCGCGTGCACTCAGCCTGTACACCGGCGAGGTGCAGCGCTGGCTGACTGCGGTGCGTCGCGCGGTGGTCGAGATGACCGACGGCGGCCCGACCCAGGAGGCACTGTCGCGCGAGCTGGGCATCGCGCTGGAGCGCATCGGCAAGCAGGCCAGTTGCTGGCGCGCGTGGGCCGGTGAGGACGACGATGGCGTGCCGCCGCTGGCGCGCTGGGTCACCTTGAGCGGCGATCAGCAACTGGTCTGCCATGCCTCGGCCGTCTCCGCCGGCGGCTTGCTGCGCAGCGTGCTGTGGGGCAACGCCAGCGGTGTGTTGATGACCTCGGCCACGTTGAGCGCGGGTGGCAACTTTCGCGGATTCGCCGATGCGGTGGGCCTGCCCGACGACGCGGTGACGCTGAGCCTGCCTTCGCCATTCGACCTCGCCGCGCAGGCACGCCTGGAAGTGCCGGCGATGCGCACCCTGCCCGATGCGCGCGAAGCCCACGCCGAGGAAATCAGCGAGTGGCTGGCCGACAACCTCGACTGGGACGCCGGCAACCTGGTGCTGTTCACCTCGCGCGTGAAACTCGATCGGGTGCTGCAGAAACTGCCGATCGCCCAGGTGCGCAAGGTGCGCGCGCAAGGCTCACTGGGCAAGTCGCAGCTGCTCGCCGAACACTGCGCCGACATCGAGGCCGGCAAGGGCAGCACGCTGTTCGGGCTGGCCTCGTTCGGCGAAGGCCTCGACCTGCCGGGCAAGCTATGCGAGACGGTGGTGATCACCCAGCTGCCGTTCGCGGTGCCGACCGATCCGGTCGGCGCCACCTATGCCGAATGGCTGGAGTCGCGTGGGCGCAATCCGTTCATAGAGGTCAGCATCCCCGAAGCCACCCGCCTGCTCACCCAGTATTGCGGCCGTTTGATCCGCAACGAGACCGACCGCGGCCGCATCGTGCTGCTGGATCGTCGCGTGGTCACCAAACGCTACGGCAGCGGCATGCTGAAGGCCCTGCCGCCGTTCGAACGCATCATCGAGCGCACCCCATGATCATCCGTCTGTCCGATTGCCCGCCACAGCCATGGAAGAACGGCCTGGGCAGCACGCGTGAAATAGCCATCCATCCGGACGGTGCCGGCAGCGACGATTTCCTGTGGCGCGTGAGCGTCGCCGAAGTGGACAGTGCCGCCCCGTTCTCCAGTTTCCCCGGCATCGACCGGCAGATCGCCCTGCTCGACGGCAACGGCTTCACCATGACGCTGGATGATGACCGCGAGCACGCGTTGACCACCCCATTCGCGCCGTTCGCCTTTGCCGGCGAAGCCAGGGTGGCGGTGACCCTGGTGGGTGGGCCGACACGTGATTTCAACCTGATGGTGCGGCGTGCGCAGGCGCGTGGCGACATACGGGTGTGGCAGGTACCGGGCACCCAGACGCCTGATCCATCCACCGTGCTGGTCTACTGCGCCCGCGGCGTGATCGACACCGCGGAAGGTACTCTGCACGCCGGCGATGCGTGGCACCCTCCACTGGCGAGTCCACTTAAGCTGTACCACAACGCCCTGGCGCTGATCGTCCGGATCGAGCCGCACGCCACCTGACCGAGGCCGGTGGTCACCTATACTCGACCGGTCCCATCCGCGAGGTAGCCGTCATGTCCGTGCTGGTTCTCGGCCTGCTGATCTTTCTCGGCATCCACTCCCTGCGCATCTTCGCCAACGACTGGCGCGACCGGCAGATCGCCCGGCTGGGCGCGAAGCGCTGGAAGGGCCTGTTCGCGCTGGTCTCGATCGTCGGCTTCGTGTCGATCTGCTGGGGCTTCGTGCTTGCTCGCCAGCAACCCGTGCTGCTGTATGTGCCGCCGCTGCCGCTGCGCCATCTCAATGCGCTGTTCACGCTGATCGCGTTCGTGCTGTTTTTCGCGGCACGTGTGCCACACAACCGCATCAAGGCGAAGCTGCACCATCCGCAAGTATTGGCAGTGAAGGTGTGGGCGTTCGGCCATCTGCTCGCCACCGGCATGCTGCACGACGTGCTGCTGTTCGGTGCGTTCCTGCTGTGGGCGATCGTGCTGTTCGCCGTATTGCGCCGGCGCGACCGCGTGGACGGCACGGTCTATCCGGCCGGCTCGGTTCAGGGTGACGTGCTGACCCTGGTCATCGGCATCGTGGCCTGGACCGTCTTTGCGCTATGGCTGCATCTGTGGCTGATCGGCGTGAATCCCATGGCCTGATTCGGCGGCATGAGCCGATGGGCGGGTTTGCCGCATGAACGGCGGGGGTGGCAAGAGTCACCTGTGCACCCGGTGCCGGCTGCGCTAGAGTCCGCTCATCCAACCTGTATGAGGTCGTGTCATGGCCGCTTTCCTGCTCTGGCTGTTGCTGCTGGTGTTCTGCTGGCCGATCGCGCTGCTGGCGCTGGTGTTGTATCCGATCATCTGGCTGGTCTTGCTGCCGTTCCGGTTGGTGGGCATCACTGTGGGCGCCGTGTTCGCCTTCCTCGGTGCCTTGCTGATGCTGCCGGCGCGCGTGTTGCGCGGCCGGCCGGTCTGATCGCGGCGGTTCCGATCCGAACAACGCATGGAAAAGCCTTTCTCGCCTTCGTGCGAGCGCAACCGCGCACCGATCCTCGACGTGTTGCGCCGGTATTTCGCCGATCGCGAGCGGGTACTGGAGATCGGCAGCGGCACCGGCCAGCATGCGACGCACTTCGCCGGAGCGTTGCCCCGGCTGGTCTGGCAAAGCTCGGACCGTGCGGAAAACCTGCCCGGCATCCGCGCATGGCTGGATGAAGCGGCGCTGGCGAACACGCCGGTGCCGCTGGAGTTCGATGTCGGCGGCAAGTGGCCGGCCGAGCACTACGACGCCGTATTCAGCGCCAATACCTTGCACATCATGGCGTGGCCCGAAGTGGAGCGCCTGTTCGCGCGACTGCCCGATGTGACCACGCCCGATGCCATGCTGATCGTCTACGGCCCGTTCAACCATGCGGGCCGCTACAGCAGCGACAGCAATGCCGCGTTCGATCAATGGCTCAAGGCGCGTGGCGCACACATGGCGATCCGCGACGCCGAGGCCGTCGATGCGCTGGCAGCCAACGCCGGCTTTGCCCTGATCGACGATATCGCGATGCCGGCCAACAACCGTTGCCGCGTGTGGCGACGCCGGCGCAGCTGAATCACCACCTGCACAAACCCGCCGAACCGGGTACAAAGGCGGCATGAAGTCGATCGACACGCTGACCCCCTGCCCTTGCGGCAATCCGGCCGGTTACACCGCATGCTGCGGCCTCCTGCACGACGGCGGCACAACCGCTACCGGTGCCGAGCAACTGATGCGCTCACGCTACAGCGCCTATGTGCTGCGCCGCGAGGATTACCTGTTGGCGAGCTGGCACCCTGACACCCGCCCGGCATCGCTGCGACTGGCCGCACAGCAACCCGCACCGACCTGGCTGGGCCTGGAAGTCCGTCGCTGGCAAACCACCGACGATGATCACGCAACGGTGGAATTTGTCGCGCGGTACCGACTCGGCGGCGGTCGCGCCCAGCGCCAGCACGAGACCAGCCGGTTCGTGCGCGAGCGTGGCCGCTGGTACTACCTCGACGGTGAGCTCAAGAGCTGAGCAGCAATCGTCGCCTATCCGTCGTCTATCTGTAGAGCTTTTGGCGATCCTTCGGAAAGCATCGCGCACAGGGAGCTCCCGCAGCGACTCAGAATCCCTGCACTCCCGCCTGATGCAGCCGTGCCGCCTGTGCACGCACCTCGGGGTGCGTGAAGAACTCGACCAGCCGATCCGCACGACCAGGACCGATGCCGTCGATCGCCTGCCAATCGTTCGAGCTGTACGCGCTCAGGCTAGCCCAGTCCAACAATTCGGCATGACCGCTGGCCGGCATGTCGAGTGCATGCAGCCAGCGATCAAACGACCGCTGACGGGCGCTGGCAAAGGTCTGTGCCAGCGTGCTGGCTCGTGCCTGTCCAAATCCCGGCACGGCAGCAAGCTGAGCGGGCGACAGGTCGATCCAGTCAAGTAGGCCGTGGATCAATCCCGCATCGATCAATGCCTGCCAGGTACCGGCACCGATGCCATCCAGCTGCAGACCCTGCTTGCCACCCAGCCGCAGCAGCCGTGCGCGGAATTGCTGCCCGCAACCGGGCGTGGCCTGCCAGCAGCTCAGCGGATCGTGCTTGCCGGGATCGGGCGGCGTCACTTCAGCACGCTGTTGCGTGCGCCACACCACCGACTGCAGGCGCGGAATGGTCAGGCCGGCGAGCACCACCTCAACCTGGTCGCCGGGACGGATATCCAGCTGCCGCCAGCGCGCCACCGAACCCAGGCCGACCCGCTGCACGCGATGGTCGTCCAGCTGCACCGGCACCAGTTCCAACACCGGCGTGATGCGGCCGCTGCGGCCGACGGTGAAAGTCACCGCGCGAACCTCGGCCAGCGCAGATGCGGCCGGATACTTCCAGGCTATCGCCCATGCCGGTGGCGTCGCCGACCAGGACGATGCCGCCGGCCGGTGACCTTGCCGCACCACCGTGCCATCGGCAGCGAACGGCATCGCGTGGCGATACCACCGTTCGCGCCAGCGCTTGACGTCTTCGATCGTTTTGACCGGGTGGATGTAGGTCACGCTGTCGGCCAGGCCCATCGCCTGCAAGCCGGCCAGTCGCGCCGGCATGTCGGCCGGGCCGCTGGGCCAGTCCCAGACGAACAGGCCGATCTGTGCCGCCGTGGCCGCATCCAACGTGTCGCGCGACAACGCACCGGCGACGAGCGAACGCGCGTTGACGCCACCGTCGTTCGCCTGCAGGTGACCGGGCAGGCGCCAATAAAGCTCCCCTTGCAGCACCACGCGTGCCGGTGCGTTTGGCAGGTGTTTCGGAATCGCGCCAATTCGCTGTGCGAACGCGGTCCAGTCCGAGCCGTGCAGGCCATCGCCACGACTGGTCGCCTGCTGCAACTGGCCGTCCAGGTACAGCAAGGTGACCGCCACGCCATCGGCCTTCGGCTGCACCCAGAGATCCTGATTGCCGCGGGCGCGCATCCACTCGGCCAGCGCGTCGCCATCAGGCAGCTTGGCCAGCCCCGTCTGCACCACCGGCGCACGGACGCGACCGCTGGCGTCGGCCAGATGGGCAAGCTCGGCTGGCGCGTGGCCGGGGAAACAGCGGCGCCAGTGCGCATAACGCTGCAATGCCTGATCGTAGACGGCGTCATCGACGGGCGACTGACCGTCGACCCGGTATGCATGGTTCCAGCCATCGAGGCGGTCGTGCAGCGCGTTCAATTCCTGCCGCGCCTGCGCCGGCGACCAGTCGGGGCAATCCGCCGCGCGCACGGCACGAGCAGAAAACACCGCAAGCGCGGCAAACGGCAACAACCAACCCAGGCGCATGAGTCATTCCAGTCCGTGGATACGCCTGACAAGCTAGCCCGCAGGCAAAGCCGGCGGCAGTCGTCCACATCGCAAGGCGGCGTAGGGCGAAACCCCACGCTGCAGTCGCTGCTAGCCTGGCCTGGCGTCACCCAGCTGCCAGGACAGCCGCAGCAGCGTTTCGCCCTCGAAGCGGCCGTGCGGACCGAAGCGGCGCTCGGCGATCACGCCACCGCCGTCATGATCGATCGCCACTACCGTACTGGCCCGCGTGCCGTAGTCCGCACCGCGGATGAAGGCGGCTGAAAGCCGTCGCTCACGTTCCAGTCCTATGCCGGTATCCGGCAACTGCGCATCCGGCGCGACCTGCTCGTCGGCAAGCGCCTCGAACAGCGGCGCGAAATCGAGTTCGTCACCCGTTTCGATCCACTGCTCCAGACGCTGCATCAAGGCACGCGTCTTCGGCCAGGGCGTGTTGAAGTCGGCATTCGACAAGCCATGCACGCCGGGCTCTATCGCCTGCGCGCGGGGTTCGGGACGGTTGCCCAGATAGAACGCGGCATGCGCATCGAAAGTGAGCAGGTTGAACGGACGATAGCCGGCAGCCGAAGACAGCAGCTGCCGGGCATGGTTCGTCGCATCCAGTTCGCCACCGAGATAGTCGGTTGCGAGCAGGCCACGCGAAACACCCAGCTGCGGGTCGTGTGGATCGCGCACATTGGTCACTACGCAGCAGCGTCCATCAGCGGTCACGCCGAGCCATGTACCACCGGCTTCAAGGTCACGGCCAGCAATGATCGGCGCATCGCTCCAGCGCCCCAGTGCAGCACTGGGACGCGCATGGAATTCGTCGCGATTGCCGGCCAGCAACAGCCGCCAGCGTGGATGTGCATTCCATGAAAATGCGATCAGGCACATGAGTCCCTTCCTTCAGCCGAAAAACCAGTAACAGACCGCGATCGAGGCGAGCACGCCGGCCAGATCGGCCAGCAGCGCGCAACCGACCGTATGGCGAACGCGCTTGATACCGACGGCGCCGAAGTACACAGCCACCACATAGAAGGTGGTCTCGGTACTGCCCTGGATCGTGGCAGCCAGCAACGCGGGAAAACTGTCGACACCCGAATGATGCATCGTCTCGATCAGCATCGCACGCGCGGCGCTGCCGGAAAACGGCTTGACCAGCGCCGTCGGCAATGCATCGACAAAACGATCGTCCAGTCCCGCATGCAGGACCAGCCAGCGAATGCCAGCCAGCGCGAAATCCAGCGCGCCGGAGGCGCGCAGCACGCCGACCGCACACAGCATCGCGATCAGGTACGGCAGCAGATCTTTCGCCACCTCGAAACCCTGCTTTGCGCCATCGACGAAGCTCTCGAACAGCGGCACCTTCTTGTACGCGCCGGCACACAGGAACGCGATGACCACACCGAACAGCATCAGGTTGCCGAGCAGCGCGGACAACGAAGCCAGTGCCGCCGCCGTCAGCGATGTCAGCAGCGCGATGAAGCCTCCAAGCAGCAGCGCGCCACCGCCCAGCCAGAGCAGCACCACCGGATCCCACAGTTTCAGGCGCTGCATATAGGCCACCGACAGCAGCCCGGCGAGGTTGGCGGCGAAATGCGCCAGCAGGATCGGCAGGAACACCAGGGTCGGATCGTGCGCACCGGCCTGCGCGCGATACATGAACACGGTCACCGGCAACAGCGTCAACGACGAGGCGTTAAGTACCAGGAACAGGATCTGCGCATTGCTCGCGGTATCCGTCGAAGGATTCAGCGTCTGTAGCTCGCGCATCGCACGCAGTCCGATCGGCGTGGCGGCATTGTCCAGCCCCAGCGCATTGGCGGCGAAGTTCAACGTGATCAGGCCGATCGCCGGATGGCCGCGTGGCACGCCCGGCATCAGCCGCGCGAACAGCGGCCCGAGCAGCCGCGCCAGGCGATCGACCAGGCCGGCCTGTTCGGCGATATTGAGGAAGCCCAGCCACAAGGTCAGCGTGCCGAACAGCAGCAGCATCACCTTCACCGACAGATCGGCCATGTCGAACAGCGAGCCGACCACGGCGGCGAATACGCCCTCGTCGCCACCGATCAGCCAGCGCGACAGTGCCGCCAGCGCGGCAGTCAGGAAAAACCCAAGCCAGAGTCTATTGAGCACACCACACGCCGTTGGCCGTCATCGGGCTGGAGCTTAATCAACCTGACGCAGGTTTGGACAGCACAGCCTTCAGGCGACTTGTTTGATCGTCGTTGCCGCCAACTCATTGAGCACCTGCACGATCGAACCTGCGGCCTCACGTCCGTCATGCACGGCGCGCACCACCAAGTCGGCACCACGCATGTTGTCGCCACCGGCGAATACCCGCGGGTGGCCGGTCTGGAATGGCAACCGACCAGTGCCGCCAGCGCGAATGCGACCGCTGGCATCCAGCGCGATGCCATGTTCAGCGCACCAGGCCGGCGGACTCGGGCGAAAACCGAATGCCTGGATCACCACGTCGGCACGCAGTTCGGTTTCGCTGCCTTCGACATTGCGCGGGCATAGCCGGCCATTACCGTCGTCAACCAGTTCGGTGGTCACCACGCGCACGCTGCACACCCTGCCCTGCTCACCGAGCAATTCCAGCGGCTGCCGGTGAAACAGGAAGTCGACGCCTTCCTCGCGGCTGTAGGCCACCTCACGCCGCGAGCCGGGCATGCTCGCCTCATCACGCCGATAGACGCAGGTCACCGACGCCGCGCCGAGGCGGATCGCGGTGCGGTTGCAATCCATGCCGGTGTCGCCGCCACCGAGCACCACCACATGCTTGCCGTTGAGATCGAGCGCCGGCGGCACCGGCTGATCGTCGAGCAGGCGGTGGGCGTTGGCGATCAGGAACGGCAGTGCGTCATGCACGCCAGCGAGTTCGCGCCCCGGCAGCTCGCCATCGACGAAGGTATAAGCGCCGGTGCCGATGAACACCGCGTCGTAATCGGCCAGCAGGCTCCCGAACGCGATGTCGCGGCCGATCTCCACGCCGAGATGGAACTGCACGCCCATCCCTTCCAGCACTTCGCGACGCGTGCGCACCACTGCCTTGTCCAGCTTGAACGGCGGAATGCCGAAGGTGAGCAGACCGCCGATTTCGCGTTGGCGATCGAATACATCTACTGCAATACCGGCGCGACGCAGACGATCCGCGCATGACAAACCGGCTGGGCCAGCACCGACCACCGCCACACGCCGACCGGTTTCCACCACGCCGGACAGATCCGGACGCCAGCCCTGACGAAAGGCTTCGTCGGTGATCGAGCGTTCGATGCTGCCGATCGTCACCGCGCCAAAATCGCCCTGCTCCAGCGTGCAGGCGCCTTCGCACAAACGATCCTGCGGACACACGCGTCCGCAAATCTCCGGCAACGGGTTGGTCTCGTGCATCAGGGTGGCTGCCTCGAACAGGCGCCCTTCCTGCACCAGCTTCAGCCAGTCCGGGATGTAGTTGTGCACCGGGCAGGCGTGCTCGCAATACGGGTTCCCGCAATCGAGGCAGCGCTCGGCCTGGCCGACTGCCGAAGCGGGCGCGAAGTCGCCGCTGATCTCGCCGTAGCCGAGCACGCGGATCGCCACCGGCACCGCCTTCGGCGGCTGGCGCGGCAGGTCGAGGAACTGAAAAAGTTTGTCGCTCATGGGATGACTCCAGAAGTGAGGGAAGAGGAGTGAGGAGGGGGAGAAAGCGAAGCCATGGCAACTCGCTCTCTCTTCTCACTCCTCTCCACTTTCTCCTCGCTCTTCCTCATGCCGCCCTCCGCAACTCTTCGGCCAGCGCCGCGAGGCTCGCGGCCTTCGGCTTCACCAGCCAGAATTTGTATTGCAGGCCGCGGAAATCGCGCAGCACCTGGCGCCCCCAGTCGCTGCCGGTCAGCTCCACATGGCGCGTGACCAGACCGCGCAGATGCTGCATGTAGTTCTCCATGCCCTCGGGCGAGATGCGCAGGATGTCGACCAGCTCGTGGTTGTAGCAGTCGACGAAATCACGCTCGAGATCGAGCACGTAGGCGAAGCCGCCGGTCATGCCCGCTCCGAAGTTCAGGCCGACTTTGCCGAGCACGGCCACCACGCCACCGGTCATGTATTCGCAGCAATGGTCACCAGCGCCCTCCACCACCGTCAGCGCGCCGGAATTGCGCACCGCGAAGCGCTCACCGGCACGGCCCGCGGCGAACAGCTCGCCACCGGTGGCCCCGTACAGGCAGGTGTTGCCGATGATCACGGCATCCTGACTGGCAAACGGTGAGTCCTGCGGCGGGCGTACCACGATGCGGCCGCCGGCCATGCCCTTGCCGACGCCATCGTTGGCCTCGCCGGTGAGGTCGATATGCACGCCCCCGGCATTCCATGCACCGAGACTCTGTCCTGCCGCGCCTTCCAGATTCAGCACGATCGCGTGTTCGTCCATCCCGTGGTCGCCGTGCCGGCGCGCGATGGCACCGGACAACCGCGCGCCAATCGCACGATCGGTATTGGCGATCGTGTAGCTGAAGTGACCACCTTCACCCAGTTCCACCAGTGGCGCCGTGTCCGCCGCGATGCGCGAGGCCAGCGCGGCCTCGTCGCGCACCGGATTGCGCGCCAGCGTGCAGGCGAAGTCGCTGCTCGCGCCGAGCCCAAGGCCATCGATCAACGGCGTGAGGTCGAGCTTGTGCTGCACCGGCGTGACACCTTCGAGCTGTTCCAGCAGATCGGTGCGGCCCACGATCTCGCCCAAGCTGCGCACGCCCAGCTGGGCCAGATGCGCACGCACGTCCGCGGCGACGAAGCGGAAATAGTTCATCACCATCTCCGGCAGGCCGATGAAGTGCTCCTTGCGCAATATGGGATGCTGCGTGGCGACACCGGTGGCGCAGTTGTTGAGATGGCAGATGCGCAGGTACTTGCAGCCCAACGCCACCATCGGGCCGGTGCCGAAGCCGAAGCTTTCGGCGCCGAGCAGGGCGGCCTTGATCACGTCCAGACCGGTCTTAAGACCACCGTCGGTCTGCAGCCGCACGCGGCCTCGCAGGTCGTTGCGACGCAGGGTCTGCTGCGTCTCGGCCAGACCCAGCTCCCACGGCGTGCCGGCGTACTTGATCGAGGTGAGCGGGCTGGCGCCGGTGCCGCCGTCGTGGCCGGAGATGGTGATGAGATCGGCGCCGGCCTTCACCACGCCGGCAGCCACCGTGCCGACGCCCGCATGCGAAACCAGCTTCACCGAGATCAACGCGGTCGGGTTCACTTCCTTCAAGTCGTGGATCAGCTGTGCCAGATCCTCGATCGAGTAGATGTCGTGATGCGGCGGCGGCGAAATCAGGCCGATGCCGGGCTTGGCGTAACGCAGCCGCGCGATGGTGGCATCGACCTTGTGGCCGGGAAGCTGACCCCCTTCGCCCGGTTTGGCACCTTGCGCGATCTTGATCTGCAGCACTTCGGCGTTGACCAGGTACGCCGGCGTGACGCCGAAGCGGCCGGAGGCGACCTGCTTGATCTTGGACATCTTCTCGGTACCGTAGCGCGCCGGATCCTCACCGCCCTCGCCGGAATTGCTGCGCGCGCCCAGCCGGTTCATGCCGATCGCCAGCGACTCGTGCGCCTCCGGCGACAGCGCGCCGAGCGACATGCCGGCCGAATCGAAGCGCTTGAGGATCGCCTCGGCCGATTCCACTTCATCCAGCGGAATCGGCGACGTGGCCGGCTTCACGCCAAGCAGGTCGCGCAAGGCCGACGGTGGCCGATGATCGACGTAATTGGCATAGGTGCGGTAATCGGCCGGATCGCCGCTGCGCACCGCCTTCTGCAGGCTGGCGATCACGTCCGGGTTGTACATGTGGTACTCGCCGCCGTGCACGAACTTGTACAGGCCGCCGGCACGCAACGGCAGGGTGCGGTTCCACGCTTCCGCAGCCAGCAGACGTTGCTCGTGCTGCAGCTCGGCGAAGCCGGCGCCACCGATGCGCGAAGGCGTGCCTGGGAAGCACAGTGCCACCACTTCCGGCGCCAGCCCGACGATCTCGAACAGCTGCGCTCCGCGATAGCCGGCGACGGTCGAGATGCCCATCTTGGAAAGGATCTTCAGCAGCCCCTTGCGGATGCCCCGCCGGTAGCTGCGGCCGATTTCCAGCCGGTCGCCGTCGATGTGCCCATCGTGGCCCAGTTCGAACAGGCTCTGGTAGGCCAGCCAGGGATAGATCGCGGTGGCGCCGAAACCGAGCAGGCAGGCGAACTGGTGCGAATCACGCGGCGTGGCGGTTTCCACGATGAGGTTGCACTGGCAGCGCAGGCCCTGCTCGATCAGGTGCGCATGCACCGCACCGGTGGCGAGCAGGGAGTGGATCGGCAACTTGTCGCGTTCCGGATAGCGGTCGCTGAGGAACACCAGCGCGCCACCGCCGCGCACCACCTCGGCTACCTCGCGGCAAAGCCGCCGCAGCGCCGCCTCCAGCCCTTCTTCCGGCGCATACATCAGGTCGAAGCGCGGCGTGCCGGTGAACGGCGGCAGCGCCAGCAACTGGCGCAGCTTGCGCTGCGACAGGATCGGCGAATTGATCAGGATCTGCTTCGCGTTCTCCGGCTTCAGCTCGAACACGTTGCCTTCCGCGCCGATCTGGGTGACCAGCGACATCACCAGCTTTTCGCGCAACGGATCGATCGGCGGGTTGGTGACCTGCGCAAAGGCCTGGCGAAAACGGTCGAACAACGGCCGCACCTGGCGCGACATCGCCGCCACCGGGGTGTCGTCGCCCATCGAACCGGTAGCCTCCGCCTCGAGCTCGGCAATCACCTTCAGCACGGTCTCGCGCTCCTCGCGCGAAAGACCGTACAGCTTCTGGTAGCAGTGCAGTTCGTCCGCGGGCAGCGGTTCGGCGGCCAGCGAGGGATCGATCAGATCCGACTCCAGGTAGCTCACGCCGGCACGCAGCCAGTCGCGGTAGGGCGCGCGACGGCGGTTGATGTCGTCGATGTCGGCATCGCGCAGCAGGCGATGCGTGTCGAAATCCACCGCGATCATCTCGCCCGGCGCCAACCTGCCCTTGGCGACCACCTGCGCCGACGGCACATCCCACAGGCCGGCTTCGGAGGCGACGATCAGGTGGTTGTCGGCCGACCGCGCCCAACGCGCGGGACGCAGGCCGTTGCGGTCCAGCGTGCAGGCGGCATAGCGGCCGTCGCACATCACCAGCCCGGCCGGGCCGTCCCACGGCTCGCTGTGCAGCGCGTAGTACTCGTAGAACGCGGCCAGGTCCTCGTCGATGCCTTCGCGCGCGGCGAACGCGGGCGGCACCAGCACGCGCATCGCGGCCAGCAGGTCGAGGCCGCCGGCCAGCAGCACTTCCAGGGCGTTGTCCAGGCTTTCCGAATCCGAACCCTGCTGGCGCACCAGTGGCCCGATGTCCGAAAGATCCACCCGCGGCGAGCGCATGATCGACTCGCGCGCCTGCATCCAGCGCCGGTTGGCGCGGATCGTGTTGATCTCGCCATTGTGGGCAAGCAGGCGGAACGGCTGCGCCAGCCGCCATTGCGGCGTGGTGTTAGTGGAAAAACGCTGATGGAACACCACCGCGTCCGCCACCAGCGCGGCATGCGAGAGATCGGCGAACACCTCACGCAGCCGTCCCGGTGCGGCCATCGCCTTGTAGCCGATCACCTGCGCCGACAGGGTCACCACATAGAACTGCGGATCGTCGGCCAGCGCGGTCTCGGCACGGCGCCGCGCACGAAACAACGCCAATTCGAACGTCTCGTCGCCCATCGCGGCACCGGCATTCACGAACACCTGGCGCACGCGCGGCTGCGCGGCGGCGGCCAGCGGGCCACAAGCCTCCGCATGCACTGCCACCTCGCGCCAGCCAGCAACAACCACGCCCTCTTCCATCAGATGACGTTCGAGCACCTGCACCGCTGTCTCGCCACCGGCGGGATCGAGAAACACCAGACCTGCGGCGAAGCGTTCGCCAACGGCGATGCCCGATTCATTCGCCAGCGCGCGCAACCAGTCGTGCGGCCGATGGATCAGCACACCGCAGCCATCGCCACTGACGCCGTCGGCATTCACTGCACCGCGATGCGAAAGCTTCGCCAGCGCCGCGAAGGCCGTGTCGACCACCCACGCGCTGGCGCGACCATCGATCTGCGCGACCAGCCCGAAGCCGCAGCTGTCGTGCTCGAACGCGGCGTCATACAACGTGGTGTTGCCTGCCTGCGCCATCTTGCCTCTCCGGCGAACGGATATGCTGGGCGCGCGCGGCCAGCGATGCCATCAGCACCGTGGCTGCACACGTGGTGTGGCCCGACTAAAGCACAGTTGTTGCGTCGCGTCAAAAGTTATTTGGACGGCTATATGCCTGCGCGTGCGATTGTCATCCGTCGATCATGCCTGCCGGGATCAAGCGTGACTCACCGCTGCCGCATCGACATCCGCACAACCAGTGTGCCGATGTGGCGGCCTGTGGCGGCTTTTCGACCATACCAGTGTGGCGGACGTGCCTTCTCGCCGTTCCCGGCTCGCTCCAACCGCCCGGCTCGACGATAATCGGCGCATGCCCACGCCCAATCGCATCACTCGCGCCTTCCTTCCCTGCCTGCTGGCCAGCATCGCCCTCGGTGGCGCCTGCATGGCACCCCCCGCGCTGGCGCGCCAGGACAGCCAGAGCCAGGCCGAACAGGCCGAAGCGAAGCAGAAACTGGCCGACCTGCGCAGCAAGATGGAGGCGCTCGCGAAACAGCAGGCCGATACCGCCGCTCGTCGCGACAGCGTCAATGCGGAACTGGCCAAGCAGGCCAATGCGCTGGCCGGCGCCGCGCGGGCGGTGCGTCAGACCGATGCCGAGCTCAGTGCCAAGCAGCAACAGCTGGATCAGCTGCAACAGCAGCGAGCCACCCTGAAACAGACCCTGGATGGCCAGCGTGCGGCGATTGCCGACCTGCTGCGTGCCACCTACGCGCTTGGCCAGGGGTCCGACCTGCGCCTGCTGCTGGGCGACGAAGACGTGGCACGCATCTCACGCGCCCTGGTCTACTCGAAATACTTCCAGCAGGATCGGGTGCAGCGCGTGCAGCAGCTGATGGCCGACCTGGCCAAGTTGCAGGAGCTGGAGACCGCGATCACCGCCGAGCAGCAGGCGCTGCAGGCCACCAAGGCGCAACGCGAGCAGCAGGCGAAGACGCTGGCCGAGCAACGCGCCGCACAACAGAAGCTGGCTGCCGATACCGATGCGCAATACAAGGACCAGGCACAGCGGCTGGCCGCGATGAAGCAGAACGCGCAATCGCTCAACAACCTCGTCGACAAGCTGCAGAAGGCGATCGACGAGGCTGCGCGCGAAGCGGCCGCGCGCGAGGCTGCGACGCGCGCGGCGGCCGCCAAGAAGTATCCCGGGCGCAAGCTGCCGCCACCGCCGATCGAGGTCGGCGGCGCCAGCGCGAACATCCGCGGCAACCTGCCATGGCCGGCCAGCGGCGATGTCCACAGTTACGGCAGCGGCGTGCTGATCAAGGCCGGTGGCGGCAGCGAGATCCACGCGGTGGCGCGCGGCCGGGTGATCTACGCCGGCTTCCTGCGTGGCTACGGCATGCTGCTGATCGTCAGCCACGGCAACGGCTGGATGAGCATGTACGGCAACAACGAGACGCTGCTGCACGGGGTCGGCGACCAGGTCGAGGCCGGCGAGACGATCGGCACCGCCAGTCCACCCACCGGGATCAATACCGGGGTGTATTTCGAACTGCGCAAGGATGGCCAGCCGGTCGATCCGCGCAGCTGGCTGAGCCAGCGTCGTTGACGCCGGCTCCGGCGCGCCGCAGGCTAGCGACATGCCCTCGATGACCGAGGCCGGATGAATTACGCCGGCATGCGGTTGTCCAAGGCAGTGTCAGCCCTTTCCGTCGCGTGGCCGCGCGATTACCGCTTGTTGTACGGAGTCACCCGCATGCATCT
The DNA here is from genome assembly GCF_002001125.1 of Rhodanobacter sp. B04. Lineage (GTDB taxonomy): Bacteria > Pseudomonadota > Gammaproteobacteria > Xanthomonadales > Rhodanobacteraceae > Rhodanobacter. The sequence continues at coordinate 316,457 of NZ_MUNV01000006.1, read as the reverse complement.
TTCCAACCGTCGCCAGATCGCCTTGCTGCTGGCCATGCCGCTGCTGTCGACACCTCTCGCGTTCGCACAATCTGCGCCGGCCAGCGCCGCCAGCGTGGCCGCGCCGCCGGTCGACCTGTCTGCCAGCGACACGCCGGCCCATGCCAGTTCCTCGGCCGACCAGGTGGACCTGGACGACATCCGCAACTTCAGCCGCGTCTATGAGGTGGTGCGTCAGGCCTATGTGGAGAAGGTCGACAACAAGACCCTGATGAAGGCCGCAATCACCGGCATGCTCAGCGGCCTCGACCCGCACAGCGAATACCTGGACAAGGACGGCCTCACCCAGCTCGACGAGGACACCACCGGCCAGTACAGCGGCCTGGGCATCGAGGTATTGCAGGTCGACGGCGGCCTGCGCATCGTCTCGCCGATCGACGACACCCCGGCGGCACGCGCCGGCATCAAGGCGGGCGACAACATCGTCAAGATCAACGGCACGGTGATCGATCCGCAGAATGTCGACGACATGTTCAAGCAGCTGCGCGGCAAGCCCGGCAGCAAGATCACGCTGACCATCGTGCACCCGAACAGCGACAAGCTGATCGATCTGCACCTGGTGCGCGAGAACATCGCGATCAGCAGCATCAAGGTGCGCGAGCTTGAGCCCGGCTATGCCTACATCCGGATCAGCCAGTTCCAGGACGACACCGCCAGCGACCTGATCCGCAAGCTCGGCGAGCTGATCAAGAAGAACGGCGCGCAGCAGGGCGCGGTACTGGATCTGCGCAACAACCCCGGCGGCCTGCTCACGGCGGCGGTGGGTGTCAGCGACGACTTCCTCAACGCCGGCGTCATCGTCACCACCCGCGGCCGCATGCAGGACGCCAACATGAGCTTCAGCGCCCACCCCGGCGACCAGCTCAACGGCGCGCCGATGATCGTGCTGGTCAACAACGGCACCGCCTCCGCGGCCGAGATCGTCTCCGGCGCGCTGAAAGACAACCATCGTGCGCTGATCATGGGCCAGCGCACCTTCGGCAAGGGCGTGGTGCAGACCGTGCTGCCGCTGGATGCGGATCATGCGGTGAAAATCACCACCGCGCGCTACTACACGCCGAACGGCACCTCGATCCAGGCCGAAGGCATCAAGCCCGACATCGCGCTGGCCGACCTGACCGTGAACAAGGCCGACAGTGCTCCGGTGCTGATCAGCTCCGAGGCCGACCTGCCGAACCACCTGGCCAACGAGAACGCCAAGGCCGGCACCAATATCGACGACGATGGCAGCGCCGCCGACGGCAAGCTTGCCACCAGCGATTACGCCTTGTCGCAGGCGCTCAATGTGCTGAAGGGCATGGCGCTGGGCAAGGCGCCCGCTGACCGCTGACACTCGGTCAGCGGGCGCCGCTTGCTGCTGGAACGGCTACGTTGCGGCTGGCCAGCCGATCGCTCGACCAGCCGCCACCAAGCGCGCGGATCAGCTGCACGCTGGCACGCAATTGCTGTGTGTCGAGGTTGAGCAGGCTGCGCTGCGCATCCAGTGCGGTCGTTTGCGCCTGCACCACGTCGAGATAGCCGACCGCGCCCTGCTTGTAGCGGTCCATCGCCAGGTCCACGGAATGCTGCGCGGCATCGGCGGCATCCTTCTGGTCGCTTTTCGCCACGCCGACGTGAGCGATCTGCGCCAGGTTGTCCTCGACCTGGGCAAATGCGTTCAGCGCGACACTGCGGTAGCGCGCACCGGCTTCATCAGTCGCGGCCTTGGCCGCCAGCACGCCGGCCTTGCGCTTGCCGCCGTCGAAGATCGTCTCGAACAGCGTCGGGCCGATCGCCCAGAAATAATTCGGCGCGGCCAGCAAGCCAGGATACTGGGCGCTCTGGAAACCGCCCTGCGCACTCAAGGTGAGCGAGGGAAAATAGGCGGCGCGAGCCACACCGATCCGCGCATTCGCGGCAGCGACACGACGCTCCGCCGCGGCGATATCCGGACGCCGCTGCAGCAGCGTGGTCGGCACGCTGACCGGCACCTGCGGCAGGGCGATCTCCGCCGTCTGCGCGGCCAGCGTGAACTGGTCGGCCGAATCGCCGACCAGCACGGCGATCGCATCCTGTACCAGCATGCGCTGCGCCTGCGCCTGCGCCCACAGTGACTTGGCCGAGGACAGCTGGGTCTGCGCACGCGCCACGTCCAGCCCGGACACCAGACCGCCGGTGTGCAAGGTCTCGGTGAGCTGCAACGCCTTCTGGTACGCAGCGATACTTTGCCGGAACAGCGCAATCTGCTGGTCGAGACCACGCAGCTGGATGTAGTTGTCGGCCAGCTGCGCCTGCAGGCTGAGCTGCGCGGAAGCGAGGTCGGCGGCGGCGGCCAGCGTCTCGTCCCTGCCCGCCTCGACCGTATTGCGCACGCGGCCCCACAGATCCAGCTCGTAGTCGACTTCGGCGCCGGCGGTGAACGAGTTGTACTCGGCCGGCGAGGTGGCGCCGCGCAACGGCTTGGTATCCGACTCGCGATCGCGCTGGCCGTTGGCGCTGGCGCCGATGGTCGGAAACAGGCCCGAACGTGCCTGCAGGTCATACGCCTGCGCCTGCCGGTAATGCGCCAGTGCCGCGGCAAGGTCGGCATTGTTGTCGAGCAGGCGCTGCTGCAGCTGATCGAGCTGCGTGTCCTGGTAAAGCCGCCACCAGTGATCGCGCGGCAGCCGATCGGCAGGCTGCGCCTGTTGCCACGGCCCGTTGTCCTGATAGGACGTCGCCACGGGCACCAGCGGCACCTTGTACGCCGGCGCCAGCGAACAGCCGGCCAGCATGGCGCCCGCCATCAGGGCGAAGACAAATTCAGGCTTTCGCATGGGACTTGGCCGCAGCTGGTGGAACGGCAATCTGCACGCGGTCGCCATCGGCAAGACCATCCGGCGGGCTGTCGATCACGCGATCATCGGCGCTCAGGCCGGAACCGATCTCCACGCTCTTGCCGTAGTCGCGCCGGATCGTCACCGTCTTGAAGCTCACCCGGTCGTCGGCATCCACGGTGGCCAGACGCAGGCCGCTGGCGTTGAAGATCAGCGCACTGGCGGGCACGCGCAGCGAAGCCTCACTGACAGCCTGATGGAGGCGTACGTTGGCAAAGCTGCCCGGCATCAGCTTGTCGTCGGCGTTGTCGACCGACAGCTGGATCAGCGTGCTGCCGGAACCGGCATTGACCGCCTGCGCGGAGGCCTCGACCCTGGCGGTGAACGTGCGGCCCGGATATTCCGGCACCGTGAGTGTCGCTGCAGTACCTGCCGGAATCGACGGCACGTAACTCTGCGGCACCTGCACGTAGACGCGCAGCTTGCGCACATCGGACACCACGAACAGGGCCTGGCCACTGCTGCTGCCGGGATTGATCAGCGCGCCGATGTCGGTATTGCGTGCGGTGACCACGCCATCGAACGGCGCCACGATGCGGGTATAGCCCTTCATCGCCTCGATCCGGTCCACGTTGGCCTGGGCCGCATGCGCCAGCGCCTGCTTGGCGGTGAAATCGCCGGTCTTCTCGTCCACTTCCTGCTTGGCGACCGAATCGGAGCCGAGCATCGCCTGCCAACGTTTCGCGGTGGTGCCTGCCAGGGCCGCGTTTGCCTGGGCGCTGGCCAGATCGGCCTTGGCCTGCAGCAACTGCTGGTCCAGGTCGGGCGTCTCGATCTCGGCCATCAACTGACCGGCCTTGACCGGTGCACCGATGTCGACCTTCCACGATTTCAGGTAGCCGCCGACGCGCGCATAGATCGGTGCCTGCGTGTACGCCTCGATGCGTCCGGGCAGTTCCAGCGGAGCGCCGGCCTCGCTCTTTTCGGGCGCAGCGACATTGACGGTCGGCACCGTCTGCTGATCGGTCCAGGCTTTCAGGCGCTTGGCCTCGACGATGCGCGTGGCGATGCCGATGATCACGATGGCCACGATCACCACCACGGCGATCAGGCCGGCAAGCCGCATGCCGCGATGCGATGGCAGCGAAGCCTTGGGGAAGGTTGAATCAGACATGGACGGGCTCTCCGGAAGCAGGCACCGGTGCAGAAGCATGGTGATAACGCGCGTGGATGATGCTGAACACCACCGGCACGAAGAAAAGGGTGGCGGTCGTGGCGAAGATCAGGCCGCCGATCACCGCGCGACCGAGCGGCGCATTCTGTTCGCCGCCCTCGCCTAGGCCGAGCGCCATCGGCGCCATGCCGATGATCATCGCCAACGCCGTCATCAGCACCGGGCGGAAGCGCACGTAACCGGCCTCCAGCGCGGCGTCCAGCGCACGGCCATGCTCGAACAGGCGTTCGCGGCAAAAACTCACCACCAGGATCGAGTTGGCGGTCGCCACGCCCATGCACATGATCGCGCCGGTCAGCGCCGGCACCGACAGCGCGGTATGCGTGGCGAACAGCATCCACACGATGCCGGCCAGCGCGGCGGGCAAGGCGGTGATGATCACGAACGGATCGCTCCACGACTGGAAGTTCACCACGATCAGCAGGTAGATCAGCACCATCGCGCCAAGCAGGCCGAACAGCAGGCCCGAGAACGCGCTGTTCATCGTCTGCACCTGGCCGAGCAGCTCGACATGCGAGCCCTTGGGCAGGTCCCTGGCATGCCCGTTCAACACCCTCTGGATATCGCCGGCCACGCCGCCCAGATCGCGATCCTGCGTGGTCGCGAAGATCTGCACGACCGACTGGATGTTGTACTGGTCGACCACCGCATTGGTGGTCTGCCGCCGCAACGTCGCCAGCCCGCCCAGCACCTGCGATGCCCCGTTGCTGCCGGTGATCGAGAGATTGCGCAGCGACGACAGCGAGTCGAGCGTGTACTGCGGCGTCTGCATCACGATCGGGTAGGAGATGTCGTTGGCCGGGTTGAGCCAGAAGGTCGGCGCGACCTGGCTGGAACCGGCGAGGTTCACCACCAGGCTGTTGGTGACGTCGCGCTCGGTGATGCCGAGCAGTTGCGCCTGCGTGCGGTCCACATCGATGTTGAAGCCGGGATTGGCCTGCGACTCCTGGATGCGCGCATCCACCACGCCCGGTATGCGCTTGATCTCGCGCAGCAAGGTGTCGGCGTATTTGAAGTTCGCCGGCAGGTTGTTGCCGCGGATCTGCAGGGTGATCGGTGCCGGCGAACCGAAGTTCAGGATCTGGCTGACGATATCGGCCGGCGGGAAGGAGAACGTCACGCCCGGGAATTCCCGCGGCAGCCGCTCGCGCATCTGTCGCACGTATTCGGCGGTCGGGCGATGCCCTTCGTTCAGTGCAATCTGGATGTCGCCGTCCTGCTCGCCGATGGTGCCGGTGTTGTTGTAGGTATTGTTGATGCCGCTGTTGGACAGCCCGATGTTGTCGACCAGGGTACCCAGCTCGCTGGCCGGAATGATCCGCTTGACGCTCTTCTGGATCTGCGCGAACAGCTCCGCACTCTGCTCCAGCCGGGTGCCCACCGGCCCCCGCACGTGCATCAGGATCTGCCCGGCATCCACGTCGGGGAAGAAGTTGCGCCCCAGCATCGGCACCAGCGCGAACGAAAGCACCACGAAGGCCAGAAAGCCGGTCACGAAGATCCGCCGATGCGCCATCGCCATCGCCAGCAGGCCGTGGTAACCGCCACGTACCTTCTCGAAGGAAACTTCGAAACCGCGCTGGAAGCGCACCAGCGGATTGCGCGTCGGCGGCGCCTCGACATGCTGGCCGTGCTCGTCGACATGCGGATGCAGCATGTATTTGGCCATCGTCGGCACCAGCGTGCGCGACAGGATGAACGAGGCGATCATCGCGAACATCACCGCTTCGGCCATCGGCACGAACAGGAAGCGCGCGACACCATTGAGGAAGAACATCGGCACGAACACGATGCAGATGCACAGCAGCGACACGAATGCCGGCGTGACGATCTGCGCCGCGCCGTCGAGGATTGCCGGCTCGACCTGCTTGCCCTGCTCCAGATGCCAGTTGATGTTCTCGATGGTCACCGTGGCATCGTCGACCAGGATACCCACCGCCAGCGCGAGGCCGCCCAGGGTCATGATGTTGAGCGTCTCGCCGATCGCCGACAGCGCCGCGATCGAGGCCAGGATCGCCAGCGGAATCGACACCGCGATGATCACCGTGGAGCGCCAGCTGCCGAGGAACAACAGGATCATCAGGCTGGTCAGCGCCGCCGCGATGATGCCTTCGCGCGCCACGCCGCTGATCGCCGCGCGCACGAAGATCGACTGGTCGCCGATCGGCGCCACCTTGAGGTCGTCCGGCAGGCTCGACCGCGCATCTTCCAGACGCTGCCGGATCCCGGCGACGATCGCCAGCGTCGATGCCGAGCCGTTCTTGAGCACGCTCATCAGCACCGAGCGGTTGCCGTCCACGTGCACGATGTTGGTCTGCGGCGGGCTTCCATCCAGCACGTGCGCCACGTCGCGAACGTAGATGGTGGTGCCGTTGACCGTCTTGACCGGCAGGTCGCCCAGTTGCTTGAGCTCGCTCGGCGCATTGTTGAGCTGCAAGGTGTACTCGAACGTGCCGATCTTCTGCGTGCCCACCGGCGTGATCAGGTTCTGCGCGGCCAGCGCATTGGCCACGTCCGCTGCGGAAAGGCCGCGCGCCTGCAGCGCCGCCGGGTCGATGTCGATCTGCACCTGGCGGGTCTTGCCGCCGTATGGATAGGGAACCGCCGCACCGGCCACCGACACCAGCTGCGGACGCAGGATGTTGAGCGCGAGATCGCCGAGGTTCTGCTCGGTCAGTCCCTTGCCCGACAGGGCCAGCTGGATGATCGGCACGGTCGAGGCGTTGTAGTTCAGGATCAGTGGCGGGGTCACGCCCGGCGGCATCTGTTTGAGCAGGGTCTGCGATACCGCGGTCACCTGCGCGTTCGCGGTGGCGATGTTCACCGTCGGCTGGAAGAAGATCTTCACGATGCCGAAGCCGGCGATGGATTTCGCCTCGATATGCTCGACGTCATTGACCGTGGTGGTCAGCACCCGCTCGTAGGGCGAAGTGATGCGGCCTTCCATCTGGTCCGGCGACAGGCCGGTGTACTGCCACACCACCGCGATCACCGGGATGCGGATATCCGGAAAGATGTCGGTCGGTGTCCGCAGCGCGGAAAGCGGTCCGATGATCAGGATCAGCAGCGCGAGAACAATGAAGGTATAGGGTCGCGACAAGGCGATCCGCACGATGCCCAGCATGGAGTATCCAGCGAGAATGTTGCGTAGCGTCAAATTTTGACACGCGACGCCTCGCCGGGACCGATTCAGCGCATGAAGATATTTTCATATTCGGCTGATGCGCCGCGTCGAACACGGCTCGTGCTGCACATGGCCACCGCTGCTACACGTTGGCGGCATCGCGGCAATGCAGGCTCAAACGCGCGCCACGATCACTATCGGCAATCTGCAGGGTATAGCCATGCAGACCTGCAATCGCACTGACGATGCTCAGGCCCAACCCGGAACCTGGCGTGCTGCGGCAACTCTCCGCCCGATAGAAGCGGCGCGTCACGGCGACACGCTGGTCAACCGGGATACCTGGCCCGCTGTCACACACGTCCACCCATGGACCGTCTTCGGCAGCGCGCGCGCGGATATCCACGCGGCCACCTGGCGGCGTGAACTTGATCGCGTTGCCGACCAGGTTGCTGAAGGCTTCCAGTAACAGGTGCCGATCCGCCCGGATCATCGGCAGCGACGGAAGTTGCAGCTCCAGTTGCTGGCCGCGATCTTCGGCCAGCGGTAGATACAGTGCATGCACTTCGCGCAGGATCTCAGCCAGATCGACCCGGTCGAAGCCGGCGCGGCGTTGCTGATTCTCCAGCTCCGAAATCCGCAGCAGTGCCCGAAACCGATTGAGCAGCGCATCGGTGTCGACCAGGCACGCCTCCAGCGTCGCGTTCTCGCTGCTGTCTTCGTCGAACTGTTGCTGCAACCGGTATATCCGCGCACGCAATCGAGTCAGCGGGGTGCGCAGGTCATGCGCGATGTTGTCGCACACCCCTTTCACTTCGCCGAGCAGGCGTTCGATCTCGTCGAGCATCGCGTTGACGATGCCGGCCAGCATGTCCAGCTCATCGCCACGCCGGCTTACCGGCAGGCGTTGGGCCAGATCGCCGCGCATGATCGGCAGCGTGGCTTCGCGAATCGCGTGCACGCGCCGCAACGGCCCGCGGGTAAGCAGCCAGCCACCGAGCAGGCCAGGCACCACGGTCAGCGACATGCCCCACAGCAGCGCCTGCAGGATGATCGTGCCGATCCGGTCGACGATGCTGGTATCCCGCGAGACCAGCAGGATGCGCCCGTCCTCCAGGCGCACGGCTGCGGCGCGCACGCTGACATGCGCGTGGCCATCGTTGCGCTCGAGACCTTGCGGCACGATGGCCACCGGGCCATTCACCGCCACCTTCGGCGGCAGCGCGGTAATGGTGCCGGCAAGCGGCTTGCCATGCGCATCGAACAGTCCCCACGCGTTGAGTTGCCGGGTCTCCAGCGATACATAGTCGTTCAACGCATGCCGACGCGTGGGCTCGTCCAGCATCGTGAAATAATCCGCCTGACGACCGATCAGCTCGTTGGACACGCGCGTCAGATAGCTCGCCGCCTGCCAGTGGATCAGGCCGATCACCACGATGCCCCACAGCGCGAAGAACGAACCGTAGATCAGGACCAGGCGCGCGGTGGTGGAGCGCCAGTTGTCAGTCAGTCTGCGCAAGGCTGTACCCCGAACCGCGTACGGTATGGATCAGCGGCGCGCGGCCCGCTGCATCGATCTTCTTGCGCAGGCGGCCGATATGCACGTCGATCAGGTTGGTGCCGGGGTCGAAATGAAAACCCCACACCGTCTCGAAGATCATCGTGCGGGTCAGCACCTGGCCGGCGTTGCGCATCAGGAATTCCAGCAGCTTGAATTCGGTGGGCAACAGCGACAGCTGCGTGTCGCCGCGACGCGCCACATGCCGCACCAGATCGAGTTCCAGGTCGGCCACGCAAAGCAGCGTCTGCTGCGCCTGCTGGCGATGGCGGCGCAGCAGCACATCCACCCGCGCCACCATTTCGTCGGGAGCAAACGGCTTGGTCAGATAGTCGTCGCCGCCGGCACGCAGGCCGCGCACGCGCTCGTCGACATCGCTCAACGCGCTGATCATCAACACCGGCGTCGCGATGCCTTGCGCACGCAACTGGGTCACCACGCTCAGGCCATCCATGCCGGGCAACATCAGGTCCAGCGTGATCACGTCGTAGCCGGGATCCGCCGCGCGCGCCAGGCCTTCGCGCCCCTCCGCCACCCGGTCGGCATCGATGCCGTGATTGGCCAGTTCCGTCGCGATCTCGCGCGCCGTGACGTCGTCGTCTTCGATGACCAGAACGCGTGGCATCAGCCTTGTGTCATTCAACAGGAAGGCGGCTAGCATAACGAAACGGCCTCCCTGCGGAGGCCGTTTGGCATGACACCGATGCCGTGCAGGCTCAGGCGGCGAACAGGCCGCGCATCTTCTTCATCGCATTCGCCTCGACCTGGCGGATGCGTTCGGCGGAGACGCCGTACTCGTCGGCCAGATCCTGCAGCGTGGCCTTGTCGTCATCCAGCCAGCGGCGCTGGATGATGTTGCGCGAACGCTCGTCGAGGTTCTTCAGGGCGCTGGACAGCGTCGACATCTGGTTGTCGGCATCGTCGGCGTCGGCCACGTTCTCGTAGGGGTCGGCGCCTTCGTCGATCAGGAACGCCGCCGGCGCCGGCTTCGCATCGTCGTCGGCATCCGCCGGCGCCTCGAAACCGATATCACGGCCGGACAGGCGCGATTCCATCTCGCGCACGGTCGCCTCGGGCACGCCCAGATCCTGCGCCACCGTGCGCACTTCGGCCGCATTCATCCAGCCCAGGCGCTTCTTGCTCTTGCGCAGGTTGAAGAACAGCTTGCGCTGCGCCTTGGTGGTGGCGACCTTCACGATGCGCCAGTTCTTGAGGATGAATTCGTGCATCTCGGCGCGGATCCAGTGCACCGCAAAGCTGACCAGACGCACGCCCTGATCCGGATCGAAACGCTTCACGGCCTTCATCAGGCCGATGTTGCCTTCCTGGATCAGGTCGGCCAGCTGCAGGCCGTAACCGCTGTAGCCGCGCGCAACGTGCACCACGAAACGCAGGTGCGACATCACCAGCTTCTTGGCCGCAGCCAGGTTGGCTTCGTCGAGGAAGTCGCGCGACAGTTCCTGCTCCTCTTCCTGGCTCAGGACGGGAATGCGATGAACCGCGGAGATATAGGCATCCAGACTGCCGACGACGCTGGGCAGCGGGAAATTGGCGGTCACCAAGGCTTGGGACATGGGTGGAACCTCCTAAATGACATCAAAGTTTAGCACTCGGATACTTAGAGTGCTAAAGCCCGGTTTTGGTTCCGAGCTATAATGAACCGTATAGTATATATATTTATCGCCCTTGTCCAGCCCCCAACAGCACCGACATGAGGGCCGCACGGCGGCGTTCAAGCGGGCGTCAAAGCGCCCTGCAGTGCGGTACGCGGCGGCAGCGACCAGTCGATCGCTGCCTGACCGCGGCTCTCGAGGTAGCGGTTGGCTGCTGAAAAATGCCCGCAACCGATAAAGCCCCGATGCGCCGACAGCGGCGAGGGGTGTACCGAACTAAGTACGCAATGCCGACGAGCGTCGATCAGCTGGCCCTTGCGCTGGGCGTACGAGCCCCACAGCAGGAATACCAGGCCCTCGCGTTCGCGGTTGAGCGCGTCGATCGCCGCATCGGTGAAACCTTCCCAGCCCTTGCCCTGATGCGCGCCGGCACGGCCATCCTCGACCGTCAGCACGCTGTTGAGCAGCAGCACGCCACGGTCGGCCCAGGGCGTGAGGCAACCGTGCTCGGGCCGCGCGATGCCGAGGTCGCGCTGGATTTCCTTGAAGATGTTTTCCAGCGACGGCGGCACGCGCACGCCGGGGCGTACCGAGAAACACAAGCCATGCGCCTGGCCCGGCCCGTGGTACGGATCCTGGCCGAGGATCACCACCCGCACCGCATCGAATGGCGTGTGCTCGAACGCGGCGAAGATTTCCGGCCCGGGCGGATAGATCCGCTTGCCAGCCTGCTTTTCCGCACGCAGGAAGGCCGACAGCGCCTGCATGTCCGGGCGCTGCAGATAGTCGCCCACGCGCGCCTTCCACGACGGCTCCAGCCGGACCGGCGCCGCCTCGCTCATGCCTCGCCCGCGTGCTTGCGCAGGTGCTTCGCCACACGCAGCTGGAACAGCAGCTTGGTGATCAACAGCTTTTCCTCGACCGGCTTCTCGACCAGGTCGTTGGCACCGGCCTTGATCAACGCGGCCTGGTTGGCCGGGTTTTCGTCGCCGGTCATCACCAGCACCGGCAGCCGACCCTTGCCGTAACCGAACTGCTCGCGGATGTGCTTGAGCAGGTCGCCACCGGTCAGCTCGCCCTTCAGGCTGACATCGGTCAGCACCACGTCGGCGCCGACCCAGCCGAGTGCCCGATCGGTCTCCAGCATCGCCAGTGCGTCCTCCACGCTGACCACATGGCGAACGGTGAGACCGATCTTCTCCAGCATGCGCCGGGTCGCCAGGGCCACCACGCGACTGTCCTCGACGTACAGCACGGTGCCCTCGGCGGTCGTCTGCGCGCTCACATAGCCGCGAATGAATTCGGCCAGCGCCTGGAAACCGAGCGCCTTGTCGAAATAATCGGTGACATGCTCGCCCAGCGAACGCCGGTGCAGGCGATCCTCGACATCGCCCGACACCACCACGATCGGCACGTAGATCTGCGGCGCCGACTCGCGCACGAAGCGCGCCAGCTCCAGCCCGTCCATGTCGGGCAGGCGCAGCGCGATGGTGATGAAGTCGAACACGCCCTCGCCGAGCATCTGCTGTGCATCGGCACCGCTGCCGCAGCCGACCACCTCGACGCCGGGCAATTCCGCCTGCAGTACGCGGGTGATCAACTGCCGCACCACGCGCGAACCGTCCACCACCAGCACGCGCGGCGCCTCGGTGAGCAAACGGTTGCTTATATTTGTACTCATTCCTTAGCTCACCCACCCAACCCGTGGCGATCCCTGGCCAATGAACCCGCGGTCACACCCCCTGCGCCCGCTTGCCTGGCGATCGTGCACCAACGGCGACGCCGATGGCTGCGATTCGTATCACTCTGCCGCAAGATGGCTATACCGCCTTGCGCAATTGCCATGCGCTTACCAGTCGCGCCCCCAGCCAGCCCAGTGCAGCCGCGGCCAGCGGCACCGCCAGCAACAACCACAGCGGCAGGCCGCCCACTTGCAGTTTGCCATCATATGCCCGACTCAACTGCGCCACCGGTCCGGCCAGTGCGAACTCGATCAGCACCGCCAGCAGCGCCGCCAGCATGCCGCTGAGCAGGCCGTACCAGATGCCGGCATACAGATACGGCCGGCGCACGAACGCACTGCTGGCACCCAGCAACAGCAGCACGCCGATTTCCTCGCTGCGGCTGGCGATGTCCACCCTGACCGTATTGCCGACCACCAGCAGCGCCGCCAGCGTCAGCAACGAGGCCAGTACCAGCACCACGCGGTTGCCGACACCGAGCAAGGCGTCCAGCCGCTGCCGCCAGCTGCCGCTGTCCTGCACCATGTCGACGCTGTGCAGCTCGCGCACGTCGCTCACCAGCCGCTCGACGGCAGCGGCGTCCAGGTCGGCACGCGGCTGCAGTTGCAGCACGTACGGCAGCGGGTTGCTGTCCAGCGTCTGCAGGGCGCCGGAGAAACCCTGCATCTTCGCCAGTTCGTCCATGCCCTGCTGCGGGGTTTTCACGGTGATCGCGGCCACTTCGGGGCGATCGCCAAGTTGCTTGGCCAGCAGCTGAGCCTGCTGCGCGGTCTGACCCGGCTGCAGGAAGACGCTGACGGCCTGGCTCTGGCCCAGCGCTTCACCGAGCTTCTGCACATTGCCCAACAACAGGTAAAACGCCAGCGGCAAAGCCAGCGCCAGGCCCATCACCGCAATCGTCAGCAGGCTGCCCAGCGGGCGCGAGGCCAGCCGGCGCAGGCTGGCCGCTGCGCTCCAACCGTGGTGCTCCTGCCAGCCGGCGAAACGGCGACCGTGGCTGTGTTCGTTGCGCGGGGTCTCTGCCGCGGGCGTCTGCAGCGTTTCGGACGGCATGCTCACAGCACCTCCTGCGCGGCGAGATCGGCCACCAGTCGGCCATGGTCGAGCACGATCACGCGCTTCTTCATGCGCTTGATCAATGGCAGGTCGTGACTGGCGACCAGCACCGTGGTGCCGACCTGCTGGAACTCGCCGAACAGGCCCATGATCTCCACCGCCAGCTGCGGGTCGAGGTTGCCGGTCGGCTCGTCGGCGATCAGCAGGGCCGGTCGCGCCACGATCGCGCGGGCGATGCCGACGCGCTGCTGCTCGCCGGTGGACAACGTCGCCGGCAGCTGCCGTTCGTAGGCAAGCAGGCCAACCTTCTCCAATGCAGCACGCACGCGCCGGGCACGCTCGGCGCGTGCGATGCCGCCGATCACCAGCGGCAGCTCGACGTTGGCGAACACGCTGCGCTCCATCAGCAGGCGGTGATCCTGGAACACCATGCCGATCTGTCGACGCCACTTCGGAATGCCGCTGCGGCGGATCTTCGTCAGATTCTTGCCGTCCATGCTGATCGTGCCATGCGAGGGCCGCTCGATCAGGCCGAGCAACTTGAGCAAGGTGCTCTTGCCGGCACCGGAATGACCGGTGACGAAGGCCATCTCGCCGGTCGGTACCTCGAACGAAAGCTGCGAGAGCGCCTCATGGCCGCCCTCGTAGCGCTTGCTGACTTGATCAAAATGGATCACCGAGTATCCCCGAGCCGGCCTGTCGTCTTGCCAGCGGCAAGGATAAGGGAAGCCGATGCCAAGATGCGGACTTCACGCCGCCGGCGATCGCCGCGGATTCAGCCGCGGCGATGGGTGCGCTCAACGCCCGGTGAACAACCGGGTCAGGCGCCGGAACAGGCCCGGCTTCTTCGGATGCGGATGGGCGGCGGACACGCCGGCCGTCACTGCGACCTGGCGCGAAGGCCGGTTGCCGGCATGACCAGCGGACTCCCCCGCATTGCGCTCGCGCGCCGGGCGACGCTCGCCACGCGGGGCGCGACCGCCATCCGCGGCAACAGCGCTGTTTTGCCCGCTCGCCTCGGCAACGACAACGCCGCCCTCGCGACGGCGGTTGCGGCCACCGCGACGGCGACGCGGCTTGCGCACGCCTTCGGCCGCACCGTTGGCCGCCACATCCGCAGCAGCATTCGCGGCGGGCACGGCAACCACCACGGCGGCGGCCTGGCTGTCGACGACAGGCGCCGACAGCTTGCGCTCGCGCGGCGGGCGTGAACCCGTGCGTGCCGCGCCCTGGCGCTCGCCATCGCGGCCAGAAGCACCACGCGGGCGGCGCGGCGTCTCGCCCGGACGCGGCGCCACCACGTCGCCGAACGCGGCACTGTCGGCGGCGGCGTTGGCGGCGAACTCGGCATCGATCTCGCGTGGCTTCGGCATGACCAGCAGCTCCGGATCCATCGGTGCCACCGGAATGCTCTGGCCGATATAGGTCTCGATCTCCGGCAGCGACATCGCGTACAGGTCGCAAGCGAAGCTGATCGCGTCGCCTTCCGCGCCCAGCCGCGCGGTACGGCCGATGCGGTGCACGTAATCCTCCGCGTCATGCGGCAGGTCGTAATTGAACACGTGGCTGACCGCCGGGATGTGCAGGCCGCGCGCAGCCACGTCGGTGGCCACCAGGATGTCCAGCTGGCCGTCCTGGAAGCGCTGCAGCAGCTTCTGTCGCTTCAGCTGCGGCACGTCGCCGGAGATCGCGCCGACGCGGCAGCCATGGCGCTTGACCCGCTCGGTGATGCGCTCGGCAGCGGCCTTGGTATTGACGAAGATGATGCTGCGGGTCGGCTTGGCACGGTCGATCAGGTTCAGCAGCAGCGGCATCTTCTCTTCCTTGGCGGGGAAGTAGACCAGCTGACGCACCTTGTCGGCGGTGACGTTGTCGCTCTCCACCACCAGCTTCTCGGCGTTGTGCATGTGCTCGTAGGCCAGCTCCAGCACGCGGTGGCTCAGCGTGGCGGAGAACAGCAGCACCTGGCGCTGCTCGCGCGCCGGCAGGCGGCGGAAGATGAAGCGCACGTCCTTGATGAAGCCGAGGTCGAACATGCGGTCGGCCTCGTCGATCACCATCACTTCGACGCCGTTGAAGCCGAACACGTTCTGCTTGTGGTAATCGAGCAGGCGGCCGGGCGTGGCGATGATGATGTCGCAGCCATCCTTCAATTGCTGGCGCTGCTTGTCGTAGTCGACGCCGCCATAGATCAGCGCGGTGCGTAGGCCGGTGTGGCGGCCGATCGCCTTGGCGTCCTTCTCGATCTGGATCGCCAGCTCACGGGTCGGCGCGATCACCAGCGCGCGCGGGTCGCTGTCCTTGCGCTCGGCCACCGCCGGATTGGTCAGCAGGCGGTTCATCAATGCGACCAGGAAGGCGCAGGTCTTGCCGGTGCCGGTCTGCGCCTGGCCGGCGACATCGCGCCCGGTCAGCGCCAGCGGCAGGGTCATTTCCTGGATCGGCGTGCAGCGGGTGAAACCGCTGTCGTCCAGGCCTTGCTGCAGCAGCGGATGCAAATCGAAGTTGGCGAAGAAGGTATCGGTGAGTACGGTTTGTGACATAGGGGTGTGGAAACCTTGCCTGACGGCGGCGTGATGTGCTGCACCCGCTTCAGGCGCCGGACGTCGAACGTCGGCGGAGGGCGGTGCAGGACGGGGGCGCGAAGCGGCTCAATGTCAGGGTCAACAAGGTCGCGCCGCGGCTGGCGACGCCGTGTTTGCCGGCGGTCTGACGGACGGCTTTGCAAGCCGCCCTTGAATCGTGCCCGGAGTTGCGCTGGAATGAAGACCTGCCGCCTCGGCACCTCTTCTTCCTGCCCAACCCGCGCTTTATGGGCGCCTGAGTGTAGCCGATGACGGCCCCTGGCGTCGTCATCTCCTTGTTTTTCGCCGTTTGCCACCCCACTTTTCAGCCACGACGTTTTTGCCTCAGCCACGGAGATCCCCGGTGAGCGACCTGATTACCCATGTGAATGACGACGCCTTCGACGAGCAGGTGCTCAAGTCCGAAACCCCGGTGCTGCTGGATTTCTGGGCGGAATGGTGCGGCCCTTGCAAGGCCATCGCGCCGATGCTCGACGAGCTGGCCCAGCAGTACGAAGGCAAGCTGCGCATCGTCAAGGTGAACATCGACCACAACCAGCAGACCCCGCGAGCCTATGGCGTGCGCGGCATCCCGACCCTGATGGTGTTCAAGAACGGCAAGGTCGAGGCGACCCAGATCGGCGCCGTCAGCAAGGGCCAGCTGACCCAGATGATCGACAAGGCCATCTGATCCACCCGTTGCAAACCCGCTGCACGAAGTCGGCCCGGCGCGCTCCGGCCGACTTGCGAGGCTTTACGCCGATACGCAGCGGGTGCTAGATTCATCGCGTCCGTCGGGACAGTCCTGTCCCCTTGCGCCCTCCGCGCGACGCACACCCTCCCTCCTGTAATTCAACGGCGCCCTGCGAGGATTGCCCGTGTCCGATACCGAAAACAAAACCCCGAACGACGCCAAGAGCGCCGATACCCGACCCGTTGCCGAAGGCAAGCCCGAGCCGCGCCCGCGCGCGCCGCGCCGTACGGCAGCCGCGATCGCGGCGGCGAATGCCGAGAAGGCCGCGGCCGACCGGCCGGCATCCGCACCAGCTCCTGCCGCCCCGCCGGTCGCCGTCGAACGTCCAGCGCCAGCACCTGCCCCGGTGCAGGCCAGCCTGCCGGTGACGACGCCGGCACAAGCCGAGGCCGCGCCACCGCGCGCCGCGCAGGAACCACGCGAATCCGGCGCACAGCCGGGACCGAACCAGGCCCAGCAGGCCAGCCAGCATCAAGGCCAGGCGCAGAATCCGAATCAGGGGCAAGGCCAGAATCAAGGCCAGAACCCCAACAACGGCCAGAACAATGGCCCCCGCGAAAACCGTGAAGGCCGCGGTCGGCGCCGGCGCAACGAGCGCGGCGGCAATCCACAGCAGCAGCAACCGCGCCCGCAGGGCGGCGGCAATCCCCGCTACAACAACCCGAACGGCCTGCCGGTGGATGACGACAACGCCGATCCGGGCAGCAACGACCGGGTGATCAACCTCACCGAGCTCAAGCGCAAGAACGCGATCCAGCTGCTTGAGTTCGCCGAGTCGCTGGGCATCCACGAAGGCATCGCCCGCGCCCGCAAGCAGGACGTGATCTTCAACGTGCTCAAGGCGCACGCCCGCTCCGGCGGCGGCATCTGGGCCGAAGGCGTGCTGGAAATCCTGCAGGACGGCTTCGGCTTCCTGCGCTCGGCCGACGAGTCCTACCTGGCCGGCCCGGACGACATCTACGTGTCGCCGAGCCAGATCCGCCGCTTCAACCTGCGCACCGGCGACTACATCACCGGCCGCGTGCGCCATCCGAAGGAAGGCGAGCGTTACTTCGCGATGCTGCGCGTCGACGACATCAACGGCGATCCGCCGGAAGCGTCGAAGAACAAGATGCTGTTCGAGAACCTCACCCCGCTGTTCCCGCGCAAGTCGTTCAAGCTGGAGCGCGGCAACGGTTCGAGCGAGGACATCACCGGCCGCATCCTCGACCTGATCGCGCCGATCGGCCGCGGCCAGCGCGGCCTGATCGTCTCCCAGCCGAAGTCCGGCAAGACGATGATGTTGCAGAACATCGCCCAGGCGATCACCTACAACCATCCCGACGCGCACCTGATCATGCTGCTGATCGACGAGCGCCCGGAGGAAGTCACCGAGATCGCCCGCACCGTGCGCGCCGAGGTGATCTCCTCGACGTTCGACGAGCCGGCCGTGCGCCACGTGCAGGTCGCCGAGATGGTGATCGAGCGCGCCAAGCGCCTGGTCGAGCACAAGAAGGACGTGGTGATCCTGCTCGACTCGATCACCCGCCTCGCCCGCGCCTACAACACCGTGGTGCCGAGCTCCGGCAAGGTGCTCACCGGCGGTGTCGACGCCAACGCGCTGCAGCGCCCGAAGCGCTTCTTCGGCGCCGCGCGCAACGTGGAGGAAGGCGGCAGCCTGACCATCATCGCCACCGCGCTGACCGAGACCGGCAGCAAGATGGACGAGGTGATCTACGAGGAGTTCAAGGGCACCGGCAACATGGAAGTGCACCTGAGCCGCCGCATCTCCGAGAAACGCGTGTACCCGGCGATCGACATCAACCGCTCCGGCACCCGCCGCGAAGACCTGCTGATCGACCCGGACATGCTGGCCAAGATCTGGATCCTGCGCAAACTGCTGCATCCGATGGACGAGCTGGCCGCGATGGAGTTCATGCTCGACAAGATGAAGAACACCAAGTCCAACGACGAGTTCTTCAATTCGATGAAGCGCTGATCCTGATCCACCCGCCTCGAAGAATCTTGCGAAAAGACCGCTCATCGGACGGTCTTTTCGTTTGACGCTTCGGCCTAGCTGAACTTCGAATGCATCCCGTCTTGAATTCTGAGACGCATCAATCTAAAGTTGTAACCTAAGTGGACTGGGGGTTCCTAGTCGGCGTCATAGCCTCGGTGAGTTCACCGGGGCTTTTCGCTTTCTGAGGCCGGGAAAATCTTCAGCCCCCATCCCTCAAAGTCGACGCCAAGCTTGCGCCGTCCGCCTGCACAAAAGAATTTGCGCTTGAGTATCTCAAACGCCCGGTTCGGATGACGGGGACGGAGAAACGAGAGGCCGATGGGACGGGCTACCAGGTCCGCCAGCTGTAACCCGGACGAATTAGTTTTCTTGTCTGCAAAAATGATGTTGAAGGGCAACTGTTTGGCCCAACGATTTTCACCGCCACAGATTCGCCTGAACTCGAGCTCTAGGTCACGATCCTCTTTCTTGCCACGGCACTCGACCACTACATGGGTCGGATATCCTTCCTGCACCTTCTCCTGCACAAGCTCAAACAGCGTCTCAAGGCAAAATCCCAAAGCCAAATTGTAAGGATTGCTCTCTAGCTGAGCCCTTTCCTTGAGACGCGCCTTGTCGATCACGCAACTGATGAGGATGAAGTTGCTTATGTCGATTATTTCGGTCAACTCGTTGAGAAACGCTTCTTTGTGCAAGCGGTCGTCGAATCGAAAGCTGCCCTTTTCCTTGCGAATCTCGTGCTCGTGTAGAACAACGGTGTCGTGTCCGAAGTGCTTGAACTTGAACGACTCAATAGCTGGAACCAGTTTCTGGGCATAGTGCGCCTTATGAAAAACGCAAAAGGCCAACACAAACACCGGGTAGTTCGGGTCGACCGTTTCCAGGCCATGGTCTCCGCTCTCATCAACGTAGACTATGTAGTTGCTGTACCGCCCCGCGGGTGCAACCAGCAACGGGGCTGCTGGCGCTTCTTCCGCTCGCGGCATCAGAGGTAATGCGAATTGCCCCGCCGGCCCACTTTCTTGATTCTGTGCCTTACCTGGCTTTCGCTTAATCATTCGATCCTCTTTGAAGCCCGGCAAGCAGACAGCTACCTTGTCGACTTCTAGTATACGAACGAAAACTCGCCGCACCCGGAACGTCATCTGTACCGCCCCGTCCAATTATTTGCCCTCACCCCCTTTTCGTTGTCACGCAACACCCCCATAGTGACTCGCTCACCCAGCGAGGCTTTGCCCGTGTCCATACCCAGTGCCGTCAAGAGCACCCCTATCCGGGACCGCCAGCAGCTCACCGACTACCTCGCCGCGGGCGAGAAGCCGCGCGATGCCTGGCGCATCGGCACCGAGCACGAGAAGTTCGGCTTCCTCACCGATACTCTGCGTCCGCCGACCTTTGAGGGCGACCGCGGCATCAAGCTGCTGCTGGAAACGCTCGCTACCCGCTATGGTTGGGACGTCGCCCGCGAGGGCGAGAACCCGGTGGCCCTGTCGCGAGACAAGGCCTCGATCACGCTGGAGCCGGCCGGCCAGCTGGAGTTGTCCGGTGCACCGCTGGAAACGATCCACCAGACCTGTTGCGAGGTGAACTCGCATCTGGAGGAAGTGCGTTCGATTGCCGACGGCATGGGGCTCGGCTTCCTCGGCATGGGCTTCCAGCCGAAGTGGCGCCGCGACGAAATGCCGTGGATGCCGAAGGGCCGCTACAAGATCATGCGTGAGTACATGCCCAAGGTCGGCTCGCTCGGCCTGGACATGATGACGCGCACCTGCACGGTGCAGGTGAACCTGGATTTCTCCAGCGAAGCGGACATGATCAAGAAGTTCCGCGTGAGCCTGGCGCTGCAACCGATCGCCACCGCGCTGTTCGCCGATTCGCCGTTCACCGAAGGACGTCCAAACGGCTATCTGTCGTACCGGTCGCACATCTGGACCGATACCGACCCGCAGCGGACGGGAATGCTCGACTTCGTATTCGCCGACGGCTTCGGCTACGAGCGCTATGTCGACTACATCCTCGACGTGCCGATGTATTTCAGTTTCCAGGATGGCAAGTACATCGACCTCGCCGGGCAGGACTTCAAGCAGTTCATGGCCGGCGAACTGCCGATGCTGCCCGGTACCAAGGCGAACATGAAGGACTTCGCCGACCACCTGACCACCGCGTTTCCCGAGGTGCGCCTGAAGCAGTACCTGGAAATGCGCGGCGCCGACGGCGGTCCGTGGAACCGGCTGTGCGCGCTGCCCGCGTTCTGGGTCGGCCTGCTGTACGACGACGAGGCGCTGGATGCCGCGTGGGATCTGGTCAAGGATTTCAGCCGCGAGGAACGCCATGCATTGCGCGATGGCGTGCCAAAGCATGCGTTGAAGTTGCCGTTCCGTGGCGGCACGGTGCGCGATCTCGCCGAGGAAGCGCTGAAGATCGCCGGCCATGGCCTCAAGCGCCGTGCCCGGCTCAACAAGAATGGTGCCGACGAAAGCATCTTCCTGGAACCGATGATCGAGATCGTGCAGGCCAACCAGACCCCGGCCGAGCGCAAGCTGGAGTTGTTCCATGGTGCGTGGGGCGGCAGCGTGGACCCGGTGTTCCGCGAGTTCGCGTACTGAAAGCAGCGGCGCCACTGCGCTGAAAACTCACCCATAGCGTCATTCCGGCTTAGGCTGGAGGAGCTTCACAACAGCGCAGCTGGTAATCGCATTTGGCTTTGCTGGCGGCATCCGGCCCCGTGACGAAACGCGACGGCCGGTTTCGTGCTGAAGCGATTCCGGCCTGCGCCGGGATGACGGCATGTGGAGTTCTTGCGCCCGAGCCGACGCCTTCCGAATCAGGAAGCTGTCGCCCCTACGAGCGTCCATGCGACCGACTCGCCCGCGCGCATGGGCTTGCAGGTGGACCCGGCCAGCGGATATTCGTCGGGCACGATCCACGGCGCGCGTTCGAGCGCGATGCGATCCAGGTTGCGCGGCAAACGGTAGAAGTCCGGACCATGGAAGCTGGCAAACGCTTCGAGCCGATCCAGCCGGCCGGCCTGCTCGAACGCCTCGGCATACAGCTCCAGCGCCGCATGGGCCGTATAGAGTCCTGCGCATCCGCACGCCGTTTCCTTCGCTTCGCGGGGATGCGGCGCACTGTCCGTGCCGAGGAAGAAATGCGGATCGCCGCTGCTGGCTGCGTGCAGCAACGCGGCGCGGTGCGTCTCGCGCTTGAGGATCGGGGCACAGTAGTTGTGCGGGCGAATGCCACCCTCGAACAGCGCGTTGCGGTTGAGCAGCAGATGGTGCGCGGTGATCGTGGCCGCCACGTTGGCCGGCGCGCCACGGACGAAATCGACCGCGTCGCGGGTAGTGATGTGTTCCAGCACCATGCGCAAGCCCGGGAAGCGGGCCTGCAGCGGCAACAGGTGGCGCTCGATGAAAACGCGTTCGCGATCGAAGATGTCGACATCCTGATCGGTGACCTCACCATGCAGCAGCAAGGGCAGTTCGTGCTTTTCCATCGCTTCGATCACGGCATACACCCGCGACAGCTCGCGCACGCCGGAATCGGAATTGGTGGTGGCTCCCGCCGGGTAGTACTTCACCGCGAAAACGCTGTCGCTCGCCTTGGCGCGCGCGATTTCCTCGACCGGCGTGTTCTCGGTGAGGTACAGCGTCATCAGCGGCTGGAAACGCGAGCTTGCCGGCAGGCTCGCCAGAATGCGCCGCCGATACTCTTCCGCCTGCGCGACCGTCGTCACCGGCGGCTTCAGGTTCGGCATCACGATGGCGCGCGCGAAGCGCTGCGCGGTGTGGCCGATCACCGAAGCCAGCGCATCGCCGTCGCGAAGATGCAGGTGCCAGTCGTCGGGACGGGTGATTTCAAGGCGGGTGGGAGTCATGGCTTGCGAACTCGGAACGGGGATCGAGAGAAGAACACAGCAGATGTCAGGACTGGTCGCATGGCGGACATAGGCCGGATGTCTCGAGTCATGGCTGCCAATGGCACATGATATCGCACCCCCCATCCCCATCCATCGTGCTTCATCCTCGTGGAGAGTCCACCATGCCACTGGTTCGCATCTCGCTCCGCCGCGGCAAGTCGCCCGCCCATCTCGCCGCCCTGCGCGACGGCATCTACCAGGCCATGCGCGAAACCTTCAACGTGCCGGAGAACGACCGCTTCATCCTGGTCAGCCAGCACGATGCCGGCGAGTTCGACTACGACCCGAACTACCTCGGCATCGCCCGCAGCGACAATCTGGTGATCGTGCAGATCACCTGCAACAGCGGCCGCACGGTGGAGCAGAAGCAGGCGCTGTACCGGGGCATCGCTGAGAATTTTTCCACCGATCCTGGCCTGCGTCCCGAGGATGTGTTCATCAATCTGGTCGAGGTGGCGAAGGAGAACTGGTCGTTCGGGAATGGGGTCGCGCAGTACGCGTGACTCTCGCTCGCAGCTCCGGAAACTGCCGTCAAGGCAACTGAGAAGGTGCTGCGATCACCGCGATGCCAGGACCGTACTTTCCGCCAGCCTTGGGCTGCCTGGCCGAGAACGCAATCAACCTACCATCCGGAGACCACACGGGGTGTTGGGCGTTGAGAGCGTATGGCGTCAGTTGCCGGATGTTTCGGCCATCCTTGGTGGCGACGAAGACGGCATAGAAGCCTGGGAAGAGACTGGACCGGTTGCTCTCAAAGGCGATCCGGGTGCCGTCCGGTGACCAGGAGGGGGCTCGCCCCTCCTGCGGGTCTTGTTCCAGTGGGTGAGCATCTCCCGTCGATGAGATCAGCCAAATCGTGTTCTTGGTTTGATCGTACGACTGCCCTCGATTTGGCTGCGCTGCTAGCGCGATCCACTTCCCATCGGGAGACACCGACGACATGCCAGCCAGGAGCAAGTGTCGTTGCGTCAGCACCTCAGATTTCCCCGTAACCAGGTCGACCTTACGGATCGTGTTGTTGCTGCCGTCGAGTTCGGCGATTTGCGTGCCGCTCGGGTACCACGAGGGATAAAAGAATTGTGACTTCGAGGACGGGTAGGCGGCACGGATGTGAGTGCCATCGGCCTTCATCAACCAGGTCGATGCCGACTTGTCTGCCGCGAGACCGGTAAAGGCGATCTCATTGGTCGTAGACGACCAGCACAAGCGGGTCTCTTCGACCGGAGCCACCTCTTTGGATATGGACCGAATGTCTCCGCTGGAGACTTCTACGCTATACGCCGTCCATCTTCCCGGCCCCAAGGGATGTCTTTCGAAGATGATCCGAGTGCCATCGGGAGAAAATGCCGGGCCGTAATCTTCGCCGTCCGCATCGGAAGTAACGAAGCGGACCGAAGATCCATCCACCGAGGGAGTCGCCGCTACTTCGACGCCCAAGAGGGTAATCAAAGCCACAATGGCAACGGTCTTCAGGCAGACAAAGTACATGCGTCGAGTCACTTT
Source organism: Rhodanobacter sp. B04 (assembly GCF_002001125.1). Classification (GTDB taxonomy): domain Bacteria; phylum Pseudomonadota; class Gammaproteobacteria; order Xanthomonadales; family Rhodanobacteraceae; genus Rhodanobacter. The sequence continues at coordinate 292,560 of NZ_MUNV01000006.1, read as the reverse complement.
TCGCATCGCTCCGCGAGCAAATGCCACTTCATTGAAACGGCCGAGCTACAGCGTCTGGGTCCGCGAATTGGCGGCTGGACACGTCGCTGGTGCAATCAAAGAACCTGTCCTTTGAGTCAATAGCGGAGGTTGCAAAACAGGCCTCGCCTACTCCCCGCCCAACCACCGCGCCGCATCAATCGCATAGTAAGTAAGAATCGCATCCGCCCCCGCCCGCTTCATCGCGGTCAACGACTCCAGCACCACCGCCTTCTCATCCAGCCAGCCGTTCTGCGACGCGGCCTTCAACATCGCGTACTCGCCGCTGACCTGATACACGAACGTCGGCACGCCGAACGCATCCTTCACCCGGCGCACGATATCGAGATACGGCAGGCCCGGCTTCACCATCACCGCGTCTGCTCCTTCTTGGATATCCAGCTCGACTTCGTGCAACGCCTCGTCGCTGTTGGCGACATCCATCTGGTAGGTGTGCTTGTTGCCCTTGCCGAGGTTCGCCGACGAACCGACCGCGTCGCGGAACGGGCCGTAGAACGCGGAGGCGTATTTCGCCGAGTAGGCGAGGATGCGGGTGTGGATGTGGCCGGCGTCTTCCAGCGTCTCGCGGATCGCGCCGATGCGGCCGTCCATCATGTCCGACGGCGCCACGAAATCCATGCCGGCTTCGGCCTGCGCCAGCGACATCTTGATCAGTGCCTCGACGGTGGGCTCGTTCATCACGTAGCCGGTGGCGTCGATCAAGCCGTCCTGGCCGTGCGTGGTGTACGGATCGAGCGCCACGTCGCCGATCAGGCCCAGCTCGGGATACTTCGCCTTCAACGCGCGGGTGGCGCGCTGCATCAGGCCGTTCGGATTCCACGCCTCGGCGGCGTCCTCGCTCTTCACTGCCGAGCCCGGCGACGGGAACAAGGCGAGCGCCGGGATGCCGAGCTTCACGCATTCCCCAGCCAGTTTCAGCAACTCGTCGATCGACAGCCGATCCACGCCCGGCATCGACGGCACCGGCTCGCGCTGGCCTGCGCCCTCGATCACGAACGCGACCATGATCAGGTCACTCGCCAGCAAGGTGTGCTCGCGCATCAGCGCACGGGAAAAGGCGTCGCGGCGCATGCGGCGCATGCGGATGGCGGGGAAGCTCATGGCGGATCCTGACGGGTGATATCCCGGCCATTTTAGGCCACAACGCAAAGCCCGCGGCCGTACTGCGAGCTTGGTTGCATCCGTGCCATTGCGAATTCGATCGACCACGACACTTTCTCGTCACGTTTTCCGGTGCACCCTCGGCGTTGCGACCGCCGTTTCCCCACCGGAGGAAGTCTCATGAGCAAGACCACGCCCATCGTCTCGACTGGCGACTGGCATCTGCCGGCCAGTGCCCGTTACCTGGGCCCGCACGCCCCGGATGCATCGCTCGACGTGACCCTGGTGCTGCGTCGCAAGAACCCGCTGGGCCAACTGGCACCTGCCGCATCACGCAGCACCCGGCATGCCGATTTCGTGGCGCGTTACGGCGCCGACCCGACCGATGTGGAGCGCCTGCGCAACTTCAGCCGCCAGCACGGCCTGCACGAACTGGCCTGCGAACCGGGCCGGCGGACGCTGCATCTGCGCGGCACCGCGCAGTCGCTGCAGCAGGCGTTCGGCGTGCAGCTGGGTCATTACGAGCTGACGCCGGGTGGCGTCTCCTACGTGGGCTGTGCACAGGCGCCCATCCTGCCCGATCCGGCGGTGATCGCCGTGCTGGGACTGGATCGGCGCCCGGTCGCGCAGCCGCATTTCCGTATCGCACAGGCAACGCCGGGCAATACCTACACGCCGCTGCAGATCGGCCAGTTGTACAACTTCCCTGCCGGCGACGGCAGCGGCCAGACCATCGCGATCATCGAACTCGGCGGCGGTTATGTGCAGGCCGATCTGGACACCTACTTCAAGGGTCTCGGGCTGGCGACGCCGTCCATCACCGCCGTCTCGGTCGACGGCGGCAGCAACCAGCCCGGCGGCGCTGCGGATGCGGAAGTGATGCTGGATATCGAGGTATCCGGTACGCTGGCCCCGGCGGCGCAGTTCGTCGTCTACTTCGGCGGCAACACCGACCAGGGCTTCTACGATGCGATCTCGCAGGCGGCGCACAGCAGCAGCCAGCCGGCCAACGTGATGTCGATCAGCTGGGGCGGTCCCGAAAGCAGCTGGAGCACGGCCTCGCGCAATGCGATGGAGACCGCGCTGGAGGATGCCGCCGCACTGGGCGTGACGGTGACCGTGGCGGCCGGCGACAACGGTTCCAGCGACGGCGTCAGCGGCGGCCAGCCGACGGTGGACTACCCCGCCTCCAGTCCGTCCGTGCTGGCCTGCGGCGGCACCGAGCTGCAGGGCAGCGGCAGCACGATCAAGAGCGAGGTGGTGTGGAACGAGACCGCCGGCGACGAGGGCGCCACCGGCGGTGGCGTCAGCGCCGTGTTCGCGTTGCCGGCATGGCAGTCGGCATCCAAGGTCCCCGTGGCACCGGGCGGCTTCGTCGGTCGCGGCGTGCCGGATGTCGCCGGCAACGCGGACCCGCTTACCGGCTACGCGGTGCGTGTCGACGGCCAGGACGAAGTCATCGGCGGCACCAGCGCGGTCGCCCCGCTGTGGGCCGCGCTGGTGGCGCGCCTGAACCAGCAACTCGGCCACGCGCTGGGCGCCGCCAACGCCACCCTCTATGGCGTCGGTGAAAAGGGGTTCCACGACATCACCCAGGGCAACAACGGCAGCTACGCGGCGGGCCCGGGCTGGGACGCCTGCACCGGGCTGGGCAGCCCGAACGGCCAGGCCCTGCTCGGCGCGTTGCAAGGCGCAGTGCCAGGTCCCGCACCCGCGCCCAATCCTGCGCCTGCACCAAGCCCGCCGCACAAACACAAGCCAAAGCCCAAGCCAATGCCAAAGCCAAAGCCGAAGCCAAAGCCGAAGCCAAAGCCGAAGCCGAAGCCGAAGCCCCCCGCCTCCGGCGGCAAGCCCCCGAAGCGCAAATCGTCGACCTGAGCCGGGCATCGAACCGGCCTGCCAGCGTCCCGGGTCACCGGAATGCTGGACGCTGGCCGGCATTCACGGCAGGCTTGCTGTTTTCCGCTTCACTCCCATGGAGTCCCGATGCACGTGCCTGCCACCCCCACCCTGCTCGTCGATCTCGGCGGCACCAATGTCCGTTTCGGGGTGGCCGATCCATCACGCGACAAGCCGCTGCAGACCGACAGCATCCGGCGCTACCGCGTGGCCGAGCACGATTCGCTGGTCTCCACCGCGAAGCAATACCTTGCCGACACCGGCCTGCACGTGAGTCGCGCGATCGTGGCCGCCGCCGGGCGCATCGTCGACGGCGAGACGGTCAAGGTCACCAACAATCCGTGGGCGATCTCGGCCCACCAGACCGCCGCCGCGCTCGGCCTGGAATACGTGCACCTGGTCAACGATTTCGCCGCGCAGAGCATGGCAGTGACCTTGCTGCAAGGCGACGACCTGGTCGACGTGGGCACGGTGCCGCGCCCGGTGATCGGTGCCGAGGAGGAGCAGACCTTCGCCATCGTCGGTCCGGGCACCGGCCTCGGCGTCGGTGGCCTGCTGGTGCGCGGCGGCCACTGCAGCGTGCTGCAGACCGAAGGCGGCCACGCCGGTTTCGCCGCGCATTCGCCGGAGGACATCGCGATCCTCGACTATCTCAACCAGAAGTACGGGCGCGTCTCCAACGAGCGGCTGATCTGCGGCCAGGGCCTGGTGAATCTCTACGACGCGATCTGCCACATCGTCGGCGCCCGCCCCGACGACCTCAAGCCGGAGGACATCACCGCCCGCGCCAAGGACGACAGCTGTCCGCTGTGCATGCGCACCGTGGAAACCTTTGCCGGCATCTTCGGCAGCGTCGCCGGCGACCTGGTGCTTACGCTCGGCGCCTGGAACGGCGTCTACCTCACCGGCGGCCTGATCCCGGTGCTGCTGCCGTGGCTGGAGCGCGGCCGCTTCCGCGAACGCTTCGAGGCCAAGGGCCGTTTCCGCGACATCATGGAGAAGGTGCCGACGCAGGCGATCATGAATCCCGAGCCGGGCCTGCTCGGCGCGGCGGCGCTGAGCGTGATGGAATCGGGACGCTCGCTGCTGCCGCGCCACTGAAACGTAACATCGACGGAAGCCCTCATGCCGCGCAACGACACCGCCTTCCTGTTCGACCTCGACGGCACCCTCGTCGACAGCGTCTACCAGCACGTGCTGGCCTGGAAGGAGGCACTGGACCGCGAGGGCGTCGAGCTGTCGGTGTGGCGCATCCACCGCAAGATCGGCATGAGCGGCGGCCTGTTCGCCAACATCCTGCTGCGCGAGACCGGGCTGGAAATCACCGACGAGCGACTCGAACGCCTGCGCCAATGGCATGCGGACGCGTTCAACCGCCAGCACACGCAGGGCTCGGTGCGGCCGCTGCCCGGAGCCCGCGAGCTGCTGGCCTACCTCACCGAACAGCAGATCCCATGGGCGATCGCCACCAGCGGCCGCATGGAAACGGCGGCCCACAACCTGGCCGCGCTGGGCGTCGATCCATCGAAGGTGCCGGTGGTGACGCGCGACCAGGTGCGCCACGCCAAGCCCGACCCGGACCTGTTCCTCGCCACCGCGGCGCGCCTCGGCGTGGACATCCATCAATCGCTGGTGATCGGCGACAGCGTGTGGGACATGCTTGCCGCCCAGCGCGCCCGCGCGCTGGGCGTGGGCCTGCTGAGCGGCGGCTACGGCCACGCCGAACTGCAGCAGTCCGGCGCGTTCCGCGTCTACGACGACCCGGCCGACATGCTGCGTCACATCGACGAGATCGCCGCGCGCGATTGAGCGGGCATGTCGCTGATCACTCGTCCCTGATCGCCGCGATCGGATCCAGCGCCGCCGCCTGTCGCGCCGGGTAGATGCTGAAAGCGAGGCCGATCAGCATGCAGGCCAGCACCGAGGCGATCACGCCGATCGGCGCCCACGCCACCTGCCAACCGGCGAATGCGGCGATCGCGTAGGCCAGCAGGGCGCCGAACAGCAGTCCGATCAACGCGCCCGAGGCGCAGATCACCAGTGCCTCGCGCAGGAAGCGCGCCACGATGTCCTGCCGGCGCGCGCCGATCGCGCGCAGCAGGCCGATCTCGCGGCGCCGTTCCAGCACGTTCGCCAGCATGATGTTCATGATGCCGATGCCGCCGACCAGCAGACTGACGCCGGCGATCGAGCCCATCACCACGCTGAAGATGCGCTGGGTCTTCTGGTTCTGCTGATACAGCTGCTGCGGCACGATCAGCTGGTAATCGCTGGCGCCGGCGTGGCGCTGATCGAGCAATTCGGTGAGCACGCGCGCACCGACGGAAAGCCCTTCCGGATCCTGCAGCCGCAGCAGAAAGCGGTCGACCTCGTCCTCCATCGGCTGGAAACGAAAGCGTGCCCGCGCACTGGCCAGCGGCACGAAGATGCGGTTGCTGTCGGCACCGAGCGCGACGCCCTCGAACTTGTCCTGGCCGAGATCGCGATCGGCCAGCACGCCGACCACGCGCAGCCAGACCTGGTTGACCTTGAGCAGCCGACCCAGCGGCTTGCCGTCGGGAAACAGGTCATGCGCGACCTGGTGGCCGAGCACGGCCACCGCAGCGAGGCTGGCGTCATCGTCCGCATTCAGCGCGCGGCCCTCGGCCAGCTGCAGTGAAGCGAGCTGGAAATAGTCCGGACTGATCCCGCTGACTTCCGCATCGGCATGTCCGCTGTCGCTGAACACGGCCCAGCGCTTGACACGCTTCTCGGCGGCGTAGCGCTCGGCCGACGGCACCACGTCCAGCGCGGCACGCGCATCGGCAACAGTGAGGCCGAGGCTGCGCGCGCGGGTTTCCTTCAGCGCATCGCCGTCCTGGCTCTTCGCCTCGACGATCAGGTTGTGCAGGCCAAGGCTGTCGACCAGCTTCAACGCCTCGCGCCGGCTGCCCTCGCCGACGCCCTGCATCGCGACGATCGCGCCGACGCCGAAGATCATGCCAAGCAGGGTCAGCAGGGTGCGCAGCTTGCGCCGCGAAAGTTCTTCGATCGCCTCGCGCCAGCCTGCGGAAATCATTTCGCCTCCCTGGCGGCGGTCCCAGCCAGCAGGACACGGTCGCCTGGCTGCAGACCGTCGAGTACCTGGGTGCGCGTCGCGCCACGAACGCCCAGTTTCAGCTTGCGCGTCTGCACGTGGCCGCCGTCGAGTACTTCGACACTCGATTGATCGCCATCATGGCTCAACGCCATGTTCGGCACACTCAGCCCCTTGTCCACATGCAGCAGGATGATCTTGCCGACGAAGCGCTGGCCGGGTACCCAGCCGTAGCGCCGCGCCACATCAGCCGGCACGGTCACCTTCATCGCCAGATACCTCACCGGATTCTCGTTGCTGCGCGGCTGTGCCGCGGTGGCGACCCAACTGAGCCGGGAGGTCACGTGCTGCGCCGGCATCCCCCAGCGGTGCAGTTCCACGGTATCGCCGACCTGGAGGCCCTGCGCCTCGATCTGCGGGACTGCCAACTGCACCTCGAGCGCATCGAGATCAGGCAGGCTGGCGAAGCTGTTGCCGGCATACAGGCTGCTGCCCACATGCGGCAGCTGGTCCGACCAGTTCTTTTCCAGCATCAGCACACCGGCATGCGGGGCACGCAGTTCCAGTGCCTCCAGATCGTCCTGCTTCTGCTTCGCCACGGTGTCGAAGCTGCTGCGCTGTGCGTCCAGCACGGCCAGCTCGGCGTTGCCGCGCGAGGCGGACTGATCCTCGCGCCACTGCAGGATGCGCTGGCGCACGTCGAGGTAATGCACGTCCTGCACCGCATCGAGAATGTCATTGCGCGCCATCGCCTCGAGCGGAGCGTTCGCATAGCGCGCGGCGATCGCGTGCTGCACGGCCACCTGGGTGAGATCGACCCCGAGCTGGCCGCTCTTGTCATCCAGTTCGGCCTGCTTGGTGGCACGCGCCAGCGTGTTGCGTTCCAGGTCGATGCGCGCCTGCGCCAGATCCTGCTTGCTCTGCTCGGCCGAGAAGCGCGCGACCAGTTCGCCTTTCTCCACCGTGCTGCCGTCCGGCAACATCCAGTTGAGCTGGCGGGCCGTCCATAGCGCACCCGGTACCAGCAGCGGTGTCGGCCTGGTCGAACGCAACTCGCCCTCGGCCTGTACGCTGAATTCCAGCGGCCGTACCCGCACCTGTTCCAGCACCGTGCGATCCGCACCGGCGCGACCGCAACCGCCGACAAGCACGAGCAACAGCAACCAGCAGCGACTCATCGTGAGGCTCCCGGCACGACTGGAATTTCCACCTGCACCGCCTGCCCGGGCTTGAGCTTGAGCCGGCCCGGATCCTGATCCAACCGCACGACCAGATCCACCACCGGCACGGCTTCCACCCGCGACTTGCTGTGCACCGTGCCACCCAGCTCGACGATGCGGCCACTCATGCTGCGGTCACCACCGCCGGCAACCACCACGCGCACGCGCTGACCCGGGCTGACCCGGGTGAGTTCGCGTTCGGGCAGCATGGCGCGCACGGCCAGCGTCGACAGGTCCGGCATCTGCGCCACCGATTGGCCACGCCAGATCTGCGAACCGACATCGACCTTGCCGCCGCTCCAGCTGTTCTGGTGCAACACGATACCTCCGCGCGGTGCGGTGACGTTGAGCGAGGCCAGTGATTCCTTCAGCTTCTTCACTTCTTCGTCGAGCTGGCCGGCATCGGCGTCGGCCATGCGCTGTTCGGCGGCGCGCTCATCGGCGGCCACGCGCTCACGCTGCGTCGTCAGCGCCATCCGGCGCTCGGCCTTGGTCCGTGCAATCACCAGCTTCTGGTAGTCCACCCGCGCGATATATTCCTTCGGCTGGTTGGCCTTGCGCTGCGCCTTTTCCATGTCGGCCTTCGCCTGCGCCGTGGCCAGTTCGGCCTCGCGTGCGCGGTCGGCCAGGTCCAGCCTGAGCTGTTCCTGCGTGCGCCGTTTCTCGTCCAGCTGGCCCTGCTTGGCGGTGAGATTCTTGACCACCTCGCCGCCATCGAAGACCACCAGCATGTCGCCCTTCTTCACGACCTCGCCGTCGCCTGCCATCTGGGTCACGGTCATCTGCCACAGGCCATCCACCGCCGGCGGAGAGATCGCCAGGCTCTGCTGCGCATAGATTTCGCCGTCGATGTGCAACGGCTCGTCGTGCCCGGCGACCACCGGCGTGCCACGATCGCCGGCGGTGGCAGGCTCGCTGTCGACCCGCACGCTCATGCCCGGCCGCAGCGGCAGCGTCATATCCGCAGGCAGCGCGATGTCGACCTCGAAATAACGGCCGTCACCCCATTCACTCTTGCTGGCGGAGGCGCCGGCAATCGCGCGGATGCGGCCGGGCAACTCGCTGCCCGGCAGCGCGTCGAAGTGCAGTCGCACCGGCTGGTTCACTCGCAGACCGGCACGGTCGGGCTCCAGTACCCAGCCATGCACGGTGTAGGCACTGCCGCTGCCCACCACCTCGCCCACGTTGGTCCCGGGATAGCTGGAAGAGCCTTCTTCGTAGCGTCCACCGGTGCCGAACATGTTGTCGAAGCCGTGAATCACCGTCCCGTCCCGCTCCGCGCGCACCACGGCGCCCGCCACCTGGTCCTGGTAGAAGCCGAGCGACAGACGCTGCTTGCGCAACTCCAGCTCGCTGTCCTGGCGCCGTCGCGCGACGGCGGCGATGGCCTGGACCACCTCCTGCTGCTTCAGTGCCAACGCGCGCTCGGTACGCTGCATCTCGCCCTGGTAGCGGTCGTAGTTGAGCGCGGAAATCACTGACTTCGGAATCCCCGCATCCTGCGCAGCGGTGTCGCGTTCGGCCTGCGCATCGGCGAGTGCTAGCTCGGCGTCAGCCTGCTTGAGTTCGAGGCTGGCGATCTCCTTGGCGTTCTTCGCAGCTGTCTGCTCGATCTGCGACTGCAGCGTGCGCAGCTGGGTTTCGGCCGGACCGGCGTCGATCCGCAGCAGATCGTCGCCCTTGCGCACCTGCGCCCCGTCGGCGACGTAGTAACGCAACACCACGGGCGAGCTCATCGACGGCGGCGTGAATATCTCCTGCGCATCGGCCACTTGCACCTCGCCACTGAATACCGTGGCCGGGCTTGGCAATGGGGCAAGCATCAGCAGCAGCGCAAGCACCTCACGCCGCCGAATCATGCTCGGTCCTCCCGTCGCGCAGGCTGATCTGGCGCTGCGCACGTGCGGCGACGTCGGCATCGTGGGTGACCAGAACCACGGTCTGGCCGCCGGCATGCACCTCGGCAATCAGCGCCAGCACGTCGGCGGCGCTCTTCGAGTCGAGATTGCCGGTGGGTTCGTCGGCCAGCAGCAGGGCCGGCTTCATCAACAGCGCGCGGGCGATCGCCACGCGCTGCATCTGGCCACCGGAGAGCTGGCCCGGGCGATGCGCCAGATGCCGCTGCAGACCCATTCGCAGCAACAGCTCATGCGCGCGCTGCTCCAGCCCTTCGTCGGAGCCGCGCAGGAAGCGTCGCGGCAACAGTGTGTTTTCCAGCACGCTCAGCCGCGGCAGCAGATGGAACGACTGGAACACGAAGCCTATTCGCCGGTTGCGAAAATCGCTGGCGCGCTCGTCGTCGAAAGTGGAGACATCGACGCCATCGAGCAGGTAGCGCCCGCTATCGGGGCGATCGAGGCAACCGAGCATGTTGAGCAAGGTCGACTTGCCGGAGCCGGACGGCCCGACGATGGCCATGAACTGGCCTTGCGGCACCTCGAAACCGACCCCGTCCAGGGCGGCTATCGTTTGCCCGCCCACCCGGTAATGACGAGTCACCGCTTCCATGCAGACCATCGTGCCGCACCCCTGTCGAACCCTCTCAGCGGAGTCTTACGGCTGAAAGCTGCTTTGACAAGCTTCTTTCAGTACGGTCCGCATGACACACCATGGCAATGCGCCGTGTACGGTCCGGATCATGCCGGCGCCAGCAATGCATCCAGATCGCCCTGGTCGAAGCTGAGCTTCTCGCGACTGCCGCCGCCCTCCAGCACCGCGGCGGCCAGTTCGGCCTTGCGCGCCTTCAGCTCCTCGATGCGCTCCTCCACCGTGCCGGAAGTGATCAGGCGGAACACGAACACCGGCTTGTCCTGGCCGATGCGGTGCGCACGGTCGCTGGCCTGCGCCTCGGCGGCGGGATTCCACCACGGGTCGTAATGGATCACGGTATCGGCGGCCGTGAGGTTGAGGCCGACCCCGCCGGCTTTCAGCGAGAGCAGGAACAGCGGCACCTCGCCGTTCTGGAAACGCTGCACCGGCTCGGCGCGATCGCGGGTATCGCCGGTGAGGGTGACATAGCGGATGCGTCGGCGATCGAGTTCGGCCGCGATCAGCTTCAGCATGCCGGTGAACTGCGAGAACAGCAGCACCTTGCGGCCTTCGTCGAGCAGGGCCGGCAGCATGTCCATCAGCAACTCGAACTTCGCCGACTCGTGCACGCCGCGCGCGACTTCGAGTTTCACCAGCCGTGGGTCGCAGCAGACCTGGCGCAGCTTGAGCAGTGCATCGAGCACCACGATGCCCGAGTGCGCGATGCCGCGCTGGGCGATCACCTCGCGCAGTTCCTCCGCCAATGAAAGGCGCAGGCCTTCGTACAGTTCGCGCTGGCGACCTTCCAGCACCACCCGGCGGGTGATCTCGGTCTTCGGCGGCAACTCCTGTGCGACCTGCGCCTTGGTCCGGCGCAGGATGAATGGCGCCAGGCGCAGGTTAAGCCGCTGCTGGCATTCCTCGTCATGCTGCTTCTCGATCGGCGCGCGGTAGAAACGGCGGAAGGCACCCTCGTCGCCGAGCAGGCCGGGCACCGCCAGGTCGATCTGCGACCACAACTCACCCAGGTGGTTTTCCAGCGGCGTGCCGGTGAGGCAGACATAGCGCGGCGTGCGCAAGCTGAGCAGTGCACGGCGTGCCTGCGTGCGCGGGTTCTTCACCTGCTGCGCCTCATCCAGCACGATCAGTGCGAACGGCTGCTTGCGCAAGGTGACCACGTCGCGCGGCAACAGCGCGTAACTGGTCAGCACGATGTCCTGCGCGCCGAGCTGGATGAACTCCTCGGCACGTTGCGGACCGTGCAGCGTCAGCACGTGCAGGTCCGGCGCGAAACGGGCGATCTCCGATTGCCAGTTCGGGATCAGGCTGGTCGGCACCACGATCAGCGCCGGCTGGGTCAGCGCACCGTGCTGTTTCAGCGACAGCAGATGCGTGATCAGCTGCAGCGTCTTGCCCAGGCCCATGTCGTCGGCCAGCACGCCGCCGACGCCGGCCTCGGCCAATGCGTTCAACCAGCGCAGGCCTTCGCGCTGGTACGGACGCAGCTCCACGGTAAGCCCGTCCGGCGCCACGTCGCTGGCGCGTTCGGCGGCATCGCGCAGGCGCGCGGCAAAACCGCGCAACGGCTCCGATGCTTCCAGCGTGCTGCCGGCGGGCATCGCCACCACCAGCTCTTCCAGCCGCCCGGCCTGCACCCGCGGCAGATGCAGCTTCTTGCGCGGCTTCTCCAGGTATTCGGCCAGCGGCGCCAGCAGGCCGCGCAGTTCCTTCAGGCGTACCGGCACGCGGCGGCGCGCATCGACCGGCGCGTACCACACGGCATCTTCCGGCTCGTTCGGCGCGGGACTCAGGTTCAGCTGGTGCTCGGCCAGCGCCTGCGCCACGGCCGGCAGCAGGTTGTGCCGCTGGCCGTCCAGTTCGATGCCGATTTCCAGATCGAAGGCGTGGTCGTCGGCATCCTCCACCGCGTGGCCGTACCAGCGCACCGGGCCTTCCAGCACCTCGAACGGGAAACTGGGCGCGTACTCGACCTGGAAGTTTTCCGCCTCGAGTTTCGGTCGCAGCGCCAGCCAGCGCGCCGGTGTGTTGACTTCCAGCGCGCCGGCGTAACCGGTGCCGGGGAACAGCCACGCATCATCCGGCAAGGTGTCGGCCACGTCCCACGGCAGTCCTTCGGTATCCACGCCAGGGGTGAGGCCGGCGCGTTCGAGCTGCTCCATCGCGGACAGTTCCTCGGCGCGACGACGCATGATCTCGACCAGTTGGCCGTTACGCACGCGCCGCACCAGCGGCTCGCCGCCGCGGCCGGGCAGACGCTCGCCGGCGTAGTCGAACGCCAGCCGTGCATAGCCCAGCGGCGGCGTGCCGGCCGCCAGTCGCGCATGCCGGGTCAAGGCATGCAGGATGAGTACCGGCTTCGGTGCCAGTTGCGAGCGGCGCAGCTCGCCGAATACCTGCGGCAGCGGTACCCGCGTCGCCAGCCGGCTGCCCGGCAGGCGGCTGCGCAACCGGCGACCGTGCTCGTGCTTCAGCGGCGGCAGCTCCAACCAATGGGTTTCCTCGGCTGCCGCCTCGAGCAGGCCCAGGGTGGCGCGCTCGGCATCGAGGTACCACAGCGCATCGATGCGCAACAGGCGCTGGCTATGCGACAGCAAGGGCAGCAGGCGCTGGCTGCCGTCGGGCTCCATCTGCCAGTGCCAGTTGAGCTGGTGCGACTTGCCGCGCGACAGGCGCAATCCGGCCAAGCCACCGAGGAAGCACGGCGCGGTATCGAGAATCTCGGCCAGCAAGGTGTCGCCGACATGGCCACCGAGACGCGCATAGCTGCGACTCTTGCGCACGTTCTGCGGCAATCCGAGCATGGTGGCGGCAAGCCGCTGCTCATGCGGTGGCAAGGTCGACTGCGCCAGGTGCCGGCTGTCCATCGGCACCGGTCGCGCGTAGCGGCCGTGCTCGGCCACGCTCAGCAAGACCGGCGCCACGTCCAGCCGTGCAAAGGCGGCGCCTTCCTCCGGCACCACCTCCAGGAAGAAACCGAGTACGCCGCGATCCTCCACTGCCACCGGCTTCGGCGCGGCCAGCAGCCGTCGCCATGCCTGCGGCAAGGCTTCGTCGTCGCCGGTGGGCGTGGCGGCGTCGTGCTGCTTCTCGTCCGGTTGCTGCATGCGCATGCGATCCGTGGCGACAACCAAAACGTTGAGCTTAGCAGCGCCGGAGCTCCGTGCGGCGTCATCGCGCAGGCGATTTTTCGGCCTGCGCTGCCACTTATCGAAAGGCTCAGGCCGTACCGAACAGGCCGCGCGGATATTCCGGTTTCTGCTCGCGCGCCATCAGCGCCTTGAGACCGTCGACCGGCGTGACCTCGCCGTGCAGCACGGCGCGCACGCCGGCGCTGATCGGCAGGTCCAGCCCATGCTTGTCGGCCAGCCGCGCCACTTCATCGGCAGTGAGGATGCTCTCCACCACCTGGCCGATCCGACGCACCGCCTCGTCGATCGCCACGCCTTGCCCCAGCGCGAGGCCGAGCCGGCGGTTGCGCGACAGGTCGCCGGTGCAGGTCAGCACCAGGTCGCCGAGACCGGACAGGCCGATCAGGGTTTCCGGCCGCGCACCGAGCGCCACGCCCAGGCGCAGCATCTCGTTCATGCCGCGGGTGATCAGGCCGGCGCGGGCATTCAGGCCCAGCTGCATGCCGTCGGCGATGCCGGTGGCGACCGCCAGCACGTTCTTCATCGCACCGCCGAGCTCGGCACCGAGGACGTCGCTGCCGGAATAAGCACGCAGGTTCGGCGCATGCAGCAGGCTGGCCAACCGATGCGCAAACGCATCGTCTTCGGAATGCACGGTGACCGCACTGGGCAGGCCGGCGGCCACTTCGCGCGCGAACGACGGCCCGGTGATCACCGCAGCAGCACGCCCGGGCAGCTGCGCCGCGACCAGCTCGTGCAGGAAGCGTCCGGTCCCCGGCTCGAAACCCTTGGTCGCCCACGCGATCGCGGTATCCGCGTCCAGCAGCGGCGCCAGCTCGGCCAGCATCGAGGCGAACGCGTGGCTGGGCACCACGATCAGCACGATGCCGGCACCGCGCACGGCGGTGGCCAGGTCGCTCTCGTAATTCAGTTCGGGCGGCAGTTCGACGTCGGGCAGGTAGCGCTGGTTGCAATGGCTCTTCGCCATCGCCGCCAGCGCCTGCCGGTCGCGCCCCCACAGCCGGGTCGGCACTCCGTTGCGCGCCGCCAGGGCCGCCAGGGCGGTGCCCCAGGAACCGGCACCGAGGACGGCCAGAGTCGGACGTTCAGCCATGTCGGATCGATCAGCTGTTGAGCGTGGCCGGGGCCTGCTCGCCACCCATCGCACGGCGCTGCTGTTCGGCGAACAGCGCGTCGAAGTTGATCGGCTGCAGCAGGAACGGCGGGAAGCCGCCTTCCAGCACCAGCGAGGAAATTACCTGACGCGCATACGGGAACAGCAGGTTCGGGCAATAGCTGCCGATGATTCCGGCATGATCCGCCGCGTCGAAGCCGGTGATGCCGAACAGGCCGGCCTGCTCGACTTCGGCCAGATACGCCGTGCGCTGGCCGACGGTGCAGGTCAGCGTGAGGCTGAGCACCACTTCGTACAGGCTGTTGCCCAGATCGGTGGCCTTCTGGGCCAGATTCAGCTGCACCTGGGGCTGATCCCGCTCGTCGATTTCCTGGAAGATCTGCGGCGCATTCGGCGCCTCGAAGGAGACATCCTTCACATAGATCTTCTGCAGCACCAGCTGCGGCTGATTGGCCTGGCCGTTGGCCAGGTCGTTGGTGCTCACTTCTGCCATCGGGAATCCCTCGGGTTCGGTCGGTCAAAAAAGAGACCGATTGTTCCATACATCCCCCCTCGACGCACGCCGCACGGAAACTGCCGCCCCCGGACAGATTGCGCACAGCCTTGTTTTTCTGCGAGAATACGCGGCTCGCCTCGATCGGCCCGGAGCTTCCGGGTAGTCCGCCACGCGGTACGGACCTCACGATCATGCGTGGCAACACTCTCCAGCATCGCGTGGCGCACAGCGCCGCTGGGCCGATGTCACCCTGGCTAACGGGTGCTAAACCGACTTTCAAAGCCACGGCTTCTGAAGTCATTCAACGGAGGCAAGTCATGGCCCGTGTATGTCAAGTCACCGGTAAGGGTGTGCAGAGCGGCAACAACGTTTCGCACGCCAACAACCGTACCCGTCGCCGCTGGTTGCCGAACCTGCATGAGCGTCGTTTCTGGGTTGCCAGCGAGAATCGCTGGATCAAGCTGCGTGTGTCCAACAACGCCCTGCGCACGATCGACAAGAATGGCATCGAAGCCGTGATTGCCGACATGCGCGCCCGCGGCGAAAAGGTCTGAGGAGTTAAATCATGGCTAACAAGACCCAAGACAAGATCCGCCTGATCTCCTCGGCCGGTACCGGCCACTTCTACACCACGCAGAAGAACAAGAAGAACACGCCGGAAAAGTTCGAGTTCAAGAAGTACGATCCGGTCGTGCGCAAGCACGTGATCTACAAGGAAGGCAAGATCAAGTGACCAACGGCCCACGCGCATGGCGCGTGGTTTACCGTCGGTCACCCCTGCGAAGGCAGCGGTCCAGTGCCTTCAGGAAAACCCGCCCATGTGGCGGGTTTTCTTTTGGCGATTATATACTTGACGCACCCATTGACTGGGCGCAGGATGGCGATGAATCACAGGAAGGATCGTCATGACTCAAACCACGAATGTTCTTTGTGCACGCTGCCATATAGCTCTCGAAGGGCCCGCTGAACCGAAGTCCGATGATCGAATAGCCTGCCCGCGCTGCGGGGAGGGTGACAGATACGAGACAGTCATTTCCGAAGTGGGCGAGTACGTCCAAGAAATGGCGGCGCAGAAGATCGCTGACATGGTTGGGAATACAGCAAAGCGATCTTCCATGTTCACTGTCACCAGTACCCATACACCATCCAGCCGTCAGTGGCGCTTCATTGCTGACGTTGATCTTTGACATTGGCTTCTCCCAGAAACAAAAAGCCCGCTCTAGGCGGGCTTCTTGTTTGATTTCTTTGGTTCTTGAACCTTTGGCTTCTTTGGCTTCTTTGGATCTGGCGGCATGCTGAGCATTCGTCGCAAGACTGCATCCTCTTGAGTCTTCAGCATATCGCCAGCATCACTCTTCTTCGTCATCTTTTTGGGCCTGTAAAGGAAGTTCGCCCTGAGGTGGCTCGGGAGGAAGTGGCAAATCCGAAGTCTTCACAACTGTGATTCCATTTGCTGCCGCTTTCTTCCCTAACCTGCCATCGTCGGAGTAAATCGTCTTAACGCCGGCAACCTTTGCGATAGCGATAATTTGGCGATCAAATTTCACTTTCGCCTTAGTTTCATCTTCTGTCAGTACTTTATTCGATTGCAAATCAGGATCTGTCAGAACCGCCACTTCGACTGCAGCAAGCATGTCAAATGGTTGAATCTTGAATGCATAGGCATTGTTGATCTCAGCGAGTATCCGCGCCTTATCGGCACCTGAGGTCACTAAGATTTCGCTGAGTACAGGTGTTGGCACCATCACCTGAATGCCACCTTTACTTAAATTCTGCAACAACAGCTCAATGCGCTCTTTGCATTTCGTGAGCGGCTCGCCTGTCAATTCATCCAACGGAGGCTTTGCAGTTGGATGGAATAGCAGCATCAATGTTGTTGCGTCTATGACGACCATCAATGCATCTCGCTGTCGTCGTTACGCAACGAACGAAGCATCGCGAGCGGATCGACACCTAAATTCCATGTGTCCTGCGGCAGCTTTCTTATCCTGCCTACAACGTCCGACAAACTATCGTTATTCAGCTCAAGGAAATTTGTTGCCTTGAGTACACTGTGCTGCCATTGCCCTTCTTCGTCTCTGAAGAAGCGTCCTGTTCCAACTAACCTGATGGGCGCGCCAAAAAGATGAGGTGCCAGCTCAATAGCTAATTCGCGCGTAACTTCAAAGCTCCATATGTTGCCTACACCATCTTCAATCATGGCGTGAGCGCTTGCATCCTTCCCTCCAATACGAACTAACACGCCATCCTTTTCAATCCCTTGATTGAATGGGCCAAGTTTTGGCGGTCTAATCGCTTTACGACCAGGGAAATCCAGCACATTTGCGCCGCTACGTTGTAGCGTTGCTGCCGCATTGTCTTCGCGGAGCATTTCATTCGCTTTTTTATAAGCTTTCACGGCCTCCGGCTTACCATCACCCGATTGCGCGTTATGGATGTTGTCGCGAACTTTTGGCGCGGCTTCGCGCTCAACCCTGCTCAACAGTTTCGTACTGCCAAGCTCTATCCCTTTGAAGTGAACGCTACCCTGCTCGCCAAACATGTTGGCGATCACAGCCATGTATTCCGCCAGACGAGCCATAGGCATCGTGTCTGGTGTGTACGCGTCGATTCGGAATGTGTAGATGTCATCTTCCATCATCATCACCTTCTGTATCGCACTGCATTGACCGTTTTGACGTGTCAGAGTTTCAGTGCTTCCGATCAGAAGTCTGGTAGGTCAAGCGGCGACCACCGACTTCACGAAGGAGCGACTGAACGCGTTCGCTGTCGCATATCTTGCGATGGTTCCACCGGAAATCGAACTCTGTCACATAACGTTGTAGATGCTGTTCGCCAACATGGTGAAACGTACCCACCAAGCCACGCTTTAGCAAGCTGAAGCTCGACTCGACCGTATTCGAATGAACATCGCCGCGCACGTACTCACCAGCGCTATGGCGAGTGAAGCCATGCGATGCATAGTCGCGGCCAGCCTTGGTGTATCCGGCGTGCTCATCAGTCATCAGATGAGCCGACTTGGATACATTCTTATCCAATACTTCGCGCAGGGTCTTACCAGTGACGGCAGGAACAACCACGCTACGTTTCTCGCCACCACGCTCGACTAGCGAAACGATCTTCATCTTATGCTGGTAGCCGCGCGCGCCTTTGGGCTGCTTGCCATTGTTGCCCCAATACGTTTCGTCAGCCTCAACCGTGCCACCACCCGAGCCAAGCAGGCCAGCGCTACCCGAGTTCATAGCTTCGCGAATGCGGTGAGTCATGAACCAAGCCGACTTATAGGTAACGCCGAGCATGCGGTGAATCTGATGCGAGCTCATGGCCTTCTTGCTGGCGCACATCAGATGCACCGCCAACAGCCACTTGTTGAGCGGGATCTTGCTGCGCTCGAACACAGTGCCAACGGTCACGCTGAACTGCTTGCGGCAGTCCTTGCACTTCATGAGACCCGGGCGATGTGCGGCGCCCTTCAGTGCGTAGTGATCGCCAATCACGCCGCAATGCGGGCAGACTGGACCATCCGGCCAGCGCAACGCTTCCAGATAGGCGCGAGCCTTATCGGCGTCTTGGAAGTGCGGTGCGAAAAGATCGGCGGTCATGACTGTGTTCCTCTATTGAGGCCTAGACTACGCCAATAGTTGGGTTTGTCAAGTATATAATCGCCTTTCTTTTGCCCGCTTGCCGCCAGCGCAACCCATCCCGCATCATTTCCCGATGACCTCGAACCGGGCCCTGTTCCCCGCCCTGCTCGGCGAGCACTGGCACCTGCTGGCCGCCCCCGTACAGCAGATGCATGGCGACACATCGCATTTACTGGCACGCGGTGCGGCCGATGTGGAAGGCGCGACCAACCTGCCGATTCGCTGTTTGCGGCACCTGCTGGGACTGCCGGAGCCTGGCCTGCAACAACCGCTGGAAGTGACCATCGAGCGCCGCGGCAGGCGCGAGATCTGGACGCGCCGCTTCGCCGGCAAGCAAATGCGCTCGGTACTCGATCGCGTGACCAACTCACCGCTGCTGAGCGAACGACTGGGGCCGATCACCCTGCGTTTCGAGCTGCTCCGCGATGACAAGACCATCGACTGGCAGCTGCGTGGTGCGCGAATGTTCGGTCTGCCACTGCCACGCGCACTGTTCGGCGAGGTGCTGTCGCGCAGTGCTGCGCAGGATAGCCGCTACGCCTTCCACATTGACACCCGGTTGCCGTTGCTCGGCCGCCTGGTTGCCTATCGCGGCTGGCTGGAGATCGTCGATGGCGACTGAAGACGGACCGGTGATCGTGTTCGACGGCGTCTGCCTGCTGTGCAGCCGCTGGGTCGATTTCATCCTGCGGCATGACCGTGATGGCCGCTTCCGGCTCGCGGCGATGCAGGGCAGTCATGGCAGTCACCTGCTGCGGGCACATGGCCTGTCCCCGGATGACCCCTCGTCCTTCCTGCTGGTGCAGGACGGCCATGGCTATACCGATACGGATGCGATCGCACGCGTGCTGCGTCAACTGGGCGGTGGCTGGACGTTGGTCAGCGGATTGTCGCGTGCCGTGCCACGGTTCCTGCGTGATCCAGCCTATCGCTGGATCGCGCGGCATCGCTACCACCTGTTCGGGCGACGCGAGCAATGCCGCCTGCCTGACACCGCGCATGCCGCACGGTTTCTGGACTGATTCCACTCAATCCAGCACCTCCAGCCCGGTGCGCAACGCATAGCCGGCGAAGCCATCCAGCAGCTGATCCAAGGTAAGCAGGCCCATGCATGGCTGCGCGCCCTTCGCCGTGACCAGGCCATCGGCCAACCGCT
This sequence comes from Rhodanobacter sp. B04, assembly GCF_002001125.1. Lineage (GTDB taxonomy): Bacteria > Pseudomonadota > Gammaproteobacteria > Xanthomonadales > Rhodanobacteraceae > Rhodanobacter. The sequence continues at coordinate 273,116 of NZ_MUNV01000006.1, read as the reverse complement.
GCGCCAGCACCACCGCAGGTGTCACCGGCACCTGGGGGCCGTCGCCCGCCGCCGCATCGAGCCACCAGCGCAGTCGCAACGGCACACCATCGATACCCTGACCGGCAAGCTCCACCACCATGCCACCGACATCCGAGCCGAAGCGGATGAAGCGCTCACTTAAGCGGCGCAGGCGTGGCGCGTACGCAGCGAGATTGCGGACCAAGCCCAGCCGCACCAACCACGCCGCGCACCAGGTACCCCATTGCAGCAGCGGCAACTCCAGCCCGACGCGGAACAATACCGTACGAACCTGCGGGTAACGTGCCGGGAACAGCTCCAGATCCGGCACCTCGCAAACGCCGACGCGCCGGCGCCCGAACGGAAACACTTGCCGTTTGCCGGCCATCCAGCCATGGACATGCTGCCAGCGACCGTCGCGCCAGATCCGGATCGGCCGCCCGCAATAGCCAAGGATCGAGGCCACCGTGGCATCGCCACGCGGCGTGCGATTGCCGGGATTGATCGCGTGCTCGATCGAGTGCATGGCACCGAAACGCGGCAGCAACGCGTCGACCACCGCACTGCTCAGCGCCGGTACGCTCGACGCGCCGCTCACCAGCAACCGACCGGCTTCGCGGGCACGCTCGTCCAGGCTCCCGATGCCACTGACGAAGTCGCGGCCATCGGCAAGGTCGATATAGTCGCTGCCGCAGGCCAGACAGGCCTCGGCGACCCGGTAATCCTGACCCTGGAACGGGCCGGCGGTATGGATCACCAGCTGCGGCGCCAACCGCGCCAGCGCGGCCGGCAGATCGAGCCCGGCAACGTCGAGCGTGGCGACCTCCATCGAGGCATCCCCGAGCTCTTCACGCAACGCCTCCAGTGCCGGCCGCTGCCGTCCGGCCAGTACCGGCATGAAGCGTGGATCACCCGCCAGCCGCCGCGCGATGCGCGAACCGAACACGCCCGTTGCGCCGATCAAGACCACTCGCAAAGCCATACCCGCTCCCTGAGAAATACTCGACGCATGCATCGCAACTCTCGCACGCCTGCAGCTCCGCGCAAAAGAAAAGCCCGCCATGCGGCGGGCTTGTTCCAATGGCTTTGGCGATTACGCGATCAGGCCGTTGCGACGGCGTAGCCCTTGAGCCGCTGGGCGAAATCCTGCAGCGCGCGGATGCCGCTTTCCTCGGCTTCGTGGATCCACTGCTGCAGACCCTTCAGCGCCTGCTCGGCGCCACGCTGTTCCATCAGCGCGGCAAGGCGATTGCGGAACTCGAACACGATGGTCAGGGTCGGCCGCTTGGCCAGCACGGCCTGCATGCGCTCACGACCTTCGCTGTCCAGCCAGCGGCCGCCGTCAGCCATCGCCAGGCGAATGCGGCGCGGCATCGACTTCAGGCTTTCACCGGCATGCTGCGCTTCGTCGCTCAGCGTCGGCACGATCACGCCACGGTAATAGTCTGTCATCGCCTGGAAGCGGTGGGTCAGCACGGCCTTCAGCGTTTCGGCGTCCGGCAGGCGCACGTTCGGACGCACGTCCAGCGACGGCGCCACGCGCAACACCTTGGCCAAACCGATCGCCCGCAGGCCGCAGATCGCCGCCCAGCCGATGTCGAACTCCCACTTGCGCAGCGCGAACTTGGCCGAGCTGGGGAAGGCGTGATGGTTGTTGTGCAGTTCTTCACCGCCGATCCAGAAACCCCACGGCAGCAGGTTGCGCGCGGTGTCGGCACTCTCGAAATTGCGGTAGCCGGCCCAGTGGCCGATGCCGTTGACGAAGCCGGCGGCCCAGAACGGGATCCATACCATCTGCACGGCCCACAGCGCGGCGCCGATCACGCCGAACAGCGCGATGCTGATCAGCAGCATCAGGGTCGGACCCCAGTACGGATGCGCGCCATAGACGTTGTGCTCGACCCAGTCGTCCGGCGTGCCGCGGCCGTACTGTTCCATGTCCTGCTTCGACTCGCAGGCATCGCGGTACAGCGAGACGCCGTCCCAGAACACCTTCTTGATGCCGTAGATCATCGGGCTGTGCGGATCTTCCTCGGTCTCGACCTTGGCGTGGTGCTTGCGATGCACCGCCACCCACTCGCGGGTGACCATGCCGGTGGTAAGCCAGCCCCAGAAACGGAAGAAATGCGCCAGCACCGGGTGGAAATCCACGCCGCGATGGGTCTGGCTGCGATGCAGGTACAGCGTCACCGTGAAGATGGTGAGCTGGGTCACGACCAGCATGTAGACCACGATCTGCCCCCAGCTTGCGCTGGCGAGACCGTGGTTCAGGAAATTGAGCACTGCATCGAGCATGGAAAGCACCGGGTTGGGGACGGATTCAGTCTAGTGGAGGGGTTTCCATACCCGCCAGCATGGCCTGGCCCACAATAGTAACAGCCAGTCAAGAGGGAGAAGCTAATACGTCGTTAGTTCACGCGCGTGACAATCGCCTGTTGTCTAAACAGTGGGGGCACCGTGACAATCAGGCAATGACCTTGCCAACCGACGTATCCGCCGCCCCCATGCTGCGACTGGACCAGCTCAGCCGCCGCCGCGCCGGCCGGCCGGCCGTGCAGAGCCTGAGCCTGTCGCTGCCGCGCGGCCAGGTGCTGGGCCTGCTCGGCGTCAACGGCGCCGGCAAATCGACCACCTTGTCGATGGTTGCCGGCGCGCTGCGACCGGACAGCGGCAGCATCCGGCTGAACGGTGCGGATTTCCTGGAACAGCCCGAACTGGCCCGCCAACTGATCGGCTGGCTGCCCGAACGTGCCCCGTTGTGGCCGGAACTGACGGTAAGCGAGCACCTGGACGCGCATGGTCACCTGCGCGGCTTGCGCGGCGCGGCACTGAAACAGGCACGCACGGCGATCATCGAGCGGCTGGAACTGCAACCACTGGCACGGCGCCTGGCCGGCGTGCTGTCGCAGGGCCAGCGCCAGCGTCTGGGCCTCGCCTGCGCCCTGCTGCATCGTCCTGCCCTGCTGGTGCTGGACGAACCGGCCAACGCGCTCGATCCGGTGCAGGTCGCCGCCCTGCGTACGTTGATCCGCGAACAGGCTGCGGCCGGTACCGCGGTGATCCTTTCCACCCATCTGCTGGCCGAAGTCACCGCAGTCTGCGATCGCGTGGCGATCCTGCACGATGGCACGCTGCGCCATGACGGCCACGTGCACAGTGACGATCATGCGGCACTGGAACGTACCTTCTTCGAGATCGCGATGAACGGCCAACCCCAACCGGCGCGCGCCGCATGAGTCCCTTCGCGGTGACGCGGCTGGAATGGCGCCGGCTGCTGGTGCGTCCGTTGGCCTGGGTGCTGGCAGCGCTGACCCTGGCGTGGTTGGCATGGAACTTCACGCTGATGCTCGGCAGTTTTCTCTCCTCGCAGATCCAGCGTGCCGCGCAGCCGGATGGCCCCGGCTTCATCGATCTGGTCGGCGTGCCGCTTCTGGGCCAGCTCGCCCAGCTGGCCTTTCTGGTGGTGCCGCTGATCACCATGTCGGTGATTGCCGGTGAGCGCCGCAACGGCACGCTGCCACTGCTGTTCGCCGCCGGCGTGCCTGCGTCCCGCATCGTGCTGGGCAAATACCTGGCCGTGCTGGGCTGGCTGCTGCTGTGGTTGGCGTTGACCCTGGCGATGCCGCTGGCGCTGATGCACACCACCCATTTCGACTGGGGCAAGCTGGCGGCCGCCACGCTGGGTCTGGCGCTGATGCTGGCCACCCTCGGGGCAATCGGCGTGGCCTGTTCTGCATTTGCTTCGCATCCGGCGATCGCCGCCAGCGCCGCACTGGTCATTGCGCTGGCCTTGTGGAGCGTGAACCTCGGCGCGCAGATGGCCGGCATGAATGGTGGTGCGATCAACTGGCTGGCGATGAGTTCGCACCTGCAGCCGCTGCTGCGCGGACTGGTATCGACCACCGACATCGTCTGGTTCGCGCTGCTCATCGTGCTGGCACTGGCGCTGGCCACGCGCCGGCTGGCCGCCGACAAGGAGCGCAACTGATGGACGCGCTGTTCAGACGTCTGGATGGCTGGCTGTTCGCGCTGTTGCTGTTGCTGGCAGCGGGCGCGCTCGGTTACCTGAGCACACGCTACACACACGAGGCCGACTGGACCGCGAATGGCCGTACCAGCCTGTCGGCGGAAAGCCGGGCCGTGCTGGCCCAACTGCAAGGTCCGGTGGAGATTGTCAGCTACGCAAACCCGCAGGGTGACCTGCGCCAGACCGTGGCCGGCTTCCTGCAACGCTACCAGGCGGTGAAGCCCGACTTCAGCCTGCGCTTCGTCGATCCGCAGCAGGATCCGGCGAAGATGCGCGAACTGGGCATCACCGTCGATGGCGCACTGATCCTGCACTATCAAGGCCGCGAGCAGCGGCTGGACGAACTGTCCGAGCGCAGCCTCACCAATGCGCTTGAGCGGCTGATCCGCGGCAGCGACCGCATCGTCGCGTTTGTCACCGGCGATGGCGAACGCCGCGCCGATGGCCCGGGCAATGCCGACCTCGGCACCTTCATCATGCAGCTGGAAGGCCGCGGCATGCGCGCGGTGCCGCTGAACTTCGCCCAGGTCACCGACGTGCCGCAGCACACCGACCTGGTGGTGCTGGCCAGCCCCACGCTGGCGCTGCCACCGGGCGCGGTGCATGCACTGGTCAACTACGTGCAGGGCGGCGGCAACCTGCTGTGGCTGACCGAACCGTCGAACGATGATCTCGGCCTGCGGCCGCTGGCAGATGCGCTCGGTGTACACGTACTGCCCGGCGTACTGGTCGATGGTTCCGGTGCGGCCCTGGGCTTGCATGACCCACGCCTGATCACGCTCGGTGACTATCCGCCGCAGGCAATTACCCGCGGCTTCACGCTGACCACGCTGTTCCCGCAGGTATCCGCGCTGGCTCAGGTGTCGCAGGCGGGCTGGGGCGTCAAGTCTTTCCTGCGCTCCAGCGCACAAAGCTGGACCGAATTCCACCCCATCGACAACAACAAGCCCTCGGACATCCGCTTCGACGCCAGTTCGGGCGAGCTCAAGGGACCGCTGGATTTCGGCTTCGCATTAAGCCGGCTGTCGCCGAGCCCGGACAAGAGCGAGCAGCGTGCGGTGGTGATCGGCGACGGCGATTTCCTCTCCAACACCTTCCTCGGCAACGGCGGCAACCGCGCGCTGGGCGAGCGTGTATTCGACTGGCTGCTCGGCGATGACAAGCTGGTCGACCTCCCCCCGCGCGGCGCGCCGGATCGGCTGATCCAGATGAGCCAGATCGAGCTGAACGCGGTGAGCATCGGCTTCCTGATCGCCCTGCCTGCGCTGCTGCTGCTGACCGGCGGCCTGATCGTGTGGCGCCGGCGACGGCGTTGATCCGATGAAGCGCGCCACCCGCCAGCGCCTGATCCTGCTGCTCGTCGTGGTGGCCCTGCTGGGGCTGGCCGGTTGGCAGATGCGTCAGGATGCGCAGAGTGATCCCGGCACCTTGCTCGCGCTTGATCCGGCCGGCATCACGCATGTCGAGCTGACCCTGCGCGGCACGCCGGCCATGCACTATGAAAAACGCGACGGCCACTGGTGGCGCACCGACGGCACACCGGCACGCGCGATCGATGGCCGCCTCAATGAACTGGCCGATACCGCGGCGGCGCATGTGCTCAGCTGGCGGCCAGCCAGTGATTTCGATCCGGCGAAGATCGGCCTGGCACCGCCCAGCGCCACACTTGTGCTGGATGGGCAGTCATTGGAATTCGGCGAATCCTCGGTCACCGGGCCACAACACTACGTGCGTGTCGGTCAGCGGGTGGCGCTGGTGTCCACGCGCTACATGCCGCGCTCGCCCGCCCTCCAGACCACCGAACTGCATTGAGTCGCGGAGCCGACCGTGCCTGAACTGCCCGAAGTCGAGACCACCCGGCGCGGCATCGCCCCGTATCTGGTCGGCCGACGCGTCACCGGCGTGACTCTGCGCCGACCCGACCTGCGCTGGCCGATACCCGCGCAGATCAGCGAGCTGTTGCCGGGACAGCGCATCGACGCGGTGGAACGACGCGCGAAATACCTGTTGCTGCACACCGAAGCCGGCAGCGCGCTGCTGCACCTGGGCATGTCGGGCGTGCTGCGCGTGCTGCCGCCGGATGCACCGCTGGGCAGGCACGATCATGTCGATATCGCGCTGGAACGCACCGCGGCGCAGGCGCCGCGCATCCTGCGCTTCACCGACCCGCGCCGCTTTGGCTGCCTGTTGTGGCAGGCGCCCGGCGAGACTCACGAACTGCTGGCGAAGCTCGGGCCTGAACCGCTGACCGACGCCTTCGACGGCGATCTGCTGTGGCATCTCTCACGTGGCCGCACGGCCGCGGTGAAACTGTTCCTGATGGACAACGCCGTCGTGGTCGGTGTGGGCAATATCTACGCCAGCGAGGCGCTGTTCGCCGCCGGCATCGATCCACGCCGATCGGGCGGTTCCGTCTCGCGTGCACGCTATGCGCGGCTAGCCTCTGAAGTGAAACGCATCCTGGCCTGGGCGATCGAGCGTGGTGGCACCACCTTGCGCGACTTCCTCAATCCCGATGGGGCTCCCGGCTACTTCTTCCGCGAACTCAACGTGTATGGCCGCACGGGTGAACCGTGCCATGTCTGTGGTACGGCGATCCGGCAGGTGGTGCTGGGACAGCGTTCGACGTTCTTGTGTCCGCACTGCCAGCGCTGAGCCGGAGGCAGCGTTGGTGTACCACAACCTTAATTGTGCAGCAACCCGGGAACCCATTGACAACGGTTTGGCAAAAGAAATATACAACAAGTGCGTTTCGCAAATTTTTGCGAAACGCACAAATCAGCTTGGGGGAAATTCTTGTGAAAAGACTAATTCAATGCTCAATTGCTGCCAGCTTCATTTCTTTGCTGACTCTTTCGAGTGCTATTGCATCGCAGACTCTGCCTGCACAGACCTTGTCCGCGGAGAATAGCCATGAACCCTTGTCAATATGTTCGACAATAATCGTCGGTGATGCGCGGCTACTTTGTTGCGACAACATATGTCAAATCATTTGAAAAGTTAGGTGTTTTCCGGTTAAGCCTCAGGCTCTCTGTTTGCACAAGCCAATGCAGCGGCTCCTAGTGAGTGCCGGATGCCCATCATGGCGGCGTATCTTCCAATTCATTTGGTATCGCCGCCACCTCCCGCCGAAAGTAATAATAAGGCTCCGACTGGACGCGTGCAGAAGCAAGCGCTTTGCTACTTGCAGCAGTTAAAAATTCCGTCCTCGTTCGTGCCACTGACATTGGACACTTGTCATGTGCCTACCACACAAGGTGCTCGCCACTCTCGCCATAAGCACAATCCTTGCAGTGTTGCCTGTCCCGGCCATTGCCCAGTTGCCTGATGAAAGTCTGCAGGCCGGCTTGCTCAACACGACTCAGATAGCGTCTTCACACCCCGACCTGTTTTATCGCGATTCCGCCATACGTGCCTATAAGACGGGTGACAAGCAGGCTGCCATGCGCTTGCTGCTCAAGGCGGCAAGTTTTGCCGACAAACCAGCACAGTCGATGCTTGCGGCGATGTACTGGAATGGCGATGGCATCCCGATGGATCGCCCACGTGGTTACGCATGGATGGATCTGGCCGCGGATCGTGGTTATCCCGACCTGTTAGCCAATCGCGAAAAATTCTGGCAACAACTCGATCCACAGGAACGCCAGCTGGCGATTGCTGAGGGTCGCAAAATTTACGCCTACTATGACGACAAATCAGGGCTGAAGCGGCTGGGCAACATTTTTCGGCGCGAGCTGGCCAGTGCCACCGGCAGCCGGACCGGTTTCGGTGGCAACTACCTGACTATCCTGATGCGTGATGGCGCCGCTGGGCGTTCGCTGAAGACGGAAGACGGAGCGCCTATGGTCTTGCGTGGCACGCAAGTACGCGGAACCGATTATTACTCGCCTGTGCTGTGGAATCCGGAACTCTACGCCAAGCTGAAGGACCACGTGTGGGAAGACTCGCTGGCCGATATGGGTACTGTCGAAGTGGGCTCATTGCAGAGCGTACCTGCGCCATCGACTTCAAAAGACAAGTAAACCCATCACGTCGGCCAACGGAATTCCACGAAAGAGTTGTTGAAATCCGGGTCATCCAGACCACCGCCGAGCTGCACCATAGCACCACCGGGCAGGCCCTCGATATCCAGAGCCTGACCATCGACGAAGTGCGCGCCAAGCGCTTCCAGCTCGACCAGTCGCTCGCACAGCATGCCGGCGCGATCGAGCGCGCGGTCCGGTACCTGGCGAATGCTGATGTCGGGACGACCGAACTTGCGCATGCCGCGGGTGTGGATCCATGAATGGTCCGGCTTCGCATCGGTGTCGCGCAGAATCAGCAGATGGTTGCGGATCGGCGCACCATCGCGTATCAGATAATGCCGGCGCCAGCCATCGGCATCCAGCAGGCTCAGGGTCTGCGGATCGAGGATCGCCACGCCGCCGATGTCGAGCAGGCCGGCCAGCACGCCGAGCGTGTCACGCAAATAGCCGGTATCGGCACTGTCCCCGAGCTTGCCGCGCACGACCAGCACCTGGGGTGCATCGAACGCACGCTGCCAGGCCTGCGGCGCGTCGTCCTTGAACATGCTGCCCAGCGAGCCCTTCAGCGGATAGCCTTCCCACTGGCGCAGCGCACCGTGATGATGACTGGTCAACTCGACGCCCTCCGGCAAACCATCGCTGCCGTATACAGCCGACGGCGCGCGCACCGCGTCGAACTGACCGAACACGTAGAACTGCAGCAGGATTTCCTCGCCGCTGGGCTGCCAGTGCGGACGCTGCCAGGCAGGAAAGGTGATCGGGTTGTTCATGGCATTCCTTGGTTGGTGACCGCTCAACGACCTTCGCCGAGCGGCAGCACCGATTGCTGCAACTCGATGCGTCCGCTGCCTTCGCTGATCTTCTTGAACTCGGCGCGACTGACCGAGACATAGCGGTCGTTGCCGCCGATCTCAACCTGCGGCCCTTCGGTCACGGCGCGACCTTGTTCATCCACACGCACCACCATGGTGGCCTTGCGCCCGGTGTGGCAGATCGTCTTGATCTCCTCCAGGTTGTCGGCCCAGGCCAGCAGGTAGCGGCTGCCTTCGAACAGTTCACCGCGGAAATCGGTGCGCAAGCCGTAGGCCAGCACCGGGATGTTGAGACGATCGACCACATCGCTGATCTGCCATACCTGCGACTTGGTCAGGAACTGCGCCTCGTCGACGAACACGCAGTGCAGCGGACCGCGTGCGGCGATGTCGGCCTCGACCAGTGCAAACAGGTTCTCCTCACCGCTGAAGCGCCGCGCGTTCGCCTTCAGGCCGATGCGCGAAGCCACCACGCCCTCGCCGTAGCGGTTGTCCAGTGCCGGCGTGAGTATCAACGTGCGCATGCCGCGCTCGTGATAGTTGTACGCACTCTGCAGCAACGTGGTGGTCTTGCCGGCATTCATTGCCGAGTAATAGAAATAGAGTTTGGCCATGGGACGGGAATAGGAGGCAGGAAGGGAAGTGAGAACAGCAGGGCTGGCCGTGAGTGACGAGTATGCACTCTCGTTTCTCGTTGCTCACCCACTCTTTCCTGTTCAGGCCTTGTCCAGCGGCGTGTTGCCTCCGGCGAACTGTGCACGGGCCTGCGCCAGCCGGTACTTGTGCTCGGCACGCCAGCGCCGCCAGTCGCGCAGGCCGCAGATCGCGTAGACCAGCTTGAACAGCTGCAACCGCCACAGCACCTTCGGCGTGTCGAACAGATCGCCGGCGAGCATCGAGATCACGCCCTGTTCCAGCTGCCAGGTGTTGCGCGGCTGGCGGAACATCTGCTGCATCACCGGCCCGTTGAAGCGGTAGATGAAGAACGAGAAACGCGCCATGCCGGCGCGCTGGCGCTTCTCCAGCCTGCGCAGCAAGCCCGGCTCGCGCTTTGGCTCGCGCAGCGACTGGTCGACCACGGCGGCCGCCTGCTCCGCCCCACTCATCGCCAGATACACGCCGGAGGAGAACACCGGGTCGAGGAAGGCGAACGCATCACCCACCAGCACCCAGCCCGGACCACCCATCTGCGTCGAATCGTAGGAGTAGTTGCCGGTGACGCGCACCTCGTTGCCGACCAGTTCGGCCTGCTCGACGCGTCGCCAAAGCGCCGGACTCAACTTCAGCGTGTCGAGCAGGAACTCCACGGTGCGGCCCTTGCGCTGTTTGAGATAATCCGGTCGGCATACCGCTCCCACACTCATCACGCCATCCGGCAGCGGGATCATCCACATCCAGCCGTGTTCGAAGCTGTAGATGCTGATATTGCCGGCGTCTTCGCCGGGTCGGTATTCGGCACCGCGGAAATGGCCGAAGATCGCCGCGCTCTGGTGCTGGTCGTTCTTGCGGCGCAGCTTGTTCTTCGTCGACAGCAATGCATCGCGGCCGCTGGCGTCGACCAGGTAGCGCGCCTCGATGCCATAGCTGCGGCCATCGTCGGTCTTCACGTCCAGCCAGGTCTCGCGCAAACCACGCTGCTCGACCCGTACCACCTCGTGCCCTTCGCGCGCATCCGCACCGCATTCGCGCGCGTGCTGGTACAGCATCTGGTCGAAGTCCTGCCGCCACACCTGGTACGCATGCGGCGGACTCTGGCCGATCGCGCGGGCAAACGCGTAGGTGTTGTAACCGCGCTCGTTGTCCGCCTCGAAGTCCGCACCGGGCTTGAACACCCCCAGCGCACGCACCTTGTCCAGCACGCCGAGCCGCTCGAACACCGGCAGGTTCATCGGCAGCAGCGATTCGCCGATATGGAAGCGCGGGTGGTGTGCCTTCTCCAGTGCGATCACCTTGTAACCACGCCGCGCCAGCAGCGCGGCCGCCGTGCTGCCGCCGGGCCCACCTCCGATCACCGCCACATCGCACTGTTCGACCGTTTGATCCGTCATGCTCACCCCGCCCGATGCCGTCACCCCGACAGCGCCTCCCGCATTCAATTATGACGCAACCGGTCGGCCAGCCAGCAGGGCTCTGCTACCATCGACCGCCGCCTCACGTATCGCCTCGATCCATGCTCAATCCGCAACAACTGGCCGCCGTAGAACATTGCGACAGCCCGCTGCTGGTGCTGGCCGGCGCCGGCTCAGGCAAGACCTCGGTGATCACGCAGAAGATCGCGTACCTGATCGCGCGCAGGAAGCTCAGCGCATCGAAGATCGCCGCGATCACCTTCACCAACAAGGCCGCGAAGGAGATGCGCGAGCGCGTGGGCAAGCTGGTCAGCAGCGAGGATGCGGCTGCACTCACCGTGTGCACCTTCCATGCGCTGGGGTTGAAATTTCTGCAGATCGAGCATGCGCGTGCGGGCCTGCGCCGCGGTTTCTCCGTGCTGGATGCGGACGACAGCGAGGGCATCGTCAAGGAACTGGCACCGAAAGGTGCCAAGCCGGACGTGCTGTTCGGCATCCGCAACCTGCTCAGCCGCGCCAAGAACGGTGGCCTCTCGCCGGAAGAAGCGCTGGCCGCCGCACGCAGCCCGCGCGAGCTGGAAGCGGCGACGATCTACGACATGTATCAGCAGCGCCTAGCGGCATTCAACGCGGTCGACTTCGACGACCTGATCCGGCTGCCGCTGCGTATCCTGGAAAGCGACGCCGACTGCCGCGACGCCTGGCACGAACGGCTGCGCTACCTCCTGGTCGACGAATACCAAGACACGAACGACGCGCAGTACCGATTGCTGAAAGTGTTGGCTGGCGAACGCGGCGGCATCACCTGCGTCGGCGACGACGACCAGTCGATCTACGCCTGGCGTGGCGCGAACCCGGAAAACATCGACCAGCTCGGCCACGACTGGCCGAGCCTGCGCGTGATCAAGCTGGAGCAGAACTACCGCTGTGGCAAGCGCATCCTGCGCGCGGCGAACCAGCTCATCGCGAACAACCCGCACCTGCACGAAAAGAAGCTGTGGAGCGAACACCCGGAAGGCGCGCCGATCCGCGTGCTGGAATGCAAGGAGGCCGAGCACGAGGCCGAGCGCGTCGCCGCGCTCGCCACCACCCTGGCCGAGAAGCACAAGGCGCGCTGGCACGACATCGCGATCCTGTATCGGGGCAATTTCCAGGCGCGTCCGCTGGAGAAGGCGCTTCGCCTGGCGCGGATTCCCTACCACCTCACCGGTGCACTGAGCTTCCTCGATCGCGCCGAGGTGAAGGACCTGCTGTGCTATCTGCGCCTTCTGACGAACCCCAGCGATGACGCCGCTTTCCTGCGTGTGGTCAACGTGCCCAAGCGCGAGATCGGTGCCGTCACGCTGGAGAAGCTCGGCCAGATCGCGCAGAGCCGCCACAGCTCGCTGCTCGACGCCACCCGCAGCGACAGCGTGCTGCGCCAGCTTACCCCGCGCCCGGCTGCCGCGCTGGCCTCGTTCTCCGACCTGCTCGACGAACTGCGCAGTGCTTCGCTGCACGAGAGCGCGGCCGACCTGGTCGAGCTGATCCTCAAGCGTACCGGTTACGCCGCGCAGATCGCGGCAAGCACCACCGATGCGAGCGTGCGCGAACGCAAGCTTGGCAATCTGAAGGAACTTGCCGACTGGTTCCGCGCAATGCAGAAGGGTGGCAACAGCGCCGGCGATCTCGCCTCGCAGCTGGCCCTGCTCAGCCATGCCGATCGCGACGAACCGGGCAATGCAGTGCGCATGATGACCTTGCACTCGGCCAAGGGCCTGGAGTTCCGCTTCGTCTTCATCGTCGGCTGCGAGGACGGCACCTTGCCGCACGAAGGCGCGATCGACGAGGGTCGCATCGACGAGGAGCGCCGCCTGATGTATGTCGGCATCACCCGCGCCAAGGAACTGCTCACGCTGTCGTGGTCGGCCAGGACCAAGCGCTACGGCGAAGTCCACGCCAACCAGCCCAGCCGCTTCCTGCACGAGCTGCCGCAGGCCGACCTGCACTGGCAGGGCAAGGATCCGGAAGCGGACAAGGAAGCTGTGCGCGAGACGGCCGAATCGCATATGGCGAAAATTGCGGCGATGCTGGCTGGCAACTAGCCGGACCTGAACACGCAGGCGATGCCCGACGAAAGCTACAATACGTGGACTTCGTCAAGGCCTGATCTGCACGCGCGATAGTCACCGCATCCCCAAGCCGCGAGTTGGAGCCGCATGACCGACCCCGTCCATCTCTATGCGCAGGCTGTCGCTGCATTCAACCAGCACGACTGGCAGCGCGTGAGAGAGCTGACGGCAAGACTGCTTTCCCGCGCGCCCGATCATGCCGTTGCCCATCACTTTGCCGGCATCGCCTGCATGGAGCAGCGGCAGTTGGGGCAGGCTTTGCAGCACCTTCGCCGTGCAACGGAACTGGATGCCACGCATGCTGGTTTTGCCGCCCATTTCGCCAGGGCCCTTTCCTTCGCGCGGATGTCGCAGGAGGCGCTTTCCGCGGCAGATCGCGCATTCGCACTCTTGCCGCAGGATCCCGTGACGCTCGACCTGCTGGGCGGCATTTACGCGCAGAACGAGGCTCATGCAAAAGCCGCGACCGCGTTTCGCCACGCCGTGACGCTCATGCCGGCACACCCGCCCTTCCGCTTCAATCTGGCCACGGCCCTGATCGCGAATGGCGATATCGACGACGCCGAGCGCGAGATAGAGGCCTGCCTCGCGCTTGATCCGGCATTCTGGCGGGCACATTTGACCCTGGCCCATCTGCGCCCGCAATCGCCAACCAGTCATCACGTGCCGCGGTTGCAGTCGTTGCTCGTGCAAGCCGGGGACAGCCGTGAGGCGCAGATCTGTCTCAATCTTGCCCTGGCCAAGGAGCTCGAGGACCTGGCCGACTATCCACGCGCGTTCGAGCACCTGCTCCACGGCAAGGCTGTCAGTCGCAGGGAAATCGACTATTCGATCCAGCAAGACGAGATGCTGTTTGCCGCGCTGGCACGCGCCTTTCCCGAACCGCAGTCCGTGCCGGCCGGCGATCCATCCCGGGAAGCCATCTTCGTGTTCGGCATGCCGCGGTCCGGCACCACCCTGGTGGAGCGCATCCTGTCCAGCCATCCACAGGTGGCTTCCGCCGGTGAGCTGCAGAATTTCGGTGTGGCGCTTCGGCGTGCGTGGAGCAGCCAGACGCCACTATGGCAGGATCCCGATATCGCCTCTCATGCACGCCAGGTCAACTGGCAGCGCGTTGGTGCGGACTATATTTCCAGTACCCGCCCAGCCACGGGGCATACACCGCATTTCATCGACAAGTTGCCGCACAATTTTCTATACGCGGGCTTCATTGCCAGTGCGCTGCCCAACGCAAAAATGATCTGCCTGCGGCGCGACCCCATGGACACCTGTCTCAGCAATTTCCGCCAGCTTTTCGCCGAGAGACTGCCCTATTACAACTACTCCTTCGACCTGCTCGACACGGGCAGGTACTACATCCTGTTCGACCACCTGATGGCGCATTGGCAGCGTGTCTTTCCGGGACGGATCCTGGAAGTGCAGTACGAGGCGCTGATCGACGCGCAGGAATCCGTGTCACGGCAGCTACTGGAGTTCTGCGGCCTGCCCTGGCATGACGACTGCCTGCACTTCGAGAGCAACCCGAGCCCGGTCGCTACCGCAAGCGCCGTGCAGGTGCGTGCGCCTGTCCACAAGGGTTCGCTGCAGCGCTGGAGGAAATATGGCGCGCAGCTCGACCCACTGCATGAGCTGCTGATCAGCTCCGGAATCCGCATTCCCGCATGATCTTGCCGAACACCAGCCATCCGCTGGCAACTCCGTTGCAGACCGTGATGTCATGCGGCGAAGCCGTGGATTCGCTTGCAGCAGAGACTTCAACCATCTGCCGCACGCACAACGAATGCATGGATCATCTGCATGTGCCTCCCCGCATGAACAAGCCTCCGTTGCAGCGGGTGATCCCATGACCAGCCCCGAACAGCTATATACACGGCTTGTGGCTGCCTTCCAGCATGGCCAATGGCAGGAGGCCCAGAACCTGGCCAATCAGCTGCTGCCATCAGCACCCCAACATGCAGGTGTCTATGGCATGGCCGGCGTAACCTGCATGGAGCTGCAGCAGTTCGCTCAGGCTGAGCCATATCTGCGTCGCGCCACGGAGCTCGATCCCGCACGCGCCGATTTCGCTACCTTGCACGCCAAGTCACTGGCCGCCAACCAGATGCCAACAGCCGCAACGGCGGCGGCTGATCGTGCACTTTCCTTGTCACCAACCGATCCCGCGACGCTCGATGTCCTGGGCGTCGTCTATACCCAGGCAGGCGCCAATGAGCGCGCCATTTGCGCGTTCCGCGATGCCGTCTCGTTGGCACCCGAACACGCCAGTTACCGGCTCAATCTGGCTACCGCACTGATATCCAATGGCGACCTGGCCACGGCCGAGAATGAGCTCGAAGCCTGCATCCGGCTGAATCCAAAGTACTGGCACGCTCACTTGCTCCTGTCGCAACTACGCCGGCAGACGCCTGCATGCCATCATCTGGACCGGCTCCATGAACTCCTCTCGCAGAATCAAGCCGACACTGCGGCATGCACCTACCTCAACCTTGCACTGTCCAAGGAATACGAGGATCTCGGCGACTACACCAGGGCATTCGATCACCTGGCGCGTGGCAAGTCCGCGGAGCATGTCCAGCGTCCATATTCGATACAACGCGACGAAACTCTATTCAAAGCATTGATGCATGCATTTCCGGCACCGCAAGCCGTCGTGCCCTTGGGCGGACCCATCGATGGTGGCCCCATATTTGTCCTGGGCATGCCACGTTCGGGCACTACGTTGGTCGAGCGCATCCTCTCCAACCATCCCGACGTCCATGCCGCCGGAGAGCTGCAAAATTTCGGGATGGCTCTTCAGCACGCGACCGGGAGCCGAGGTTCGTTCCTGTTCGACCCGGACATAACCCGGCGTACGCGCCATATCGACTGGAAACGGCTTGGCTCCATCTATCTGGCCAGCACTCGCTTCCTCACGGCAGGCAAGCCCTACTTCATCGACAAACTTCCGCATAACTTCCTGCACGTCGGCTATATCGCTCAGGCACTGCCCAACGCCAGAATCATCTGCGTCCGACGTAATCCGATGGACACCTGCCTGGGCAATTTTCGCCAGCTTTTTTCCCGAACATCGCTCCACTTCGATTATTCCTGTGACCTGCTCGATACGGGCAGGTACTACATCCTGTTCGATCGCCTGATGGCGCACTGGCGACGCATATTTCCGGATCGGATACTGGAAGTAGGCTACGAAGATCTGGTGGACTCACCTGAGCCACAGATCAGGCAGTTGCTGGATTTTTGCGGACTGCCCTGGCATGACGCATGCTTGCACCCCGAGAGCAACCCTGCGCCTGTCGCCACTTTCAGCGCCATGCAAGTACGCTCTCGGTTCGATCCTTCAGGTATCCGTCGCTGGAAAAAATACGAGTCGCAATTGAGCGAACTGCGGGCTCTTCTGATCGGGGCCGGTGTCACGATAGCCTGAGAAGGTATTCATGCAGCCGGTGCATGCTCGATAACCCTCGACTGTCTTGCCGCAGCGGCGTCGACCACCTCCATTCATCACGATCTGGAAGTTCATGGCAAATTCGGCTGAAACCTTTGCCCAACTGATTGCCGCATTCAACACGGGCAACTGGCCGCTGGCGCTGCAACTTGCAGAAAAATTGCTGCCGCACACGCCGAATCAGCCCTTCGTCTGCTATATCGCGGGGGTCGCCCATCTTGAACTCGAAGAGATGTCGCAGGCACTGAGCTTATTGCGCAAGGCGACCTATCTCGAGCCACAACGTGCCGATTTCGCCACGCAATATGCCAAGGCGCTCGCTCTACTGCGACTGACGCGGGAAGCCCGGCTTGCCGCCGATCGTGCGCTGGCGTTGTCGCCCAACGATCCTGCCACCCTCAATGCCCTCGGTGTCGTCTACGCAGCCACTCACCAGCACGAACAATCGTCTACGATTCTTCGTCGTGCCGTGGCGCTCATGCCTGACTATGCGCCCTACCGGTTCAACCTAGCGACAGCATTGATTGCGATCGGTGCCCTGGATGACGCCGAGCAGGAACTGGAAGCTTGCATCCGGCTTGACCCACTTTACTGGCGATCGCACCAGACGCTGGCGCAGCTGCGCCGCCAGACCGTGACGGACAATCATCTTGAACGTCTGCAGATGTTGCTCGCTCGGCATAACGGCGATGCTGATGCCAGGCTTCATCTGAATATGGCCCTTGCCAAGGAATTCGAGGACATCGGGAATTATCCCGAGGCATTCGAACACCTTGTCCAGGGCAAAGCAGCCGGTAGGCAGAGCAACGGCTACACCATCGAATCGGACGAACGGCTGTTCAAGGCCTTGGAAACGGTTGCACCCGGGCCTCAGGCCACAACATCAGGGTGCCTGAACGAGGAGCCCATCTTCGTCATCGGCATGCCACGCACCGGCACCACTCTGCTGGAACGCATCATTTCCAGTCACCCCGACGTGCAGTCAGCCGGGGAACTGCAGAACTTCGGCATGGCCTTCGGTTATGTCACACGCAGCGAGTCAGCCATGCTGCTTGATCCTGAAACCATCGCACGTGCGGGCCAGATTGACTGGACGCAGCTCGGAGAAACCTACCTCTCCAGCACACGACCCGGCACGGGACACAAACCTCGCTTCATCGACAAGTTGCCGCACAACTTTCTCTATGCCGGCTTCATTGCCCAGGCACTGCCTCATGCCAGAATCATCTGTTTGCGACGCGATCCAGTGGATACCTGCCTCAGCAACTTTCGACAGTCTTTCTCGCCAACCGCTCCATATTACGGTTATTCGTTCGACCTGCTCGATATCGGCAGATATTACGTGCTGTTCGACCGCCTGATGGCGCATTGGCAACGTGCATTTCCCGGCCGCATCCTCGAAGTGAACTACGAGACCCTAGTGGACGAGCAGGAGGCCAGCTCACGACGATTACTGGAGTTCTGTGGCTTGAACTGGGACGACGCCTGCCTGCATTTCGAGGACAATCCTGCACCGGTCAATACCGCCAGCGCCGTGCAAGTGCGTACCCCCGTCTATCGGAGCGCCCTCCAGCGTTGGAAGAAATACGAACCGCAATTGCGTGAACTGCTAGAGCTGCTATCCAGCGCAGGCATTCACATCGCGACCTGAAACCAAGCAGCGACCCGACTATTCACGGGTATCGTGCAAATTGCGCATCGACACCACGACGACAGGTCAAAGTCCAATTCCCGCATGACAAAACGGCCCCGAAACGGGGCCGTTTTGTTCAACGCGAAGCTGGCTCTTACTTGTCGCCGTTGCCGAACTTGTAGTTGGCTTCCAGGTAGATCGTGCGGCCGTAGGGGTTGTAGTTGTCCTGGTTGTACGGGATATATGTGGTACCCGGCATGGTGTGATCCGCCGGCGGCATCTTGTTGAATACGTTGTTCACCAGCAACGACAGCCCAAGAGCCTTGATCGGATTGTAGGTCACGCTCGCGTTCCACAGGATCCATGCCGGCAGCTTGCCATCGCCGGGATTGGCATAGCTGTTGTCCGACTGTGCCGCATAGTTTGGCGTACGACCAAACCGGTTGACAAAGAACGTGGTACTCCACTTGCTCTTGGACCAGGTCAGCGAGGCGTTCGCCTTGGACTTGAAGTCGGTGCTGTAAGCCGGGTTGCGCAACACATCGATATGCGCGTCGCCGACGTAGGCCTGGGTCGTGTGCTTGAGTTCATCGGAGTAGGAAAGGCTATAGGTCAGCTTGCCGAAGCTGCCGATATCCTCCAGATAGCTGAAGCTCGCGCTGACGGCATTGACCAGCTCATTGGCGGTGTTGATCTTGGGCTGGATGATCTCCTCGATCGGACCAAGCAGGCCGCCCGAACCGGGGCCGCGGATGATCTGGCTGAATGCATTCACACAGGTGGGCGAACTCGGATCAAACCCGGGTGCCGCGATATCGCACAGGTATTCATACCTGGAGAGCTGATCCGCGCTTTGCGGTGTCACCTCATTGTTGATGTTCCAGTGCAGGTAATCGACAGTGACGGACATCCGTTCGATGGGTGCCCAGACGATGCCGTAACTCCATACCTTCGCAGTAACCGGCTTGAGGGTGGGAACGCCATATGTTTCGCCCTTGTACTCGACAGCGCCATCACCGTAAGGGCCATACGGGCAGTTACCTACCGTCGTGCCGGAATATCCCAAGCGACCGCAGTTCAGGTAATCCGTGACCGAGCTGTAAAAGCTGCTTGGGCCCTGGTTTGTATCGGACAAGGTGGGAACCTTGAAGGCCGTGCCATAGCGGCCGCGCAACAGCAAGCTATCGAACGGACGGTACTCAAGGCCGAGGTTATACGTGCCGTGATGCACGTTGTTCCCATCGATCGAGTAATTGTCGAAACGGCCGGACGCATCGAGGGTCAGCTGTTGCAGCAGCGGAAACTTGAATTCCGTCGTCGCCGCATAGCGCGACCGATGGCCGGCGCCCGGCGTAGCGCTGGTACCCCAGAAATAGTCGCCCTGATTGCCGTTGGGTAGCGTGATCGTCTCGAGCAATCGCGGGTCTGGCGAGGAATTCCAGCCCTCGTTTCCGCCTTCCAGTACCGCCGCAACACCGGCTTCACCGCCAGGCAGGGAGAACAGCGATGCATTCGTCAACTGACCACGCACCAGGTTGTCCCAGGTCTTCGCCCTGCTGTCGGAGTAACCGGTGAAGCTGTCGAAAGCCGACACGGGAATCGGCTGGTACAGCGCAGCGTAATTCGGCGTGTATTCCGGATACCCGGCATATGTGCCCTTCATCTTGCCCAGCACATGGTCCTGGAAATACTGCTCCATCGGGCCGGCCAGACGCTGGAAATCGTGATCGAGCAACTTGTCGTCGGAATGGGTGAATCCGAGATCGTAGTCCCAGTTCGACTGACCGAACGTTCCGTGACCACCGAACGTCAGCATGTACGAGTTTTCGATCTCCTTGTTCATGATATGCGAGTAGCCGCCGACCTCTTCCGGAGCGAACGAGCGCTGCAGCAGCATCAGTGAGCCATTGTTGTAAGTCGGATCCCAGAAGTACGGCCCCTCGTTGACCGAGGTGCCCCACCACGTGGTGCTGGCACCATTGGTGTACTTCGATTCCTGATAGTTGTAGAGCAGGTCACCGTACAGTTGCAGGTTGTCGTTGACGTCGAACGTATTGTGCGTATAGATGTTCGCGGTCTTGTTGTCGGGGGAAAGCGTGCCCGCACCCGGCGTATAGAACGAACCGCAATACTGGCCATGACCCGGGCGGGTCTGCAGACCCTCGGTTCCCCACCAAAGCTGGCTGATGTCCTTGCAGTCGTTCGGATCCAGCTGCTGGTATCCGGTAGGAGCGCCGTTGGCACTGTAGACCGACAGCGCAAGCGCATCTCGTGACGCTACTGGCGGCGAGGCGCCCTCGGTGTAGTACTGACTGGTGATGGCGCGATCGCGCCGCCAGACCGGCTGCGTGCTTTCGAACTGCACGCCAACCAACGAGTTGAAATTCCCGGCGCTGAAACTGTCGGCGAGACTGATACGGCGATCTGCACCGCCGCCATCCGAATCCCAGCCATAGCGCACATCGATCGTCGGCGCGTCGATATGCTTTTTCAGCACGATGTTGATCACGCCGGCGATCGCGTCCGAGCCGTAAAGTGAAGACTGGCCACCCGGCAGGATGTCGATGTGATCGACCATATCCATCGGTATGCCGCTGATGCTGTTGAACGTATCGCTGCCATTGTACAAGCCGGGGAAATTGCCCATCGGCCGGCCGTCGATCAGGTATTTGGTGAATCCAACCGGCAAGCCGAACATGCTCAATGTCTGAGCAGTGGGCGTGAACGAATTGGTGTCCTGCGCGCCTTGCACGGCGCCTGTGGCAAACGATGCCTGTTGCAATGCTTCAGCCACGGTAGCGAAACCACGGGCTTTCATATCGTCTGCCGTGATCGTGATGACCGGCGTGGCTGTCTCGATCTGTGTCTGCGGAATCAGCGAACCAGTCACCGTAACCGCTTCAAGTTTCTTTGCCTTGGCGGTACTCGGTGCTTGGTCTGCGTTCTGCTGCGATGCATCTGTCTGCGTCGACTGCGCATGGGCAGAGTTGTAGCCAAGCGCCAAGGCGGCCACGATGGCTACTGCAATTTTCGACTTGATCATTTCTTCAGAACTCCCCTCAGAGTTTTCGGCAACAAGATGCACTTGCCGGTCAATTGGCAACGCTTGGCATATGGCACGAAACGGCATGCGAGACGCTTGGCCCAGCATCTCTCCCTGCTGGCCGGCCGATTCATGACCCGTCACGTTTAACATGCCCCCTGAAGGGCGCGCAATAATATTTTTACATATCGCAGTATCTTGGCACTCGAAGCGCAAGTACTTAACTTAATCGCAATTTAATGCGAATTTGCCGGCATTTGCTCCTCGACTCACTGCCCTATCGGCAAGATCCCCTATAAGACCTTAAGAGCAGGGCGCGGAACCCTGCGATAAGGGCGCATGCCTGAAACGCCGCCTCATAACCCGGCAATGCGGCGCATACGAACAAGCCCGCACCAAACCAAAAAACCGGGGTTCCTTGCGGAACCCCGGTCAATGACATCAACAACTGGTGTGGCTTAGAACTTCTGGGTGTACTGGACGTAGATGTAACGATCCAGATCCATCAGCGGATCCACCGAGGACGCGCTGTTGGCACCATCGAGGTACGCGGAATAGACCGTCCGCGGCGCCTTGTCGAAGATGTTCTTGACGCCCACCGAGAGCTTGCCGTTCCACGGCAGGCTGTAACGCACCTGCAGATCGTTGAACACCATCGCGCCCTTGCGGTTCGCGCCAACGTCACCCCAGCTCTTGCCCTCGTAGTTCGGCTGGTTACACTCGACGTCGGTATCCCAGCACACGTCGCGGTAGGCACCGTAGTAACGCATGCCCCACGTCGCACCCCAGTTACCCATCGCCCAGTCAAACCCGAGGTTGATGCGCCAGCGCGGCAGACCGAACTGACCCGCATAGCCCAGCACTTCGGCACCGCCCGTGCTCTGCGTGTTGTAGGCCTTCAGGTAGTTGGAATCCAGGTTGACGCTGAACTTGCCGAAGCCGAATTCCGGCAAACGGTAATGCGCGCCGAAATCGTAGCCCGAGGTCTGCAGCATGCCCAGGTTCGCGTTGCCGCGATTCAGGTTGATCACCTGATTCGTCACCGGATCACGGCTGAAGTCATTGCAGAACGAAGCAACATCCTGCACATAGCACTGGCCCAGGATGTAGTTGGCGCTGAGGCCCGTGATCTCGTTCCTGACGATGATGTTGTACCAGTCCACACTCACGTCCAGCCCGGCAACCCACTGCGGGCTGTACACCAGACCGGCAGTACGGGTAGTGCTGTATTCCGGCCGCAGGCTGCTGTTACCCACGCCAGCATTGAACGGGCTGGTGCTCTGCGTGTTCGGTGCCGTGATCGGAAGGCCGGTCGAGGCCAGCTGACGGAAGTTAGCCGGAACGCCGGCCGCCGCGCAGCTCGCCGCCACGGCCGGATTGGTCGCCGCTGCACCGAAGCGTGTATCGCAGGGATCGGTGTACTGGTCGAACGTCTGCGAGCCGCCACCGAAGGTGTCGTCCAGCGTCGGCGCGCGGAAGCCCTTGGCGATGGTGCCGCGCACCAGCAGGTCGTCGATCGGTTTCCAGACCAGGCTGTACTTGTTGTTTACCGTGCTGCCGAAATTGCTGTAGTCCGAATAGCGGCTGGCAAGGTCGAGCGACAGTTCCTTCGCGCCGGGCAGATCCTTCAGCAGCGGCACGTTCAACTCAACGTAGAACTCGTCCGTTTTGTACTTGGCATTGGTGCCGCCGCCAGCCAAGTCCGTGCTCCAGCCAGAGGAGGACAGCTGATCCGGGCGATCGTAGCCGGAGATCTGGCGATGCTCGTAACCCGCCGCAAAGCCAAGCTCGCCAGCCCACAGGTCGACCAAGCCACCGGTGATGTTCGCGGTATAGTCCTTCGTCAGGCTCTGCTGGGTGCCCTGGCCCAAAGTGCCGATGTACTTCAGCGCCGCCGCCGTCGAGTTACTCGGGCCGCCGAGGATGTCGAACGGCACGCACTGGCCGAGCGAGATCGGATTGGCCGCCGTACCGCACTGCACCACACCATCGGAGTTCAGGAAGGACGGACCAAGCGCCTTCGTGAGGTTGAGCAGGTTGATGTTGCCGGTATTGGTTTCCACCACGTTGTACTTGTTGTAGTCGAAGCCGACGTCCCAGTTCCAGGCATGCTCGCCGACATTGAATGCACCTTCGAACATGCCGTCGAAGTGGTACGACTTCACGTTGCTGTCGCTGACGCGCGGCAGCTCGATGATGCGGCGATAGAAGAACAGATCCTGGCCCGGCTGGGGGTTGTAGTAGCTCTGGCCGCTGACATAGACCGGGTGGGTCGGCTGGCTGAGGCTGTTCAGCGGGTAACCGGCGACCTGGCGACTGTTGTCGCGCTCGGCATACATCGCATTCGTCTTGAAGGTGACGTACTCGCTGATGTCGTAACGACCCGCCGTGAAGATCGACTTCAGCTCGTTCGGCGGCTGGTACATCATCTGCTGGGTCGGATTGAAGTAATCATCTTCAGTCACGCCAGGGTGATAGCTCGACAGCTGGTTCGAGGGACCTTGCGCCACGCCGACGCCATCCCAGGTACCGGTGTGATTGCGGGTGTAGGTGTTACCGGTCGGACCACCGGTCGGCGAGACGTAACGGAAACGGCCCCACGGACCGGTGCCGCTGAGACCGTCTTCGGCATGGTTGGGGCCATAGGTGTAACCGGTTATCGCACGGCTCTTCGACCAGATCACGTCGCTCTTGGTGTAGTTGGCACCGAACATCATGGACGACTTGTCGCTCGACGTGCCCATGGTCAGCGAGTAAGCCTGCTGGGCGCCGTCACCCTTTTCGTTCTCACCGTAGTAACCCGAAGCCTCGGCGCCTTCGTAGTGATCCTTCAGGATGATGTTGACCACGCCGGCAATGGCGTCGGAACCGTATACCGCCGAAGCGCCATCCTTCAGGATGTCGATCCGCTCGATCAATGCAGACGGCACCGTCGACAAGTCGGTATAGCCAGCCAGGCTGCTCGCCCAGCGCTTGCCGTTCACCAGCACCAGCGTACGGTTTTCACCGAGGTTGCGCAGGTTGATGTACTGGCCGCCCTCTTCGGAGTTGGAGACCAGTACGGCGGCCTTGCTGAACGTTGGGGTACCCGCGCTCGTGAGGTTCTGCAGGATGTCGCCGACATTGACCAAGCCGGTCTTCTGGATGTCGGCCTGGGTCATGGTGAACACCGGCTGTGCGGTTTCCACGTCGACACTGCGAATGCGCGAACCGGTAACCGTGATGGTTTCCAGCTTCTTCGCCTTCTCCGGGGCGGCCTTGTCATTACTGGTGTCCTGGGCGAACACCGAGCCGGCCGTCATCAGGGTTCCGACTGCAAGTGCAATACGCACGGCAGACGTAAGTTTGTTATCGAGCAAATTCATCAAAAACTCCCCAAACTGTGTTTAACAACAACCCCCGAACCCTTCCCCGCAGGGCGTGACGAACGGAGAACTTTTAGTGAGACCAACTCGCATGATGCGCAAGATATTGCGAATTATGATTTCAGCCAGCCATGCGCCTCGTTTTTTTGCGACGCAAAAAGTTAGTAACTTCAACTTGCCTGGCAGCAAACCCCTGATGAACCCGGGGAAGCCTCAACGTCCTTTGCGATCTTTCGTGCCGGCCGCTTTTCTCGAACTTCCTGCAAAATCTTCAAAAGCAGGGCAATGCCCGCCAATTAGCGAACCTACAGTGGCACAAGTCGGCATCCGGGATGCGAAAACCAGCAACTCCGTGCCGGCTTGGTCGACTCATGACCAGCCAATTTCTAACATGTACGCGAAAGAACTTGCAACAATTTCTTCACACATGCGCAAGATATCGCCACGCGCTGCCCCGCGCGACGTGAGGAAATTCCCAGGTCAAGCGGCGCTCAGATCAGCTTTTCCGCTTCCAGTTCGCTCTTGAGATAGGCGTAGTAGATCGGCGCGGCGATCACGCCCGGCAGGCCGAAGGCGGCCTCCAGCAGCAGCATCGCGACCAGCAGTTCCCACGCGCGGGCGCGGATCTGGGTGCCGACGATGCGGGCATTCAGGAAATACTCCAGCTTATGGATCACCACCAGGAAGCCGAGCGCGGCGACGCCGACACCGAGCGACACCGACAGCGCCGCGATCGTGATCGCCGTGTTGGACAGCAGGTTGCCGACGACCGGCAGCAGGCCGACGACAAAGGTCAACACCACCAGGGTCTTGGCGAGTGGCACATGGATGCCCAGCAACGGCAGCACGCCCAACAGGAAGATCGCTGTGCAAAGGGTGTTGATCAGCGAGATCTTGATCTGCGCGAACACGATATTGTGGAACGCCTCGGCCAGGCGCTGGCAGCGCAGTCCCAGCGCGGCGGCCAGCGGACCGACCTGGTGCGCAGGACGGGCGCGGCTGAGCGCAATGATCGCGCCCAGTACCAGCCCGATGAGGATATGCGCGAACACCCGCACCGCCCCCTTGCCTGCCAGCTGCAGGGTCGTCGCATGCTTGCGGGCCAGCTCCACGGCGCCCACGCGCAGATCTTCGACACTATCGGGCAGGTTATCGACCAGCATCGCGGGCAATTGCTGGCGGGCCTTTTCCACCAGCGGCATCAATTGCTGCTGCCAGAGCAGCTCGGGGTTGCCGATTTCATTGCGGAAGAAGCTGATCGCGCCGAGGATCAACAGGATCAGCAGACCCACCACGATCGCGCCCAGCGCCGCCACCACGAGCATCCGTGCGCGGTCGCCGGAGATGCGCTTGCCCAGCAGCGGCGTCACCGCCTGCACCAGTTCGTACACCAGCAGGCCGGCCAGCAGGGCCGACAGCAGGTGCAGCCCGAGCACCGACAGCAACGCCCCGGCCGCCAGCAGGCAGCTGGCGTAACGGATGGCCGCCGAAGGCTCGCGCGATGCAGGCGAAGGAAAGTTCATGCGGGTCGCAACCGTGAGGATGTCGGGATGGCCAGTCTGTCAGCAGCCCGCAATGCCTGCCAACCCCGCACGGACAGTCCTGACATGTGCCTGTCGTAAACTCCGCCCATCGTAAGATCTTCACCATCAAGGACTCCCCATGTCTGTTCGTTTACCGCTGACCCTGGCCATGTTCGGCCTGCTTGCCGGTTGCGCCACGGCGCCATCGCATCCCGTCGCCACGGCATCCGCACCGTCGGCCCCGTCAGCCACGTCGAGCGTCGTCACGCATGTCGCTGCCAACGACAATCTGAATGCGGTGGCCTGGAGCCAGACGGCCATCGAGCATGACCTGATCTATCTGCAGACTTACCGCGACGCCCAGTCGCGCCTGCTCACCGCCCTGCATGACAAGCAATGGGATGCCTTGGGCAAGGCGGATCGGACGACGCCGCTGAAGGGCCTCAAGCCCGCCGTCATTCTCGACATCGACGAAACCGTGCTGGACAACTCGCCGTACCAGGCACGCCTGGTGAAAAGCGGCGGCGAGTTCAACGAGGCCGACTGGGCGGCCTGGTGCAAGGAGGAACGTGCGCGCGCCCTGCCCGGTGCGGTCGAGTTCACCCAGTTCGCCGCCAGGCATGGCGTCGCCGTGATCTATATCTCCAACCGTGCTAAGGATCTGGATGAGGCCACCGTGGCCAACCTGCGCAAAGCAGGGTTTCCGGTGAACGGACCGGACGCCTTTCTCGGCCTCGGCACCGTGGTCGACGGTTGCGAGCAGGCCGGCACCGAAAAGGGTTGCCGGCGCCAGCTGGTCGCCCGGCATTACCGGGTGCTGATGCAGTTCGGCGATCAGGTTGGCGACTTTGTCGACGTGCTCGGCAATAACGACGCCGGCCGCCGCAAGGCTGTCGCCGATTATCTGGCGTGGGTTGGCACGCGCTGGTTCGTGTTGCCGAATCCCACTTATGGCGCCTGGGAGCCGGCGCTGTTCAACAACGACTGGAGTGCCCCACTGCAGCAGCGGCGCCAGCAGAAGATCGATGCGCTGCATTATCAGTGAAGTAAATATTGATATAAATCAATAATTTAAAGAAACTAACAAAAGTATTGCCTTAGCTTTAACGGACAAGTAATATTCACCCGCCGACCCTGCTGACCAGCTCATTTTGCGGGCAAGGCCATTTCCCTTCCGGCTCTGCCGGATTTCCCCGTGAGGCCCTGCGCCCGCGGGGTTTTCTTTTTTGCGGCATGGCTGCTCGTCGTGAAATCCTGCGGCGCGACCCTTGTTCCATGCTGCCGAGCCACTTACCCTGCCCGTTCTCCGTGCCGCCCAGGCATGCTCCCGCCCCCTGCCCTTTCCGCGAGAATCTTCCATGCGTCTGCCTACCCTTCGCTACGCTCTGTTGCCGCTGTTCGCCGCACTGCTGCTGAGTGCCTGTCACGGCAAGGACGACGCCTCGCAGCCGGGTGGCAGCACGCCGGAGTCGGCCCTGCAAGGTTCGATCGACCTGCTCAAGGCCGGCGACCTCAACGGCCTGTGGAAACACGCCTTGCCGCCGGCCGACTACGCCAACCTGCGCGCCGACTGGAGCCGCCACGAACAGGATCCGCAGCCGATCACCGCCGAGGATCGTGCCAAGTTCAGCGAGACCATGCAGGAGCTCACCGGACCCGACGCCGAGAACAAGCTGTATGCCGAATTGCAGCCGAAACTGAGCATGATGCAACAGCAGTACAAGGACCAGTTGCCGGTACTGATCAGCGTCGGCGAAGCCTTTGTGAAAAACGGCATCGCGCAGAACAAGAGCCTCACCGAAGCGCAGAAAGCGCAGACCGCCAGCGTGCTCGACGTGCTCGGACCGTGGGCGCAACAGACGCCGTGGTTCGACCAGGCCAAGGCAAAGCAGGCGGTCGGCGTGGCGGTGACCACGGCACGCCAGCTGGATCTGAAAAACCCGGATCAGCTGCGCACGATGGATTTCGATACCGCCATGGCGAAATACTCGACCGGTTTCAACGGCGCCAAGCAGCTGCTGGCGATCTATGGGTTGTCGCTGGACGACACGCTGAATTCGGTCAAGTTCACCCCGGTCTCCAACAGCAACGGCCATGCCGTGGTGAAGATCGATTACACCCTGCTCGGCAAGCCGCTGTCGACCGAATCGACCCTGGTGCAGCAGGATGGCCGCTGGTACAGCGAGGACATGCTCAACAATGTGCGCAAGTCGCACCAGCAATTGAGCGAGCAGCCACCGTCGGCCCGCAGCACCGGCGTGCCAGCCGCTGCCGGCAGCGTGGCAACGAAAGACTAAACAGTGCAGCCGTTAGAATAGACGGATGCAGAATATCCACACCGCCGATTCCACTCCCCGCCAGCGCGCGCCCTGGTGGTTCAACCTGGCCGGGCAGCTGTTGCAGCCGTGGGTGCGCATCCGCCGCGACCCCGCCGAGCCGGCCGCCTTGCTGCAAGCCGGGGTGCCGGTCTGCTATGTGATCGAGCGCGACGGGTTCTCCGACGCGCTGATCCTGCAGCGCGCCTGCCGCGAAGCCGGCCTGCCCAGCCCGATGCAGGCGCTGGCCGGCACCCGCCGCCGGCGCTCGGTGTTTGCGCTGGCCCGGCGCGATGGCTGGATCTTCGGCCGCAACCGCAAGCGCGCGCCGAACGAGCCGCTGCGCCAGCTGGTGCGCTCGCTGGAAGGGATGCCGGATCGCGACATCCAGATCGTGCCGGTATCGATCTACGTCGGCCGTGCGCCCAGCCGTGACAGCGGCTGGTTCCGCGTGCTGTTCTCGGAAAACTGGGTCATGGTCGGCCGCTTCCGCCGGCTGCTGGCCTTGCTGCTGAACGGTCGCGACACCGTGGTGCACTTCTCCGCACCGGTATCCCTGCGCAGCGTGCTGGCCGAATCCGGCGAGCTCGCGCCGGAACGCTTCACGCGCAAGCTCGCACGGGTGCTGCGCACCCACTTCCACCGCATCCGCGCCGCGGTGATCGGTCCGGACCTGTCGCACCGGCGCACCGTGGTCGATGCCGTGCTGAATGCCGAACCGGTGCGCGCCGCGATCGCCGCCAGCGCCGCCAAGGAAAAGATCAGCCACGCCAAGGCCTGGCGCAAGGCGCACAAATTGATGATGGAAATCGCCGCCGACTACTCGCATCCGGTGGTGCGTTCGGTGTCGTTCCTGCTGTCGAATTTCTGGAACAAGCTGTACGACGGCATCGCCATGCACCACTTCGACAAGGCCCGCGCCGCGGCGCCCGGCTACGAGGTGGTCTACGTGCCCAGCCATCGCAGCCACGCCGACTACCTGCTGATGAGCTACCAGCTGCACGTCTCCGGCGTGGTGGTGCCGCATATCGCCGCCGGGGTGAACCTCAACCTGCCGGGAATCGGGCCGATCCTGCGCCGCGGCGGCGCGTTCTTCATGCGCCGCAGCTTCACCGGCAATCCGCTGTACTCGGTGGTGTTCAAGGAATACATGGCGCAGCTGATCGACCGCGGCGTGCCGATCGAATACTTCACCGAGGGCACCCGCTCGCGCACCGGTCGCCTGCTGGCGCCGCGCGGCGGCCTGCTGTCGATGACCGTGCGCGCCTTCCTGCGCGCGCCGCGCCGGCCGGTGCTGTTCCAGCCGGTATACATCGGCTACGAGAAGCTGATGGAGGGCAAGAGCTACATCGGCGAACTCAGCGGCAAGCCGAAGGAAAAGGAATCCCTGCTCGGCCTGCTGCGCGGGTTGAAGGTGCTGCGCCAGCGTTATGGCCATGTGGCACTGAACTTCGGCGAGCCGATCGAGCTGACCCCGCTGCTGGAAGCCGCCAGCGCCGACTGGCGCGCGACCAGTGCCGACCCGGATGCGAAGCCGGAGTGGCTCAACGGTGTGGTCGATCAGCTCGCCGAGCGGATCCAGGTCAACATCAACCGCGCCGCCGACGTCAATCCGATCAACCTGCTGGCGCTCGCCCTGCTCGCCACGCCCAAGCACGCGATGGCCGAAAGCGACCTGCTCGCCCAGCTCGAACTGAGCAAGACCCTGCTGGAAGAACTGCCGTATTCCGATCGCGTCACGCTGACCCCGATGAACCCGTCCGGGATCATCGCCTACGGCGAACAGATGGGCTGGATCCGCCGCGTGCAGCATCCGCTCGGCGACGTGCTGGTCACCGACGACGAACAGGCGGTGCTGCTCAGCTACTTCCGCAACAACGTGCTGCACCTCACCGCGACCGCCGCATGGGTGGCCTGCTGTTTCCTCAACAACCGGCGCATGTCGCGTGCCTCGGTGCTGCGGCTGGGCCGGATCATCTACCCGTTCATCCAGGGCGAGCTGTTCCTGCCCTGGGACGAGGATGGCTTCGGCGTGCAGCTGCAGGCGACGATCGACCTCTTCGTGCGCCGTGGCCTGCTCGAATCCACCGGCGACGGCCGTGTGCTGGAACGTGCACCGGGCCAGGACGACAGCGCGTTCCAGCTCAAGGTGATCGCACGCAGCCTGATCCAGGCGTTCGAGCGCTATTACATCACCATCGCCGCGTTGGCCAAGAACGGCCCGCACACGATGACCGGCGCCGAGCTGGAAAACGCCTGCACGCTGACGGCGCAGCGACTGAGCCTGCTCAACGAACTGTCGGCGCCGGAGTTCTTCGACAAGGCGCTGTTCCGCGGCTTCATCCAGAAGTTGCGCGAACGCCGCGTGGTGTGGACCGACGAGGGCGGCAAGCTCGACTACGACGGCGCACTGGAAGTCATGGTGCGCGACGCCAGGGTGATCCTGTCGCGCGAAGTGCGTCATTCGATCCTCAAGATCACTCCCGGCGGCGAAAAGGAGGCGGCGGCGAACGAGGCTGGCGTCACTGGCACCGGTTCGCACGATATCGTCCAGCCGGCCGAAGACGCCTCCGCTGCGGAACTGCATCAACGACATGTCGACGCCGAGCACCACCGGCATGCGCATGCCGATGCGGCGACAGCAGACGATGGCTCCATCACACCTCCTCGCGAGTAACCAGGCACGGCGATGCTTGCGTATCGCCGTACCAAACGTCACATGACGCTGGTCGGGGTGCGCGCCTAAGATGGCGGCTCACCCCGCCGGAGCCACGCCCATGACTGCCCGTCCCATGACTGCACGCCGTGCATTGATCTGCACGGCCATCCTGCTGTCGCTACCCGTTGCCGCCATGGCTGCCGATGCGCCGGCCCATCACGACATCAGCGTGCTGCATTGCGCCCGCCTGATCGATCCGGTGGCCGGCAAGCTGCTGGGCGCCACGACCGTGATCGTGGAAGACGGGCACATCAAGGAGCTGCGCAGCGGCAACGCGGACGGCAAGCCCTACGAGGATGCCGCGCGTCAGGCCGGCGCCGGCTTCCAGCAGGTCGAACTCGCCGACGCCACCTGCATGCCCGGCCTGATCGATTCGCATACCCATCTCACCATGCAGTTCAGCAAGAGCACCTACAGCGACCAGTTCCGCCTCAATCCCGCCGACTACGCGATCGAGGGCACCGTCTACGCCAAGCGCACCCTGCTGGCCGGCTTCACCACGGTGCGCAACGTCGGCGACGAGCACAACGAATCCATCGCGCTGCGCAACGCGATCAATGCAGGCCTGATCCCCGGGCCGCGCATCTTCAGTGCCGGCCAGTTCGTCGGCACCACCGGAGGCCATGCCGACCCGACCGACGGTTACCGCTGGGACCTGCAGGGCGACCCGGATCCGAAGGACGGCATCATCAACTCGCCCGAAGACGCCTGGAAGGCCGTGCGCCAGCACTACAAGGACGGCGCCGACCTGATCAAGATCATGCCGTCCGGCGGCGTGCTCGACGAAAGCAACAGCGTCGACAACGCGCAGATGACATTGGACGAGATCAGGGCCGTCGTCGCCGCCGCGCACGACTATGGCTTCACCGTGGCCGCGCACGCGCACGGGGCCGAGGCGATCCGTCGCGCGGTGCTCGGCGGCGTCGACTCGATCGAGCACGGCACCTTCATGAATGACGAAGACATGAAGTTGATGAAGGAACACGGCACCTGGTATGTGCCCACCATCATCGCCGGCCAGTTCGTGATGGAGAAGGCAAAGGAAGGCTGGTATCCGCCGCAGGTCGCACGCAAGGCGGAGCAGGTCGGCCCGATCATCATGGCCACCGCCGGCAAGGCCTATCGGGCCGGGGTGAAGATCGCCTTCGGTACCGATGCCGGCGTCTATCCGCACGGCGACAACGCCAAGGAGTTCGCCTACATGGTGCAGGCCGGCATCCCGCCGATGGCGGCCCTGCAGGCCGCCACCACCCATGCCGCCGAACTGCTGCACAAGCAGGACCAGCTGGGGCAGATCGCGGTCGGTCGCCAGGCCGATGTGATTGCGGTACCCGGCAACCCGCTGGACGACATCACCACGATGCAGCACGTCAGTTTCGTGATGAAGGACGGCGTGATCTACAAGGAAGCCGGCAAGCCGATCGCCGAGTAAGCCATGGCGCCCCTCGTCGCCCCGACACAGGCGGGGCGACGAGCCCACCGGATGCCGGATTTCCAAGCAAACCGGCCCGATCCTGTAGCATTGCACCCATGAACGAGCAGCCCAAAACCACCCATTTCGGCTTCCGCGACGTGCCGGTCGGCGACAAGCAGAAGCTGGTCGGCCAGGTATTCACCTCGGTCGCGCGCAGCTACGACCTGATGAACGACCTGATGTCGTTCGGCGTGCACCGGCTGTGGAAGCGCCACTTCGTGGCGGTCAGCGGCGTGCGCCGCGGCGATCGCGTGCTAGACCTGGCCGGCGGCACCGGCGACATCGCCGCGCTGCTCAAGCCCGTCGTCGGCGACGCGGGCGAAGTGATCGTCGGCGACATCAACGCCGCGATGCTCGGTGTCGGCCGCGACCGCATGACCGATCGCGGCCTGGTCGGCGGCCTGCGCTGGGCTCAGCTCAACGCCGAAGCGCTGCCGTTCCCGGGCAACTCGTTCGATGCGGTGACCATGGCGTTCGGCCTGCGCAACGTCACCGACAAGGACCAGGCGCTGGCCGACATCTGCCGCGTGCTCAAGCCCGGTGGCCGCCTGCTGGTGCTGGAGTTCTCGAAAGTGCAGAGCGACGTTTTCAGCAAGCTCTACGATTTCCACTCGTTCAAGATCCTGCCCAAGCTCGGCCAGCTGTTCGCCGGCGACGCCGACAGCTACCAGTACCTGGCCGAATCGATCCGCAAGCATCCAGACCAGCAAACCCTCAAAGGCATGATGGAACGCGCCGGCTTCGGGCGCGTGGAAGTGCGCAACCTGACCAATGGCGTGGTGGCGATCCACCGCGCCTACAAGCTCTGAATCGCAATCCATCGCCAGCGACTCACGCAACAACGTCGAGCAACAGGAAGTGACCCGATGAGCAACAACGCCGCGCAACTCGAACGTCTGACCTTTTTTTCCGACGCCGTGTTTGCCATCGCGATCACGCTGCTGGTGATCGAGATTCATGTGCCGCATCTAGGCGTGGTCGACGACCGCACATTTCTCGCCGAGCTCGCCGCTCTGCGCCCGAGCATTTTCGGGTTCATCCTGAGTTTCCTGGTGATCGGCGCGCTATGGGCAGCGCATCACCGGGTATTCGGCATGCTGGTCGGCTACAGCCGCGGCGTGATGGTGCCAAACATGCTGCAGTTGATGGTGATCGCATTCATGCCGTTTGCCACGGCATTGATGAGCGCGAACCCGCTGTCACGCGTGGCGGAAATGTTCTACGCAGCGACGCTGCTGCTGGTGGCATTGATCCAGCGCTGGCTGTTCGGTCGCGCACTGCAGACAGCGTACCTGCAGCCAGAACTGGGGTCCGTGGATGTCGCCAGCGCACTGGGACGAGCATGGGGCTTGCCCGTGGCAGCCGGGCTCTCGCTGGTACTTGCGTGGTTCATTCCCGCGTTGAACAACATCGTGCTGCTGGGCATTCCGCTGTTGACACGGCTGTTTGCACACCTCGCCCGCGTCCGGGCGGAAAAATCACGGATGGCACCGAGCAGCGACGATCCTGCAGCGCCCATCATGCAAGGCAGCCCATCTCATGAACCCGTCGCCACCGCCACCGATGCCATCGCGTAGTCCGCTTGTCGCTGCTGTCGCCCTGCTGGGGTGGCTCGCGCTTGCATTGCAATTGTGGCTATCGGTCCAGCTGACGATCGCGAACGGGCAAGGTGCGCCGGCCGGGGTGTGGATCTATGTCGGCTACTTCACCATCTTGACGAATGTGCTGGTGGCGATGGCGCTGACGGCAGCCGCATATGGCCCGCATGGTGCGGTCAGCCGCTTCTTCGTTCGAGCCGACGTGCATACCGCGATCGCGATGAGCATCGTCATCGTCGCGGCGATCTACAACCTGATGTTGCG
Source organism: Rhodanobacter sp. B04 (assembly GCF_002001125.1). Classification (GTDB taxonomy): domain Bacteria; phylum Pseudomonadota; class Gammaproteobacteria; order Xanthomonadales; family Rhodanobacteraceae; genus Rhodanobacter. The sequence continues at coordinate 238,693 of NZ_MUNV01000006.1, read as the reverse complement.
CCAGCTGTGGCAGCCACACGGCTGGCAGATCGTCACCGACAACACCCTGCATGTGCTGATGCCGGTGCTGTTCCTGCTGCACTGGTGGCTGGCGGTGCCGAAAGCGACGCTGCGCTGGCCGCAGGTGATTTACTGGCAGTTGTATCCGGCCGCCTATTTCGTCTACGTGCTGGCGCGTGGCGCGGTGGATCACTGGTATCCGTATCCATTCCTCGACGTCACCAAGTTGGGTTACCTGCGCGTGCTGGTCGATGCCTGCGCGGTGCTGCTGGCGTTCATCGCGGTCGCGTTGCTGCTGGTCGCACTGGGACGCTGGCAGGTGCGGCGCGCCGGCAAGGGTACGCCGCTGGCAGTGTTGCCCTGAAACGACATCAGCGTACCGGAGCGCGCAAGTCCGCCAGCAAGGTGCCGAAGCGCTTCACCCTTTCTTCGTGGTCCGGATCGCGCCAGCTCTCCTGCAATGCCTCGGCATACCAGCGGCGCATGCCCGGCAGCTCGCGCAGGCGTTGCGCATAGGCCGTCGCCGCATCGCCCAGCGTCAGGCCATAGGTCTGCATGCGGAACGTCACCGGTGCGAAGAACGCATCGACCGCACCGAACGCGTCGCCGGCCAGGAACGGGCCGCCGAAGCGGGCCAGGCCCTCGCTCCACAACTCATCGATGCGCGCGATATCGCTGCGCAACGCCGCAGGAAGATCGTCCGGCAAACGGATGCGCAAACCGCAGTTCAACGCGCAGTGCGTGCGTAACGCGACGAAACCCGAATGCATCTCGGCGACGGCGCAACGGGCCCACGCGCGCGCCTTCGGATCGGCCGGCCACACGCCCGGATGACGCTCGGCCAGATACTCGGCGATCGCCAGTGAATCCCATACCACCGTGTCGCCGTCGTGCAGGCATGGCACCTTGCCGGTCGGCGAGAACGCACGGAACGCCTGCCAGCTCGACCCGGTGCCGGGCGCGAATGACTCCAGCCGCTCCTCGAACGCAATACCGAGTTCGCTCAACAGCAGCCACGGCCGCAGCGACCACGACGAGTAATTCTTGTTGGCGATATGCAATTCGTACATGGCGCTGTCCTCCCGCTGTGGACTAGTTCTGTTCGCAGGTATCGGAAGCCACGGGCACAACTGGTGCTGCCCGTCGACGTGCATTCGCCAGCACCACGCCACCCACGGTGATCGCGCCGCCGACCAGGGTCAAGGCACCTGGCCGCTCGCCCAGCCAGAGCCAGCCGATCAGCACCGCGATCGGCGGCGAGAAGTAGATGAAACTGGACACCTGCGAGGCAGTTGCGCGGCGCAAGGCGGCGTTCCATGCCAGGTAGCCGATGAAGGTGGGCGCAATGCCCAGCCACAGCAACGCGGCGATATGCGACCACGGCGCGCCGGCCAGCGCATGCGGCAAACCGGTGCCGAACGGCAGCGTACCGAGCGTGCCGGCGAAGAAGGTGAACGCGGTGACGCCGACCATGCCGTTGCGCGCGAACAACGGCTTCTGCCCCACGAAGTAGATCGCCGAGGCCAGCACGCTGATCAGCACCAGTGCCGCCATCGGCTCGAACTTCACCTGCTTGCCGCTGGCCAGCACCACCATCACCACGCCGACCAGGGCCACGCCGAGCCCGGCCAGCGTGCGTGCGGACAGGCGCTCGCGCACCCATACCGCCGAGACCGCCGCCGTGGCTGCCGGCACCAGCGAGATCAGGATCGCCGCGGTGCCGCTGGCGATGCGCGTCTCCGCATAATTGAGGCACAGGTGGTACACAGTCAGCCCAATCACGCCGAGCAGCGCCAGCTGCGGCCAATCCCGGCGCGCCGGCAGCGCGACGCGCCTGAGCAGCAACAACAATGCAAAGCACAACGAACCGATCGCCAGCCGGGCCAGCGCCACCTCGCCCGGCGTGAACGAGGCCAGTGCATAGGCGATCGCGGCATACGCCGACGACCAGGTCAGCAGGGCAATGCCGATGTAGCCGAGTGCGCGCCCGTCCAGGCGCTCGGAGGTATCCATGGGGAAGGATTCCGGTGAAAAGGGGAATGTGCGCATGCTAGTGGTGGCGGCTAGCCACCGGAATGATGGAACATCGTGCACATGCGATGTTTCGCCGTCGAACGAATCCAGAATATCCCGATATGACCTTTGAATCGAAACCCGAATGGGACAACAAGGATTGGCAGCTGCTCGAGGCGCTGCAGCAGGATGCGCGTCTCGGCTACGCCGAGCTGGGCCGCAAGGTGCGACTGTCCGCACCGGCGGTGGCCGAGCGCGTGAAGCGGCTGGAGGAAGCCGGCGTGATCGCCGGCTATCGCGCGGTGATCGAGCCGAAGCGGCTGGGCTTCAGCATCGACGCGATGGTGCGCCTGCGCTGCGACGGTGGCATCTGCGCACGCATCGGCAAGATCGTGGCGGACATCCCCGAGGTGATCGATTGCCGTCGCCTCGCCGGCGAGGATTCCGCCCTGCTGCGCGTGGTGGCGATGTCGATCGGCCATCTGGAAGCCGTGCTCGACCGCCTGCTGAAGATCCACGCCAGCATCAGCACCACCACGCTGATCGTGCTGCAGGCGCCGCACACCAACCGCCCGCTGACCCGCGCGATGTGGGATGCCGCCCGTGCGCTGTCACGCGACTGAGCCGAGCAGGCCTCAGTCGAGGATGAAATCCTGCCGGGTCGGCGCACGTACCGGGATCGCCGGCTCTCCCAGCAGATCGTGCGCGGCGTCCTCGATGAACGAGGACATCACGCCCAGTGCAAGGTCGTTGTCCTCGGTGCCGAAGGGATCCTCGATCTGGGCGGCAATCGCCTCGTGCGCCATGAACGTATAGGCGACGAAAATCGAGAAGACCGGCGTGAAGACCCCGATGCTGTCGACCAGCCCGAACGGCAGCAGCGCGCAGAAGAAATACACCGTGCGGTGGATCATCACCGAATACGCAAACGGCAGCGGCGTGGAGGCGATGCGTTCGCAGCCGCCGATCACGTCCGACAGCCCATTGAGATTGCGATCGAAAGCGAGCACGGCCCACGGATCGAGCGCCTCTTTGCGAGCGTGCCGCTGCACCCATTCGCCGAGCCACAGCGTGATCGTCGCCGGACGATGGCGCGACGCCATCACCCGCTCGAACAGCGGCGCGGGCAGGCGTGCCGCAAGATCGTCGCGCGGATCCGTCGCACGCAACTGATGCCGCAGCGCATGCGGCAGCGCGGCCAGCACCCGGACAAATTCACGCGCGTCGACGCTGCCGAGCGCGCCGTGGGGCAAGGTGAGGGCCTGCCGCGTCAGCGAACGCGTCTCGTTCAGCAGTTGCCCCCACAGCTTGCGCGCCTCCCAGTAACGGTCGTAGCTGGCGTTGTTGCGAAAGCCGAGAAACACCGCCAGCGCGATGCCGACGAGCGAAAACGGCGCCGTGCTCAGGCTGATCGTGACAGGAAAAATGTGGTCATGGCACGCCACCGCAAGCAAAGAAATGCACAGGATCAGGAACAGCCGCGGCAGCAGCTCCGGCAGGACGGAGCCTCGCCAGGCGAGCAGCATGCGAAACCAGTGCAGATGCGGGCGAACGATCATGGGCGGGCGGGCTGCCGGAAAGAGAGGCCACATTATCCCCATATACCGGCAAGGCCGGGCCAGCCCGACCGCTCCATACCAGCAACGCTGCCGGCCGCCTCGCGCCGATCATGCTGGAGGCGGCATCCCGCACCGACCTCCCGCTGATCCGTGCCACGCGGGACAGCGCACGCACCGTCGCGCGAAACAGGCATCGCGCATGCGGAGATCCGACCAAGGTCGGACCTCCGCCTATTACTTCTGTCACGGTCGGGACGCGACCGCGGCACGCATACTCCAAGGTGCATTTAGCTCGATCCAAACATGACCAAGGGGCGTTGCATGCATCATCTGAAATCCCTGCTGCTGGGCAGCGCGCTGGCATTGCTGCCGCTGGCAGCCATTCATGCCGAAGACCACGCCGCCGGCAAGGATGCCAAGACTGCAACCGACCATCACGAGAACCCGGCGCCGCCGACCGAAAACGCCACGCGCACGCAGCACAGCGTCAGCATCGGCGGCCGCACGATCAAGTACACCGCCACCGCCGGCACGCTGATCATCCGCGACGACAAGAACCAGCCGCAGGCCAGCGTGTTCTACGTGGCCTACACGGTCGACACCGGCAAACCGGAGAAACGACCGGTGACCTTCCTGTACAACGGCGGCCCGGGTTCTTCCAGCATGTGGCTGCACATGGGTTCGTTCGCACCGGTACGGATCGAGACGGCCAGTCCCGCGGCCACCGCACCGCCGCCATACCATCTGGTGCCGAACAGCGACAGCCTGCTCGACAAGACCGACCTGGTCTTCATCGACGCGGTCGGCGCCGGTTACTCGCGCCCGCTCGGCAAGGCCACCGGCAAGGATTTCTGGGGCGTGGACCAGGACATCTCCGCGTTTTCGCGCGCGATCCAGCGCTATGTGAGCCTCAACCAGCGCTGGAACTCGCCGAAATTCCTGTACGGCGAAAGCTACGGCACCACCCGCTCCGCCGCGCTGGTCGATGCATTGCAGGACCAGGGCATGGCGTTCAACGGCGTGATCCTGATGTCGTCGATACTCAACTACGGCATCCGCATCCCGGGTTACGACGAAAGCTACGTCGGCTACCTGCCGACCTATGCCGCCGCGGCCTGGTATCACGGCAAGATTCCGAACAAGCCGGCCGATCTGAAGGCTTTCCTTGAGCAGGTCCGCGCCTGGGCGCAGGGTCCGTATGCCGCCGCGCTGGCGCAGGGGCAGAATCTCCCGGACGCCCAGCTCGATGCCGTGGCGCAGCAGCTTGCCGCCTATACCGGCCTGTCGGTGCAGTACGTCAAGGAAGCCAACCTGCGGGTCGATCCCAGCCGCTTCCGCAAGGAGCTGCTGCGCGACCAGCGCCTCACCCTGGGCCGCTACGACAGTCGCTTCACCGGCACCGATCCGGATGCCGCAGGCGAGACACCCGACTACGACGCTTCCGACAGCGGCATCAGCGGCGCATTCGTCAGCGCATTCCACGATTACGTCGACAAGCAGCTCAACTATCACACCGAGCTGGACTACCGACCCACGTTCGACGAGATCATCAAGAACTGGGACTGGAAGCACAAAGCTGCCGACGAGCGGCGTCCCCTGCCACTGGCCTACGTGGCCGGCGATCTCGCCCACGCGATGCGCACCAACCCCAACCTCAAGGTGCTCTCGGTCAACGGCTATTACGACTTCGCCACGCCGTTCTTCATCACCGAGTACGACCTCGCGCACATGAACCTCGACCCGTCGCTGCGCGGCAACCTGCAGTTCCTCTACTACCCCTCGGGGCACATGATCTATCTCAACACCGACGCGCTGAAGCAGCTCAAGACCGATCTCGCGCCCTTCTACGACCATGCCGCGCCGCAGCGCTGATACGGAATCGCCATCATGCACAAATCCCCATTCGCCCCGCTCGCCCTCGCCCTGCTGCTGACCCTGGGCAGCCCCGTCCATGCCGACGACACGACGCCGAAGGATGCGGCCAAGGCGGCGCAGGCCGACAAGGACAGCAAGAAGGACGAGCTGCCGATTCCGCCCGAGCATGCCGTTACCAGCAAGCACAGCGTGCGCATCGGCAATCGCACGATCAGCTACAAGGCCACCGCCGGCACCCTGCTGATCAAGGACGACAAGGACAAGCCGACCGTCAGCATGTTCTATGTCGCCTACACCGTCGACGACGGCAAGCCGGGCAAGCGCCCGGTGACCTTCATGTACAACGGCGGCCCCGGCTCCTCCAGCATGTGGCTGCACATGGGCTCGTTCGGCCCGGTGCGCGTGGCCAACCGCGGCGACCAGCCGATCCCGCCGCCGCCGTACCAGCTGGTGCCGAATGACGACAGCCTGCTCGACAAGACCGACCTGGTCTTCATCGACGCGCCCGGCACCGGCTACTCGCAACTGGTCGGCGCCGCCGAAGGCAAGAACTTCTACGGCGTGGACCAGGACGCCGACGCGTTCGCGAAATTCATCACCCGCTACGTTGGCGACAACCATCGCTGGAACTCGCCGAAATTCCTGTTCGGCGAAAGCTACGGCACCACCCGCTCGGCGGTGCTGGTGAAGCTGCTGCAGGAGCAGGGCATGGAGTTCAACGGCGTCGTGCTGATGTCCTCGATCCTCGACTTCAACGTGTGGGCCAGCACCGGCGTCGACCATGCCTACATCGTCAACCTGCCGACCGAGGCGGCGATCGCCTGGTACCACAACAAGGTGCCGAACAAGCCGGCCGACATCGCCAGCTTCCTCGCCGGCGTGCGCCATTTCGCCGATACCGACTACACGCTGGCGCTGGGCAAAGGCGACGCGATCGAGCCGGCCGAGGCCGACCGCATCGCCAACCAGTTGAGCCAGTACATCGGCCTGTCGCCGACCTATATCAAGCAGGCCAACCTGCGCATCAATCCCAGCCGCTTCCGCAAGGAACTGCTGCGCGACCAGCGCCGCACAGTCGGACGTCTGGACGGCCGTTTCGAAGGCATCGACCCGGACGCCGCCGGCGAGACGCCCGACGGCGATGCCGCCAGCGACGCCGCCACCGGCGCCTATCTCGCCGCGTTCAACCAGTATGCCGAGAGCGAGCTGAAGTACACCGGCGACCATGCCTACCTGCCCAACAACTACGGCGTGATCAACCGTGGCTGGGACTGGAAGCGCAAGGGTGGCCACGGATTCACCCAGGCGCCGTACGTCGGCACCGACCTGGCCGACGCGATGCGCCGCAATCCGCACCTGAAGGTGTTTTCGGCCAACGGCTATTACGACCTCGCCACGCCGTTCTATGCCACCGAGTTCGACCTCGGCCATCTTGGCCTCGACCCGGCCATCCGCAAGAACATCGAGTTCGGCTTCTACCCGTCCGGGCACATGATCTATTTCGACGTGGATGCGCTGAAGCAGGTCAAGGCGGATCTGGCACGCTTCTATGACGAGACGGCACCGCAATCCTAAAATGGTCCGCCCGCCATCACCGACCGAGCCGATGACCCACAAGCCCACCGAGCAGCCGCCGAAGGCGGCTGACGAGGCACCGTCCAATCCCGAACGTCGGCGCCTGCTCGGTGGCATCGCGCTGGCCGGTGCGGCGTTGACCCTAGGCAGCTGTCGCCCGGCCGGCGCCGGCCGGGCAGTAGCGTCCGGCGCCAGCGAGTTGTCCCCCGATGCGCTCGACGCCCTGCTGCGCCAGCACATCCAGCAGGTGGTGGTGCTGTATGCCGAGAACCGCAGCTTCAACAACCTGTTCGCCCACTTCCCGGGGCTGGCCCAGCCGCTGAAGGCTCTCGACTCGCCCGAATACCGCCAGCGCGATCGCGATGGCAGCCTGTTGACCACCCTGCCGCCGATCTGGGGCGGCCTGGCGCCGCATGCGCAGACGGTCGATGGCCGGCATTACCAGATCGACGAACACGCGATCAGCGGCCTGCCCAACCAGCCATTTGCCTTGCATACGCCGGACGGCGCGGCGTTGCCGCATGGCGTGGTCACCCGCGACCTGGTGCACCGCTTCTACGAAAACCAGCTGCAGATCAACGGCGGCAGGAACGATGGCTTCGTCGCCTGGGGCAATACCGGCGCGATGGTGATGGGCCACTACGCCGACAGCGCCAGCAACCTGCGGCTGTGGCAGCTCGCGCAGCAGTACACCTTGTGCGACAACTTCTTCATGGGCGCCTTCGGCGGCTCGTTCCTCAACCACCAGTACCTCATCGCCGCGCAGCCGCCGTTCTATCCGGATGCGGACCAGCGGCCGGGGAAATTCCAGCTGGCCCAGGTGGAAGGCGACGACCCCACCGGCACGCGCCCCCGGCTGGCCGACAACTCGCCGGCCAGCGCCATGCAGGGCCGCGCCAAGTTCGCCTCGCCCGATGCGCTCACTCCCGATTTCTGGGCGGTGAATACGATGGGCCCGGCATATGCGCCGGCGTTCAGCCACGACAAGCACGATCCGCAACTGGCCGATGCCGACAACCCGACCACGTTGCCGCCGCAGGTACACCAGACCATCGGCGACGCACTGTCGGACGCCGGCATCGACTGGGCCTGGTACGCCGGCGGCTGGCAGCTCGCGCTGGACGGGCATGGCGACGGCGACCATCGCGTGTTTCCGGAAACCCCGAATTTCCAGATCCATCATCAGCCGTTCAATTATTTCCGGAGATTCGCACCCGGCACACCCGCACGACAGCGGCATCTGCGCGATGCCGGCGTCGGCGAGAGCGCCGCCAGCAACCACTTCATCGCCGCGATCGAGGCCGGCGCGCTGCCGCCGGTGTCGTTCTACAAGCCGCAGGGCGACCTCAACATGCATGCCGGCTATTCCAGCGTGGACGCCGGCGACCGCCACCTCGCACGCATCGTCGACGCGCTGCAGAAAAGCCCGCAGTGGCCGCACATGCTGGTGGTGATCACGGTGGACGAGAACGGCGGCTGGTGGGACCACGTGGCGCCACCGAAAGGCGACCGCTGGGGACCGGGCTCGCGCATTCCCGCGCTGGTCGTGTCGCCGCATGCGAAGAAGGGTTTCGTCGACCACACCATCTACGACACCGGCTCGATCCTGCGCTTCATCACCCGCCGCTTCGGCCTGAAGAAACTGCCCGGCCTGCAACGGCGCGACGATGCGATGATCGCCGCTGGCGGACCACCGCCCGGCGATCTCACCGCGGCACTGCGGTTCGACTGACGCCACTGTCAGCGGCACCAGAACCCGCAGGCAACCCCCGCGCCCGAACGGCAAAGGGAGGTGCCACAGGCACCTCCCTTTCATTTCACTGCGATGTGGCCTGGCTCAGGCCGAAATCGCCAACCGTTCGGAGCGATACATCTGGACGGTGGCCAGCAGCGCGACCAGCGCCGCCGCCATGCTGCCCAGCAGGCACAGCCCGATCTGCTCCGTGCTGACACCGTCGCCGCGCAGCAACTGCATGATGCCGAGGTTCTGGCCCAGCAGCGGGATCGCATACATCCATGCCTGCGCCTTGATCGGCATGAACGACAGCAACGCACTGGGAATCAGCGGCACCAGCATCAGCAGCGAAATATACGTCTGCGCCTCGCGGTAACTCTTGGCGAACGCCGCCACCATCGACTGCAGCGCGGACAGCAGCAGCACCAGCGGCAGCATCAGCAGCAGCACGTTGGCCGCGAAATGCACGCCCAGGTCCAGCTCCATGCCGATCTTCTCGGCGGGGATGAACTGCCCCACCACCGCGAATGCCAGCAGGGTGATCAGCAGGCTGGCGCTGGAGAACGCGCAGATCGCCGCCAGCTTGCCGCACAGGATCTTCCAGCGCGCCACCGGGTTGGCGAACAGCGGCTCCAGTGACTGCCGCTCGCGCTCGCCGGCGGTGAGGTCGATCGCCAGGTACATGCCACCCATGAACACGGTGATCACGAAGAAGTACGGCAGCATCGCGAACATCAGCACCGCGCGCGACTGCGGCGTGGCCTGGTCGCGACGTGCGACCTGCAGCGGCCACGCCGTGGTCGGCGACATCCCGCGTGCGACCAGACGCAGCGCGCCCTGCTGGCGGCCATAGCTTTCGACCAGCCGGCTCACCCGCTCTACCGAGGTATTCGCATCGCGTTGCGACGAGTCGTAGAACAGCTCCACCTGCACCGGCTCGCCCTTGCGCCAGGCCTTGCCGTAATCCGGAGCGATGCGCAGCACCACGTCGGCATCCTGCTTGCGCACGGCCCGCTCCGGATCGGCCACCGCCGGACCCGGCACCACGCCGCCGGCCTTCAGTGCGTCGACCAGGTTCGGTGCGTACTCGGCGCCGATGACCGGCACCGGCAGCGACTTCTCCGCCTTGTCCAGTTCGCGGTTGAGGGTGACGTTGATCAGCATCACGAAGATCAGCGGCCCCAGCAACGGGCCGGTGAGGAACGCGCTCATCAGGGTGCGCCGGTCGCGCAGGTTTTCCTTCACCTCCTTCAGGAACACGGTGAGGAAGGCGCCGCCGCTTCGCAGTTTCGTGGGGACGGTATTCATGCGGCCAGGCCCTCGTCGCTGCCAATGATCTTCACGAACGCATCCTCCAGGTTGTTCTCGCCGGTCTGCGCACGCAGCGCGTCCGGCGATTCGTCGGCGACCACGCGGCCGTGCGCGATCACCACGATGCGGTCGCACAGCGCAGCCACCTCCTGCATGATGTGGCTGGAAAACAGCACGCAACGGCCTTCCGCCTTCAGCCCGGTCATGAACTGGCGCAATGCGCGCGTGGCCATCACGTCGAGCCCGTTGGTCGGCTCGTCGAGGATCACGTTGCGCGGGTCATGCACCAGTGCGCGGGCGATCGCGGTCTTCACCCGTTGGCCCTGCGAGAAACCCTCGGTGCGACGATCGGCGATGTCGCCCATCTCCAGTGCCTTGATCAGGCTGTCGCGCCGGCTGGCCAGCAGGTCTTCCGGCAGGCCATGCAGGCGGCCGAAGTACTCGATGTTCTCGCGTGCGGTGAGCCGCTTGTAGAGACCGCGCGCATCCGGCAGCACGCCGAGCTCGCGCCGCACGCGCAGCGGATCGACCGCCGCATCGATGCCATCCACCAGCACCTGGCCGCGATCCGGCGCCATCAAGGTGTACAGCATGCGCAGCGTGGTGGTCTTGCCGGCGCCGTTGGGGCCGAGCAGGCCGGTGATCTCGCCATCGCGAGCGGTGAAACTGACGCCGTCGACGGCTTTCACCGCGCCGAAGGCCTTGTGCAGGTCCCTGACTTCGATCACGAGATGTCACTCCGGTTTAGGCATGCATCCCGGCTGGCCGTCAGCAGCGACAGCGTGGCCAGCAGCGGAAGCAGGATGAGGGAAAAGAACATGGGTGTCTTGAGCACGGCGGCAGCGAGGATCGCCGCGGCCCACAGCATGGCGTTCGCCAATACGTAGCGCTTTCTCATGGCGCGGCTCCTCAAGGGGTTGCACCGTTGAAGTCGATGAAGATCGGCGTGGGCCGCAGCCGATCCAGGCAGGTCGCATCCAGCCCCTTCGGGTCGAGCTTCTCGACGAAATGCTGGACCAGCGTCGGCGTACAGCCGGCCGACATCACGCTGTGGGCCTGGCCCTTGAGTTCCAGCACGCGCGCGTTCGGCAGTCCTTTCGCCACTTCCTGCGCGTAGCGCGGCGGCGTCACCGGATCGTATTGTCCGGTCAGCAGCAGCACCGGCTTGTCGGTCTTCAGTGGCTGATGGAAATCCGCCGGGCGCGCGCCCTTCGGCCATACCGAGCAGACCGCCTTCAGCGCGTCGACCATGCGCGTGCCGAGGATGGTGCTGGCGTCCTGCGGGCGGGCGCTGAGCAGGTCGGCATCCTCGGCGCAGATCACCGAATACTGCATGCCGCTGCCCATCAGTTCGGACAGGTCGCCGGACAGGATCTTCGCCTGGCCCAGCAGCGGGCCGACATCGCCATGCGCGGCCGCGTCGATCGACAACGGCAGCAGCGCCGCCGTGGCTGGCGTATAGGCGAACATGCGCACGACGCCGGCCAGCGAATTCTCGTTCAGCACGCGTTTGACGGTCTGGTAGCTCTGCGGGTCGCGGAAGCTCACTTCGTGCGGGTTCGCGCGCAACGCGTCGCGCAGCTGATACAGCGTCTGGTCCGGATCGCCAAACTGCTTCTTGCACGCCGGCTCGGCGGTGCAGCGGGCGAACTGCGCCTTCAGCGCGTCGTCCAGGTTGCGTGCAAAGTCCTCGCCCAGCGCCAGTGAATTGGGTACCACGCTGTCCAGCACCACGCTGCGCACCGCATCCGGATAACGCATCAGGTATTGCTGCGCCATCCGCGTGCCGTACGACACGCCGACCAGGTCGAACTGCGGCGAACCGAGCGCCTTGCGCACGTCTTCCAGATCCTGCGTCGCGACCGTGGTGGTGTAGAAGCGCGGATCGGCGTGGCTGGCCAGCTGCTTCAGGCAGTCGGCCGCCGCCGCGCGCATCTTGTCGGCATCGAAACTGTCGTCGTCAGCCGGCGTGGCCGCGTCGTCGGACTGCTTGCAGGTCAGCGCGTTGGAGCCGCCGGTACCGCGCTGGTCGAGCAGCAACACGTCGCGATGGGCGCGCAAGGGCTCCAGCATCGAGGCGATCGTGCCCGCCGAATCAGTCGCCGCCTGGCCCGGGCCGCCGGCAAGAAACACCAGCATGTCCTTGCTCGCCACCTGCGCACTGGAGCGCAGCAGCGCCAGCTTCAGCTTGATCGTGCGGCCGTGCGGATCGTCGCGGTTTTCCGGTACCGGAAAATCGGCGCACCACGCCGTCGTGCTGAGCCCGCTGTTGGGCTGGTGCAGCTGGCACGCGGTCAGCGTCACCGTGCCGAGGGTCCATGTCGCCGGCTTGGCCGGCGGCAGCGTGCTGGCCACGGCTGTGGCTTTCTGTAGATCCGGCGCAACCGGTGCCGCGGCCTGTTGGGGATGGTGGAACTGCTTCCACGCCAGCACCCCCAGCCCCACGACCACCGCGCCGATGCGCATCGCGGTACGTCCCTTCAATGCCATGCCCTACTCCTCACCCGGTGCAAAAATGGATTCAATTGGACGGCCAAACAGTTTCGCGATCTTGAATGCCAGCGGCAGGCTGGGATCGTATTTGCCGGTCTCGATCGCATTGATGGTCTGCCGCGACACCTCCAGCCGCTCGGCCAGATCCGCCTGCGACCAGCCCTGCTCGCCGCGCAGTTCGCGTACGTGGTTATTCATGCGTAATGACGCTGTGCCCAACGCCGGGCGACGCCATACAGAACGCCCATGGCAAGAAACCCCAGCGACAGCGACGGCATGGCCATGCCCGCATGCTGCAGCAGCCAGCAGGTCACGCAGCCCAGCCAGGTGCTGACGGCAACGACCGCCAGCGCAACCAGCTCGATCCGTCGTTGCAGCTCATCCAGCGCCAGCACACGGCGCACCGAAAGCAGCACGATCAGCACGATCGGCGGCAACGGCAGCAACGCCACCAGGACGCGTGTCAAGCCCGACTGCACGTGCGGCAGCCCCAGGTGCGAAACGAGCAGCGCGGCCAGATAGGCGACAAGCGAGACCATTTCTGCCGGCGACAGGCGCATCCGCCGCTCCGCCGTGCGCTCCTCCACTTCCAGCACCCTGCGTGTGTAAGCATGCAGGAGGAGATCACGCAGGGCCTGCACGTATCCGCGCAGGCCGCTCATTCGGCAATCCTCCCACGACGCCACTTCATGATGGCCAGCACCAGCCCCCATGCCGCCAGCGCCGCGCTCATGCCGCACAGCATGCCCAGTTGGTAATCGCCCAACTGATGCCAGCCGAGCCCGGCGATCGCGGCAATCACCAGCGCCACCAGCAACACGCGCCAGTACAGGGCCACACCGTTGTTGCACAGCACATCGCTGCCGCCGCCGTAGCGGCGACTGGCCCAACCACGCCCGATGGCATACACCACCACCAGCGTGGGCCAGACCCAGATCAGGATCGCGCCATCGAGCTTGATCACCCCGGCGGCGGCGAGAAACCCGCCGGCCAGACTCAGCATGCTCACCACCGTGGCCGCCACCGCCAAGCCGATCAGGTGGATGCGCTGTTCCAGTTCGTCGCTGCCCAGCACCAGCCGCACCATCGCGCGCACCACGAACAGCACCGGCAGCACCGGCAGCAACGCCAGGGCGATTTCCAGCAGCGCGTGGTCGTGCACCCGCGGCAGCAACGGCCACAGCAGAAACATGATGGCGATATAGGCCGCCATCGCCGGCCAGAACTCGCGCTGGTAGCGCTGATGAATCGAACGCGGCTTGCTCAAGGAAAGCTCCCATGGCCATGTCAAGTTGACTTGACAGGCATAGAGTACGAAGCGCCCCAACCGGTGTCAAGCGTGCTTTACATTCGGGCAATTTCTAGCAGAAACGCAATTGCGTGCGTATTCGTTTGGTGAAGATATCGCTCAAAATAGGTGACGCAGTTCGCACTTTAACTGCCATAATTTGTTAGGGATGACCCACAACGCAGGCCAAACATCCATATGCGCTGCATATTTCATCCCCTCACCGATGGCAAGGGGCCGCGGTAATCGTTCACAGCCAAGGCTTGGCATACAGATTGCACATTCCCCGGTGACCAGCCACGCGCAAGGCTGCAGTCGGGGTGGTGCAGTAGTGCGACCACATTTGTCCACCAGCGCGTCGAACCAGTTAGTTACCCAACATCCTGAAAGGAAATACGCATGAACAAGACTCTCCTCTCCGCTGCACTGATCGCCGGTTTCGGCGTCGCAGCCCTCGCCCCGCAGGCGGCCCGCGCCGCCGACGGAACCATCAACATCACCGGCAAGGTGATAAGCGGCACCTGCACCGTTGCCGTCAATGGCGCAAATGCAAATGTGGTATTGCCTAACGTGCAAGCATCAGCCCTGACCGCCGGCAGCGCCTATACGACTGGCGCCAAGGGCTTCAGCGTGGCACTCACCGGCTGCCCGGCAAGCCCAACGGGCCTGTCGATCGGTCTTGGGTTCCAAACGACCAACGCAGACACCGCTACCGGCACCCTCAAAAACACCGGCGTGACGAACATGGATGTGCAGTTGATGTACACGACGAGCGCAACCGGGACAGCAACGGCACCCGCGACTACGGGTGGTACCGCCGTGGTACTGGATGGAGCGACGGTCACCGGCGCGGTAAACATGGGCGCTGGGCCTGCGACCTCCGCGTACTACAACTTCTACGCGATGTATTACCCGCTTGCGGCGTGGTCGGCGACGACCGGTACCGGCGCCGTGAGCACCAGCGCTCAGTTCAACGTCAGCTACCAGTAAGCCGCAAACCTCGAACCCGCTGTGCGCGGATCGCGCAGCGGGTTCGAGGTTTGACCCCACCACTGGAGATCGTCCATGAATATCCTGACCCGTGCACTGGGCACGGCAGCGGCAGCTTTGTGCCTTGCAGCGCCCGCCGCCCACGCCAGCGTCGTCATCACTGGCACCCGCGTGATCTTCAACGCCGCGCAGAACGAGGCGACGGTGCGCCTGACCAACGAAAACACCCAGCCGGCGCTGGTCGAAGCCTGGATCGACGACGGCGACGTCAACTCGACGCCCGACACTACCAACAAGACGCCCTTCCTGATTACGCCGCCCCTGTTCCGGATGGACGCGCACAAGGACCAGAGCCTGCGCATCCTGTTCGTACCGGGCGCCAAGCCGTTGCCGACCGACCGCGAGTCGGTGTTCTACCTCAACGTGCTCGAAATTCCGCCGAAGCCGACCGACCTGCAATTCGCCGACAAGAATTATTTGCAGTTCGCGATCCGCTCGCGGATCAAGCTTTTCTACCGCTCGGCGAAATTGCCGGGCGATGTGCTGAAAGCACCGGACCAACTGACCTTCAAAGCGGCACCCGGCGGCGCAGTCGAAATCCACAACCCGACGCCGTACTACATCACCATCAACGGCCTCGCGCTGGGTAGCGACACCAAGGCCAACGGCGACAACAACGGGATGGTGGCGCCCTTCAGTGATCTGAAACTCACGCTGAAAGGCGTGGCCCACACGGCCGCTGCCGGCACGCCCGTCGTCTTTGCAACCATCAACGACTTTGGGGCCACCAACGATCACAAGGGCGTGATCGCGCAATGACGTTCCGGCACGCCACTGCCAACGCTATCAACGCGCCGAAGTACTCGGCGTTGGCGTTGGCCTGTGTGGCGGGGCTGGCCACCATGGGCTGGGCCATGCCCAGCAATGCCGCCGCCGCAGCTGCGGGGCCGGCGACAGCCAGCAACAGCTCTGTCGAATTCGACCGCAGCATGCTGGCAGGCGGTGGCGCCAACGCCGCCGACCTTGCTCGCTTCGAACATGGCGTCACCGTGTTGCCTGGCAGCTACAGCCTCGACGTGTACGTCAACGGCGCGTGGAAGGCCCGCACAGACGTCCGCTTTGCCGCACCATCCGACGACGCCAACGCAGAGCCCTGCGTCACCACCGACCTGATGAATCGGATGGGCCTTGCGCCGGCCAAGTCGGCCACAGCCGCTGCGGCGCAGTTGGCAGCCGGTACCGGTTGCGTGCAACTTGCTGACCTGATCCCGGGAGCAACCTTCACCTACGACCAGTCCGACCTGCGGCTCGATGCCAGCATCCCCCAAGCCTATTCGGGGCAGATGCCGCGCGGCTACGTCAGCCCGGCATCGTGGGATGCCGGCGTGCCGGCGTTCCTGCTCAACTACAACCTCAACAGCTATCACACCAGCAACAGCGGCCAAAGCCAGACCAGTACCTATCTTGGCCTCAACGCCGGCTTCAACCTGGGGCCGTGGCATCTCCGCGAACAATCCACCGCCACATGGACATCCGGCGGCGCCGGCACACCCAGCCAGCACCATTGGCAGAACATCAACACCTATGTGCAGCGCGACCTGCCCAAGTTGCATTCCACCCTGACCATCGGCGACAGCTACACCGATGGCGCGGTGTTCGACAGCCTCAGCCTGCGCGGCGTGCAACTCGGCACGGACGACAGCATGCTGCCGCAATCGCTGCAGGGTTACGCCCCTGTCATCCGCGGCGTGGCCGACAGCAATGCCAAGGTCACGGTGAGCCAGAACGGCGTGCAGATCTACCAGACCACGGTCGCGCCCGGGCCGTTCGTCATCGACGACATGTATCCGACCGGTTACGGTGGCGATCTCATCGTCACCGTAACCGAAGCCGACGGCCACACCCACACGTTCAGCATGCCCTACGCGTCGGTGGCGCAGCTGCTGCGGCCGGGCATCACCCGGTTCGACATCGCGGCCGGCCAGCTGCGCAACACCTACGCCCTGACCAACAAGCCGGGCGTGATCGAAGGCACCATCCAGCACGGTTTCAACAATCTGCTGACCGGCTACGCGGGCGTGCAGGGTTCGACGGGCTACGCCGCGGCCCTGGTGGGCGGCGCCTTCAACACGCGTTTCGGTGCGCTGGCGCTGGACGTCACCCAGGCCCACGCCAGCATTCCGGGCTACGGCACCCACAACGGCCAAAGCTTCCGCATCACCTACAGCAAGATCATCCCGGAAACGAAAACCTCGATCACCGTTGCGGCCTACCGCTATTCGACCAGCGGGTTCCTGAGCCTCGGGAACGCCGAGTACGCGCGCGACTACGCGCAGCGCGGCATCGACACCCTGCAATACCAGCTGGCGAACATTCCCATGGTCGATGGTGTGCCCGTACTGAGCCTCTTGACGCCCGCGCAGCGCGCGGCGTTGGCCGGCACCACCTATAACCCGGACAACCTTTTGACGCCCACGGGCCTTCTGCAACAGCGCGATCGCTTCACGCTGACCACCAACCAGCAGTTGGGCGAGCGCTACGGCAACCTGTACGCCAACGTATCCGTCAACGACTACTGGAACCAGCACGGTCGTGATACGCAATTCCAGTTCGGCTACAGCAACCACATCAAGCGGCTTTCCTACAACGTCACGCTGTCGCGCGGCCGCACCGGGCTTGGCGGCTACGACAACCAGGTTTTTCTCAATGCCAGCCTGCCGCTGGGCCGCAGCGCCCACGCGCCGAACCTGTCGGTCAACGTCAGCCACGGCGATACCACCGGCACCCAGGAACAGGCCATGCTGAGCGGCACCGCCGGCCAGTGGAACCAGTTCACCTATGGCGCCACGGCTTCGCACGGCGACGGCGCCATCGGCGACACCGTGAGCGCAAATGCCGGTTACAGCAGCCCCTACGCCGTGTTCAACGCGAGCGCCGGCACCGGCAGCGGCTACTCGCAGCAATCGGTGAACGTCAGCGGCGCAGTGGTCGCATTCCGTGGCGGCGTCCTCTTCGGCCAGCCGACCGGCGACACTGTGGCAATCGTGCATGCGCCCGACGCCGGGGGCACGCGTATCGCCAACGCACCAAACGCCCAAGTGAACAGCTCTGGCTACGGCCTGGTGCCCTACTTGACGCCCTACCAGCTCAACACCATCCAGCTCGATCCGCAGGATTTCTCGCTGGGCGTGCAACTGGATGCGACCAGCGCCCAAGTGGCCCCCTACCAGGGCGCCGTGGTGATGGCGAACTTCAAGAGCCAGGCCGGGTCACCGCTGATCGTCAAGATCCGCATGCCGGACGGCAAGCCGGCGCCGTTCGGCGCCGAGGTTCTTGACGCCCGGGGCAACACCGTGGGTATCGTGGGGCAAGCAGGCCAAGCCTTGCTCGGCGTACACGCGACCTCGGGCACGCTCACGCTGCAGCAGGATCAAGGCACGAACATCTGTCGCTTCAATTACCAGGTCGCAGCGCATGACAGGAAAGCGGCAACATCGCTCCAGCCGATCCCTGTCTCCTGCGCCACACCCTGATGACGGCCGTAACAAACACCCATCAATGCTTTTCTGGTGCGCCATGAAAACGAACCTTGCGCAATGTTTCCATCAAGCACGTTCGGCCTATGCGCCATCCCTCCAGACATGGCTGCTGGCGCTGCTGTTTGTCCTGGCCATTATGCCCAAGGCGGCAGCCGCACAAAGTGCAACATGCTGGTTTGGAAACTCGGCAACCAGTAACACGCCTATCAACGCTCCAACCGTGCAAAACGTCACCATGACCCCCATCACGATCGCACTGCCTTCGAACCCCGTCGCTGGCAACCCAATTGGCAACCCTGTTTCGGCCACCGCAAGCAGTGGCACCATTTATATCTATTGCTCAAATTCCACAACGGGTGGCCTGTCGCCCGTATACGGCACCTACAACACGGCCAACAACACCATTTACAGCCCAACGCCAGGCGTGGCTTTTCAAATTCAGCGCGCCGGAACTCCCATCCCTATATACAACACGGGCTCCTATCCCGCTCCCGGTTACTCTGGAACGCAGTTCACTGATAACAGTACGTTTCAACTATTTTCCACTGGCGTCCTACCTTCCAGCGGCAATCAGATCCCAGCCGGAACGCTACTTGGCCAGTGGGAGATAGATAATATCTGCACCCAAAATGCCAAACTAAACAATAATGGCAACGCTCTCAAAAGTTGTGGGACTGCCGCCAATGGCTACGCATTTATGAATTTCCTTTCCGGCGGCGTGACGTTCACGGCATCCACCTGCAGCGTGAGCACGGGCAGCCAGAACGTGGCGGTGACCCTGCCAGCCGTGCCGCAGGTCAGCCTCACCAGCGCGGGAACCACGGCCGGCACTACGCCGTTCAGCATCAACCTCACCGGCTGCACCAGCAATCTGAAAGTGAGCGCGACACTGAACACCAATACGCCTTACACCGGCGTCAACGGCGTGATTGCGCCCGCAGGCACCGGCTACGCCAGCAACGTAGGCATCCGGATACTCCAGTCCAATGGCACGACCCCGGTCACGTTCGGCACAGCCTTCTCCGTAGGCACCACCAGCGGCGCCAATTCCAATTTCACGTTCAATCTCTATGCGCAGTATTACCAGACCGCCACCCCGGTAACTCCGGGCAATGTGCAAGCCACCGCCACCTACACTATGACCTATCAATAATGCGGGGCACCCGGGCCTCGACTTGTGCTGGCCAACATTGGTATTCCACGCATTCAAGCGTGCACACATGCAGATGCGATCCTTTGGCCGGGAGCACCGGTCCACTCAACGCGACGAAATGTACTTCTCGCGCCGGATTTGCGGCACTGGCAGGCCAAATTCCTTCAGTGCAGCAAATGCCGCATCGACCATGTTCGGGTTGCCACACAGATAAGCGATGTCACGCTCGGCGCTGGGACTGATTTCGGCGAGCACGTTCTGCACGTGGCCGCTGCGGTCGGTGCTGCGCGAAGTGGCACATGGCTGAAACCGCGCCAACTTCCTGAAAACTCCTACAGAACGGGGTCACTTACCCCGACCCCGGTGGCTTGCGCGGTCGATGGGCGGGTCGAACTCCGCGACGAACGGAGTCAGGTTGAGTTTTGCAACTCCGCCTGCAGTGCACATACAGCAGCGGCCATGGCCGAGAGCCGGCGCAGCCAAGCATGTCACGTTCGGTTTGCACTGACCGTGTCGCCGAAAAGATGCGTCGAGACCGCAATGCGCGGCGCTACGCTCCAAGTCCGTGCATAGCCATCTCGACATGCGGAAGCCGACGCACGGCGCTTGCCGCCTCGATCAGAGCGCGCTTCTCGTCGTCGGTCAGCCGTTGAAGGTCGCCGCCCTCGAACCAGGTCATGGCCTTGAGGCTTTCGCTCGGCTGGAAGGTGTTGCCGAACATCTCCTTCGCAACGGCCAGGCCGAGACTGAGGTCGCTCCCGGCGTTCAGCATGGCGGCGATGTCCTGGTAATCCTTGGCCTCGACCCGCTGCATCAGAACCTTGAGCTTGGTCGCCATCAGGTCGTCCAGCGAAGCCACTTGAAGCACGCCGTCTTCCGTCATGTCCGGTGCGGCGTAGCGGCCGAAGTCGATCGCACCGAAAAACGACACTTTGACGTACCGGTCGGACATCTCCGCATCCGGCACGTTGAGGGTGAGGGTCTCGGGGCCGCTCTGCAGCGCAATCGCACGTCGAATGAACGAAAATGCCTCGTTCAGTGCCTCCCGGTCAAGCGGCTTTGCCGTGAAGAAGTCGAAATCGACCGACTGGCGATGACCCAGCCGCAACGCGATGGCGGTGCCGCCGTACAACACGAACCCGAGTCCGGTCGCCGGACGAAGCTCCGGCCAGAGACGTCGTTGACTCTCCGGCAGGATCGACAGGCGCGGGCTGAATGTCCCGCTCATCCCAGCCGGCGTTTCGGCAGAGGAGGCAGCACGCCCGGCTTCGCCATGCCGAGGCGGTAGTGCCAGTACGCCCACGAGCGTTCGTTGAACTGCCCGATTTCAGCGTGTTGCAGCACCCGGCGCAGGCGGTCATCGCCAAGCTGTTCCGAAAGCGCCAGCACATCATCGTAGTCGCCCATGTTCATCGTCTGCGCGATCACACGCTCCGGCATGACCGCGGCCTCGTCAGCGCCCTTCCACCAGACGTATTTGGCGGCGAGTCGGTGCAACAGCAAAGGATCAAGTTGCCCTGTCGCCATGACGATGGTCCTCGCGAAACGCCGGTTTCCATTGTACTTGAAAGCGGCTGGCACAGACGTGGAGAAGACCATTTGCAACGTTCATTTGCGGGGCGCGCCTACCGCGACGAAATGTACTTCTCGCGACGGATCTGCGGCACCGGCAGACCGAACTCCTTCAGCGCCGCAAAGGCAGCGTCGACCATGTTCGGGTTGCCGCACAGGTAGGCGATATCGCGCTCGGCGCTGGGTGCCAGTTCGGCCAGCACGGCCTGCACATGGCCACTGCGGTCGCTGGCGCGCGGCACCGCGCGCGGCGCGCGGCTGAGGCAGCCGTGGAAGGTGAAGCCCGGATGCGACTGCGCGAACGCCTCGAACTCCTCGCCGTACAGCAGTTCGCCTTCGTTGCGCGCGCCGTACAGCAGCACCACCTCGCGGCCGCCTCTCGCCAGCAGCTTCTCGATCTGCGGCAGCATCGCGCGGTACGGGGTGACGCCGGTGCCGGTGGCGAGCAGCAGGTAGCGCGGATGGGTATCCGCCTCCTGCAGGCAGAAACGGCCGTACGGACCGCTGGCGTCGATGATGCCGCCGTTTTCGAGGCCTCCCAGCAACTTGGTCGCGGCGCCGCCATCGACATAGCTCACCGCGATCTCGATGCGCTGCACCGGCGAGCTGCCGTCGCCCACGGTGGCCACCGAGTAGCTGCGCTTGGTCGCGGTGCCGTCGTCGTAATGGAAGTGCACCTGCAGGAACTGGCCCGGCTGGAACGCCAGCGGCTGGCCGTCGACGCGCTCGAACGCCAGATGGCGCACGCTGGGTGCCAGCATGTGGCTGTCGACGAGACGGAGCTGGAAATGATCGGCCATGAACGGAATCCGGGAAACAGTGCGTGCGCCCGGCAAATCCGGTCGACAGGGGTTGGCCCGCTATAATAAGTGGCTTGGCCCCTTCGGTGCAGCCCATGTCCCCCACTCCCGCCCTTGTCGTCGACAACCTGCGCAAGACCTACAGCAACGGCGTGGAGGCCCTCAAGGGCATCTCGCTGACGGTGCAGCCCGGCGATTTCTTTGCCCTGCTCGGCCCCAATGGGGCCGGCAAATCCACCTTGATCGGCATCCTGTCCTCGCTGGTGAACTCCAGTGGCGGCGACGCGCAGGTGTTCGGCGTGTCGGTCAACAAGCAGCGCAGCGAGGCGATGAAGTTGATCGGCCTGGTGCCGCAGGAGATCAACTTCAACCAGTTCGAGAAGCCGTTCGACATCTGCGTGAACGAGGCGGGTTTCTACGGCATCCCGCGCAAGATCGCCGCCGAGCGCGCGGAGAAGTACCTGAAGGAACTGCGCCTGTGGGACAAGGCGCAGATGCAGGCGCGCACCTTGTCCGGCGGCATGAAGCGCCGTTTGATGATCGCCCGCGCGATGATGAACGAGCCGAAGCTGCTGATCCTCGACGAGCCGACCGCCGGCGTGGACATCGAGATCCGCCGCTCGATGTGGCAGTTCGTCAGCGCCATCAATGCCGCCGGCACCACGGTGATCCTCACCACGCACTACCTCGAGGAAGCCGAGTCGCTGTGCCGCAACATCGCGATCATCGACCACGGCACGATCATCGAGAACACCACGATGAAGCGCCTGCTGGCGACGCTGGATGTGGAGACGTTCGTGCTGGACGTCACTGCCATGCCGGATGAACTGCCCAGCCTGCCCGGCGTCACCCTGCGCCGTCGCGACGAACACATGCTGGAAGCCGAGATGGCCCGCTCGCATGACCTCAACTCGCTGTTCGCGGCATTGTCCACGCACGGCATCATGGTGACCTCGATGCGCAACAAGACCAACCGGCTGGAGGAGCTGTTCGTGCGCCTCGTTGAAGGCGGCCGCAACGGCAAGGAGCAGGCAGCATGAGCAATACCGCCGCCAACCTGGTCGCCCTCAACACCATCGTGCGCCGCGAGATCGTGCGCATCGTGCGGATCTGGACGCAGACGCTGATCCCGCCGGCGATCACCATGACGCTGTACTTCGTGATCTTCGGCAAGCTGATCGGCAGCCGCATCGGCACGATCCAGGGCGGCTTCAGCTACATGCAGTACATCGTGCCCGGCCTGGTCATGATGAGCGTGATCAACAACTGCTACGCGAACATCTCCAGCTCGTTCTTCGGCGCCAAGTTCAGCCGCGCGGTGGAGGAGATGCTGGTGTCGCCGATGCCGAACTGGGTGATCCTGCTCGGCTATGTCACCGGCGCGGTGGCGCGCGGGCTGGTGGTCGGCGCGATGGTGCTGGGCATCGCCTTGCTCTTCACTTCGCTGCATGTGGCGCATCCCTTCATCACCTTCCTGTCGGTGCTGCTCGGCGCCACGATTTTCTCGCTGGCCGGCTTCGTCAATGCGGTGTACGCGAAGAAGTTCGACGACATCGCGCTGGTGCCAACCTTCATCCTGACCCCGCTGACCTATCTGGGCGGCGTGTTCTATTCGGTGAAGATGCTGAGCGAGCCGTGGCAGGCGATCTCGCACGCGAACCCGATCCTGTACATGGTCAACGCGTTCCGCTTCGGCGTACTCGGCATCAGCGACGTGGATGTAGGCGTCGCGTTCGTGGTGATGATCGGCTTCGTGGTCGGGCTGTCGATCGTGGCGCTGCAGTTGCTCAAGCGCGGTGTCGGGCTGCGCTCCTGATTTTTTTGCTCGTCATCCCTGCGAAGGCAGGGATCCAGTGACTTTGCCGCCTAAAGGCACTGGATTCCAGCTTGCGCTGGAATGACGGACTCCTCGTATTCGTTCAAGGTTGTTCGCCTATGCGCGTAAACAAATACATCAGCGAAGCCGGCCTGTGCTCGCGCCGCGAGGCGGATGATCTGTTGCTCGCCGGCCGCGTCACCATCAACGGCGAAGTCGTCGGCACCGGTGCCAAGGCACTCGAAGGCGACGAAGTGCGCGTCGATGGCGAGATCGTGCGGGCGCGCATCCTCGCCGCCACGCCCGCGGCGAAGAAGGCGGTGTATATCGCGCTGAACAAGCCGGTCGGCATCACCTGCACCACCGATCACGGCGTCGACGGCAATATCGTGGACTTCGTCGACCATCCGCAGCGGATCTTCCCGATCGGGCGGCTGGACAAGGATTCGGAAGGGCTGATCCTGCTCACCAGCAACGGCGACATCGTCAACGAGATCCTGCGTGCGGAGAACGGCCACGAGAAGGAATACCTGGTCGCGGTGAACAAGGCGGTCACCGACGACTTCCTGGCCGGCATGGCCAAGGGCGTGCGCATCCACGGCCAGATGACCCAGCCCTGCCGCGTGCGCCGGATCGCCAAGTTCGGCTTCTCGATCGTGCTGACCCAGGGCCTGAACCGGCAGATCCGCCTGATGGCCGCCGCGTTCGGCTACCGCGTGACCCAGCTGCGCCGCGTGCGCATCGTCAACGTGAAGCTCGCCCATCTAAAGGTCGGGCAGTGGCGCAATCTCACCGAGGCAGAGTTGAAGGGCCTGCTGCCGGGGCGTACGCAATGGTGAGTTCGCGAGGCATCGCTGAACGAACCCCGTAGGTTCGCTTGCGCTTTCGCCATCACGGCATTGTGTTTTACTCAAGTAAAACTTCACGGACGCTCCTGATGTCGTGCACAGCCACGCTTCGTCAATCCGGCGGCTCGATCATCCTGTCGATCCCCAAGGCCATCGCGCAGACACTTGCCGTTGAAGCCGGCTCGATCGTTGAGCTGTCGGTGGAAGGTCGCGTCTTGTCCGTGGCCCCCGCGAAACGCAGCCTGGCAGATCGCCTTGCCGTCAGCCCGAAGTCACCTGCCGCCTGGCAGCGTGAGGAAAGCTGGCTCACGGACGAACCGGCCGGACGCGAACTGCTGTGAGCCGTGGCATACCGCAGCGCGGCGACATTCTCGAACTGAGCCTTGATCCGACCCATGTTCGGGAAATCCGCGGCTCACGCCCCGTTCTCGTCCTTTCGGCGGATACCTTCAACAAGGCGTCCGACCTGTTGCTGGTGGCGCCGATCACCCAAGGCGGCAGCGCTTCCCGCGAAAACGGCTTCAGCGTGACCCTGATGGGAACCGGCACCGCGACGCAAGGCGTGGTTCTATGCGACCAGACGCATACCGTCGACGCGTGCGCCCGCACTTTCAGACGCATCGAAAAGGCGCCGATCCAATTGGTCGATGAAGCGCTCGATGCGGTGCGCTCGATTCTCGAATAGCACCGCGGCGCGTATCGCTTACGCCGCCGGCAGGCTCTGCAGATCCCAGCGGGGATAAACCTGCACCGATGCATCCTGATGCTGGCCACCGGCCAGCCGGATCGCGCCAGCCAAGGCGATCATCGCGCCGTTGTCGGTGCAGAAGTCCAGTCGCGGAAAATACACCTGGAACCCGTCCTTGATGCCGGCTGCGGCCAGTTCGCTGCGCAATCTCCGGTTCGCGCCGACGCCGCCGGCGATCACCAGCCGATGGGCGCCGCTGGCCTGCAGGGCACGTCGGCACTTGATGATCAGGGTGTCGACGATCGCCTCCTCGAACGCGCGGGCGATGTCGGCACGGGTCTGATCGCTCTGATCCGACTTCTGCCAGGCCAGCAGCACCTGGGTCTTCAGGCCGGAAAAGCTGAAATCCAGCCCCGGTCGGTCGGTCATCGGGCGGGAGAAGCGGAGGGCGCCGGCGCGGCCCTGTTCGGCCAGTTTGGCCAGCGCCGGGCCACCCGGATACGGCAGGCCCATCAACTTGGCAGTCTTGTCGAACGCCTCGCCGGCGGCATCGTCCAGCGTGTCGCCGAGGATGGTGTACTGGCCGATCGCCTTGACCTCGACCAGCATGGAATGGCCGCCGGACACCAACAGCGCCACGAACGGCGGCTCCGGCGGGTTTTCCTCCAGCAGCGGCGCCAGCAGGTGACCCTCCATGTGGTGTACCCCGATCGCCGGGACACCCAGCGCCCAGGCCAGCGCGCGCCCGGCGGAAGCCCCCACCAGCAGCGCGCCGACCAGACCGGGACCGGCGGTATAGGCCACCCCGCCCAGGTCCTGCACGGTCATGCCGGCCCTGGCCAGCGCCTCGCGGATCAACGGCAGCAGCTTGCGGACGTGGTCGCGGCTGGCCAGTTCCGGCACCACCCCGCCGTAGTCGGCATGCAGCTTGATCTGGCTGTACAAGGTGTGCGCCAGCAGGCCGCGCCCCGGCGCATCCGGCTCCCAGCGCAACAGCGCCACGCCGGTCTCGTCGCACGAGGTTTCGATGCCCAAGATTGGCCGGGTCTGGCCCGGCTTTGAAAATTCTGTGTTATCCACGGTATACTTCGCGGCTCGCCCTATTCAACAGTCCCGTATCCGCGGGAAGACTACCACTCGGAGTTTCCATGCCCAACGTAAAAGTTCGCGAGAACGAGCCGTTCGAGATTGCTCTGCGTCGTTTCAAGCGTACCTGCGAAAAGGCCGGTGTGCTCGCTGAAACGCGCAAGCGCGAGTTCTACGAAAAGCCGACCCAGGAGCGCAAGCGCAAGCGCGCTGCCGCGGTGAAGCGTCACCTGCGTCGCCTGTCGCGTGACGTTTCGCGCAAAGTCCGCCTGTACTGAGTTTCCCCCTGGTCCGCCGCTCCGTCGGTGGATCCTGCAGCGCCACCGGCGCTGCGCGCACAGGAAACGCGGTCGGCGCGGGTTCTCGCAGCCGCCGCAAGCACAGCCGATACGACCTGGCCGGTGTTGTCCCCAAGGGCAACGCCGGCTTCGTCGTTTCCGTAGAATCGGCTTCCCATTGCCACTCGCCCCCAAATCCACCGAGGCTTTCGCCATGACGCTCAAGCAGCAGCTCACCGAAGACATGAAGAACGCCATGCGCGGCGGCGACAAGCACCGGCTGGGCGTGATCCGGCTGATGCTGGCGGCGATCAAGCAACGCGAGGTGGACGAGCGGATCGAGCTGGACGACGTGCAGGTGCTGGCCACGCTGGAAAAGATGCTCAAGCAGCGGCGCGATTCGGTCAACCAGTTCGACGCCGCCGGCCGCGAGGACCTGTCGGCGATCGAACGGGCCGAGATGGTGGTGATCGAGACCTACCTGCCGAGCAAGCTGAACGAGGCGGAGATCGATGCCTTGATCGCGGCCGCGATCAGCGACACCGGCGCCAGCACGGCCCGCGACATGGGCAAGGTGGTGGCCGCGGTGAAGGAAAAGGCCGCCGGCCGCGCCGACATGGCCGTGGTGTCGGGCAAGATCAAGGCCAAGCTGGCCGGCTGAGGTTTCAGCGGGCGCGCGTCGCCAGCAGGATCAGCGCGACCACCACCAGCGAGCCGGCAACCACCGCCAGCGCATGACGCCGGCGCCGCTGGCGCAACCGTTGCCAGTTCGCCAGATCCAGAAAGTAACGCGCCTGGCCCGGGCAGCGCAGCACCGCCTGGCCCACCAGCTGATGCCAGGCCAGGCCCGGCTTCAACCCCAGCTGCTCCGCCGTATGCGCCGTCGCCACCGTGGTCGCGGCAGCCTGCTCGAACGCCCGCACGATCGCACGCTGTCGGTACGCCATCACCGCGGTGATCACCATGCCTGCGCCTCCTGTCGATCCGGCCATGCAGCTTGCCGGCGGCGGCGGTGGCTGACAAGCCACCATGCATCGCGTTCACATCGGCTTCGTTACAAAACGGCTCTCGACCCGCCAGTCATTCCCCGCCGCGCGGGCGCACATCGCTGCAGGAGAAACACATGCTCAAGTGGGCCATTATTTTCGCCATCATTTCGCTGGTTACCGGCTTGCTTGGTTTCCGTGGCATCTCCGGCGCCACCGGCACCATCGCCAAGGTGCTGTTCGCGATCTTCCTGATCCTGTTCCTGATCGCGGTGCTGGCCGTCATCGGCGTATTCCACATCCTGTGACGATTGCGGCGCGACGGCAGCGCCCCGTCGTCGCGCCGCGTCAATCGAGCCGGCACTGCATGCGCCGATGGTCCGGCACCCGTCCCTGCGCGTTGACCAGCCGTGACGCCCGCTCACCGCTCACCTCGAAGCCCAGGCGCGCATAGAGCCGCTCGGCCGCCGGGTTGCTGCTGGCGACATCCAGCACGATCTGCTGCCGGCCCAGTTCACGCGCCTGCGCCAGCAGGTGATGGATCAATGCCTGGCCAATGCCATGCCCGCGCAAGGTAGGCGTCACGGCAAGGTGGGCGAGGTAATGCATGGCGCCCGTGGGTGGCGGAATCACCGTCTCCACGCGCAAGCCGCGGACGATCACGCCACCGGCATGACGCCAGCCGTAATGACCGAGGATCTGCCGCGCCGCCGCCAACGTGAACGGCCACTTCGTGTCGCCGCCAAAACCGG
The DNA here is from genome assembly GCF_002001125.1 of Rhodanobacter sp. B04. Taxonomy (GTDB): domain Bacteria; phylum Pseudomonadota; class Gammaproteobacteria; order Xanthomonadales; family Rhodanobacteraceae; genus Rhodanobacter. Next base: position 210,336 of record NZ_MUNV01000006.1, on the reverse strand, counting down.
CCCCGACCGCCACCACCGCGCCATCCAGCTCGCCCACCACGTGGTTGCGCCAGCCGAACTCGCCGGCGCCGTCGACAAAGGCCTGGCGCAGGAACGCCTGCGCATCGCCATGCCCCGGCACGGCAAACACGTAGTCGAACGCTCCCGGGCCGGAGCTGTGGATCAGCGGCACCGCCTGCGGTGCATCCTCCGCCGCAGCCTGCCGAAACTGCACCGCTGTATCTCCAGCCTGATGCATCAAGGGCCTCATCATGGGCAACCGGGGATGATCCGGGATGCTAGCTCGACGACCCTGCGCGCGGAGTCCCGCGCCGGCAGATTGGCCGGCTTGCCCACCGCCTTGGCCGGCGCGCCCCCGCCCTGCGGTTCAGGCCCTAAACTAGGGCGCTTATGCGCGGCCTGATTCCCGACAGTTTCATCGATGAACTGCTTGCCCGCGTCGACATTGTCGACGTGATCGAGCGGCGCGTGCCGTTGAAGAAGGCGGGCCGCGAGTGGACCGCGTGCTGCCCGTTCCACAACGAGCGTTCGCCGTCGTTCTACGTCAGCCCGGCCAAGCAGTTCTTCCACTGCTTCGGCTGCGGCGCGCACGGCAGTGCCGTGAAGTTCCTGATGGACTACGAGCGGCTGGAGTTTCCCGACGCGGTCGAGGAGCTGGCGCAGACGGTCGGCCTGAAGGTGCCGCGCGAAGGCGGTCGCGAAGCCGCGCCGCGCGAGGACAAGACCGACCTGTACGCGCTGCTGGACGCCGCCGCCGGCTGGTACGAGGGCGAGCTGCCGCGCAGCGCCGAGGCGCAGGCCTACTGCAGGAAACGCGGGCTCGACGCGGCGACCATCAAGCAGTTCCGGCTCGGCTGGGCGCCGGCCGGCTACGACGGCGTGATCAAGGCGCTGGGCAGCAGCGAGCGCCGCATGCAGTTGCTCAACGAGGCCGGCATGGTCGCCAGCAGCGAGCGTGGCAGCAAGTACGACCGCTTCCGCGAACGGCTGATGTTCCCGATCCTCGACCGCCGCGGCCGGGTCATCGCGTTCGGCGGCCGCGTATTGCAAGCGGAGCAGAGCCCCAAATACCTCAACTCGCCCGAGACGCCGCTGTTCCACAAGGGCCGCGAGCTGTTCGCGCTGTGGCAGGTGAAGCAGGCCAACGCGAACCTGACGCGGATCATGGTGGTCGAGGGCTACATGGACGTGATCGCGCTGCACCAGGCCGGGCTGCCGATCGCGGTGGCCACCCTGGGTACGGCGACCACGCCGGAACACACCGAGGTGCTGTTCCGCGCCGCCGCGGACGTGGTGTTCTGTTTCGATGGTGACCGTGCCGGACGCGCTGCCGCGTGGAAGGCGCTGGAATCCGCGCTGCCGCGACTGCGCGACGGGCGCCAGGCGTACTTCCTGTTCCTGCCCGATGGCGAGGATCCGGACTCGCTGGTGCGCAAGGAGGGCAAGGACGGCTTCGAGCAGCGCATCAAGCAGGCGCTGCCGCTGTCGGACTACTTCTTCAACGAACTGTCGCACGATGTGGAGATGGGCAGCCTCGACGGCCGCGCGCGTCTGGCCGAACGCGCCCGCCCGCTGATCGCGAAACTGCCGGACGGCGCGTTCCGCGACCTGATGGCGCAGGAGCTGGAGAAGCGCAGCGGTGCCCGCACGGTGCTGCAGGCCGACCCGGCCGCGCATCGTGCCGTGCAGCGCCCGGTGGTGGTGCAGCGCAGTCTGGTGCGCAGCGCGATCTCGCTGCTGCTGGCACAGCCGGGGCTGGCCGACCAGGTGGAGAAGCCTTATCGCTTCCTGCGCCTGGACAAGCCTGGCGTGGGCCTGCTCGCCGAACTGCTGGACCTGGCGCGTTCGCGCCCCGGCATCAATTCGGCCATGCTGGTCGAGCATTTTGCCGAGCGCCCGGAGTATCCGTCGCTGCAGAAGCTGATGGCCGCGGTCGCCGTGGGCGAACCCGAGGCCCAGCGCGCCGAATTTTTCGATGCGCTGGCCCGCATGGACGACCAGGCCACCACCCAGCGCCGCGACACGCTGACCGCCAAGAGCCGCGAAGGCACACTGGACAGCGCCGAAAAGGCCGAGCTGCGCGAGTTGCTGGCGGCGCGCGTGCGGCCGCCGGTCGCGTCGACCTGATGGGATCCCGTGCCGCATGCCAGACGTCATGCCTTGTCGGGCGGTCATCGCGAGCCGACTGTGGGATCATGCCACGCAGCACGATGCGGCTGTGCATGAAGCGCAAGGATATTGATGGATCTGCTTGAACGACTGATCACGATCTTCGCCGAGAACGGCTATGTCGCGGTGTTCATCGCGCTGATGATCTGTGGCGCCGGGCTGCCCTTGCCGGAGGACATCACCCTGGTCGCCGGCGGCGTCATCGCCGGGCTCGGCTACGCCAACGTGCATGCGATGTTCGCGCTGGCGATGTTCGGCGTGCTGCTGGGCGATGCCGGCATCTTCCTGCTCGGTCACCACTACGGCGCGCGCATGCTGAAATGGCGGCTGGTGGCGCGGGTGCTCACGCCCAGGCGCTATGCCATGGTGCAGGAAAAGTTCGCGCGCTACGGCAACCGCATGCTGTTCATCGCGCGCTTCCTGCCCGGCATGCGCACCACCGTCTACATCACCGCCGGCACCAGCCATCGCGTGTCATTCACGCGCTTCCTGCTGATCGATGGACTGGCGGCGCTGATCAGCGTGCCGTTCTGGGTCTACCTGGGCTATTTCGGCGCCGACAACCACGAATGGCTGATGAAGTGGGTGCGGCGCGGCCAGAACAGCCTGTGGATCCTCGTCGGCCTGGTCGTGCTCACCATGCTGCTGCTGTGGTGGCGGCATCGGCGCCGCGCGCGTTGCGCCCAGGACTGAACGACGCGGCGCCATCCCGGTTCACGGTGACGGAGTCTGCGCCACGTCATGCCGGTTCCACCAGCCGCCGCCGAGCGCCTGGAACAGCGCCACGGTATCTGCGTAGCGACTCGCGCGCGCCTGCGCAAGGCTGATCTCGGCCTGCCGCCAGGCCTGTTCGGCATTCAGCATGGCCACCTCGCTGATGTCGCCCAGCGCCAGCTGCTGCCGCGCGATGGCGAGGCTGCGCGCGGCGGCGCGATCGGCCAGCTCGGCCGACGCCAGCGCCGCGGCATCGGACTGCACCGCGTGCAGCACGTCGGCCACGTTCTGCACCGCGTCGATCACCGTGCTGCGGTATTGCGCGGCGCTCTGCCGATAGGTCGCCTCGGCGGCGCGCTGCTTGTGCTTCAGCATGCCGCCGTCGAACAGTGGCGCGGTGATCGCAGCACCGATATTCCAGAAGCCGGTGCCGGCACCCAGCAAGGAACTCGCGCTGCCCGCCGCGCTGCCGATGTTCGCGGTGATCTGCACGTCCGGCAGGCGGTTCGCGATCGCCACGCCAACTTGGGCACTGGCTGCATGCAGCTGCTCGTCGGCCATGCGCACGTCGGGACGCTGCTCGACCAGACGTGCCGGCAGGCTCAACGGCAACTCGGCCGGCAGCTGCAGCGCATCCAGCGTGAACCGGGCATCGATGCTCTCGTTCGGCATCCGCCCGCTGAGTGCGGCGAGCAGGTCGCGCTGCTGCGCCAGCTGTTTCTCCAGCGGCGGCAAGGTGGCGCGGCTCTGCTCCAGTGCCGCCTGTTGCGCGGCGACGGCGGCCTCGGGAGCATCGCCGAGCGCCTGCTGGCGCTGCAGCGTCGCCATGATCTTCGCCTGATCGGCGATGATGCCGCGGGTGGCGCCGATCTGCGCACGCAGCGAGGCCTCCTGGATCGCCCCATTGACCAGATTGGTGGTCAGCGTGAGGTAGGTCGCCTCGAGCTGGAAGCGCTGCGCGTTCGCCTGCGCCACCAGCGATTCCACCTGCCGGCGGTTGCCGCCCCACAGATCCGGCGAGTACGAAATGCTGAGCTGCGCCGTGGTGAGGTTGTACAGCGTGCTGTTCGAGGCGACGTTGCTGGACAGCACGCTGCCGGTCTTCTGCCGGGTCGGATTCACGCTGGCATCGACACTGGGGAAGTACGCGCCACGTTGCGCGCGCACGTTTTCCCACGCCGCCTGCAGGGCCGCCTGCGCCGCTTCCGTATCCGCGTTGTGCTTCAACGCATCGTCGATCAGCGCATTCAGGGGCGCCGAATGGAACAGCGTCCACCACTGCCCAGGGATATCCATGCCCTGCACGATTTGCTGTGCATCGCCGCCCGGTCCGGATGCCGCAGCGGTGGTTTGCGGCAGGGCTGTCGGCGCGTAGTCATGCGCGGCCGGTGCCGCCGGACGCCGGTAGTCCGGTCCGACGGCGCATGCGCTGAGCAGCAGGCCGATGCCCAGACCGAGCAACGTGTCGCCGGCGCGCCACGGGGTGATTTTTTGCAAAGCGTGCATGGTCAGAGGTCCCGCGCCGACGGCGCATGGCCGCGGTGCCGTTCGATGAAGCGCTCGATCGCGAAATAGCAGCCGGGCAGGATGTACAGCGTAAGCAGGGTGGCGATCGGCAGGCCGCCCACCACCACCGTGGCCAGGCCACGTTGCACGTCCGTGCCGATGCCGGTGGCCAGCGCGGCCGGCAGCATGCCCACACTGGCCACGGTCGCCGTCATCAGTACCGGACGGAAACGCTCGGCGGCACCGGCCAGCACCGCTTCGGCCAGCGTCAAGCCCTCCTGGCGCACGCGGTTGATGTTCGACACCATGATGATGCCGTTCTGCACCGCCACGCCGAACAGGGCGATGAAGCCCACGGCGGTGGCGATGTTCAACGTCTCGCCGCGCAGATGCAGCGAGATCAGGCCGCCCACGGCCGCCAGCGGCACCACGGCCAGCACCAGCAACGCCTGATGCAGCTTGCCGAACTCGGCGAACAGCAGCACCGCCATGATCGCCAGCACCATGCCGAGCACCACGATCAGGCGCGCCTGCGCGCGCTGCGCATTCTGGAAATTGCCGGCCCATTCCAGCCGATAGTCCTGCTTGTCGTAGTGCACCTTCGCATCGATCTGCTGCTGGGCGTCGGCCAGGTACTCCGACAGCGCACGACCGCGGTTGTCGATGCGGATGGTCAGTTCGCGATGGTCCTGCTCATGCGAGATCGTGCTCTCGCCGGTCTTCAGGCTGATATGCGCCAGCAGCTTGAGCGGCACCTGGGCGCCGTTGGCCGCGGTCAGCGGCAGCTGGCCGATCGCCTCGATATTGTTGGCCACCGCGTTCGACACGCGCGCGGTGACGTTGTAGACGCGATCGCCCACATAGACCTGGGTGATCGGCGCGCCGCCGATCGCGGTCTGGATCAGGCTGCTGATATCGGCGATGTTGATGCCGTAGCGTGCCGCGGCATCGCGGTCCGCCTCGATCGCCAGCTGCGGGATCGGCGGTTCCTGGAAGATCGACGCATCCGCCGTGCCATGCACATCCCGCAGCACGTCGACGATCTGCCCACCGATGCGGCGCAGTTCCTTGAAGTCGTCGCCATAGATGCGCAGCACCAGCGGGCTGTGCGCGCCGCCGACCATGTCGTTCTCGCCATCCACGATCGGCTGGCTGATGCCTACCGTGATGCCGGGAATCTGCTGCATCCGCGCGTTGAACTTGCGCAGGAACTCCGCCTTGGTCTCGCCATTCGCCCAGCTGCCGTAAGGCTTGAGACCAACTGCGGATTCGACGTGCGACGGCGTCCACGGATCGGTGCCGCTGTCGTTGCGGCCGAGCTGGGTCACCACGTAGGAGACTTCCGGAAATTCGCGCACGGCACGACGCAGTTCGGCGGTCATCGCGCTGGCCTTGTCCAGCGACAGCCCGGTCGGCATCTGCACCTGCAGCCACAGCGAACCTTCGTCCAGCTCGGGCAGGAATTCGCGCCCGATCGTCGCGCCCAGCACCACCACGCCAAGAAACGCCGCCGCCGCCGTCGTGTAGACCACCGGCAGCTTGTGCAGCAGCCGGCCCAGGCTGCTGTGGTAAGCCGCCTGCAACTTTTCCAGCGGCCTGTTGTGGAACAGCTTGCGCGGCTTGCGCAGCGCGATATACGCCAGCCCCGGTGTCAGCGTCACCGTGCACAGCAACGCCGCCAGCAGCGCATAGCCCACGGTGAAGGCCATCGGCCGGAACAGCTTGCCCTCGGCATGTTCGAATGCGAACAGCGGCAGGTAGGCGGTAACGATGATCAGCGTGGCGAAGAAGATCGAACGGCCGACCTGCTTGGTCACCGTCATCACATCGTCTTCGGTGAGCATCTCGCTGGGCTTCTCCTCGCGCCGGCGCAGGATCGCCTCCATCACCACGATGGTGCCGTCGACGATCACGCCGAAGTCGATCGCGCCGAGCGAGAACAGGTTCGCCGGCATCCTGGTGAACTGCATCAGGATGAACACGGTGACCAGCGACATCGGGATCGCCACCGCGGCCACCAGCGCCGAACGCGGGCTGCCGAGGAACAGGATCAGCACGATGCAGACCAGGCCGACGCCCTCCATCACCGTGTGGAAGACTTTTTCCTTGGTCGCGCTGACCAGGTCGTCGCGGTCGATGTACGGCACGATGCGCACGTCCTGCGCGGCAAACTGCTGGTTGAGCTCGGCGACCTTGGCGTGGATGCCTTCGAGCACGCGCGACGGATTCTCGTACTTGAGCAGGTCGACGATGCCCTCGATGGTATCGGGGTTGTTGTCCTTGCCGAGGATGCCTTCGCGAACCTGATGGCCGTACTGCAACTTGCCAAGGTCGCGCACGTACACCGGCACGCCACTGGTCTGGGTGACCACGATGTCGCCCAGATCCTTCAGCGTATGCACCATGCCGATGCCGCGCACGATGTACGACTGCTCGCCACGGGTGATGCGGCCGCCGCCTGCGTTCGCGGTATTGGCCGAGATCGCGCTGCTGACCTGCCCTACGCTGACGCCATAGTGCAGCAGCTGGGCCGGGTCGAGTTCCAGCTGGAACTCCTTGGTGAAGCCGCCGAAGTTGTCGACATTGGCGACGCCGGGAACCTGCTCCAGCGCCGGGATGATCACCCAGTTCTGCAGTTCCGACAGCTGCATCAGGTTCTTGCTGTCGGACTCCAGCGTATAGCGATAGATCTCGCCGGCCGGCCCGGACACCGGGTCGAGCCCCGGGGTGATCCCCGGCGGCAGCGTGACCTGGCTGATCCGCTCCGTGATGCGCTGGCGTTCCCAGTAATCCTCGGCACCATCCTTGAACACCAGCGTGATCAGCGACAGTCCGAAGGTGCTGCTCGAACGCATGCTCACCAGCCCGGGCGTACCGGCCAGCCCGCGCTCCAGCGGGGTGGTGATCTGCTGCTCGATCTCCTCGGCGGCCAGACCCGGCACCTGGGTGGTGACCTGGGCGGTGACGTCGCTCAGCTCCGGATACGCCTCGATCGCCAGCTGGGTCCAGGAGTAGTAGCCGAAGCACGCGACGAGGATCGTCACGACGATGAACAACATGCGCTTCTGGAAACAGAACTGGAAGATCGCGTTAATCATTGAGCAGCACTCCGCCCTTCACGATCACGCGATCGCCGGCCTGGAGGCCTTTCACCACACGTGCGCCGGCCGTCTCGTCGTAGCTCAGCTCCACCGTGCGGCGCGCGAACGTCCACGGCGACACCTCGACGAACACGGTGGTGCTGTCGTTGTTCATCAGCAGCGCCGACTCCGGCACGAACACCTGCGCCGGCTGCGGGATGTCGAAGCTGGCACTCGCGAACATGTTAGGTTTCAGCCGTCCATCCGGATTGGCCACGGCGACGCGCACCATGTCGCGGCGGGTATCCGGCTGCAGCAGCGGACTGACGAAGCTGACCCGGCCATGGAAGACCTGGTCCGGATACGCGGGCAGCACGGCATCCACCGGCTGTCCCTTGGCGACCAGGGCGACATCGCTTTCCGGCACATTCGCGGTGATCCACACCGTGTCCAGATTGGCGATGGTCAACATCGCGGCGGTGGGATCGTTGACGTACACGCCCGGCGACACCGACAGCGCGGTGACGTAACCGCTGACTGGCGCGGTGACATTCATCGCGCGCGCCGCATGTGCGCCCGAGGCGCCGCCGACGGCGGCAAGCCGTGTCTGCGCGCGGTTGGATTCGGCCAGCGCCTGGTTGTAGCCGCTTTGCGCCGCTTCGAGGTCCTTCACCGCGGCACCACCGGCGGTTTGCACGCCACGTGCGCGATCCAGGCTTTTCTTGGCCAGATCGAGCGCGTCGCGCGCCTTGTCCGCATCGGCATAAGCCTGGGCCAGGTCACCCGAATCGATCACCGCCAGCAACTGGCCACGAGTGACGCGATCGCCCAGGCCCACCTTCAGTTCGACCACCTTGCCAGTCAGCGAGGGCAGCACGTTCGCCATACGCGCCGGATCCGCCTCGACCGTCGCCGGGAAGACCATCGCGTGCGGCACATCGCGCATCTCGACCGGCTGGACCACCAGCTCGGAACGCAGCGGCGATTTCTCAGGCACCTGCAGCAGGCCGTGATCGGCGACCACCACCGGCGCTGCTTGCACCTCGCCTGCCGGATGCGAGCAGGCGGCGAGACAGCATGCCAGCACGATGCTGACAACCAGGCCCGCCAAATTCAGCGGCGACGGATTTTCAAAGAAACGGAACGACATGGGTTTCCCCTTCGGCATGAAGGTACGAACAAGCCCGCGGCGGCCATGCGGCCAACGGGCAATGCATACGGCTGGGGGAAGGCAGGCAGCTCATGGGTGAACTGCAGGCGCATCCCGGACCGCGGTAAGGCCGTCAACGGCCGCCGCGTCCGGGGCTCACTTCAGGGCGAAGTGTGCGCGGGCACGGCGTCAGTGCGACTGGCTTGGAGGTGGTTGATCGGTTGGAGGGCTACTGTGCAAAGCCTGGGTTCTCCTGTTTGCTCGATGCCGATGACAAAAGCGTTACGCCGGGCCGATGCATGGCGCGGGCGTTCACCTCATCCCCGGTTGCAGGGGAATGAGGCGGATGGATCAGAGCCAGCGCCCGTAGCGGCGCGTATAGACCACCTTCACCAGCTGGGTCAGCGCGCAATACGCCACCACGGTCAATGCCAGCCACGCGAAATAGACCGGCGGCATTTCCATCATGCCGATCTTCGCGCCGACCGCCGTATACGGCAGCAGCATGCCGATCACGATGATCGCCGTGGTCAGGCCGAGCACGGGCGCGGCGGCACTGCTCTGCAGGAACGGGATCTTGCGCGTGCGGATCATGTGCACCACCAGGGTCTGCGTCAGCAGGCTCTCGATGAACCAGCCGGACTGGAACAACGACTGGTGCGCCACCGAGTTGGCGCCGAACACGTACCACAGCAGCAGGAAGGTGGTCATGTCGAACACCGAACTGGCCGGCCCCACCCACACCATGAAGCGACCGATGTCGCCGGCATCCCACTTGCGCGGCTTGCGCAGATAGTCCTCGTCCATGCGGTCGAACGGGATCGACAGCTGCGAGATGTCGTACAACAGGTTCAACACCAGGATCTGCAGCGGCAGCATCGGCAGGAACGGCAGGAACGCGCTGGCGATCAGCATGCTGAGCACGTTGCCGAAGTTCGAGCTGGCGGTCATCTTGATGTACTTCATGATGTTGCCGAAGGTGACGCGCCCTTCTAGCACGCCCTCCTCCAGCACCATCAGGTTCTTCTCGAGCAGGATGATGTCGGCCGACTCCTTCGCGATATCGGTCGCGGTGTCCACCGAGATGCCGACATCGGCGTCGTGCAGGGCCGGCGCATCGTTGATGCCGTCGCCGAGGAAACCCACGGTGTGGCCCTGCCGCTGCAGCGAACGCACTACCCGCGCCTTTTGCAATGGCGACATCTTGGCGAACACCGTGGTGCGCGCCACCAGCTCATCCAGCGCGGCATCGTCGAGCGACTCGATCTGCTTGCCCTGGGCCGAATGCGCCACGTCCAGTCCTACTTCGCGGCAGATCTTGCGGGTCACCGCCTCGTTGTCGCCGGTGATCACCTTCACCTCGACGCCGTGCTGGTGCAGCGCGCGAATGGCCGTCGCGGCCGAATCCTTCGGCGGATCGAGGAACGCCAGGCAGCCGACCGCGATCAGGTCGCTTTCGTCGGCCACGCTATAGGGCCGATCGTGGCTCGGTTCGCGCTGCACCGCGACCACCAGCACGCGCAGGCCGTCCTCGTTGAGCTTGTGCGTCATCTCCTTGATGTCGCGCCGGCGCTCGTCGGTCATCGGCTCGGTGACATCGCCGACCCTGGCATGGGCACAGATCGACAGCATCTCCTCGACCGCGCCCTTGCAGATCAGCAGGTGCTCGCCATCGTCCCTGGCCACCACCACCGACATGCGCCGGCGCTGGAAATCGAACGGAATCTCGTCGATGACCCGGTAGCGCATCGCCGCCGCTTCCAGGTCCCGATGCTCCAGCACCGCCTTGTCCATCAGGTTCTTCAACCCGGTCTGGAAGCGGCTGTTGAGGTAGCCGAACTCCAGCGCCTCGTCGGACTCCTCGCCATCCAGGTCGAGATGGCGCTCCAGCACGATCTTGTCCAGCGTCAGCGTGCCGGTCTTGTCGGTGCACAGCACATCCATCGCGCCGAAGTTCTGGATCGCGTTGAGCCGCTTCACCACCACCTTGCGCCGGGACATCGCCAGCGCACCCTTGGAAAGGTTCGCCGTGACGATCAGCGGCAGCATTTCCGGGGTCAGGCCCACCGCGACGGACAGCGCGAACAGGAAGGCCTCGGTCCAGTTGTGCTTGTCCAGCCCGTTGATCAGGAACACCACCGGCACCATCACCGCCATGAAGCGGATCAGCAGCCAGCTGACGCTTTTGACGCCGCGGTCGAAACTGGTCTGCACGCGCTGGCCGGACATGCTGTGCGCCAGCGAACCGAGATAGCTGCGTGCACCGGTCGCCACCACCACCGCCGTGGCGGTGCCGCTGATCACGTTGGTGCCCATGTAGCAGACGGTGGGCAGGTCGAGTGCGTTGTCGTAATGCTGCGGGCCACTCATGCGCGCCGGCGCGGATTTCTCCACCGGCAGCGACTCGCCGGTAAGGATCGCCTGGCTGATGAACAGATCCTTCGCGCTCAGCAGGCGCAGGTCGCCGGGCACCATGTCGCCGGCACCGAGGTGCACGATGTCACCGGCGACCAACTCGACCACCGGCACCTCGATCTGCTCGCTGTGGCCGTCGGACGCCTTGCGCGTCACCGTGGCGGTATTGCGCACCATCGCCTTGAGATTCTCGGCTGCGCGCGACGAACGGAATTCCTGGGTGAAGTTCAGCAGCACGCTGATCGCCACCATCACTGCAATGATGATCGGCCCGGACATGTCGTCCGGCGTGGCGAATATCTGCACCACCGCCAGCACCAGCAGCACGATGATGAACGGATTCTTGAACGCGCGCAGCAGCTGCAGCGACCAGTGCGGCGGCTTCTCGTGCGATACCTCGTTGATGCCGTCGCGATGCAGCCGCGCCTCGATCTGTTCCTCATCGAGGCCGGCCGGCGTGGTTTCCAGTGCCGCCAGCAGTTCGTCGTTTGCGCGGAAGGCTTCCTGCGCCACCACCGCATGCACGGCCGCCGTCTTGCCCGCCACCTTGCCCGCGGCAGCTTGATTGGATTGCTTGATCATGACCCGCTTCCGTGAATTCGCTGATGCCTGCCGCCGGTGCGAGTCTGCGGAATCAATCCGCCAACTGCGCCACCATGGGTGCGCATGGCCGCCCATGCGGCCGGAATGGCGCCGCCGCTGGCGGGGGCCATCCCTTGCATGACGTCATGGCGACCATCAGCGACTGGATACCAGAGCGAGATGTACGGACGATGGCAGTGCATCGCCGTGGGCCTGTGTCGACGGCCCGCTGACGGGCGAAGCAGCCCGGCGGTGCAATTCGATCACATTGCTGCCGGCCGGCTTTGCCAGCGGGGCAGGTACGGTGACGGTGTAACCGGCGCGCACGGATCCACGTCGGCCAGCCAGCAGCCGGCGCACCGTGTGCAGCAAAACGGAATCGCGAAGGAGCTTCATAGCCCATCTCCTCGTTACGGCGCCTGCGGCGCCGCAGAGGTGGGCCGGTCTTCCCTAGTCGAGGAAAGCGCCAGCCGACCGCAGGCGGTCGCCGCAGACAATCAGCTTGTTATGCAATGCCGGCATCCGATGCTCGCGGATGTCGACGTTGCGACTAGGGTAAACGTCCATATGCCTTGGTTTGTCAGGACTGGGAGCCAGCCGACGCGGTGCGCCGGGAGGCGCGCGCATTGTCGTGCTGCGCTGCGCAAGTGTCAACCCATGGATCATGAATCTGGCCGACGACCCCAGTGTTCGCACCAGGCGCACGTAATACAGTGTAGGGACGCCCGTATACGACCACGCCACGCTCCGGAATCCCATGACTGATCCAGCCAAGCTCTACGCCAGGGCCACCTCCGCCTACAACCAGAGGAACTGGCGAGAAGCACTGGGATTGTCGATGCAGCTCCTGCCGCAAGCGCCAAACCATGCCGAGCTGCATTTTCTGGCGGGGCTGGCGGCGCTGGAACTGCAGCAGATGTCGCCAGCGCTGCAGTACCTGCAGCGCGCCGCCAATCTTTATCCACTACGCGCGGACTACGCGACGCAATTCGCGAAGGCGCTGTCCATGGTCAATCTTTCCGCCGATGCGATGGTTGTCGCGGAGCGGGCACTCGCCCTGTCGCCGCTGGATGCACATGCGCTCGACACGCTCGGCGTCATCTTCACGCGCGCCAACGCCCACGAGCGCGCAACGGCGTTGTACGAGCGTGCTGTCTCGCTGGCGCCCGAGCATGCCAACTACCGTTACAACCTCGCCAAGTCGCTGGTGTTCCTCGGCCGGATGGACGATGCCGAGCGCGAACTTGGGGTTTGTCTCCGACTCGCACCGGACTACTGGGGCGTGTATCTGACCCTGTCGCAACTGCGCAAGCAGAGTTTGGCCAGCAACCATCTGGAACCCTTGCATGCGCGATTGCCGAAAAGCGCAGGCAACCCGCTAGCGCAGATGAACCTGCACCTTGCGCTTGCCAAGGAATACGAAGACTTGGCGGACTATCCCAGGGCGTTCGAACATCTCGTGGCCGGCAAGGCTGCTGCCGGCAGCATGCGCCATTATTCGCCACGGCAGGATGAAGCGCTGTTTGAGAAGTTGATCCAGGCATCGCCGGGGCCACAACCCGTTGGCGCCGGCTGTTCAAGCGATGAGCCGATCTTCGTGATCGGCATGCCGCGTTCGGGCACCACCCTGGTCGAACGCATCATCTCCAGCCACCCGGATGTGCATGCAGCCGGCGAATTGCAGAATTTCGGGATCGCGCTAAAACGCGCTTCCGGCAGCCGTACGCCTCAGCTGCTCGATATCGACACCATCGAACGTACGCGCGAAATCGACTGGCAAAAGCTGGGGGAGGCCTATCTGGCCAGCACCCGCCCAGATACCAGCCACAAGCCGCGCTTCATCGACAAGTTGCCGCACAATTTCCTGTACCTCGGAGCAATCGCGAACGCGTTACCGAATGCCAGGATCATCTGCCTGCGTCGCGATCCGATGGACACCTGCCTCAGCAATTTCCGCCAGCTGTTTGCCGTCACGTCGCCGAATCACGATTATTCGTACGACCTGCTCGATACCGGCCGCTACTACATCCTGTTTGACCGCCTGATGGCGCACTGGAAACAGCTGTTTCCGGGACGCATCCTGGAAGTGGATTACGAAACCCTGGTGGACTCGCAGGAGGCCGGCTCCCGACAGCTGCTGGCATTCTGCGACTTGCCGTGGAACGACGCCTGCCTGCATTTCGAGGACAACCAGGCACCGGCCACCACGGCCAGCGCCGTGCAGGTGCGCGAGCCGATCTACCGGCGCGCAGTCCAGCGCTGGAAGCAGTACGAGACGCAGCTGACCGGACTGAGGGAACTGCTGGAAAGTGCGGGCATCGCGCTCAAACCGTAAAGCGCGACACTCAGAGCGTGGGCTGCAACACCAGTCCCTGCTGCACCATCGGCTCGACCAGCCAATGGTCGGCCAGCAGGAACGCGAACAGCGCCATCAGGTACACGATCGAGTACTTGAACACCTTCATCGGGAACAGCTCGTCCGGCGGGTTCAGCAGCCGCACCGCGTAATACAGGAAGCCCGCACCCAGCACGACCGCACCGCCCAGGTAGATCAGGCCGCTCATCCCGGTCAGTGCCGGCAGCAGGGTCACCAGCACCAGCAGCACCGTGTAGAACAGCACCTGCCAGCGCGTGTAGACCACGCCATGGGTGACCGGCAGCATCGGCACCTGCGCGCGCGCGTAATCGTCGCGGCGGAAGATCGCCAGCGCCCAGAAATGCGGCGGCGTCCACACGAAGATGATCAGGCACAGCTGCAACGCGAACGGATGCAGCGCGTCGGTCACCGCGGTCCAGCCCAGCACCGGCGGGATCGCGCCGGCGAGGCCGCCGATCACGATGTTCTGCGGGGTGGCTCGCTTCAGGTAAGCGGTATACACCAGCGCGTAGCCGATCAGCCCGCCGAAGGTGAGCAACGCGGTGAGCGGGTTGACCAGCAGCACCAGCACCAGCATCGAGGCGATGCCGAGCAGCACCGCGAACACCAGCACCTGACGCGGCGTGAGCGAGCCGGTGGCCAGTGGGCGCCGCGCGGTGCGCGCCATCAGCTTGTCGATGCGCTCGTCCACCAGGTGATTGAAGGCAGCCGCCGAACCGGAAGCCATCCAGATGCCCAGCGTGCCGAACACCAGCGCGCGCCATGGCGGAATGCCCGGCACGGCGAGGAACATGCCGATCACCGCGCAGAACACCAGCAACGCGACGACGCGCGGCTTGGTCAGCTGCAGGTATTCGTGGACGTGCGCGGTCATCGAAGCGCCCTGGGCGAGTGGAACGGCACATCATGGTGCCTTGGCTGCGTCCGCGCCAGCGTGGCCAGCAAGGTAAACAGCAACAGCTCGGCGACACCGTTGTGCAGGGTGGCCACGGCAAGCGGCAAACCGAAGTGCACGTTGCTGATGCCCAGCAGCACCTGGGCCACCAGCACCACGCCGATCGCGATGCCATGCCGGCGCAGGCCACGCTTCGCCGCACGATGCGCCAGCCAGGCGAGGTAGCAGAACACCACCAGCGCACCAAGCCGATGGGCGATCTGGATGGCGCTGCGCGCCGCCATGTCCAGCACGCCGCCTTCGTAGTTCACGCCGATGCCACGCCACAACACAAAACCCTGTTTGAAGTCGGTCGGCGGCATCCACTGACCCATGCATTTGGGGAAATCGGTACCGCAGGCCAGCGCCGCATAATTCGACGAGGTCCAGCCACCCAGCGCGATCTGGCAGATCAGCAGCACGATGCCGAACACGACCGCCTTGCGCAGGGCCGCATGACTGTCGTCATTCGCGCCAACCCCCGCGTAGCGCATGGCCACCCATGCCAGCAGCGCGAACGTGGTGATGCCGCCCAGCAGGTGACCCATCACCACCACTGGTTTCAACAGCAGCGTCACCGTCCACATGCCGAGCATGGCCTGGAAGATGATCACCGCCAGCACCAGCACGCTGATCCGCCATGCACCCGGTCGGCGCAGCGCGATTGCCGCCAACAGCGGCAACGCGATCGCGCATGTGGCCAGCAGCGGCGACCAACGATGTTCGCCGCCGATGTACAGCCCCACCCCGACGGCCGCAAACACCGCGGCAACGATGATTGCCAACTGCGCGCCGCGCCGACGCCAGCTGGCCAGCAGCGCCAGCAACAGCACCAGCACGCCGAGCGTGCCGGCGAGGAAGCGGTGCACCTGCTCGCGCCAGGCCTTGTGCGCCTCGTACGGGCGATCGGGGAAGGCCGCATCGGCCTTGGCCACCGCCTGCGCATGCTGCGGCCAGGTCGCCTGGCCGTAGCAGGTCGGCCAGTCCGGGCAAGACAGGCCGGCGTTGGACAGCCGCACGAAGGCGCCGAACATCACCAGCCCGAACGCGAACACCGCGGCGAGCAGGGACAGGCCGCGCAGGATCCTCAGCGAGCGCGGCGCCATCACTTGATCACCTTCTGCAGGTCCTTGCGCAGGCCGGAAGGATCGAATCCGGCCGGATACCACGACAGCGCGGTACCGTTGGATTCCACCAGCAACGCGCTGACGCTGTCCGGCGTGGTCGGCCGGTAGCTGGCCAGCTTGCCGGCGACATCCTCACCGAGCTGCCAGTAGTTCTTCATGCCGTCGCGGTCGTCATCCGCCGGCGGCGTGCCGAGATAAAGCAGGCGCAGGCGCGACTGGTTGCGGTTGAGCGTGACCCGCGCGGCCGCCATGCCGGTCAGCGTCGCCAGGCATTGCTTCGCGCAGCCGGGGCCGGCCAGCGCCACCAGGGTCATGCGCGGCTCGCTGTCGCGCCAGGCATAGGCCTGGCCATCGCTCAGCTGCACCTGCAGTTTCTCGTCGACGAAATTGCGCTGCGGCTGGATCGGTTGGCCATTGCCCTTGGCGCCCGGTTGCCAGCCGCTCCAGGTGAGCAGGCCCGCTGCGATCATCGGCGCGGCAAACACCAGCGCGATCAGGATCAGCAGCATCCGGCTGCGGCGCAACGATTTCGGATCAACAGTATTCATTGGACTTCATCGTCAGTCAGGGATCGGGATTCGCGCGGCTTGCGCCGGCGATTGAGCGCCAGCAGGATCACCACCGCGGCGATGGCGAAGGAGAACCACTGGAACGCATAGGCACGATGCCGCGCCGGCGGCATCGAGGAAAAGTCGAGGGTGTGCACGCGCACGTAGATCGAGGCCGGGTCGGCATCCAGCGCCAGCACGCGCGGATACAGCGGCCGACCGAGATCGCGCGCGACCGCCTGCGGGTCCAGGAAGATGCTGCTCTTCGGCCACTGCGTCTGTCGCGCCAGCGCATCGCCGCCCATCTCGAAACCGAGCGGCGGCGGCGGCACGTACAGACCTTCCAGGCTGACCGCGCCGGTGGGCAGCGGTGGCAGCTGCGGCACCTGCGCCGTACCGTTGCCGGGCAGGAAACCGAGGTCCACCAGCAGCACGGGCTGGGCCTGATCGCGCACCACGAACGGCGCGAACACTTCCACCCCGCCGCGCTCGTCATGCTGCGGGTTGTCCAGCAGGTACAGCCGGTCGACCAGGTAGCGACCGTCCACCTGCACCCGTGGAAAACCGTCGGCGGGTGGCGTCTCGGCCACCTTGGCGAAGTCCTGCCGGGGTGCGGAAGCCGATGCGGCATACCGCCGCAGAAGCGCTTCCTTGAAGTCCGCACGATGCAGCTGCCAAACGCCCAAACGCATGAACAGCAACGCACCAGCCGCGGTCAGCAGCAAGGCCCACCATGGCGGACGGCGAAATCCGATCACGCGGCGTATCCGCCGGTGATCGCTATACTGCCGCTGTCGAAATGGATCGGATCAATCACGTGGAAACCGTCTACAAATGTGCGCTGGTGGTGGTGCTGCTGGTGGTGATCTTCAGCCTCGGCCAGGCGCTGTACTTCATGATGACCGACAAGGACGACGACAAGCGCACCGTGTGGGCGCTGACCCGCCGCATCGGCCTGTCGCTGGTGCTGATCGGCATGGTCGCGCTGGGCATCTGGATGGGCTGGCTGCACCCACACGACGTCGGCCAGTAATTGTAACCGGCTGTGCCGGCGGCGCGGCCCAACCGCGACAAATCGCGCGACACGGCGCCCGCCAACAGCAACGGCCGAACCTTCCTCTGCCCAACAAAAAGCCCGCCGATGGCGGGCTTTTTGTTGCCTGAGCCGGCGTGGCCGGCTCAACGGCAGCAGATCAAAGGATGTAGACGAACATGAACAGGCCGAGCCAGACCACGTCGACGAAGTGCCAGTACCAGGCCACGGCCTCGAAGCCGAAGTGGTGATCCTTGTTGAAGTGCCCCTTCAGCACGCGGAACCAGATCACCGCCAGCATGATCGTGCCCAGCGTCACGTGCAGGCCGTGGAAGCCGGTCAGCATGAAGAAGGTCGAACCGTAGACGCCGCTGTGCAGGGTCAGGTTCAATTCCTTGTAGGCCTCGATGTACTCGTGCGCCTGGAAGTTCAGGAACAGCGCACCCAGCAGCACGGTGAGGCCCAGGAACACCAGGATCTTGCCACGGTGCCCCGCGCGCAGCGCATGATGGGCGATCGTGACGGTGACGCTGGAGCTGAGCAGGATCAACGTGTTCAGCAACGGCAGGCCCCACGCCGGCACGGTCGAGAACGCGCCGCCGACATGCTCCGGACCATTGCCGCCGTTGGCGCCCCACGAGGCGGCGTAATCGCTCCACAGGAACTCGTGGGTCAGCGTGCCATGGCCGGTGCCACCGAGCCACGGCACCGAGAACATGCGGATGTAGAACAGCGCACCGAAGAACGCGCCGAAGAACATCACCTCGGAGAAGATGAACCACATCATGCCCATGCGGAACGAGGTGTCCACCTGGTGGTTGTAGCTGCCAGCCAGCGACTCGTTGATCACCGAGCGGAACCAGCCGAAGAACATGCCCAGCACGCCGATCACGCCGACAAGCAGCACGGTCTTGCCGAAGCCGGCATCGCCTGGCTCCGCATTCAGCCAGTGCGCAGCACCGAACACGGTGGTGAACATGACCACTGCGGCCACGAACGGCCAGTAGCTCTTGGCCGGGACAAAGTAAGCGTCGTGCTGCTGACCCATGGTGAGACCCCGTGGATTTCTCTTGATGACTTAACCCCGTGATGCCGACCGGGGAACTGCATGCCGGTCGTCGAACCCGACCGGTTGAAGAACACATGTAACGACTGCGGTAGCGCTATTTCATCAGCACGATCTGCACGAACGACACCAGGAAGAAAGCGGCGGCGATAACCACGAGTATCTTCACGGTGCGCCGCACGCCCTTGCGGCGTTCTGCGTCGTACTGATCAATCGCGGCATGTTGCATCTTCGGTTGCGTCATGTGGATCGGCTTCTCTGGGCGCCCTGCCGCTTCCGGCATACGCGCCCTGATGGTTGTTCAATCGTTGACGTGGCCGTGCGCCAGTTCGTCGTCGTGGATCACCGGCGGCACGTCGAAGGTGTGGTGCGGCGCCGGCGAAGGCACGGTCCACTCCAGGCCCTTGGCACCTTCCCACACGCGGTCGGTGGCCTTCTTCTTGGAGAACCACACGCCGTGGATCAGCACGCCGAGGAAGATCAGCTGCGAGGCGCCGAACAGGAAGCCGCCGATCGAGCTGATCATGTTGAAGTTGGCGAAGGCCACGTTGTAGTCCGGGATACGGCGCGGCATGCCGGCCAGGCCCAGGAAGTGCTGCGGGAAGAACAGCACGTTGACCCAGATCACCGAGTTCCAGAAATGCATCTTGGCCCAGAACTCGCTGTACATCCGGCCGCTCCACTTCGGCAGCCAGTAGTACGTGGCGGCGATGATCGCGAACAGCGCGCCGGTCACCAGCACGTAATGGAAGTGCGCCACCACGAAGTAGGTGTCGTGGTACTGGAAGTCGGCCGGCACCAGCGCCAGCATCAGGCCGGAGAAGCCGCCGATGGTGAACAGGATGACGAACGCGATCGCGAACAGCATCGGCGTCTCGAACGTCATCGAGCCGCCCCACATGGTGCTGACCCAGTTGAACACCTTCACGCCGGTCGGCACCGCAATCAGCATCGTCGCGTACATGAAGAAGATCTCGGCGCCCATCGGCAGGCCGACCGCGAACATGTGGTGCGCCCACACGATGAACGACAGGAAGGCGATCGAGGCGATCGCGAACACCATCGCCTTGTAGCCGAAGATCGGCTTGCGCGCGAAGGTCGGGATGATCTCCGAGATGATCCCGAACGCCGGCAGGATCATGATGTAGACCTCGGGATGCCCGAAGAACCAGAAAATATGTTGATACAAGACGGGGTCGCCGCCGCCGCCCGGATTGAAGAAGTTGGTGCCGAAGTACTTGTCGGTGAGCAGCATCGTCACCGCACCGGCCAGCACCGGCATCACCGCGATCAGCAGGAAGGCGGTGATCAGCCAGCTCCACACGAACACCGGCATCTTCAGCAGTTCCATGCCGGGCGCGCGCATGTTGAGGATGGTCGCGATGATGTTGATCGCGCCCATGATCGAGCTGATGCCCATCAGGTGGACCGCGAACACCACGTAAGCCAGCGAATCGCTCTGCAGCGACAGCGGCGGGTACATCGTCCAGCCGCCGGCCGGGCCACCGCCGGCCATGAACAGGGTCGACAGCATCAGGGTGAAGGCGAACGGCAGGATCCAGAACGACAGGTTGTTCATGCGCGGCAGCGCCATGTCCGGCGCGCCGACCATCAGCGGGATCATCCAGTTACCGAGGCCGACGAAGGCCGGCATGATCGCGCCGAAGATCATCACCAGCGCGTGCATCGTGGTCAGCTGGTTGAAGAAGTACGGCTGCATCAGCTGCATGCCCGGCGTGAACAGCTCGGCGCGGATCAGCATCGCGAAACTGCCGCCGATGAAGAACATCACCAATGCGAAGACCAGGTACAGCGTGCCGATGTCCTTGTGGTTGGTCGACATGAACCAACGCTGGAAGAAACTCTTCGGCGCGCCGTGGTGATCATCGTGGTGATCATGGGTGGCTGCGTGGGACATGGCCTTGCACCTCTAACCTGAAAATTGAATGCGGCTGCAATGAGACTGCGAGTAGCGGGGATGGACCTACTTGGCCGTGGCAGGTGCCGTAGCGGTCTGCTCGGCCGCCGGAGCAGCAGCCGTCGATGCCGCTGCCGGTGCCGCGGCAGGTGCTGCCGACTGCGCTTCCTGCTCGGCCAGCCACTTGGCGAAATCCGGCTTGGACTTCGCCACCACCACGATCGGCATGAAGCCGTGATCCTGGCCGCACAGTTCGGCGCACTGGCCGCGATAAGTGCCCGGTTCCTTGATGTTGGTCCAGGCCGCATTGATGATCCCGGGAATCGCGTCGAGCTTCCAGCCCAGCGCCGGCACCCACCACGAATGGATCACGTCGGCGCCGGTGATCACGAAGCGGATCTTGGTATCGACCGGCACCACCAGCGGCTTGTCCACGTTCAGCAGGTAGGTGTTCTCGTCGCCCACCTTGACCGCATAGGGATCCATGCCCGAGCCGAGCTGGCGGGTCTGGTCGCTCTGCGTGTCCAGCTTGGACATGAAGCCGACCTTGCTGATCGGCTTGCCGAGGTAGTCGACATAGTCGTAGCGCCACTTCCACTGGTAGCCGGTGACCTTGACGGTCATCTGCGAACCGGTGGTATCGGACCAGGAGGTGATCCCGCCGGTGGCCAGGTAGGCCAGCACGATCAGGATGATCACCGGGATCGTGGTCCACACGATTTCCAGCATGGTGTTGTGCGACCACTTCTCGGCCACCGCGCCGCGCGACTTGCGGAAGCGGAACATGGCGATGAACATCGCGCCGAACACCAGGATGCCGATCACCACGCACACGCCGAGCGAGATGTTGTTCAGATCGTAGGGCACCTGCGACCAGGTACTCGCACCGCGCTGCATGTTCAGCTGATACGGGTGCGGATCGGCCTGAGCCACGCCGCCGAACAGTGCAAGGGCCAGCGCCGCCCATGCCGTGAATGATCGCCTGATGCCGCCAGATGTCATGTCTTGCACCTTTGTTGAACCTGTTCGCGTGACCGGCCATGGAAATCCGCCAGCAACACCATGAGTTTCTTCGACAGCTCGACGCGTTCCTGATCCGCCAGAAAAGCGCCAATTTCCATTTCGCGCCCGTGCGATGACAACAGCAGGCGCTGGCGCCCATTACCCGGCTCCAGCAGCACGCGCACCCAGTACGACTGGAAACGCATGCGGCGGCGACCGGGCAGCGACTGCACCTCCAGCGACATGGCGTCGAGGGTGATGCGCTCACTGCGGTCACCGGCCCGCCAGGCCACGCTCAACGCGCAAGCCACGGCGGCGGATTCAACCAAGGCAAACAGCGGAGCAAATACATTCCCCTGCCACGCACCCAGTCCTGCCGTTATCAGCGCCAGCGCCACCAGAACCACGATCAATCGACGCAGGCCGCGTCGGCTGAGCGCGCGATTGGGCTTGAGCCACATCGTCACGCACGGCAGGCCGGCGGCAGCTGGTCGAAGCACGATCATGGGGATCCGGCGTGCCTGGAACAGCGGAATGATAGGCTGCGGCGAGTCAACGGGCAAGAATGTCGCACCCATGCGATCCGCATCAAGCCGCGGATTTACGTCAGCGAGCATGGCGACACCGCGATTGACCGGCCACCCGGGCCGGTAACGGACAGCGCCGACCCGTGCAGCGGGCACACGGAGTCCGGCGTACAATTCGACGTTTACACCGTCCCTGCCCTCGCACCGGCTTCCCCTGTGACCCAACCCATCCTCAGCCCCGAACTCCCCGCCGGCGCCGAGCCGGCCCGTGCGCGCATCACCGCCGCATGGCTGCGCGACGAGACCGAAGCGGTCAACGACCTGCTCGTCCAGGCCACCTTGCCGCCGGTCGAGCGTGAGAAGGTGATCGATCTCGCCGCCGACCTCGTCACGCGCGTGCGTGCACGCGCGAAGGACCAGAGCGCCGTCGAATCCTTCATGCGCCAGTACGACCTCTCCTCCGAGGAAGGCGTGCTGTTGATGTGCGTGGCCGAAGCGCTGCTGCGCATCCCCGACAAGGCCACCGCCGACAAGCTGATCCGCGACAAGCTGGGCGATGCGGACTGGAAGAAGCATCTGGGCCAGAGCGAGTCGCTGTTCGTCAACGCCTCCACCTGGGGCCTGATGCTCACCGGACATCTGGTGAATCTCGCCGAGGACACCCGCCACGATTTCACCGGCGCGCTGAAGCGGCTGGTCGGCCGTGCCGGCGAACCGGCGATCCGCCTCGCCGTGCGCCAGGCGATGCGCATCATGGGTCACCAGTTCGTGATGGGGCAGACCATCGACGAGGCGCTGGACCGCTGCGCGAAGAAGGAATACGCGGTGTACCGCTATTCCTACGACATGCTGGGCGAGTCGGCGCTGACCAGCGAGACCGCCGAGCGCTACCAGCAGGATTACCGCAACGCGATCGCCGCGATCGGCGCGCGCGGCCCGTTCGCGAACCATACCGATGCGCCGTCGATCTCGGTGAAGTTGTCCGCGCTGCACCCGCGCTACGAGGTGGCCAAGCGCGAACTCGCCCACCGCCAGCTCAGCGAGAAGCTGCTGGAACTGTCGCAGCTGGCGATGAAGCACGGCATCGCGCTGTCGGTGGATGCCGAAGAGGCCGAGCGGCTGGAACTGTCGCTGGACATCATCGGCGACGTGTTCGCGCATCCTTCGCTGGAAGGCTGGAACGGCCTCGGCATCGTGGTGCAGGCGTATGCCAAGCGCACCCCGTTCGTGATCGACTGGCTGATCGAGACCGCCCGTGCCGCCAATCGTCGTTGGTATGTACGCCTGGTCAAGGGCGCCTACTGGGACGCCGAAATCAAGCGCGCGCAGGAAAACGGCCTGGCCGGCTATCCGGTGTATACGCGCAAGCCGAACACCGACGTGTCGTACCTGGCCTGCGCACGCCGCCTGTTCAACGCCGGCGTCGAGCTGATCTACCCGCAGTTCGCCACGCATAACGCGCACTCGATCGCCGCCGTGCATCACATCGCGCAGGGCCGTCCGTACGAATACCAGCGCCTGCACGGCATGGGCACCGACCTGTATGCCGAAGTGATCGGCCCGCAGAACCTCAACGTGCCCTGCCGCGTCTACGCACCGGTCGGCACGCACGAAGACCTGCTGCCGTATCTGGTGCGTCGCCTGCTCGAGAACGGCGCCAACACCAGCTTCGTCAACCGCGTCGTCGACGAGAGCGTGCCGGTGCGCACGCTGGTCGCCGACCCGTGCGAAACGGTGCGCGCCTTCGCTTCGATCCCGCACCCGCGCATTCCGCTGCCGGTGAATCTTTATGGTGAACTTCGGAAGAATTCCATGGGCGTCAACTTCTCCAACGACAACGAACTGAAGGCGATGGCCGATGCGGTCAACGCGAACGCTGGCCCATGGACCGCCGGTCCGCTTGTGCCGGGTGCAACGGCCAACGGCCCGACCGTGCAGGTGACCAACCCCGCCGACCGCCGCCAGACCGTGGGTAGCTACGTCAGCGCCGACGGCACCACCGTCGACAAGGCACTGAGCAATGCCGTCGCCGCGCAGCACGGCTGGGATCGCCTGCCCGCGGCCAGCCGCGCCGCGATCCTCGAACATGCCGCCGAGCAGCTCGAAGCGCACCGCGGCGAGTTCATCGCGCTGTGCGTGCGCGAGGCCGGCAAGAGCCTGCCCGACGCGATCGCCGAGATCCGCGAGGCCGCCGACTTCCTGCGCTACTACGCCACCATGGCGCGCCGCCTGTTCGGTCAGCCCGAACAGTTGCCGGGCCCGACCGGCGAGAGCAACCAGCTGTTCCTCAACGGCCGCGGCGTGTTCGTCTGCATCAGCCCGTGGAACTTCCCGCTGGCGATCTTCCTCGGCCAGGTCAGCGCCGCACTCGCGGCCGGCAACAGCGTGATCGCCAAGCCGGCCGAGCAGACCTCGCTGATCGGCTACGCCGCCGTGAAGCTGCTGCACGACGCCGGCGTGCCGGCCGACGTGCTGCAGTACCTGCCGGGTGACGGCGCCACCGTCGGCGCCGCCCTGACCCGCGATCCGCGCGTGGCCGGCGTCGCCTTCACCGGCTCCACCGAGACCGCCTGGGCGATCAATCGCGCGCTGGCTGCGCGCAATGCGTCGATCGCCGCGCTGATCGCCGAGACCGGCGGCCAGAACGCGATGATCGCCGACTCCTCCGCGCTGCCCGAGCAGATCGTCAAGGACGTGATCGCCTCCGCGTTCCAGTCCGCCGGCCAGCGCTGCTCGGCCGCCCGCGTGCTGTTCGTGCAGGAAGACATCGCCGACAAGGTCTGCGCGATGCTTGCCGGTGCAATGGGCGAGCTGAAGGTGGGTGACCCCGGCCAGCTGTCCACCGACGTCGGCCCGGTGATCGACGAGGACGCCAGGAAGATCCTGGTCGACCACGCTGCGCGCATGGACAAGGAAGCGAAGAAGATCGGCGAAGTAGCACTCGACCCGGCACTCACCGCCAACGGCACCTTCTTCGCCCCGCGCGCCTACGAAATTCCCTCGCTCGCCACGCTGACCCGCGAAGTGTTCGGCCCGGTGCTGCACGTGATCCGCTGGAAGGGCAGCGAACTGAAGCAGGTGGTCGAGCAGATCAACGCCACCGGCTATGGCCTCACGCTCGGCATCCACAGCCGCATCAACGACACCGTCGACTACATCGCCAGCCACGCCCGCGTCGGCAACTGCTACGTCAACCGCAACCAGATCGGCGCGGTGGTCGGCGTGCAGCCGTTCGGCGGCGAGAACCTGTCCGGCACCGGCCCCAAGGCCGGCGGCCCGCACTACCTGCTGCGCTTCGCTGGCGAGCGCACGCTCACCATCAACACCACGGCGGCCGGCGGCAACGCCTCGCTGTTGACGATCGGCGAGTAAACGCCCGATGAGGCCCGCTTCGGCGGGCCTCATCCATGGATACGCCACGCACTCCGCAACAACCCTTGTGCGCCGCGCCAACCACGCCGGCGCTGCCCGTGTTAGAACTCGTTCCTGCGCCGATGGGGTCGGCACGGAAAGGGCTCAGGCATGTCACAAGCGGCGGGAATGCAGGTTTCACGGCTTACACCGTCGTCGGTGGCCGAGCCCGATCCGCGCGCCCTGGCTGCCGACATACCGCCCAACGTACTGGTGCACCTGACCGAGCTCGCGGCAAGACGCGGGCTGTCCAGCGATGCGTGGTTCGCCGGGCTCGGCCTCACCCGCCAGCAGATCAACGATCCCAGCGTGCGGGTCTCCTACCGGCAGGCGCGCACGCTGATCGGGCGCGGGCTGAAAGTCCTGCGCGATCCGGCGCTGGGCCTGGTGGTTGGCAGCAATGAAACCATCGGCAGCTTCGGCCTGCTCGGACTGGCGATGATGACCTCGCGCAATTTCGGCGAGGCGATGAGCGTGGGCATCGAGAACCACAAGGTCTGCGGCAGCCTGCTCGATGTGGACTTTGCCGTGCTCGACGCGCAGACCGTAGCGGTGCAGGCGTGGCCGCGCTTCGGCGAGATCGAGCTGCTGCCGTTCCTGTGCGAGGAGCTGTTCTCCAGCTCGCTGGCCATTGCGCGCGAACTGGTCGGGCCGAAGCTGGTGCCGGTCCGGATGGAACTGACTTATCCCGCACCGGCCTATGCCAACGAATACGCACGGATTTTCCGTTGCGAAGTGCTTTTCGGCGCCCAGTACAACCGCATCCTGGTGGATACCGGCTGGCTGGCTCACCCGTTGCCCGGCTATAACCCGCTGACCTCGCGGCAAGCGTTGGCGCTGTGCCAGCAACAGCTGCGCGGCAACGCCAGTCATGACGAGATCGTCGGTTCGGTCGAGCGCCTGCTGCGCAGCCAGCTACGTGAACATCCCAGGTTGACCGAAGTGGCGCGCACACTGCATCTGAGCGAGCGCTCACTGCGGCGCAGATTGGCGGACAGCGGCCGCATCTTTCGCGAGATCCACGATCGTGTCCGCGCCGAACGCGCACTGGAACTGCTGCACGCGGGCCAGCTCAGCGTGGCCGAGATCGGCAACGAGCTGGGTTTCAGCGACCCGCGCGAATTCCGTCGCGCGTTCAAGCGCTGGACCGGCATGCCGCCGCAGTCGGCCCGTCGCAGCATGTCCTGAACGGATAGCTGGGCCCGACCCTCATTACAGATTCAAGACTGGCCGATTCGCCCCCCCTGTTCGTCCTTTTTGCCCTCCCCCTCATCGCACGCTTGCACGACAGTGGGCCATACCGCGCCGCACGGCGCCTGGGGAGCTTCCATCATGCGCAAGATCTGCATGCCGATTGCCGCCGCCATCCTGCTGGCTGGCTGTGGCCAGCACGAACCGGCACCGCAAAGCCAAACCGATGCATCGTTCGAGAGCAAGCTGCAACAGCAGTTGCTCGACGCCAAACCCGGCAGCGTGATCGAGATTCCCGCCGGCCATTATTCGCTCAAGCGCGGTCTCAGCCTGCGCACCGATGGCGTCACCATCAAGGGCGCCGGCATGGACAAGACCGTGCTGTCGTTCAAGGGCCAGTTGGTCGGGCCCGAAGGACTGTTGGTCAACGCCAACGATTTCACCATCGAGAACCTGGCGATCGAGGACACCAAGGGCGACGCGCTGAAGATCAACCAGGGCAGGAACATCACCATCCACGGCGTGCGCATCGAGTGGACCGCCGGCCCGCAGACCACCAACGGTGCCTACGGCCTGTACCCGGTGAAGACGCAGAACGTGCTGGTCGAAGATTCGGTGGTGATCGGCGCCTCCGATGCCGGCATCTACGTCGGCCAGTCGCAGAACATCGTCGTGCGGCGCAACCGCGCCGAACAGAACGTGGCCGGCATCGAGATCGAGAACTCGATCAACGCCGACGTCTACGAGAACACCGCGACCAAGAACACCGGCGGCATCCTGGTGTTCAACATGCCCAACCTTTCGCAGGCGGGACACGCCACCCGCGTGTTCAAGAACAAGGTGTTCGCCAACAACACCGGCAACTTCGCCGCCAAGGGCGCGGCGGTGGCGAGCGTGCCGGCCGGCTCCGGCGTGGTGGTGAACTCCAACGACAAGGTGGAGATCTTCGACAACGACATCGCCGACAACCAGACCGCGAACCTGATCGTCGCCAGCTACTTCTCCACCAACTACTACAACACCCGCGGTGTGGCCGCCGACTACAACCCGTACCCGAAGGGCATCTTCATCTACGGCAACCGTCTGACGGGCGGCGGCGATTCGCCCGACGGGCTCAAGCTGAAGACCCTGAAGACCGCCGTCTACGGACTCACTGGCCGCTTCCCCGACGTGCTGTGGGACGGCTACAGCGACCCGAAGGACCTGGTGAACGGCCTGCCGCCACCGGATGACCGCATCTGCATCCAGGACGTCAACGGGGTGCTGAATGCCGACGGCGCGCACGACTACAAGAACCCAAGCACCGACACCAAACCATATCAGTGCACCCTGCCCAAGCTGCCGCCGGTGGTGCTGAATCCGGAGCCGAAGGTGTGAGGGTATCGTCAGTGCGGATGAAATGGATCAGACATGCGTTGCCGCTGCTCGTCCTGTTGCTGTTGACGGCATGCCAGCGCGGCATGCCGCCGGTGGCCTTCCACGCCGACGGCCGGCCACCGAAACTCAGCGACTGGCACGTGGTCGAGGTGCGCGACGGCAAGCTTGAGCTCAACGACGGCGTGGTGCCGTACGATCTCAATACACCGCTGTTCACCGACTACGCGCACAAGCTGCGCACGATCTGGATGCCGAAGGGCACGTCGGCGAAGTACAACCCCAGCGACACCTTCGACTTCCCGGTCGGCACGGTGATCAGCAAGACGTTCTATTACCCGAAAGCCGCCGACGGCAAGTTCGCCGATATCGCACGCAGCTACGATTACTCGCACGACTTCGCCGGCCAGGGTCTCGACATGGCGCACGTGCACCTGGTCGAGACCCGCATCCTGGTGCGGCGCAAGGATGGCTGGGCGGCGATGCCCTACGTGTGGAACGAGGCACAGACCGAAGCCACGCTCGCCCGCACCGGTGCGGTGATGCCATTGACCCTGGTCGATGCCATGCCCAGCGACGGCACACCTGCGCGCGAAGACTTCAACTACGTGGTGCCGGACGAAAGCCAGTGCGCCAGCTGCCATGCGCAGGACTGGATCGACCGCAAGATCCATCCGATCGGCCCGAAGGCACGCCACATCAACAAGGACTACCGCTATGCCGGCGGTGAGCAGAACCAGCTCGAACATCTGATGCAGGTGGGCTACCTCAGCGACGCGCCCGCAGCCGCAGCGGCACCGCGCGATGCGGACTGGGCCGATCCGAAAGCGCCGCTGGATGCGCGTGCACGCGCCTACCTCGACATCAACTGCGGCCACTGCCACAACCCGCACGGTGCAGCCAACACCACCGGGCTGTCGCTGACCTACGACACGCCGGAAGACCGCCATCTGGGCATCTGCAAACCGCCGACTGCTGCCGGCCAGGGTACCGGCGACCACTTGTTCGACATTGTGCCGGGCAAGCCCGAGGATTCGATCATTCCCTATCGACTGTCGTCCACCGAACCGGGCACGATGATGCCGGAGATCGGCCGCAGTACCGTGCACCGCGAAGGCGTGGCACTGATCAAGGCTTGGATCGCCGCGCAGCCGGGGAGCTGCGTGACGTTGCATTGAGAGCCAATACCAAGAGCGCCGTGCCCGCGAGGCATGGCCACACCATGCATGGGGAGCACGGCATGAGCATGCGTCAACGTCCACTTTCGATCGCCTTGCACCGGTTGCTGCTGGGCGCCAGTACGCTGTTTCTGTGCGGCCCGTCGCTGGCCATCGCCGCCGACCCTGCGCCGCAGGACACTGCCACCAGCGGAACGGCCGCCACGCCCGATCAGGCGCCCGACAGCAAGGCCAAGGTCGCCGAAGCGAAGCTGCTTGGCAACGTGACGGTGACGGCGCAGAGCCGCTCGCAGGAGGTGCAGTCGGTACCGATCCCGGTGCAGATCATCACCGCGAAGCAGGTGCAGACGCTGGCCGCCACCGACATCAGCAAGATGGACATCTTCGTGCCGGGCCTGGTGGTCAGTGCCGACCAGCCGACCCAGCCCTCGTATGAGCTGCGCGGCATCGGTGGCAGCGGGTTCGGCGCCGGCACGGAATCCGCGGTCGGTGTCTATGTGGATGGCGTCTACGCCGCGCGTACCGGCGGCGCACTGCTGGCATTCAACGACATCGCGCGGATCGAGGTGCTGAAAGGCCCGCAAGGCACGCTGTTCGGTCGCAATTCCGCTGGCGGCGCGATCTCCATCGTTACCAATGAACCCAGTGACAAGTTCGAAGCCAAGGCCACCCTGCGCTACGGCAACTACGGCGAGCGCTACGGCGACGCGCTGATCAACATTCCGCTGAACAAGGACATGGCGCTGCGCGTGAGCGTGCTGGACAACCAGAGCGACGGCTGGGTCAAAGACGCCGCCAGCGGCAAGCATTACGGGGGCAACGACGACTGGGGCACGCGGGCCGTGTATCGCTGGAACATCACGCCGGACACGCGGGTGCTGCTGGCCTGGGACCATGAGCAACTCAAGCAGGCGCCGCATCCGGCATTCGGGCTGATTCCGCTGTCGAGCTATACGCAGCTCCCGGCACCGCTGAACAGCATGACGATACCGCCATACCCCACCGACCCGGCCACCTATGTCAACCCGTTGCATTCGCCGCTGTACAACGACGCCGTCGGCGGGGCCGAAACGCGCCGTTTCGACGGCGCCACCTTGACCGTCGACCATACCTTCAGCTGGGGCAGCTTCACGTCCACCACGGCGTGGCGCAACTTCGACACGTTCAACCTGGGCGACTACGACGGCACCAACAACTACAACGTCTATCTCGACACCGCCAACATCGAGCACAGCAACAGCTGGTACCAGGAGTTCAAGCTGTCCGGCAACACCGACCTGATCGACTGGGTCGCCGGCACCAGCTTCTATCTGGAGAAGTCGCATCAAACCAGCCAGGTCGATGTCAACACCAACTCCGTGACCACCCTGATCCTCAATAATTTTGCCAGCCAGGTGGGATGGCCGCTGGTCGACAGCCTCATTCCAACCATGCCGCAGTTGGCCTCCCTGCTCGGCGACCCCTGGAGCGAACAGGTCCGCAACGGCCAGACCATCACCTCGTACGCGACCTATGGCGACGTGATCTGGCACCTCAGCGACAAGCTCAACCTGACCACTGGCGTGCGCTTCACCCTCGACCAGAAACAGTACAGCTGGTTCATCCCGCCACGCTACGCACCCCAGCTCGATGCCACCCTGGCCGCTCTGCCTCCCTCGGGAAATCCGATTTTTGACGGCCTTGTCCTTCCCGAGTTCGAGCAAAACCTCATATTCACCCCCGATACCGCCGGTCCGATCGGCGTGCTGACACAAAAGCGCAGCAACTGGCGCAACGTCAGTCCGCGCATCGTGCTGGACTACCACTTCACCCCGAACGTGATGGCCTATGCTTCCGTGACGAGGGGCTACCAGGCCGGGGGCTTCAACTTCCAGCAGGTCGGCGGAACCTACGCGCCGGAACACGTGACCAACTATGAAGGTGGGGTCAAGACCGTGTTCCCGGATCAGCACCTGTTGTTCAATGTGACCGGGTACTACTACACCTACGACAACCTTCAGGGGCTGTCGCTGCAGCCGGCGCCGACGGGCACCAATGGCGTTCCGCAATACGTGATCACCACCAGCGACCAGCACGCTCATGGACTGGAGGCCGAGCTGCAGTGGATACCGTTCGGCAATCTGCGGCTGGGCCTCAATGGCGCCTATATCGATTCGACCTACACGCATTACATCTCCACGGACAGCAAGAACCTGTCCGGCCAACCCACCGGCACCCCCTTCTTCTCCGGTGCCGCCAACCTCAGCTATACCGTGCCCGATGTATTCAACGGCAGCCTGGTCTACAACGCCGCGTACGGTTTTCGCGGCAAGACGCGCTGTAACAGCGGCTCCGGGTTTCAGGGCACCTGCCAGGTCAGCCCCAACTTCCCCGTCGGGACGGCCCAGCAGAGCGTCGACATGCGGCTGGATTGGAATGCACCGGGCGACCAATGGGGCGTCGGCATCTTCGTCAGCAACCTGCTCGACAAGCGCTACGTCACCGGTGTCGACAACACCGCCGCACCCTTGGGCTCGGCTTACGCGAACATCACGCCGCCGCGCACGTGGGGCGTGGAGCTGCGCGCGAAATTCTGATGCCCATGCCTGCGCAGCCACACAGCCTGTCCTCGCACACTCCGATGGATGAGCGCATGCTGCATCCTTCATACAAGTGCCTGCCATGACCGATTCCGCCAACGACCTCAACCAGCGCCTGCAACTCCTGCGCACCGCCCAGCGCGCCGAGCCGATGCCGGACTGGCGCGCGCGCGCCACCAGGCTGCGTACGCTGGAGAAGATGCTGCTCGAACAGCGCGAGACTTTCGCAGCGGCGATCAACGCCGACTTCGGCTGCCGCCCGCGCGAGGAAACCGACCTGCTGGAACTGTTCCCCAGCCTGTCCGCGATCCGCCACGCGCTCGGCCACGGCCGGCGCTGGATGAAGCCACGGCGAAAACTGGCCGGCCTGGCGTTCCTGCCGGCACGCACCGAGCTGCGCCCACAGCCGCTCGGCGTAATCGGAATCATCGTGCCGTGGAATTACCCGCTGTATCTGGCAGTCGGCCCGCTGGTCGACGCGCTAGTCGCCGGCAATCGCGCGATGCTGAAGATGAGCGAGTTCACGCCACGCTTCTCGGCGCTGTTCGCCGAACAGATGGCACGCTATTTCCGGCCCGACGAAGTCACCGTGGTGACCGGCGATGCGGCCGTGGCGCAGGCCTTTTCCGCGCTGCCGTTCGACCACCTGCTGTTCACCGGCTCCACTGCGGTGGGCCATCATGTGATGCGCGCGGCGTCCGCCAACCTGACCCCGGTAACGCTGGAGCTGGGCGGCAAGTCGCCGGCCATCATCGGGCCTGGCGCGCGCTTCGAGCACGCGGTGGAACGCATCCTGTTCGGCAAGCTGGTCAATGCCGGGCAGACCTGCATCGCGCCCGACTACGTGCTGCTGCCCCGTGCGCAGGTGACCGATTTCGTCGCAGCAGCTCGCACTGCCGCTGGCCGGCTGTACCCCAGGCTGGGTGAGAACGAGCAATACACCAGCATCGTCTCCGATCGCCAATATCAGCGCATTGCGGCGCTGCGTGACGACGCGGTGGCCGCTGGCGCGCGTGCCGAAACACTGGGCGACGAGACCGCAAGTAACACGCAGCCGCGTCGGCTGTCGCCGGTGCTGTTGACCGGTGTCAACGACACCATGAGCGTGATGCAGGAAGAGATCTTCGGCCCGTTGCTGCCGCTGGTGCCATACGACAACCTGGACGAGGCGATCGCGTACGTCGCCGCGCATCCGCATCCGCTGGCGCTGTATCTGTTCGAACAGGATCAGGCGTTGATCGACCGCGTGTTGGCACGCACCGTGGCCGGCGGCGTCAGCCTCAACGACACCCTGTTCCACATCGCCCAGCACGGCCTGCCGTTCGGCGGCGTCGGCGCCTCTGGCATGGGCGGTTACCACGGCGAGGCCGGCTTCCACACGTTCTCGCATCTGAAGCCGGTGTTCCGGCAGGCGCGCTTCAACGGCGTCGGCCTGCTCAACCCGCCGTACGGTGCACGCTTCAAGCGCATGCTGGGCCTGTTGCTGAAACGCGGCTAGAACGGCGCGACCGGGCCGCGCTCCTGCTACCCTCGCGAATGCTCTGGGCGTCGCCCCAGCCATGCATTCCAAGCAGGTATCGCCATGCAATGTTTTGTCTATGCCAGCCTGCGCAAGCACGACAGCTACCTGTGGCTGGCGCAGCGCGATGCGTTCGATGTCTTGCCCGAATCCTTGGTGCTTTTGCTCGGTGAGTTGCGTTTCGTGATGGAGGTGTCGCTCGACGAACAGCGCAAACTGCCGATCGAGGACACCAGACAGGTACTCGAACATCTGCGCATGCAGGGTTGGCACCTGCAGCTGCCGCCGCAGGAAACACTGGCGACGGCCAACCACCTCGCCTATACACATGCACCGCGGGACGACCGGGACGAATGAGCCACGCTGATCCAGTCCATGGCGTTAACACTTGGTTACCGTCTGTCCGTCCAACGATTTCTATACTGTGGCCATGACTCAACCCAAATCGCGCCGCCGCCCGCCTCTGCTGCAGGCTCTCGCCTGGTTCATCCCGGGACTCATCGCCATCGCCGCGGCCGGATTCGCCACGCATCCGCTGACGCTGATCCCGCTGCTGCTGGCCAATGCACTGACCATGGCGGCGGTATGCCATGCGATCGGCTTCGATCCCGAGCCGCGTTTCGGCCGTACCGTGCTACGCCGCGGTGCCGCGCATCTGGTGATGTTCACCGGATACGCCGCCCTGGTATTCGTGCTGGTGGCGTGGCCGATGCTGCAACTGAGCCAGAACCCGAGCCTCGGTGCGGCGCTGCTGCTGGCGGCGGCGCTCGTGCTGGCGCTGGTGGCCTTGTGGCGATTGTGGCCTGCGTTCGGACTGGTGTTCGTGTGGGATGACGCCTATCCGACCCAGCGCGATGGTTCATGGATCTTCACCGCCACCCTGCGCAGCATCGCGTTCGGTCGCCACCTGTCGCACGAGGAACGCTTTTTCAGTCATTTCCTGCCCGCTTCACTGGCGCTGCTGGCGCTGGCCTTCGGCGCGATCGCCCTGACCGGGCTGGTCGGCATGCTGCCGGCCGAACCGCGTATCGCCGCGCTTGCACTGTATGGCATCGTGCTGCTGCCGCTGGGTTGCCTGGTCATTGCCAACCGCACGCTGCGTGCCCTGCTGTGCGAACGACACCAGCCGCGGCGGCGCAGCGACAACGCCGCAACGCCACCAAACACCACCAGTACTCCGCGCCCTGTGTTGAGCGAAGTGGAGCGCACCGCCGGCACACCCGAACAGGCCGAGGCCCTGCTGGCCGCCACCCGCGACGGCGACATCGAACGCGCGCTGGCACTCATCGAGGCCGGCGCCGATCCCGACACCGCACCCACCGCCGAAGACCGCGACCAGCGCCCGGTGCTGATGCTGGCCGCGCTGCTGCCCGATACGCGCCTGCTGCGCGCACTGATCGTCAAGGGTGCCGACGTGAACCGTGCCACCGGCGGCCTCACGCCGTTGCTGGCCGCCACCCGCGACAGCTGGCACGGCCGTGCCGAGGCGGTGCTGACCCTGCTCGCCAATGGCGCCAGCCCGCTGGCCACCGACGCCGAAGGCAATACTGCGCTGCATGGCGCCGTGCTCAGCGCCG
This sequence comes from Rhodanobacter sp. B04, assembly GCF_002001125.1. GTDB lineage: Bacteria > Pseudomonadota > Gammaproteobacteria > Xanthomonadales > Rhodanobacteraceae > Rhodanobacter. The sequence continues at coordinate 175,359 of NZ_MUNV01000006.1, read as the reverse complement.
ACGCAGGCGTGGCGGCGATGCTGCTGGATGCCGCCGCACCAATCAACGCGCTGAACCAGGCCGGCATCAGCCCGCTGGCCACGGCCTGCCGTGCCGCCAACTGGCCACTGGCGAAATTCCTGCTGGAACACGGCGCCAAGCCCACGCCGGCCGATGGCGAACCGGCACTGGTCGCCGCCGCCGGCATCGCCGACGACGATGCCACCGGCGTCAAGCTGCTGCTCAAGCATCGCGCCACCGTCAACGCGGTGGACGCACGCCATCGGCACGCGCTGCTGAATGCAGCCGCGGAAGGCCACGAGCAGATCGCGCGCGCGCTATGCGCCGCCGGCGCCGACATCAACCTGGCCGACCAGCATGGCAGCACCGCCCTGATGGAAGCCGCCCGCGCCGGCGCCAGCAGCATCGTGCAACTGTTGGCCGCAGCGCAGCCCGACGCGCGCGCCCGCGACCAGCACGGCCGTGACGCGCTCACCCTCGCCTGCCAATCGCCGCATGCGCATGGCGAAACCGTGTGCGCCCTGCTCGCGCTGGGTGCCGAGCCAAAGGCAGCCGGCGGCGACGGTCGCAGCGCGCTCGACCATGCCGCCGCCGCCGGCCGCTGGGACCTGGTCGCCTTGCTCGATCCGGATACGCCCTTGCCGGCCAACCTCAGCCGCGAGCTGCTGGCCGAAGGCGCGGATACGCCGGCGCACCTGCTCGATGCGCTGCGCTTTGGGCACTGGGCGATCGTGTCGAGCTTTGCCGAGCGCGTGCGTGAATGGCCACAGGCCCAACTGGCCCAGCTGTACCTCGACCTGGCCACGCCCGGCCTCACCGCCGCGCGGCGCTGGTTGCTCGAACACGGCCTCGATGCCGAGGCACGGCTGGAAGCACCGCGGCTCGACGATGCCGAAACCGGTGAAGTCGCCGCGCTGCCGCCGCTGGGCCGGCGCCTGTTCGATGCCTTGCTGCAGCAATTGCCGAACTCGACCGAAGCGCTCGACGATCTGCTGCAGGCCGGCGCCAGCCCGGCTGGCGCCGGGCTCCTGGCCCAAGCACTAGCGCGACTGAACGGCGCAGCCCAAGGCGCCGCGTTGCCGCTGAACCTGCTCGAACGCGGTGCCGATCCGTTCGGTCCGGACGCACGCGAGCGCACGCCGCTGCACCTGGCCGTGATCAATGCCCAGCTCGACCTGTTGCAGGCGCTGCTGGCGCGCGGCTGCGATCCGAACACCCGCGATCGCGACAGCCGCACGCCGCTGTTTGCCGCGCTAGAGCATGGCGCGCAGGCACTGCCGCTGGTACGCACGCTGATCGCCCATGGCGCCAACCCGGAAGCGGCCGACGCCAACGGCGAAACGCCACTCGGGCTGGCGCTGGAACACCCAGCGGTGGAGCGCTGGCTGGACTGGCGCGACTGGCAACGGCCGAATCGCCCGCTGCGCGCGCAAGACCTCCCCGCAGCCGCGGCCGCCGGCGCGCTGACCACGGTGCAACGACTGCTGGAATTGGGCTTCGCGGTCGACACGCGCGACGAGCAAGGCGCCTCGGCGCTGCTGCGCGCGTGTGGCGCCGGACATCGCGAGATCGCCGCCAGCCTGCTCGCTGCCGGTGCCGATGCCGCACAGAGCGCCAGCAGCGGCGTGACGCCGCTGGCCGCGGCCGTGGCCGCACGGCGCGAGGCGCTGGTCGAGCTGCTGCTGGAACACCACGTTGCCGCCGACCAGCGCCTGCCGAACGAGGCCACCGCGCTGATGGTGGCGACCGCGATGGGGTATCCGGAAATCGCCGAGCGCCTGCTGGATGCCGGCGCCGACGTCAACGCGGTCGATGCGAATGGCCGCAGCGCGCTGCATGCCGCCGCGCAATTCGGCTTCGAGCACAACGACAGCCTGCGCGCACGCCGCCTGTTCGACGGCCTGCTCAAGCGCGGCGCCGACATCAACCGTGCGGACAGCGAGGGCAAGACCCCGCTGCTGCTGCTGCTGGGCGCGCAACTTCGCCCCGGCAGCGAATGCGATGCCACGCACATCGGTGCGCTGGTGCCGTTGCTGCTGGAAGCCGGCGCCAAGGTCGAACACGCCGACCAGCGCGGCGTCACCGCCTTGCACGCCTGTGCCATGCATGCCCTGCTGCCGCCGGCACGCGTGCTGCTGTCGCGCGGCGCCGACCGCTCCGCCGCCGATGCCTTCGGCCGCAGCGCGGCCGACGTGGCGCGCCAGTTGGGTTACATCGATATCGCGCATGAACTGGCCGCCCGCAGCAGTGCGATCCCGAGCGTACGACAGACCTTGCGTCAGCCGGCGCAGCCCGCCGAGTAGGCGGCCATCTCGATATCGGCGGCGTCCGGCAACGGCGGGCGTCGCCGCAGTGCCCGCCAGGCACTCACCACTTCGGCCGTTTCGATTTCATCGACCCGCTGGATCGCCGGCAGCCCGCCAAGTACCACCACCTCACTGCCTGCTCCGCTGCGCGGGGTCCACAACTGCGGGTCACGCGAACCCATCAGCACCACCAATGGGCAACCCATGGCGGCGGCCAGATGGGCCGGACCGGTATCCACCGAAACCATGCTGCTGGCGATCTCCAGCAGCGCCTTCAGGCGGCCGAGCGGCAAGACCGCCGCCTCGATCCTGGGTGAACGCACGCCCGTGACCGACAACAAGGTATCGAGGTAACCGGCCTCGGCCGGCGAGCCGCAAAAAAGCACCTGTGCCTGCGGCATGCGGCAACTGATCGCGCGCGCCAGCGCGGCCCAGCGTTCGGCTGGCCAGGACTTGTCGTCGTCCTCGGCGGCGCGCACCCCGTTCCAGCGCATGGTGCGCTTGTTGGCCGGTTGCAGCAGCACCAGCGGGCGCGCACTGTAGCCTTTCGCGCCCAGCCAGGCATCCCGCTCGGCACGCTCGGCCGCACTGACATGCAGCTGCGGCGCGGTGCGCACCGGTGACGCCAGCGGCGGGCAGACACTGCGGAACGCGGCTGGCGTGGTATCGCCAAAACGCAGCAGCAGATCCACCCAGTGTTCGTGCGGGATCAGCGGGATGTCTTCGATGAAGGTGCAGTGCTCGACCGGCACACCGGCCAGTTCGAGCATCGGACGAATCTTGGTGCGCGCGCGTTCCACCGGCTCGCTGATGTAGAACGGGGCTTCGCGCAGTCGCCGCAAGGCCATCGCGGCACGCCAACGCTGCGGGCGCATCCAGATGGGCCCGGCTTGCGAATTGAGCGGAATGCAGCCAGCCACCTCCGGCTGCGCCGAATACAGCGCCGACGACCAATCGCCCAGGGCGAGCAACTGGCAGGGTCGGCCATAGCGCTGGTGCAGCTTGCGCAACAAAGGCTGCAACAGGATCGTGTCGCCGAGCCGGCCGAAGCGGATGACGACGGGGCCGGTCGATGCGGAAAGCTGATTCGTGGGCATGTTTCCAATCAACGCCGGAATTTGCAGGCGGTTGACGCAGCCTACGCCAACCTCCGACCGATCTCACGGCAATCGTTGGACCGGCGCGGTCAATCCGAACCCGCCAACGGCACATCGGCATCGCGCTGGCGGATCCGTGCGGCGGCAGGCTCGGCATCGGCCTCGAACAGCTTCTCCAGGTCGGCCAGTGCCTCGCGGGTGGTCTGCACCAGCTTGGCTTCGTCGTCGTAGACCGCGTATTGCAGCTTGATCAGCTCCGCGTCCTGGCGCCGGAAGCGCTCCACCTGATCAGCGGCCCGCTCCGGCGCCAGGCCCAAGGCCTCCAGCGCCTTGCGGGTCAGCTTGAGGCTGGAATACAGCGTCTCGCGCACCGGCTCGTCGATGCCCAGGTCCATCAAGCGCCATACGTGCTGGCGGTTGCGCGCGCGGGCGATGATCTTCAGGTGCGGATATTGTCGGCGTACCACCCGCGCCACGCGCAAGCTCGATTCCGGGTCGTCGCTGGCCAGCACGAACACCTCGGCCTTGTCCGCCTGCGCCGCACGCAGCAGTTCGGGCCGTGCCGGATCGCCGTAGAAAATGTCGGTGACGTTGCCAAAGCGCTGGACCAGGTCGAGCTGCTCCACCGAGTGATCCAGCGCCACGAACGGAATGCCCTGCGCGCGCAGCACGCGGGCGACGATCTGCCCCATGCGACCGTAGCCGGCGATGATCACCCGCGGCGTATGGGTGTCGATCGTGTCGTATGGACGTGTCGATTTCCTCGACTTGCCGCCCAGCAGTTTCGCCACCAGCGCCACCAGCAACGGCGTCAGCGCCATCGAGAGGGTGATCGCCAGCACCAGCAGGCTGCCTTGGTATGAGCTGAGCAGCTGCTGCCCCGTGGCCAGCTTCAGCACCACGAAGGCGAACTCGCCACCGCAGGCCAGCAGCACCGCCAGCCGCAGCGCATCGGTCCGCTCGAGTTCGCCGAGCCACCGTCCCAGCGGCCACAGCAGCACGCCTTTCAGCAGCATCAGTGCGATCACCAGCTCCAGCACCAGCAGCGGCTGATGCAGCAGCAACGACAGATCCATCGACATGCCGACGCTGATGAAGAACAGCCCCAGCAGCAGGCCCTTGAACGGCTCGATATGCGATTCGAGTTCGTGCCGGTATTCCGAATCGGCCAGCAGCACGCCGGCGAGGAACGCGCCGAGGGTGGTCGAGACATGCGCCAGTTCCATCAGCAGCGCGGTGCCCATCACCACCAGCAAGGCGGTGGCGGTGGACACTTCCACCGAGTCGGCACGCGCCACGAAGCGGAACACCTGGCGCAGCAGATAACGGCCGCCGACCATCACCAGCGCGATCACCACGATCGTGCGCAACATCGCCAGCAGATCGATGCCGTGCGCCGACGACGAACTGGCCAGCAACGGCACCGCGGCAATCAGCGGGATCGCCGCCAGATCCTGGAACAGCAGGATCGCGAAGGCCTGGCGCCCATAGGCCGAGCCGGCCTCCTTGCGCTCGCCGAGGATCTGCAGGCCGAACGCGGTGGACGACAACGCCAGGCTGCCGCCGATGATGGCCGCCGCGCTGCCGGAAAGTCCGAACAGGTAGTACGCCGCCGCGCCGATCGCCAGGCTGCAGCTCAGCACCTGCAGCAGGCCGGTGCCGAACACCGAGCGACGCATCACCCACAGCCGCTGCGGCGACAGCTCCAGGCCGATCACGAACAGCATCAGCACCACGCCAAACTCGGAGATCGCGGCGACCCCCTCGGTATCGCTGACCAGGCCGAGCAGCTGCGGGCCGATCACCACGCCGGCCAGCAGATAGCCCAGCACCGAGCCCAGCCGGAAGCGCTTGGTCAGCGGCACCGCGATCACCGTGGCGAGCAGGAACACCACCGCGGTCTGCAGGAAATGAGAGCTGTCCACGCGTGCGCCATTCGTGTCGTAGAGGCCCGATTATTCCATGCAGCCACCCTTCGTGCGGCGATATCGCGCACGGCACCCAAAAAGAAACAGGCCCGCACATGGCGGGCCTGTTTGCAACGTGACAGCCGGGCTGTCGCTTATTTCGCCGGCGCGTCCTTGAGGCCGCGATTCTCCAGCATCGGCTCGATGCTCGGATCCTGGCCACGCCAGTCCTTGTACAGCTTGGCCAGCTCCACCGTGTTGCCGCGCGACAGGATCATCGCGCGGAAACGGTCACCGTTCTCGCGGGTCAGGCCACCGTGATCCTTGAAGCCGATGAAGGCATCGTCCGCCAGCATCTGTGTCCACAGGTAGGCGTAATAGCCGGCGGCGTAGCCGTTGCCCCAGATGTGCTGGAAGTAGCTGGAACGGTAGCGCGGCGGCACGTAGCTGAGGTCGATCTTGTCCTTCTTCAGCGCGGCCGTCTCGAACTGGTCGGCATCCTGCAGCGGCGCATCGGCGCCGAGCATGTGCCAGTTCATGTCGAGCAGGGCCGCCGCGGTCAGCTCGGTCATGGCATAGCCGCTGTTGAACTTGCCGGCCTTCTTCATCTTGTCGACCAGCGCCTGCGGCATCGGCTCATTGGTCTTGTAGTTCTTCGCATAGTTGGCGAACACCTTCGGGTCGGTCGCCCAGTGCTCGTTGAACTGCGACGGGAACTCGACGAAGTCGCGTGCGGTGGCGGTGCCGGACAGGGTCGGATACTGCTCGTCGGCGAAAATGCCATGCAGGCCGTGGCCGAACTCGTGGAACATGGTGATCACGTCGTCGAACGACAGCAGCGCCGGCTGGCCCGCGGCCGGCTTGTTGAAGTTGGCCACGTTGTAGATCACCGGCTTGGTGCCGAGCAGCTTGGACTGGCCGACGAAATTGTCCATCCAGGCGCCGCCGTTCTTGTTGTCGCGCTTGAAGTAGTCGCAGTAGAACAGCGCAATCGACTTGCCGTCCTTGTCGAACACCTCGAACACGCGCACGTCCGGCTGGTATACCGGGATGTCCTTGCGCTCCTTGAAGGTCAGCCCGTACAGCTGGTTGGCGGCGTAGAACACGCCGTTCTGCAGCACGTTGTCGAGCTCGAAATACGGCTTGATCTGGCTTTCATCCAGATCGTACTTGGCCTTGCGCACCTGCTCGGCGTAGTAGTTCCAGTCCCACGGCTCCAGCTTGAAGCTGGGCTGCTTGAGCGCGGCCTGGTCCTTGTCGATCTGCGCCTGGATGTCGGCGGCTTCCTTGGTGGCACGGGCCACCGCGGCCGGCGCCAGCTTGTCCATGAAGGCCATCGCCGTTTCCGGTGTCTTCGCCATCTGGTCGTCCAGCTTCCACGCCGCGTAGTTCGGGAAGCCGATCAGCTTGGCCTGCTCTGCGCGGATCTGCGCGAGGCGCTCGATGATCTTGCGGGTGTCGTTGGCGTCGCCCTTCTCGGCGCGGTTCCACGAGGCCTCGAACAGCGCCTTGCGGGTGTCGCGGTCGCTCAGGTCCTGCAGTTCGGGCTGCTGGGTGGTGTTCTGCAAGGTCAGCACGTACTTGCCATCCAGCTTGCGATCCTTGGCGGCCTGTTCGGCGGCGGCGATCTCGGCATCGGACAAGCCGGCCAGCTTGGCCTTGTCGTCGACCACCACGGCGGCGTCCTTGGTGGCCGCCAGCAGCTTGTTGGTGAACGACGTGCTGAGCGTGGATTCTTCCTTGTTGAGATCCTTCAGCTTGGCCTTGTCGGCATCGGACAGCTTGGCGCCGGCGTGCACGAAACCCTTGTAGACCACCTCGACCAGGCGCGCCGATTCCGGATCGAGCTTGAGCGTGTCGCGCTGGTTGTAGACCGCCTCGACACGCTGGAACAGCTTGCTGTTGAGGTAGATCGCATCCTGGTGGGCCGCCAGCTCGGGCGCCACATTTTCCTGCACCTTCTGCAGCGCGTCGTCGGTATTGGCGCCGGTGACGCCACCGAACACGGCCATTACGCGATTCAGCATGGCGCCGGATTTCTCCATCGCCACGTAGGTGTTCTCGAAAGTCGGCGCATCCGGGTTGTCCGCGATCTTCTCGATCTCGGCCAGCTGCTGCTTCATGCCCTCCTCGATCGCCGGCTGGTAATCCGCATCGTGGATCTTGTCGAACGGCGGCGCCTGGTACGGCAGCGTGCTGGCGGCGAAGAACGGGTTGCTGGTCATGGCGGTGGCGACCGGTGCGGCGCTGCTGGCGGGAGCCGCCGAGGCGGCCTTGGCGGGCGATGTGGCGGCATCATTCGGCTGCTGCGAACAGGCGGCGAGCGCCATCGTGGTGGCAATCACAATCAAGCGGAGACGGAGCATCTGGCTTCCCCAAGTGGCGCGTCCATGATCGGACACAGTAAGTCGGAACTTCCGACTGTAACCATTCCCGGGCCGATTCTCCAAGCCCGGAAGTCATGCCTACGACACTTCGGGTTCAGGCCGCCCGCAGGTCGCGCAGCTGCCAGGCCGCGCCGATCAGCAGATACAGCCGGTGCCGCACCACGCTCATCGGCAGGCTGGTGACCAGATCGACCTCGGTATGCAGATCGACGACCTTTGCGTCGACCTGGGCCTCCGGGTCGGTGGCGGCTAGCGCCATGTCCACCGCGTCGGGATCCGGCTGCGCGACACGCCAGCGCTGGTACAGGCCGTCATCGCGCAATGCCTGCTGCAGCGCAGCGGCAAAGTCGTTCGGGCCGGCGCCGTCGAAGGCGAAGCGCGGATCGGCGCCGCGCGCATGCGCCAGATCGGCGATGGAAAGGTAATAGTGGTTGCGGGTCATGTCGCCTCCGACAGCAGGGTTACGCGCCCATCCAAGCACAACGGATGTGAAGCTCAGTCCAAGACCGCCACGGCTGCAACCAGGCCGGCGGCCGCCGCCACCGGCGCCACGCCGTGCGGCAACACGCCCAGGCACGGTGCGGGCAGCAGTTCACGCAGGGTCGCCAGGTTTTCTTGCAGCGCGTCCATGGCTGGATCGATGCAGTTGCCGACCCAGCCGAGCAGGCGGCAACCGTCCGCTTCGATCGCCCGCGCCGTGAGCAGCGCATGGTTGAGGCAGCCCAGCCGCAAACCGACCACCAGAATCACCGGCAATTGCCATTGCTTGGCGATATCCGCCGCGAACAACCCCGGTGCCAGCGGCACCAGCCAGCCGCCTACGCCTTCGACCACCACGCGTCGATGGCTGCCAACGAGCTGCTCGAACGCACGCCGCAGCGGCGGCAGCGAGATCTCGATGCCGTCGTGAGCCGCCGCCAGGTGCGGCGACAACGGATCGCGCAGCGCGACCGGATTGATCGCCGCATACGGCAGCGCGCTGCTGCCGGCTGCCTGCAGCGCCAGCGCATCGTCGTTGCGCAGACCATCCGGCGTCTCCATGCAGCCACTGGCCACCGGCTTCATGCCGCACGCCGCATGCCCGGCCGCCCGCAAGGCATGCAGCAACGTGCACGCCGCATGGGTCTTGCCAATGCCGGTGTCGGTGCCGGCGATGAACACGCTGCGGTTGATCTCGGACAAGTCCAATCCCATGTCGGGTGAAGTTCATGGCGATCCTTTCCACCCACAGCCATGCACAGGCCTTGGTACGGATCACCCGGCGCATAATAGATATTTTCGCTACGGATCACTTCATGTTCGAATTGAAGTCACACACTCACGCCAGCAAGCGCGAGCACTACGAGGATCTGGCGCAGCAGGCGCGCGGCCTGCTCGCCGGCGAACGCGACCTGATCGCGAACGCGGCGAATTTCAGTGCGCTGGTCTATCACAGCCTGCCTGACCTCAACTGGGCCGGCTTCTACCTGTACGACGGCCGCGAGCTGGTGGTCGGCCCGTTCCAGGGCAAGCCCGCCTGCATCCGCATCGCGCTTGGCCGCGGCGTCTGCGGCACCGCCGCACAGACCCGCAAGACCCAGCTGGTGCGCGACGTCAACGCATTCGCCGGTCACATCGCCTGCGACGCCGCCTCGCAATCGGAAATCGTGGTGCCGCTGATCAAGGCCGACGGCAGCCTGCTCGGCGTCTGGGACGTGGACAGCCCGGTGATCGACCGCTTCGACGAGGACGACCGCGCCGGCATGCAGGCGCTGTGCGCGGTGTTCATGGAAGCCGTGCCCGGTTGATCCGTTCGGATGGCAGCGACCCAGGTCGCTGCCATCGGCAACACCCGGGCTAGCGCCGCTGATGCGCGCCTTCGCGCGGCTGCCGCAGCAGCGTCATCACTGCCTGGCGCGCCTCGTCCACGCCCGTACCGGCCGAGGAGGAAAACACCTGCGCGGTGGCATGCAAGCCTTCAGCCGCAAATTGCTTGCGCAGCGCCGCCAGCGCCTGCGTGGCCTGCCCGCGCGACAGCTTGTCGGCCTTGGTCAGCAGCAGATGGCAGGGCAGCTGGGTGGCGGAGCAGAACTCCAGCATCAGCCGGTCGAACTCCTTCAGTGGATGGCGGATGTCGACGATCAGCACCAGCCCGCGCAGGCTGCGGCGCTGGTGCAGGTAGGCATCGATTTCCAGCTTCCAGTGCTCGCGCATCTCCAGCGGCACCTTGGCGTAGCCGTAACCGGGCAGATCGATCAGGCGCACGTCCAGCGGCGGCTGGCCATCGACCTGGGTTAGCGGCGGTCGCTCCTGCGCATCCTGCGCCCGCGACACTGGTACATCCTTGTACGGCGGCAGGCTGAAGGCCACCATCTGCTGGGTGCGTCCGGGCGTCTTGGAGGTGCGCGCCAGCCCCTTGTGCCCAGTCAGTGCATTGAGCGCGCTGGACTTGCCCGCATTGGAGCGGCCGGCGAACGCCACTTCGGCGCCTTGATCGGCAGGCAGCTGGCTGATGCGATGTGCGGCGAGCACGAACTGCGCGCCTTGCAGGGGATTGGACATGGGAATGGTTTGACCAAGCTATGGTGGCACAGGGATAATTCTGCGGTTTCTGCCTGCTGCAGGCCTGATGGCTGCAATCCACGGCAGTGTTCGCAAGTCTCTCGGGAGTCAAGTGTATGAGTTTTCGGTCCGCTGGTTTTCGGCCCGCTGTTCTCGGGTCCGCCATTGCCCTGGTGTTTGCGCTGTCTGCCAGTGTGCTGATGGCACAGGATGCGCAGCCGAAAACCAACGCGCCAGCCGCTGCCGCCACCGCGGCCACACCGGCGGAAGCCGCCATCAAGCCGGGCGACGCCACCGCCGGCCAAGCCAAGGCGGCAGTCTGCGGCGCCTGCCACGGCCTCGATGGCAACTCCAGCGATGCACAGTATCCGAAGCTGGCTGGCCAGAGTGAGCAGTACATCGTCCGCCAGCTGACCGACTTCAAGGCCGGCACGCGGCAGAACCCGATCATGCTGGGCATGGCCACACCGCTGTCCGAACAGGACATGCATGACATCGGCGCCTACTTCTCCAGCAAGACCCCGCTGCCCGGCGTAGCCGACCAGGCACTGGTCGAGCATGGCGAAACCTTGTTCCGCCAGGGCGATACCAAGCGCGATATCCCTGCCTGCATGGCCTGCCACAGCGTCGATGGCCGCGGCAACCCGGGCGCGATGTACCCGCAGCTCACCAGCCAGCACGCGCAGTACATCCAGGCCACACTGAAGTCCTGGCACGACGGCACCACCTGGGGCGACGACGCGCACGCGCAGATCATGCCGTCGATCGCACAGAAACTCGACGCCGACGATATCGCCGCACTGGCCAGTTACATCGAAGGTCTGCACAGCACCGACAACCAGCCTGCTGCCGCCACACCCTGATCCGGACGATTCATGCGCCGACCACAAGGTCGGCGCTGTCGGTTTCAGCCGCACTCCCCCCGAGTCAATCAAGTCCAAGTTCCGCCGCCGAGGTACTCCATGTTGAAGCGTCTGCCGATCCTGTGTGCCGCCCTGCTCGCGCTTGCCGCCTGCAGCCATGACAATGGCAGCGGTGCCGCCCAGCCAGCTGCACCTGCCGCGACCACCAGCGCAGCCGCCACCCCGGCAGCCAGCAGTCCGGTGCCGGCTGTCGCAGCGACCGCGACGGCTCCTGCCGCCTCGGCCAGCACCGCTCCGGCGGCCAGCGGCACGACAGCCGCGGCGCCAGCCCCGGCGGCACCGGCCACTCCGTTTGTCGATACCGGCAAGTGGGTCGAGGGCAAGAACTACTTCCTGATCGACCCGGCGCAACCGACCAGCCACCCCGGCAAGATCGAGGTCACCGAGGTGTTCTCCTATGCCTGCCCGGCGTGCAATGCGTTCCATGACACCGTGGACCAGATCGCCAAGAGCCTGCCGGCGGATGCCGTGATGAACTACCTGCCGGCCTCGTTCCGCCCGGACGAGAACTGGCCGCTGTTCCAGCGCGCGTTCTACGCCGCCCAGGCGCTGGGCGTGGTCGACAAGACCCACGATGCAATGTACGACGCGGTGTGGAAGAGCGGCGAGCTGGCCAGCTACGACCTCAAGGCCGGCAAGTTGAAGCCGAAGGAAGCATGGCCGACCATCGATGATGTGGCGAAGTTCTATGCCAAGTACGGCGTCAATCCGCAGGAGTTCACCGGTATCGCCAATTCGTTCACGGTGAACACCAAGATGAAGCGCGCCGACGACCTGATGAAGGCTTACGGCGTGGACAGCACGCCGACCATGGTGGTCAACGGCAAGTATCGTTTCACGGCAGCCACTGCCGGTGGCTACGCGCAGTCGGTCGAGCTGACCCAGTGGCTGGTGGCCAAGGAAGCGGCTGGCAAGTAGGTCCCGAACGGTTCGGTTAGTCTCACTGTCCGACAACCGAACCGCCACCTTGCGTAGAGATCGTCACATGTTCAAGCGATTTGCCCGTCCCTGCCTGCTCGCCCTGCTTGGCAGCCTGCTGCTGGCCAGCACCTGCGCCGCCCAGTCCGTCTCGCCGGCACCGTATACCGAAGGCAACCAATACGTGACCCTGCCCGGCCCGCACCAGCGCTACAGCAGCGCGGGCAAGGTGGAGGTGGTCGAAGTGTTCTCCTACGGCTGCATCCACTGCGCGCATTTCGCACCGATCGCCGACAAGCTGCGCAAGGAACTGCCGGCCGGCGTGGCATTCAAGCTGGTGCCGGCCCCCTTCAGCGAGCAGTGGCTGCCGTTTGCGCGTGCCTATTACGCGGCCAACCAGCTCGGCGTGGTCGACCGCACGCACCGGCAGCTGTTCACGGCCAAGTTCGACGAGCATTACCCGATCAACTCGATGGATGAGCTGGCCGATTTCTATGCACGCCAGGGCGTCAACCGCGACGAATTCCTGCGCATCGCCAACTCGCCCGAGGCCACCGCCAAGCTGAAGGCCGATCTGGCCCTGATCCAGAAATGGCAGGTGGACGGCACCCCGAGCATCGTGATCGATGGCAAGTACAAGGTGAACAACGTCCAGTCCATGGATGAGCTGGCCGCCGTCGCCTTGTGGCTGGCCAAGCGCGAGCTGGGCAACAAGTAATCCGGCCACCTGCGGGCGCGCCGAGCGCGGCTGGTGGGTGGTTCACTTCCGGTGAATCATGCTTTCTGCAGTATCGGCCGACGGTTCCGCTTGCGGGACCGTCGGCATCCCCTCCCCGTGCAGTGTGTTGCAATGACCCGCGCCGCTTCCCTCCAAGCCGCCCCTGCCGAGCGCCGCCTGCGCCTGCTGAGCTGCAACATCCTGGCGGGCGCCAGCGTGCAACGCTATAGCGAGTACGTCACCCGCAGCATCAAGGCGGTGCTGCCGGGGCGCAGCAAGATGGACAACCTCGACCGGCTCGCCGAGATGCTGCCGCAGTTCGACGTGATCGGCCTGCAGGAAGCCGACGCCGGCAGCCTGCGCTCGGGCTTCCTCAACCAGACCCGTTATCTCGCCGAAACCGCCGGGATGCCGTACTGGAGCCATCAACCGAACCGCGCGATGGCACGGCTGGCGCACACCGCGAACGGGCTGATCAGCCGGCTGGAACCGCATTCGGTGCTGGATTACCCGTTGCCCAGCCGCATCCCCGGCCGTGGCGCGCTGCTGGCCCAGTTCGGCGAAGGCGACAGCGCACTGGCGGTGATGATCGCGCATCTGTCATTGAGTGCACCGGCGCGCGTGCGCCAGCTCGGCTTCATCGCCGAGTTGCTGCAGGATTTCCCGCATGCGGTGCTGATGGGCGACCTGAACACCGAGCCCGACAGTGCGGAGATGCGCCACTTGTTCAACAGATGCAGCCTGCAGCCGCCGACCGAACCGACGCTCACCTTCCCCAGCTGGAAGCCGCGGCGCGCGCTGGATCACATCCTGACCTCGGCGGCGATTCGGCTCGACAGGCGCTGGGCCATGCCACAGGCCTTTTCCGACCACCTGCCACTGGCGGCGGAAATCCGCCTGCCCGCGCATGTCGGCGGCAAGGCACCTGCGCGGAGGCGTCACCGGTGACTGCACGCGTGTGGCGACATGCGGCTGCATGGCTGATGCTGCTGAGTGTGGCGCTGGGCGCCGCGTGGCTGCGCTATGACCTGATCGAGTCCAGCGCCATCGGCCAGCTGTGCAGCGGTGAGCACAGCCCGGCCTGGTGCGAATGGCGGCAATGGCTGGTGCTGGGCTTCCAGCATCACGCCTACGGGGTCACCGTCTACGGCGTCGCCGCACTTGCCGCCGCGGCGATGGCACTGCTGTGGAAGCACCCATGGACCGCCTGGCTGGCCGCTGCACTGGGCATGTTTGCGCTGGAGCTGTACTGCTTCGAGCCCGGTGCGCTGGCGCTGCTGATCGGTTGCCTACGCCTGCTGCGCTTGCAGGCTCTGCCATCCACGCCACCACTCGGCCAGCACCGGCCACGCGATCGCCAGATTCAGGCCAAGCCATAGCCACGCCACCGGCGTCAGCCATGCCTCCTGCGCCAGCACGCTCACCGCCAGCAGGGACACCGCCACGGCGAGGAAGCGCTCTTCCAGCAGCGGCATCGCCGTCGCACGCCGATCGAACAGCCAGCCGACCAGCGCGTAACCCGTACAGGGCAGCATGAACAGGCCCAGCGGAAAATCACGATAGCGGCCATCGAACACCAGCAGCAGCCCGTAGAACGCCAGCGCAAACAGCCAGCCGAAGCGCAGCCAGCGCGGCAACGCAGGCAACTCGCCTGCCGTCATTTGCGCCGTGAGCCAGCGCGCCAGCCATAGCGCACTGAACAAGGCCAGCACGCAGGCCAGCAGCGACACCGACCACTCCCACGGATCGCGGCAGGCAAACAGCATCTGCCGGACCTGCCAGGCCAGCGCGCAACCGCTGGCGAACCCGGCCAGCTTCAAGATCAGCCAGCCGCGCCAACCGCGCCAGCGACGACGCCAAGCCCCCACCAGCACGAACAGGCCCGCGCCGGCCACACCAGCCAGCCAGCCGACCCACCAGTGTGGCTCCTCGGTCACCGGCCCGACCATCGCGAACTTCGGCCGCGCCTGCGCATCGAAGATGCCCCAGTAACCGCCAGCCGTGCCCTCCTGCGCACGCTTCCACGGCTGGTCGAACGCCTCGATCACGTTGTACGGCATGTTCACCGTGGCCGCGTAGCGCAGGAATTCGCGCAGGTAGCGCGCCTCGTTGACCACGCTGGCACTGGCCGCCTGGCGCGGGCGCCCGGCGCTGGGCCAGCCGGTTTCACCGATCATCACGCGGCGCCCGGGAAACGCCGCCTGCGCTTTCGCGTACACCGTCGCCACGTGCTGCACCGCGCGCTCCGGCGGTACCGGCTGGTCCTCCCAGTACGGCAGGATATGGATGGTGAGGTAATCGACCGAGCTGGCCAGTTCCGGATGGCGCAGCCAGAACTCCCATACATCCGCATAGGTCACCGGCACGCTGACCGCAGCGCGAACCTGGTGCAGATAACCGGCCAGCTGCGCCGAGGACAGTTCACCGCGCAACAGCACCTCGTTGCCGACGATCACCCCGCGCAGCACCTGCGGATACTTGCGCGCGGTGGCGATGCCGAGCTGCACCTGCTGTTCGTTCGCCTTTTTGTCGGCACCCAGCCAGATCCCCAGCAGCACCTTCATGCCGTAGCGGCTGGCGATCTCCGGCACCGCGCTCAGACCCTGCCCCTGCGAATACGTGCGCACGCAATCGAAACGCTGCGACAACGCCTTGAGGTCGGCATCGATGCGCTCGGGGCTGATGAACGCATTCGGATCGAGCGGCGTTTCGCCCGCCTCGCGGAATGGCGCATACGACACGCAGGCAATCCGCGCCGACGGTGCGTCCGGCAACGCTACCGGCCGCCCCACCGCCCACCACCAGTACGCACCGGCCAGCGCCAGCAAGGCCAGCGCCAGCCACGCAAATCCGTGCCGGTGATTGACGGGCGAAGAGGCTGACGACATGCCGGGTCCGTAGATGCTGACGAGGAAGCGCGTCAGCTTAACAGGCACGCCAGAATGCGCCGATCACCCGTGTTCATCTGGCCGTCCGGGGAGCATCAACTACACTTCAAGCGGATTGATCGCAGGAGTTTCCATGTCTGTTCCCGCCACGTCACGACGCCCCATGCTGGCCGGCTTGCTGCTGGCCGCCAGTTGGCTGCTCGGTGCCACGAGCGCACATGCCGGCGAACCCGATGCGGCCCAGCGTGCCGCGTTCAAGCAGGCCTATGCCGCTGCCCAGCAGGGCGGTGACGGCTGGCGCAGCCTGGCCACCGGCCTGCGCGACTATCCGCTGTACCCCTACCTGCAGGCCGCCGCGCTCGAGCACGACATCCAGCAGGTCGACCGCAGCGCAGTCGAGTCGTACCTGAAGCAATACCCGGACTGGATTCCCGCCACCGACCTGCGCCGCGACTTCCTGCTGGAACTGGCGCGGCGCCAGGACTGGGACGGTTTTCTCGCGCTGTACCAGCCGGGCACCAACGACGCCCTGAGCTGCGATGCGCTGCAGGCGCGGCTGGCCAGCGGCGGCATGCTGGATTTCGACAAGGACCTGGCGGCGCTATGGGCGAAACCGAACCTGCCCGGCGCCTGCGACCCGGTGTTGAACGCCGCGCACGACCAGGGCCTGCTGACCAGCGCCCGGCTATGGGCGCGGATCGACCGCGCCGCCGATGCCGGCCAGGCCGGCACCATCGCCAGCCTGGCCGACTGGCTGCCGGCCGACGAACGCGCCAGCGCACAGCAACTGGCGCTGGCCTTGCGCGATCCGGCGAGTGCAGCGGCAGCGGCCGCAAACTGGCCCGACACCGCACGCTACACGCAGGCGGTGACGCTGGCGCTGAGCCGGCTGGCGCGACGCCAGTCCGCCAGCGCCGACAGCGCCTGGCAGAAGCTGCAGGCTCGCTTCAGCTTCAGCGAGCCGCAGCGCAACCAGGTCCTGCACGCGCTGGCGCTGTTCCACGCCACCGATTATGACGACGACGCGCTGGCCCGGCTGATCGCCCTGCCCGCCGCCGCGCAGTCCGACGCCAGCCGCGAATGGCGGGTGCGGGTGGCGCTGGCTCAGCAGGAGTGGCCGGCGGTGCTGGCCGCGATCGACGCGATGCCGGCCAGGCAGCAGCAGAACGGTGAATGGCGCTACTTCCGCGCCCGTGCGCTGGCCGCCACCGGTCAGGCCATGCCGGCACAGACCTTGTATGCCAGCCTCGCCCGGGAGACCACGTTCTTCGGTTTCCTCGCCGCCGACCGGCTTGGACTGCCCTACGCGATCTGCCCGCGTGCGCCGATCGACGACCCGCAGCAGGAGCAGGCGCTGCTTGCGCAACCTGGCCTGCAGCGCGCGTTCGAGCTGTTCGCGGTGGACCTGCCGAAGCTGGCGCGGCGCGAATGGGCGCGCGCGCTGGATGGCGTCGACGAGCGCACGCAAGTGCTGGCCGTCAAACTGGCGGACGCCCGCGGCTGGTACGACCGCGCGGCATTCACCCTCAACCACGACGAGGCGATGCACTACTACACGCTACGCTTCCCGCTCGCCAGCCAGGACGGCCTGGTAGCGCAGGCCGAGCAGGCCGGCATCGACCCCGCCTGGGCCTACGGCATCCTGCGCGCAGAAAGCGCGTGGGTGAGCGACGCCCGCTCCGCTGCCGACGCGCGCGGCCTGATGCAGCTGGTGCCGGCCACCGCCGCGCTGGTGGCCAAGCGCAACGGCCTCGACTGGGGCGGCGGCGAGACGCTGTACGACCCGGCCGTCAACATCGAACTCGGCACGCGCTACCTGGCGCAGGTGGCGGCGCGCTACAACGGCGCCCCCTGGCTCGCCAGCGCCGCCTACAACGCCGGCCCCAACCGCGCGGATCAATGGGTGGCCGCACGCAGCCAGCTGCCGCCCGACTTGTTCATCGCCACCATCCCGTTCAAGGAAACCCGCGAATACGTGGCGCGCGTGATGGACTTCAGCGTGATGTACGACTGGCGCATGCACGGCAACGCGCTGCCGATGAGTTCGCGGCTGACGGCGATCGGTCGGGCATACCAACTGCCGGATGCCGGTACGGTGCGCAGGGCGATCGACTGCCCGGCGCCCGCGCCGGCTGGCGCACCGGCCAACGCCACCTCCACGCAACCTGCTTCGCCGTAGAGCTTTTGATTTTAAGGAGCTGAGGTGATTAAACGGCAGAACTATCTCTGGCCCAGCAACCACACGCATCCCGGCTTGGCAAAGGAAGGCCACCACTCCCTGCTCAATCCCCCGCCAACAATTGCTCCCGTACCAGCCGGCTGGCGGATTCGCTCAGGCGACCCTGACCATCGAAGTGCAGCACCACCACCCAGTTGTAGACATCGCCCGGCCATGTCTTGCGGCCAAGCAACTGTTTGGCATCGCCGCCCAGCGCCTCGATCAATTTCACGATATGGCCGTGATGCCAGGCGATCAGCACGACGGGGGCCTGGTTCTTCTTGCGCAACTCCTTGGCCAGGGCGTCGACCTGGTCGTCGGCCCAGGGTTGCTCGATCGGCAGCTGCAGGCGTGCGGCCAGCGGCGTCAAGGTGAGCCGCGGGCGCATGCTCGCCTTGCTGTCGCTGGTGGCGATCAGACGCTGCGGCAGCAGCGTGCCGCCATCGAGCTGCAGCGGATCGAAATAGCTGGCGTAAGCCTGCGCGCGCTGCTCGCCGCGCGGACTTAGACCGTTGCCCTGGTCGGGCTTCTCGGCGTGCCGCACGATCAGCACCGTGACATTGCGCAGGCCTTGTGCGTCCTTGCCGGCGTGGTGCGCCGACAGCAGTACCGGCCACAGCAACAAGGCGAGAAAACAGTGGCGCAAATGCATGACCTGGACTCCTCCTGAAGGGTGCGCGCCAGAATATCAGCGCAACCGGCCAGCCATGGCCGCGGAGCTGAACGCGCGTGCAAGCCGTCGCGTGATGCGCGACGGTGCGGGTGCGCATGGCAGAATCCCGCCATGCACATCTATCTGGTCGGCGGCGCGGTCCGTGACAAATTGCTGGGGCGGCCGGTGGTCGATCACGACCATGTGGTGGTCGGCGCGCTGCCGGAGGACCTGCTCGCGCTCGGCTACCGGCCGGTGGGCAAGGATTTCCCGGTGTTCCTGCATCCGAAGACCGGCGAGGAATACGCGCTGGCGCGCACCGAGCGCAAGACCGGGCGTGGCTACCGCGGCTTCGTGTTCCAGGCCGACGCCTCGGTGACACTGGAGCAGGACCTGGCGCGGCGCGACCTCACCATCAATGCGATCGCCGAGGACGCGCAGGGCGCCCTGACCGATCCGTACCACGGCGTGCGCGATATCGAGGCGCGGGTGCTGCGGCATGTGTCGCCCGCGTTCGTGGAAGATCCGGTACGCGTGCTGCGGGTGGCGCGTTTCGCCGCGCGCTTCGCGCCGCTGGGTTTCACGGTGGCCGAGCAGACCATGGCGCTGATGCGGCAGATGGTCGACGACGGCGAGGTCGACCACCTGGTGCCCGAGCGGGTGTGGGCGGAAACGCGCAAGGCGCTGGGCGAGCCGCAGCCGTCGGCGTTCCTGCGCGTGCTGCGCGAGTGTGGCGCACTGGCCGTGCTGTTTCCCGAAGTCGATGCACTGTATGGCGTGCCGCAGCGGGCCGAATTCCACCCGGAGATCGACACCGGCGTGCATCTGGAGTTGGTGCTGGACGCCGCGGCGCGGCTGGCGCCGGGCGACGAGCTGGTCGGCTTCTGCGCGCTCGCGCACGACCTCGGCAAGGCGCTGACGCCGCCCGACGAACTGCCGCGGCATGTCGGTCACGAACATCTCGGCGTGGCGCCGCTGCGTGGGCTGTGCGCACGGCTGAAGGTGCCCACCGAGTACGCCACGCTGGCCGAACAGGTATGCCGCGAGCATCTGAATGCCCATCGCGCCTTCGAGCTGAAACCGGCCACCGTGCTGAAACTGCTCGGCTCGCTCGACGCATTGCGCCGGCCCGAACGGCTCGAGGTGTTCCTGGCCGCCTGCGAGGCGGACAAGCGCGGTCGCCTGGGGCATGCAGACGACGCCTATCCGCAAGCCACCTACCTGCGCGAGGCGCGCGCGGCGGCGGCGGCCGTGAGTGCCGCGGGCTTCGTCGCACTGGGCCTGTCCGGCCCGGCGATCGGCAAGGCGATGGATGCGGCGCGCCTGCAGTCGATCGCCGCAGTGAAAAGTGAACACTCCGCCGGCCCAGCCGTTGTATAAAGCTGCAGTTTTCGGCGTCCGCAGCGGGCGTTGACCCTCACCCCTCTCTGGAGTTGCCCGTGTCGCGTGCATTCACCACGGTCCCGCCCATGCGCCAGCGCTTCCGTCCGTTGTGGTGGCTGGCCATCACCTTCCTGGTCATCTGCTTCGTCACGCGCGTCGCGCTGCTGGTGATGTCCGGCAAGGAAGTCACCCACAGCCCGTTCAACCTGCTCTATGCCTTCGGCGTGGGGCTGGGCTACGACCTGATCACCTTCATCTACCTGGCCTGGCCGATGGTGCTGTTCCTGTGGCTGGTGCCGGCGCGGCGCGCGCATGTGTCCGGGCTCGCGCAATGGCTGCTGTACCTGATCGGCATGGCTCTGCTGTATGCGGCCTGCCTGGGCCTGGTGTTCCTGCTGTGGCATGTGCACCTGCATGAGTCGTGGCCGCTGGTCGCGCTGTTCCTGTTTTTCCTGCCGATGCCGGCGCTGGCCTATTCGGCGCGCAGCGGGCAATGGGGCATCTACGTGATGGGGCTGGTGCTGCTGTACGGGCTGCTGTTCGTGGCCGCATCCGAGCTGGTGTTCTGGAACGAGTTCAGCGTGCGCTTCAACTTCATCGCGGTGGACTATCTGGTCTACACCAACGAGGTGATCGGCAACATCCGCGAGTCCTATCCGATCGGCCGCTGGCTGGCGCTGCTGGTGGTGTTTGCGCTGGTGGTGTTCATGCTGAGCAAGCGCGGCCTGCGCACGCGCGACGATGGCAGCCGCTTCTGGCAGCGCGGCAAGGTGGCGCTGCTGTGGCTGGTGCTGACCGTGGTCTCTTTGTACGCGGTGAACAGCGGCATGAAGGACCGCACCGCCAACAACTACCTCAACGAGCTGGCCGGCAACGGCATCTACCAGTTCTTCGCCGCGTTCCGCAGCAGCCACCTCGACTACGCGAAGTTCTACCGCACGCTGCCCGACGACGAGGCCTTCCGCCTCGTGCGCGAGTCGCTGAAGGCGCCGAATGCGAGCTTCGTCAGCGACGACCCGAAGGATCTCACCCGCGCCATCCGGCACAGCGGGCCGGAGAAGCATCTCAACGTGGTGCTGATCAGCGTTGAGAGCCTGTCCGGCGACTACCTGGGCACGTTCGGCAACAAGGACAACCTCACCCCGTATCTCGATTCGCTGGTCGGCCAGAGCGTGTTCTTCGACAACCTCTACGCCAACGGCACGCGCACCGTGCGCGGACTTGAAGCGCTGTCGCTGTCGGTACCGCCGACGCCGGGCGATTCGCTGATCCGCGAGCACAACAACGAAAACCTGTTCTCGCTGGCCAATATCTTCAACGATCGCGGCTACCAGTCCGATTTCGTCTACGGTGGCTACGGCTACTTCGACAACATGAACTACTTCTTCAGCCACAACGGCTACAAGACGGTGGACCGCGGCGACATCCCCAAGGATGCGGTGATCCACAGCCAGAATGTGTGGGGCGTGTCCGACGAGGACCTGTACACGCTGGCGCTGAAGCAGATGGACGACGCGCAGGCCGCCGGCAAGCCGTTCTTCCTGCACATCATGACCACCTCCAACCACCGGCCGTACACCTACCCGGCCGGCCGCGTCTCGCAGGTCGCGCCGTCGCGTCCCGGCGCGGTGGCGTACACCGACTGGTCGATCAAGGATTTCATCCAGCGTGCGCGCAGCAAGCCGTACTTCGACAACACCGTGTTCGTGATCACCGCCGACCACTGCGCCTCCAGCGCCGGCAAGACCGCCATCCCGATCAACCACTACCACATCCCGCTGTGGATCTATTCGCCGAAGAATTTCCCGCCGCAGAGGGTGGAAACCCTGATGGGCCAGCTGGACATCCCGCCGACCCTGCTCGGCATGCTCAATTTCAGCTACCGCACGCGCTTCTTCGGTCAGGACGTGTTCCAGCTGTCGCCCGGCGAAGGCCATGCGCTGCCGGGCACCTACGAGAAGCTCGGTTATCTGCGCGGCGACGTGCTCACCGTGCTCGAGCCGCAACGCAAGCTGGAGCAGCTGAAACCGGACTTCGCCACCGGCGACGCCACGCCCGTGCAGCCGCAAAACCAGGCGCTGATCGACCAGACCATCGCCTACTACCAGGTCGCCAGCGAGCTGTTCAAGTGCGGCCAGCTGGCCAGCCGGCCAGCCGATGCCACACCAGTGCAACCGTTGCCGCTGCCGGCACCTGCCGCCTCCATGCCGGCAGTAGCCACTTCGACACCGGCACCTGCCAGCCCGACCTCCATGCCGGCAGCGGCCAGCTCCACAGCGACCGTGCACTGATCAAGCGGTTACCCCGGTGCCGTCGGCCGACAGCACCGGGTTCGGCACCGGCGACTACAACCGACCACCTTGGTCGGCCGCCATCAGCTCGGCTGGCAACGGCAGCATGTCGAGGCCGCGCGCCAGCAGCATCGCCTGGAAGCGTTCGCCCATCTGGTCGGGCAGCATCAGCCGCTTCACCTGCTGGGCCAGCCGGTAGCGGCTGTGCTCGTCGGCGATCTTCGCCTGCTCGCTTTCGAAGATCTCCTGCAAGCCGGCGCCGATCAGGAACTGCGCCTGCGGCAGGTACGCCGCGACGCCGAAGCCGGCACTGTTGCCGGCCTCGGCCAGCGCGGTGAAGTCGACCGAAGCGGTGAGGTCGTTCAAACCCGGCAGATACAGCGGATCGTTGTGTGCATGATGGCGGTAATGCGCCATCAAGGTGCCGTCGTCGCGCTCGGGCAGGTAGAACTCGCGGCGCACGTAGCCGTAGTCGACGAACAGCATCAGCCCGGCGACCAGTGAGCCCGCGATCGCCTGGATCCAGTACGGCAACTGCGGCAGGATTTCCGAGCGGTAGCCCTCGCTGAAATCGCCGCCGAGATCGCGCTCGACATGGCGCACCGCACCGGCCACCAGTGCATCGGCCGGACGATCGACGCGCAGCAGGCGGCCTTCGCCATCCAGCGCCACGTACTCCTCGTAGACTTCGCCGGCGCGCATCGCGAAGCGCGTGGCCGGCAACGCATCGATCACCTCGTTGGCGAACAGCACGCCGTGCCAGTCCTGCTCGGGCGGCCGATCCAGCCATTGCACGCGGGCGTTGAGCTCGGCCGGGAGATTCGCGCGCAGGCGCTCGCGCTGGCGTTCGCGCAGGTCGGCGCTGGGTTCGAGGATCAGGTAGTGCCGCGGCAGCGTGCCGCCCTCAGCCAGCGCCGTGAGCGCCGCCTCGGCGAACGCGCCGCTGCCGCCGCCCAACTCGAGAAAATCCGCCTCGTCGCCGAGCATCGCCAGCACCGGCTGCACCGCCTTGATCACGCAGCGTGCGAACAGCTCGCCCAGTTCCGGCGCGGTGACGAAGTCGCCGGCTGCACCGAACTTGGTCTTGCCCGCGCTGTAGTAACCCAGCCCCGGCGCGTACAGGCAACGCTCCATGTATTGCGAAAACGGCAACGGCCCATGCGCGGCGATCTGCTCGCGCAACAGCTGCAGCAGGTGATCGGAATGCGCGCGTTCGTCGGCGCCGGGCTCGGGGAGACGGGAAGGCATAGGGCTTGCCGGTAGCGAAAAATCGCGGCAAGCATAACGGAAGGGGCGCAACGCGCGTTCCTCACCGTGTTCGCGCAGCAGCGCGCCCCGTGCGCGATGCTTTGACGTTGATTGCGCCAAGAGCATCGCGCACGGGGTGCGCTTGCAACACCGGCCGCGTCTCGATCAGAAATCCTTCTGCAGGTTCAGGTACAGGCCACGGCGCGGACCGAACTGCGGCGCACCGACGCCGATGCCGGTGCCGTCGCGCAACTCGTAGGTACGATCCAGTGCATTGATCAGAGCCAGCTGGGTGTGCAGCTGGCCGAAATGATCGAACGTGAAATCGTGCGAGACGTTGAGGTTGAGCTGGAAGTAGTCCGGCAAGGTGCCCCCGTTCGGCACGCTGCCGTCCTTGCGCAGGCCGGTGCCGAACAGGTAGTCGGCACCGAGCTTGGTGGTATCGCTCAGCGCGTAATTGAAGCCGCCGGACGAGGTGAACTTCTGGTCGTGGTCGAGGTAGATGTAGTTGTTGGCGATGTAGGCCAGATCTTCCGGACTGAAATTGTACTGGCTGGTCATCACGTCCTTGCCCATCGCCTTGGTGTAGGAGAAGTTGAAATAGGCCGAGAACGGACCCGAGGTGTAGTTCGCCGTGAACTCGGCGCCACCGACACGGCCGTACTTGTAGTTGAAGGTGGAGTACACCAGCGCCGCGCCGAACTGGCCCTCGTCCTGCAGGCGGCTCACCTTGCGGTAGTAGGTGTCCAGGCCCAGCGTCCAGTCGCTGCCGATGTTCTGCGAGACGCCGACGTCGAAGTAATTGGAACGCTCGGCCAGCGGCGTGTTGTCGCCGTAGTTCTTCACCGCGTTGGTGGTACCGGCGAACGCGGCCAGATCCGTGGAGGAAATCAGCTCGGTCGCCGGCGGCGTGAAGTAGCGCGAATAGCCGGCGTGCACAGTGGTGCTGCCGGTGGCCTGCCACACCATGCCCAGGCGCGGGCTCAACTGGCTGGCGGTGGTATTGAACGCCTGGTACTGGTCGCCGCGCAGGCCATAGTTCACCGTCCAGTTCTGGCCGATGCTCCATTCGTCCTGCACATAGGCGGACCAGGTCCTGGCGGTGATCTGGTCGCCGGTGAAGATGTTGAACGGCACGGTGCTGGTCTGGTTACCATCGGCATCCGCCGGGAACACCAGCGAATTGGTGTTGGTGCGGGCACGATCGAAGCTGCCGTACAAACCGTAGCGCAAGGTGTGGCTGTCGCCCATCGGCGTGGAGAAATCCACCTGCAGCGTGCTGGCGCGATCGCTCTGGTTGATCGCGCCGGCGACACCGTTGAACATCAGGTCGCCGATGTCGTCCGGCAAATACTGCAGGCCGCTGTAGCGCTGGCCCAGCGAAACCTGGTAATCGGTCGTGCCCAGCTTGCCCTGGAGCGCCAGCACGCCGAAGCGGGTCTGCTCGTTCTGGCGCTCGTCCAGGTTGGCGGAGTTGAAGTCGACCGTGTCCAGATAACCGAACTGCGGCGTCTGGTCCGGATTGTTCGGAATCTGGAAGCGGTTGTTGGCCACGCCGAACAGGAAGCTCAGGCGCGTGTCGCTGTCGATCAGATAGCTGACATCGCCAAACGCCTTGGTCTGGTTGGTGTGATCGTGGATCGGCTTGCGGCTGGCCGTCGGGTTCTCGATGCCGACATCGTTCTGCATGTAGTTCGCCGTGAAGAACGCGCTCCACGCGCCGCTGCTGCCCCACAGCGAAACATTTGGATTGAAGGTGCCGAACGAGCCGGCGGTGACGCCGACGCTGCCGCCGTTGCCCAGCGCGCTGCCGCTCTTGGTGGTGATGTCGACCACGGCCGCCGTGCGCAGGCCGTACTGCGCCGGCAACGCGCCGTCGAGCAGGCTCACGCTCTGGACCGTGCGCGCGTCCAGGCTCTGGCCGAAGCCCGAGATCGATTCGGGAATGATCACGCCGTCGATGCGGTACTGCAGGTTGGCGTGGTCGCCGCGCACATGCAGGCCGCCGTAAGAATCCTGTACCACGCCCGGTGCCTGCAGCAGCACCTGGTTCATCGGCGTGGAAGCGCCCAGCGGCAGGGCCTGGATCGCCTTCTGGTCGATCACGTACTGGCTGCTGCCGGTATCCGGCGACAGCGCGTTGCGCGCCTTGTCCAGCTTGGCCGACACGTCGATCGCGCTGAGATCCTTGGTTGCAGGCTGATTGTTGCCGGTACTGCTGTCCGCAGGATCATCCGTGCCGATAGCGGCCGCCGTCGGCGCCGCGGGGGTATCGGTGGCATGCACGACGGTCGTGACCAGGGCAGCAGCAAGGCTCAGCGCAAGCAGGGATGGTTTCATCATAAATTCCAACAAGGGGCGAAAGAGAAGATGTACGTAATGTTATAACATTACTTGCCATCCGTCGCGACCGCCTGGGCCAGAAGTCATGTCCAAGGCTGAAGCGCGCGGCGATCGGCCATCGCCGGCCATTGAGTCCGGCTTCACACGGCTCATCTAGACTGCGCAGATGCACGCCTGTTCACGGCGGCGACCCTCAGGAGTCCGCATGGCCAAGCACAGCGAGCAAGTTCCTGCCGTCATCGCACCGGCCGAGCACAACCGGGTGACCCAGGCGATCCTCGATTTCGTCAGCCAGGTGCCGGACAGCAAGGTCGGCAGCAGCAAGGACCCCGCGACCGAGGCACGCCGGCTGGCCCAGCGCGCGGCCCAGCGCGCCGCGCTCACCGCCGGCTCGCTGGCGCTGCCGCCGGGACCGCTGGGCTGGCTGACCCTGCTGCCGGAGCTGATCGCGATCTGGAAGATCCAGGGCCAGATGGTCAGCGACATCGCAGCCGCCTATGGCCGCAATCACACCCTGGGCCGCGAGCAGATGCTGTGGTGCCTGTTCCGCCACACCGCCGCGCAGGCCTTTCGCGACCTGGTCGTGCAGATGGGCGACCGGCTGGTGTTCCGCCGGATGTCCTACACCGTCGCCCAACGCGTGGCCAAGCAGGTCGGCGTCAAGCTGACCCAGCGCAGCGTGAGCGAAGGCGTGTCGCGCTGGCTGCCGGTGATCGGCGCACTCGGCGTCGGCGCCTATGCGTATTACGACACCGGGCAGGTCGCCAGCACCGCGATTGCCCTGTTCAGCGGTGATGTCATGACGACCGACGAGGGCAACGAAGAGGCCGCGGAAACCGTCAAACCGGCGCCGCGGAAAAAGGCTTCCACAGTGCGCCGCGCGATGGACAAGCTGGTCGACAAGGCGACGACCGGTGCCGCGCGCAAGGTCGCCAGCGCCGCACGCAGGGCGACCAGCAGGACACCACGCAAGCCAAAGGCGGACTGACCGCCTGCCAGCGGATGACGCCCCGCACGCTTTGCGGCAAGCTGGGCCGCTGGATTGCCACAGGAGCCGACGCATGAAGCCACGCCACGACCGTCCCGTCGCGCTGATCACCGGTGCCGGGCGGCGCGTGGGTGCGGTGATCGCGCGCACGCTGCATGCGGCCGGCTACGACCTGGCGTTGCACTACCGTCGCTCGGCCGACGACGCGCGCACGCTGGCCGATGAGCTGGAACAGCGGCGCAGCGGCAGCACCTTGCTGCTGCAGGCCGAACTGGCCGACATCCCTGTCCTGCCGGCGCTGATCGAACGGCTACTGGCCCATTACGGCCGGCTCGACGCGCTGGTCAACAACGCCTCGGCGTTCTATCCCACACCGCTGGGCAGCGCGACACCGGCGCAATGGAACGAGCTGTTCGCCTCCAATGCACAGGCACCGTTCTTCCTCAGCCAGGCGGCGATGCCGGCGCTGCGCGAGTCACGCGGCGGCATCGTCAACCTGCTGGACATCTACGCCGAGCGCCCGCTGGCGCAACACACGCTGTACGGCATGGCGAAGGCCGCGCAAGCCGCGATGACGCGCTCGCTGGCGCTGGAACTGGGCCCCGAGATACGCGTCAACGGCGTCGCTCCCGGCGCCGTGCTGTGGCCCAGCGACGGCAAGCCCTACGCCGACCAGCAGGCGCTGCTGGCGCGCACGCCGCTGCAGCGTGCTGGTTCGCCAGACGATGTCGCCGGTGCCGTACTGTGGCTGTTGCGCGACGCGCCGTTCGTCACCGGCCAGATCATCCGCGTGGACGGCGGCCGTACGTTGTCGGTGTGAATGGCGATTCCTGCATTCAGGAATCGCCAGGCATCGCACTTACTTCTGCTTGCTGCGGAACGCCTGCTCCAGCAGTGCCGGATCGAAACCCACGCTGGCTTCGCCGGATTCCGCGTAGCGATATAGCGCCGCGGCATAGATGCCGTGCAGCGAAGACTGGATCAGCCCGAGCAGGATGAAGCCGAGCACCGCCACGACCACGGCAAGCACGATCGCCACGATGGATTGCGAGGCGATCGCGCCGCCCACCAGCACGGCTGCCACAAGCACCGCAAGCAGCATCAGCAGGCCGAACACCACGCCGATGCCGCCGTTGCCGATCAGGTTCTCGCCCCAGCTGCGCTTGAGCAGCTCCACGCTGCGCTTGACCGCATCCACCGGCCCGACGTCCTGGCTGGCCAGGATCGGCACCACCAGAAACGTCGCCACGGTCCAGGCCAGCCCGAGGAAGCCGACCACCAGCCGCCCGATCAGGCCAAGCCGCTCCTGGATCATCCGCAGCAGCAGGCCGACGGTGGCCGCGATCAGCGCATAGCCGAAGATGTGCGGCAGCCGCGAGCGGGCCAGCGCAAAACCCGCCGCCACGCTGGTCGGCTCGCCGCGCAGATGCATCAAGGCCACGCCGGTCAGCGCGGTCTGGAAGAAGATGATCACGAAGTACTGCACCAGGTAGAACGCGAACATCAGCAGATAGGCGCCCACCGACATGCGCTGGTGGAAATCCTGCCCGGCATGCTCGCCGCCGATCACCATCAGCGCGACCGGGATCAGGAAACTCGCCGCCACCAGCAGCGTGCACAGCCCGGAGAGCAATGGAAACACCAGCAACGACTTGTCCGAGCGCAACACCGCCGCGCTTGCCTTCATCAAGGCCCAACTGCGTGCAAATTTTCCAGCCATGTGCGTCGCCCCCGCGTCCGTGGATTGTGGAGTTGCCTTTCTAGCACCCGTTGAATGCGCGCGACAGTGCGGACCACTCAGTCCGGCAGCGGCTCGACGATCAACGGTTCGTGCCCCGCCGGAAACGCCGCCCACAACTCGGCCATGCTCAGGCCGCCCAGCGGATGCCGGAACGTCGGCGCGATATCCGCGATCGGCCGCAGCACGAACGCATGCTGCAGCTCCTTGCGCGGAATCTGCAGATGCCCCGGCCCGTCGAGTACCAGCGCGTCGTAGAACACGATGTCGATATCCAGCGTGCGATCGGAGTAACGCGGCACGTCGCGGCGGCGTCCGTGGCTGTCTTCCAGCGCATGCAGCCAGTCGTTCAGCGACTCGGGCGACAGCTCGGTATCCAGCCCCACCGCCAGATTGACGAAATCCGCACCCTCGAAACCCACCGGCTTGCTGCGATACGCCGGCGACACCGCGATCGCGCCAAAGCGCTCGCGCAACGCGGCGATCGCCGCCGGCAGATAGCGCCGCGGCTCCAGATTGGAGCCCAGGCTCAGATAGACGCGTGCCATCAGTTCGGCCGCGTACCGCGTTCGATCCGCACGCCCACTGCCTTGGCGCCGCGCACCGCACCGGGCTTGGACAACTTCAGGCGCACCCAGCCGACCGCGAACTCCTCGCGGATGATCGCCACGCAACGCTCGGCCAGCGTCTCGACCAGGCCGAAACTCGATGCGCCGACATAGTCGATCAGGCGCTTGGAGACGTCCTTGTAGTTCAGCGTGAGCGCGATGTCGTCACTGGCTGCCGGCACCGTGTTGTCGAACGCCATCTCGATGTCGAACGACAGCGTCTGCCGCACGCGGCGCTCCCAGTCGTAGATGCCGATGACGGTGTCGATGCGCAGATCTTCGATGAAAACGATATCCATGGGAGCGATCACTGGGGCGGTAGCCGTACAGGGTCGGCGAGTGCAGGCGCAGATGCAAGTCGCCTGATCGTACAGCGCGGCTACCTCAGTATTCGGCATGTCGACGTTATACCGACAGGTACGATCCTGGATTGCTGGCATGTGCAATCTGCTTGACGTGGGGAATTTTAAGTCTATATTTAACTAATACTTTAATTATTTAAATTATCATGGCCACAGACCGCATCTTCGAAGCTCTCGCCTCCCGCCCTCGCCGCGAAATCCTGGCCTATCTGTCCGCGCAGGAACTGACCGCCGGCGAGATCGCCAGCCGCTTCGCAATGAGCGCGCCTGCCATCTCGAGGCATCTGTCTGTCTTGGACGCAGCCGGCCTGGTCAGCAGCGAGCGGCGTGGACAGTTCATCTTCTACCGGCTCAACAAGGACAGTCTGGTCAACACGCTCACCGGCTTTGCTTTCGAGATCTGCCCAACGGCCGGACCGCTCAAGCGCGAATCGCGCAAGCTCGCCACGAAGAAACAGAGCGCCTGACCAAGCGAATCCTGCAGGCAACATCACGATTGGTGCCCGGAGCCATTCGATGGCGAACCATGCAAAGGTAGTCCAGACATTCCCATCGGCATGTATTCCCCCCCCATCGGGTGGTCTGCCCGTGGAAGTCTCTTTGATCGCACAGCTCGGCCACGGATCCGGCGACCACCTGTTTGCCAGTGCGTTGAAACGCCAGCAAGCTCATGAATACTTTGTTGATGCACTTGATGAGCCATCGGCTCGACTCGGTGGAACGGATTTGCCGAAGGGCGACGCTACCTCGTTATATTCATTTGCGGTCGGCGCGCAAGGCCATCCGTTTCATCGCCATGCCGGCCATCGCGTATTCACTGCCATCTCCGGCAGCGGGGGCGCCCAACTTCGCTTCTCAACTGCAACACCCGAACAGATCGAAGCCGACCCGCCGAGCTTTATCCGCACACTTCATTACATCAACATTCCCCCAGACTGTCTGTTCACCGTACGCTTCGGCGGCGATACCTGGCATCAGTTCGCACCACTCGCGAAAAATACCTTGCACCCTGCATTCTTCGCCTTGTCATGTCATACCAACGAGCTGGGTGGCGACCTCCCTGAGCCGGTGCGCACCCAGGTACTCGCCAACAAGGCGAGCATTCCTTCACTCACCATGCTGCTCCCACCTTGCATCGACAAGCTGCTGCGCAGTACTCCTGTCGACCATCTCCATATACCAACGACCCACCTGTCACTTGATACGCCACCAGGTACTCTGCAAGGCGTCCTGTGCAAGTCAGCGCGTTGTGTTGCCGGCCTCATTCGCGGTGCATGGGCTGATTGGCGACACTCGAACGGATTCCTGTTCGAGAGTGGTGGCCGCCATACGGTGACCGAACTCGATCATGCACCCGCAGATTCGCTGCTATTGCGCCAATTGATGGAGGTTTCCTGCCATCACGAGGATATGTTCTGCCTCACCCTTACAAACCAGGATCTCGGCACCAGAGATGCATCCGTTCTGCTCAGCTGCCTGCTGAATGGCTTCCTGAACAGTCCTCCGAGTGGAGTCTCGCGCATGATGGCACTGCGCAATCTGCTGGTGAGGCCGATCGGCTTGCGTACCTCGCCCCTGGCTTGCCCGGTATCTTCGCTGCTGTCATCCGCAAAGAACAACCTCTTCGATCAACGTTTTCCCGTGCTTGATCAAGCCATCGACCACGACAATGCCTGTGCACAAGTCGTCCTTGGCGCCGATGACAAGCATCTGATTTTTCGCTCCTGTGTAAGCGTACGCGTGGTGAGCAACCAGCAAATCGACATTACCCTAGGCACCCGCGTGCATTGCAAGAATCTGTTCGGCACCATCTACATGGGAATGATCGATCTCATCCATCGCCGTTACATCACACCAGCCATGTTGCGCCTGGCAGTCGAGCAGGCCTTTCCACTGCAAAAACTGGCTGGAAGCGAGCATGCAGCCGCACCATTCCCGATACATCCGACAGCCAACGCACATTGATGCAATCATGAATGGCGTGAATCCAGGCACCCACGCCAGCTTCGAGTATTCCTCCAAACCTACGGCATCAGCGCGAGGACCATCATGGCAAACCTGATCGGCCTGTCCGGCAGCCTGCGCACGGCTTCCTTCAACACCGCGCTGTTGCGCAGCGCGGCGCGGCTGGTGCCGGAAGGCAGTGCCGTCGAGGTGCACGGCATCCGCGACATTCCGCTGTATGACGGCGACCTCGAGGACAGCAGCGGCATTCCATCTGCCGTGACGATCCTGAAGGATGCCGTCGCCGCCGCCGATGGTCTGCTGCTGGTCACGCCCGAGTACAACAACGCGATCCCCGGCGTATTCAAGAATGCGATCGACTGGATGACCCGCCCGGCCTCCGACATCCCCCGCGTGTTCGGCAACAAGCCGATCGCCGTGATCGGCACTTCGCCCGGCAACTTCGGCACCCTGCTCAGCCAGAACGCGTGGCTGTCGGTGTTCCGTGCCGTCGGTGCCGCGCCGTGGTTTGGCGGGCGGCTGTTGGTTCCGCATGCCAACCATGTGTTCGATGCGGCGGGACAACTGGTCGATGTCGGTATCGAGAGCCGGTTGCGCGGCTTCATGCAGGGTTTCTGCGCCTACGCCGATGGATATCGTGCGGCGCCAGACCAGTGAACGAAGCAGCCCGTCCTGCCTGTCATCCGAGGAGTTACCGATGAGCACGATCCCCACCGTGAACGCCGTCATCGCCGACACACCCTATACCGTCACGCTCAGCGACGGCCGCGGCCATCGCTGGCTGGGCGACGAACCGGCCGAGTTGCAGGGTGCCGATGCCGGACCTGATCCGCACCACCTGCTGCTTTCCAGTCTGGGCGCTTGCACCGCGATCACGTTGAAGATGTACGCCGCCCGCAAGGGCTGGCCGCTGACCGGCACCGAGGTCACGCTGCAATTCAACCCGGACGGCGCGCCACCGGCGGGAGTCAACCATATCCAGCGCCGGATCGCCCTGCATGGCGAGCTGAGCGCGGAGCAGCGCGAGCGACTGCTGCAGATCGCCAATGCCTGTCCGATCCACAAGGTGCTGAGCGGCGAGATCCAGATCGCCAGCGTGCTCGATCCGGGCGAGTAACAGGCCGCGCGGCCTGCTGCAATGCCCGCCCGGGCGGCAGAGGTGCGATCATGGTGCATGACCGATTTC
The DNA here is from genome assembly GCF_002001125.1 of Rhodanobacter sp. B04. Lineage (GTDB taxonomy): Bacteria > Pseudomonadota > Gammaproteobacteria > Xanthomonadales > Rhodanobacteraceae > Rhodanobacter. Next base: position 142,692 of record NZ_MUNV01000006.1, on the reverse strand, counting down.
CATGCACTCCCGCTCAAACCCGCCCTGCTCGCCAGCCTGGAAACCCTTGGCTACACCACGATGACGCCGGTGCAGGAACAAAGCCTGCCGCCGATGCTGCAAGGCCGCGACGTGATCGCGCAGGCGCAGACCGGCAGCGGCAAGACCGCCGCGTTCGGCCTCAGCCTGCTGCAATCGCTGGACGTGGACACGATCCGGCTGCAGGCGCTGGTGCTGTGCCCGACCCGCGAACTGGCCGACCAGGTCAGCAAGGCGATCCGCAAGCTGGCAGCGAACATCCCCAACGTGAAGCTGCTGACCCTGTGCGGCGGCATGCCGCTGGGGCCGCAGCTGGCCTCGCTGACGCATGATCCGCATATCGTGGTTGGCACGCCGGGGCGCGTGCAGGAGCATCTGAAGCGTGAAAGCCTGCACGGCGGCGGCATCAAGGTGCTGGTGCTGGACGAGGCCGACCGCATGCTCGACATGGGTTTCAGCGAGGCGATCGACGACATCATCGGGCGCATCGCCAAGCATCATCAGACCTTGCTGTTTTCGGCGACCTATCCCGACGAGATCCGCGCAGTGAGCCAGCGCGTGCAGAAGAATCCGGTCCAGATCACGGTGGAGGCTCCGGCCGAGGCGAAACCGGCGATCGAACAACAATTCATCGAGGTGGAGCCGGCACAGAAGCCCGATGCGCTGGCGCAGCTGCTCGGCAGCGAACGCGGACAGCATGCGCTGGTGTTCTGCAACATGCGCCGCGAAGTGGACGCCGTGGCGCAGGAACTGGACCACCGCGGCTTTTCGGCGCTGGCGCTGCACGGCGACATGGAGCAGCGCGACCGCGACGAGGTGCTGGTGCGTTTTGCCAACCGCAGTTGCGCGGTGCTGGTCGCCACCGACGTCGCCGCGCGCGGGCTGGACATCGTGGCACTGCCGCTGGTGGTGAGCTATGACATCGCGCATGACCCGGAGACGCACACGCACCGGATCGGCCGCACCGGCCGCGCCGGGCAATCGGGTCTGGCGATCACGCTGTGCTCGTCGCGCGAGCGGCCGAAGGCCGCCAACATCGAGGAGCTGACCGGTACGCCGTTGCCGTGGCGTCCGCTGAAGCTCGCGCCGGCTCGGGGTTTACCCGCTTCCAGGGGCAAGACCTTGCACCTCGCGCCGATGAAGACCCTGGTGATCGACGCCGGGCGCCAGGACAAGCTGCGCCCCGGCGACATCCTCGGTGCGCTCACCGGCGAGGCGGGACTCGACGCGAACGACATCGGCAAGATCGACGTATTCGCCACCCGCGCCTACGTCGCGATCAGCCGCGCGCTGGCGAACAAGGCACTGGAACGTTTGCGCGCCGGCAAGATCAAAGGCCGCAACTTCCGCGTGCGCTCGCTCGGCTGAGCACCCGGCGCCGCCCTCCACCCGACCCGAAGCCGCCCCGATGATCCGATCGCCATGCCTGACCACGGTCCTTGCCATCGCCCTGCTGCTGGGCAGCAGCATCGCGCAGGCGACTGTGCCGGTGTACGGCTACAAGATCGTGCATGTCTATCCGCACGATACGGGGGCCTACACCGAAGGCCTGTTCTACAAGGACGGCTATCTCTACGAAAGCACCGGCGAAGCCGGCGAATCGACCGTGCGCAAGGTGGTGCTCGAAACCGGCAAGGTGGTGCAAAGCCATGACGTGCCGTCGCAGTATTTCGGCGAAGGCATCGTGGACTGGAAAAACCATCTGGTGCAGCTCACCTGGCAAAGCCAGCTCGGCTTCGTCTACGACCTCGGCAGCTTCAGGCAGCAACGCAGCTTCGCTTACCCGGGCGAAGGCTGGGCGCTGACCCGCGACGACCATCACCTCTACATGAGCGACGGCTCCGCCGTGTTGCGCATTCTCGACCCGGAGACGCTGGCCACCACCGGCAGCATCATGGTGATGGCCGACGGCGTGCCGGTGACCAATCTCAACGAACTGGAATGGGTGAAGGGCGAGATCTACGCCAACGTCTGGCTGACCAACCGCATTGCGCGGATCGATCCGGCCACCGGCCACGTCGTGGGCTGGATCGATCTCAGCGGCCTGCTCGATGTGGGCAAGCTGCCCGACCCCGGCAATGACGTGCTCAACGGGATTGCCTACGACGCCAGCCACGACCGCCTGTTCGTCACCGGCAAGCGCTGGCCGAAACTGTTCGAGATCAAATTGCTGCCGCCGCGCCTGCCTTGAGGTGCACGGTCTGCCACCGGCGAAGTGCAAATTCTTGCGTCAACCTTGCGCACGACGAACCGTTAGCTAGCACTCCGCCAGCCATCCCGGCGCTGGCTCCGCCGCCTCGATGATGACGCTGCTTTGACAAACAAAAGTGCTGTAGTAAAGAAGCTATTGGGCGCCCCGGAGATGGTCCTATGAGTGCCGACACCACGAAAGCAGCCGGACACTCCCACCAAAGACGCGGTCTGCTGATCACGGTAGTCGTCATCGTGGTGCTGGTTGCCCTGGTCGTGTTCCACCTCCTCACTGGCAAGAGGGAGAAAACCGGCACGCCCGCGCAAGTGGTGAGCGCCGCCACCGCCACCCTGGGCAGCATGCCGGAAATCCTGAGCGAGCTGGGCACGGTGACGCCGGTCGCCACCGTCAACGTGCTGCCGCAATTGAGCGGCTACCTGACGGCCGTCGGCTATCGGGAGGGCCAGGACGTGACCAAGGGGCAGTTCCTCGCGCAGATCGACCCGCGCCAGTACGAGATCAACAAGCAACAGGCCCAGGCGCAATTGGCCAAGGACCAGGCGACCCTGGCCCAGGCCCGTGCCGACCTGGCCCGCTATACGCAGCTGCACGCGCAGAAATCGATTGCCGAGCAGACCTATGCCGACCAGCAGTTCACGGTCCAGCAGGACGAGGCCGCGGTCAAGGCGGATCAGGCGAGCATCGCGCAATACGATCTCGACCTCGCTTACTGCCACATCACCGCACCGGTCGCCGGGCGGGTCGGGCTGCGCCTGGTCGATCCCGGCAACTACGTCACCCAGTCCACCTCGCCGGGCATCGTGACGATCACCACCATGAAGCCGACCACGGTGCAGTTCACCGTGCCGCAGAACTCGCTGGCGAAAGTGCTGCAGCGCTTCAACAGCGCCAACGCAAAGCTCGCCGTGGCGGTCTATGACAGCGACAACAGCAAGCAGATCGCCACCGGCACGCTGTACGCGCTCGGCAACCAGATGGCTACCAGCACTGGCACGGTGAGCCTGCGCGCAACCATTCCGAATGACGACGAGGCGTTGTTTCCGAACGAATTCGTCAACGTGAAACTTTTGGTCGACACGCTGCAGAATGCGGTGCTGGTGCCGACACCTGCCGTGCAGAGCGGCGCGCCCGGGGATTACGTCTACCTGGTCAACGCCGACGACACCGTCTCCGTGCACAAGGTGACCCAGGGCCCCAGCGACGGCAAGAATACGGTGATCCTGGCGGGCCTCGCGGCCGGCCAGGTCGTGGTCACCGACGGCATGGATCGCTTGAGCGACGGCGCCAAGGTCAAGCTCGCGGCGGCGAAGCCGGCAGAAGCAGGGAGCACCTCAGCGCCCGCTTCATCTGCAGCACGCACACCGCAACAGGGCAGGAAGCGGATACACGGTACCGCCTCCGCCTCCCAAGCTTCGTAAGCGGCGGCGACGACCCGATGAACATTTCCCGCCTGTTCGTCCTCAGGCCGGTGGCGACGTCGCTGCTGATGATCGCCCTGGTGCTGGTGGGCCTGGTCGCGGTGCGTTTCCTGCCGGTGTCGTCGCTGCCCGATGTCGATTACCCGACGATCCAGATCCAGACCTTCTACCCCGGCGCCAGCCCCACGGTGATGGCGACCACGGTGACCGCGCCGCTGGAAGTGCAGCTGGGCGAGATCCCCGGCCTGCAGCAGATGACCTCGAACAGCTCCGCCGGGGCGTCGGTCATCACGCTGCAGTTCAATCTCGCGCTCAACCTCGATGTCGCCGAGCAGAACGTGCAGGAGGCGATCAACGCTTCCAACAGCCTGCTGCCCAGCGGTCTGCCGGCACCGCCGACGTATGCCAAGGTGAATCCGGCCGACCAGCCGATCCTCACCCTGGCGGTCACCTCCAGCTCGATGTCGCTGCCGCAGTTGCAGGACGTCGCCAACAACCGGCTCGGCGCGAAGATTTCCGAAGTGTCCGGCGTCGGCCTGGTCACCCCGGCCGGCGGCAACGTGCCGGCGGTCAGGGTCGAGGCGGACCCGCAGAAGCTGGCCGCCTACGGACTCAACATCGACGACCTGCGTTCGCTGATCGCAAACGTCAACGTCAGCCAGCCGAAGGGCAATTTCGACGGCCCGAAGCTCGACTACACGATCAACGGCAACGACCAGATCGAGAACCCCGAGGATTACCTGGCCACGGTGATCTCCTACCAGAACGGTGCGCCGGTCTACCTGCGCGACGTCGCCAAGGTCACCCAGTCCGCACAGAACACCGAGCAGGGTGCCTGGTTCAACAAGACCCAGGCGATCGTGCTCAACGTGCAGCGCCAGCCGGGCGCCAACGTGATCGCCACCGTCAACCAGATCATGAAGGAGCTGCCCGAGCTGGAATCCACGCTGCCGGCGGGGATGAAGGTCGAGGTGGTGTCCGACAGCACCGGCGTGATCCGTTCGTCGGTCACCGATGCGGCGTTCGAGCTGGTGCTGGCGATCGTGCTGGTGGTGCTGGTGATCTTCGTGTTCCTGCGCAACCTGCCGGCCACGATCATCCCGAGCATTTCCGTGCCGGTGTCGCTGATCGGCACGCTGGCGATGATGTACGAACTGAACTACTCGATCGACAACCTCTCGCTGATGGCGCTGATCATCGCCACCGGCTTCGTCGTCGACGACTCGATCGTGATGATCGAGAACATCGTGCGCTATCTGGAAGAAGGCATGACGCCGCTGGAGGCGGCCCTGACCGGCGCCGGGCAGATCGGCTTCACCATCGTGTCGCTGACCGTCTCGCTGATCGCGGTGCTGATCCCGCTGCTGTTCATGGGTGGCGTGATCGGTCGCCTGTTCAGCGAGTTCGCGGTCACCCTGGCGGTCACCATCGTGCTCTCGGGCGTGGTCTCGCTGACCCTGGTGCCGATGCTCTGCGCCCGCCTGCTGCGGGCGCAGGCGGAGCGGCATCCGAGCCGTTTCGAGCGGATCAGCGAAGGCCTGTTCAACAAGACCCTGGCTGGCTACGAACGCGGCCTGCGCGTCGTCCTGAAGCACCAGACGCTGACCCTGCTGATCTTCCTGGCGACCCTGGCGCTGACCGTGATCCTGTACATCATGATCCCCAAGGGCCTGTTCCCGACGCAGGACGTGGGCGTGATCCAGGGCATCAGCATCGCCGACAACTCGGTGTCCTACAGCGCGATGGTGGAGCGCCAGGGGGCGCTGGCGGAGGCAATCCTCAAGGATGCCGACGTCACCGGGCTGACCTCGTACGTCGGCATCGACGGCACCAATACCACGCTCAACAACGGCCGCTTCCTGATCAACCTCAAGGCGCGCGACGATCGCCCGGAGACCGCCGCGGAAATAGCCCGGCGCATTCAAGGCGAAGTGGCGAACATCCCCGGCATCAAGCTGTACCTGCAACCCGAACAGGATCTGACCCTCGATACCACGGTGTCGCCCAACCAGTACCAGTTCGTGCTGCGCGGACCCAACCAGCAGGCCTTCATGCAATACGTGCCCGCGCTGATCGCGCGCATGAAGAAGATCGGCTCGATCACCGACGTCACCAGCGACCTGAACAACGATGGCCTCAGCGTGGACGTCGAGGTCAATCGCCAGCTGGCCGCGCGTTACGGCATTACCGCGGCGACGATCGACAACGCGCTGTACGACGCGCTGGGCCAGCGCATCGTGTCGACGATCTTCGACCAGTCCAGCCAGTATCGCGTGATCCTGGTCGCCAAGCCCGCCAGCCTGCCGACGATCGAGTCGCTGGGCGACCTGTACCTGCCCAGCCAGACCAGCAGCAGCGGCCAGGTGCCGCTGAAAGGCATCGCCACCATCAAGGTCACCAAGTCGCCGCTGGTGATCAGCCATCTGGCCCAGTTCCCCGCCGTCACCATCTCGTTCAACCTGGCCAAGGACGCCTCGCTGAGCAAGGCGGTGGCCGAGGTCAATCAGGCCGAGCAGGCGGTGCAGCTGCCGCCTTCGATCACCTCGTCGTTCCAGGGCGCCGCACAGGCCTTCCAGGATTCGCTGTCGAGCGAGGTGTACCTGCTGGTCGCGGCGCTGGTCGCCGTCTACATCGTGCTCGGCGTGCTCTACGAGAGTTTCATCCATCCGGTGACGATCCTCTCGACCCTGCCCTCGGCCGGCATCGGCGCGCTGCTTTCGCTGATGATCGCGGGCAGCGACCTGGACGTGATCGGCATCATCGGCATCGTGTTGCTGATCGGCATCGTGAAAAAGAACGCGATCATGATCGTGGACTTCGCGCTCGAGGCCGAGCGCGAGCATGGCAAGCCGCCCGAGGAGGCAATCTTCGAAGCCTCGCTGTTGCGCTTCCGGCCGATCCTGATGACGACGCTGGCGGCGATGCTCGGTGCGTTGCCGATGCTGCTGGGCACCGGCACCGGCTCGGAGCTGCGCCGGCCGCTCGGCCTGGCCATCATCGGCGGCCTGACGCTGAGCCAGATGCTGACCCTGTTCACCACCCCGGTGATCTACCTGCTCTTTGACCGTCTGGCGCAGCGCTTCCAGCGCAAGCGCCCCGAACAGACGTCCGGACAGGCATCCGAGCACACGCCGTGAGCATCCCGGGACTGTTCATCCAACGCCCGGTGGCGACCACGCTGCTGGCGGTCGCGATCGTGCTGTCCGGACTGCTCGCGTATTTCCATCTACCGGTCGCGCCGCTGCCGAACGTCACCTACCCGGTCATCGTGGTGCAGGCCAGCATGGCGGGCGCCAGCCCGAACATCATGGCGTCCACCGTGGCCGCGCCGCTGGAGCGGCGGCTCGGCACGATCGCCGATGTCAGCGAACTGACCTCCACCAGTTCGGTCGGTTCGGCGCAGATCGTCATCCAGTTCGGCCTGAGCCGTGACATCAATGGCGCCGCCCGCGATGTGCAGGCGGCGATCCAGGCCTCGCGCGCCGACCTGCCGTCCACGCTGCGCAGCAACCCGAACTACCGCGAGTTCAACCCGGCCGATTCGCCGATCATGGTGCTGGCGCTGACCTCCAACACGCTGACTCGCGCGCAGCTCTACGATTCGGCCGACTCGGTGATCCAGCAGCAGTTGTCGCAGGTCGACGGCGTGGGCCAGATCACCCTGGGCGGCAGCGCGCTGCCGTCGGTGCGCGTGGAATTGCAGCCCGACCAGCTCAACAGCTACGGCATCGGCCTGGAGGACGTGCGCGCCGCGATCAGCTCGGCCAATGCCAACAGTGCCAAGGGCCACATCGACCAGGGCGACCAGCGCTTCGAGGTCACCTCGAACGACCAGATCAACAAGGCGGCACCTTATCGCGACCTGGTGGTGGCCTATCGCAACAACGCGCCGGTGCTGCTGCGCGACGTCGCCGACGTCGAGGACTCCGCGGAAAACATCCGCAACGCGGGCCTCTACAACGGCAAGGATGCGGTACTCGTCATCGTCTATCCGCTGCCCGGCGGCAACATCGTCAAGACCGTGGCGCAGATCCGCAAGGTGCTGCCGTCGATCGAGGCGACCCTGCCGCGCAATGTGCACATCGGCATCGCCATCGACCGCTCGCAATCGGTGAACGCCGCGGTGAACGACACCGAGCGGACCCTGTTCATGGCCGTGCTGCTGGTCATCGGCGTGGTCTTCATCTTCCTGCAGTCGCCGCGGGCGATCCTGGTGCCGGCGGTGGCGCTGCCGCTGTCGATCGTCGGCACGTTCGGGCCGATGTACCTGCTCGGCTACAGCATCGACAACCTCTCGCTGATGGCGTTGACCATCGGCACCGGTTTCGTGGTCGACGATGCGGTGGTGGTGCTGGAGAACATCGTGCGCCACGTCGAATCCGGCATGGACGTGCGCGAGGCGGCCCTGCGCGGCAGCGCCGAGGTCAGCTTCACGGTGATCTCGATGAGCCTGTCGCTGATCGCCGTGTTCCTGCCGATCCTGCTGATGCCGGGCATCGTCGGCCTGCTGTTCCACGAGTTCGCGGTGACGCTGTCGATCGCGATCCTGCTCTCGCTGGTGATTTCGCTCACGGTCACGCCGACCATGGCGGCCTATGTACTCAACCGCAAGACGCTGCACTCCAGGGCGCGCTGGGCGCTGTGGTACGAGCGGCAGTTCGAGCGCTTCAAGAATGCGTATTCCCGCTCGCTCACCACCGTGCTCGATCACGCGCTGCTGGTCGGACTGACCCTGATCGGCCTGATCGTGCTCAACGTGCTGCTGATCAAGCTGGTGCCCTCGACCTTCTTCCCCGAGCAGGACAACGGCATCCTGATCGGCCAGATCATCGCCGACCAGAGCATCTCGTTCCAGGCGATGGAACAGAAGCTCGCGCAGTTGCAGGCGATCGTGCAGAAGGATCCCGCCGTCGCCTCGGTAGCGGGTTTCACCGGTGGCCGTGCGCTCAATACCGCCAACGTGTTCATCGAACTCAAGCCGCTGGCGCAGCGCAAGCTCTCCGCGGCGCAGGTGGTCGATCGCCTGCGCCCGAAACTCAATGCGGTGTCCGGCGCCAAGCTATTCCTGCAGGCGGCGCAGGATCTGCATATCGGCGGCCGCTCGTCCGCCGCCGAGTACCAGTACACGCTGACCAGCGACGACCCCACCGCGCTGTTCAAGTGGGTGCCGCAGCTGGTGACAGCCTTGGGCAAGGATCGCAGCCAGATGACCGACGTGAACTCGGACCTGCAGCAGAACGGCCTGCAGATCTACGTCAACTTCGATCGCGCCACGTCCGCACGCTACGGTTTTGCGCCGAACCAGATCGACAGCGTGCTGTACGACGCTTTCGGCCAGCGCACGGTGTCGACCGTCTACAACCAGCTCAACCAGTACTACGTGGTGATGGAAGTGGCGCCGAAGTACTGGCAGTACCCGCAGATGCTCGACCGCATGCGCTTCAGCACGGCAGCAGGCAATGCGAGCGGCACCCAGCAGACGCAGATATCCAGTGCCCTCGTGAAGCCGGTGACGCAGGTATCGGCGGTGACCGCGAGCCGGGGCACGGCATCCAGCACCAATGCGCTCAACGCCAATGCCGAGGCCAACCAGCTCACCAACGCCATCTCCAACGCCAAGGGTGGCAGCTCCAGCGGCAGCGCGGACAGCACGTCAAGCGAAACCATGGTGCCGTTTACCCAGTTGGCGACTTACACCAGCAATCACACCGCCACCCAGGTCAGCCATCAGGGTGGCCTGGTGGCTGCCACGATTTCGTTCAACCTGCCGCCCGGCGGTTCGCTGAGCAAGGCCACCGCGGCGATCAACCAGGTCTCGCAGGAGCTGGGCCTGCCAGCCTCGATCCACGGCAGCTTCGCGGGCGCCGCGCAGGTCTACGCGCAATCGATGTCGACCATGCCGCTGCTGATCCTCGCTGCGCTGGCGGCCGTCTATATCGTGCTCGGCATGCTCTACGAGAACACCGTGCATCCGATCACCATTCTCTCCACCCTGCCGTCGGCGGGCATCGGCGCCACCCTGGCCCTGCTGATCTTCGGCACGCCGTTCTCGGTGATCGCGATGATCGGCATCATCCTGCTGATCGGCATCGTCAAGAAGAACGCGATCATGATGATCGATGTCGCCATCCACCTGCAGCGTGACGAAGGTTATGAGCCGCAGAAGGCCATCCACGATGCGGCCGTGGTGCGTCTGCGCCCGATCATGATGACCACCGCCGCCGCCGTGCTCGGCGCGGTGCCGTTGGCCGTCGGCATCGGCCAGGGCGCCTCGCTGCGCCAGCCGCTGGGCATCACCGTCATGGGCGGCCTGATTTTCAGCCAGGTCTTCACGCTGTACACCACGCCGGTGATCTACCTCTACCTCGACCGCTTGCGCGCCAGACTGGCCAAGTGGTCCGCCACCCTGCCGTGGAACAGATCGGACGCGAGCGCATGAACATGAAGATGCTCCACACCACCCTGGCTGCCTCGTTGGCACTGTTGCTCGGTGGCTGCATGGTCGGCCCCGACTACCATCGCCCACAGGTGGCGACACCGCCGCAATACAAGGAGCTACCCGGCTGGACGCAGGCCGCGCCGGCGGCCGAGGTGCCGAAGGGCGACTGGTGGACGGGCTTCAGCGATCCGCTGCTCGACCAGCTCGAGCCGATGGTGTCAGTCTCCAACCAGACCGTGCGCCAGGACTACGCCAACTACCAGGCCGCGCTCGCCGAGGTGCAGGTGGCACGCAGCAGTCTGTTCCCCACCATCGGCATCAGCGGCTCGGCCACCAAGCAGCGCAGCGCAGCCGGAGCCAGCGGCCTCAGCCTCGGCAGCAAGGCGCCGATCAGCACCGCCGGCTCGCTCGAGGGCAATGTCAGCTGGGCGCCTGACCTGTGGGGCAAGGTCCGCCGTACCATCGAGGAGAACAAGGCGACCGCCCAGGCCAGCCAAGCGACCCTGGCCAACGCCACCCTGTCCGAGCAGACCGCGCTGGCGACCGCCGTCATCGAACTGCGCGTGACCGACGCCAACATCGACCTGCTGCGGAAGACCGTCGACGCCTATACGGAATATCTGCGCGTGATCGCCAACCAGGACGCCGCCGGCACCATCGCGCCCTCCGATGTCATCAGTGCGCGCACCCAGCTGGAGAACGCACAGTCCAACCTGCTCGCGCTCGGTGTCGCCCGCGCGAAATACGCCCATGCGATTGCCGTGCTGGTCGGCAAGAACCCGGAAGAGCTCGACATTCCGCACAGCACCACGCTGCCGACGCTGCCCACGGTTCCGGCTGGCGTGCCCTCGACCCTGCTGCAGCGCCGGCCCGATATCGCCGTCGCCGAACGCCAGATGGCCGCACAGAACGCCGCGGTTGGCGTCGCCATCGCCGCGTATTACCCCACTCTTTCGCTGTCGGCGGCGGATGGTTTTTCGCAGTCGCCGCTCGCTGGCCTGCTGCACATCGCCAACCATGTCTGGTCGTTGGGTGCCGATGCGAGCGAAACCGTGTTCGACTTCGGCGCACGCCACGGCGAGGTCGCCGCGGCCAAGGCCACCTACGAAGCGACGGTCGCCAATTATCGTGGCACCGTGTTGACCGCGTTCCAGAATGTGGAAGACGACCTGGCCGGCCTGCGTATCCTCGCCCAGCAGGCCGAGGTGCTGGATTCCGCGGTGCGCGACGCCACCCGCGGCGCCGAGATCGCGTTCAACGAATACCAGGCCGGCACCGTCGACTACACCACCGCCGCCACCGCCCGGGCTATCCAGTTGAGCACTCAGCAGAGCGCGCTGAGCGTGCAGCAGCAACGCCTGCTCGATGCGGTGTCGCTGATCGGGGATGTGGGTGGCGGCTGGTCGGCTAGCGAACTGGGCGAGCCGCCGAAGTCCTCGCTGACGTCCGCTACCCAGCACTGAAGGCGACGCACGTACCGGCTACTGTCCCAGCCAGCGCGCCGCGCCGCGGCCGGCGATCAGCCCGCTGGCGAAGCAGGCGGTGAGCAGGTAGCCGCCGGTGGGCGCCTCCCAGTCCAGCATCTCGCCGGCGCAGAACACACCGGGGCGCATGCGCAGCATCAGCTTCTCGTCCAGTCCCTCCAGCCGCACACCGCCGGCCGTGCTGATCGCCTCGGCGACCGGTCGCGGCGCGCGCAGGCGCAAGGGCAAGGACTTCAGTTGCGCCGCCAGCGCGAACGGATCGGCCAGCGTCGATTTCGCGGTCAGTTCGAACACCAGTGCGCACTTCGCCGCGTCCAGTCCGGCGCGACGGCGCAACCAGTCGCCGATGCTGTGTTTGCCGCGTGGTGCCGCCAGGCGGTCCGCGAGTGCGGACTCACCGTGGCCCGGCACCAGATCCAGCCGCAACACGGCCTCGCCATGCTCGGCCAGTTGCTCGCGCAGCTCGGCGCCGATCGCATAGATCAGGCTGCCCTCGATACCGTATTCGCTGAGCACGCATTCGCCCTGTCGCGCATGCGCCACGCCGCGGCGATCGGTCCAGTGCGCCACCACCGGCTTCAGCGGCGCACCCGCAAAACGGCTGGACAGGTGTTCGCTCCATGCCAGCTCGAACCCGCAGTTCGCTGGCTGCAACGGCGCGATGTCGATCCCGGCCTGTTGCAGCGGCGCCATCCATGCGCCATCGGAACCGAGCTGCGGCCAACTGGCGCCGCCCAGCGCCAGGATCACCGCGTCCGTGGGCACCGCGCGCTCGCCCTGCGGCGTGGCGAAGTGCAAGGTGCCGTGTGCCTGCCAGCCCAGCCAGCGGTGGTGCATGTGAAAGCTCACCCCGGCGGCGCGCAGGCGATGCAGCCAGGCACGCAACAGGGGCGCCGCCTTCAGGTCTTTCGGGAATACCCGGCCGGAGCTGCCGGCAAACGTCTCCACGCCCAACCCGCGTGCCCACGCGCGCAAGGCCTCCGCATCGAATGCGTCGAGCCAGTGCTTGATCTCGGCCCGACGCGAACCGTAACGCTCGACAAAGCGCGCCGGTGCTTCGCTGTGGGTCAGGTTGAGGCCGCCCTTGCCGGCGAGCAGAAATTTGCGTCCGACCGAACCCTTGGTGTCGTACAGGTCGACCGTTACACCCTTGGCGCACGCAGCTTCGGCCGCCATCAGGCCAGCCGGGCCGCCGCCGATGATCGCCAGTCGGGGAGGGGCTGTCCGGGTCATGCGCGCATGGTCGCATGCTGGCGTAACGGAATGAACCGGCGGCGAAAGCATCCGGCGATCGCCGGGCAGGCATTCCTCTCAGCTACCCGGTTCGCGCGGCGGCGGCAGCTGAATTAAAAATGAATCAGATAAATCACGCCGCGGCGATATTCACGGACGCCCTCGCCATCCATTATCGCGAGAGCCTGCAATATATTTCGGGCGGCGTTCAATTAATATCGTTACAAACGCACGTAGTTGCGCATTCATCCGCGTCATTTTGCGTTGCCGGAGGCGATTTTCCGTGACCGGCGATCATTCGCCGAGGCAACCTGGCCGCCCCGGAACAATGATTTCAAGCCATTGAAATCAAAGAAAAATAATCGACAAATTTTGCAAAAGCACAGATCAGGCCCCGCCCACGTCCGTGCCCAAAAGGCCACCCCGTGATTATTGAAAATACTTGCGGCTCGCTCCCGGCAAGGCAATCAAACGATTATGTGATTCCGATCACCGGTCACCTCAAAAAGTCCTATTGACCAGTTTCATGTGCAACTCATACCGTCAGGCGGTTCGTCAATTGGGAGCTTGGCGAATGATCCCGTTGCAACCCTGTCAAACCATTTGAAATCTGCATCTGCGCATTGACCCTGAGGGACACATGGGGAGGGTTGAGCGCAGAGCTACGGGATCGCTGGGCAATCTCCAAGAAAACTCGTCGTGCCGTGTCTGTCCACTGCACTTTATTCATGAGGTCCACGCGGTCTCATCGGCTTCGTTCGGCCTTGAAAAAATATTCCGGGAGTTCTAAATGCCAAGCCATTTTCGTCTCAAGATGCTGGTTGCCGCCATCGGTATGGCTGCCACCGCGTCGGTCTTCGCCGCACCTTCCTCGTTCGTCACGCTGACGCAACCACATCACGCCACCAGTCTGCGCAATGGCGATGTTGCCAAGGGTCCGCTAGCGTTCTCGCAGCCGATGCACGTGGTGATTTCGCTGAAACTGCAGAACAAGGCGCAGTTGGATGCCTATGTCGCCGATCCCAAGCACAAGGCGCTGACACCGGCAGAATTCGCCGCGCTGTATTCGCCGACCCAGGCGCAGGCGCAGGCCGTCGCGAACTACCTGAAGCTGTCCGGCTTCACCAACGTCACGATCGCGCCGAACCGCATGCTGGTCGAGGGCGATGGCCACGCAGATACCGTGCAGTCCGCCTTCCGTACATCGATGGTGCAGGTGCGCACGCATGACGGGCGCGATGCCTACGCCAACGCCAGCGACGTGATGATCCCGGCCGAACTGCAGAGCACGGTGCAGTCCGTGCTTGGCCTGGACAACGTGCACATGTCGCACATCTTCGCGCGCCGCATGACCAGCTCGCTGACCCACCCGGAGGCAACCAGCGGCACGGCGGTCGGTCACAACCCGCTCGATTTCCCGAAGATCTACGGCGCCAGCAGCCTTCCCGCCGCCACGTCGATCACGATCGGCAATGTGGTGTCGGGCCAGATGAGCGATGTGCTCAGCGACATCAAGTCCTTCGAGAGCACCAACGGCCTGACCTCGCTCGTCCCGAGCATCGAGGGCACCGGCAATACCGGCAGCGTCTCGGCCAGTGGCGACGGCGAATGGGATCTGGATACCCAGGACATCATCGCGATGTCGGGTGGCCTGAAAAGCCTGATCCTTTACGATGCAGCCTCGCTCTCCGACGCCGCCCTCACCACGGACTACAACCTGGCCGTGACCGACGACAAGGCGGTCGCGATCAACGTCTCGCTGGGCGAGTGCGAAACCGATGCGAAGTCGGCGGGCACGACCACCACTGAAGACGCGATCTTCGAGCAGGCCGATGCGCAGGGCCAGACCTTCTCGGTCTCCGCTGGCGATTCCGGCGCCAATGAATGCGGCACCGGCAGCGGCACCACCCCGAGCTGGCCGGCCAGCTCGCAGTACGTGATCGCGGCGGGCGGTACCGAGCTGTACACCACCAACACCACCACCTGGGCCAGCGAGACCGTGTGGAACAACCTCAGCTCCAGTGAAGGCGCCACCGGCGGCAGCCCCAGCACCTTCGAGCCGATGCCGAGCTGGCAGTCGGGCGTGGGCCAGAACGCCGGGCATACCACCCGCGGCGTGCCAGATATCGCCTATAACGCCAGTCCGGTTTCCGGCGCCCTGGTGATCGTGGACGGTCAGTCCAACCAGCAGATCGGCGGCACCAGCCTGGCCTCGCCGCTGTTCGTGGGCGCATGGGCACGCATCGAGGCAGCCAATGGCGGCGCTCTCGGCTTCGCCGCCCCGCTGATCTACAAGGCGGCCGCAGCCAACTACGCGACCGACTTCCATGACATCACCTCGGGCAACAACAGCGGTGAGACGGCCGCGACCGGCTGGGATTACACCACCGGCTTCGGCAGCATCATTGTCAGCGGACTGTCCGGCAACATCGGCGGCAGCGGCAGCTCGGGCGGTACGCCGACCGCCAACTTCAGCGACTCGATCAGCGGCCTGACGGTGACCTTCACTGACAGCTCCACTGATTCGGGCGGCACCATCGGTTCGTATTCGTGGACGTTCGGCGACGGCAGCACCTCGACCTCCGCCAGCCCGAGCCACACCTACACGGCCGCCGGTACCTACAGCGTGACCGAGACGGTGACCGACAGCGTCAGCGGCAAGACCAGCTCCAAGACGGCATCGGTGACGGTCTCCAGTGGCGCCACAGGTGGCACGCCGACCGCCAACTTCAGCGATGTCACCAGCGGCCTGACCGCGACCTTCACCGACAGCTCCACCGACTCGGGCGGCACCATCGGCTCCTACGCGTGGACCTTCGGCGATGGCAGCACCTCGACCGTGGCCAGCCCGAGCCATACCTACGCGGCAGCGGGCACCTACAGCGTCACCGAGACGGTGACCGACAGCGTCGATGGCAAGACCAGCTCCAAGACGGCATCGGTGACGGTCTCCAGCGGCGGCACCCCGACCCAGATCCTCAGCAACACCGGCTTCGAAACCGGCACGGCGTCGCCGTGGAGCATGAGCTCGGGCACGCTGTGCAGCACCAGCAGCTCCTCGTCCAGCTATTGCGGCAGCGGCGAGACTTCGCACGCCGGATCGTGGTTCGCATGGCTTGACGGCTATGGCACCTCGCACACCGATACGGTCTCGCAGAAGGTCGCGATCCCGAGCGGCAAGACGACGGCGACCCTGCAGTACTACCTGCACATCGACTCGACCAAGAGCACGGCGGTCGATACCTTGACCGTGCAGGTGCTGAATTCGTCGGGTACGGTGCTGGGCACGGTGGGTTCGTTCACCAGCAAGAACACGAACACCGGTTATGCCGTGGAAACCGCCAATCTGTCCGCGTACATCGGCCAGACGGTGACCATCAAGTTCACCGGCAAGGAGACCTCGTCCTCGGGCAACACCGACTTCACGCTCGATGACGTGACCCTGACCGTGCAGTAAGCCACCCTGACGACAGTCGCCTTGCGCGGCTGTCGTCAACGGCCATCCAGGAGGCGCAAGGCAGCGCTTCCCGTTTCGAACATGGAATACTCAGGCCCGATCGACAACGATCGGGCCTTTTTTACGAGGCGTGCCTGCGCCCGTGCCTGGATGAGATCAGCGCAGCCGCGCTTTCGCTTCGGGCCGAGCATTCCGGATTCAGGCAATCCTTGCACAAGGACTGGCATCGAATCCCACCGGACTGCTACAAAGCATGGCGGGCACGCCATGGGGGAGTGACCTGCCGCGGCATATTGATTTGCCGCCGATCAACGGATGATTTCAAGGACACTTCATGACACGCAGAACCCTGCTGCCGGCGCTCGCGCTGCTGGCTGCCGTCGCTTTCGCCACACCCGCCTCCCCGGCACATGCCGAAACGGGAGACAGCTCGCCAAGCGCCGGCACACATTCCGCCAAGCTCGAGGATTTTCTCGGCTCGCTGCACCTCCGCACCGGCAACATACCCATTGCAAGCGCCAAGGCCTCGCTGCTGCTTGCCCCGGGCTACAGCTTTCTGCCGGCCGAAGACGCCCAGCGCGTACTCACGCAGCTCTGGGGAAATCCACCGGACAGCGAAGTGCTGGGCATGATCCTGCCCAGCACCGACCCGCATGTCCTGCTGGACAGCGACAACTGGGCCGTGGTGGTGACCTATGTCGCCGATGGCTACGTGTCCGACGCCGATGCAGCGAAGATCGATTACGCCGAGCTGCTGCAGAAGATGCAGAAAGGCACCGAGGAGTCGAATCCGGAACGGCTCAAGCAGGGCTATCCCGCGATCGATCTGCTCGGCTGGGCCGAGCCGCCGCATTACGACGAGGCCTCGCACAAGCTGTACTGGGCACGCAACCTGCGGTTCAAGAAAGCGGACGGCACCGACGAGGGTCAGTCGCTGAACTACGACATCCGCGTACTCGGCCGCCGTGGCTATCTGTCGCTCAATGCGGTCGCACCGATCCATGAACTCGGCAAGGTGCGCGCCGACATGCCGCAGGTCCTGGACATGACCGATTTCGACGCCGGCGAACGCTATGCCGACTACAACAGCGGAACCGACAAGCTCGCCACCTATGGCATTGCCGCCCTGGTGGCCGGCGGCATTGCCGCCAAGGCCGGCCTGTTCGCCAAGCTGGGCGTGCTGCTGCTGGCGCTCAAGAAGTTCATCATCATCGGCATCGCCGCGGTGGCCGGATTGTTCCGCAAGCTGTTCAACCGCAACAAGGCGCGCTGAGTGAAGATCGCCCGGACACACCTGGTACTGCTACTGCTGCCTGGCTGACCTGAAACGGGGCGCGCCAAGCGCCCCGTTTCGGCCAGCTCGACGCAACCATCAACCGCCGCTGGATGCCGCCTGCGCCGGTGCATCACTTTTGACTGCATCATCGGCTGCCTTCTTCGCGGCATGGTGATGCTTGGGCATGGCAGCTGCGTCGCCAGCGGCCGGTGCGTCGCCAGATTTCGCCGCACCACCGCGGGTGTAGACGATCTTCATGTTGCCCGCACACTGGCCGACCACCTTGCCGCCGGCATCCGCCTGGTCGGCCGGCACGACGTCGAGCGTGTAACCCGATACGCCATTGGCCTTGATCTTCGCATCGATGCTGGACTTCACGTCGTCGCACGACGCGTGCGCCATCATCGGCAAGGCAAGCAGCAAGATCGCGGCAATTCCCAGACGCTTGTTCATGGACTTTCTCCTCCGTGGCCGAGTTTCCAGACATCATCATGATCGCGACCCATCGCATGCACGGATGGCTCCGACGGCAGGCTCCGGATCGCCCGCCCATGCTGTCATCAAAGCGGTCCCGCGGGAAGATCCACGCCTTGCACCTGCTCCCGCGCCGGTATCGCGATGACGCTGTTTCGGAGGATATGCCGGCAACCTGCAAGCTTTCACTTCAGGCATACCCCCAGTTCCGTCAACTGGTGCAGGCCCGCCATGCTGGGCAGCAGTGCACGGCTGTCGCGGCTGCGGCGCAACCAATCGGCATCCAGCATGGCGTCGGTGAGCGCCACGCCGAGCGGGCCACCCACATGCAGGCGCCGCTCGGTCCAGTCCAGGCAGGCACGGCCGCGCAGACGCAGCAGGCGTTCCGTCACCGGCAACGGCCAGCCTGCCTGCCGCAGGGCATCCACCGCCAGCGGTTGCAGGCGCAGACCATCGCCTCTCGATTGCAGCCAGCCGCTTTCCAGCCACGCCGCGCACAACGCCACCCCCAACTCCCCGGCCAGATGCCGGTAACAAGTGCGCGCGCGGCACAACGCCGGATCCGTCGCCGCTATCCGCAGCGGACGCGCTGCCCGCGGCAACGCCATCGTCTCCAGCCATGCGGCCACGTCGTCGTCGGCCAGCCGGTAATAACGATGGCGGCCCTGCGCATGCACGCCGAGCAAGCCGCCATCCAGCAACCGCTTCAGGTGCGCGCTGGCGGTCGCCGCACCCACGCCCGCCGCCTGCGCCAGCTCGCCGGCCGGGCGTGCGCTGCCGTCCATCAGCACCAGCAGCATCGCCGCCCGTGCCGGCTCGGCCAGCAGGCTGCCGAGTTCGGCCAGCTGATAACGATTGAGCGGCGCGGCATCATTCATGCGACCAAGTCTAGCCGGCCCGCGCGTGCAAGCTTTCGACGCAGGCCGAAGTGTCGCGTTCGCTCAGCTGCCGCGCGGCTTCGCCCGGTGCGTCGGCGTGGCCGTCCACGGATCGTCCGGCCACGGATGGCGCGGATAGCGCCCCTTCAGCTCTTTGCGCACCTGCGGATAGGTGCGCTCCCAGAAGCCCTTCAGGTCCTGCGTGACCTGGATCGGCCGGCCGGCCGGCGACAGCAGGTGCAAGGTGACCGGGATGCGCCCGCCACCGATGCGCGGCGTGTCGGCGAGACCGAACAGTTCCTGCAGCTTCACCGCCAGCACCGGCGGCTCGCCCTCGGCGTATTCGAGCCGGCGCTGCTGGCCGCTCGGCACGGTGAGGCTTTCCGGCGCCTGCGCATCGAGCAGGCGGCGCTGCTCGTAGTCGAACAGCGTTGCCAGCGCCTGCGACAGCTCCTCCGCACCGAGCGCGTCGAGCCGGTGCTTGCCGCCGAGGTACGGCGCCAGCCAATCATCCAGCGATGCGAGCAGCGCTGCCTCCGAGATATCCGGCAGGCCGAGTTCCGGCATCCACGCTCGCAGGGCCTGCATGCGCGCGCGCAGACGTTGCGCATGCGCGCTCCATGGCAGCACGCCAAGGCCCTTGGTGCGCACCGCGGCCAGCATCGCCGGCAACGCATCTTCCGGACGCACCGGCACGCTGCGGCGCTCCAGCACGATGGCGCCGAAACGGCGCTCGTCGAATGCTTCGGCCGCGGCACGTTCGTCGTTCCAGCGCAGCGTGCGTTCACGCGCGAACTGCGTCGCGCAATCGCGCTCCAACACGCGCGGGTCGAGCGGTGCGGCGGCGAGGATCAGGCTGTCGCGCGCCTCGAAGCGCAGATTCAGCGCGACCAGCCACGGCTCACCGAGCAGGGCGGTGTTTTCGTGCAGGCGTGCGCCGCGGCCGTTCGCCAGCGCGTAGCGCGACGGGTTGTTGTCGTCGCGCCGCGCGATGCGATCGGGAAACGCATGCAACAGCAGATCGCCGACGACGTGGCTGTCCGGCATGCCGCTGGCGGCGGTACGGACATCCAGGCGCCGGCGCCAGCCCTTGCTGGCCTGCTCGATCGCAGCCAGCGCGCCACGGTCGACATCGCCACCTGGCGCCGTGCCGCGGCGATCGCGCCATGCATGCAGGGCCGCCACCCGCACGCGGAAGTCATCGCTGCGCGCGTGCATGCCGCGCAGCGGCGAACGGGCCTCCATCAGGGCCAGCAAATCCGCGATCAGCGCGCGCCATTCGACCGGGGCGCGCAGCGCGGCGGCGGCGAGGCGCGGCGTGGCGCCGAGTTCGAGCATTTGCCGGCCCAGCGTAGTGATGCGCCCATCCGCACTCAGCGCGGCGAGACTCGTCAGCAATTCACGTGCCTGCGCCAGTGCGCCAGCCGGCGGCGGATCGAGCCACGGCAAATCCGCGCTGCTGCCCGCGGCGATGCCCCAGGCCGCCAGCTCCAGCGCCAGCGCGGACAGTTCGGCCTGGGCGATTTCGGCGCCGCGCGCCGGCTCCAGCCGCCTGCTCTGCGGCCACAGCCGATACGCCGTACCCGCCGCCACGCGGCCGGCACGACCGGCGCGCTGGTCGGCCGAGGCCTGCGAAATGGTGACCGTCTCCAGCCGGGTGAAGCCGGAGTTCGGATCGAACCGCGGCTCGCGCGCCAGGCCGGCGTCGATCACCGCACGGATACCCGGCAAGGTGATGCTGGACTCGGCGACATTGGTCGCCAGCACGATCCGGCGCGTACCCGGCATCGCCGGATCCAACGCGGCCTGCTGCTCCGCCAGCGAGAGTTCGCCATGCAGCGCGACCACGTCCACCGACTGGACATGGGCAACGGTTTCCGCGAGCAGCATCTGGGCCCGCGCGATCTCGCGTCGGCCAGGCAGGAATGCCAGCACGTCGCCCTCGTTTTCCTGCAGCGCCTGTCGTGCCACCCGTGCCAGATGATGCTCGACGCTCTCCTGCGTGCGTGCCGGCGGATGCTCGATGCGCACCGGAAAGCTGCGGCCGGGGCTGGTCAAGCGTGGCGCCTGCAGCCATGCCGCGATGCGTTCGCCATCGAGCGTCGCCGACATCACCAGCAGGCGCAATTCCGGCCGCAGGGTGGCCTGCACGTCCAGCGCCAGCGCGGCACCCAGGTCACCGGCAAGATGGCGCTCGTGGAATTCGTCGAACACGATCGCGCCGATCCCGTTCAGTTCGGGATCGCGCTGGATCAACCGGGTCAGGATGCCTTCGGTGACCACCTCGATCCGCGTGGCCGCACCCACCTTCGACTCGAAGCGGATGCGATAGCCGACGGTCTGACCCACCTGCTCGCCGAGCTGCTGCGCCATGAACTGTGCGGCGGCGCGCGCCGCGATCCGGCGCGGCTCCAGCATCACGATCTTCTGTCCTGCCAGCCAGGTCGCATCGAGCAGGGCCAGCGGCACCTGGGTGGTCTTGCCGGCGCCCGGCGGCGCCTCCAGCACCAGCCGCGCATGCGCATCCAGTGCGGCGCGAAGCTCCGGCAGCAGCGGAGTGATGGGGAAGGTGCGCGTGGATGCATTCATCCGCGCGGATGATAACGGCTACCGTGGCACCGCAGCCCGGCAAGTCGCGGTGCGCCTGACCTGGATCAGAGACGGCCAGAATACGTCGCCATCCCAGCGAACCCCGAACAGGGGCCAGAGCCGGGATGACGGCAAAGGCTTATTCAGATCATTCTTAGTGCGCAGGCTTCGGCAGCGACACCGTCGACGCTGCAGGCTTGGCCTCGCGCAGCGGCGCCAGCGACTCGAACTTGCTCTGGTAGTCCTCGGTGATCTGGCGCGCGTCCTCGGCGCCGCGGATCACCCGTGGCGTGATCAGCACGATCAGCTCGGTACGATCGCGGTTGCGGGTGGTGGTGCCGAACAACCGGCCCAGCCACGGGATGCGGTTGAGCCCGGGGATGCCGGTGTCGGTGCTGGACTCGTCCTGCTGGATCAGGCCGCCAAGCAGCACGGTCTGCCCGCTCTGCACCGCGACCTGGGTGGCCACGTCGCGCTGCGCGATGGTGAAGTTGCCCTGCGCGTTGGCCGTGCCCAGCGTCGAGCTGACCTGCTGGTGCACGTTGAGGTAGACCAGGCCGCCCGGATTCACGCGCGGCTGCACATCGAGAATCACACCCGTCGGCAGATAGGTGACATTGCTGGCCGTGGCGTCCGTCGTGCTACCCGTGCCGAGACCGATGATCGAGGTCTGGTTGACCGGGATCTGGTTGCCGACCTGGATGTGCGCCAGCTGGTTGTTGAGCACGACCATCGATGGCGCCGACAGCGTCTTGGTGTTGCCGTTGGTCTCCATCGCGCTGAGCGCCACCTGCATCTTGCTGTTGATGAAGGAGTAGAACAGCGCATCGCCGGTGTTGTAGGTGTTGCCGCCCGAACCCAGCGCGACCTGCCGATGGCGATACGGCTGGCCGGGGGTGACGGTGCCGTCGCTGTTGGTGGTGCTGCCGGTCAAGCCTTCCAGATACCACTGCACGCCGAACTGGAAGTCGCCGGTGAGCGTCACCTCCATGATGCGCGTCTCGATCTGCACCTGCAGCGGCACGTTGTCCAGCTTGGCGATCGCCGTCTTGATCTCCTCCCACTGCGTGGGTCGTGCGCGCACCATCAGCTGGTTGCTGCTGTCGACCGAGCTGATGCGCACGCTGCCGTCACTGGAACTGTATTGCTGGTCGCCCGATCCGCCGCTGCCACTTCCGCTCCCGCCGCCCGTGCCACCGCTGGCCCCGCCGCTGTTGATGCGCGTGCCTGTCGTGCTGCCCGCGAGACCACTGTTGCTGCCGATGCCGGAAGTACCGCCCGTGCCGCCGAGCCCACCGAAGCCGCTGGAACCGGTCGAACCGGCCAGGCCGGTTGAGCCCGTCGCGCCAGCCGAACTGCCGAAGCTGCCGGCCGTGCTGCCCATGCTGGTGGAGCCATTGGCGTTGTCGGCGCTGCCCAGCGTGCCGCCGCTGAGGCCAGGCCCCACCTTGCCACCGTTGTCGGTGCTGCTGCCGTTGCCGCCGGCACCGTTGGTGTAGATCTGTGCCAGATACTTGGCCAGGTCCGACGCCTTGATGTTGCGCACGTCGTAGACGAACAGCTGCGGCTCGTTGCCGCCGCCGCGATCGATGCGGGTGATCCAGTCGCCGACTTCGTGCAGGTATTCCGGCTGGGTACTGATCACCACCAGCGCATTGGTGCGCTCGATCGGGATGAAACGCAGCATGCCGGCCAGCGGCGTGTTGCCGTGCTCGCCGAACATGTCGTCCAGCTTCGGCATCAGCTCGCCGACATTCGCATATTGCAGGTTGAACACGCCCACCGACATGCCACGCAGCCAGTCGACGTCGAAGGTGCGCACCATGCTCTGGTAGTTGGCCAGCTCGTCCGGGGTACCGGACATCACCAGCAGGTTGCGTGCCGGATCCACCAGCAGGATGGACTCCGCTCGCGCGAACGGTTTGATCAGCTTCTGCATCTCGGTGGCCGAGATGTAATGCAGCGGAAACAGCCGCGATTGCAGGCCGCCGCTGGGTGCATTGGCACCGAGGCTGGGCACCATGTTGCCGGCGACGGCCTCTTTCTCCGGCAGCACCACATACCCGCCGCTGCGCTTGACCAGCGCGTTGTGAGTCCACGACAGCAGGGTTTCCAGGATCGGCAGTGCCTGATCCGCATCCACCGGCTCGGAAGTGGAAAACGAGATATTGCCCTGCACGCCCGGCACGATCGTGTAGTTCTGCTTGAGCAGATCGCCGAGGATCGCCTTGACTACCGCCTGCACCGGCTGATTCTCGAAATTGAACGTCACCGACCCGCCGCCACTGGCCGCCGGACGCGGTTGACTCAAGGCGGTGGGCCGGATGAACTGGCCGCTGCCCTGGCTGATCTCCGGCTGCGCGATCGCGGTGCTGCCGGCCTCGGTGCTGTTGTTCAACGGCAACGGCGCCGGCGCCGGCTTCTGTGTCCCGGCCATCGCCTCGCGCTGCAACGCACCATCGTCATGCGGTGGCTGCTGGGCCAGGCCGGCACAACCGGCCACACAGACGGCAGCGGCAATGATGCCGGAGCGCAGGATTTGCTGAGTGAGCGTGCGGAACATGAATCAACGTACTCCTTCGTTGGCCGCGGCAGCGCTGGCGGCCCGACGTTTCTGGACATTTTCCCTGAGCCGGTCAAGGAACTGCGACTTTGCCTGATCTTGCGGTGACTTGATCTGCGGGGTCCGGGCATGGCCGGAAGGGCCGGCCTGACTACCCGGTGGCACGATGCTCATCATCGCGGCGCCTGGGGCCTCCTGGGCGGGCGCAGCGGCCGGCCCATCGGTCTTCTGACCATCGAAAGGCGCACCGGCCGGCAGCTTCAGTTCGACCTGGCCGGAGGAGGTGTTGAACAACGCCGAGCGTGGATGAACCTCCAGCAGGGTCACGCTGCCATCCGGCAACGACGTGCCCTCGCGCAGGCGCACCTCGCGGTGGTCGCCGTTCTTGTCGCGCAACAAGGCCATGCGCAGATCGGAGGTCAGGATGATGCCGGTCAACTCCAGATCGCCGAGGCCGGCGCCGTCATTGGCCATGCGTGGCACCGGCTTGCGATCGGGGCTGAACAGCGGCTTCTGCCAGACCACCGCAAACTGCTCCAGCGGCAGCGGTGTCGGCAGGCTTGCCGGGCCCGTCGCCGGCGGCAATGCCGCCAGGGTGCGCGCGGCACCCCAGTCCACCTTGCTGCCGACGCCACCGAGCAGGAGCAGCCACAGCGCGCCCAGCACCACGGCGGCCACGGCAAGTACCGGTGTGAGACTGCGTTGATGGGCGGCGTTCATGGCGCAGCCCCCTGACCGAGCTGCTGCATGCCGGCCGGTACGCCCGGTGCCGGCGGCGGTGGCGCTGCCGAACTGCCGTGCGATGGACGCAGGTAGCCGGACAGCGTGAACTGCACCTCCAGCGGCGCGGCGCGGTTCTGCTGCGCCGCCACCGGATTGCGGTAGATGCTGAGATCGTCGACGAACACGTATGGCGTACCCTGCTCCAGCGCATGCAGCACGCTGGCCAGCGATTCCATGTCGCAGCTCAGATTGATGCTCACCGCCACCTTGCGGTAGGGCTCGCCCGGCGTCGCCGGCGGATTGGACAGCGGCATCTTCTGGCTTACCTGGCAGTTGCCGCCGCTGGCATTGCTGCCGACCACGTCGACCACACGCTGCATCAGATCCGCGGCCGCGGTATTCGGATCGTCGTTGGCCAGAAAGGCGCTGCTGGCCGCCTGTCCGGCGCCAAGCGTGGCAAGCCGCTGCTGCAGTGCCGGCTTTTCGGCGATCGCCGCCGCGTAACGGCCATGCGTGTCGCGCAGGTCGGCCATCTCGCCGTTGATCTGCCGAAGCGGCGCGACGAACCACCAGTGCAGCAACACGAAATAACCCAGCACCACCGCCAGCAACAGCAGCAGGATGGCCGCGATGCGGCTGTCGCGCGGATTGAGCGCGGTCATCTTCATGGCGTATCCCCGTTGCCCGCCGAAGCCGCAACCGCCGGCTTCGCCTTCGATGCCACGGGCTGATGCAATTGCGCCGTCAGGTAGAAGCGCTCCTTGCCGGTGGTTGGATCGGGCTGGATGCTGCCCTGGAAGCTGGCCTGCGTGATCAACGTGGAATCCTTCAAGACATCGAGCAGCTTCGCGGCCTGCTGGCTCTGCCCCTGCATGCCGATCTGCCCCGTGTTGTCGACACTGAAACGCTCCAGCCATGCGCTGTCCGGCAGACGCGTCGTGGCGTCCTGCAGCAGGCTCAGCATCGCCACGGTGTTTTTCTTGCGTTGCACCAGAAAACCCGCGGCGCCGACGTTGTCCTGCAGCTGCTGGCGCAGCGACGCCACCTGCTGTGCCTCGCCGCGCATGTCGTCGACTTCGGCCTGCATCTGCGCCAGCACCGCCTGCCGGTTGTGCAGCCACTGGCCCAGCAGCAGGGCCAGCAACAGCACGCAGGCCGCAGCCAATGCCAGGTTCAGGCGCCGCCGTGGCCGCACATGGCGCGGGGTCTGTTCCGACGGCAGCAGATTGACGCCCAGGCGGTCGTTGCCTGCCGCCAGATCCACCGCGTCAATCGACACGCCCAGGCCACGCAGATGCAGCAGCAGGGGATCGAGCGTATCGCGGGTGACCGCAACCAGTTCCGCGTGGAAGCGCCCGGCGGCGGCCGGCGTCGTCAGCTCGCGCACCGCGTAATACACCTGCGCGACGCTGAACGGGGTCTGCCGATCCATCTCGAACGCAACGACCTGCTGCAGGTTGTCGCGAGCGGCCAACGGCAGCGACAGCGTGCGCCGCAGCACCACCGCCGACGGCAACAGCAACGCGAGCCGCAGATCCTCGCGATCGATCTTGCGCAGCACGGCGTTCAACGCAGCCTGCCCGGCATCGGCGTCGATGGCGGACGCCTCGGCGCCGTCGTCCCAGCGGACCAGTACTTCGCCGCGACCGGCACGATGCAGCGTCCATTGCCCGCCCGTGTGCTGCAGCAGATGCCAGTCCGCACCGCTGCGCAACCAGTTGCGCCAGCGCGGCGGCAGCAGCCCGCGCAGTTCATTGCCCCACCAACCGAAAAACACCGGCAACGGCGACGTGCGCCAAGCGCGGCGCAAACGATCCATCAGCGGCCGCAGTGACTGCGTTGCCGTACTGCTCATTCCGCACTCCCCTCCTGCCAGCGCAGCACCGAATACGGTTGCGCACCAGCCTGCCCCATCTGCAAGCGAATCGTGGCGCGCAATATCGCGCGCGTGCCGTCGGCCAGCGTGGCCTCCGACCGGATACTATGCGTGGTTCCGTTGTTAAGAACCAGACTCGGATCATTCGCGTTCCGCAGCCGATTGGCCTGGATCACACTCTGCTGCTCGGGCGTCATCCCGGGAATCGCCGCCAGCGCCAGCGGTGGCGCGGTGTTGGCGTCCGGAATCGCGCTGTGCGACCAGATCGTGATCACCGGGGCGATCGTGCGGTAGATCGCCGGTGTCATGCCCAGCACCATCTGCAATTCCTCGATGCTGACGAACGGCGCGTGGCGCGGGCCGTAGTCGCGACCTGCCGTCGCATAAGCCGCGCGCTGCGCTGCCGCTGCGGTGTCGATACCCACCGGATTGCGCCAGTCGACCACGTTGTCGCTCAGCGCCTTGGCCTGCGCCGGGGCCATGCCGGCGACCTGGAACAGCGCCTGCAGCACCTCCGGCGTGGCACTGTTGATATCCACCTTGCCGCCTTCATCGACCGCCGAGACCATGATGGTGGCGTTGTCGTAATGGAACGGATAGATGCGCCCGTCGCCGATCCAGCGCTGCTTCTGATCCGGATTCTGCAGCCCATAGACCGCGCGCATCAGACCCGCCTCGGCGGCGTAATGCGCCTGCGTCTCGGCGAACTGATAGCGCGCCTGCAAACCTTCGGTGCGCGCCAGCGCGGCATAACCGCCCAGCAGGATCGCCAGCAGGGTGCACGCCCACAGCACCAGCAGCAGGGCGACCCCGCGCTGATGCGCACGCTGCGCCAGCGACGGCCACCCGCTCATTGCCTGCCTCCGTTGCCCAGGCCAGCCCGCGGCAGCCCGGACTGCGGGTTGTTGTTCAGCGGATTTGTACGCAACGGCACGTCCAGCCGCGGCCAGCCCTGGTTGCCCACCAGGCGCAATTCGACCCGAACCAGCTGCGGCAGCAGTCGGCCATCGGGCCAGGTGCCGGACCACGGCACGGCGTTGCCCTCCGCATCGACGCCGCGATAGCTGAAGCTGCCGCCCTTGATATGGTCGAGCAAAACCTGCGGATCGCCCAGCGGCCTGGCTGGCTGGCCGTCCGGCGGCAGGATGGCCAGGCTGAGCTCCAGCCGCATGCCGCCCTTGCCATCATCGACCAGTTGCAGTCGCTGCAGCTGCGGACCGAGCTTGCCGAGATAGCCGGGCAGCGGTGCGACATAACGCATCTCGCGTGCCGTGCCATCGAAATAGATCGCCTCGGCGTGACTGTTGTGACTGATCGGCTGAAGCAGGCTCTGCGCCAGTTCACGCCGCAGGAATTCCTCGGCCGAACGTACCTGATCGATGCGCTCGATCGCAGCGCTACCGGAGCTCACGCTGTGGGTGGCAGTGCGCACGCCCGAGTAGACACCGACCAGCAACAAGGCCAGCAACACCAGCGCAGCGAGCACTTCCAGCAAGGTGAACCCGGCGGCGCGCTTCATCGGGGCGCCTGCATGTTGCCGGCACCATCGACCTGCGGACCGGTCAGGCGCAAGGTGCGGAAATGCGCCGATCGCGGGTGCGCCGGCGGCCCCCACAGCACGTTGAGATCCAGCTGGTACAGATGCAGCGGCGCCGCGGGCGGAGCGGCACCGGCCCCATTCCACGGCGACACGTCGAGCTGCCAGCGGTACTTGTGATCGAACCGGCCCGAGCGGCTGCCCGCCTGCAACGGCTCACCCACGAAAGCCGTGTCCAGCAGGCTGCGCGCCCACATCGCGGCCTCGCTGTGTTCCGCCGCGTTCTGGCTCAGGCTGATCGAGGCGCCGGCCACTTTCATCAGCGCCGTGAATGCGATCGCCAGCAGCATGATCGCGGCGATCACCTCGAGCAGGCTGAAGCCCTGCTGCGACTGCTGGCGCGAGGCGATCATCGCGCCGCCACCGTGTCGACCACGCGCACTTCACCGGTCAGCCAGGACACGTTGACATGCCACTGCCGCTTGCCGCTCTGCAGGGTGATGCGGCCGCCGGTGGAGCTGCCATCGGGAAAGAAGCGGATGCGCCCGGTATGGTCGTTGGGCTGGTCCTCCTTCGCGCTGGTGATGCTGATGCGCAAACCTTTCGGCAGCCGCACGTCCTGCTGCTTCACATTGCGATAGGTGTCCGCGCGGGTATCCACGTCGAAAGTCAGTTCCTCGCCGCGCACGATCGCCTGCGCGCGGGTGGCGCGCAACGCGTCGGCCAGTTCGCTGCTGGCCGCGCGCACGCGTGCGCTGGCCAGGCCTTGCGTCACCGCGATCGATACCGCCGCTGCCGCAATGCCGACCAGCAGGATCACGGCCAGCATCTCGAACAGGGTGAAACCGCTGGCACGCGCTGCCCGCATGGTTTACTGCCAGTTGCCCACGTCGGCGCTGTAGCCGTCGCCACCGGGCTTGCCGTCCTGACCGTAGAAGATCAGGTCGAAATTGCCGTGCTGGCCTGGATACTGGTAACCGAAGGGATGCCCCCACGGATCCTTGAGGTCGGATTCCTTCGCATACGGGCCCTGCCAGTTCGTGGCACTGGCCGGCTTCACCACCAGATCCTCCAGCTGCTGCGGCGGCGAGCCGTTGTCCAGCGCGTAGTTCTCGATCTTCTGGCTCAGCGTCAGCAGCTGCGCCTTGCCGGCGCCGTACTTGCCCTTGTCGACGTTCTTGCCGACCTGGGTCACCACCACCGCACCGATGATGCCGATCAGCACGATCACCGCGAGCATTTCGAGCAGGGTGAAACCGGCGCTCGCGCCGATTCGTCGTGGTTGCCTGTACTGCATGTGGATTACCTCAGGGATGCCAAGAAAAAATGGGGCTACTGGATATTGCTGGTCAGGCTGAGCAGCGGCAGCAGGATCGCCGCCATGATGATCGCCACCATCACCGTCATCACGATGGTCAGCGCCGGCACCAGTGCAGCCAGTAAACGATCGATTGCGCGTTTGGACTCAAGTTCAAATGTATCGGCCACTTTCAGCAGCATGGCGTCCAGTTGGCCCGCTTCCTCGCCGACCTGCACCATCTGCATCGCCAGCCGCGGGAACAGCTTGGACTGCCCCAGCGCAAGACTGAGCCCGGCGCCGCCCTTGACCTGCTCGTGCGCCGCATCCAGCGCCGCATCCAGCGCACGGTTGCTGGTGACCTGGCGCGCGATGGTCAGCGCACTCAGCAGCGGCACACCGTTCTTCAGGAGCGTGCCCAGCGTGCGGGCGATCCGCGCGGTCTCCACCTTCAGCAGCAGCGGGCCGACCAGGCGCATGCCCAACAGTTTTGTATGCCAGGCCAGCCGCGCCTGTGGATCGCGCAGGCGCGCGCGCCAGGCGAACAGGCCGCCGCCCACCACCAGCAGGATCAGCCACCACCAGCTCTGCAAGGTATTGCCGAGTACCAGCACGGCCTCGGTGATCCACGGGATCGGCACCTGCATGTCCTCGAAGATCGGCACGAACTGCGGCACCACATAGGCCAGCAGCAACACCAGCGAACCGAGCACGCCCACCATCAGGAACGCCGGATAGATCAGCGCGTTGACGATGCTGCCGCGCAGCTGCTGCGCACGCTCCAGATAGTCGGCCAGCCGGCGCAGCGTCTCCTCCAGCGAGCCGCCCGCCTCGCCGGCGCGCACCAGGCTGACGTACAGCTTCGGAAACACGCCGTGCTCTTCGTCCAGCGCAAAGGACAAGGTGTTGCCGCCACGCACGCGATCGCGCACGCGCTCGATCAGTTTTTTCGCGTGCTCGCCCTCGGGCAGCTCGAGCAGGATGCTGAGCGCACGATCCAGCGGCTGGCCGGCGCCAAGCAGGGTCGCCAGCTGATGGGTGAACTGCGCCAGCTCGTCGCCGGTGAACGGGCCGCGCTTGAACAGCGCCGCCAGGCCGCGACCGCCGCCGGCGCCATCGGCCGGCTGCGCCTCCAGCGGCGTGTGACCCTGATCCTGCAGGCGGCTGATCACGTCCTCGACGCTGGCGGCCTCCATCTGGCCCTGCAGCATCTCACCGGCATCGCTGACCGCCTTGTATCGGAACTGTGCCACGTCAGCCTTCCTGCGTGACGCGCAGGACTTCTTCCAGCGTGGTGATGCCGGCCACGGCCTTGGCGATGCCGTCTTCGTACATCGTGCGCATGCCTTCGGCACGCGCCTGCTTCTCGATCTCGCCCTCGTTGGCGCGTTGCATCACCAGCCGGCGCAGCGGGTCGCTCATGGTCAGGAATTCCATGATTGCGCGGCGACCGCGATAGCCAGTGGGATTGGCCGCACTGCTGCCCGGTTTCCACAGCCGGATCGGCCGTTCGTCGGTGTATTTCTCCAGTTCGAACTGCGCGATCACCTCGGGCAGCGCTTCGTACGGAATGGCTGTTTCCGGATCGAGCCGGCGTACCAGCCGCTGCGCGAGAATGCCGTTGATGGTGGAGCCGAGCAGGTAATCCTCGACGCCCATGTCGAGCAGGCGCGTGATGCCGCCGGCGGCCGAGTTGGTGTGCAGGGTGGACAACACCAGATGGCCGGTGAGCGCGGACTGGATCGCGATGCGGCAGGTTTCCAGGTCGCGCATCTCGCCGATCATGATCACGTCCGGATCCTGGCGCATGATCGAGCGCAGCGCGCCGGAGAAATCCAGCCCGATCTGCGGTTTCACCTGGATCTGGTTGATGCCTTCGAGCTGGTACTCGACCGGATCCTCGACCGTGATGATCTTCACGTCGTTGGTATTGATCTGCGACAGCGCGGTATACAGCGTGGTGGTCTTGCCGGAACCCGTGGGACCGGTCACCAGCAGGATGCCATGCGGACGTTGCAGTACGTCGACGAAGCGTTGCTGGAAGCTGTCGGTGAAGCCTAGCGAGGCGAAGTCGAACACCACCGATTCGCGATCGAGGATACGCATCACCACCGACTCGCCGAAGCTGGTCGGCACGGTGGACACACGCAGGTCGAGCTCCTTGCCCTGCACGCGCAGCTGGATGCGACCGTCCTGCGGCAGCCGGCGCTCGGCGATGTTCAGCCGCGCCATGATCTTAACGCGCGAGATCACCGCCGCGGTGGACGACGATGGCGGCGCCTCCACCTCGTGCAGCACGCCATCGATGCGGTAGCGCACCTTCAGCCGGTTTTCGAACGGTTCGATATGCACGTCCGATGCGCGCTGCTCGACGGCGCGCTGCAGGATCAGATTCACCAGCCGGATGACCGGAGCCTCGGAGGCGAGATCGCGCAGATGCTCGACATCGTCCTCCTCCGCGGCGCTGCCATCGAGGTTCTCCACGATCGTGCCCATCGCCGAGCGGCCGCTGCCGTAATAACGCTCGATCAGGCCATCGATTTCCGAGCGCAGGCCGATCCGCAACGCCACCGGCCGGCCCGCGGCCAGCTCGACCGCCTGCAGCGGATACGGATCGGCCGGATCGGCCACCAGCAGGGCCAGCCCGTCCTTGTCGTCGAGCACCGGTACCACATGTTGCTGCTTCAGAAAGCGCAGCGACAATTCAAGATCCGCTGGCGGCAGTTCCGGTGCATCGCGCACGGCCAGCAACGGTATCTGCAGCAGATCCGCCCATGCCTCGGCCAGGTCGCGCTCGGACACCAGCCCCAGCCGCGCCATCAAGGTCGTCAGCGTGCCTTCGGCCGACTCCTCGTGCAGCCGGCGCGCACGCCCCAGATCACTGTCTTTCAAACGACCACGCGCAACCAGCCATGCGCAGACTTCCGCTTCACGGTCGCCTCCAGCCATGCCCGTCCCGTTGACCGCCGGCTCAATGGCTGCCGACATCCTCCACCCCGCTCAGTACCCGCGAAACCGTCAACGCTCCCTCAGCGAAACGGCAAACGCCATAGTTAACACATCCATCTGGCATCAGGCGAGCATCGCCCGCACCAGACAACTTCGCATTCACAAATCACCGGCGTGACGAACGCCTATTGTGAGGCCAGCCCGCATGTTCATGGACGCCTGCAGCCTAGGAAAATTTCCCGATACCCGCACAGGCTGCGCAAGTTCATGTCAGTGCGGCAGCCATGCCGATACGCCACGAAATTTCGAGTTGCCGCGACAGAAGCCGGCGCGCGCATCGCGCTAGTCACCGGATTGCGGCGACGACATGTGTCGGCACAGCAAGGCGGGTGCGTCATCGGTAACGTTTCACGATGTCCAGCAACGGACCAAGATGCGTCTCGAAATGCTGCCAGCGCGCCACGGAGGACCGGTAAATCGGCTTGCGTACCTGGGCCGCACTGGCGGTCCTGACAGCACGCCGGTTCCGATGGAAGGCGAGACAACCCTCGTCCCAGGGCAGGCCGAGGTAGTCGAGCAGGCGTCGCGCCTGGCCTTCGGTATCCGTCACCATGTCCTCGTAGCGCATGTCCAGCACCGTGCCGGCTGGCAGCACGCGCTGCCAGTGCTGCATCAGCTCGATGTAGCGCACGTAATAACGGCCCACGCTGCCCAGCTCATAGGCGAAATCGAGGTTGCCGCCTTCGAACAGGCGCGAGTAGCACGAAAAGCACGAGTCCATCGGATCGCGCATCGCATGAATGATCTTGGCGTGGGGCAGCATCAGATGGATCATGCCCAGATGCTGGAAATTGGCCGGCAACTTGTCGGTGATGCGCTCGGCCTCCGGCGCATGCCGCCATACGCGTTCGGTATACGCCTCGCCCAGGCGACGAAACTCGTCCGCCGATAGCGTGCTGGCGACCTCCGGATAGGAAGCCGCACGATCACCCGCCGCCCTGGCGATCGAATGCACCACGTCACCCAGCTCGGTCAACTCGCCGGCACCGTGGATACCTGGATGCGTGGACAGGATCTGCTCGATCAACGAGGTACCCGAACGCGGCATGCCGACGATGAAGATCGGCGCCTTGCCCGGATGCACCGGCTGCGCCCGCTCGGCAAAGAAGGCCGCACTGAATACCGAGCGCAGGCGCTCCAGCAACGCCACCTCGCGTGCCTCGTCGTGCGGGAACTGCGTGCGCTGCAGAAGATTACCCTCCGCGTAGGCCGCAAACGCATCGTCGTAACGACCTACATCCTCGCGCATCTTGCCCAGGGCGAACCAATAGCTGATGCGCCCTGCCACCGGCAGAGCGGGCAGCTGATGCTGCTGGCCCTCGACCAGGCCGAGCTGCGCGTCGTCCACGGCATAAGTCTTCAGCGGCGCGAGATTGCAGTGCGACTGCAGGAAATCCGGTTTGAGCGAAATCGCGGCCTGGAAGCATTCGCTGGCCTCGTCCAACCGGCCCTGCCTCTTCAGGCAAAGGCCCAGGTTGTTGAGCGCCATCAGGTATCCCGGTTGGATATCCAATGCGCGCCGATAACTTTGCTCCGCCTCGGGTTGCCTGTCCTGGTGGCGCAGGATGTTGCCGAGATTGAAATGCGCCTCGGCCATCCCGTCGTTGATCGCCAGCGCCTGCCGATAACTCGCCTCGGCCTCGTCGTGGCGCTGCTGGTCACCCAGCACGTTGCCGAGATTGCTGTACGCCTCGGCGTAATCCGGCGCTATCGCCAGGGCCCGGCGATAGCACGCCTCAGCCTCGGCCAGACGGCTCAGGCCGCGGTAAACGATGCCCAGGCTGTTGTGCACCCGTGATTCGTCAGGGCGCGCCGCGAGCACCTGCCGGAAGTGCGCCTCGGCTTCGCTGGCGCAGCCCAGCGCCATCAAGGTGTAGCCGAGCTTGGCATGCGCCTCGATGAAATCCGCCTTGATTCCCAGGGCGCGCCGGTAACTGTCCGCCGCATCCGTCAGTCGATCCTGCGCACCCAATGCGTTGCCGAGGTTGAAGTGCGCTTCGACATAGTCCGGCCTGATCGCAAGCGCATCACGATAACGGGCGGCGGCATCGGCTGGCCGCCTCAACGCCAACAGGCTGTTGCCCAGGTTGTAATGCGCACCTGCATCGCCCGGCAACAGCGCAACGGCCTGCTGCTGCGCGGCCATCGCTTCCGGCATGCGCCCCTGGGACTTCAGCGACGCACCCAAGGCCTTCCAGGCAAAGCCGTGCCGCGGATAACGGGCGATGAGCCGGCGTGCCTGCGCTTCCGCTTCGGCGTACTGCTGTTGATGGATGAGACCGACGAGGAGGTCCAGCTCCTGCCGGCTGGGCGAGCCGACCGCAGCCGCATCCGGATGGCGGCGTCGATGCTCGATCATTTCATCGTGCGGCATGGCTGTCCTTCATTCGCGTAGTGGCGCGGTCATCGACGAAATATCAGGAACGAACACAGTACATAAACTAACGACCAAATTTTCACCATCCCGGTCAGGCGAATGTGCATGTGATCGCGCAAATACAAAAAACCGGCGCCGCGAGGGCGCCGGTCACGATCATATCCAGCGGCCCGGCAAGCCGGGCCTCACCGGCTTACCAGCCGATGCCCACACCTACGCCGCCGGTCGTTTCATTGCCGCTGATGGCGGCGCCGAATGTCACGTTCGCCTTGGGCGACAGCTGCCGCGAATAGCCCACCGACAACGCCGCCTGGCCGCGATAACCGCCAACACCCACGCCAAGCCGGTTCTCCGTGGCAATACCTTGCGTGCTGAACGACATTTGCGACATGGCCGCACCCATCGCACCCACCTGGTTTATGCGCCTGTCGACGACACGGAACTGGGTATTGACCTGGTCGCGCAGCGTGTTGAGGTCATTGCTGGTAGCGAAACTGCCGAGCCGCTGGTCGGTATACGCATTCGCCTTCTGCAGCGTCTGCGTGTCACCGGCATCGGCATAAGCCTTCGCGGTGGCCAGAGCATCCGTGACTTGACCGTAGTTCGCCGCATCGGTGGCCTGGCTACCCGCCGCCACATTGACGATCTGACGCTCGTTGCCGACGCTACCCACCGACACCGTGTTGGCGCGATCGGCCACCGAACCCTGGCCCAGCGCGACCGCCCCTTCCGCCGTCACCGAGCTGCCCTGGCCAATCGCCGTACCGGAGGCTGCCGTCACTGTTGCGCCCTCGCCCACCGCCACCGCATTGGTCGCTTCAGCCGTAATGGTGGTATTGGCACCGACCGCCGTGCTGCCGTCCGCATTCACCTTGGCGTTGCCGCCGATCGCGGTATCGTTCGGGCCAGCGGCGTAGCTGTCGCCACCAACCGCCGTACCGTATTCGCCACCGGCCGCCGCATTGGAACCGATCGCCACGCCCTTCGTACCGGCGGACACCGAAGCCGCATCACTGCCATCGTCGGCACCACCAACCGCCACGCGGGGACCGGCGGCACCGGCCTGCTGCAGGCTGGCAATGCTGGCCAGCGCTCCGCTAAGCACGCCGTCCAGTGCATTCAGCGCATCGCCGACGTTGTTGTAGCTGCCACCCTGGATCGCGTAGTTCGGCATGATGACGCTGCCACCCGCCTGCAACATGGCACCCCCGCCGAAGGCACTGAGCAGATCGGAGATCTGTCCCACCGTGGCGGCGTCGGTCAGGACGCTGCTCGCCTGCAGATTGCTGATGCGTGTGCCATTGGCTCCAGCCAGGGTTATCTGCTCCTTGCTGTCGTCGTCATACGTCACCGCGCTGTCGGCCAGAGCGCCCAGATCGCTGCTCACGCCAGCCACGGCAGCATCCAGCTGGCCTTTGTTCACCGCGTCATGCGCCGCACTACCATCGGCCACGTTGCCCACCGTCACCGGGGTATTGCCATCACCCAGCATCACTGCCGTGTGGCTGGCATCGGCATAGAACACCGCGGAGCTGTTGATCGTGGAGATATCCGTGGTGTTCTGCGCCACTGCCTGGTTGGTCGTGTTCAGCTGATCGCCGTTCACCGCATCCGTGCTGCCCGCCGCCACGGTGCCCGCCGCCACGTTGGTGATCTGGCGCTCGTTGCCGACCGTACCCACCGACACGCTGTTCGCGCGGTCTGCCTGCGACCCGGCACCCAAGGCTACGCTGTTGTCCGCCCCGGCCACGCTGCCATAACCAACCGCGGTGCTATTCACGCCCATCGCCGTGGCCAACGAACCCACGGCCGAGGCGTTGTCGCCCCATGCGAAGCTGCCGGAACCCAACGCTACCGTGTTGGCACCGTTGGCCAACGTGTTATAGCCGTACGCGGCGCTCTCCTCACCCACCGCGAAGCTGCTCGCACCGGCCGCCACCGCATGCGTGCCGATCGCCAGCGCATCTTCGCTGCCGTCCGTCGCACCGTCCGCCGCAAACAGGTGCGACGCCGTCGTCGTCGCCACCGTCAGCGCATCCAGCTGGCTCTTGTTCACCGCGTCCGTACCCGCCACACCGGCCGCCACGTTGCCCACCGTCACCGGCGTCGTGCCGTTGCCCAGCACCACCGACGTGTGACCGGCATTGCTGTAGAACACCGCCGAGTTGTTGATCGTGCCGATCGCCGCCGTGTTCCCCGCGATGTTCGCCGCGTTCGCCGCCACCGCCTGGTTGGTCGTGTTCAGCTGACCGCCGTTCACCGCATCCGTGCTGCCCGCCGCCACGGTGCCTGCCGCCACGTTGGTGATCTGGCGCTCCTGGCCCACGCTGCCGACCGACACGCTGTTCGCACGGTCCGCCTGCGAGTTCGCACCCAGCGCCACGCTGTTGTCCGCCGTCGCCGCGCTGGCGTAGCCCACCGCCGTGCTGTTCGCGTTCACCGCATTGGCACCGCCACCCAACGCCGTCGCGTTGTCGTTCAGCGCACCGCTGCCCGCACCGATCGCCACGCCGTTGTTGCCGTACGCCGCCGCACCGTAGCCGTAGCTCGCGCTCTCCTCACCCACCGCGAAGCTGCTCGCACCGGCCGCCACCGCATGCATGCCGATCGCCAGCGCATCTTCGCTGCCGTCCGTCGCACCGTCCGCCGCAAACAGGTGCGACGCCGTCGTCGTCGCCACCGTCAGCGCATCCAGCTGGCTCTTGTTCACCGCGTCCGTACCCGCCACACCGGCCGCCACGTTGCCCACCGTCACCGGCGTCGTGCCGTTGCCCAGCACCACCGACGTGTGACCGGCATTGCTGTAGAACACCGCCGAGTTGTTGATCGTGCCGATCGCCGCCGTGTTCCCCGCGATGTTCGCCGCGTTCGCCGCCACCGCCTGGTTGGTCGTGTTCAGCTGACCGCCGTTCACCGCATCCGTGCTGCCCGCCGCCACGGTGCCTGCCGCCACGTTGGTGATCTGGCGCTCCTGGCCCACGCTGCCGACCGACACGCTGTTCGCACGGTCCGCCTGCGAGTTCGCACCCAGCGCCACGCTGTTGTCCGCCGTCGCCGCGCTGGCGTAGCCCACCGCCGTGCTGTTCGCGTTCACCGCATTGGCACCGCCACCCAACGCCGTCGCGTTGTCGTTCAGCGCACCGCTGCCCGCACCGATCGCCACGCCGTTGTTGCCGTACGCCGCCGCACCGTAGCCGTAGCTCGCGCTCTCCTCACCCACCGCGAAGCTGCTCGCACCGGCCGCCACCGCATGCGTGCCGATCGCCAGCGCATCTTCGCTGCCGTCCGTTGCACCGTCCGCCGAGAACAGGTGGCTCGCCACCGCAGTCGCATCACCCAGCTGCGCCACCGCCTCATTCGTGCTTTTGAGCTGGTCGCCGTTCACCGCATCCGTGCTGCCCGCCGCCACGGTGCCTGCCGCCACGTTGGTGATCTGGCGCTCCTGGCCTACGCTGCCGACCGACACGCTGTTCGCACGGTCCGCTACCGAATCAGAGCCGAGGGCGACTGCGTTTTGCGCGCCGCTGTCCACGTGCGAGCCCGAACCCAGGGCGGTGCTGTTGTAACCCTCAGCCAAGGCCTTATAACCCACTGCAGATGCTTGCTGTGCGGTTGCCTGACTCGCTGCGCCCAAGGCTGTCGCACGCAGAGCCGTGGCTTGTGTCTTGACCGTGCCGCTATCGCCAAGACCGCCCAATGCCACGCTTTCGGCACCGGTGGCTTCGCTGTAATTACCGAGCGCCACCGTGCTTGCGTTAGTCGCCTTCGAGCCCAGACCCAGCGCCGTAGAGTCACGACCCGATGCCACGCTGGTCGCACCCATGGCCAGCGCACCGTCGTTCGTGGCCCGGCTTGATGTACCAAAGGCACTCGCCAACGTACCCGTTGCATTGCTGTCATAGCCGACGGCGGTCGATACCGCCCCGGTGGCTTGACTCTGGGCGCCTACCGACGTGCCGGCAACCGTGGCCGTGCTGCCTGCACCGATGGCGGTTGCATAAATGTCGGTGGCCTTGGCCGAAGCACCGCTGGCGATGGAATACAGGCCGGTTGCCTGGGCATCATCGCTTCCGTCATTGGCGCCATCGGCCTGGAAGTAACGCGTGCTCGAAGCCACTGCATCATCCAGCTGACCCACGTTCACCGCATCCGTGTCGGCCGTGCCTGCAGCGACGTTGGTGATCTGACGCTCGCTTCCCACCATACCCACCGACACGCTATTCGCACGATCTGCCAGCGAACCCGCACCCAACGCCACGCTGTTGTCCGCGTAAGCCTTGCTGTCGCTCCCGACAGCAATGGCATGGTTGTAACGCGCATCCGAGTTGTAACCCAGCGCCAGCGAATTGGCGCCCGCCGCATAACTGAGATAACCCATGGCGATGGCGTTATCGGCGTAGGAAGTCGCACCAGCGCCTAGCGCCAGGCCATTCGTGTAAAGAGCACTTGCCCCACTGCCCAGCGCAACACTGGCGGAGCCCTCTGCATCCGCGTTGTACCCAAAGGCAGACGACGAACCGCCCGCGGCCTTGGCACCTTTGCCGATGGCCGTCGCGTAATAGCCAGCGACCGCCGAACTGCCACCTGCGGTGCCTCCAAAATCCACGGTCGGCGCCACATAAACATCCCAGCCCGGGTCAGTGACAAAATCCGATGGAGGAACTCCCGCCGCCGATACCTGGCCCGCACCAAGCACCAACGCCATACCCGCCGCAGCCACCGTGGCGCGCAAACGCTTCGATGCGCCGCCCTTGCCGTTGGCCTTGGCATGCTCGGAAGCCACCACGAGCATGCCCAGCGACTTGTTCCAAACCTTGCTGTAGATCTTCTTGTTCAAGACACGACTCCCCACTGGATTTTTTGAATCCGGCACACCCATACCGCAGTAAGCGCGCACCGGATGACATGAACTGCGCCTGCACCTGGCAGGCCTTTACTTCAATCACGTAGCGAAAACTTGCACGCCCGCGGCTGCCGGATTCACACACCAGAAGCACAGCGGCGCCACCGCAGCGGACACTTTCGCCGCGCCATTTCTCCAATACCTGCGCTCTTACACGCGAGCGCGAGCGCTCCCGACTTCCGCCAGCCATTGAGCGAGCCGGCCATATGACCGGGTCATGCAATGACGACGTGAAGCCACCTTGTCATTGCAATCCATCGGTTCGGCTGGACTTCAAGCCGCGCCTTCGTGGCAGCATGCGTCTTCGCCGTCACGACACTTCGCCAGTCGAAGCATGTGAGACTCCGCCCATGCGGGCGGAGTCCCGTTCCTGTCGAGCGTGGTTCTCTTACTTGGGTGCGACGAAGTTGCCGCTCACGCTTACGCCGCTGTAAGCAGCATCACCAACCACCGTGACGTAGTAGGTTGCATCCACCGGTCGCGAGATCGCCACCGACTTGGCAGTACCGGTGCCCGCCGCCGACTTGAAGTCGTAATTGGTGGCACTGGCTACGGAACCCGCCTTGACATAGATGGACACGCTGCCGGTGCCGCCTAGCGTGCGCAGGGTCAGTGCAAGCGCACCCGCCGGTACTCTCAGCGTGTAGACGGTGCTGGAACCGGCCGCGCCGGATTGGTTGGCCAGCACGACGCCATTGGTGAGCGGGATCGTGGTGTCCTGATTGCCGCCATCGCCGCCGCCGTTGTCATAAACCGCCGCCGCCGCCACGGCCGCACCCGCATCGAGCAGGCCGGCTCCAAAGGTCTTCGCCGCTGCCGGCGTGACCTTCGGTACATGAGCCGTGCTCGTCAGGATGCTCAGTACTTCCGCTGGCTTCAGCAGGGGTTTCTGGGCCGCGATGCGCGCGCTCTGCATCAACGCAACCGTACCGGTCACGTGAGGAGTGGCCTGCGAAGTGCCGGCCATGCCACCAAGCGTGTCGCCGGCAGGGCTGGCGGTCGGCGTGGTGGTGCCTTTGTTGAGGGCCTGCCACATGAAGCCTTCCGGATTCAGCTGCGTACCCGAGCTCCCGTCGTTCTTGTATACACCACCACCCGGTGCAGCCAGAGCAATAATGCTTTCGCCAGGCACGTTGTAGTTGGAGTAGTACGACAACTTGCTGGTGTAGCCGGTCGAAGCCACCGTGATCGCACCCGGGCAGCTGGCCGGCGAGAAATTGGCAACATCGGCACTGTTGTTGCCGGCAGCGACCACCACGACCGCACCCAAGGCATTGGCCTTGGCAATGGCAATGGCCGCGTCGTCGTCGGCCGGACAGGCACCCGCGCCACCCAGGCTCAGGTTGATCACTTTCGCCGGGTTCTGGTTGTCCGGAACCCCATCCACATGGCCACCTGCGGCCCACACGATGGCATCGTTGATATCGCTGTCATAGCCACCGCAATGGCCCAGCACGCGTACCGGCAGCACCTTGGCGTTATAGGCAAT
The DNA here is from genome assembly GCF_002001125.1 of Rhodanobacter sp. B04. GTDB lineage: Bacteria > Pseudomonadota > Gammaproteobacteria > Xanthomonadales > Rhodanobacteraceae > Rhodanobacter. The sequence goes on along the minus strand of NZ_MUNV01000006.1, from coordinate 101,440 downwards.
GCCTGCGCCCCAGCTGCCAGCGGCCGGACCATTGTTGGTGATCTCGGCACCGCTGGCGCTGGCCACATGGGTGCCATGCCAGGAACTCGGTTGCTGCTGAGCTTTGGTAACGCAGCCGCCGTTGGTCGTCAGATACTTGCTATCCGTCGTCCAGTCACCGGTATCCCAACCGCCGGGCGCACGATCATCCGTGGCGCGATCGGAAACAAAAGCATCGCTGATGAAATCGTAGCCCGCATTGGCCAGCGACGTATTGACGTCCGCGTGCTGGACGATGCCGGTATCGAGCACAGCGATCGTCACGCCGGTACCGTCGGCGAGATTCCATGCACCTGTGATATTGGCGCCGCCATCGTTGGCGACCTTGCCGGTCGGAGTCAGCGTGCCATCCGGCGGCAGGTAATCGGTCTGATATGCCGCGAAATACTGGTCGTTCGGCGAGAAGCTGGCCGGGTCCAGGGTGGTTTCGGCCTTGATGCCGATCGCCTGGCGCATCACGTCCGGACCCACGAAGGCCACCGCCGGATCGGCGGCAATGGACTGGATGAGGGCAGTCGCTTCAGCCTGGCTCAGCCGGCGCGAGGTGGTCACCAGGTCGGCGCCGGTCGCGAGTTTGCGCTGGTAGTTCACGGCCGGCAGGTTGCCCGACAACGAGGCCTGGCTCAGCGCCGCGCGCCCGACAGCGGCTTTGACGTTCTGCAGGGCGGCGGTCTTGCTGCCCTGCTCGGTGGAATCGGTGCGATACCGCACGATGAAGCGATTGTAGCTACCGTCGGTCTGCAGGGCACTGACATTGAACTTTGCACTCAGCCCTGGGCTGGCCGGCGTTACGTCGCCTGCAAAGGCCGTGACCGAGAAAGTGATTGCGATGGAGGCTGCCAGCAGCCCCTTGATCCCCAAACTATTCACCATTGCGATAGATCCCCGAATTTTGATGATGGTTTTTTTCCATGGATACGTCGATGGAAACCCTGCTGCGCGAAACCCCCGTTCCACGCCTGGCGCCAACTGAAGAGTTCAGCCGCCAGTTCATGCGATCCGCCTGCGGATATCGCACAGTCTTGCGAATCTAGCATTCGATTTTTACAAGCGTCAATGAGAAATTGCGATAAATCGCATGATTTTTCTGAGCCTGATCTGCTAAGGGCATGCTGCAGCGCGATGGCCTGCACGACGCCGCGAACCCGCCTGCCGGTGACCACGAGACTTCCGTATACGTGGAAACCGCATATCCACTGAATATCGGCAGCTTCTGTTGCGTGCATTGCTTCGTCAGAAACCGATGCGGTGTTGCAACGTGCGTTCGCGAATGGTTGCAGCCTGATGAGCCCGCAGCAGTCGTTCTCACAGGCATGCCCGACACGATCATGCCCAGGCCCTGCGATGGCATCGCGGTTGAAAGCACAGGCCAGCACGACATCCTGCACATGCTCAAACGTCCGCTGCGGATTGCGCGGGTGCAGAAGCCGAAGTTCCTGCACCCGCGCAACGCATTCGCCAATACGCCTGACTTACTGCGCAGGCTGGACGAAGCTGCCCTGCACCGTGACACCGGAGAACGCGGTTACACCGACCACCTTGATGTAGTAAGTGCCCGCCACCGGCCTGCTGACAGCAACCGACTCGCTGTTGGTGCCTGCGTGAACCGACTTGAAGTCGTTGTCGGTCTCGGACGGCTCGGCGCCGACCTTCACGAACAGCGAAACGTCACCGGTACCGCCCAAGGTACGCAAGGTCAGCGCGAGCGCGCCGGCCGGTACGTCCAGCTTGTACAGGCTCGAACCGCCCGCCGTACCGGACTGGCCGCCCAGGGCAACCCCGTTGGTCAGCTGGACCGCGACCGGGCCTGTCGGAACGGACGGATCAGGCAAGCCATTGCCCCATGCATTGAACTGATTGTGCAATTCGGCGTCGCTGAGGCAGGCATTCAGGCTGGTGGCCTGCGGTGCCGAGATCAGCTGCTTGGCAGCAAGGTCAGCTGCATAGGCCAGCATCGACGTGCGGTAAATGCCGAAATGGGCTGCCGAAACCGCAATCGTCTTGGCATTGGAATACACGTTGGCGCCGATCACGATGCCACCCGGGATCCAGGTCGGCACGCCGGTGTTGCAGGTCAGCAGCATCTGGCCGGTTTCGTTGAGCTGCCAGCCCTCGTCCTTGAACAGCGCCGGGGTCAGGTCCAGGTTGATGTGACCTTTCAGGTCCGGACTTTCGGCGTACTCCATCAGCGCATTCGGCGACAGACGGGTGTCGTAATGCGAGAACGACGAACCCGAAGCCAGCGTCGTCGGCGCATAGAGCAACACGGCGCCAGCGGCATCCGTGCCGGCAAGACCGCTGCCGAAACCGAGACTCACGGACGCATCACTGACGTGCTGCTTGAGGGTCGCGCCGTCGGCCTGGCTGATCAGCAGCGTCGGAATAGTCGGATTGGCATAACTAGCGTCGCCACCCGGGGTCAAGACGCCAGTCGTGTTGTTAGCCAGGATCACGGCCGTTGCGCCAGCAGCCTCGGCATTAACCGACTTCAGCTGAAAACTGCAGGTACCACGATCGACGATAGCGACATGTCCTGCAATAGCCGCCGCATTGTCAAACGGAACGCAGCCTTGCGAATCGGCCCCCGAGATTCCCACGACCACGTTGCCGGAGAAATTCTGCGCGGTTGGTGCCGGACCATACGAGGCAGCTGCATACTCGAAGCCGCCCAGGGAACCGCCCGGTGTAGTTGCCAACAGCACCGGCGGCGGACCCAGCGCCAGCGGCGCTTCTGCCATGACGTTGGGACCACGGAAGACGAGCTTGCCATCGTCCAATGCCGCCGCCTTGCGCTGGGCGTTGGTCATGTCGCCCCAATACTTCTGGGCGGTGTTGCCGTAAGCGTAGGACGAATAGATGTCGTTCCGGCTGCCGGAGAGCGCGCCGCTGCTGAGCGTGCTGCGACCGGCAAAGCCCAGACCGTGGCCCATCTCGTGCAGCATCACATTGAGCAGGTTGGACTTGCCCGCAGGCGTATTGCCGTCAAGACCGAAGTACCAACCCGAATCCGGCAGACAGGTGGAGGTGCCCAGCGCACCGTTGAACGACATCGACATGTCGGACGTCGTCGGCGTCGCATCGGTTCCGAGGTACATGTTCACCAGGGCGCCGGGGTACCACAGATTCAGCTTCGCGCCTGCCGGCAAGCTGTTTGCATCGGTGAAGGCCGCGTAGCCCAAGGTGCCGGTCGAACCCAGCACCGTGCCGTTGGCGTCGCACTGGAGCGGGCCGAAATTGGCATCGACCTGAATGGGCACGGTGCTCTTGAGCACGGCGCCCCACATATAGGCTGCAAAGTTGAAAACGATCTGCGCCTGCTGACCACGGGTGGTGCCCTGGTTGCCACCGACCGGCGTGGCTGGCGTCGTATCGTTCAGGCCAACACCGGCCTTGTCTTTGTTGATGATCTGGATCTCGGCAGCGGCGGCGCTGCCAGCCATACCCAGCAGGCCCGCAACCAGCAGGGCGCTGAAAAGCTTGCTGCGACGGATCATTGGGTCACCTCCGCGGCGACGGCATGCTGCACGCTGTCACCCGGGTGCACCACCACCAGATGGCCCTGCGCATCGCGCTTGCCGACCACATTGCTCATTTCACTCTCCGGGGTATCCACCAGCTCCAGTTCGACGCCGTTCACGCGCACCTTGCGCAGTGTCTTGAGCGACTCGGCCTCGGTGCGCGGCCGGCCACTGGTGCTGGGCAGCAAGGCCTGCTGCTGGCGCTTGAGTTCCACCGACTTGGCGAATGCCGCCGCCTCCTCGGGCGTGGGCGCGCGCAGCTTCTTGGTGACCGGATCAAAGAAGGCGACCTGCATGGAACCGCCGGCGACCGAAGTCTCCACCGGCTGTGCTGGCTGTACCGGCTTGTTGTCGGCGGCGATCGCCGCACAGGCGAACAGGCCTGTGAGCATCACAGCCGCCGCCTGAGTCCTTACGTTCTTCATCAATGCAAAACCCTCCCGTTGAAAAAGGCGCCGCAAGCCGGCACCGAAAATGGAGCGCACTTGTCCGTGGCGCGCGTATTGCGCACCAGAACTTGATCAACTCTTCACGCGTCTACGCCCGAGGAATGGAGGAACGCGCGAGCAGTACGCTGCGCATGCGCCCGAGCCACATTTCGACCATGCCAAAGTCGCCCAACGACTCACCTACCCCGTGACTCGCCCACCCCCGTATACCGCCTCTCACCCCCGGCAATGTCCGATCAGCTCAAGACATCGACGGTCTTCACCTGCTGCGAGTCCCGTGTCATCGCGATCTCCATTTCCGATATGAAGATCGCCACCCCATTCCATCCGCGATTTCCAAATCTGCGAATCCCATCACCGAAACTAACAGCAATTTCTTGCGGTCGTCAACGTAATTTCACGGCCAACCAAGCACGCAAAATGTTGCGATGCCGGCATGCCTGACCTTGTGCACCGGTCGACGTCTGCCAGAATTGGGAGTCATGTCACGGCCAAGACCCATGCAGTTACTAGATATCGGCGCCAACCTCTGCCACGAGTCGTTCCACCCTGACCTCGATGCCGTGCTGCAACGTGCGCATACGCATGGTGTAGGGCGAATGATCGTGACGGGCGCCTCGCGCGACAGCAGCAGGCAGGCGCTGGTGCTGGCCAGGGCGCATCCCGGCAAGCTGTTCGCCACGGCAGGCGTACATCCACACCACGCGATCGACTATGACGATGCCACCGATGCGTTGTTGCGCGAGTTGTCGCGGGATGCTTCGGTGCTGGCGATCGGCGAAACGGGGCTGGACTACAACCGCAACTATTCGCCACGCGAAGTGCAGTTGCAGGTATTCGAGCGCCAGTTGCAGATCGCCGTGGATATGCACATGCCGCTATTTCTCCACCAGCGCGATGCACATGCTGACTTCATCGCGCTGCTGCGGCGCTATCGCGACAAGGTGCCGGCCGCCGTGGTGCACTGCTTTACCGACGGCGGCGAGGCGCTGCGCGACTATCTTGCGCTGGACTGCCACATCGGCATCACCGGCTGGATCTGCGACGAACGCCGCGGCACCCATCTGCGCGAACTGGTGCACGAGATTCCCGCAAACCGGTTGATGATCGAGACCGATGCGCCCTACCTGCTGCCGCGCACGGTACGGCCGCAACCGGCGCACCGGCGCAACGAGCCGATGTACCTCAAGCACATCTGCGAGGAGATCGCGCGCGATCGTGGTGAGCAGGTGGCCGACACGGCGGCGAACAGCACGGCGACCGCCGAGGCGTTCTTCGGTCTGGCGCCGCTCCCCTAGGGATGGCCTGACAACTCCTCATCCCTTGGAGTGCACAGGATGCGCCCCTTACGGCAACAGCGTGCGCGTCTCGCCAGGCGCCAACCCGTCCAGCGCGTGCTCGCCGATACGCACACGTATCAGTCGCAGCGTAGGAAAACCAACCGCGGCGGTCATCCGCCGTACCTGCCGGTTGCGGCCTTCGCGCAGGGTGAGACTGAGCCAGCTGGTGGGGATGCTCTTGCGGAAACGCACCGGCGGGTCACGCGGCCACAGCCAGTCCGGCTCCACCGAAAGCTCGGCGGCGACCGGCAGGGTCGGACCATCGCTCAGCACCACCCCGCGGCGCAGCGCCACCAGCGCGGCCTCGTCGATTTCGCCATCGACCTGCACGAGATAGGTCTTCGCCCGCTTGTGGCGCGGATCGGTCAACCGGTGCGCGAGCCCGCCGTCGTCGGTCAGCAGCAAAAGCCCTTCGCTGTCATGATCCAGCCGTCCAGCCGCATAGACGTCTTTTTGCCTGACGAATTCGGCCAGCGTGCGCCGACCGTCCGCATCCGTGAACTGGCACAGCACGCCATACGGCTTGTTCAATGCGATCAGCATGGCGATGCGCAGCGCACGATGCCTCAGGGCGTCGAGGCGGCCGACACCGGCGCCGCCGGCTTGATGAAGCGCAGGGTCATCCGGTCGGACTCACCGATCGTCAGGTACTTGGCCTTGTCCTGCTCGCCCAGCGTGAGCGTGGGCGGCAGCGTCCACACCCCTTTCGGATAGTCCTTGGTGTCCCTCGGATTGGCGTTGATCTCGCTGCTGTCATCCAGGGTAAAGCCCGCTTCGGTGGCCAGTTTCACTACATAGCGGGTCGGCAGGTAGCCGCTGCCCTTCACCGTCGCCAGCGAAGCATCGTCGTCGGCACGGTGATCGACCACACCCAGCACACCGCCGGGCCGCAGCACCGCGAAGAACGCCTTGAACATGGCCGGCGCGGTATCCGCCATCACCCAGTTGTGCACGTTGCGGAAGGTCAGCACCAGATCGGCCGAGCCGGGCGCACCGAACACGGGCGCCTTCGGATCGAACTCGACGAACTTCGCATTGCCGTAATGCGCCGCATCGGCGGCAAATTTCTGATGCAGGGCGTCGTCGTCGCGACGCGCTTCGCCACCACCGGCAGGCGCCTGCACGGCGGCGACATAGTGGCCGTTGTCGTGCAGCAGCGGCACCAGGATCTCGCTGTACCAGCCGCCGCCGGGGGTAATCTCGATCACCGTCTGGTCCGGCCGGATGCCGAAGAACTGCAAGGTGGCCTTGGGGTGGCGATATACATCGCGCGCACGGTTTGCGGCCGAGCGCCAGTTGCCGGCCAGCACGCTGTCCAGCTGGGCGGAAGTGAAATCGCTGGCGCTGGTCGGCGGCACCAGTTCGTCGGCCGGCTGGTCCGACTCGACCGTGGCCGCCGGTGCCGCTTGCGCGACGGCCACGGCCGGCCGGCCCAGAGAGGCCGCCAGCAGCAGCGCCGCCAGTGTCGTGCCCAGACGCGCCGTGCCCATGCTTGCTGCTTGTGTCCTGCGATTCATTGATTGCCCCTTGGACGTGTCGGTCGCCCCGACTCGACGCCATCATGGCGCCGGCGATGTGCAGACCCGGTAGATGTGTCAGAACGGCCGCGGGCAGACCGACTGCAGGCCGTCGATATGCTCGTGCAGATCCGGCGCGATGCCCTGCCACATCGGGTCGAGGATGAAGTCGATGCCCTCGTAGCGCGCCAGCTTTGCCGCCGGGATGAAATCCGCGTCGCCGGCGATCAGGATGATCTGGTCGACCAGCTTCTTGTAGGTCAATGCGGCGATGTCGATGCCGATCTTCATGTCGACCTGGGTCTGACGCATGTCCGGCTCGAAATGCTCGTCGCCGAGATCGTCCCATTGCAGGCTGCCGTCGCGCAGCTGCTGATAGGCGATGCGCTTGAGCTGCCATTCGCCGCGTTCGGCCAGCCGGCCCAGCCGCAGCGCCATCTTGCGCTGGCGGCGCAGCTGGTCGTGCAGCTCGCGCCGGAACGCCGCGGCGCCGGTACGGCCAAAATCGATGCTGTCGCCGCTGACCGGCTTGAGGAAACTCTTCTCCAGCGGCGGGCAGTCGTAGAAAAAGATGCGGTACAGCGACTCGCGCGGGCGGTCGACCGCCTTCAGATGCTCCAGCGCCATGCTGAATACGGTCTTCGCCACGGCGCGTGCATCGTTCGCGTCACGCTCGCCGTAAACCTTGCGGTAGCGGGCAAGGAAAAAAGCGCCGTCGACGAGGATGGCGGTGCGGTTCATAGGACAACCTTATGGGCATGCGGCATGGATGAATGAAGGCCACCGGCAGGATGGGGCCGGCGGTCTGTGCACATTCTAAGGCGTCTGCGTGCGTGGTGGGAGCGGCTTGGACCACCCCCGCGGCTGGGCTCAGTAATGGATCACCGAGCGGATCACCTTGCCCGCATGCATCAGCTCGAACGCCTCATTGATGCGTTCCAGCGGCAACACCTCGGTGATCATTTCGTCGATGCGGATTTCGCCGGCCATGTAGCGATCGACATAACCCGGCAGCTGCGAGCGACCCTTGACCCCGCCAAACGCCGAACCGCGCCAGACCCGGCCGGTGACCAGCTGGAACGGCCGCGTGCTGATCTCCTGCCCGGCGCCGGCGACGCCGATGATGATCGACTCGCCCCAGCCCTTGTGGCAGCACTCCAGCGCCGCGCGCATCACGTGCACGTTGCCGATGCACTCGAACGAATAATCGACGCCGCCATCGGTGAGATCCACGATCACCTGCTGGATTGGCGTGTCCGGGTAATCCTTCGGGTTGATGCAGTCGGTGGCGCCGAGCAGCCTGGCCATCTCGAACTTGTCCGGATTGGTGTCGACCACCACGATGCGCCCGGCCTTCGCCATCACCGCACCCTGCACCACCGACAGGCCGATGCCGCCCATGCCGAACACCGCCACCGACGCACCCGGCTCGACTTTCGCCGTATTGAGCACCGCGCCGATGCCGGTGGTGATGCCACAACCGAGCAGGCAGACCTTCTCCAGCGGCGCGGCCTTGTTGATCTTCGCCAGCGAGATCTCCGGCAGCACGGTGTATTCGCTGAACGTGCTGGTGCCCATGTAGTGCAGCAGCGGCTTGCCGTTGAGGGAGAAGCGGCTGGTGCCGTCCGGCATCAGGCCCTTGCCCTGGGTGACGCGGATCTTCTGGCACAGGTTGGTCTTGCCGGAGCGGCAGAATTTGCACTCGCCGCATTCGGGCGTGTACAGCGGAATCACGTGATCGCCGACCTTGAGCGAGGTGACGCCTTCGCCGACTTCCTCGACGATGCCGCCACCCTCGTGACCGAGAATCACCGGGAACATGCCTTCCGGATCGGCGCCCGACAGGGTGAACGCATCGGTGTGGCAGACGCCGGTGGCGACGATGCGCACCAGCACTTCGCCGGCCTTCGGCCCGGCGACATCGACCTGTTCGATCGTGAGCGGCTTGCCCGCTTCCCAGGCAACAGCGGCGCGTGACTTCATGGTTCAACTCCTGACGATAGTTCTGCAACGACCCCCGATGATGACGCGTCTGCCCGCTTTGCGAAACCGCGTCAGCCCAGTGGCGTGTCATCGGGCCGAAACGCCGACATCTGCCTACCGTAGTCGTCCGCCTCGGCCAGCAGCCATTCGCGGAACAGCTGCAGGCCGCGATGCTCCCGTGAGCGCGGCGGATACACCAACCAGTACGCCTCCTTCACTGCCAGGTAGTTGTCGCCCAGCACCTGCAGCCGGCCGGCGTCGATCAGCGACTTCGACGTCACCATCCGCCCCAGTGCCACGCCGAGACCTTCCAGCGCCGCGTGACGCAGCGCATCGAGACTGTCGAACTGCGCCACGTAGCGCGTCGGTGGCGTGCCACCGATGCGGGCGAACCAGTCATTCCAGCGCGTGGACGGTGGCGGCTCGCCGAGCAGCGGCCAGCGCGAAAGGTCACGCGGATCGATGCCTTCCATCCGCGCCACCAGCTCGGGCGCAGCGACCGGCGCGATCCATTCACCAAACAGCCGCTCGCCATGCAGGCCAGGCCAGTCGCCACGACCGTAGCGCAGGCCGACATCGACCGGCTCACGCTCGAAATTCACCAGTGCCGACGTCGACTGCAGGCTGAGTTCCAGGTCCGGATGCCGCGCGACCAGTCGTGGCAGTCGCGGCACCAGCCAGCTCGACATGATGCCGGGGCTGGCGCTGAGCGTGAGCGCATCGTGGCGACGCAGGTGGTAGCGCGAGAGCGCATGCTCGATGCCGTCGAAATGCTCGCCGACCGCCTCGAGCAGGCTGCAACCATCGACAGTCAGCGTCACCCCGCGTGGCCCGCGCTGGAACAGCCGTCGTTCCAGCCGTTCCTCCAGCTGGCGCATCTGATGACTGAGCGCACTTACGGTGAGATTCGCCTGCGTCGCGGCGCGCGACAGATTGCCCAGCCGAGCGACCAGCACGAACTGTTGCAACAGGCCCAGCGGCACGCGTCCCATCTTGAATATCCTTCAAGTCTGGCTTGCAAATATATCGCTTTTTTAGGGAATGTTGCCTGCGTATCTTGAACCCTCACCAAGCCTCCATGCTTCCAGGAGATTCCGTCATGAGCTCACTCTGGACCAACCTGTTGTTCCTGCACGGTCACGTCGCCCATAACGATCTGCCCTGGCGGCCCGATACCCGTACCACGACGGATCGACGCAAGCCCGGCGCCGGGAAGTCCAAGTCAATCGCGCGGATGTGCTGCGCGGCGATGATCTGGCCGCGGCTCGTCGGGCCGCGTTGAGCCGACACCGCCTGTTCCGGCACGCAACCGCCCCGGACACATCACGCTCCTTTTGCCCGGATGCGTGCATGCTTGGCACCTCCCATGACCCGAGGTGTTCCTCCGTGCACAAGCGCCCACTTGGCAAATCGTCGTTGTCCATCTTCCCGCTGGCGTTCGGCGGCAACGTGTTCGGCTGGAGTGCCGACGAAAAGCGCTCGTTCGAACTGCTCGATGCGTTCGTCGACGGTGGCGGCAACCTGATCGATACCGCCGATGTGTATTCCGCGTGGGTCCCCGGCAATCGCGGCGGCGAGTCGGAGAGCATCATCGGTCGCTGGCTCAGGCAGAGCGGCAAGCGCGACCAGGTGGTGATCGCCACCAAGGTGGCGAAGTGGGCCGAGCATCCCGGCCTGTCGCCGGCAAACATCCACCAGGCCGTGGACGGCTCGCTCAAGCGCCTGCAGACCGACCACATCGACCTGTACCAGGCGCATGAGGACGATGCCAGCGTGCCGCTGGCCGAGACTCTCGGTGCGTTCGCCCGGCTGATCGAGGCCGGCAAGGTGCGCGTGATCGGTGCATCCAACTACGGCGCCGCACGCTTCGCCGATGCGCTGGCGGCATCCAGGCAACATGGCCTGCCACGCTACGAAAGCCTGCAGCCGGAATACAACCTGGTCAGCCGCGATGGCTACGAAAAGGAACTGGAGCGGCTGATCCGCGCAGAGCACATCGGCGTGATCAACTACTACGCGCTGGCCAGCGGCTTTCTCAGCGGCAAGTACCGCAGCGACGCCGACCTGGCCCGAAGCAGCGCGCGCGGCGGCGCGGTGAAAAAATACCTGAACCCGCACGGCATGCAGGTGCTCGCTGCACTCGACGCGATTGCCGCCGCCCGCCAGGCCACTCCGGCACAGGTGGCGCTGGCCTGGCTGATCGCGCGACCGGGCATCATCGCCCCCATCGCCAGCGCCACCAGCGTGGCACAGCTGCATGAGCTGCTCGGTGCCACTCGACTGCAACTGACGCACGACGAGATTGCGCAGCTGGATCTGGCCAGCGCCTACTGATCATCTCGGTGAGGTGCCTGCACTCGCCGGGGCCTCGGCACTCTCGGCAGAGGCGGGATCCGCATCCAGATCTTCCGGCGATTCGACCCGATAGCCGTCGGCTTGCAACGCCGCCAGATAGCCGCCCGGCTTCAGCAACTCGCTCATCGGCAGCATCGCGAACGTCTGCGCGTTGCTGCCCAGCGCCGCACGCGCGGCTGCCAGCCAGGTGGCCTGCAACCGGGCCGGCACATCGTCCAGCCCCAGCGTACGTGCGAAACCGGCACTGGCGACCGCCGAGACACAGGCGTCGCGACGTTCGCTGTCGGGCAGCTCACGCAACGCCTGCAGATCGCCGCGGGCCCAGGCGTTGGCACGCACCTTCATCGCCGGCATGTCCTGCTCGATGCTGTCCAACGTGCGGATGAAGCAGGTCGTGTCGTGCGGCGCGGAGTTTTTGAATGCCTTGATCGCCGCGCCCGGATGCTCGATGACGACCTGATAGTCCGTCGATGTCTCCCTGACGCCGTAGCGCGCGGCCAACGCATTGATGCTGGCCTGGATGCCGCCGGTCTTGCTCAGGCCATTGGCCTGGATCGCCTTCTTGTACAGCTCCTGCGCCGCGAAGATCGGCCGCCAGCGCTCGATGCCGCGGTTGTTGCCGATGTACTTCTGCTTGAGCACCTGCCAGCGCGCATACACCGGTGGCGGAAGCACCTGCTGCAGGGTCTCGCCATCATCGTTCTTGCGTGCGCCGTAGGCCGATGGCAGCAGGAACATCTTGCCCAGGAAGCCGACATCGGCCTTCATCGTCACGGAAGGCGACAGCAGCACCTGCTGCGACTGGCTGATCACCTGCTCCAGCTCGCGCGATTGCCATTGCATGTTCTGCGGCAACGGCGACATCGTGCCGAGCACCCACATCACGTGGTTGCCTTTCGACACCTTCCACAGGCCTGGGCCAGGCTGCACGCCGCTGACCACCACGGTCGCCAGCTCGGCCACATTCGACGGCACCGGTGGTACAGGCGTGCTGGCCGTGGTCGATTGGGCGAACAGCGGCGACAGGCCACTCAGCGCGAACACGAAGGCAACAGGCAACAAGCGCATCCGGGTGGCTCCATTCTCAACAGCAGCCATTGTGGCAGGGCGATCCTGACCCGCACGTTGCCGACGGTGGCAGCGACGCACGCACCGCTCGAAATGAAAACGGGGCGCCGACAGGCGTCCCGCTTCATGCTGCCATCACGCCTACGGCACTGACGCCGACACGATTCGCCTCAAGCCGACAGCGTCGCCAGCGCGGCATTGAAGGTCGGACTCGGGCGCATCGCCTGGCTCACCAACGCCAGGTCCGGATGGTAGTAGCCGCCGATGTCCACCGGCTGGCCTTGCACGCTGGCGAGCTCATCGATGATCTTCGCCTCGTTTTCCTCCAGCGCCCTGGCCAGCGGAACGAACCTCGCCTTCAGCGCGGCATGCGTATCCTGCATCGCCAGCGCCTGCGCCCAGTACAGCGCCAGGTAGAAATGGCTGCCGCGGTTGTCCAGCTCGCCCACCTTGCGTGACGGCGACTTGTTGTTGTTCAGGAACTTGCCGTTGGCCTGGTCGAGCGTCTTCGCCAGCACGCCGGCATCGACGCTGTCGTAGCGGCTGCCGAGATGCTCGAGCGAGGCCGCCATGGCGAGAAACTCGCCCAGCGAATCCCAGCGCAGATAGTTCTCCTCAAGGAACTGCTGCACGTGCTTGGGCGCCGAACCGCCGGCACCGGTTTCGAACAGGCCGCCGCCGGCCATCAACGGCACGATCGACAGCATTTTGGCGCTGGTGCCCAGTTCCATGATCGGGAACAGGTCGGTCAGGTAGTCGCGCAGCACGTTGCCGGTGACGGAAATCGTGTCCAGTCCCTGGCGGATGCGCTCCAGCGAGAACTTCGTCGCCTCCACCGGCGTCATGATGCGGATGTCCAGGCCGCTGATGTCGTAATCCTTCAGGTAGCGCTCGACCTTGGCGATCACCTGCGCATCGTGGGCGCGCGCGGCATCCAGCCAGAACACCGCCGGAGTGTGACGCGCGCGGCTCACCGCCAGCTTCACCCAGTCCTGGATCGGCGCATCCTTGGTCTGGCACATGCGCCAGATGTCGCCCGCCTCGACCGCGTGCTCGAGCAGCACCTTGCCGGTCTCGTCGATCACCTTCACCACGCCGTCGGCGGCGATCTGGAAAGTCTTGTCGTGCGAGCCGTACTCCTCCGCCTGCTGCGCCATCAGGCCGACATTGGGCACGCTGCCCATGGTCGCCGGATCGTAGGCGCCATGCGCCTTGCAGTCCTCGATCACGGCCTGGTAGACGTCGGCGTAGCAGCGATCCGGGATCACCGCCTTGGTGTCCTGCAGCTTGCCTTCGGCGTTCCACATCTTGCCGGAGTCGCGGATCATTGCCGGCATCGAGGCGTCGATGATCACGTCGCTGGGCACGTGCAGGTTGGTGATGCCCTTGTCGGAATTGACCATCGCCAGCGCCGGGCGCTGCGCGTATTCGGCCGCGATGTCGGCCTTGATCGCGGCCTGCGTCGCTTCCGGCAGCGCGCCGAGACGGGCATACAGGTCGCCGATGCCGTTGTTCGGATTGAAGCCGATGCTCTTGAGTGCATCGGCATGCTTGGCCAGCACGTCCTTGTAGAACTCGCCGACGACCACGCCGAACATGATCGGGTCGGAGACCTTCATCATGGTGGCCTTCAGGTGCAGCGAGAACAGCACGCCCTGCCGCTTGGCATCCTCGACCTGCGCATCGATGAAGCTGGCCAGCGCACGCTTGCCCATCACCGCGGCGTCGATGATCTCGCCGGCCAGCAGCGCCGTCTTCGGCTTCAGCACGGCGTGGCTGCCGTCCTTGCCGAACCACTCGATGCTGACGTTGCCGGCCCGTTCGAGCAGTGCGGATTTTTCGGTACCGTAGAAATCGCCGCCATCCATGTGCGCGACGTGGGTCTTCGAATCCTGGCTCCATGCGCCCATCTTGTGCGGATGCTTGCGCGCGTAGTTCTTGACCGACGCCGGCGCGCGGCGATCGGAGTTGCCTTCGCGCAGCACCGGATTCACCGCGCTGCCCTTGACCCGGTCGTAGCGCGTCTTGACGTCCTTTTCGTGCGCATCCTTCGGCTCGTCCGGATAGTCCGGCAGCGCGTAGCCATGCTGCTGCAGTTCCTTGATCGCCGCCTTCAGCTGCGGCATCGATGCGCTGATGTTCGGCAGCTTGATGATGTTCGCTTCCGGCGTGGTGGCGAGCTGGCCCAGCTCGGCCAGGTCGTCGGCGATCTTCTGATCGTCGCGCAGGAACTCCGGGAACAGCGCGATGATGCGCCCCGCCAGCGAGATGTCGCGCGTCTCCACCTTGATCCCCGCGGTGCCGGTGAACGCGGCGATGATCGGCAGCAGGGACTGCGTGGCCAGGAACGGCGCCTCATCGGTCAGCGTGTAGATGATCTTTGGCGTGGTGGACATTGTCTGCATTGACCTCGTTAGCTAGCGCATTTCAGGGATGGAGGGATCGCCTGGTGCGACGACGCCCGGCTTCATCCGAAGCCACCCCAGCAGGATCGACCGGAGTTCATGGAAGCCTCCCATTGTCGCGTTTTCGCCCTGAAGGGGAAAGCGCGAGCCAAGGTGACCCTCATCGTCACGACTTGCCTGACTGGGAAATCCTTGCTGACGACCTGGACGTCATTCGGCGACGATGTCGGCCATGGTCACCAGCCATTCGGCACGATGAAGCTTTCCGGCTCTTGCGCACCGTTATGATGAAGGCCGCCGCTCCACGGAGACATCGCCATGTCCGACGACAGCACCTGTGACACCGACCGCCTCGACGACGTCGTACTGGCCTTGCTATGGGCCAACAGCTTCGAGGAAGAATTCGGCGGTCATCGCGCCTGGAAATCGCTGCCGTGGGATGCGCTCGACCGGCTGCATGCCAGAGGGCTGATCGGCGACGCCCGCCGTCGCGCCCATAGCGTGGCGCTCGACCCTGCGGCATTCGAACGTGGCCGGGCCCTCTTCGAACAGTGGTTCGCCGCCCCATCCAGGGCACCCGTACCGACGACCGTCAAGGCCATCGCACGAACCGGAACCAAGGCAACCACTGCCACGGTACATCAGTTCAAGATCACCCTTGACCGTGTCAAGCCGCCGGTCTGGCGACGCATCCAGCTGCCCAGCAGCGCCACCTTTTGGGACCTGCATTGCACCCTCAGCGACGCGATGGGCTGGGAAGATGCGCACATGCACGAGTTTCGCATCGGCGGCAAACGCAACGGCCTGCAGATCGGCATCCCGATGGAATACGACATGCCGTGGGGCGATGCCCCCGGCCTCGCCGACTGGGACGTGCCGATCACCGCCCATCTCGCCGAACCCGGCACCAGCTGCGTCTATCTCTACGACTTCGGCGACGGCTGGAGCCACAAGGTCCTGCTCGAGGCCATCCTGCCCGCCGAGGCAAAAGCCAAATACCCGCGCTGCCTCGCCGGCGCCCGAGCCTGCCCGCCCGAAGACTGCGGCGGCGTGCATGGCTATCAGCAGATCTGTACCGCTCTCGCCAACCCGGCCAAGGCCGACGAGGAAGCCGAGGAACTGCTGGAATGGCTCGGCGGCGACTACGACCCCGAGGCATTCGACGCCGGCAAGGTGAAGTTCCGTTCGGCGGCGCGGCGGCTAAAGGAATTGCGCAGCAGCATGCGCTGAGAGCCACCACCAAAGTCGTCGAATCGTATAATTTTGCGGTAACCCAAATCGTTTATCTCGTCGCGAGCCGTGAGACTGACGATGGGTACGCGACGCGAAAGGTGGTGTGCTCCGCAGCGATTCGCTGCGGCCTCATTGAAGCCATGCGGTCAATACCGCGCGCATCGGACGCCCCTATGGGTGCTCCGCAGCGATTCGCTGCGGCCTCATTGAAGCTTGGTGCTCGGGTCGCGCGTGGTTGGGCACTGCGCGGGGTGCTCCGCAGCGATTCGCTGCGGCCTCATTGAAGCTACTGCCATGCCTGCAGCGCCCCCTCCACTTCGGTCTGTGCTCCGCAGCGATTCGCTGCGGCCTCATTGAAGCATGTTCTCCGTTCTCCTAAGCGCGGTGGGACACACCGGGTGCTCCGCAGCGATTCGCTGCGGCCTCATTGAAGCTCCAAAAGTGACGACGTGGCCCTCGCTCGTCGTCACCTGTGCTCCGCAGCGATTCGCTGCGGCCTCATTGAAGCTACCGTGCCAACGGTCTGGACATGTGCCGTCCCGTGGTGCTCCGCAGCGATTCGCTGCGGCCTCATTGAAGCCCAGATTCAATTTTTGCGCGGCATATTCGGGCTTGTGTGCTCCGCAGCGATTCGCTGCGGCCTCATTGAAGCAGGCGTTGATCGCCGCGGCGAAATCGGCCAAGTAGGAGGTGCTCCGCAGCGATTCGCTGCGGCCTCATTCGATGGTAGCCAGAACAACCATGCCGGTTGCCGCGCGGATCTCCAGGAACACGTCCAAGTGCACTCCGGCAGATCCGCAGCAGACGCTACGCCACGCCCGCCGCGGCCGTATCAATGCCCTGCGCCGGCCGAACTGTTGCTGGCGGGTGATGGCTGGGCGGAAGAGCCGCTGTGCATCGGCGTCATCGCCGAACCACTGCTAGCCGGTGCCTGGGTAGAGGCACCGGTTGCCGTTGCCGGTGCCGGTGCCGGTGCGAGAGCTGTGGCTGCGGACGGTGGCGCAGTGGGAGATTGGGACACCGATTCCTCGTTCTTGCCACACGCGTTCAGCGCCAGCACGGCGGCCAGTGCGACGGTGTACATCAGGGTATGGCGAGTCATCTTCATCGGGATCTCCTGCTGCGGGCGAACAAGCGCACGTGGATTTGTGGGGGGAGTGCAGTGATAGCCAGCGCGGGGTTAACAAGCCGTGTGCATGAAGGCAACGCTTTGCTTACAAAGCCCATGCAGTCAGCTGCGGGATTGGCCTGTCGAAGACGATGTCTCAGCCGCGCACGCTGACGATCCGTCGCGACCGTGCGCGTTCCTGTCGATCCGCCCACCACGCCTTCCGCCGCGCCGCCATGCACGAGAAGACCACATACAGCGCCGGCGTGCTGAGCAGGGTGAGGCTTTGCGAAATCAGCAGGCCGCCGATCAGCGCGATGCCGAGCGGGCGGCGCAGTTCGGAGCCTTCGCCGAGACCGATCGCGATCGGCAGCGCGGCGAGGATCGCGACCATGGTGGTCATCATGATCGGGCGGAAGCGCACGATGCAGGCCTCGCGGGCTGCCTCCAGCGGACTCTTGCCGTGCTCGCGTTCGGCGACGAGGGCGAAGTCGATCATCATGATCGCGTTCTTCTTGACGATGCCGATCAGCAACACCAGCGCGATCTGCGCGATCACCGACAGCTCGGTGCCGGTCAGCCACAGCGCCATCAGCGCGCCGACACCCGCCGCCGGCAGGGTGGACAGGATCGTCACCGGATGGATCAGGCTCTCGTACAGCATGCCCAGCACGATGTAGACGGTGAGGATCGCGCCCAGCACCAGCCACAGCATGCCGCTCTGCGATTGCTGGAAGCGGCGGAAATCGCCACCCACGTTGAGCTTGATGTCGCCCGGCATGCGCATGTTCTTGGCCGTCGCCTGGATCACCTGCAGCGCCTCGCCCTGGCTCACGCCGGGCGCCACGTTGAAGCTGAGATCCATCGTGGTCTGCTGGTTCTCGTGGGTGACCTGGGTCGGCGCCAGGCCGGCCCGCTGGTGCGCGAACGCGGTCAGCGGAATCATCTGGTTGTTGGTCGAGCGCACATAGGTGCTGTCCAGCGAAGCCGGCGACGCGGTCTGGTTCGGCAGCGCGTTGATCACCACCTTGTACTGGTTGAGGTCGGAATAGATCGTCGATACCTGGCGCTGGCCGAAGGCGTCGTACAGCGCGCCATCGATGGTGCCGATGGACAAGCCGAGTCGCGAGGCCTTGTCGCGATCGATCACGATGTCCTGCTCGAGGCCGGCATCGTCGACATCGCTGCCGACATCCCGCAGCTGCGGGTTCTTCTTCAGCTCGGTGACCAGTTTCGGCAGCCATTCCTGCAGTTCGGCCAGATCGTCGCCCTGCAGGGATATCTGATACTGCGCGCCCTGGCTGGTGCCGCCACCGCCGAAGCTGGGCAGATCCTGGATCGGGCGCAGGCGCACGTTGAGGTCGGGATACTTCGCCGCCTTCGCACTGAGCCGCGCCAGCGCCTCGAAGGTGTCGTCCTTGCGCCCCTCGGCATGCGTCTTCAGCTGGATGTCGAAGAAGCCGCTGGCACCCTGCCGGCTGCTGCCCAGCCGCGAGCCGACCGTGGCCACGTCGTGGTCCTTCAGCAGCATGTCGATCAGGCGCTGCTGGCGGTTGACGGAGTCCTGGAACGACACGGTGGCGCCCGACGTCGCGCGGCCGCGGATCAGGCCGGTATCCTGCGGCGGGAACAGGCTGGTCTTGACCTGGGTGAACAGGAACACGGTGACGCCGATCAGGATCAGCGGGGTCAGCGACAGCAGCAAGGCATGCCGCAGCGAGAAATTCAGTGCGCGGACGTAGACCGCCAGCATGCGCTCGTGGAAGCGATCGATGGCCAGACCCCAGCGCGACGATTCGGCGGCCTGGCGATGCCCGCGCAGGAAGTGGCCGCACATCGACGGCGTCAGGGTTAGCGACACCAGCGCCGAGATCACGATCGCCGCCACCAGCGTCATCGTGAACTCCTTGAAGAACATGCCGGTGATGCCGCCCATGAACAGCAGCGGGATGAACACCGCGATCAGCGATCCGGTGATCGACACGATGGTGAAGCCGATTTCCCGCGCGCCGGCCAGCGCAGCCTGCATCCGCGTCATGCCCTGATCGATGTGCCGCACGATGTTCTCGATCACCACGATCGCATCGTCGACCACGAAGCCAATGGCGATCACCAGCGCCAGCAGGGTGAGGTTGTTGAGGGTGTAGCCGAGCACGTACATCAGCGTGGCTGCACCGGCCAACGACAGCGGCACCGTCGCCGCGGCAATCAGGGTCGGCGCCAGCCGGCGCAGGAACAGCGCCATCGTCAGGACCACCATCGCCAGGCTGATCAGCAAGGTGGCCTGCACTTCGTGCAGCGACGCGCGAATGGTCGGCGTGCCGTCGAAATACGAGGTCAGCGAAGTACCCGGCTGCAGGTACCCGCGCAGCTCGGGGATGGTGGCCTTGACGCGGTCCACCGTGCCGATGATGTTGGCGTTGGACTGCTTGTACACGTACATCAGGATCGCCGGCTTGCCCTGGAACCAGGCCGCCTGATAGGCGTCCTGGGTGCCGTCGTACACCTTGGCCACATCGGACAGGCGCACCGCCACGCCCTTCTGGTTGGAGATGATCAGCCTGGCGAAATCATCGGCGCTGTGCAGGGCGTCGTTCGCGGTCACCGCCATGGTGGTGTGGCCGTCGGTCAGAAAGCCTTGCGGGGAGGTCACGTTGGCCGCGGTCAGCGCGTTGCGCAGATCGTCCGGCGACAGCCCCATCGCATTGAGCGCGCGCAGGTTCACGTCGACGCGCACCGCCGGCGTCGAGGCACCGGCGATATCCACCGAGGCGACACCATCGAGCTGGCGCAGCCGCTGCGCCAGCAACGAGTCGGCGACGTCGTACAGATCGCGCGTGGACTGCGTATCGGAGGTCAGCGCGAAGGCGATGATCGGATCGTCGTTCGGGTTGGCTTTCTCGTAACTGGGCGGGCTGTTGAGACCGGACGGCAGGTCCGACTGCGCCGCATTGATCGCCGCCTGCACGTCGCGCGCAGCGGCATCCAGGTTGCGGCTGGTGTTGAACATCAGGAATACCTGCGTACTGCCCAGCGAACTGGACGAGCGCATGGTGTCGATGCCCGGCACCTGGCCCAAGTGGCGCTCGAGCGGCGCAGCCACGGTGGAAGCCATGTTGCCGGCGCTGGCGCCAGCCTGGCTGGCCTGCACGAAGATCACCGGAAACTGCATGTCCGGCAGCGCAGCGACACCGAGCAGTGCATAACAGATCATGCCGACCACGAAGACGCCGATCGCCAGCAGCGAGGTGCCGATCGGGCGGCGAATGAACGGTCCGGAGATATTCATGGATCAAGCTTGGCCAGGGTGCGGATGAGGTTATGCCAGACGGCACGTGAAAGTCTCATCCCATGGCTAACGCATCAACCGCGAAAAGGTTGAGCGATCCGAGGGAATGAGCGGCCACCGGATCCCCTGTCACCGGGGCCATGCAAAGGCAA
Organism: Rhodanobacter sp. B04; assembly: GCF_002001125.1. Lineage (GTDB taxonomy): Bacteria > Pseudomonadota > Gammaproteobacteria > Xanthomonadales > Rhodanobacteraceae > Rhodanobacter. Next base: position 80,984 of record NZ_MUNV01000006.1, on the reverse strand, counting down.
CAGCCGGCGGGTTCACCGCCGGCATTGCGATTGACATCGTGCACGACCGCAGGATGCCCCCGTGGGACTCCCGCATCACGCCACGCCCTGGTTTGCGTGCCGCAGCGCGCGCTGTTCGCGGCGCGTGGCGAGCCAGTCGGAGAACCGCTCCATGTACAGGTAGATCACTGGCGTGGTGTACAGCGTCACCAGCTGCGACAGCAGCAAACCGCCGACGATCGACACGCCGAGTGGGCGGCGCAGTTCCGAACCGATGCCGTTGCCCAGCGCCAGCGGCAATGCACCGAGCATCGCCGCCGCGGTGGTCATCATGATCGGGCGGAAGCGCAGCAGGCAGGCACGGCGGATCGCGTCGTGCGCATTCAGGCCGGTGCGTTTCGCCTCGATCGCGAAGTCGATCATCATGATCGCGTTCTTCTTGACGATACCGATCAGCAGCACGATGCCGACGATGCCGTCCACCGACAGGCTCATGCCGCACAGGATCAGCGCCAGCAGCGCACCGACGCCGGCCGGTGGCAGGGTGGAGATGATCGTCAGCGGATGGATGTAGCTCTCGTACAGCACGCCCAGCACGATGTAGATCACGACGATCGCGGCCAACAGCAACAGCACTTCGTCACCGAGGCTGGAGGAGAACTCCGCCGCCTTGCCGATGAACTGGCCACGCACCTGTGGCGGGAAGTTCATCTGCTTCTCGATGTCGTGGATCGCATCGACCGCCTGCGACAGCGAATAACCCGGCGCCAGGTTGAACGACACGGTCACCGCCGGCAACTGCTGCTGGTGGCTGACCACCAGCGGAGCCGTGGTGATCTCGGACGTCGCCAGCGACGCGATCGGGATGATGCTGCCGCTGCCGATGATGACGCCGGTGTTGGCGACATTGATGCCGGTACTGGTGGACGAATTGCTCGACGCGACCTGGCCGAAGCTGGTCGCATTGCTGCCGGTGAGCGCGCCGTTGCCGTTGCTCTTCACCGCAAGCTGGTTCAGCAGCGAGGTGCTGGTGCGGAACTGCGGGGCCACTTCGAGCACCACGCGATACTGGTTGAGCTGGGTGAAGATGGTCGAGATCTGGCGCTGGCCGAACGAATCGTACAGCGTGTCGTCGATGGTCTGCACCGGCACGCCGAGCCGGCTGGCCTTGTCGCGGTCGATGGTCAGCTTCAGCGCCGTACCCTGGTCGGCGAGGTTGTTGCCGACGTCGGCCAGCTCCGGCCGCTGGCGCATGGCCTGGGTCATCTGGTTGGCGTAGCCGGACAGCTCGGTGGCGTTCACGTCCGACATCGAATACTGGTATTCGGTCGCCGACACCTGGCTGTCCAGCGTCACGTCCTGCACCGGCTTGAGATAAAGCGCCACGCCCGGAATACCTGCGGCAGCGGCCTGCAGGTTCGCCACCATGGCGTCCAGGCTGGCGCGGTCGCCGCGATCCTTCAGCACGATGCTGAGCTGGCCCTGGTTGAGGGTCGGATTGACCGAGCCGGCGCCGATGAACGCCGCCACGCCCGCCACGCCCGCCTGCTTGCGCAGCGCCTCGGCGACTGCCTTGGTGCGCTGTTCCATCTGTGGGAACGCCACGTTCTGGTCGGCCTGCACCACGCCGGTGATCAGGCCGGTGTCCTGTTCGGGCAGCAGGCCCTTGGGGATCACGATGTACAGGAACACGGTGATCACCACGGTGATCGCCGCGACCGTGATGGTCAGGCGCTGGTGCCCAAGCACCCAGTCCAGCGAACTCTCGTAGACGTTGACGGTGCGCGTCCACAGGTTCTTCTTGCCGGCCGCGGCATGACGCTCGTGCGCGTCGTCGCCTTCGGGCAGCTGGTCGGCCTTGAGCAGGTAGGCGCACATCATCGGCGTCAGGGTCAGCGACACCAGCATCGAGATGGTCACCGCGATCGTCAGCACCCAGGCGAATTCGTGGAACAGCCGGCCGGTGACGCCGGGCATCAGCAGCAGCGGCAGGAACACCGCCACCAGCGACACGGTCAGCGACAGCACGGTGAAACCGATCTCCTTCGCGCCGATCTCGGCCGCCTCCTTGCCGTCCTTGCCCTGCTCGATGTAGCGCACGATGTTCTCGATCATCACGATCGCATCGTCGACCACGAAGCCGGTGGCCACGGTCAGCGCCATCAGCGAGAGGTTGTCCAGCGACATGCCGGTGAACGCCATCACGCCGAACGTGCCCAGCAGCGACAGCGGCACCGCGACGGACGGGATGATCGTGGCCCACAGCCGGCGCAGGAACACGAAGATCACCGCCACCACCAGGAAGATGGTCAGCAGCAGGGTGAACTCCACGTCGTGCACCGAGGCGCGGATCGTCACCGTGCGGTCGGCGAACACGTCCAGATGCACGTTGGCCGGCAGCACTGCGCGCAGCTGCGGCAGGATCTGCCGGATCGATTCCACCGTCTGCACGATATTCGCGCCGGGCTGGCGGCGGATGTCCAGCAGCACCGCCGGCTTGCCGTTGGCCCAGGCGGCGAGCTGGTCGTTCTCCGCGCCATCGACCACGTTGGCCACGTCGGACAGGCGCACCGCCGAATTGTTCTGGTAGCTGATGATGGTGTTCTTGTATTCCTCGGCGGTGGCCAGCTGGTCATTGGTGCCGATGCTGTAGCTCTGCGTGGCGCCGTTCAGCGTGCCCTTCGGCGCGTTCACGTTGGCCTGGGTCAACGCGCTGCGCACGTCCTCCATGGTCATGCCGAGATTCGACAGCTGTGCCGGATTCACCTGCACGCGCACGGCCGGGCGCACGTTGCCGGCGATCGAGACCAGGCCGACGCCCTGCACCTGCGACAGCTTCTGCGCCAGGATCGAGTCGGCGTAGTTGTTCACATCGCGCAGCGGCAGGCTGTCGGAGGTGAGCTCCAGCGTGAGGATCGGCGCATCGGCCGGGTTCACCCGGTTGTACACCGGCGGGTACGGCAGCGTGCTGGGCAGCGTGCCGCGCGCCTGGTTCAACGCCGACTGCACGTCCTGCGCGGCGATGTCGATGTCGCGGTCCATGTTGAACTGCAGCACGATCGTCGACAGGCCGGCCGACGAGTCGGAGGTCATCATCGACAGGCCGGAGATCTGGCCGAGGTTGCGCTCCAGCGGCGTGGTCACCAGCGAGGCCATGGTGGCCGCGCTGGCCCCGGGGTACTGCGTGGTCACCACCAGGCTGGGCGCCTCGATCTCCGGCAGCGCCGATACCGGCAGCTGGCGGTAGCCGAGGATGCCGAGCAGCAGGATCGCCACCATCAGCAAGGAGGTGGCGATCGGCCGGCGAATGAAGAGTGTCGAAAATCCCATGGGGCGTCGCAACCGTCAGTAGGCGTGGTCGTGGGCGACCATCAATGGAAGTGCCGCATCAAATCCGGGCGAATCGGGACGGCGTAGATGCAGGTTTCGCAAGAGCGGGCCGCTGCGGGTGAGCGGCAAGCATGCCGGCATCACCCGCAACGCGAAGCGCAGCTTGTCAGCCACCGTCACGGCGGCCACCACCCTTCTGACCGTTCTGCTTGGATTTCTGCAGTTCGGCGGCGGAAGGCGCCGCCGGCACTTCGCCGGGCTTCAGCGCCTGCACCTTGCTGCCGGGCTTGAGCCGGAACTGGCCTTCGGTGACCACCTGGTCACCCACCGCCAGACCCTTGCTGATCATCACGTGGCTGGCGCCCACCTCGTTCGCCACCGTCACCGGCTGCATCTTCACCGTCTTGTCGTCCTGCAACTGGTACACGTAATCGCCATCCGGGCCGCGCTGCACGGCTTGTGCCGGGATCACCAGGCCGCCGGCGTCCGTGCGCACCTTCAGCTGCACGTTGACGAACTGGCCCGGCCACAAGGTGTTGTCCGCATTCGGGAACTGCGCACGCAGCTTGAACGTGCCGGTGCTGGTGTCGATCTGGTTGTCGATCACCTGCAGCACGCCGCCGTTGGCCAGCGGATGGGAGTCGGTGCGATCCAGCGCCGCCACCTCGAGCCGGGCGCCGCCCTTGAACGCATTGCGCACGACTTCGAGGTTCTGCTCGGGCAGGTAGAAAATCACATAGATCGGGTGCACCTGGGTCAGCGTGACGATCGCGGTGCTGGTGGTCACCACGTTGCCCGGATCCACGCTGCGGATGCCGGTGACGCAGTCGCACGGCGCGATGATGCGGGTGAAATCCAGCTGCACCTTGGCCGAATGCATCGCGGCCTCGTCGGCGGCGACGGTGGCGGTCAGCTGCCCGACATTGTTGCGGTAGGTATCCATGTCCAGCGCGGCGACGTAGCCGCTGGCCACCAGTGCCTGGTTGCGCTTGAGCGTGCTCTGCGCGGTGGCGAGCAGGGCCTGGTCCTGCTTCTGCTTGGCGACCGCCTGGTCGTAGTTCGCCTGGAAGGTGCGCGGATCGATCTGCGCCAGCAGGTCGCCCTTCTTCACCGACTGGCCCTCGGTGAAGTTGATGCTCATCATCTGCCCGGCGACCTGCGAGTTGATCGTCACCGTATTGAGCGCCTGCACGGTGCCCAGGCCGGTCAGGTAGATCGGCACGTTCTGGCTCACCACGGGCTCGACCGTGACCGGTACCGGGGCGTTGTCCTTGCCGTCCTGTCCGCTGCCCTGCTCTGCGGCTGCATCCGCACGGGCGCCACGACGATGGGTGCCTTCCGCCGCCGGCTTGTGCAGCAGCCGGAAGCCGATTGCCACCACCACGATCACCGCAATGACGATCAATGCGATCTTCCAAAAACGCGACATGTGAAACTCCTGGACTGAACTGAAACGGCGCGGCCACCCGGCACACCATCACGCAGTATGCATACCCGATGTATATGAAGTTTGTCGGCTCCACCCGCCTGGAGAAAGTCCGACCGACTCCTCTCGGGGTGAAAGCATAGGGGCAGTTGAACGAACTTGAACAATGCCGGTTGACAGGGGTGGGGTATGACCGATGGCAGGGGCAGCCTGCCACACGGCTTCCACCAAGGCTTGCGGGCCTCCATACGAAAACCGGGCAACGCGGCCAGCACCCCCGCATGGAGGCCTGAAACTTGCCGCGCGCTTCGTTTATAATCCGCGACTGGCTGTCTGTTCGGTCCGGATCACGGGTCCTGCAGCAACCGGGCCTTGATGCCGCGCACCTGCGGCCCCGGTGATCCAGTACAAGCAAATCAGGCATGCCGGGACGGCCATCGTGGCCTTGCCGTCTTGCCCACTGACAGGAGTACGTGAGTGAGCGGTCCCATAAGCAAATCCGATCAGAGCTTCTTGCGCCAGTTCTCCGTCATGCTCGGTGGTCTGGTTGTGCTGACCCTGGTGCTGATCCTCTCGGCACTGGCGATCTACGAACACGCGCCGCACGAAACCAACCCGAACGAACCGGCCCAGATCGCCGAGCGGATCGCGCCAGCCGGCGCCGTCTACGCCGGCAATACCGGCCGCGCCGCGATGCAGGCTGCCGCCGACGCTGCTGCCAAGGCCGCTGCCTCGCAGGTGGCCTACGGTGGCACCACCGACGGCAAGACCATCTACGAAAACCTGTGCACCAGCTGCCACACCTCCGGCGTTGCCGGCGCGCCAAAGCTGGGCGACAAGAGCATGTGGGGCCCGCGCATCGCCGAAGGCCTGGACACCCTGATCAAGCACGCCACCGAGGGTTACCACGGCCCGGACGGCAACTTCATGCCGCCGAAGGGCGGCAACCCGGCGCTCACCGACGAGCAGGTCAAGGCCGCCGTCACCTGGATCGTCGGTCAGGCCAAGTAAGCCTCGCTTCAATGAAATGAAATCAAACGCCGCCTTCGGGCGGCGTTTTCGTTTTCCTCCTCTCCCTCGCGGGAGAGGAGTGGGGAGAGGGGTCGGTGCTCGCGAGCAATCCGCCCCGATCACCCTCCATGCACCGCAACCCACTCGCGCGCAAACTCCCGCAACTGCGGAAAGAACATCTCGAAACGTTCCTGCAACAGCGCCTCATGCGCCACCAGCACCAGCAGCGCCGAATCCAGCGGATTGGCACGGCTCAACCGCTGCCCGATCCCCGCCAGCGCATCGCCCAGCACGGCGGGATCGGCATAACCTGCCGGCAGCCCATGCGCCTCCATGTAGCCGCGAAACCGCCGCAGCGCGGGTGGCAGCAGTCCGTCGTGACGCCTGAGCAATCCACGCAAGGCAGCGGAGTAATCAGCCAGCGGCTGCACGCACCAGCGCGAAAAATCGCGCGCCAGGCAATGGTCGAACCACATGTCCAGCAGGATGCCGGCATAGCGCCGGTACGGTGGCGGCAGCAACGCCTTGGCCGCCAGCACCTCGGGATGGGCGTCCGTATATACGTCGATCGCGCGATGCAGGCGAATACCGGCGATCACCCGCGACGGAAACAAGGCGGCATCGGGCTGGCCGTGCACGAAATCGCCCAGCATGCCGCCGAGCTGCAGCCATTCGTCGTCGCCGGCCAGCAGCACGTGCGCCAGATGGTTCATCCGCAGTGTCCGCGGCGGCGAATCGCCATGGCGGTTATCATCGCAGGCATGAATCCCACCGAGCTCCCCGCCGAACCTGCCAGCTTTCCCCAGACCACCGCCAGTTTCATGCTCGACGGTCCCGCCGGCAAGCTCGAAACCGTCAGCGATGTCGCCGAACCGGTTGGCGCACGTCGTGGCGTCGCCGTGATCTGCCACCCGAACCCGGTGCAGGGCGGTACCATGCACAACAAGGTGGTGACCATGGTCGAACGCGCGCTGCGCGAATCCGGGCTGGACACCGTGCGTTTCAACTTCCGCGGCACCGGCGCCTCCGAAGGCGTGTACGACAACGGCGACGGCGAAGGCGACGACCTCGCCGCCGTGGTGGCCTGGGTGCGCCGCACGCGGCCGGACGATGCGCTGTGGCTGGCCGGCTTCTCGTTCGGGAGTTACGTCACCATCCGCAACGCCGCCAGGCTGCAAGCCAAGGCGCTGATCAGCATCGCCCCGCCGGCCGGTCGCTGGTCGTTCGCCTCGCTCACCCCGCCCGGCTGTCCCTGGCTGGTGGTGATGGGCGAGGAAGATGAGGTCGTCGAGCCGCAGGCCGTGTTCGACTGGATCGACAGCCTTGAAGTACCGCCGGAACTGGTGCGCATGCCCGAGACCGGTCACTTCTTCCACCGCCGGCTGATGGATCTGCGTGGCGCCGTGAAACATGCCGCACTCGACTGGCTGCCACCGGCACGTCGGCCGTGAAGCATGTCGCCCGTCGCGCCTGACACTCACTTATCCATCTCATCCAAGACGCCGTTCCATGAGTGAAACCCCACCGCTCGCGCCGAGCGCGCGCTACCAGGAAGGCGTCGCCGCGCATCGCTGGGAGTCCGATCCCACCCAGCTCGCCCTGCTGCCCGAGTTCGACCGCATGCACGCGGCGCTGTGCGTGCTACCTGAAGCCAACAACGGCTTGTTCGGGCGGCTGAAATCGCTGCTCGGCAACGATCAGCCCGAAGCGCTGCCCGGCCTGTACCTGTGGGGCACGGTCGGTCGCGGCAAGACCTTCCTGATGGACCTGTTCGTGGCCAGCCTGCCGCACGGCATCGCGCTGCGCCGGCACTACCACCGCTTCATGGGCGAGGTGCATGACAGCCTGCGCGCGCTGGGCGAGCGCCAGAGTCCGCTGGTCGAGGTGGCCGCCGGCCTCGCCGCGCGCTGCCGCGTGCTGTGCCTGGACGAATTCCTGGTCAACGACATCGGCGACGCGATGATCCTGGCCAACCTGCTCGACGCGCTGTTCGCGCGTGGCGTGACCCTGGTCACCACCTCCAACACCGCACCGGCCAACCTTTACAAGGACGGCCTGCAGCGCGTGCGCTTCCTGCCCGCGATCGCGCTGATCGAACAGCGCTGCCACGTAGTCGAGATGGCCTCGTCGCACGACTGGCGTCTGCGTGCACTGGCGCAGGCACCGGTGTATCTGACCCCACCGGGCGCCGAAGCCGAGCGTGCGCTGGGGCGCATCTTCGGCAACCAGGCCAGCGGCTCGATCCAGCAGGACGGTGCACTGCAGATCAACGGTCGTGACATCCCGTATCGCAAGCGCGCCGACAACATCCTGTGGTTCGATTTCGACGCACTCTGCGAAGGGCCCCGCGCAGTCGCCGACTACATCGCACTGGCCAAGGCCGGCCCGGCGATCATCATCTCCAACGTGCCGCAGTTCACCATCTACAGCGAGGACGCCGCGAAGCGCTTCGTGCAACTGGTCGACGAGTTCTACGACCGCCACGTCAAGCTGGTGCTGTCCGCCGCCGCACCGATCACCGAGCTGTATGACGGCGAACGCCTGCGCGCCGAATTCGGCCGCACCGAATCACGCCTGATCGAGATGCAGAGCAGGGACTATCTGGCGCTGGAACATCGCGCGGATTAGCCTTGACGTCCTGCCTCCGCGGGACTCAGCCATGCATGCAACCCCGCACACCGCCGGAAGGTCGACACGTCATGTCAGCTAGCGACTGGATGTTCGGGCTTGAAGATGCTTTGAAAAAGCTTCCCGACAGCCCGGATGAATTCCGTTTCCACTACGGCCTGAGACATGGTTCGATGAAAGTCGGACTCTATGCGCCCCGAAGCATTGACCCGCAGTCGCCACACCAGCAGGACGAGCTCTACATCATCATCAGCGGCGCAGGCGATTTTCTAAGAAACGGAGAGCGCATCCCGTTCAAGGCTGGAGACGTGCTGTTTGTGGAAGCCGGCGCCGAGCACCGGTTTGAGAATTTCACTGCCGACTTCGCCACATGGGTCGTGTTCTGGGGGCCGCACGGTGGAGAACACTAGGCGTCAGAACATCAAGGCGATCTTCCGCGTCGTCGGCGGCAATTTCCTCGAGATGTACGACTTCATGGTCTACGGCTATTACGCCGCGGCCATCGCACGCACGTACTTCCCCAGCCACGACGCCTATGCGTCGCTGCTGCTGACCCTGCTGACCTTTGCCGCCGGCTTCGTGATGCGGCCGGTCGGTGCGATCGTGCTTGGCGCGTACATCGACCATCACGGCCGCCGCAAGGGATTGATCCTCACCCTCGCGCTGATGGCCGCCGGCACCTTGATGGTCGCGGCGGTTCCGGGCTACGCCAGCATCGGTGCGCTGGCGCCGCTGCTGGTGCTGGCCGGACGCCTGCTGCAGGGATTCTCCGCCGGCGTCGAGCTGGGCGGCGTGTCGGTCTACCTGGCCGAGATCGCCACGCCGGGGCACCGCGGCTTTTACTGTTCCTGGCAATCGGCCAGCCAGCAGGTCGCAGTGATGTTCGCCGCCCTGCTCGGCCTGTTGCTGCAACGCTGGCTGTCGCCGCAGGCGATGAGCGACTGGGGCTGGCGCGTGCCGTTCCTGATCGGCTGCCTGATCGTGCCGTTCGTGTTCCTGATCCGCCGCTCGCTGCAGGAAACCGAGGCCTTCCTCGCCCGCAAGCGTCGCCTCGGCGCCGGCGAAATCTACCGCTCGATGCTCGCCCACTGGCGCATCGTGCTGCTCGGCATGGCGATGGTGCTGATGACCACGGTGTCGTTCTACCTGATCACCGCGTACACGCCGACCTTCGGCAGGGAAGTGCTGAAGCTGTCGCAGTCCGACGTGTTCGTGGTGACGCTGTACGTCGGCATCTCAAACCTGATCTGGCTGCCGCTGATGGGCGCGCTGTCGGACCGCATCGGTCGCTGGCCCTTGCTGCTCGCCTGCACCGTGCTCGCCCTGCTTACCGCTTATCCCGTGCTGCACTGGCTGGTGGCCAAGCCCGGCTTCGATCGGCTGCTCGGCGTGGAGCTGTGGCTGTCCTTCATCTATGCCAGCTACAACGGCGCCCTGGTGGTGGCGCTCACCGAAATCATGCCGGTCGAAGTGCGCACCGCCGGGTTCTCGCTCGCCTACAGCCTCGCCACCACGCTGGGTGGTTCGAGCCTGGCGATCTCGCAATGGCTGATCCATCTCACCGGCAACAACGCCGCGCCCGGGTTGTGGTTGTCGTTCGCGGCACTGTGTGGATTGATCGCGACGGTACTGGTGTATCGCAACCCTGAGAGGCACATCTTGCATCGGGCATAGGTTGCTGCGATGCACCTGGGCCCGTGCAGTTCTGCGTCGAGTGAATGCATCACGATGAGATACCAGGCCGTTGGCGACATGGCGCACCATGCGCAAAGGCGTATCGTCCGTAGTTCCCAGTATCAGGCTCCCCATGGCAGCGAAAACGTCCTTTCCCCATGACAGTTTCCTTCGCCATCTGGAGCTGTTCGACGAAGCCACTCCCACGGTCGCTGGCATGACGCTCCCACCGCCACTGGCCCGCATCCTTTTGACTTCGGATGTGACCGGCGCACTGACCAAAGCCGCGGATTGCCTGATCCCGCTGCTGAAGGCCAGGCAGGCAATGCTGCAGGCAGCATTCGACACGGAGCTGGCGGCCGACGAACTGCGTCGCTACCAGAAGTTCGCCAAGGCCGGCCAGCCCTCGGCGCACACCGTCCAGCTCCGGCAGAAGCAGGCGTCTGCCCGGCAAGCCTCCAGCCGGTCGAAGCAATCGTTCATCAAGGTCGCCGCGGCGTTTGTCCGGGAAGCCGGCATCGAGATTCCGCAACGTGTTGCGCTCGAGGAATTCATCACCCACTGGATCGATGCCAACGTGCCGAAGGACTTTTCCCAGTAGCGTGGCAAGTGCGGCCTTCGGTCGCCGCCAAAAACGAGCATTTTCAGTGTCAGAATCTGAAAGCGCCTCTAAACATTCAGAGCATTCCATGATTGGTAAAGTCTTTTTAGCTTTTTTGTTGCTTACGACAAGCGTGGCAGCCTCCGACGTCAAGTTGACGAAAGAACAAATCATCGAACTTGCAAAGCAGGCATCTGCAAGCTATTGCCAAAATCCTGCACACACATTGGATGACCTTCATACAGTTCGCTGCGATTTCATAGCGTCTTTTAGTTCTGGCAGGTGGACCGTTGGCGCAGGTCCAGACTATGAGGACGACCGTGGCAATCCAGTAATTGTCGAGATGCGAGCCCTCCTATTTTATTACTCGCCGTCTGGCAAGCTTCTTCAGGAAATTGGGCCACACGGTCAAGTCATGTCACCTTCTGGTGTCGATGCTTCAACAAAGCACTGAACGTCTACTTCTGGTCGCCGAAGGCGATCTAAAACACCAACGAATCCACCCTCATGATGTGGGTGGTCAACACATTTTTCGGCGAGCCAACGCCAAAAATTCGGCACCGCGTCATGGCAACGCGCTAGCATCGGTCGTCCCTCGGAGGAGATACCCATGCGTCGTACCTTGTTTGTCATGGCGCTCGCCGCCGCCATCGTTCCCTTGCATGCCACCGACACCCCCAGCGTGCAAGCAATGGCGCAGCAGGAACTGCCGCAGGTCACCGCGTGGCGGCGCGACATCCACCAGCATCCCGAGCTGAGCAATCGCGAGGTGCGCACCTCGGCGCTGGTCGCCGCCGAACTGAAGAAGCTGGGGCTGGAGGTGCATACCGGCATCGCGCATACCGGCGTCGTGGGGTTGCTGAAGGGCGACCTGCCCGGGCCGCGGCTGGCGATCCGCGCCGACATGGACGCGCTGCCGGTGACCGAGGAAGTCGACCTGCCGTTCGCCTCGAAGGCCAAGGGCGAATACCGCGGCAAGCCGACCGGCGTGATGCACGCCTGCGGCCACGACGCGCACACCGCGATGCTGCTCGGCATGGCGCAGGCGCTGAGCCGCATGAAGAAGCAGTTGCATGGTTCGGTGCTGTTCGTGTTCCAGCCGGCCGAGGAAGGTGCGCCGGCCGGCGAGGAAGGCGGCGCGGCGCTGATGCTGAAGGAAGGCCTGTTCCGCGACTTCAAGCCGGATGCGATGTTCGGCATGCACGTGGTCAGCTCGCTCAACGTGGGCACGGTGGCGGTGCGGCCGGGGCCGACGATGGCCGGCTCGGACTGGTTCCGCATGGTGGTGCACGGGCGGCAGACGCACGGTGCGATGCCATGGAACGGCGTCGATCCGATCGTCACTTCGGCCGAGATCATCAGCGCCGCGCAGACCATCGTCAGTCGCAAGCTGGACATCGGCAACCTGCCGGCGGTGCTCAGCTTCGGCATCGTCGAGGGTGGCTCGCGCTACAACATCGTGCCGGACCAGGTGGAACTGCAGGGCACCCTGCGTACCTTCGATGCCGGCATGCGCCAGCAGGCGATCGACAACCTCAAGGGCATCGCCGAGCACATCGCCGCCGCCAACGGCGCCACGGTGGAAGAACAGATCCCGGTCGGCGACAGCAATCCGGTCCTGGTCAACGATCCCGCGCTCGCCGCCCGCGTGCGCGGCAGCATCGGCAAGGCGCTCGGCAACGCGCATGTGATCGAGGCGAAACCGTGGATGGCCTCGGAGGACTTCGCCTATTTCGCCAAGGCGGTGCCCAGCGTGTACTTCTTCGTCGGCTCCACCCCGCTGGGCCAGGATGCGTCGAAAGCGCCGGCCAACCATTCGCCGAAGTTCTATCTCGACGAGGGCGCGCTGAAGATCGGCATGGAAGCGATGCTGCAGGCCAGCCTGGATTACCTCGACGCACCGGCTTCGTGAGAGGCGGACCACGCGCATGGCCCGCATCCTGATCCCGCTGCCGCACCGCGATTTCGATCCTTCCGAAGTCGCGGTGAGCTGGCGCACGCTGCACGCCGACGGACACGCCGTGGTCTTCGCCACGCCCGATGGGCAACCGGCCAGCGCCGACGAGCTGATGCTCAACGGCATCGGCCTCGATCCGTGGGGCTGGCTGCCGGGACTGAACCGCCTGCGCCTGGTCGGCCTGCTGCTGCGCGCGAACGCCGACGCGCGCAAGGACTATGCGGCGATGCTGCAGGATGCCGCGTTCCACGCACCGCTGCGCTGGGAGGCACTGGATGCATCGGCGTTTGATGGCTTGCTGTTGCCGGGCGGACATCGGGCACGCGGCATGCGCGAGTATCTGGAGAGTCCCTTGCTGCAGCAGCTGGTCGCTGCGTTCTTCGCCGCGGACAAGCCCGTCGCCGCGATCTGCCACGGCGTGCTGCTGGCGGCGCGCAGCCGCTCGGCGGACGGCAAGTCGGTGCTGTATGGCCGTCGCACCACCGCGCTGACCTGGGCGCTGGAAAGGAAGGCCTGGGCAACGGCACGGATCAGCCGCTTCTGGGATCCGCTCTATTACCGCACGTATGACGAAGCACCGGATCAGCCGGTCGGCTACATGTCGGTGCAGCAGGAAGTGACGCGCGCGCTGGCCGATCCGCGGGACTTCCTCGACGTGCCGCCCGACGCAGCGGATTACCGCCGCAAGACGAATGGCCTCGCACGGGATAGCGAGCGCGATGCCTCGCCGGCCTTCGTGGTGCGCGACGGCAACTATCTCTCCGCGCGCTGGCCTGGCGACGTGCACCGTTTTGCACGGGAATTCTCGGCGCTGCTCGCCAGGCCGTAACGGCAGGCTTTTACAGCGTACTCGTGCCCGGATGCGCTTGCTGGAAACGGCGATGATGGATCAGCAGCCCGCTGAAGTAGACGATGTAGTAGCCGACCAGCAAGCCGACTACCAGCATGGTCAGCGGGCTATAGGTGTAGCTCGCCGGGTAGCCACCGGCCTGTGCGGCCGCGGAGACCTGCTGCATCTGCATGAAACGCCATAGCAAGCGCCCCAGCAGCAGCACCGTGAGCAGGGCACCGATCCACGCATTCGGCACGTAGCAGTCGCCCTTCACCGGATCGACTTCGAAGCGGGTGAGCCTGAGCCCGACCATGCCGATCAACGCACCGATCAGCGCGCCCACGAGCAGTCCCTCGAGCAACTGGATGCTGTGCAAGCCGGCCAGGCTCAGCAGGCAACCCACCACCGCAAAGATCACGATGCGCGCGATCATCCGCTTGCGCTGGATCGGCTGGCGGCCGAACTGGCGGCTCACGCGCCGCCACACGATCCACGCCAGCAGCGGCAGCATGATCAGGTAATTGGTCAGATGGACAGGCATGGGCGACACCACGGGATGGACGACGCCCAGCTTAATCGAGCGAACGGCGGCTGACGACTGACGTTTGTCACCCTTCGTCAGGACGCCAGGTTACGGGTTCAGCCGTTGCCCAACTGCTCGGCCAGCGAACGCGTCCGCGCCGTCACCACGCTGCCGGTATGCAGGGTCGACTTGCGCTCGATCAGCATCAGCAGGCACTCCGCCGCCGCGACCGGGTTGTGCCTGACCCCCTTGGGCACCACGAACATCTCGCCTTCGGCCAGCTCGACCGCACCGGCTTCCATCTCGATGCGCAGCTGGCCGGCCAGGATCAAAAACAGCTCATCCTCGTCGTCATGGCTGTGCCAGCCGAACGTGCCCAGCACCTTGGCCACCTTGAGGTAGGAATCATCGAGCTCGCCAATGATCCGCGGCGACCAGTAGTCGGCCAGCGCGGCGGCGGCCTTTCTCGGCGAGGTGGCCTGCGGCACTGGCACTACTTCGCCTTGCCCTGGTTCGCCACCGCGGCCATCTTCGCCGCGATCGCCTCGGCGTCGCCGAGGTAATAGTGGCGCAGCGGCCTGAGCCGCTCGTCGAATTCGTACACCAGCGGCACGCCGTTGGGGATGTTCAGCTCGACGATCGCCTCGTCGGAGATGCCGTCGAGGTACTTCACCAGCGCGCGCAGCGAATTGCCGTGCGCCGCCACCAGCACGCGCTGGCCGGAACGGATCGCCGGCGCCAGCACCTCGTGCCAGTACGGCAACACGCGGGCCACGGTGTCCTTCAGGCACTCGGTGTCGGGAATGTCTTTCGGATCGAGGCTGGCGTAGCGCGGATCGTGCACCGCCTCGTTGGCGCCGCGCTCCAGCGGCGGCGGCGGAATGTCGTAGCTGCGGCGCCACACCTTCACCTGCTCCTCGCCGTACTTCGCCGCGGTCTCGGCCTTGTTGAGGCCGGTCAGCGCACCGTAATGGCGCTCGTTGAGGCGCCAGTCGGTATGCACCGGCAACCACATCAGGCCCATCGCGTCCTGCACGCCCCACAGCGTGCGCACCGCGCGCTTGAGCACCGAGGTATGCGCCACGTCGAACGTGTAACCCTCCGCCTGCAGCAAGCGACCGGCTTCCTGTGCCTCGGCCATGCCCTGCGCGGTGAGGTCGACATCGGCCCAGCCGCTGAAGCGGTTGTCGAGATTCCACTGCGATTGGCCGTGACGGATCAGTACGAGTCTGTGCATGGGTGCGCTCAACCGGATGACTTAAACGAGGCATGGTGAAGGCGGGACCCGGCATCGTCAAATGCCGACCCTGCCACAGGTCATGCTAAACCGATGCCGCCGTGGAGGCATCCTAGCTACACCATTCATGCACGGAGACTAGCCATGCGTCGTCTTTCGACGGTTTTCATCACCGCTGCGTTCGCGCTCGGCCTGCCCCTGCTGGCCGTGGCGCAGGACAGCGATATCGACAAGGTCAATGGCTCGGTACGGGTCGAGGCCGGCCAGCATGCCGGTACGGTCAGCACCGTCAACGGCGCGGTGCACATCGCCGGCGGCGCCGTCGTACGCAAGACCAGCACGGTCAACGGCGCGATCGAGCTGGGCGACAAGGCGCAGGCCAACGAACTGGGCACGGTCAACGGCTCGATCAGCCTGGGCAGCGGCAGCCGCGTCAGCGGCCAGGTCGACGCCGTCAATGGCAGCCTGCACCTGGCCCCGGGCGCCGACGTCGGCGGCAAGCTGAGCAACGTCAACGGCTCGATCGTGCTGGACAACGCCCACGTTGCCGGCGGCATCGAGACGGTCGGCGGCGACATCACGATCGGTGCCGATTCGCACGTCGAAGGCGGCATTCTGGTCGACAAGCCGAACGGCTGGTTCAACTTCAACAGCCGCACGCCACTGGTGATCATCGGCCCGCATGCCGTGGTGCAGGGCACGCTGGAATTTCGCCGCGACGTGGTGCTGAAGGTCAGCGACAGCGCGCAGATCGGCCCGGTCAAGGGTGCCACGGTGGTGAAGTTCAGCGGCGCACAACCGTAAGGTGAGGAGTGAGGGAAGAGGAGTGAGAGAAATACCAAGGCCCGCGCGTCGCTTTCTCTCACTTCTCTCTCCTCTTCCCTCACTTCCCGCTCATAGCCAGTCGCGCGGTTTCAGGTATTCGGCCAGCTTCGCTTCCGCCGAACCCGGTTCGGGCGTGTAGGCATATTCGAAGCGCACCCGCGGCGGCAGGCTCATCAGGATCGACTCGGTGCGCCCGCCCGACTGCAGGCCGAACAGCGTGCCGCGGTCGTAGACCAGGTTGAATTCCACGTAGCGGCCGCGCCGGTACAGCTGAAACTCGCGCTCGCGCTCCCCGTACGGCGTGTCTTTTCGGCGCGCGACGATCGGCAGGTACGCGTCGAGCAGGCCCTGGCCGACGTCGCGGGTGAACGCGAAGCAGCGCTCGAAACCGCCCTCGTTCAGATCGTCGTAGAACAGGCCGCCCACACCGCGCGTCTCCTCGCGATGCTTCAGGTAGAAGTACTCGTCGCACCATTGCTTGTAGCGCGGATACACGTCCGTGCCATATGGCGCGCACAGGTCGCGCGCGACGGTGTGCCAGTGCCGCACGTCCTCGTCGACCGGATAGAACGGCGTGAGGTCGAAGCCGCCACCGAACCACCACACCGGCTCCACGCCTTCCTTGCTGGCCTCGAAGTAGCGCACATTCGCGTGCGTGGTCGGCACGTGCGGATTCTTCGGATGCAGCACCAGCGACACACCGGTGGCGATGAAGCCGCCACCGACCAACTCCGGCCGGTGTGCCGTCGCGCTGGGTGGCAACTGGTTGCCGCTGACCCGCGAGAAGTTGACGCCGGACTGTTCGAAGATCGCGCCATCGCGCAACACCCGCGTACGCCCGCCACCGCCGGCCGCACGCGTCCACGCATCCTCGACGAATCGCGCACTGCCATCGATCTGCTCGATGGCGGTGCAGATGCGGTCCTGCAGTTCACGCAGGAAGGTTTCGGCTCGATCGGCTTGCTGGCTCACATCAATATTTCCGGATTCGACGGCGGGACGAGCTTAGCAAGGCGCCGCAGGCCGCGGCTGCGGCGAGACGTCGCAAACGACGACGGCCCCGCAAGCGGGGCCGTCGCAAGCGCTGATTCCGGTGTGGTCAGGCCGCCGGGGCGACTGACGGAAGACCACCTGCCGAGATCAACTGGAGGTTGCGGCTGATGTCCTGGCTGAGGTACTGCATCCAGCCCATGTAATTGGTGTGGATCATGCGCTGGCCGTTCTTCTTCACCTCGTACTTGAGGTTGGTGCTGTCGACGTAGCTGATCTTGATCTGCGTGGTATCGAAGGCGACATGGATCTTGGCGGTGTAATCGTTGCCGACCAGGGTCGAATCGATGCCGTCAGCCTGCTCGGCGGTGACGGTCCAGCCACGACCGAGCAAGGCACCCTTGACCGCCTTGCTCACCTGCACTGCGCTCATGCCACTGGGCACGTTGATCGGCGGCACATCGACCAGGGGCACCTGGCGGAAGGCCATGGTCAGCAGCAACAAAGGCAGCAGCAACAGCAAAAGCAGGCGTGAACGCGACATCTCTTCCCCCTTGGATAAGCCGGCAATCCGCGCGGCCTGCGCAGTCTGCCCGCGCATCCGGCGGCGCACAAGTCAGCGCAGGGCCCGATCGGTGCTGTTGCCGGCGTCATCAACGACGCGCCCGACCGCCGTGCGTCAGCTGATCCGCGCACGCATCCGGCGATGGCCGATCAGCTGCGCCCAGCGCAGGCCCAGATCGATCCACATCAGGTAAGCGGCCTCGATCAGCAGCAAACCCAGGTAACGCGCATGCCAAGGCAATTCCGCTTCGGCGGCGACCGGCTGTCCGTCGAAACCGAGCCGGCGCGCCAGCAGCAGACAACGGGCCAGGTGATAGCGGCTGGTCACCAGGGCCACCGGCGGCAACCCGGCCTGCCCCGTGTGCGCCTGCAGCAGGCGACGCGCATGGCGCAGGTTCTCCAGTGAATCGACCGAATCCTGCTCCAGCTCCACCCGCACATCGGCGGCCAGGCCATGCTGCTGCAGCCAGGCATGACCAGCCACCGCCTCGCTGCACTGGCCGCCACTGCAACCGCCCAGCAGCAGCACGTGATCGGCCTGTTGCTGCTGCGCCAGGGTCAGCACGCGTTGCAGGCGCAGCTGGTAGTCCTGCTCCGGCCTGTCGTGCTCAAGCCGGCGCCCGAACACCAGCGCGATCATCCGCCGCGGCGGCGCCAGCGGACTGCGCGCGGCGACCCGGCAGACACGGATCAGATAACCCAGCCAGACCAGACCGCCGCTCAGCAGCAGCGCGAGCACGGTGACCGCCGCCGCATGCTGTATGTCGCGGTCGCGCAGATAACGCCATGGGCTTCGTGATGCAAGGTTGGATGGCACGGGCATGATCGGCGCGCGGTGAAGACAAGCCAGCTTAACCGCCCGCACAAGGTTCGCGGCAGCTTCATGCCGGCGCGACCACGATGGCCAACCGCCTGTTGGCGAGCCCTGCGCAGGCTAGGCAAGCCTCGGGGTGGCCGCTAGGCTTTCAGGATGCCTGCTTTGATGACCCCGCTTGCAATCACCGCGTATACCGCCACTTCGGCCATGGGCCGCGGCCTGGCGGCCCAGCTCGATGCGCTCCAGTGCGCCCGCAGCGGCCTGCGCCCGAACGATTTCAGCAGCGCGCCGCTGGACTGCTGGGTCGGCCGTGTCGATGACGTGGAGCAGGCCCCCTTGCCCGCTGCCCTGGCCACCTGGGAATGTCGCAACAACCGGCTGGCGTGGCTCGGCCTGAACCAGGACGGCTTCATCGATCGCGTACACGCTGCGCGCGCACGCTACGGTGCCGGCCGCATCGCGCTGTTGCTGGGCACCTCCACCGCCAGCATCGGTGCCACCGAGGAAGCGTATCGCCGGCTCGATCCGGATGGCGGCTTCGCCGATGACATGCTGCGCCCGGCGATCCACGCGCCACATTCCCTGGTCGGCTTCGTCGCTGCCGCGCTGGGGCTGGAAGGGCCGTGCCTGACGATTTCCACCGCCTGCTCGTCCAGCGCCAAGGTGTTCGCGAATGCCGAACGGATGATCCGGCTGGGCCTGGTCGATGCAGCCGTCGTCGGTGGCGTGGACACCCTGTGCGACAGCGTGCTGTTCGGCTTCAACGCACTGGAGCTGGTGTCGCCCGCACCGTGCCGACCGTTCGACGCCGCGCGCAACGGCATCTCGATCGGCGAGGCAGCGGGCTTCGCCTTGCTGGAGCGTGCCGATGTCGCGCCGGATGCGCCGCAGCTGCTCGGCTACGGCGAAGCCAGCGACGCACACCACATGTCCACCCCGCATCCGGACGGACTCGGCGCCGAGCTGGCGCTGCGCGATGCATTGGCACGCGCCGGCCTCGATGCGGCCCAGGTCGACTACATCAACCTGCACGGCACCGCCAGCCTGAAGAACGACGAGGTCGAGGCCGCGCTGGTCAGCCGCGCCTTCCCCGTCCGCACGCGAGCCAGTTCCACCAAGGGCTTCACCGGCCACACGCTGGGCGCTGCCGGCATCGTCGAGGCCACCATTGCACTGCAGGCGATCGAGCACGACCTGATTCCCGGCAACCTCGGCGGCAGCACACCCGACCCCATCTGCGGCGCGCAGTTCGCCTGGCACAACGAACAGCAGCGCGTCGAGGTGGCGCTCAGCAATTCGTTCGGCTTCGGCGGCAACAATGCCTGCCTCGCGTTCGCCCGCGCCGGCCGTGCCGCATGAGCACGCTGCGCGTCTATGTGGATGGCGTCGGTCTGTGGTCGCCGCAGCTGGCCGATTTTGCCGCACTCAAGTCGTCGCTGGCCGGCACCGTACCGACACCGCCGCCGGCGCGACCTGCCGCCGCCACGCTGCCGCCGAACGAACGCCGGCGCGCACCGGAGAGTGTGCTGCTGGCCGTGGAAGTCGCCGGCCAGGCGGTGGCGATGAGCGGCCGCGAGGCCGCCACGCTGGCCTGCGTGTTCGCCTCCGCCCACGGCGACCAGCCGATCACCGACTACATGTGCGCCACGCTGGCGCGGGCGCCGGCCGAGCTGTCGCCGATCCGCTTCCACAACTCGGTGCACAACGCGGCGGTCGGCTACTGGACGATCGCCACCGGCTGCCACGCACCTTCCACGGCCGTGGCGGCACAGCGGGCCAGCTTCGGCGCCGGATTGCTGGAAGCCGTCAGCCAGGTGCTGGCCGATCAGCGGCCGGTCTTGCTGGTATGCAGCGATACCGCCGGCGACGAGCCCTTGCTCGAAATCACCGGCTGCACTCAGCCGTTCGGCTGTGCCCTGGTGCTGGCGCCGGAAGCGAGCACGACGTCGCTGGCCACGCTGGACCTTAGCGTGACTTCGCGACTCGCTGGCGGCGAGCTGGCAGAGCCGCTGCCCGGCTGGCACGATGCCAATGCCTCGGCCGCAGCGTTGCCGCTGCTTGCGTTGCTAGCTCGTGGTCACGGACGCTGCCAGCTGGACGCTGCCGCCACACTGGGATTGCAGATCGACATGGAGAGCGTCGCTTGAACACGGCTGTTGCACGCTGGTGCGTGCTGATTCCCTGCCTCAATGAAGAGGCTGCCATCCGCTCGGTGGTCGAATCCGTGCTCGCGCTGGGCGCACCGGTCATCGTGATCGACGACGGTTCGGACGACCGCACACCGGAAATCGTCGCCACACTGCCAGTGACCCTGTTGCGCCACGCCGAACGGCACGGCAAGGGCGAAGCCTTGCGGCACGGCTTCCGCGAGGCGCTGCGGCAGGGTTACGACGCGGTACTGACGATGGATGGCGACGGCCAGCACCTGGCCAGCGACATTCCGCGCATCGTGGCCGCCGCGGCCCAATATCCCGGGCACATCGTGGTGGGTGCGCGCCTGCTCGATCGTGCGCAGCAGCCGAAGGGGCGTCGTCGCGCGAACGCCGTCGCGGACTGGGGCATCTCCTGGGCCTGTGCGCAGCCGGTCGCCGATACCCAGAGTGGCCAGCGCTGGTATCCACGCGCGGCACTGGACCTGGTCGATCTGCCGGCGCAGAACTTCGTGTTCGAGGCGGCCATCCTGATCGCCGCCTCGCGCGAAAAGAAACTCGGCGTGGTCTCGGTACCGATCGCCTCGCGCTACCACGGCGAGTTCCGCGGCAGCCATTTCAGGCCGGTTCGCGATGTCACCCGCATCACCGCCTATACCATCGGCCGGGTCCTGCACTACGGCAACATCCTGGCCAGCTATCGTCGCTCACGCAATGAACCGGTCGTCTGCCCAAGCCCGACGGGCTGAGGCATGGGGCACGCCTTGGTGCTGATTCGGCTGATCGCGATCCTGCTGAATGCGCGCGGCATCGTCGAACTGATCATGCCGAAGATCCGTCTCGATGCCGGCGTGATCGGCCGCGGGATGTGCACCCCCGCTTCTGCCGACGGCCATCACCACCATGATGAACGCGCCGATGCTGCCGTACTTCGCCCGTCGGCGATGAATTGACCTGTTGCCGGATACTCCTCGGCCATCCATGGCGCAGGCAACCGGGCAAGGATGATGGCGTGTTGCCGGCGATGTGACGCCGCCTAGCCCATGCCGCCGTTGACGCCGATCACCTGGCCGTTGATGTATCCCGCCGCCTCGCTGCACAGGAAGGCCACCAGCGCCGCGACCTCCTCCGGCGTGCCGGCACGCTGCGCGGGCACGATCTCGCGGATGCGCTCGGGCGGAAAATCCTCGCCGATCATGCGCCCTGTGATCACGCCAGGCGCCACCACGTTGACGGTGATGCCGCGCGAGGCCATTTCGCGCGCCAGCGACTTGCTGGCGCCGTGCAGCGCAGCCTTTGCCGCGGCGTAGTTGGTCTGGCCGCGATTGCCGAGCTGCGCGGCCACCGAACTGACCGAGACGATGCGGCCGAAGCGCACCCGCGCCATCGGCAGCAGCAGTGGCTGGGTGACGTTGAAGAAACCGTGCAGCGAAACGTCGATCACCCGATGCCATTGCTCGGCGCTCATCCCGGCCATCGGCCCATCGTCGTGGATGCCGGCGTTGTTGATCACCGCGTGGATCGGGCCGCCGGACAGCAGCCCGTCCAGTGCCGCGTGCGCCACCTCGGCATCGGTGACGTCGAACGCGGTCGCCTGCGCGTTGCCGCCGGCGGCACGGATCGCCGCCACCACGGCCTCCGCGCGCGGCAGGCTCTGGTTGGCATGCACGATGACGTGATAACCGCCCGCCGCCAGCGCATGGCAGATGGCCCCACCCAGTTCGCCACTGCCGCCGGTGACCAGGGCACGGCGCGGAACAGCTGTTGCAGACATGGCGTGACCTCGCAGCTCAGGACGGGGGATGGATGACCGCGGCACGCCCGCTGGCCAGCAGGCGACCGCGATGCTCGACGCGGAACGCATACTGCGCACCGCCATCATCGGCATACAGACATTCGGCATGGACGTCCAGATGACCGTCCAGCCGATCGACATACTCCTCGAACAACTGCACGTCGCGCAGGCTGACCAGTCGGCCCGGTCGCACCGTTTCGCCGCCCTCCCCGCGTGCCAGCAACGCAGCATGCACCGCCATCGCCTGTGCGCCGTATTCGGCCAGATGCACCGCATGCAGGCCTTGCGCGCTGCGCAAGGGATGCTCCATCCGCACGTGGCCGGCGCTGACCGCGTGGATCGTGCGCGGGTCCCATGCCAGCACGGCATCCAGCAGGCACATGCTGCCGCCGTGCGGGATCAGCGGCGCCCAGTCAGTCTTCGGAAGCATGCGGTGCCATCAGGATCGAAAGACAGAAATGGAAGGCCACGCCGAGGCTCACCGTGAGGCCGATCGCCCGCAACACCGGAATCGTCGCCCACGCCAGCATGCCGAACACCAGCAACGCCGACAGCACGCAGACGAGGGTGGCATGCAGGGTGCGCCGCTGCTCGGCCGGGTCGCCCGTGTCGCGCTCGAAGAACAGCGCGTAATGCAGACCGAGGCCGCCGGCAAGGATCAACGCGACCAGGTGGAACAGCGAGATCTCGATGCCGGCCATGCGCTCCACCGCCAGCACCAGGAAGGTCGCCAGGGTCATTGGCGCCAGCACATGCCAGGCGCGGCGCAGGCTGCGCAATGCCAGGGTGATCGTCAGCACCAGCAGGATGGTGGCCGCCAGCAAGGCCTGCAGGATGCGCGTGCGATACACCGCCACCAGCGATTCCGAGGCAGCCTTCAGGTCCAGCAGGCGCACCGCACCGTTCGTGCTTTCGCCGAGCGCCTGCAGCGCTGCCACATCGTGCACGCCGCTGACCGTGCCCAGCCCGAGCCAGTGCCCATCGCGCTGCACCAGCATCGCCGCAAGACGTTGGCCCAGCGGAGTCCGCGCGTATTGCTCGGGCGTCAGTGGCGGCAACTGCCGTGCGGTTTCCACGTCGTCCAGGAACGGCTGGAACAGATCGGGACGAAACGGCAGGCCTTGCAGTGCTTCACTCAACACATGCCGCAACGTGGCACGATCGGGCAGCTTCTGCTGGCGCTGCCGCTGCAACGCGACGGTTGGCAGGTAGCGTGACGGCAGTTCCAGCGCATCGACGGCGTGTTTCGCCACCAGCGCATCGACCTGCGGCTGCAGTTTTTCCGACAGCGCCAGCACGCCCTGCTCGGTCGGCGCCTGCAGCACCAGCAGGTAGCGCACATCCGGCGCGCCCAGCGCCTCGCGCAACCGGGCATCACGTTGCAGCATGTCCTGCGGCAGCGGAGTCAGCGCGGCGAGGTTGTTCTGCCAGAACGGGCCGGGCGCGAACGCCAGCATCAGCGCGATCGCCAGCGCCACCAGCACCGGAATCCAGCGCGGCCGCGGCAGCCGGTCGACGAAGTCGCGTGCCCTTGCCAGCCAGCGCATCTGCGCCACGTCGCGCACGCGCACCGGCAGCAATCGCGACAGCAGGTAGCGTGTGCTGAAGCCCGCCACCAGCAGGCCGACGATGGTGAACACGGCGAGCTGCTTCAAACCGTTCACGCCGGACGCATAGAACGCCAGATAGGCGATGCAGGCCGAGGCGATCGCGGTGAGCAGCAGCGGCCACAATGCGCGCACGCTCTGCACTGCATCCTCGCCGGCACGGCGATGGCTGAGCACGCGGATCGGATACTCCTGCGCCACCCCGAGCAGGGTGAAACCGAATGCCAGGGTGATCCCGTGTACCTCGGGAAAAGCCAGCGTCAGTGCCACGATGCCGGCCAGTGCCGCGCTGGCGATCGGCAACGCCGACAGCAGCAGGGAGCTGAGGCTGCGGTATGCCAGCAGCAATAGCGCAATGAAACCCACGGTGGAAATGCGGCCGATCCAGTCGGCCTGCTGGCGGGTCTGCGCACCGACCACCACGCTGAAATAGCCCGGACCGCTGAACTCGAGCTTCGCGGCGGTACTGTCGGGCAGTGCCTCGAACGCGTGCCGGATGCCATCGATCGCCAGCTGCTGCGCATCCGGATCGAAACCCGCGGCCGTGGTCTGCACCAGCAGCAGGGCTTCGTGCTGCGGCGAGAACCACACCCCTTCGCGTACTTCCGGCGATTTTGCCGGCGTCCAGCGCTCTGCCAGCTTCAGTACTTCCAGCGTGGGATCGCTTGGCAACAGCCCCTTAAGCAGACTCGCTGCCGGCGAGGACAGATCATCCAGCCGCTGCTGCAGCTGATCGGCCAGATAGGCCTCATCCAGTGGCTGCGTATCCAGTGTCGGCGACAGCAGGTAGCGATACGGCAACAGGCTGGGATCCAGCGCGCCGAGGTCGAAACTGCCGTTGAGTACCTGGCTGTAGCGTTTGTCGTTATGCAATGCACTGGCCAGACCCTGGCTCAGTGCCGCCAGCTGCGCATCGGCAAGTCTCGTATCCGGCCGCTGGCTGATCGCCAGCAGCAGCAAGCGCGAACCCGGCCCGTCACCGACCTGCTCCATCAACAGGCGCTGATCCGGCGTGGTCGGCGCCGGCATGAAACTGCGCAGATCCGTGCTGACCTTCAGTCGCTGGGCGACCAGCCAGCCGAGCCCGGCCAGCGCCAGCAGCCAGACGATCAACAACGTCGCGCGCGCGCCTGCACGCATGCTCAGTGCATGCCCTGGCACAACGCCTGCAGCGCCTCGCGGGTCGGTTGCACCGGCATCTTCGCCGCCAGCGTGCCGAGCAGATCGATCGCAAGATCGCCATCGGCTTCCTGCATGCGCATGCAAAGCGACTGCTTGCCGACGCCATCGATCGCAATGCTGGCCACGGTCTTTGCCACCTTCGCATCGCGCGGCAACAGGGTCAGCGTCCACGTACTCGCGGGATCGCCGCTGAGCCGGACCTCGAACGCCTGCTGCAAACGCCCGGCATCGCCGCTGAGCAACGCCACAAAACTGTCCAGCAGCACCTGCAGCTGCGGCGCGCGCGACAGCGAGAAGTGACGCGGGCTTTTGCCGGTGCGCTGCTGGGTCACCTCGCCGTCGGCGATGGTGGCCGTTTCCTGCTGCGGATGATCGACGCGGCGCTGCAGCCGGTCACCACCCAGCCACGCCAGCTCGCCGGACACCACCAGCGGTCGCTCCAGCACCCGCATGAAGCGCGCCTCGGCAAACGCCGTGCGCGCCGGCGCCGGCTGGCCCAGGGTGGCGATCAGTGCTTGCGCGGATGAGGACGTCGTAGCCGGCGTCGATGTTGCAGAGGGTGCCTCAGATGCCGACGCGTTGCCCCACAACAGTGGGCTCATGCCTAGCAGGAGCGCGCAGATCTTGCTGCCAGAAATCATAGAAATTGAACCAGTTGTAGGGAGCGACATGGACGTAATGTTCCAGCCGCCGAGCATAACCGCCGATGAGCGCATCCAGCGCCGGGCCGCGGTTGTGCCGCGGAATCTCCACCTGGTCGGCCAGCGGCTCGAAGATCAGCCGATAACGGTTGCCACCCAGGTACAGGCCGAAGCACAGCACCACCGGCACCTTCAGCGTATGCGCCAGCAGCCATGGGCTGATCGGGAAAGGCGCCGGCGAGCCGAGAAAGTCGGCGTGCCGCAGCACCTCGTGGCCACGGCCGCGGTCGGCCAGCATGGCCACCACGGCACCATCCTGGCAGGCCTCGGCCATCGCCAGCGCGATTGAGGTGCCATCCTGCGCGGCATCGATCACGCAAGCGCCCACTTCCGGCGCCAGCGCCTCCAGCAGCTCGGTCATCGCGGGCGTCTTCTGCTTGTCCAGCACCACCCGCAGCGGCATCTCCGGCCGGCGCGCGCCAAGCGCCCGCAACGCCTCGAAGCTGCCCTGGTGCGAACCGAACAACAGTACGCCACGCCCTTGCGCAATCCGCTGGTCGAGCACATCCAGGCCTTCGGTCTCGATCTGGAACGGCTTCTCGCCATGCGCCAGCAGAAACACCCGGTCCATGATCGTGGCGGCAAAGCAATGGATATGCTTGAGCACCCGCCAGGGGGTCGCCGCGCGGCCGAGCGCGCGCTGCAGATACTGCCTCGACGCCAAGCGTTCCGGCCCGCGCCGCAGATAGAAATACAGCGTGATCGGATACAGGCACAGCCGCGCTACCCGGCGACCGCCGTACAACGCGATCGCCCGGATCAGCCAGATCGCGAAACGCCCACCGCCTTCCGGGCGGCTCTGCCAGTGTTCGTTCGTGCTCATGCCGCTCCCTCGACCAAGCCACGTGCCAGCAGGCTGCCGTCACGCCGAATCTCGAAACGGAACCGTGCGGCACCGGCTTCCGCCAAGCACAGCATCGCCGCTTCATCCGGCAACAACGGCGCCATGAACTTTGCCTCCACCACCCCTGCCAGACGCTGTCCGCGCCATGCCCGCAAGGCCAGCGCCACCTGTTCCAGCAGGATCACTCCCGGCACCAGCGGATGACCCGGGAAGTGGCCCGGCAGAGCCGGATGCCCGGCGTCGATGCGCACGGCCTGTTCGAAACCGGCATCGTTCATGGCGCAACGGCCCGGTGGCCACGCACCAGCTGCGGCCAGTGCAGGGCCAGTTGCAGCAGCATGTCGTGCAGGCCGGGATGACTCAGGTGGCGCAAGCGCCAGCGGCGATAGCCGTATTCGAGCAAGAATGCGGCACCAAGCAACACGTAGCCGCCGGCATGCAGCCACGCCGCGGCCCAGCGATCGGATACCGGCAACGGCGAGACGATGCCGAAACGCGCCAGCAATCCACTGTGCCCGGCACACAGCAGCAGTACCGCGAGCACCACCGCCTGCGTCGCCAGCAACAAGGTCCAGAACCAGGTGACCTGGCGGGCATAACGCGCCACGCCAGGCTGCGACAGCCGATCGGCACCTTCGATGGCGACGATGAAGCGCGTCACCAGCGGCTCGGACGTACGCAGCGTGCCGCCGAACCAGCAGGCCAGCAGCGCATTGGTCAGCACCGGCACGGTTTCCAGCAGCAGGCCGGCAAACCCGTACAACGACAGCAACAGCAATGCCAGCAACATGCCCAGCCAGACCAGCCATGGCCCGGCACGGCGGGCCTGCAGCCGCGGCAACATCACCGCCGTCAGCAGCAACAGCAGCGCCAGCAGCGGGAAAATCTGCCGATGCGTCACCGCACCGGCGATCGCCAGCAACGGATAGGCAAGCAGCAACGGCAATACATAACGCCGCGGCATACGCTCAGCAGGTGGGGATGAAAACGTCATGCAGCATTCCGCGATGGCAGCATCGGTGGTGCAAGCCTGCCACCGGCGAGGGAATACCACGTGACGAACCGCGCACTCCGGCGTCGCTCACGAACCGGCGTCAACCGACGCGGTGCTGCTCGACATGCGCGGACAGCGTGCGCAGGCTGGTGAAGATCTGCCGGTTGTCCGGATTGTCCGAGCGCAGCTGGAAGCCGTAGCGCTTGGACACGGCCAGCGCGATTTCCAGCGCATCGATCGAATCGAGCCCCAGTTCGCCGCCGAACAACGGCGCATCCGGGTCGATCTGCTGCGGGGTGACGGCTTCGAGATTCAGGCATTCCACGATCAACGTGGCCAATTCCTGCTGTGCCGCTGTCTGCTCTGCCATGCTCGATTCCGTACTCTAGATTCATTGCCTCCCCCCGGTGGCAGTGGCCGCGGAGTGTAACATAGCGCCCTTGTCGTTCCCGGTTGCACGCAATGATTCAGGGATGTGAAAACCCACAGATTGACCCGCTGTTGCGCCGTGCGCCGCGGATTTCCTACCGGCTTGCGGACGCCACGGTCGCGCTGAAGGAACCAGGTACCCTGGCATTGTTCGGCTTTGGCGCCGGTAGCCCGGGCTCTGACGATCCGCGCTACCTTCGCGTGGCACTGGAGTGTTTTGACGCACCGGCACCGCTGGAAATCTGGCAGGTCGATGCACCCGTGATCCACGGCACCGACGGTGCGCTGCACTGGTCGGCCGGTGGTGGCTGGCTGTTCGCGGCGATCGAGCTGGACGAGAGCAGGCTCGGCGGCCCCAGCGCCACCGCACAGCTGGCCTACGAACAATTGCACCGCTTCGTCGCCGCGCGTGGCGCGCAGCACGTACTGCGCGTATGGAACTACCTCGGCGCGATCAATCACGGCGAAGGCGATGCCGAGCGCTACAAGCATTTCTGCGATGGGCGCGCCGCCGGCATGGGCGATTTCTTCGCCGAAGGCTTCCCTGCCGCCACCGCGATCGGTCATCGCGGCGACCCGCACCGCCTCCAGGTCTATCTGCTGGCCTGCGACCAGAGCGGCACGTGGGTGGAAAATCCGCGCCAGGTCAGCGCCTGGCGCTACCCGCGCCAGTACGGTCGCACCCCGCCCAGTTTTGCCCGCGCCATGCTGCTGCCGGCCCAGGATGCGCTGGCGATCTCCGGCACCGCCGCGGTGGTCGGCCACGCCTCGGCGCACCACGACGATCTGGATGCCCAGCTCGACGAAACCCTGACCAACCTCGAAGCGCTACTGGCGAGTGCCGATATGACTGCAGGCTTCGACACCCACTCCACGCTGAAAGCCTACGTTCGTCATGCCGCCGACGCGCCCCGCGTGCGCGAGTTCTTTCGCCAGCGATTGCCTGGCGTGCCGGTACTTTTGCTGCATGGCGATATCTGCCGCAGTGAGCTTTTGGTGGAGATCGATGGATGGCGTTACGCGTGACTCGCGGATGCGTGCACGCCGGTTTCGGGCGCGCCCTGACCGGTCTCCGACCCAAGCAGCCATACGACCGTCCGGCTCGTCTTCCGGCAACAAATCAACGCGAGCCTGTGCTGGCGTGGCGTCAAGTCCGTAGATAGCCCGGATCCAGATTGCCGATCAGGACGTTCATCTCGGAACGGACATACTCACTCGCGTCACCCTTGGGGTCGGCAACGCGCTGGTCGTGGGCACGGATGTCCAGCAGGAGCTTCCCGGTTACTGCATCAAACACATGGATGGTCGCGGTGTAGCCGACTTTCGGAGGGGTATAACCGCCGCGCATGTCTCCATGCACACCGCCGGTGTCGTCGAAACTGGGAACGACCAGCGGTGCGAGCCGGATTGCCACGCGGTAGGGCAAGACGGCATCTCGCCTGGCCGATGGAATGCCGCTCGTGAACAGCCCGTCATCGGGATCGATCGATCGCATGGTGATATTGCGTTCTCGCGACCAGTCGGAAAATGCATTCACCGCGTTGATACAGCTGACGTCTTCACCGGTACAGGCCAGGTAGAAACTGAATCGCGGACTTGAATCCGCATTGAACAGTGGCAGGGATTGCAGCGATTTCTGCTGGTCCTGGCTGACTACCGTCACCGTTCCAGCGCAACCCTGCAATGCCAGCGCGACGAGCATGCTTCCGATCCATACCCGAAGACGCATGAAACACTCCTTTGCTTGGGTTCGTGTTGGCAACGATGCTCTATTCGAGGAAATGGAACATCGCCAAAGCTTATCAGTCCGTCTTCTTGACCGGCCGTTTCCAGCCCGGATAGCTTTGCTGCCTGCCGCGCGCCACGGTCAATTCACCCGTCGGCGCGTCATGCGTGATTACCGAGCCGGCACCGATGGTGGCATGCGCACCGATCGTCACTGGCGCTACCAGCGCACTGTTGGAGCCGATGAAAGCCCCATCGCCGACGCGGGTCACGGACTTGTTCACGCCGTCGTAGTTGCAGGTGATGGTGCCGGCACCGACGTTGACACCGCGACCGATCTCGGCATCACCCAAATAGCTCAGATGATTCGCCTTGCTGCCCTCGCCCAGACGGGTTTTCTTGGTCTCGACGAAGTTGCCGACGTGAGCGCCAGCATCCAGCTCGGTGCCCGGCCGCAGCCGCGCGAACGGGCCGATCACGCACGGCCCATGGGTGATCACGCCCTCCAGATCGCAGTGCGACTGCACCACCGTGCCGGTCGCCAGCTGCACGTCCTTCAGCCGGGTGAACGCGCCGATGCGCACGTCATTGCCGAACACCACGCTGCCTTCGAGGATCACGTCGATATCGATCTCGACATCGTGACCGGCGCGGACGGTACCGCGCACATCCGTACGCAATGGATCGGCCAACCGCACGCCATTGGCCAGCAGCGCATGGGCTGCACGCAGGCGATATTGCGCCTCCAGTTCGGCCAGTTGCAGCGGGTTGTTGGCGCCAGCAGCCTCCACCGGATCGGCACATTCGACACTGAGTGCGGCCTTGGCTTCTTCGGCCGCCATGCGGAAGATATCGGTAAGGTAGTACTCGCCTTGCGCGTTGTTGCGATCGAGCCGTTTGATCCAGCCACGCAAGGCTTTCGCTTCGGCGACAAGGATGCCGGTATTGACCAGGGTGACGACACGCTGGTCGGGGTCGGCATCTTTTTCCTCGACCACCGCGCGTATCTTGGCATTGCCGTCGCACAGCACCCGCCCGTAACCGTGAGGATCGGCGAGCCGGGTAGTGAGCAGGCTGAACCCGCCCTCCGCCTCCACCAGCTGCTGCAGCGTCGCCACCCGGGTCAGCGGCACGTCGCCGTAGAGCACCAGTACACGCACGCCATTGGGCACGCTGCCGAGCGCCTGCTCCACCGCATGACCGGTGCCGAGCCGCTCGGCTTGCAGCACCCAGTGCAGATCGGACTGACCGGCGAATGCCGCCTGCACCTGTTCACCGCAATGGCCGTAGACGATGTGGATCGCGGCCGGCTGCAATGCACGCGCCGCGCCGATCACATGATCCAGCAAGGGCCTGCCCGCCAGAGGCATGAGCACCTTGGCCCGATTCGATTTCATCCGCGTGCCGGCGCCGGCGGCGAGGATAATCACGTGCAGGGCTGGAGTTTCCATGTAGGTACCACGTTTCGGGGATCAATGATCGCGCAGGATACAACCAGTTTCTGCGGATTCAGTGCGTGGCGACTGCGTCAGCTGGCTTCAGTTTCTGCAGCTGCGGCGTATAGGCCTTGATGAAGGCATTGCGCAGTACACCGATGATCGCCTGGGAGGTGTCAAGCTGCTTGTCATCGATACGCCCGCTGATCGGCACACGGGTCGCGAACTGATCGTTCGCGTGGTTCTCCAACAGCGAGACCATGCCTTGAGCCAGTGCTTCGTAAGCCAGCCCGATCGGTCCCTTCTTGTCCTGCACCACATCCTGCTTCCAGCTGAAGATTTTCAGATCGTGGAAAATCGGTTTGGCGTAGCCATCCAGTTGCCCGTTCCTGGCCTCAAGCTCCATCGAGAAGGTGCCGGTGCCACCGGCGAAGTCCAGCCCGGCATACGCCTGCGCGAGAGCATTGGCACGGGTCAGCTGGATGCCGGTGACCTGCAGCTGGTAGGAGAAATCGCCGAAATGGCTCAGCGGATCGAAGCTAGCGTCGGTCTCGAACGGCGCATCGACGAGAATCCTCGCGGTGGCATGCAGAGTCGCCACCCGATTACCCTTGCGCCGCTGGATGTTGGTGAGATTGGTGACGGTACCGTTGACGTCGGTCATCTTCAGATCGACGCGTGGATTCGACACAAAGCTCTGGAAGGTGACCGTGCCGTTGCTCACGTTGATCTCGTCCAGTCGCATCGGCGCCAGCAATTTGAGCTCTGCGCGCCAGTCCACGCCCTTGCCGGTCTGGCTGTCCTGATCGCCATGACCTTCGACAAAGTTGATCGTGGGCGCGGTGAAATTCACCTTGCCGCGAAACACGCCGTGACCCAGCGCAAACCAGCTCAGCTCGATATCGGCACGCGGTGTATCCAGCAACGGCGCCGGCACTTTGCCGGTCGTCTTGACGATACGCAGTCCCTCGATGGTATAGCCACCGCGCCACAGGTGCAGGCTGATATCCGCGATCTGGCCGTGGTAGTCACCCATTCGGTCCATGCGGGCATTGAGGTAATGCTTCATCGCGTACGGCAGCAGCGCGCGCGCGATCGCCAGCAGCAGGATGACGGCCAGCAGCCAGCCAAGGTGGCGGCGGTGATGAGGCTTCATGAGGATCGATCCACGGCGCGAATCGTCCGATTCTAGGCATCGGAATGTTCGCGTGGCGTGGAAGGCTGGCTCACCCGTGTTGTTCGGATGGCAAAACGCCGGCCCAGGGCCGGCGTTTCCGTCTCAGTGCCGGTGAAGGCAACCCTCAGTGCTTGAGGTTCTTGCGCAGGCGCTCCAGCGCCTGCAGCTGGGTCATTGCCTCGACCAGCTTGGCCTGGGCCTCGGCAATGTCCACCGCATCGGTGCGGTGAGCCAGCGCGTCCTCGGCTTCCTTCTTGGCGCGCTGCGCGGACGCCTCGTCCAGATCGGACGCGCGGGCCGCGGTGTCGGCCAGCACGGTGATCACCTGCGGCTGCACTTCCAGGATGCCGCCGGAAACCCAGAACTGCTGACGCTCACCGCCGGCCAGCACCACGTCGACATGGCCCGGCTTGAGGCGGGTGATCAGCGGCGCGTGGCGGGGCGTGATGCCCAGTTCGCCCAGCTCGCCGGTAGCGACCACCATCACGGCGTCGCCGTGATAGATCTCGGCTTCGGCACTGACGATGTCGACGCGAATGGTTTGGGTGGTCATGACTCAGATTCCGAATGCGTAAGACACAGGGCGGACTGAGTGTCCGCCCTGGAGGATCAGGCAGCCTTCTTGGCGCCCATGTCTTCGGCCTTCTTGACCGCCTCGTCGATGCCGCCAACCATGTAGAACGCCTGCTCCGGCAGATGGTCGACGTCGCCGTCGACGATCATCTTGAAGCCGCGGATGGTTTCCTTCAGCGGCACGTACTTGCCCGGCGAGCCGGTGAACACTTCGGCCACGTGGAACGGCTGCGAGAAGAAGCGCTCGATCTTGCGCGCGCGCGACACGGCCTGCTTGTCTTCTTCGGACAGCTCGTCCATGCCGAGGATCGCGATGATGTCCTTCAGCTCCTTGTAGCGCTGCAGCGTGCCCTGCACGCGGCGGGCGACGTCGTAGTGTTCGCTGCCGATCACGTTCGGGTCCAGCTGGCGGCTGGTGGAATCGAGCGGATCCACCGCCGGGTAGATGCCCAGCGAAGCGATGTTGCGGCTCAGCACCACGGTCGCGTCCAGGTGGGCGAAGGTGGTGGCCGGCGACGGATCGGTAAGGTCATCCGCGGGCACATACACGGCCTGGATCGAGGTGATCGAGCCGGTCTTGGTCGAGGTGATGCGCTCCTGCAGCACGCCCATTTCCTCGGCGAGAGTGGGCTGGTAACCCACCGCCGACGGCATGCGGCCGAGCAGTGCGGATACTTCGGTACCGGCCAGCGTGTAGCGGTAGATGTTGTCGACGAAGAACAGCACGTCACGGCCCTTGCCGGAAGCGTCCTTCTCGTCGCGGAAGTACTCGGCCATGGTCAGGCCGGTCAGCGCCACGCGCAGACGGTTGCCCGGCGGCTCGTTCATCTGGCCGTACACCATCGCGACCTTGTCGAGCACGTTGGAGTCTTTCATCTCGTGGTAGAAATCGTTGCCCTCGCGGGTACGCTCGCCCACGCCGGCGAACACGGACAGGCCTTCGTGCGCCTTGGCGATGTTGTTGATCAATTCCATCATGTTGACGGTCTTGCCCACGCCGGCGCCGCCGAACAGGCCGACCTTGCCGCCCTTGGCGAACGGGCACATCAGGTCGATCACCTTGATGCCGGTTTCCAGCAGGTCGTTCGCGGCCGCCTGCTCGTCGTAGCTCGGCGCCTCGCGGTGGATCACCCACTGGGCCTGCTCGCCGATCGGGCCGGCTTCGTCGATCGGGTTGCCAAGCACGTCCATGATGCGGCCGAGCGTCTGCTTGCCGACCGGCACTTTGATGCCTTCGCCGGTGTTGCGGGCGATCAGGTTGCGGCGCAGGCCGTCGGTGGAACCGAGCGCGATCGTGCGCACGATGCCGTCACCCAGCACCTGCTGCACTTCCAGCGTGATCTCGGTGCCGTCGATCTTCAGTGCGTCATACACCTGCGGTACCTGATCGCGCGGAAACTCGACGTCGATAACCGCGCCGATGATCTGAACAACTTTGCCCTGGCTCATGGAATGCTCCGGATGGATCTTTTAGTGTCTGTGTCGGCGCCGCTATGCGTCGCCATGAATAGGTTGGGTACTGCTTAAACCGCCGCGGCGCCGCCGACGATTTCCGAAATTTCCTGGGTGATCGCCGCCTGACGCGCCTTGTTGTAGATCAGCGTCAGTTCGCCGATCACCTTGTTCGCGTTGTCCGACGCGCTCTTCATCGCCACCATCCGCGCGGCATGCTCGCTGGCCAGATTCTCCAGCGACGCCTGGTACACCACCGACTCGATGTAACGACCCAGCACGTGCTCCAGCACGGTCTGCGCATCGGGCTCGTAGATGTAGTCCCAGTCGTGGCTCGCTTCCAGCTTGACGCCGGCATAAGCCGACTCACCAGCGGCCTGATGCGCTTCCATTTCCGACGCCACCAACGGCAGCGGCAGCAGCGCGTCGATGGTCGGCTTCTGCGTCATGGTGTTGACGAAGTCGTTGTAGGCGAGGAACACGCGATCCAGGCCGTTGGACGTATAGGCGTCCATCATCACCTTGATCACGCCGACCAGCTGCTCCAGCTTGGGCTTCTCGCCGAGATGGCTGACGCTGCCGATCAGGTTGACGCCCTTGAGCCGGCGGAAGAACGAAATCGCCTTCTGACCGATCGCCACCACGTCCACTTGCACGCCCTGCTGCTGCCACTCGGCAATGGCCGGCAACAGGCGACGGAACAGGTTGGAATTGAGGCCGCCGCACAGGCCACGATCGGTCGACACCACGATGTAGCCGACCCGCGCCACTTTCTCGCGCTGGGTCAGGAACGGATGGCTGAAATCGGTGCTGGCCTGGGCTACATGCGCGATCACCTTGCGCATCGAGCGGGCATACGGACGCGAGGCCTTCATCATGTCCTGCGCGCGACGAATCTTTGCCGCAGAGACCATTTCGAGCGCGCGTGTGACCTTACGCATGTTCTGCGTGCTCTTGATCTTGGTTTTGATTTCGCGTCCGCTGGCCATGCTTTATCCGCTCGTTGTGCTCGCTGGTGGGAAGGGAGAACGCTATTCGCCCTTCCGATTCACTACTACCGACTTACCAGCTACCGGTTTTCTTGTACTCGTCCAGCGAGGCCTTGAAGGTGGCTTCGATGTCGTTGTTCCAGTCACCGGTGGCCACGATCTTGCTCATCAGCTCGGCGTGGTTCTGGTGCATGAACGCGTGCAGACCCTTCTCGAACGGCAGCACCTTGTTGACCGGCAGGTCGTCGAGGTAGCCCCTCTCGGCGGCGTACACCGACAGTGCCAGCTCGGCGATCGACAGCGGCGAGTACTGCGCCTGCTTCATCAGTTCGACCACGCGCTGACCACGATCGAGCTGGGCGCGGGTGGCCGGATCCAGATCCGAGGCGAACTGCGCAAACGCGGCCAGCTCACGGTACTGCGCCAGCGCCAGCTTCACGCCGCCGGACAGCTTCTTGACGATCTTGGTCTGCGCGGCACCGCCGACGCGGGACACCGAGATACCGGCGTTCACGGCCGGACGGATACCGGCGTTGAACAGATCGGTTTCCAGGAAGATCTGGCCGTCGGTGATCGAGATCACGTTGGTCGGCACGAACGCCGAAACGTCGCCGCCCTGGGTCTCGATGATCGGCAGCGCGGTCAGCGAACCGGTCTTGCCCTTCACGGCCCCGTTGGTGAACTTCTCGACGTATTCCTCGGACACGCGCGATGCGCGCTCGAGCAGACGGCTGTGGAGATAGAACACGTCGCCCGGATACGCTTCACGACCCGGCGGCCGCTTCAGCAGCAGCGAGATCTGGCGGTAGGCCACGGCTTGCTTGGACAGATCGTCATACACGATCAGCGCGTCTTCGCCGCGATCGCGGAAGTACTCGCCCATCGCGCAACCGGAGTACGGCGCGACGTACTGCAGCGCGGCCGACTCGGACGCCGAGGCGACCACGACGATGGTGTTGGCCAGTGCGCCGTTCGCTTCCAGCTTGCGCACCACGTTGGCCACCGACGAACGCTTCTGGCCGATCGCGACGTAGATGCACTTAATGCCGGAATCCTTCTGCGCGATGATCGCGTCGATCGCCAGCGCGGTCTTGCCGGTCTGGCGGTCGCCGATGATCAGCTCGCGCTGGCCACGACCGACCGGGATCATGGCGTCGACCGACTTGTAGCCGGTCTGCAGCGGCTGGTCGACCGACTTGCGCCAGATCACGCCCGGCGCGACCTTCTCGATCGCCGCGTTGAGCTTGGCACCGAGCGGGCCCTTGCCGTCGATCGGGTTGCCCAGCGCGTCGACGACGCGGCCGAGCAGTTCCGGGCCGACCGGCACTTCGAGGATGCGGCCGGTGGTCTTGGCGGTATCGCCTTCGCGCAGGTGCTGGTATTCACCGAGCACCACCGCGCCGACCGAGTCGCGCTCAAGGTTCAAGGCGAGGGCAAACGAATTGCCCGGCAGCTCGATCATTTCGCCCTGCATCACATCGGCCAGGCCGTGGATGCGCACGATGCCGTCGGACACACTGATGATCGTGCCCTCGTTGCGTGCTTCCGCGCCGAGCTTGAACTGCTCGATGCGGTTCTTGATCAGTTCGCTGATCTCGGACGGATTCAAAGTGGTGCTGGACATGGCAAGTTTTCCTGGGATTCGCGCCGCATCAGCGGCACCCGATAGGTTTTGATTCTTTGGTCAGTGCGCCAGAGCGCTGGCCAGCTGCGCCAGGCGTCCGCGAGCGGAGCCGTCGATCACTTCTGCGCCGGTATCGATCACCACGCCGGCCAGCAACGAAGCATCGACCTTGGTTTCCAGTTCGATCTCGCGCTTGAAGCGGCGCTTCAGCGACACCTTGAGCTGCTCGGCCTGCGCCGCGTCCAGGGCCATCGCGCTGGTCACCTTGACCAGCAGCTGCGACTCGGACTCACGCTTGAACGCCTCATACAGTTCGGCCACTTCCGGCAGCAGCGCCATGCGACGCTGCTCGGCCATCTCGGTGAGGAACTGCGCGAACGGCGCATCGGCGGCGACACCGGCCGGCAGATGCAGCGCCACCAGCTGGGCCGGCAGCACCCGCGGATCGGTGCCGAGGCCGGCCACGCGCGGATCCTTCGCCACCGCAGCGGCGAAGGCCAGCGCCTGCGACCATGCCGCCAGCGAACCGGCGGCATGCGCCACTTCGAAGGCGGCGCGTGCGTAAGGACGGGCGAGGGTGATTGCCTGTGCCATCGATCAGATCTCGGCCGCGAGCTGGTCGAGCAGTGCCTTGTGCGTCGACGCATCGACTTCGCGCTGCACGATCTTGCTGGCACCCTGCACCGCCAGCGCGCCTACCTGCTCGCGCAGCTGGTCACGTGCACGCTGCGCCATCGATGCGATGTCGTCCTGCGCGCTCGCCTTCAGCCGGTTGATCTCGAGGACGGCTTCGCTACGTGCCTTGTCGATGATCTGGTTGGCCTGCTGCTGGGCCTTGTCGATGATCTCGGAAGCCTGCTGGCGGGCCACCTTGATCTCGGCCGCCACCTTGTGGTCGGCGTCCTTCAGCTCGGCATGCGCGCGCTCGGCCGCATTCAGGCCTTCGGCGATCTTGATCTGCCGATCTTCGATGGCCTTGTTGATATGCGGCCAGATGAAGTGGACACAGAACCAGATCAAGATGGCGAACGAAATCATTTCGCCAATCAAGGTCGCGTTGAAATCCATCGCTGCGTTACCTGTAGATACGGGATGAAACAGACACGGGCACTATGGATGCCCGTGCCAGACGGACGGCGGCGCCACGGCGCCGCCAGCAACTCAGCCTGCGGCCAGCTTCGACAGCAGCGGGTTGGCCACGGCGAAGTACATCGCCAGCGCCACGCCGATCAGGAACGCCGCGTCGATCAGGCCGGCGAGCAGGAACATACGGCCCTGCAGCAGCGGCACCAGCTCCGGCTGACGGGCAGCAGCTTCGAGGAACTTCGAACCCATGACGCCGATACCGATACAGGCACCGAGAGCACCGAGGCCGATGATCAGACCCAGCGCGATGGCGGTGAAGGACTGCACTTGAGCAATATGAGCGATGAGTTCCACGACGGTCTCCTGAGAAATTTAAACTTGAAAGATCAAAACGGTTGCAGCGGATGGTTCGAAAAACGCGATTCGATAAGCGTGATCAGTGGTGATCGTGCGCCATCGAGATGTACACGATCGTCAGCACCATGAAGATGAACGCCTGGATGCCGATGATCAGGATGTGGAAGAGGCCCCACACCGTGTAACCGATGATGCCCGCGCCATACAGCGCCCAGCCTGCCAGGCCCGCGCCAGCACTGAACAAACCAGCGATCAGCATGAAGACCAGCTCGCCGGCATACATGTTGCCGAACAGTCGCATCGCCAGGCTCACCGGCTTGGACAGCAGCTCGACGATGTTGAGCAGGAAGTTGGGGATCCAAAGCAGGGGATGCGCGCCGAACGGAGCGGTGAACAGCTCGTGCATGTAGCCGCCAGCACCCTTCGCCTTGAAGCTGTAGAAGATGATCAGCACGAAGATGGTCAGCGACATCGCGAACGTCATGTTGATGTCGGCGGTCGGCACGGCGCGGAAATGACCGACGCCGAACTTCTCGGTGATCCAGGGCAGCAGATCGACCGGCAGCAGATCCATCGCATTCATCAGGAAGACCCAGACGAACACGGTCAGCGCCAGCGGACCCAGGAAACGACGATCGCCGTGGAACACGTCCTTGACCTGACCATCGACGAATTCCAGCACAATCTCGACGAAAGCCTGGCCCTTGCCCGGCACGCCAGCGGTGGCTTTGCGCGCCTTCAGCCAGAACAGCAGGCAGAACAGCGCGCCCAGCACCAGCGACACCGTCACCGAGTCGATATGCACTGCCCAGAAACCATCCGGACTCGCCTGCGGACGCAGATGGGTCAAATGGTGCTGGATGTATTCGGTCAGGCCACCCGACTCGCTCGCCATGTCTCAACCCTTGAATCTGAACGCCAGCAGATAAACCGCGTAAGCAGCCACCAACCCCGTGATGGCGGCCAGTGGCGGCAATTTGAATTGAATCAGGATCACGACCAGCCCCCCGACGATCACGATCCATTTCAGGAGCATGCCCGTCAGCAATCGGCTCAACGCCAGCCCCGCACCACCCAGTCCACCGAAGAAACGCGCCGACAACAGCGCGGTACCCAGCGCCACCAGCGTCGCACCAGCCGCCGCCGACATTGCCTCACGACGCCCCAGCGCCAGGAATGCAAGGCCAGCCAGCAACGCCACAGCAAGCTGCAGCCACATGATGCGCAAGGCGAGACGTCGACCGGAAGCAAGACTGTTGAGCACGTAACGTCCCCGCGCGGTTTCCACCAGGCGGCACCGATACAGCTACGGGCCACGATCCAATCCGTAAAAGTATATCAGTGCGCCGATTGCAGCGACAAGCCGTGCGACCTGTGGCATCTCGTCCCGTGCCTGACAGCAAGCCCCGGAGTGACCTGCCATCGCCACAAAATTTTACGACGTCCACACAAAACAAGGCCGAACACCAGGTTCGGCCTTGTTTTCGCGGAGACCGCGATGGTGCTGCTGAATTACTTGGCAGCCGCCTTCTTGGTGGCAGCGACCGGCGCGGTCACGGCGTCGTTCGCAGCCTGACGCTGCTCCTGCACGAGCGCATTCAGCGACTCGGCGGTCTTCTGGGTCACGGCCAGGATTTCCTGCGAGACCGCC
Source organism: Rhodanobacter sp. B04 (assembly GCF_002001125.1). Lineage (GTDB taxonomy): Bacteria > Pseudomonadota > Gammaproteobacteria > Xanthomonadales > Rhodanobacteraceae > Rhodanobacter. The sequence goes on along the minus strand of NZ_MUNV01000006.1, from coordinate 40,818 downwards.
ACGGTACGCTCGGCGTTGTCGCGGTTCAGGCTGGCGCCCTTCTCCCACAGACCACGCAGGCTGTTGATGTCGCGGGTTTCCAGCGCTTCGGCAACGAACTCGGCGGAGACCTTGGCCTGCTCCTCGAACGCCTTGAGCTGCAGCTCGGCGACCGTCTCCAGACCTTTCAGTGCCAGCGACTGTGCCTTGAAGGCGCTGTCGGTGAACTGCTTGGTGAAAGCGAAAAGCTGGGTATTGAATTGCTGAGTCATGGTGTTGTCCTCACTGAGGATGGGGTAGTGGGACGCACTCTAGCAGCACTTTTTGTGCAATGCAATATATTTTTCGTCGCAATCGAATCAAGTCATAGAAAATTCATGCAAACCGGTACTTTATGACTAATTGCCAAATATCGCATTGCGTCAAAAGTCGTTCCGGCCGCAGCTCGCACCCGAGGTACAGGTCTCATGCACCACCACTTTGTCCAGCCCAGGCAGGCGCGGTAGCAGGCGTTGCCCGATCCAGCGCGCCAGCACCTCGCTGGTCGGGTTCTCCAGCCCTTCGATGTCGTTGAGATAGTGATGGTCGAGCTGGTCATAGAGCGGGGCAAAAGCCGCCTTAAGGTCGGCGAAGTCCATTACCCAGCCCAACTTCGGATCAGGCTCGCCCGCCACATGGATCTCGACGCGAAACGAATGCCCATGCAGCCGTGCGCACTTGTGCCCGGCAGGCACGTTAGGCAACCGGTGCGCCGCCTCCAGCGTGAAAACCTTGAATATGTTCATGGCGGCATTGTACAGCCACGCATTGCCAACACCGCGGCAAGACAAGGGTCACCGGCCCGGCTCCGCAGTCGCTTCCGCCAATGGCGAGACCTCCTTTCACAGCCGCCCCATGTATGCACGAGGCACATGGTGCACGCTTCGTCGGCAACGGATGACGCTGCGGCTGTTGGCCGCATTGCAGATTTGCCCTACATTCCGCTTGCCGGGCGAGGCTCCGGCATCCCATCCACCGACAATGCGCAGGGAAACGTAATGGCAAAGACCCCGAAACAGGCCGTGAAGAAGGCTGCCCCGAAAGCCGCCGCCAAGCCGGCAGCTCCCAAACCGATCAAGGAAGTCCTGAGCAAGTCGGGACTGGTGGCGCATCTCGCCGAAGCGAGCGGCGTGGTGGCCAAGGACGTGCGCGCCGTGCTCGCTGCGCTGGAAGGCGCCGTCACCGGATCCGTCCACAAGAAGGGCGCCGGCTCGTTCATGCTGCCTGGCCTGTTGAAGATCACCGCCGTCAACGTGCCGGCCAAGCCGAAGCGCAAGGGCATCAACCCGTTCACCAAGCTTGAGCAGGTATTCGCGGCCAAGCCGGCCAGCGTGAAGATCAAGGTACGTGCGCTGAAGAAGCTCAAGGACGCCGCTGTCTGAGAAGAGCTGTGACGACGTTGCGGTGACCTGGGGTTCATCAGATGCGCGGCAACGGCGCGCATCTACGCTTCGCCGTCAGACGGGCACAAAAAACCCCGCGATCATGCGGGGTTTTTGCTCTCGATGCGGGCTTTTGATCCGGAATCGATGTTTGGTGGCTATGGGTGGACTCGAACCACCGACCCCAGCATTATGAGTGCTGTGCTCTAACCAGCTGAGCTACATAGCCTTAAAGAAAGTCCCGGAACACCGGGATCAAAGTGATCCTGTGCGGGGCGCGGCAGTGTAGTCGCGTCGACCGCCACGTTCAAGCCCGAGGCTTGCCGGCGCTTTGCGCGCTATGGTTGAATCGTGTGCAGGACTGGGTGCGGCGATGCCGGCGAAAATCATGCCGACCCACTCCAGGAGGCGACATGATTGATGTTGATGGCTACCGTCCGAACGTGGGCATCGTGCTGCTCAATGCGGCCGGGCAGCTGTTCTGGGCACGCCGGGTCAATCGTGACGGCTGGCAGTTTCCGCAGGGCGGCATGCGCTCGGACGAAACCCCGCTGGAAGCCATGTACCGCGAACTGGAAGAGGAGACCGGGCTGGCGCCGCATCACGTGGAAGTGCTCAGTGCCACGCATGGCTGGCTGCGCTACCGCCTGCCCAGCCGTTATGTACGCCATCACCAGCGACCCACCTGCATCGGCCAGAAGCAGGTGTGGTTCCTGCTCAAGCTGGTCGCCAGCGAGGAAGAGCTGAAGCTGGACGCCTGCGACAAACCGGAGTTCGATATCTGGCGCTGGGTGGATTTCTGGTACCCGGCGGCACATGTGGTCAACTTCAAGCGGCAGGTTTACGAACGCGCGTTGCGTCACTTTGCGCCGTTGGTCGAAGGCCTGTTCGGCGTCGAACTCGGCAGCCTGCCGCCACAGGACAATAGCGACAGCCCGCCACCACGGCCGCGCGATGGCCGTGAAGCCGCCTGAACGGGTGGCGTCGGGCGTCGGCTGATTGTTGACAATCATTCGCATTCGCGTTCTTATACGCGCCATGTACATCTGCATGTGCAATGCCGTGACCGACCATGACATCCGCCGCGAAGCGGCCGATGGCGTGCATACCTTTGCCGAATTGCAGGCGCGTACCGGCTGCTCGGATTGCTGCGGCTGCTGCGAGCAGGAAGCCCGCGCCACGCTGGACAAGGCAGTCGAACAGGTACTCGGCCGGCTACCCATCCTCACCGCCTGAATCACCCCTCCGAAACGCATGCTGCGCACCCTTCGCACAGGCGGTGCGCGGGCAAACCGTTGCCATTCGCATTTCGTCACCGTGCGCACGGTGTTTGTATAGTGTCCGCCCAAGTCAGCCGCCGGAGAGCCCCCATGAAAGGTGATGCCAAGGTCATCGAGTTCCTCAACAAGGTGCTCTACAACGAACTGACGGCGATCAACCAGTATTTCCTGCACTACCGCATGCTCAAGGACTGGGGCTACACCGAGCTGGCCGAGCACGAGTACAAGGAATCGATCGAGGAGATGAAGCATGCCGATCACCTGATCGAGCGCATCCTGTTCCTCGACGGCCTGCCCAATCTGCAGCACCTGGGCAAGTTGCGCATCGGCGAGAACGTGCTGGAATCGCTGCAAGGCGACCTGGATCTGGAACTGGCCGCCGTGGTCGACCTGCGCGCCGCGATCGCGCACAGCGAGGGCATCGCCGACTACATCAGCCGCGACCTGTTCAAGGACATCCTGCACGACGAGGAAGAACACATCGATTGGCTGGAAACCCAGTTCAGCCTGATCAAGGACATTGGCGCCGAACGTTACCTGCAGAGCAAGATGCAGAACTGATCCGGCCAGCCGGCGCACCGAAGCGTGCACCGGTTCCTTGACGCTTTCATCGCGGCAGGGCTATATCCTCCGTTTTACTCCGGAACGGCCGCATGGCTTCACGCCCCCCACCGCGCTTCGTCGTGCGCCGGCATGATGATGCCGGCAACAGCAAGCGTCGGCTGTGGCTGGGCGGCGCATGGCTGGCCAGCCTGTTGTTGACCGGGCTGCTGGTTGGCCTGTTGTCCCGGCATGCGAGCCCGGTGGCCAGCGACCAGCGCCAGCAGCGCGCGTTGAACACCCAGATCAACGATCTCAAGCAGGAGCTCGCGAACCTGCAGCGCGCGGCCCAGGTCAATGACGTCGCCACCCGTTCCCTGCGCGGCACCCTGGCCCAGCGCGAGGAAGAACTCAGTGGCCTGCGCGCCGACCTGGGCTTCTATTCGAGGCTGGTCGGTGGCGACGCCCAACGGGCCGGCCTGAAACTGCAGGAAGTGAAACTGCAACCGATCACCGGTTCGCACGGCTGGAACCTCACCCTCAGCCTGACCCAGAACGCGAAGCGCGACGAGGAAACCGTCGGCAACGCCACCATCAGCGTGGAAGGCCTGCGCGGCGACAAGGTGGTGACGCTCGACTGGCCGGCACTCGGCGATGCCGCGCAGAAGGACGGCCTGCCGTTCCGTTTCGTCTATTTCCAGCAGCTGCACGGCACCTTCGTGCTGCCGGCGGATTTCCGCCCGACGCGACTGCACCTTCTCATTCAACCCAGCAGCGGCGAAGCGGTTGACCGTACCGTTGCCTGGGGCGCCGCGCTGAGCGGCAATGTAACGACAGCCCAAGGGGATCAAGATGCTCAACCGTAAGCGCAACGAACGCAGCAACAGCAGCCATGAGACCAGCCTGATCGCCCGCGGCACCGTGATCCGCGGCGACCTGCGCTTCAGTGGCGCACTGCATCTGGATGGCCGCATCGAGGGCACCGTGTTCGCCGAAGGCGAGGATGCGATGCTGACGCTCAGCGAGTCCGGCCAGGTGCAGGGCGAGATCCGCGTGCCGCAGGCGGTGATCAACGGCCACGTCACCGGCGATGTCCACATCAGCGCCCGCCTCGAACTGGCGGCGCAGGCGCGCATCGACGGCGACCTGCGCTATCACACGCTGGAAATGGCCGCCGGCGCGCAGGTCAACGGACGCATCTCGCGCCAGACCGAAGACACTCCGCGCGAACTGCCGGCCCCGGGAGCTGCGGCCGCCGACATGCTCGACGACGCCGTGCCGGCCTGACGCGGTATGCTTGCATCAACCGGCAACGCCCCCATTTGAACGCCATGGAAACTCCGCTCTCGATCCCCGATTACCGCAGCAGCGGCGCACCGCTGGTGTTCACCGCGGCGGCCGCGCACAAGGTGCACGAACTGATTGCCGAAGAAGGCAATCCGGCGCTGAAGCTGCGCGTGTACATCAGCGGCGGCGGCTGCTCGGGTTTCCAGTACGGCTTCACTTTCGACGAGGCGCAGGCCGAGGACGACTTTGCAGTCGAGCGCGAGGGCGTGACCCTGCTATGCGATCCGCTCTCGTTGCAGTACCTCACCGGCGCGCAGATCGACTACGCCGAGAATCTAAGCGGCGCGCAGTTCGTGATCAGCAACCCGAACGCCAAGACCACCTGCGGCTGCGGCTCCTCGTTCTCCACCTGAAAGGCCGTCCGATGGACCGGGCCAAGCTGCCGCCTCCCAATACCTTCGCAGGACTCAGCCTGGTGCTCGACCGGGTCGCCGAACGGCGTGACGACTCCGCGTGGATTGCCGAACAGGCACGCTCCGCCCAGGCCCGTTATCTGTTGCTGGACGGGGCTGGCGAGGCATTCCTGCAATGCGATCACGAGAGGCTGCGCTGGCTTGAGATCAGCGAGCGCGAACGCTGGCTCGACGACTTGCCGGCCAGTCTTCTGGGCATCGCCGGTGAACACCCGCACTTCCTGCTGCTGCTGGACGACGCGGCACGCATCACGGCACTGGAAACCGCACTCGACGCGCGCCGCGCAAGTCTGCGTGCCGCCGGGCTGCTGCTGCCAGCACCTGAAGCCGGGTTGTTCGCCTACGCCAAGGGTCTGTCGCACTGGCAGCGCGAGACGCGCTACTGCACGCGTTGCGGCTTCCCGTTGCAACTGGTCGCCGCCGGCCATCGCGGGCAGTGCACGAATCCGGAGTGCGGCCACCTGCATTTCCCGCGCACCGATGCCGCCGTGATCATGCTGGTCGAACACGAAGGCGCCTGCCTGCTCGGTCGCCAGGCCAGTTGGCCACCTGGCCGCTATTCCACGCTGGCCGGTTTCGTCGAGCCGGGCGAATCGTTGGAGGACGCGGTGCGTCGCGAAGTGGCCGAAGAGTCCGGCGTCATCGTCGACGAGGTGCACTACCACTCTTCGCAGCCGTGGCCGATGCCCGCGTCGCTGATGGTCGGCTTCATCGCCACCGCGCGGTCGCGACAGATCATCATGCGCGACCACGAACTGGAGGACGCGCGCTGGTTCACTCCGCAGCAGGTCGTCGATGGCATTGCCGACGGCAGCTTCGTGCCGTCAACCGCCCTGTCGGTATCGTACCAGTTGCTGGCGCACTGGTTGCAGGAACGTGCCGGGCTCGATCTGGACGCGCTGGTTGCCGGCGGCGATTCGCGCTGACCCGGACGAGCGTCGCCACCGCAGCCATTCATCGGCGAACTTGAGCGTGGCCAGCCTGTCATAGCCCCTGCACATCACTGGGGTCGGCGATGGAACGCGGGTGCGGTCAGCTTGATGGAACACGGCGCCCGCACAGGGTGCATCAATCCGGTGCACCGACATGGCATGACGCCGCGCGACGTGGCGCCATTCTCGGCAGCGTATTCGCCGGCCATCTCGGCATCCTGCTGCTGGTGCTGCATCCCTCGTGGCGGCGCGACGCGCCTGTGGCACGCCAGCAAGATGGGCACGTGCTCAGGCTCCGCTTCGACCGGTTGCCGAAACTCGTCCGCGCTTCACCTGCTCCTGCCGCAATACGGCTGCCAACCAAGACGAAACCCGCGCGACCGCCGCTCGCATCGTCCACACTCACTCCCGCCACCGTCATGCGCTCGACGAACCCGCCGGCCACGACAGCTGCAACCTTGATCATGACGGCACCGTCGATGACCGGCGATCCGCAGCGCGGCTACCAGGCCGGCGATTTCCAGTCGGCGCTACAAAATGCGCAGCGAACGAAGGCCGATCACATCCCGGGCCTCGCCACGCCACGGATCGGTGGCATCCAGCTTCGGGTCCATTCCAGCATCAAGGGAGTCGTGCACGTGCTTGTCAAAACCAGTCAGTGCACGAACGAGCAATTCCAGCTGCAGAGCAGCGCCCACCAGTTCACGCCTGAAATGATCGATCACGTACTCGAGGTGGAGGGCTGCGGGGCGCATCTCGAACATGCGCCGGCCGATGCCACGATCGATGCCATCGCCCATCAGGCGATATTCGGCAACTGAGGCGCTCCAACGCACCAGGACTCCCCGCACACGTATCGGCTTGCTTCACCTGCGAAGTAGCCGGTCCCTCGCATACAATGCCGCTACTGTCCGCGAGTCCGCACTGTCATGGCCATCCGTCTGCTTGTCGCCCTCATCGTCCTCGGCCTGCTGCATGTGATGCCGCAGCTGGCCCGCTGGCGTGGCGACGGGCTGTTCCGCCGCTGGGTGGCACAACTGGCGGACACCAGCGGCAGCGGCCGCGTGCTGCTAGCGCTACTGGTACCGGCGGTGCTGTGCGCGCTGCTGTCATGGCTGCTCGGCCATCTGTTGCTGGGCGACCTGCTGCAACTGCTGTTCTCGCTGGCCGTACTTCTGTACTGTTTCGGCCCGCGCGAATTCGAGGCGGACCTGGAAGCGATCCTGAAGGCGCCCGATGGCGCGAGTCGTGAAGCCGCGGCGCAGAACCTCAGCGAGGAGGGCGAGACCATCGCCTGGAACGCCGCCGCCCTGGGCGTTGCCATCGCCTATGCGGCACTGAGGCGGCGCTTTGGCGTGCTGCTGTGGTTCTTCCTGCTTGGCCCGGTCGGCGCCCTGCTGTATCGCCTGGCACAAACGCTGGGCCGCGATGATTCGCTGCGACTCGACTCCGGCAGCCGCACTGCGGCCCGCTACGCCGCCAACGCGATGGATTGGCCGGCGGCGCAGCTGCTGACCTTCACGCTGGCCGTGGTCGGCCACTGGGAAGCCGTGATCGGCGCCTGGAAGCGCTGGCACAGCCAAGCGGCAGCGACCAGCTGGTACAGCGCTGGTCCGGGCTTTCTCGGTGCAGCGGCACAGGCCGACGTGTTGATCGATATCGAGGCCGGCGACGGCTACGCCGAGGAACACAGCGACCCGCTGGTCGAGCTGGTGCGCCTGCGGGGTGCCTTGTTGCGCGCGCTGCTGGCATGGCTGAGCGTGGTGGCGCTGATCGTGCTCGGCGCCTGGGTGAATTGAACATCGCACCGACAGCATCGACCGGCGAACCTGCCCTCGCTCAGCGTGACAGAGCTAGGCGAGGGTTCCTCGCAATTCGCGTACCCGCGCCTCCAGCGTCACCGCGCTGACCTGTTGCGGTGCCGCCGGCGTATCGACCACCAGCTCCACGCGTGCACGGAAGCGCCTCGGCAGGCGTGCCCGGCGCAGCATCGTATCGCGGCGACTCCACACGCTGCCCCACAACCCGCGCAGTGCCATGGGCACCACCGGCACCGGGCGCCGCGCCAGGATCTTTTCCACACCCGGGCGGAAGGTTGCGATCTCGCCATCGGCAGTCAATCCGCCCTCCGGAAAGATGCACACCACCTCGCCATCTGCCAGCGCCTCGTCGATCGCGTCGTAGGCCTGCTGCAGAACAGCCGGATCTTCCTTGTGGCCCGCGATCGGGATCGCCTTGGCGGTGCGGAACACAAAGCTCAGCAGCGGAATGTTGAAGATCCTGTAATACATCACGAAGCGCGCCGGTCGCCGCAGGTTCGCCATCAGCAGCAGCGGATCCATGAAGCTGACGTGGTTGCACACCAGCAGGGCGGCGCCCTCTTCGGGAATGTGCTGCACGCCGTCGGCGCGCACCCGGTACAGCGTGTTCACCAGAACCCAGGTGATGAAACGCATCAGGAATTCGGGCACCAGGGTGAAGATGTAGACGGCCACCGCCACATTGAGCAGGGCATCGACTGCGAAGATCTCCGCCGCACTCATGCCCAGGCGGCCCAACGTCAGCCCGAAAAGCGAAGCGATCACGATCAGCAACGCATTGATGATGTTGTTGCCGGCGATGATCCGCGACAACTTTTCCCGCGGCGCACGCGCCTGCACGAAGGCGAACAGCGGCACCACGTAGAAACCGGCGAAAACGCCGATTGCCGTGAGATCCAGCACGATGCGCCAGCTGCCCGCCGCATGCAGGAAAGCCTGCCAGTCCAGGCCTTGCAGCACCGCCGCACCCGGCCGCGCGAAATACAGGTCGATGCCGAAGGCGGTAAGCCCGAACGCACCCAGCGGTACCAGCCCGATCTCCACCCGCCGGCCCGACATCTTCTCGCACATCAGCGAGCCCACGCCGGTGCCCAGCGAGAACAGGGTAAGCACCAGCGTGCTCACCGAGCCGTCGCCGCCAAGGTTGAACTTGGTGTAGATCGGCAGTTGCGCCACCAGCACGGTGCCGAAGAACCAGAACCATGAGATGCCCAGCACGGCATTGAACACCGCGCGATCGCTGCGCGTGATGCCGAGCACGCGCACTGTTTCGCTCACCGGGTTCCAGTTGAATTTCAGCTCCGGTGCCGTCGCCGGTGCGGGCGGAATCGCACGGCTCGCGCCATAGCCGGTCAGCGCCACCGCGATGGTCAGCGCCGCCGAAGCCAGCGGTCCCACCCCGGCCAGCAGCATCAACGCATTGCCCGCGATCATGCCGATCAGGATCGCCAGCTGGGTGCCCATCTCGACCATGCCGTTGCCGCCGACCAGCTCGGCAGGCTTCAACGCCTGCGGCAGGATCGCGTACTTGATCGGCCCGAACACGGTCGAGTGCACGCCCATCATGAACAGCACGATCAGCAACAGCAGCAGATGGTGGGTGTGGAAACCCCAGGCCGCCAGCAGCATCGCCGCGATCTCGAACAGCTTCACGTAGCGGATGATCCGCGTCTTCTCGAATTTCTCGGCCAATTGCCCTGCGGTGGCCGAGAACAGGAAGTACGGCAGGATGAACAGCGCCGGTGCCAAATTGGTGTACAGCGACACCTGCCGCTCCGGCAGCCCCATCTGGAACGCGGCCAGCATGACCATCGCGTTGCGGAATGCACTGTCGTTGAACGCGCCGAGTGCCTGGGTCCAGAAGAACGGTGCGAAGCGCCGCTTGCCCAGCAGTGCGAACTGGCTCATGCATTTCCCTTGTGGAGGAAGATCCGGGTCGGCCCGCCTGGCCCCATCGTCCGATGGATTATGGCCATGGGAAAGTCTTGCGCACAACGCAGGCCGGGCCGGCATCCGGGCCTACCGGATCGAAACCACTCGTTCCGCCTGGACGCTGGCATCGACACCGCTCAAGGTACCGCCCAATCACGAGCAGCGATGGCACGGACGTCGCGGAAATCCGCGTTTCCCGATGATCCCATTCGCAATCTGAAGCGCAGGGGGCAACCTGCGCCTGACCGCGGGAGCCCGCAAGGTCGTGGTGGGACGGCGCAGATTGGCCATGAAACTTTTGCGCGGCAGCCGCATCGAAGTACGGCACCCGGGACAGCTGCCTTCACGCCCACAACACGGGATTTTTCGTAACTTATTGCCATATAACGACACGTTATTGCGGTTTCTGCGGTAATTTGCGGGCGTAACACTTCGCAACTTTATTCAATCTTCAGAATTCCGCTGGCATTCGGTATTAGGATATGCCAGCTCTCCTTCCATCATCGCACTGGCCAAAGCCGATGAACGCGCAAAAAAACACGATCCCCTCGACCACGGGAACCTTCTCGGATCGCATTAAGCTGCTGATCCAGCGCGTGGGTAGCGCTACCGAGATCGCCAGAATGTGCGGATTCTCGGAAGGCGTGGTGCGCAGCTGGCGCGACGGCAACACCGATCCGTCACGAGCGCGCTGCGTCACGCTGGCCCGCACACTGGGCATTTCGCTGGTGTGGCTGGTCGCGGGCGAAGGCACCCTGCAGATGGATCCGAACGTACCCATCCAGGATGACCAGTACAACTCGGAAAGCGTGGCTTCCCATCGTCCACGCGGCCGGCTGGGCATCAACCATCAGGGTGGACATGCCGAGGTTTCGGGTGTCGACGCCCAGCGCCTGAACACCGCCATGCGCATCCTGCAGTCGGAGCTGAGCCTGGCCGGCAGCCAGCTTTCCCTGTCGGACAACACCGACCTGCTGACCCAGCTGTACGAAATCCTCGGTCCCGGCGGCTCGCATGTGGATCCGCTTGCCATGGTGACGTTCAATCACCGGCTTGAGGAACGCATTCGCCAGGAGCGCCGCGCCTCGGCCTGATTCTCGCCGCAGCGCACTAACCATAAAAAGCGCGGCAGCCACAGGCTGCCGCGCTTTTTTATGGCTCTTACTCAAAGCAGGGCGATATCGGCGATCGCGCCGAACTGCGCCTTCAGCTGGCCGAGCAGGGCCAGCCGGTTGGCGCGCACCGCCGGATCGTCGGCATTCACCAGCACGCTGTCGAAGAACGCATCCACCGGCGCCTGCAACTGCGACAAGCGCGCCAGCACGGCGGTGTAGTCGCCGGCGGCCAGGGCGCCGGCGGTGTCCTGTTTCGCGGCAGCAAGGGCGACGGCCAGCTCACGTTCCGCATCCGCCTCGAAATGCGCCGGATCGACCTCACGGCCGATCGCCGGCGCACCGGCTTCCTCGGCCTGCTTGCGCAGGATATTGGCGACACGCTTGTTGGCCGCCGCCAAGCTGGCGGCTTCCGGACGGCGACCAAACTCGGCCACCGCACGCAGACGCCGGTCGAAGTCGGCCAGGCTGCGCGGCTGCACCGCCAGTACGGCCTCGAATTGCGCGTTGTCGAAACCCTGTTCGGCGTAGTAGCCGCGCAGGCGATCGAGCACGAAGTCGTACAGCTCGTCGAGCAGGATCGCCCGGCGCTCGCCGGCATGCAGGACCGGCGGCTTGCCGTCCTTGCCCGGTTTCAAGCCGGCGGCCAAGGCACCCTCGGGCAGCAGTTCCAGCGCCTCGACGAAACTGCCGCGCAGATCGAGCTCCAGAGCGCCCTCGATCAGCGTGCGCGCAAGGCCGAGTGCAGCACGGCGCAGCGCGAACGGATCCTTGTTGCCGCTCGGCTTCATGCCGACGGCGAAGATGCCGGCCAGCGTATCCAACCGTTCGGCCACCGCCAGCACCTGGCCAAGCTGGCCAGCGGCGATCGCATCGCCGGCGTAGCGCGGCTGGTAATAGCTGTCCAGCGCCTCGGCCACTTCGGCCGATTCACCGTGATGGCCGGCGTAGTAGCGCCCCATCACGCCCTGCAACTCGGGGAACTCGCCGACCATGCGGGTCAACAGGTCGCACTTGCTCAACGAAGCGGCGCGAGTTGCGGCGCCGGCATCGACGCCGACCCGGTTCGCGATCACGCGCGCCAGTTCGGCCACGCGCACACTCTTGTCCCACAGGCTGCCCAGCGCCTGCTGGTAGGTGACGCTCTTGAGCTGCTCCTGATAACCGGCCAGCGGCGTCTTCAGGTCTTCGTCCCAGAAGAACTTGGCATCGGCGAAGCGCGGGCGGATCACCCGCTCGTAGCCCTTGCGGATTTCGGCGGGATCCTTGCTGTCGATGTTCGCGATGCCGATGAAGTGTTCGGTGAGCTTGCCCGCGGCGTCGAACACCGGCACGAACTTCTGGTTCGCCACCATGGTGGTCACCAGCGCCTCCGGCGGCACGCCGAGGAATTCGCGCTCGAACGTGCAGGCAATCGCGACCGGCCACTCGGTGAGATTGGCCAACTCGTCCAGCAACGCAGCATCCAGTCGCGGCACACCGCCGGTCTGCCCGGCGACCTGTTCAACCTGCGCACGGATGCGCTGGCGCCGCTCCTGCGGATCGGCCAGCACACTGGAAGCGCGCATCGCGTCCAGCCAGCTGTCGGCATCGGCCACGTGCATTGGCTGCGGATGCATGAAGCGATGGCCACGCGATTTGCGACCGCTGGTCAAGCCCAGCACGCCGCCATCGACGATCTCGGCACCGTGCAGGATCACCAGCCAGTGGACCGGGCGCACGAAGCTGTAGTCGTGATCGGCCCAGCGCATCGGCCGCGGAATCGGCAGGTCCTTCAGCGCCTCCTCGAGGATTTCCGGCAACAGGACGGCCACCGGTTGACCCGGCTTCACCGCACGGAACACGAACCACGCACCCTTGTCGGTTTCGAGTTTTTCCAACTGCTCGACGCCGACCCCGCACGACTGGGCGAAGCCGAGCAGCGCCTTGGACGGCTGGCCCTCGGCATCCAGCGCGGCGTTCATCGCGGGGCCGCGCCGTTCGATCGTCTGCTCCGGCTGCGCCTGCGCGACCGCGGGAATATGCGCGGCCAGGCGACGTGGCGTGGCGTAGGCCTTCGCCTGATCCAGCGCGGCGTCGATGCCGCGCTTGCCCAACCCGTCGCAGATGCCGCGCAGAAATGCAGCGGCAAGTTCATCCAGCGCCTTGGGCGGCAGTTCCTCGGTACCCAGTTCGATCAACAGCGGCTTGTGCTCAGCCATGGGCCAGCTCCTTCACTTGCTTGAGGCCCGGGAAACCGAGTTTCTCGCGCTGTGCCACATAGGTTTCGGCGACGCTGCGCGACAGCGTGCGCACGCGCAGGATGTAGCGCTGGCGCTCGGTGACGCTGATCGCACGGCGCGCATCGAGCAAGTTGAACGTGTGGCTGGCCTTCATCACCTGCTCGTAGGCCGGCAACGGCAGGTTCGCGGCGATCAGCCGGTTCGCGGTCGCCTCGCACGCGTCGAACCAGTACAGCAGATCGGCCACATTGGCATGCTCGAAGTTGTAGGTGCTCTGCTCCACCTCGTTCTGGTGGAACACGTCGCCGTAAGTGACGGTGCCGCGCGGGCCATCGGTCCAGACCAGGTCGTAGACGTTGTCCACGTTCTGCAGGTACATCGCCAGCCGTTCCAGACCATAGGTGATTTCGCCGGTCACCGGACGGCACTCCAGGCCGCCAGCCTGCTGGAAGTAGGTGAACTGGGTCACTTCCATGCCGTTCAACCAGACTTCCCAGCCGAGGCCCCAGGCACCGAGCGTGGGCGACTCCCAGTTGTCCTCGACGAAGCGCAGGTCGTGCACCAGCGGATCGAGGCCGAGTTCCTTCAGCGAACCGATGTACAGATCGAGGATGTTTTCCGGGTTCGGCTTCATCACCACCTGGTACTGGTAGTAATGCTGCAGGCGGTTCGGGTTCTCGCCGTAGCGGCCGTCGGTGGGCCGGCGCGAAGGCTGCACATAAGCCGCCGCCCACGGCTCCGGACCGAGCGCGCGCAGGAAGGTGGCGGGGTGGAATGTACCTGCGCCGACCTCGGTATCGAGCGGCTGCAGCAACACACAACCCTGCGCCGCCCAATAGCGGTTGAGGGTCTGGATCACATCCTGAAAGGTGCGCGCGGACATGGCTTTCCGTGACCGTGGGTAAAGCGCGTTAGTATAGCGGCAGCTTGCTTTCCCACTGGGCTCCGGCCGGCAAAAAGCACCACGAGGGTTACATCAGGATGGCCGCATCACCGCAAATCGCATCTCTGCTTGGCCGTCGCGGCCGACTGGAGCTGGACGATCTGCTGGCCGCGCTGGTGGTCGACGGCTACCTGCTGGCCGACGACGCCAAGCAGGTGCGCATGGGTGCGCGCGCCGGACGCAGCACGGTGGAATTGCATCCGCTGGTGCTGATCGCCAACGCCAAGCTGGCGAATCAACGCGAGCCGGGCCGGCCGCTGAAACTGGAGGCGCTGACCGAATGGCTGGCCAATCACGCCGGCCTGCCGTACCTGAAAATCGATCCGATGAAGATCAACGTCGCCTCGGCGACCCAGGTGGTAAGCCATGCCTATGCGCAGCGCCACCGGATCCTGCCGGTGGCGGTCGCCACCGGCGAGGTGACGTTCGCCACCTGCGAACCGTTCGATGCGGGCTGGGCCGGCGATCTGGCGCAGATGCTGCGGCGTGACGTGCGGCGCGTGGTATCCAGCCCGATCGACATCAACCGTTATCTGCAGGAGTTCTACGGCGTCCAGCGCTCGATCCAGCTGGCCAGGGATGCCAAGGCCAACGACAACAACGCCTCGGCAATCCTCAACTTCGAGCAGCTGGTCGAGCTGGGCAAAAGCGGCGAGATCGGCGCCGACGACCGCCACGTGGTGCACATCGTCGACTGGCTGCTGCAATATGCATTTGAGCAGCGCGCCTCGGACATCCACCTGGAGCCACGCCGCGAAACCGGGCATATCCGCTTCCGCATCGACGGCATCATGCACAAGGTATTCGAGCTGCCGTCGCCGGTGATGACGGCGGTGACGGCGCGCATCAAGATCCTCGCGCGCATGGACGTGGCCGAGAAACGCCGGCCGCAGGATGGCCGCATCAAGACCCGCTCATCCGGCGGCCGCGAGGTGGAGCTGCGCATCTCCAACATGCCCACCGCGTTCGGCGAGAAGGTGGTGATGCGCATCTTCGACCCCGACCTGGTGGTGAAGGACTTCGCCCAGCTCGGTTTCTCGCCAAGCGAGGATGCGAACTGGCGCACCATGGTGGAGCGCCCGCACGGCGTCGTGCTGGTCACCGGCCCGACCGGCTCGGGCAAGACCACCACGCTGTATTCGACGCTGAAGCACCTGGCGACACCGGAGTTGAACGTGTGCACGGTGGAAGACCCGATCGAAATGGTCTCGCCGGAATTCAACCAGATGCAGGTGCATGCCGCGATCGATCTGGACTTTGCCGCCGGCGTGCGCACGCTGCTGCGCCAGGACCCGGACATCATCATGGTCGGCGAGATCCGCGACCTGGAAACCGCGCAGATGGCGGTGCAGGCGTCGCTGACCGGCCACCTGGTGCTGTCCACCCTGCACACCAACGACGCCCCCAACGCGGTCACCCGCCTGCTCGATCTGGGCGTGCCGCATTACCTGATCCAGTCCACCCTCACCGGCGTGGTCGCGCAGCGACTGGTGCGCACGCTGTGTCCGCACTGCAAGCGGGAAACCGCGCAGGACCCGCAGGCGTGGCTGGTCCTTACCCACGGCTGGTCGATACCGGTGCCGGACAAGGTGTTCGAGCCGGTCGGCTGCCTGGAATGCCGCAATACCGGCTTCATGGGTCGTACCGGCATCTACGAGATGATGAAGCTCTCGCCGCGCTTGCGCGGGCTCATCTCGGCCGAGCTCGACCTGGGCAGCTTCGGCCAGGCCGCGCTGTCCGAAGGCATGCGCCCCTTGCGCATCTCCGCCGCCGACCAGGTGGCCGCCGGCCTGACCACCGTGCAGGAAATCCTCACCGTCCTGCCGCCGATCGAGGCCTTCGACGATACCCCGCCGTAAAGATGTCCATTGCGTACCCGACCCTGTCCTGCATGAAACCTGTACTGATCATCCGAACCGGCCGCGCGCCGGACAATATCCGCGGCCGGCATGGCGATTTCCCCCATTGGTTCCGCCTCGGTGCGCAATTGCTGCCCCGCCAGATCAGCGTGGTCGATGTCGCCGCGGGTGAAGCCCTGCCGCCGCCGCACGAAGTGGCCGGCGCCATGATTACCGGCTCGGCGGCGATGGTCACCGAACGCCTGGCATGGAGCGAACGCGCCGCCGGCTGGATCCGCAACGCGATGGATGCAGAACTGCCGCTGTTCGGCGTCTGCTACGGCCACCAGCTGATGGCGCATGCGCTGGGCGGGCACGTCGACTACCTGCCCGGCGGTCGCGAGATCGGCACCCAACCGATCGAACTGCTGGACGAGGCCGCGAGCGATCCGCTGGCCAGCACCCTACCGGCCAGCTTCCGTGCGCACACCACCCACGAACAGAGCGTGCTCGAACTGCCGCGCCACTCCACCGTGCTGGCCCGCTCCGTGCGCGACCCGCACCAGTTGCTGCGGCATGGGCCGCACGCGATCAGCACGCAATTCCACCCGGAGTTCAATGCCGATGTGATGCGTGCCTACATCAAGCGCAAGCATGCCGACATGCAGCGCGAAGGGGCGGATCCGCGGCAGGCTTTCGGCAACGTCGCGGCCACGCCGATCGCCCGCCGGCTACTACGCCAATTCGCCCGCCGGCATGGCTGGAGCCACGCCGCAGCGTGACGCGCCTGCGCTAGCCGCGCAGGCGGCGGGCGATCGCGTCGCGTGAGAACAGGGCAAACACCACGCCGAACAGAAAGCCGCCGATATGCGCCCACCACACATAGGCGCCGTAGCTCGGTCCGGCATAGCTGAAAAGCAGCTGCAGCAATACCCAGATACCGATCAGCAGAAAGGCCGGTACCCGCACGAATTCCAGATACAGCCCCAGCGGCAACACCAGCCCCAGCTTGGCGCGCGGAAACAGTGCCACGTAGGTGCCGACCACTGCCGACACCGCGCCGCTGCAGCCGATGATCGGCAGGCGCACGCCCGCCAGCGACAAGGCGCCGATCAGGTTGGCCACGATCCCGCCGAGCACGAACAGCAACAGAAACCGCAACGAGCCCAGCGCGCGCTCGCCCGGCAAGCCGAAGATGGCGAGAAACAGCAGGTTGCTCAGCAGATGCAGCCAGGTCACATGGATGAACAAGGCCGTGAACAGTCGCAGCAAGGCGGGATCGGCCAACTGCGGCAACAAGGCCTCATGCGGATTGAAGATGTTCGCCGGTACGGTGCCCCATTCCAGCAGCAACGAAATCCGCTGCGGCGCCGGGGTCAGCGCCAACGCGACAAAACACACCACGCAGAGGGTGACCACCAGCAAGGTGGCCCAGTGCCAGCGTGGGCGGCGGCGTGTTTCGACATGGACAAACAAAAGGCTCGCCCCTCAATAGACCGGCTGGACCGCGATGAGTCGCCCATCATAGGGGATCGCCAAGAATTCCCGGCGATCCCCGGAGACGATATGCGGCTAGTGCTTGCCGGTCGCCGCCGGCGCAGCCCCCGGCTGCAGGCTGGGGCTGTCCAGGTCGAGCGCGGTCGATGACAACAACACCGCCTTCGGATGCGCCTTGCGGATCGCGTCGCCGAACTGCGCCGCGTCGCCGACCACCACCACCTTGCTGCCGGCGGCATCCAGATGCTTGTGCGCGTACGCCTCGATCTGCTTCGGCGTGACGGCCTGCACCTGCGCGATGTACTTGCCGATCTCGTCCAGCTTCACGCCATAGACCGCCAGGTCGCCGACCTGCCCGGCCAGTCCGGCCGTGGTCTCCAGGCTGCGTCCGTAGCTGCCGATCAGGGTCGCCTTGCGCGCGGCCAGTTCCTGCACATCGACCCTGGTCGTGCCGAGGCGGTTGAACTCGCCCAGCATCAGATCCACCACCTGCGGCGCCGACGGGTTCTTGGTCTGCGCCGATGCCAGCCACATGCCGGCATCGCCGAGCGACTGCAACCGGCTGCTGGCGCCGTAGGACAGCCCGCGCTTGATGCGGATCTCCTCGTTCAGACGCGCCGAGTACGAACCACCCAGTACCGCGTTGGCCACCGTGCCGACGTAGTAGTCGGCGTCGTTGCGCGGCGGCGCGGCATGGGCGGCGACCACGCCGGCCTGACCGGCGCCGTGCTGATCGATCAGCAGGATCGCCGGCACATGGCTGGCACGGGTGCCGGCCGGCCGCACCGGCAGCGGCGTGGCCGGCTTCTGCCAGTCGCCGAAGCTGGTCTGCGCCAGCTGCTGCGCCTGCGCCGGGGTAATGTCGCCGGTGAGCACCAGGATCGCGTTGTCCGGCCGGTACAGCCGGTCATGCAGCTGCTGCACGTCGGCACGGCTGATCCGCGCGAGCGAGGCCGGCGTGCCGCTGCGCGAATGTCCGTAGGCACCCTCGCCGAACACGCCGCGACCGGCGGCGAGCGAAGCCAGCGCGGTCGGCCGGCTCAGCGACAGATGCAGATCGTCGATCGCCTGCGCCTGCGCGCGTTTGAGTTCGTCCGCGCTGAAATCCGGCTGACGTACCACCTCGGCCAGCAGGCCCAGCGCCTGCGGCAGTTTCGGCGTGGTCACCGTGATGCCGACCCCGCTTTCATCCCACCCCGCCGCGGCGGCCAGCGAACCACCCAGTGCCTCGGCGGCGCCGGCGATCTGCGGTGCGCTCTTGCCGGCGGCGCCCTTGCTCAGCAGGTTCGCGGTGAGGTCGGCCAGGCCGGCCAACTGCGGTGGATCCATCTCGCCGCCACTGCGCAACACCAGCTGCGCGGTGACCAGCGGCAGGCCGGCGCGGCGTACACTGACGACCTGCAGGCCGTTCGCCAGAACCTGCACGGACGGCGTGGGCACGGTCAGCGTGGGAGCCGGGCCGGGTGCCGGCGGCTCGGTCGGGAAAGCCGGTGCGATCGGCGAAGTCGCCAGCGCATGGGTGGCGGCGAACAGGGCCACCGTCAGGGCAGCCAGACGCAACATCTTCATCGGACGGTTCATTGCGCTGCTCCCTTGCCGGTGGCCGGCGCGGCCGTGGCGGCCTGCGGCAGGTAATCGATGGTGACGCTGTGCGCGCCGGTGACGTACTTCTGCAGCACGCGATGCACGTCGGCCTCGGTGACTTTCTGCAGCGCGGCCAGATCGGTGTTGACGTGCTCGACGCCGCCATTGATCAGGCTGGCCTGACCCAGCGCGAACGCGACGCCTTGCGCGGTCTGTCGCTGCAGCAACTCGCGGGTCAGCAGCTGCGTCTTCACCTTGTCGAGTTCGGCGGCAGGAATCGGCTGGGTCGCCAGCCAGACGATTTCCTCGTTCAGCAGCTTGGTCGCCTCGGCCGGCCAATGCCCGCTGGCGAGAATGGCGTATGCGGTGAACAAGCCCGGCCCGACCCGGCCATCCGCATCGGCACCCACCTGCTGGGCAACCTGATGGCGATACACCAATGACTGGTACAGCCGCGACGAATCGCCCTGCGACAGCAGCGCGGCGGCAATCTGCAGCGGAATCAGGTCCGTGCTGTCGGATGCCGGCGGAATCAGCCAGGTCATCGCCACCGCGGGCAGCGGCGCGGTCTCGCTGGTGACGGTGTAATGCTGGTTCTTCTTGCGCGCCGGCTCCTGTACGGTGACCTGCGGCACCGGCGTGGCCGGCTTCGCGATGCCACCGAAATACGCGTCGACCCAGGCATCGAGTTGCTTCGGATCGAAATCGCCACTGACGATCAGGGTCGCGTTGTCCGGCCGATAGAAGGTGCCGTGGAAATCAATCACGTTCTGCAGCGAGGCCGCCTCCAGCTCCTCGATGCTGCCGATGGTCGGGCGCTTGTACGGGTGCACCGTGTACGAGTACGGGTCGATCGCGTTGAACAGCTTGCCGTACGGGTTGGCCAGCACGCTCTGGCGGTATTCCTCCTCCACCACCGCGCGCTCGGATTTGAAGTTCGGTTCGTCCACGTTGAGATTGGACAGCCGCTCGGCCTCGGCCCACAGCAGGGTCTGCAGATAATTGCTCGGCACCACCTCGAAGTAGTTGGTGACGTCATCACCGGTGGACGCGTTGTTCTCGCCACCGACATCCTCGGTGAGCCGGTCCATCTGTTCGGCATGCATGTGCTTCGTGCTCTTGAACATCAGGTGTTCGAACAGATGCGCGAAGCCGGAGCGCCCCTGCGGATCGTCCTTCGAGCCGACGTGGTACCACATCTGCACCGCCACGTTCGGGCTGGCGTGATCCTCAACGCTGATCACCTGCAGGCCGTTCGGCAAGGTACGCTGGTGGTACTGGATCGGCGGTATCTCCAGTTCGGCGGCAGCCAGCGGCGGCGCCAGCGCCGCCGTGAACAAGGTGATCGAGGCCAGCAAGGCGGCCGGACGCAGACGCATGGTCATCCCCTTCTTCCCTTCAGGTGAAAGGTCAACCATAGCAAGCCGACCCGCCAGCGCACCCATGACTTCTGGCCCAGTTGGACGGGTGCGTATTGCTGTTTCGGGCAGATAAGACCTGGCGCCTCGATCCGTGCGACATGCAACTCGGCAATCTTCGGCGCATCACTCACAACCCCTTGTCGCACGCATCGACTTCCCGCTTGACGGCTTATTGCAGGGCAGCCCAACATCCGTGCACATGCCCCGATGCGGGGTCTAATAAGCGTTAGCTTCTATGAGCATATTGGCAGGCCTACTTATCTCTTCAGCGTTGGCTACCTCGGGGGCAACGAGTGCGCCGCTCTGCCCAGACGAAAAGGAGCTGTCTCCAACTGAAGTAGGAGACGCACACGGTTTGACGTCTGTTTACTGGCGTCCGCACTGGAACCAGGCCCCCAGCAAGTCCACCGCAATTCTTACTCGCGTCATTCAGCCAGTCCTGTCGAGCCGTGCATCAAATGACCTTCCAAGAATGGTCATTTTCGAACTTATCATCGACCGCCAAGGCTCCATTGCAGTAGCCACGGCACTTACGCCTTTGCCAAAATCTCTAGTAGCTCCGTTGTCTGCTGCGTTTCAGCTGTGGCAGTTCAAACCTCAAAAAAACGCCGTAACAACCAACGTATCGTGGTGCTATGGTCGAACGTGGCAGTTCCCAGCTAACTGATCGTTCAAGGCGGACGGCTTCGCCGCCGCTTAACTCCAGCGTTAGGGCTCATCAGACAATGACTGTCACGGAACTTCCGCGTCCTAAAAGACTTTGGGTTGCGGCAATCATGAATATTCTCGTTGCGGCCATCAGCGTTGCAGCTGTTGCGTTTCTTCTGCTCAGCTCGAACCCAAATATTCCCGAGAGCATGAGGCCAGGACTCTCAACAACGTTGCTTGCCCTTGGCACCGCCGGCCTCCTCATCGTCGCTTCTGTACTTGCATTGCTCCGCCTTCAATTCGCTCGTTGGCTCATGTTGGCTGCCGCGTTAATATTTTTTGGCATTCTTGGCTTTCAAAGCTTGGCTCTTCTCGTTTCATCCGGAGCATCACTGCCGGCCGAGGCTGCACCGAAGCTCTGGGCTAATGTCATACGCAATACCTTAGAAATTGCTATCAACGCGTGGGCGCTCCTTAGTGCAAAAACTGGCTCGTTCTTTCGGGGCAGCCGCCCTAACCAGTCGTTCAAGGCGGACGGCTCCGCCGCCGCTTAACTCCAGCGTTAGGTTCCATCAAGCGTCGGGGGCAACATGAAAGGAATGTTACTTCTTGCGGTCGCCGCTTTTCTTACCGGCTGCGCCTCGCACTACGTAGAACCAACGACCGGACCGGTGGCAACTGTCACGTTCTCCGCAAGTGGGATAGATCACGGGGACTGGATTCTTGTTCAAAGCTTCAAGAACGATGGCTGCGCGCCAAGTGATTCCGGAACCCGCTTAGCCACCTTCACGACTAAGGCAATTCAGGGTAAGGGGGATCCTCATGACGGAGTTGCTAGATTGATGCCGGCTGGACGTACCGCTGTTGTCAGTTATATCTATCAGTCAGGCGCACCAGGGTTTACGGAGACAAAAAGCTGCAGCATCACAGAGTCCTTCATCCCAGCCGCGAAAGAGCACTATCTGGTGAGTTTTCGCAAATCCGGGCTAGTCTGCGGGGTCTTGATCACGCACGAGAATGGTGATCCAAAAGCCGTACCCAACCTTCATCAAGTCAAGCCTTCTTGCTTTAATGCAGAAACCGGCTAAGCGTAACAATTCGTTCAAGGCGGACGCCTCCGGCGCAGCTTAACTCCAGCATTAGGCCGCAGGAACAGGCAATGAAACGCACATGGACAATCATCGGAGTCGCCGACGTTGCGCGCAGCTTCGCGTGGTATCAGTCGCTGTTTGGCCAACCGGCAACACGTCCCGCCCACGACTACTTCGGGCAAATCCTCGACACGGATGGGACGGTCCTGCTTTGCCTGCACCAGTGGGGGGCCCACGGGCACCCACCCTTGACCAGCCCTGACCGCTCGCCGCCCGGAAACGGACTGCTTCTGTTCTTCCGCGTCGATGATTTTGCCGCGGCGCTGCCGCGGGCACGTGCTCTGGCTTCAGCGCTGGAAGAGGAGCCTCACCTGAATCCAAGCACGGGCACCGAAGAATTCGCCTTGCGCGATCCCGACGGGTACTACGTGATGATCAGTGCGCTCCCTGCGGCCTGAAAACGCCGCAACAGACTTCCCGTCAACGCCACGCGCTTGATGCCCTTGTCTTGGGCTTTCAGGCCTTCATCAGTCCTCGCGCCATCCTCGTTTGTTGTCAAAGCCTCGTCGCATGCGTTCATGCATGGCCAAGGTCGTCCCGCGGTGGTCGCTGACCGCTTCGCCCAGCTACCATGCAACGCCGTTTCCAAGTACGTCCCTCCACGACAGCGCCGATAAGCAGCGGCGCCCCAGGACTTCCCGATGCAGCCCACTCCGCGCAGCTCGCTGTTCGCCAACCACAATTTCACCCTGCTGTTCGGCGGCAGCACGATCTCGGCGATCGGCGACCAGTTCACCCTGGTGGCGTTGCCGTGGCTGGTGCTGAAGCTCACCGGCGACCCGGCCGCGCTGGGCCTGGTGCTGGCGGCGATCGCGCTGCCGCGTGCGGTGTTCATGCTGATCGGCGGCGCGGTGGTGGATCGCATGTCGCCGCGACGGGTGCTGCTTGCCGGACGCGCGGTCAACGCCCTGCTGGTCAGCCTGCTGGCGCTGCTGGTGCTGGCCGGGGCCATCCACATGTGGATGATCTACGTGATCGCGTTGGGCATCGGCCTGTCCACCGCGTTTGCCTATCCGGCGGGTTCGGCGATCCTGCCGCAGTTGGTGGAGCCGACGCAGCTGCAGCCGGCCAATGCGCTGTTCATGGGCATGCGCCAGCTGAGCATGATCGTCGGCCCGGTGCTGGCCGGCCTGGTGATCGGCACCGGTGCGCATGCGGGACAGCGGCAGGTCGTCGCCGACGCCAGCGGACTCGGGCTGGCCTTCGGCGTGGATGCGGTGAGCTTCCTGTTCTCGCTCGGCTCGCTGATGCTGGTGCGCATCCACAGCGACCATCACCCGAAGGCACCGGTCGGCAGCGTGCTGGGCAATGTCGCCAGCGGCATCCGCACCATCTGGGCCGACCTGCCGTTGCGCGCCTTCATCCTGTATGCGGCGGTGGTGTCGGTGTTCGTGGGCGGCCCGATCCAGGTCGGCCTGCCGGTGCTGGCCGATACCCGGCTGGATCTGGGCGCAGCCTCGCTGGGCATCCTGATGACCGCGAACGGTGTCGGCATGCTGCTGGGCAGCGCGCTGTCCGGCTTCGCCAGCAAGCTGGTACGCGGCCGGCTGGGCCTGATGGTGCTGGGCATCGACAGCCTCGTCGGACTGGTGCTGGCCACGCTGGCGCTGGATCACTCGACCGTGGGCGGTGCCGCGCTGCTGGCCGCCACCGGCATGCTGGGCGGCATCGCGCAGATCGCCATCGTCAGCTGGATCCAGCGCCGGGTGGCGCCGGAGATGATGGGCCGCACGATGAGCGTGCTGATGTTCACCTTCATGGGCCTCGGGCCGCTGTCGGCGGCGATCGCCGGCAGCCTGCTGAAGGTGATCTCGCTGCCGGCGCTGTTCGTCGGTGCGGGACTGACGCTGAGCGCGATCGCGCTCGGCTGCATGACCAGCCCGGCGCTGCGCAGCATCGGTGCGGCACGACCGGCCGAGGCGTGAAGATGATGACTGCTCAGCCATGCATCCGATCAATGATCTAGAGAGACCGCGGTTGCCAGGGATGGCCTGAATACATTTTGCTCGTCATCCCGGCGAACCCCGAACAGGGGGCAAGAACCGGGATGGCGAGTCCTTCAGACCATCCTTATCCCTGCGCGGACTGCGGGAAGCCGCTATTTCGGCAATGCCGGCATCTGCTGTTGCAGCAGGCGCTGGCGCCGGATCTCGGCGCGCAGCTGCTGGCGCTTCGCCTTGCGTTCGCGGCGGTCGTGCTGCCACAGGTAGATCGCCGGCGTGCTGAGCAGGGTCAGCAGCTGCGACACGAACAGGCCACCGAGGATGGCGATGCCGAGCGGCTGGCGCATCTCCGAGCCGTAGCCGAAACCGATCGCCAGCGGCAGCGCCGCGCCCATCGCCACCAGGGTGGTCATGGTGATCGGGCGGAAGCGCACCAGCGCGGCTTCGCGGATCGCCTCCGGCGGCGTGCGGCCGTGCTCGCGTTCGGCGACCAGGGCGAAGTCGACCATCAGGATCGCGTTTTTCTTGACGATGCCGATCAGCATCAGCACCGCGATCACCGACATCAGGGTGAGCTGGGTGTGCGTGACCAGCATCGCCAGGAACGCGCCCATGCCTGCGGCCGGCAAGGTGGAAAGAATCGTCAGCGGATGGATCAGGCTCTCGTAGAGGATGCCCAGCACCACGTACATCACCAGGATCACCGCCAGCAGCATGATCAGCGCATTGCTCAACGCATCCATCAGGTTCTGGTTGTCGCCGGTGTACTGCTTCTGCACGCCCGGCGGCAGGTGGGCGGCAAACATCGCCTGGTCGACCAGCTTGAGGCCGTCCGCCTGGCTGACGCCTTTGTCCAGGTTGTAGTTGATCGAGGCCGATTCGAGCTGGTTGTAATGGCTGACGGTGACCGGGGCGATGCCGGGCTGGATCCGCGCCAGCGCGGACAGCGGAATCATCTTGCCGGTCGAACTGCGCACGTAGGTGTTGAGCAGGGTGGCCGGGCTCAGCGCGTCGGCATTGTCGGCGGTGAGCACCACGCGGTACTGGTTGATGTCCGAATAGATCGTCGACACCTGGTTCTGGCCGAACGCGTCGTACAGCGCCGAATCGACCTGGCCGATGCTGACGTCGAGGCGCGCGGCGACGTCGCGATCCACCTGCAGCATCTGCTGCTTGCCGACGCTGTCGAAGCTGGTGCTGACGTCACGGAACTGCTTCATGCCGCGCATGACCCGCGCCAGCTGCAGCGTGGGTTGCTGCAGCGGCGTGCCGTCGTTGCTGCTGAGCTGGAACGCGTACTGGCCCTGGCTGCTGTCGCCGGGGCCACCGCCCTGGATGAACTGCACCGCGGTGAGCGACACGTTGAGGTCGGTCACCGTCTTGTAGTACTTGGCCAGCCGGTCGACCACCGCCTGCGCCGAATCGTGGCGGTCGCCGGGGCCATCGCCGAGCGGCTTGAGATCGACGAACAGGATCGAGCGGTTGGTCACCGTGCTGTTGTTGTTGCCGCCGCCCAGGATGGTGGAGACGTCGAGCACCGCCGGATCGGCCTGCAACACCGTGGCCATCGCCTGCGTGCGGCGGGCCAGCTGGGTCGGCGAAATATTGGCGTCGGCGACGATCACTGCGCGCAGCAGGCCGGTGTCCTCCTTCGGCATCAGGCCGCCGCCGGCAACCATGGCCACCACCACCGCCAGCAGCACGGTCAGCACCAGCAGGATCGGTGGCTGCCAGCGCATGACGCGGCGATGGTGCATCGCCCAATCCAGCCCGCGCTCGTAGATGCGCAGCATGCCGTTGTCGAAACGCTCCGCCATGCGCTCCAGCCGGCCCGGTGCGCGCACAGCGCCCTGCGGCTCGTGCAGCAGCCAGCTGCCGCACAGCGCCGGCGTAAGCGTGAGCGAGACCAGCGCCGAGATCACGATGGTGGCGATCAGGGTCACCGCGAACTCGCGCATCAGCGTGGTGAAGATGTTGTCGCCGAACACCATCGGGCCGAACACCGCGATCAGCGACAGCGTGATCGAGATCACCGTGAAGCCGATCTCCTGCACGCCGGTGAGCGCCGCCTGCAATGGCGCCATGCCCCGCTCCATGTGGCGCACGATGTTCTCGATCACCACGATCGCGTCGTCCACCACGAAGCCCACGCACAACACCAGCGCCACCAGCGAGAAGATGTTGAGGGTGAAGCCGAGCAGCCACATCAGCACGAAGGCGCCGGCCAGCGACAGCGGCACGCTGAACATGGCGATCACGGTGGGCCGCAGCCGGCGCAGGAACACCAGCATCACCAGCGCCACCATCACGATGCTCATCAACAACGCGACCTCCACCTCGTGCAGCGCGGACTCGGTGGTCGGCGTGAGGTCGAAGATCGGCACGATCTGCACGTCAGCCGGCAGCAGGTTGTGGAACGTCGGCAGCGCGGCGCGGATCGCCTCCACTGTGGCCACCGCGTTCGCCTCCGGCCGCTTGCTGATCTGCATCGTCACCGCACGGGTGCCGTTGAACCACGCCGCCGCATACTGGTCCTGCTGGCCGCTGCTGATCGTGGCCACATCGGACAGTCTCACCGGAATGTCGTTGTGGCTGGCGATCACCAGCTGCGCGAACTCCTGCGCGGTATGCAGCGAATCGCTGGCGGTCACCGTCATCTGCGAGACGCCGTTGCTGAGCGTGCCCTGCGGCGAGGTGACATTGGCCGCGCGCAAGGCGTTCGCCACGTCGTTCGCGGTGATGCCCTTGTTGGCTAGCGCCGCGGCGTTCAACGCGATGCGCACCGCGTGCGGCGCACCGCCGGACACGGTCACCTGCGCCACCCCTGGAATCTGCGCCACCGCCGGCTTCAGCAAGGTGTCGGTGAGGTCGTACAGCTTGTCCGGCGGCAGGCTGGTGGAGGTCAGCGAGACCAGCAGCACCGGAATCTGCGAGGTGTCGAACTTGATGTAGCTGGGCGGGCTGGGCAGGCCCGACGGCAGGTCGGCGGAGGCGGCATTGATCGCTGCCTGCACGTCGCGCGCTGCGGCGTCGACTTTGCGGCTGGTGTCGAACAGAACCTGGATCTGCGCGCCGCCCTCGCTGGCGCTGGAGAACATCTGCTTGACCCCGGCGATCCGTCCCAGATGCCGTTCCAGCGGCGCCACCACGGTGGTCGCCATGGTCTGCGCGCTGGCGCCGGGCATCTGCGCAAACACCGCCACGCCGGGAAACTCGATCGACGGGAACGCCGCCACGCCCAGCAGCAGGTATGCCCACATCCCGGCCAGCATCAGGCCGATGGCGAGCAGCGAGGTGCCGGCGGGGCGGCGGATCAGTGGTGCAAAGATATTCATGGCGCTTCCCTGGCCCGCAAGCATAACGGTGAGTCGCCATGGTCAGGCATGCCCGCGGTGGACGACAGGGTAACGACAATGGTCGGCATTCGGGTCATGCCGGCTTCATGCCTGCGGCGGCGTACCTGCAAATGTGCCTGAAAGGCCCCGCCCTCTCCACTCTCGTCATGCCCGACTGACTGCGCCGCTCATGTCGCCGGCAGCGCCTTCAGCCGGCGCTTCTCGGCGCGGCGCTCGCGCCGCGCCGCCTTGCGGATCTTGCGGTCGTGGTTCCACAGGTAGATCGCCGGCGTGCTGAGCAGGGTCAACAGCTGCGACACCAGCAGGCCGCCGACGATCGCGATGCCGAGCGGTTGGCGCATTTCCGAGCCGATGCCGAAACCGATCGCCAGCGGCAGCGCCGCCCCCATCGCCACCAGCGTGGTCATGGTGATCGGGCGGAAGCGCACCAGCGCGGCCTCGCGGATCGCCTCGGGCGCAGGCAGCCCGCGCTCGCGTTCGCCGACCAGGGCAAAGTCGACCATCAGGATCGCATTCTTCTTGACGATGCCGATCAGCATCAGGATCGCGATGATCGCCATCAGCGAGAGCTGCGTCTGCGTCACCAGCATCGCCAGGAACGCGCCGGCACCGGCCGCCGGCAGGGTGGAAAGAATCGTCAGCGGATGACCGAGGCTCTCGTAGAGGATGCCGAGCACGATGTACATCGCGATGATCGAGCCGATCAGCAGCACCATGCCGTTGGACTGGGCCTGCTGCAGGCGCTGGTTCTGGCCGGTGAAATCGACCCGGATGCCGGCCGGCAGCCCGGCCGCATAGGCGGCCTGCTCGACCAGCTTGATGCCGCTGTCCTGCGGCACGTCCTTGGCGAGGTTGTAGGTGATCGTGGCCGCTTCCATCTGGTTGTGATGGCGGATGCGCAGCGGCGTGCTGTTGGGTTCGATGTGCGCCAACGCAGACAGCGGAATCATCAGCCCCTGGTTGTTGCGCACGCGCAAATTCAGCAGGCCCTCCGGGCTGACGCTGTCGGCCGAGCCGGTGGTGAGCACCACGAAGTACTGGTTGATGTCCGAATAGATCGTCGAGACCTGGCGTTGCCCGAACGAGTTGTACAGCGCCGTATCCACGGCACCCATGCTGACCTGCAGGCGGCTGGCTGCCTCGCGATTCACCTTCAGCAGTTGCTGCTTGCCGACCTGGTCGAAGTTGCTGCTGACGTCGCGGAATTCCTTCATCGTGCGCATCTGGCGCACCATCTTCAGCGCCGACGGCTGCAGGTCGCCGCCGTTGCTGTCGACCAGCTGGAATTCGTACTGGCCGCCCTTGTCGCCGCTGCCGCCACCGCCGAGGAACTGCGAGGCACTGACCGAAACCTTCACGTCGGCCAGCTTGTCGTACTGTTTGGACAGCCGCTCGATGACTTTCTTGATGTTCTCCGGCCGCTCGCCCGGGCCGCTGCCGCGAGGCTTCAGGTCGACAAACATCTGCGCCGTATTGCCTACCGCGCCACCGGCGTCGTTGCCACCGAGCATGGTCAGCTGGTCGAGCACGGCCGGATCGGCCAGCATGATCTTCATCACAGACTGGGTGCGCTCGGTCAGCTGCGCCGGCGAGATGTTGGCATCCGCACTGATCTCCACCTGCAACTGCCCGGTGTCCTCTTCCGGCATGAAGGTACCGCCTGCGGTCTTCACCACCGCCATGCCGAGCAGAACGGTGACGATCAGCAGGATCAAAGGCTGCCAGCGCATGATCCGCCGGTGCCGCATCGCCCAGTCCAGCGCACGCTCGTACATGCGCAGCATACCGCGATCGAAACGCTCCACCGCGCGTTCCAGCCGGCCCGGCGGCGGCGGGTTGGCCGGTTCGTGCTTGAGCAGATAGGCGCACAGCGCCGGGGTGAGCGTGAGCGAGACCAGCGCGGAGATCACCACCGCCGCGGTCAGCGTCACCGAGAACTCGCGCAACAACATGATCAACATGTTGTTGCCGAACAGCAGCGGCGCGAACACCGCCACCAGCGACAGCGTGATCGAGATCACCGTGAAACCGATCTCGCCCACGCCGGTCAGCGCCGCCTGCATCGGCGACATGCCATGTTCCATGTGGCGCACGATGTTCTCGATCACCACGATCGCATCGTCCACCACGAAGCCGATGCATAGCACCAGCGCCACCAGCGACAAGGTGTTGAGCGTATAACCGAGCGCCCACATCACCACGAACGCACCGGCCAGCGACAGCGGTACGCTCAAGGTGGCGATCATGGTCGGTCGCAGCCGGCGCAGGAACACCAGCATCACCAGCACCACCATCACGATCGAGATCAGCAGCGCCACCTTCACCTCGTGCAGCGCCGACTTGGTGGTCTGGGTGAGGTCGAACACCGGCGTGAGGGTGATGTTGGAAGGCAGCGAAGCCCGCAGCTGCGGCAGTCGCGCGCGGATCGCCTCCACCGTGGCTACCGCGTTGGCTTCCGGTCGCTTGGTGATCTGCAGGCCGACCGTGTGCTCCTGGTTGAACCATGCCGCCTGGTATTCGTCCTGCTCGCCGCTGTAGACCTTGGCCACGTCGGACAGCCGTACCGGCGTGCCGTTCTTCACCGAAATCAGCAGGCGGGCGAATTCGGCCGGCTCCTGCAGGCCATCGCTGGCGGTCACCGTCATCTGCGTGTGACCATCGCTCAGCGCCCCCTGCGGCGAGGTGACGTTGGCTGCACGCAGCGCATTGGCGACGTCGTTCGAGGTGAGTCCCTTCGCCGCCAGCGCGTTGTTGTCCAGTTCGATGCGCACCGCATGCGGCGTGCCACCGAATACCTGCACCTGCGCCACGCCGTCGATCTGCGCGACCGCGGGCTTGAGCAAGGTATCGGCGAGGTCGTACAGCTTGTCCTGCGGCAACCCGCTCGAAGTGAGCGTGATGAACACGATCGGGATCTGCGAAGTGTCGAACTTGAAGTACTGCGGCGGCGACGGCATGCCCGACGGCAGGTCGACCGCGGCGGCATTGATCGCCGCCTGCACGTCGCGCGCCGCGCTGTCCGCGGTACGCGAGAAGTTGAAGCGCACGCTCACCGAAGCGGCACCCTCGGTGGCGTTGCCGTACATGTCGTCGATGCCGGGGATCTGCCCGAGATGACGCTCCAGCGGCGCCAGCACGGTGTTGGCCATGGTCTGCGCACTGGCGCCCGGCTGGTTGGCCACCACGTAGACGCCCGGGAAATCCAGCGACGGCAACGCGGCCACGCCCAGCAGCAGATAGGCGCAGATGCCGGCCAGGGTCAGGCCCAGCGCCAGCAGCGAGGTCCCCGCCGGACGGCGGATCAGGGGTGCGAAGATATTCACGGCGCGTCCATGGCCGGCCAGCATGGCGGCGAAATGTGGCAGCCATAAAGCCTTGCCGGAGGCAGCGTGCTGGCCACAACGGGGAATGGTATCTCGATCATGCCGGCTTTATGCCAGCAGTCGGGTCCCGGCGTATGTGCCTGAAGTCCACACCCTGTCGGAAGGCATGGGTGCGGCTTCCCCTATACGTGCCGCCCGGCCCATGCAGCCTCCCCCTTCACTCCATGCATCGACACCGCCGGCTTCCATGCCGGCGGTTCATGCAACCACTCAGTGCGTGGACGGGCTGTAACGCAGGGTCAGGTACCAGGTACGCCCGGGCTGGTTGTAGTAGTAAACGGTCTCGTACTCCTTATCGAACGCATTGGCGAGCTTGGCCTCGACCTGCCAGTCGGCCGTGAAATGCCAGCTGGCCCGCAGCGCCAGCGTGCTGTAGCCGCCGAGGCGATTCACATTGGCGGCATCGTCGTAGCTCCTGCCGGCGACATACCAGGTGGTGCCGACGCCGAAGTCGCCGAAGCGACGGTCGATGTCGATGCGCGCGGTGCGCTCCGGGCGACGCGGCAGCAGGTTGCCGCTGTTGGCATCGGCAGCGCCGCCGTCGTCCTTCGGTTGCTGCAGGGTCAGATAACCTTGCACCTGCCAGCCATCCAGGTTCGCGCCGAGCTGGCCTTCCAGGCCACGGATGCGTGCCTTGCTGACATTGAACGGCACGTAGTTCTGGCTGGGGTCGAGCAGGATCAGGTCGTCGATGTCGGTCTGGTAGGCATTCACCGCCCAGTTCCAGATGCCGAGCTTCTGGCTCAGGCCCAGTTCGCCGCTGCGCGACTTCTCCGGCTTGAGATTGGGATTGGCCGACGGGATGCCGTAGTACGGCGGGTAGTACAAGTCGTTGAAGGTCGGCGCGTGGAAGGCCGTACCGTAGCTGGCCATCAGGCGCAGGTCGTGGTCGAAATTGTAGCCCCAGGCCAGTGCGCCGGTATCGTGGCCGCCGTACTGCGAGTTGTCGTCATGCCGCACGGACGCCTGCAACTCGTTGCGACCGAACGTGCCCTGGTACTGCACATAGGTGCCGGAGTCGTTGCGGTGGTCGGCCAGATAGCCGGTGCTGCTGTCGACATGCTCCTGCTGGTAATCCACGCCGACCGTCAGCAGCTGGTTCGAAGCCAACGCGATGTCGTTCTGCCACGAGTACTGGTCGCGCCGTGAATTCGAGTAGCCCGTCTGCGCGAACGGGTACCAAGTGCCGTAATAGGTGCCCTGGTAATAGGTGGTGGCGAGGTCCTTGCTCTGCCCCGCATTCAACGTGACCTTCCAGATGTCCAGCGGCGAGAAGCTCAAGCGCACGCCAGCCACGCGCTGCTCGTTGACGGCGTCGTTGCCGCCGTACGGGCTGCCAGCATATTCCACGTCGTTCTTGCTGCGCAGCCAGGTGAAGGCCAGCTCGGTGCCGTTGTCCCAGCGGTAACCGGCGTTCGCCGAGCCGTTCCAGTTGCGGTAGGCGTCATCGCGCAGGTCGTCGACGTAGCAGCCGGCGCCGTTACCGCCATTGGCCTCGGCCGCACCGAATTTGCAGCCGGGAAAGCCGCTGGTGTACTCGCCACCCAGGCTGACGTTGTACCAGGCATGCTGGTCGCCGCCGGACAGGCCGGCCTGGCTGCCGAACAGGCCGTTGCTGCCGGCTGTCATGCTCAGCGACGGCGTGATGCCGCCGTCGGCCTGGCCATGGCGGGTAAAGATCTGGATCACGCCGCCGATCGCGTCGGCGCCGTACAGGCTCGAGCGCGGACCGCGCACGATCTCGATGCGCTCGATCTGCTCCACCGGAATCTGCTCCAGCGAGGCCAGCCCCGCGGTCGCCGAACCGATCCGCACGCCGTCGATCAGCACCAGCGTATGGGTGGAATTGGTGCCGCGCAGGAACAGCGAGCTCTGCTGGCCGAGGCCGCCGCTCTGGGTGAAGTTCACGCCCGGCAGGCCGGTCAGCAGATCGAGCACCGACACCGGCTGCAGCCGCTCGATGTCGGCGCGGGTGATCACGCTGACCGACGACAGCGCATCGTTCACGGTGATCGCGGTGCGCGTGGCGGTGACGATCACCGGATCAAACGTCGTCGCATTGTTCTGGGCGGTCGTGTCGTTCTGGTCGGCTGCGTGGGCAACCGTCATGCAGCTCAGGAGTGCCGCTGCCAGCAAGGTCTTGTTCAAGGTCGTTCCTCGGCCGCGCACCCGCGCACGGCTCATGGTTTCAATGAGCTGGCGGCAGACGCAGGAAAGAGACGGAACGACGGGCAGGCATGGTCGCCACACGCGTGGTTCGGCCTCGCCCACCGCGAGCCACCAGGAATCGTTCGGGCCGGTCTCCGGGCTTGCGAGCGACATGCGGCGATCCGCATGTCCCGAACGGCGCCTTCCCGTGCTCAGGCACAGTGGCATTCGCCGTACGTGGATCTCGCTTACCGTTGCGGGGGCAGCGCCGGCCTTGCAGTGTTGTCGAACACCACGCACCGGCTTCCCGTTTCATCCCTCCGGCGCTAAGCCTTCGGGACACCTGAACCGCGCCACTTTAGCTTCGGACGGCTATTGGGGCAATGGAGCAGGAGTGAGTGGAGAGGATTGAGGAGTGAGAGAAAGCGGTGTCGAGGCGTGGGGCGGGAGCTCTGGCTCTGGCTCTCTCTCACTTCTCACTCCTCGCCCTGCATCATCCCGCCGATCCAGCTCCGCTGCACGCGATAGTCGTCGGTCAGCACCACCAAATCGGCCTGATAGCCGGCGGCGATGCGGCCATGGCTGGCGCCGAGGCCGAGGAACTCGGCGGGATAGGTGCTGGCCATGCGCACCGCCTCGTCCAGCGGCAGGCCGAGCAGCTGCACGGCGTTGCGCACCGCGCCGGCCATGTCCAGCGCGGAGCCGGCCAGCACGCCTTGCGCGGTCTGGCAGATACCGTCCTTGGCGATGATGGTTTCGCCATTGAGTACGAAGGTCGGATCGTCCGCACCGACCGGCGGCATCGCGTCGGTGACCAGCAGCATCTTGCCGCGTGCTTTCGCCGCGATCGCCACGCGCAGGCTGGCCGGATGCACGTGATGGCCGTCGACGATCAACCCGCACCAGCTTTCGGCATCCTCCAGCGCGGCGCCGACCACGCCCGGTTCGCGACTGCCAAACGGCGTCATCGCGTTGAACAGGTGGGTGAAACCGCGCACGCCGCGGGCGAGTGCGGCGCGCGTGGTCGCGTAGTCGGCCGCGGTATGGCCGGCGCAGACGATCACCCCGGCCGCGGCCAGTGCGCCGATGCTGGCCAGCGGCACCCGCTCGGGCGCCAGCGTGAGCAGGCGCACGCCACGATGCGGCGCGCACAGCAGCGTCAGCTCCTCGCTGCCCGGCGCGTGGAAAAATTTCGGGTCGTGCACGCCCTTGCGTGCCGGCGCCAGGTACGGGCCTTCCAGATGGATGCCGAGTACGCCCGGCACGCCTTCGGCCAGCGCCTGCTCCACCGCGGCGAGTGCGGCGCGCATCACGTCCACACTGTCGCTGATCAGGGTCGGCAGGAAGCCGGTGGTGCCGTAACGCCGGTGCCCCGCGCCGATGCGGCGGATCGTCTCCACCGTGGGCGCGTCGTTGAACAGCACGCCGCCGCCGCCGTTCACCTGGGTATCGATGAAGCCCGGCAGCAACATCGCGCCGTGCAGATCGTGCAGGGTCGCACGACTTACGCGCGGGTCGGACGGCGGCAGCAGATCGACGATGCGCTCGCCCTCCAGCAACACGGCGAGATCGTTGCGCCAGCCGTCAGCGGTGAGTACGCGGCCATTGATGAGGGCGAGGGTCATGGCGTTGCTCAGACCGTTTCGGTCACCTTGTTCAGATGCGGTGGCACATCGGGATTGAAGCCGCGGCGCAGCGCCAGCTCGCTCGCCGCGCGATAAAAGCTCTGGATGATCAGCAGTGGCGTGCACAACGCCGGAAGTCCCGCCAGCACCGGGAGCATGCCTGCGCCCTGCATGCCCGGTGTGGCCACGAAAACCTGCGCGCCGCGCTGGCGGAACTCGTCGGCAATCGCCAGCGTGCTGGCCAGCGTGTCGTCGTCCTGGGCGAAGCACAGCACCGGAAAATCCGGCCCGACCAGCGCCATCGGGCCGTGCTTCACCTCGGCTGCACTGAACGCCTCGGCATGCAGGCCGCAGGTTTCCTTGAACTTCAGCGCCGCCTCCAGCGCGATGCCGAAGCCAAAACCGCGACCGACGACGAACAGGTTGTGCGCATCGACCAGGCCATCGCTCAACGCCGACCAATCGGCGTCCCAGCCGGCACGCAAGGCATCGGGCAGCGCGTGCAGCGAATCCGCCAGGGCGCGGTCGCCGTGCCAGCGTGCGCACAGATGCAGCACGGCCGCCAGCGCGGCGATATAGCTCTTGGTCGCCGCCACGCTGCGTTCCGGCCCCGCATGCAGCGGGATCACCGTGTCGGCGATCGCCGCCAGCGGTGAATCCTCGACATTCACCAGCGCCACCACGCGCGCACCGGCCAGCTTGGCCGCCTGCGCATTGCGCACCAGGTCAGGGCTCTTGCCCGACTGCGAGATCGCGATGAACAGCGCGCCCTCCCATTGCTGCGGAGCCGCGTAGACCGAGGTCACCGATGGCGATACCGACGCCGTGACGATGCCCAGCTGGGTCTCGAACACATACTTCGCGTACGCCGCGGCATGATCGGAGCTGCCGCGCGCGCAGGTGACGATGAAGCGCGGCGGCTGCGCGCGCAGCGCTTGCGCCAGCGTCGTCACCACATTGTCGTTGGCTGCGAACTGGCGCGCGACCACGTCGGCCGCCTCGTGCGCTTCGCGGTACATCAGGGTGTCGCGGGCATGTGTGTTCAAGCTGGCCTCAGTCGGTCTGCAGTTCGGCGACAAAGTCGTAGATGTCGCCGCGATACCAGGAACAGGTGAACTCGACCACGCGGCCGTCGTCCAGGAAGCTGCGCCGTTCGATGTTCAAGCCGGCGCTGCCCGCCGCCACGTGCAGCAGGCGCGCCTGCTGCGCATTCAGCGAGACCGCACGCAACCGTTGCAGCGCGCGGCGCGGGCGGCAATTGAGATGTTCCAGCGCTTCGTACAGCGAGTCGTGCACCAGCATCGGATCGGGCAGCACGCTGGCCGGCACCACGCTGCGCTCGATCGCCAGCGGCTCGTCCTGGCCGTAGCGCACCCGGTGCAGCCGCACCACCAGCGAACCGGGCGACAGGTTCAAAGCCATCGACTCTTCCGGCGTCACTTCGCCGATGCCGCGCTCGAAGAATTCCGAACGTGGCGACAGGCCGCGCTCGCGCAGGTCCTCGGTGAAGCTGGTCAGCCGCGACATCGGCTTGACGATGCGTTCGGCGATGAAGGTGCCGGCGCCATGGCGCTGGGTCAGCAGGCCTTCCTCGACCAGGCCGGCGATCGCCTTGCGCACGGTCACCCGCGACAGCTTCAGCGCCTGCGACAGGTCGCGCTCGCTGGGCAGCGCCTGGCCCGGCTCGATGTCGCGATGCTCGACCACGTTGCGGATCGCCCGGCGCAGGCGCAGGTATGCCAGCGGCTGATGCGTGGCCGGGTCGTGGCAGATCCGGCGGTATTCGTTGGCCAGTGCGGTTTCCATTCCAGTAAAGATACCAATAGCAAACCACTAACCGCAAGCCCACCTGCGCAAACCGGCAAGTTTGCGATTCATTCGTTGTTGCAGCCCGTTTCCATGAATTCGTATGCATAGCGGTAGCTGATCTGGTATTTCACTGGTACGATCATCCACACCCCGGGCAAGACGCGCCGCCAGGCCCTCTCTGCCCGCCATCCGGCATCGAGTCGAGGTAACTGCGTGAGTGCTTCCTCCCAATCGGTCGAACCGTTCGACCTGGTGATCTTCGGCGGCACCGGCGACCTCGCCGTGCGCAAACTGCTGCCGGCCCTGTTCCATCGCTTCCTCGACGGCCAGATCCCGCCCAGCAGCCGGATCGTCGGCGTCGCCCGCGAGGCGCTGGACGACAGCGGTTATCGTGCACTGCTGCGCGAGGCACTGGTCAGCATCTGCGACGCGGCAAAGCTCGACGTGTTCCTGCAGCAGGTGTTCTATCGCCCGCTGGACGCGCGCAAGGACGATGGCTGGGACGATTTCGCCGGCTTCATCGGCACGCAGCCCGACCACATCCGCGTGTTCTACCTGTCGACCTCACCCGAATTGTTCGTCGACATCTGTGCGCGACTCGGTCATTACGGACTCAACCGGGGCGCCTCGCGCGTGGTGCTGGAAAAGCCGATCGGCCGCGACCTCGCCAGCGCGAACCAGATCAACGACGCGGTCGGCAAGGTCTTCAGCGAATCGCAGACCTTCCGCATCGATCACTATCTCGGCAAGGAGACGGTGCAAAACCTCCTGGTGTTGCGCTTCGGCAATGCCCTGTTCGAGCCGCTGTGGAACGCCGGGCACATCGACCACGTGCAGATCACCGTCGGCGAAACCCTTGGCGTCGGCCATCGCGGCGCGTACTACGACCGTGCCGGCGCGCTGCGCGACATGGTGCAGAACCACATGCTGCAGCTGCTGTGCATGGTGGCGATGGAGCCGCCGTCATCGCTGGCACCCGATGCCGTGCGCGACGAGAAGCTGAAGGTGCTGCACTCGCTGAAACCGATCGACGACAGCAACGCCGCCCAGCTCACCGTGCGCGGCCAGTACCGCGCCGGCGTGGCCGAAGGCGCCAGCGTGCCCGGCTATCCGGACGAGCTGGGCAACACCAAGTCCAATACCGAAACCTTCGTCGCGCTGAAGGCGGAAATCGCCAACTGGCGCTGGGCCGGCGTGCCGTTCTACCTGCGCACCGGCAAGCGACTGCCGAGCCGTGTCTCGGAGATCGTGGTCACCTTCAAGCCGGTGCCGCATTCGATCTTCAATGCCGATGCCGGCACGCTGAAGCAGAACCGGCTGGTGCTGCGCCTGCAGCCGGACGAAGGCGTGAAGCTGTGGCTGACGATCAAGCATCCCGGCCCCGGCGGGCTGCGCCTGCGCCACGTGCCGCTGGACATGAGCTTCGCCGAGGCCTTCGGCGTGCAGCAGCCGGATGCGTACGAGCGCCTGCTGCTCGACGTGGTGCGCGGCAATCCCACCTTGTTCATGCGCCGCGACGAAGTGGAAGCGGCATGGCGCTGGGCCGACCCGATCCTCGCCGCCTGGTCGGCCAGTGGCGAGGCGCCGCGACCGTACGCCGCCGGCAGCTGGGGACCCAGCGCGGCGGTGGCGTTGATCGAGCGCGACGGCCGCACCTGGAATGAAGACAGTGAATAACCCACGATCTTTACTGTCGCTTCACCCGACCATGCCGACGCGTGCTGCAAACTTTGCCTCCCCTATCCCAGCGAAGTGCGCCGGCATCCACTGATCAGCGGGCGCGCCACCATCCTTCCATGACTACCCATCTGAACGTCACCACGCACAGCTTCACCGACGGCAACGCGCAAGCCGTGGCGCTGGCCGAGCGGATCGCCGAACGCCTGCGCCATGCACTGGCCGAACGCGGCCACGCCACGCTGGCCGTCTCCGGCGGCAGCACGCCGAAGGATTTCTTCGCACGACTGTCGCGCGAGGCGCTGGACTGGCAGCACGTGCAAGTCACCCTGGTCGACGAGCGCTGGGTGGCGGACAGCGACGAACGCTCGAATGCGCGGCTGGTGAAATCGCTGCTTTTGCAGCACCACGCCGCAGCCGCCACGTTCGTGCCGCTCTACACCGGCGCGGCCACGCCGGAAGAAGGCTTGGCCGTGGCCGCCGCACGCATCGCCGCACTGCCGTTGCCGTTCGACGCCGTGGTGCTGGGCATGGGCGACGACGGCCACACCGCCTCGTTCTTTCCCGGTGGCGACCATCTCGCCGCGGCACTGGACCTCGACGGCCATGCCCGCGTGCTGCCGATGCATGCGCCGGGCGCCGGCGAGCCGCGCATCACGCTCAGCCTGCCGACCCTGCTCGATACCCACGCGCTGTACCTGCTGGTGACGGGCGAGCACAAGCGCGAACTGCTCGCCGATGTGCGGCTGGGCCTGGATGCCGCAAAGGATTATCCGGTACGCGCGGTGCTGACCCAGCCACGCGTGCCGGTGGCGGTGTACTGGTGCCCGTGAAGGCGAGAAGTGAGAGAAATGCACCGACCACTTGCGCCTTCCCGCACTTCTCACCGCTCTCCACTCACTACTGGATTTGAATCATGAGCACGTTGCATCCCGTCATCGCCGAAGTCACCGAACGCCTGCGCGAGCGGAGCCGCGAAACACGGGCGGCCTACCTCAAGCGGATCGACGCCGTCGACCGCGCTGGACCGCAACGCGAACATCTGTCCTGCGGCAACCTCGCGCACGGCTTCGCCGCCTGCGGCAGCGTGGACAAGGATGCGCTGCGCAACGGCCGCCGCGGCAACCTCGCGATCGTCACCGCCTACAACGACATGCTTTCGGCGCACCAGCCGTACGAGCGTTATCCCGCGCTGATCCGGCAGATCGCGCGCGACGCCGGTTTCACCGCCCAGGTCGCC
Source organism: Rhodanobacter sp. B04 (assembly GCF_002001125.1). Taxonomy (GTDB): domain Bacteria; phylum Pseudomonadota; class Gammaproteobacteria; order Xanthomonadales; family Rhodanobacteraceae; genus Rhodanobacter. Next base: position 1,557 of record NZ_MUNV01000006.1, on the reverse strand, counting down.
GGTGGCGTGCCGGCGATGTGCGACGGCGTCACCCAGGGCCAGCCCGGCATGCAGCTGTCGCTGTTCTCGCGCGACCTGATCGCGATGGCCACCGCGGTGTCGCTGTCGCACGACATGTTCGATGGCGCGCTGTACCTGGGCATCTGCGACAAGATCGTGCCGGGCCTGCTGATCGGCGCCTTGAGCTTCGGTCATCTGCCCGGCGCGTTCGTACCCTCCGGCCCGATGCCCAGCGGCATCCCGAACGAACAGAAATCGAAAGTGCGCCAGGCCTGGGCCGACGGCAAGGCGAGCAAGGCCGAGCTGCTGGAAGTCGAGGCCGCGTCGTATCACGCCCCCGGCACCTGCACCTTCTACGGCACCGCCAACTCCAACCAGATGCTGATGGAGATCATGGGCCTGCATCTGCCCGGTGCCAGCTTCACCGCACCAGACACGCCGCTGCGCGATGCGCTCACTGCCGACGTTGTGCGGCGGGTCAACACGCTCAGTGCGCTGGGCGAGCACTTCCTGCCGATTGGCCACATCATCGACGAGCGCGCGATCATCAATGGGGTAATCGGCCTGCACGCCACCGGCGGCTCCACCAACCACCTGCTACATCTGGTGGCGATCGCTCACGCCGCTGGCATCGCGTTGCGGTGGGATGATTTCGATGCATTGTCCGGCGTGATCCCGCTGCTGGCGCGCGTCTATCCGAATGGCTACGCCGACGTGAACCAGTTCCACGACGCCGGCGGCATGGCGTTCCTGATCGACCAGCTGCTCAGTGCGGGCCTGCTGCATGCCGACGTGAATACCATCTTCGGTACCGGCATGGACGGCTATGCGCAGATTCCGCAGCTGGACGCGGCCGGCGCATTGCACTGGATGCCGGTGTCGAAACAAAGCGGCAACCGCGGCGTGCTGCGCGGCATCGACGAACCGTTCCGCGCCGACGGCGGGCTGCGCATGCTGCAGGGCAATCTTGGTCGTGCGGTGATCAAGGTCTCTTCCGTGCCGGACGACCGGCTGGTGATCGAGGCACCGGCGATCGTGTTCCAGGATCAGGATGAAGTGCCCGCCGCGTTCAAGCGTGGCGAGTTGAATCGCGATTTCGTGGCGGTGGTGCGCTTCCAGGGTCCGCAGGCGAACGGCATGCCCGAGCTGCACAAGCTCACCCCGACGCTGACGCTGCTGCAGGACCGCGGTCACCGCATCGCGCTGCTCACCGATGGGCGCATGTCCGGTGCGTCCGGCCGCGTGCCAGCGGCGATCCACGTGACGCCGGAAGCGGTGGCCGGTGGCAATATCGCGAAGATACGCAACGGCGACATGATTCGCCTGGACGCTTTGAATGGCCGTCTGGACGTCCTGATGGAACAGCACGAACTGGATGCACGTTTACCGCACACCGCCGACCTGTCCTCCCAGCACAGCGGCATGGGCCGTGAACTGTTCGGTCTGTTCCGGCAAGCCGCGACCACGGCCGATCTCGGAGCCGGCGTGCTTTAAGCTTTGCTCCCTCCCCTGCCAGCAGGGGAGGGAGCAAAGCTTAAAGCACGCCGGCTCCGAGAT
>NZ_MUNV01000001.1 GCF_002001125.1 Rhodanobacter sp. B04 | reverse complement strand
CAGCGTGATCGCGCCCGTCCCCGCATTGATGTTGCTCGTGCCGCTCACCGCCAGTGCGCCGCTCTCGCTGACCGCACCGTTGTTGCTGGTCGCCTGCAGGTTGCCGCCAATGCTGCCGCTACCCAGGTTCAGCGCTCCCGTGCTGATCGCCGTCAGCGCGCCCGTGCTCAACGTGCCCAGCGTCAATGCACCCGCATCCGTGATCTGCGTCGT
>NZ_MUNV01000026.1 GCF_002001125.1 Rhodanobacter sp. B04 | reverse complement strand
GGTGGCGGTGGTGGCGGCGGGGGTGGCGGCCACGCCGACTTCGGTGCGGCAGACGTCTGACGCAGTCGATACAACGCAAGATGGTCACGCAATCGTTGCAGGTTCGGCGACTGCTCGCTCTCGATCCGGATCATGTCGGTCAGCGCACGCTGCTCGATCGCCAGCGCACGATCGAACTGTCCCTGCGCGGCATAGCACGCAGCGACCGTATCGCGACCAGCCGGATCAAGATCGGCACGCAGCTCCATCGAGCGCGCGTAGCTCATGCCGAGCGCAGGGTTGTGCAGCACCGGGTCGCGCGACGTGCACGACCACCATGCCAGATCGTTGATCGCGGCGAAATTGCCCTTCGCTGCCGCCTCACGCCACAGGGCCAAAGCGCCTGGCAGATCCTTGTGCCCACCGGCGCCGTCGACATAAACCTTGCCCAGTGCAGCCATCGCCTCGGCATCGTGGCTGGCTGCGGCCTGACGCAACCAGCGCAATCCTTCTGCCGGATCGCGCTGTGGATTGCCCGTGTTGGTCAGCAGCAGGCCAAGACGACTCTGTGAAGCGACATCGCCGTTTTTGGCATCGCCCGTCAACAGGGAGCGCGCCTCGACGAAATCCTTCGGCACATGGTCGCCGTCGGCCAGCAGTCCGGCCAGACGACGACGCGCCTCGGCGCCGTCCGGAGCGGCAGCAAGCGCGCGCAAATACTGCAGACCCTGCGCTGGCGTGCTGTCCAGGCCCTGGCCACCGATTATGTACAGATATGCCAGGTTCAGCGGTGCCTGCCTGTCCTGCACCAGGATGGCGCTCTGCAGCCAGCGCTCCGCCACGACCAGGTGATCCGGCGCCGTGTCGACAAACTGGTGCCAGTAGCCGAGGTATTTCATCGCTGCGGCATTGCCCTGCGTGGCGGCACGCCCGTACAAACCGAGCGCCTGCACCATGTCCAGCGGCTCGCCCCGCCCGAACCGGTAGGCATCGGCCAGATCCGCCTGGGCCACCGCCAGCCCTGCGTCGGCAGCCTTGTGCAACCAGCTCTGTGCCGCTGCGACGTGCCCCTGCTGACGCAGCACCAGCGAATAGAAATACTGTGCCTCGCGGTAACCGGCCGCGGCCGCGCGTTCCAGGGCGGCACGCTGGCCCGAATCCAGCGAACCGGTGTGTTCATGCCACTGGTGTGCGATCAGCAGCAGAAGCGCCGGCACGTCGTCGCCTGCCGCACGCTTCTGCAACCGCTGCCAGACCTCCGCATCGATCGAGCTGGCCCTCTTGTCGCTGACCAGGCTCTGTGCATACCAGCGCAAACCACGGCCATCGCCCAGCCGCGCATCGGCCGCCAGCAGCAGCTTCATGGCTGCATCCCGATCCGCCTTTACTCCGTTGCCGGTGGCGTAGGCGCGGGCGAGGAACAGCATGGACTGCGCGGAATGGTGTTCGGCCCAGGGCAACAAGGCATCGACAGCCTGACTGCCGCAGCCATGATCCGACCCGGCCAGGCACAGGTAGCCCAGCGCGTACGCGCCCAGGTAGTTGCCACGGCGCGACTCGTCCTGGTAACCGTTGATCACCGTGGCATCAACCGGCTTGAGATGCAGTTGGTAAGTCCGCAGTGCGCTGGCGGAATACGATTGCGGCTCTTTCGCAGCAACGAGCTTGAGCCACTGCAGTCCCAGGCTTTGCCGGGCAATCGGATAGCGCAGCTTGGGATCGCCGGACAGTTGCGCGACGCTGTCGGTCACGTCGAAACTCAGCCAGCGCTCGCGCTGCGCCCCCGCGTCCCACAGGGCCACATGCAGGGTCATCGGCGGCGCATTGGAGAATACGTCGTAATAGGCGTACAGCAGCTGCTGGCCCGAATGACGGATCAACGTGAATGCATCGGAACTGGTGCTGATGCGGATCGGCGTGTTTTCCTCGCCGAGCGGGCGGGCATCCAGACTCTGCTTCAGCAGTGCGGCCATCGCCTGCCCACGCTGCCCGGCCAGCGCATCGTCGCCGACGGCTGCGGCACAGCGATAGGCCACGTCCCACAGCACAAGAGAGACCGGATCGTCCCGCAAGGACTGCTGCAACGCCTGGTCGCGCTGACGGCACAGCCCGGCATCGACGGTGTCGCCATTGCCATACAGCTCGCTCGAAAGCTTGTTGGCAGCCTGCCATGCCTGCAGGTCGTGCCGCGCGAACATTCTCTGCCACAACGCCGCCACTGGCGTATCAAGCGGAGTGGCGGCCGCAACCGGCTGCCCTGCCGCACCGAGCGACCACGCTGATGCGACCAGCATGACGGCGAACGCGGCACGGACCCATGTCCGCGACATCGGCTCAACTCCCATGGGCATCGCTCTGCTCCATCACGCCGCGCAGCAGCTTGTCCAGCCGCTGGTCGCGATCCTGCGTGTCACCCGCGCCAGCTGGCGCCCGGAAGCTCAATCGCGTGAAGATCTGTTCGCGCGTCTTGCGCATCAGCTCGAAATGCGCCGGGAAGTCGGCTGCAGACACGTCTTCGGCCAGCCCGCTGTAGTGGTTGGCGAGCACGACATGGCTGCCGTCGATCTCGAGGCGGTGCTCGAACTTCATCGCCTTGTCCCCCCATTGCTGGGACACCGGCAGGTTGATCGGCGACCAGCCGCCAGGCACATCGAAGCGTATCGTCTGCTCCACCTCGACAGGCACGCCGATCGCGTACGGCGCGCTGCGTCTGGCCACCTGCGGCAGGTTCATCAAGCCGCCGATCGCATCGGCGTTCAGATCAATGGCACGGCCAGCGTGTTCCACCCAGGGGTCGGCAAGGTGATACTGCGCGGTGATGACCAGCGCCCCGGTATCGGCATTGTCGTGGATCGCCGGTGCAGCACCATCCAGTTCGCCGAAGCGACGACGGTAGTAGTCGGAATAGCTGCGCGCGAGCTCATCGACGGACTTGACCTGCAGCTGCTGCCGCATGCCCTCCGCGACACTGCCGCGGAATTCGCTGCGAAGCTCGAGCCGCACGCCGCGCCCCTGCGGATCGGGCACATAGTGCTCGTCGATGCGGATGTGGTCGACCGCGCTCGGTTGACGCTGGATATCCACCAGGTCGTGGCTGTCCGGCGACACCAGCAGGGCGGTGCCGAGCAGGTCACGCGACAGGCTGCGCACCGGGCCTCGCTGCTGGGTCTGGGTGGCGTCCAGCCACAACACGGTATCCGGCAGGCGCACCTGGACGATCACGTGGTCGAACGCGTTCGGACTGGCCGGCCAGTCGTGCACGCCACGGCTCTCGGCCGCCGAGACCATCGCCGGATAGGCCTCAATGCCCATCGCGCGAAGGATCGTAGCGAGCAGGCGGGCCTTGTCCTTGCAATCGCCGTAACGACGCTTCCAGGTTTCGGCGGGCTCGGCCGGGCGGTGCGAGCTCTCGCCCAGCTCGACGCCGAAGTAACGCACCTCCTCCTGCACGCTGCGCAAGGCTGCGGCAATCCGCTGATCCACGTCGGGCAAACCCTGCCACTGGCGAATCCGTTGCTGCAGGTCGGCCGGCAGCGGCTGGGGCGCCGGGTAGAGCTTGCGCGCCCATGCCGCCACGTCGCTCCAACTGCGCTTGACCGAAACATTGAGACTACCTGTCGGCGAGTACCAGCGCGGATAGGAGCCTTCGTTGTAGACCGCCGGAAGCTTCGCCAGGTCCAGCGATACCGACTCGCTGTCGCCCTGGCTAACCACGGTCGGTGCCGCCAGTCCCTTCGAGGTGCGCACGTCCAGCGGCAAGCCTGCGTCCCACCACACCCGTGCATGGCGCTCAAGGATCGGCTCGAACCAGTCGGAGAAGAATTTCTCGGCCTCCATGCCGCCCAGGATCGGATTGGAACCGCTGATCGTGTAGCTGATCCTCACCACATCGCCGGCACGCACGTCGTCCAGCACGATCAGCGCACTGACCTCACCGGTGGCCATGTCGCTGCTGTCGAAACTGCTTTCCCGCCGCGCCAGGGTCACCGTGTCCGGATTCAGGCGTTGCTGCCATGCGCCACCACGGCGCAACTCGACCCGGTGCAGGGTGAGCGTCTCGAAATCGGGATTGAAGTTGATCGCGAATTTGCCAGCTTCGCGCACCATCTCCTGGCTGACCGGCTCGTAGACCCTGTCGACATAGACATCGCGATGGCCGTGGCGCCGATCGATCTGCGTGTCCATCAGCCAGAAACGCCAACGCTCCCCGCTGGCACCCGGCGCATCCACCGGCCAGTGATCGGCCACCTTGCGCACCTGGACCCAGGCAGGCGCCGGCGCAACGTCGAAGTGATACCCACCACGCTGATAGCTCTTGCCGTACGACGGCGCCACCATCAGCAGTAACAGCATGCCCAGCCATGGCCACACGCGGCGTGCGCGGAAATGGCCGCGCACCGTTTCCCTGTCCTGCATGAATCCCCCGATTCCCGCCCAGCGCGGCTTCCGGATTAGAGCCGGGAAACCCCGGTTTAGACAAGCCCCGCAGCAACCTGCAGGCAAGCAGCGATGCCGCTGGCGTGGTTGCGCATGCCGTCGCTGGCGTCGCGGTCGGCGCCAACGCGACCGCGTCGAGAGATGATGCCGCCGGCATGAATCCCTGCTGAGCCGTTCGGGAGCTTCCACACATAACCTTGCCATGGGCTGCGCTATCAGTGCAGGTCAGAGCTCGCTATTGCAGGGCGTTGTGCGGGAAGCCACCGATGAAACGCAGCCGCAAGGCATTGAGCTGGATCGTGGGTACAGCATTGATGCTGATCTTCGTGGGGGTGATCGTCACCGCCACCTTTGACTGGAACCGGCTCAAGCCCTACCTCGACGAGAAAGTCAGCCAGGCCATAGGCCGCCCGTTCGCGATCCATGGCGATCTGAGCGTGGCATGGCAGCGCGAGCCGGCCGAGGGCGGACTGGCCGCACTGGTGCCATGGCCCGAATTCACCGCGCGCGATATCCAGATTGCCAATCCGTCCGGGGCAAGGCGGCCGCAGTTCGCGCATCTGGACGGCTTGCGTTTTCGTTTGTCGCCGCTGGGGCTGCTTGTGCATCGCATCAGCATTCCGTCAGTGCAACTGGTGCAGCCGAGTATCGACCTCGAACGCAACAGGCAGGGACAGGCCACGTGGGACTTCAGTCTGCCGCAGAGCAGTACACCATCGGCGTGGGCGCTCGACCTCGGCGCGATCGGTTTCGATCGTGGCCAGATCGCGCTGGACGATGCCGCCAGCCGGGTGAAGCTCCAGTTCAGCATCGAGCCCTTGCAGCAGGCGATCCCCTACGACCAGATTGTGGCCCAGGAATCGATTGATGCCCGCGCACAGGCCGGCAAGACGGCCGGCACGGCCGCAGGCAAGACGGTGACCAACGCCGGAAACAACGATACGGACAACGAAAACCATGCCGCCAGCGAGACCAGTTACCAGTTCGCATGGAAGGCCGACGGTACGTATCAAGGTGTACCAGCCAGCGGCAGCGGCCGGATCGGCGCGGTGCTGGCCTTGCAGCAGAACGGCCAGCCGTTTCCGGTGCAGGCCAAACTGCACATCGGCGACAGCCATATCGCCCTGGTCGGCACGCTGACCGATCCGGCGCATCTGGCGGCACTCGATCTCAGACTGTGGTTCACCGGTTCCAGCATGGCCAAGCTGTATCCGATCATCGGCGTCACCCTGCCCGATACCCCGCCGTATGCCACCGAGGGACGCCTCACCGCCGAACTCCACCGCAATGGCAGTCGCTACAGCTATCAACACTTCCGTGGCCGTGTCGGCGGCAGCGACCTGGCCGGCGATCTCGATTACACCACCGGCGGTGCGCGGCCGAAATTGAGCGGCAGCGTGAAATCGCAACTGCTGCAATTTGCCGATCTCGCGCCACTGATCGGGGCCGATTCCAACACCGAAAAGCAGCAACGCGGGGATGCCACCGTGCAACCCGCCGACAAGGTGCTGCCGGTCGAACCCTTCCGCACCGATCGCTGGCAAGCGATGGATGCGGACGTGCAGTTCAGCGCCGCACGCATCGTGCACGGGCCCGACCTGCCGATCGAGTCATTGAATACCCACTTGAGCATGACCGACGGTTTGCTGCAGCTGGATCCGCTGAACTTCGGCGTGGCCGGCGGCAGCATCCGCAGCGATATCCGCCTGGATGGTGGCAAATCGCCGATGCGGGGCACGCTGAAACTGAGCGCGCGTCATCTCAAGCTCAAGCAGCTGCTTCCGGAATTCGCGCCGATGCAGACCAGCTTCGGCGAGATCAATGGCGATGCGGATCTCGGCGTGCGCGGCAACTCGGTGGCCGCCCTACTGGCCCATGCCAATGGCGAGCTGAAGCTGCTGATGAACGACGGCGCGATCAGCAAGACCCTGCTGGAAACCGCCAGCCTCAATGTAGGCAACATCATCATCGGCAAGCTGTTCGGCGACAAGACGGTGAAGATCAACTGTGCCGCTTCGGATTTCACCGCCACCGACGGCCTGTTCGATGCACGGTTGTTCGTGTTCGATACGGAAGATGCCACCATCAATGTCAGTGGCACCGCCAACATGGCCAGCGAACGACTCGACCTCGATGTCACGCCCCACACCAAGGGTTTGCGCATCTTCTCGCTGCGCTCGCCGCTGTACGTCAAAGGAACGTTCAAGAATCCCGACGTCGGCGTGCAGAAAGGGCCGTTGCTGATCCGCGGCGCCGGCGCGGTCGCGCTCGGCGTGGTTGCTGCGCCCGCGGCCGCACTGCTCGCCCTGGTCGCGCCCAGCCACGACACCGGCAACGACGACACCTGCCGCATCGTGCTGCAGCAGCTGCGCAGCTCCAGGAAGATGATGCCTCCCGCCAAGCGCAAAGCCGGATGACCTGTAGGAGTACCCTGCGTGCGATGCTCTGGGCTCGATCAGCCTCGGAGCGTCGCGCACAGGGTGCGCCTGCACACGAGGCGGCCGGCGCTAGAATGCGGGTACTCCCCCGCGCGAACTCCCCATGCAACCCGTCAACCAGGCCCGTCTGCAGATTCACTTCTGCGTGTTGCTGTGGGGCTTCACCGCCATTCTCGGCAAATTGATCACGCTGCCGGCGTTGCCGCTGGTGTGGTGGCGCATGTTGCTGGTGGTGGCATCGCTGTTGCTGATGCCGAAGGTCTGGCGCGGCTTGCGCGCGATGCCGGCCCGGCTGATCTGGGCGTATGCCGGCATCGGCGTGCTGGTGTCGCTGCACTGGCTGACTTTCTATGCGGCGATCAAGCTGTCTAACGCCTCGGTCGGCGCCACCTGCATCGCGCTGGGGCCGGTGTTCCTCGCCTTCATCGAACCGTGGATCGCCAAGCGCAGGTTCGATCCGCGCGAGCTGATGATCGGCGTAGCGGTGGTGCCGGGCGTGATGATGGTGGTCGGCGGCGTGCCGCACGGCATGCGCCTGGGCATCGCGGTGGGCGTGCTGTCGGCGCTGTTCGTGGCGCTGTTCGGCTCGCTCAACAAGCGGCTGGTCGAGCACGGCGATCCGCTGACGGTGACCTGCATCGAGTTGGGCACCGGCACGCTCTTCCTCACCGCGCTGGCGCCGCTGTTGCCGCATACCGGGCCGGCCTTCGTGCTGCCGGGCCTGCACGATGCATTGCTGCTGCTGGCGCTGTCGTTCGGCTGCACCTTGCTGCCGTTCACGCTGGCCTTGGTGGCGCTGCGTCACATGAGCGCGTTCGGTACACAGATGGTGACCAATCTTGAGCCGGTCTATGCGATCGTGCTGGCGATCGTGCTGCTTGGCGAGCAGCATGAACTGGACCGTTGGTTCTACGCCGGCGTGGCGGTGATCCTCGCGGCGGTGTTCGCGCATCCGCTGCTGAATCGCACGCGGCGCGGCACGAAGCAGCCCGAACTGCTAGGCACCACCGAGAGCCACAGCATCGTCGACTGACCACGGCCCGCCGGCTCACACACCCGCGAGCAGCCCGCGTAGATGCTCGATGAAACTGCGCACCTTCGCTGGCGGCTGTCGCCCCGGATAGACCGCGTGAATGCCGCCCTCGGGCAACCGGTATTGCGCCAGCAACGCCACCAGTCGTCCGGCGCGGACATCTTCCTCGGCCAGATAATCCGGCAGCACCGCCACGCCGGCACCGGCCAGCACCATCGCGCGCACCGCGGCGGCGTTGTTGGCCTGGGCCACCGGCTTCATGCGCACGGTTCGCCGGGTGCCACCGCTGTTGACAAAGGTCCAGCGCAGCGGCGTCGCCAGCACCGACATCGCAATCCAGCCGTGCGTCGCCAGCTGCTCCGGACGACGCGGCGTACCGTGCGCCGCCAGATAAGCCGGCGTGGCCACCACCATCTGGCGAAAACTGCCCAGGCGGGTGGCATGCAGGCTGGAGTCGCGCAGCCAGCCCACGCGTATCGCCAGGTCGAAACGCTCAGCAATCAGGTCGTTGATCCGGTCGCCGATCACCAGGTCGACCTGCACCTGCGGATGCGACTGGCAGAAGCTCGCCAGTGCCGGCGCTACCACCGCCATGCCGTAGTCGGTCGAGGTGGTGAGGCGCAGCGTGCCGCTGGGCGTATCGCGATTGCCACCCACCCGCGCAATCGCCGCCTCGGCATCGGCGAGCAGGCGCACGCAATCGGCATGGAAGACCGCGCCGGCCTCGGTCAACGACATGCGCCTGGTACTGCGCAGCAGCAGCGTGGTGCCCAACTCCTGTTCCAGCCGCGCCAGATGCTGGCTGACCATCGCCTTGGTCAGCCCCAGCTGCTCGGCCGCCGCCGTGAACGAGCCGGCACGCACCAGCGCCACGAACACCGCGAGCCGGTTGAGATTGACTTCATTTGCCACGGGATCACCACTGTCAACTATGGATTTACAGTGAATTATGCATTGGGCGATTTATCAAACCAATCATGGCGCGCATGCTTTGCTCCATCAGCCGCCGACCATCCACTGCGCGGCAGCTACCGGAGCCACCCATGAAAATCGCATTGTTCGGCGCCACCGGCCATCTCGGCCAGGGCATCCTCCATGAAGCGCTGTCGCGTGGTCATGACGTCGTCGCCGTGGTGCGCGACCCGAGCCGCCTCACCCGGCACAACGCCAGGCTGAAGGTCGTCACCGGCGACGTCGCCCAGCCGGCCACCTGGCTCGACGCCGTGCGCGGCGCGGATGCCGTGGTGGCCAGCCTTTCCGCGCGCCGCGACGGCAACCCCGACAGCGTGCCTGCGAATGCCGGCGTGTTGCTGGACAACCTGCCGAAAGCCGGCGTGAAGCGCCTGCTGTGGGTCGGCGGCGCCGGCTCGCTGGAAGTGGCGCCGGGCGTCAAGGTCATCGACGACCCGCATTTCCCCGACGCGTGGAAGCCGGAAGCGAAGGCGCAAGGCCGCGCACTCGACGTTTTCCGCGCGAGCAAGGCCGATGTGGACTGGACCTACATCAGCCCAGCTGCCCTGATCGAGGATGGCGAACGCAGCGGCAAGTACCGCGTCGGTGGCGACCAGTTGCTGGTCGATGCCAACGGCGTCAGCCGCATCACCGTTCCCGATTACGCGGTCGCCCTGCTCGACCGCATCGAAAAGCATGACGCCCTGCGCCAGCGCATCACCGTCGCCTACTGAGTCATGCCTGGCATGGCCGCGCTGGTCGACCTGGCTGGCGTGGTCATGGCGGATGGCTGCTTCGCATCGCGGTGGCCGTGGTCGTCATCCATCGGCCCCATGTCATCGTCCGGCGGCGCCTTCGCCACGATCGCCTTGTACTCGCCCGGTGTCAGACCCGGCAGCTTCTGCAGGAACGCCACCATGCTCCAGATGGTGGCGTCGTCGTGGCTGCCACCCCATGCCGGCATCGCGCTCATCTTGATGCCGTGCTTGATCACCCAGAACGCTTCGCGCGGATCGGAACGGAACTTCGCCAGTTCGGGTGGCTGCGGATACAGCCCCGGCCGGATTTCGGAATCGGCCATGCCTGGCGCCAGATGGCAACCGGTGCACATCGCCGCGTACTGGCCGGCGCCCTTGAGGATCAATTGCGGATCGTCCAGGTTCGGCACTGTGAGGTTCTTCGAGTACGACTCGATCGAGCGCTCGCGCAATGTCTGCATCAGCGCAAAGACTGGTCGCGTGTGGTGATCGTCGGCGCCGATGTTGTAGATGCCGGAGTAGACGAACGCGCCGACTCCGACGCCGCCGATGACAACCAGGGCCGCCGTGGTAGCGATGATGGTGGTGAAGTGTTTCATGGGCTGTCCTCAGAACCAGATATGCACGCCGGCAACGAATTGCCGGTCCATCGACGGCTGACCATCCAGCCGCGCGTAATTAGCTGTCGCACCATGGCGGTGGATCCACACGATACCGATGTAGGGCGCGAACTGCCGACTGACTTCGTAGCGCAGGCGCAGGCCCAGCTGGCTATCGGAGAGGCCGCTGCCGACATGGCTGGCCGGATCGTCGCTACCGTAGAGATTGAGCTCGAACTCCGGCTGCAGGATCAGCCGCTGCGTGAACAGCAGCTCGTACTCCGCGCGGAAGCGTACGGCAGTGCGGCCGGATGGTCCGAGGTAGCCAGTCGCTTCCAGCTCGAACCAGTACGGCGCCAGCCCCTGGATGCCGAAGGCGGCCCATGAGCGATGCGGACCTTCGCCCACGTCCTGTCGCACGCCGAGCTGGGTGTTCCAGAACGCGGCAACGGCATGACTCCACAGCGCCTCGACCTGACCCTCCTCGATGCGGCCATGCTCGGCATCGCCCTCACTGCGCAGCCACAGCTTGTCGCTGTCGTTGCCGTACCAGCCCTCCACCTCCCACGCCCGGCCGTTGGTGTAACGGCCGTCGGTGAACTCGAGCTGGTCGATCTTCAGCATGCCGAGCGGCTGGTGGTCGAGCATGTCCATGCCCGGCATAGTGCCGCGGCCGATGCCATCGGCATAATCCGGGCTGCGCGTATCTTTTGTTGGAGTCGTGCTGGGGTGATCCATGCTCGGCATCGCCGAATGTTCCGTCGCCGGCATCGCATCGTGAGCCGCCTGCGGCTTCAGCTCACGGCTCATGCCCGGCATGGCCATCTGGTCCATCGGCATCGGCGGATTCGCCGGCGTATCGGCACTTTGCCCCGCCGCGGCCAGCGACCATGCCAGCGACAGGCTGGCCGCCAGCAGCAGACGGCGCCAGCGTAAAGAAGTGGATGTCTGACCATGCATGCTCATGACACCACCACCTCGCGCATCATGCCCGCCTCCATGTGATAGAGCATGTGGCAGTGATAAGCCCAGCGCCCCGGCGCGTTGGCGGTCACCGCGTAACTGATGCGCTGCGCCGGCTGCACGTTGATGGTGTGCTTGCGCACCTGGAAGTCGCCGTCGGCATCCTCCAGCTCGCTCCACATGCCGTGCAGGTGGATCGGGTGATTCATCATGGTGTCGTTGACCAGCACGATACGCAGCCGCTCGCCGGTGTTGAAGTGCACGGGTTTGGCATCGGAGAACTTCACTCCGTCGAACGACCACATGTAGCGTTCCATGTTGCCGGTAAGGTGCAGCTCGATCTCGCGACCGGGTTCGCGCGTATCGATCGGGCCGCCGATCGTGCGCAGGTCGGCGTACGTCAGCACACGCCGGCCGTTGTCGCGCAGACCGACGCCGGGATCGTCCAGATTGGTGCGCGGCGTGTTCGCGCGCATGCCGACAGCAGGGCCCACTTCCGTGCGCGCATGGCGCACCACCGGCGCCTCGCCCATGTCCATGTCCGCCATGTCGTGCGATGCATGCGCGCCAACCATGTCGCCCATCATGTCCTGCATGCCGAGCCAGACCCGCGCATCCAGCGCTGGCACCGCAGCCTCCATGCCCGGCCGCGGCGCCAGCGTGCCGCGCGCGTAGCCGCTGCGGTCGATCGGCTGCGCGAACAGCGTGTAGGCTCGCTCGTCCTGCGGCTCCACGATGACGTCATAGGTCTCGGCGACCGCGATGCGGAATTCGTCGATCGCCACCGGCTCCACGTCCTGGCCATCCGCGCTGACCACGGTCATCTTCAGGCCCGGAATGCGCACGTCGAAAATCGTCGCTGCCGAGCCGTTGATGAAGCGCAGGCGTATCTTCTCGCCGGCGCGGAACAGCCCGGTCCAATTGCCGGCCGGCGCGGTGCCGTTCATCAGATAGGTATAGGTGCTGCCCGACACGTCGCTCAGGTCGGTCGGATTCATGCGCATCGCGTTCCACATGCGTCGCTGTGCCAGCGCCGGCGAGAGTCCCTCGTGGCGCACGTCGCGCATGAAATCCGCGACGGTAGGCCGGGCGCGGTTGTAGTAGTCGCCCTGCTTCTTCAGCTTCGCGTAGACATGCTCGGGGTTTTCATCGGTCCAGTCGTTGAGCATCACCACGTAGTCGCGATCGGCGGGATGACGCTCGGGGCCGTCCGGCTCGACCACCAGCGCGCCGTAGAGTCCGGTCTGTTCCTGGAAGCCCGAGTGCGAGTGATACCAGTAGGTGCCGGACTGGCGCAGGGTGAACCGGTAGACGAAGGTTTCGCCCGGCGCGATGCCGGGAAAACTGATCCCCGGCACGCCGTCCATCTGGAACGGCAGCACGATGCCGTGCCAGTGGATCGAGGTAGGCACGCGCAGCCGGTTGGTGACGCGCAACGTGACGGTCGAGCCCTGCCGCATGCGCAATACCGGCCCTGGCACGCCGCCGTTCACCGTAGTGGCGAGCCGCGGCACTCCGGTGTAGTTCACCGGCGCCTCGATCACGTCGAGGGAAAAATCGGTGCCGCCCGGCACGGTCGGCTGGCCGGCGCTGGTCAGCGCCCAGACCGGCGATGATCGCCACAGTCCGATACCGGCAAACGCCCCGCCCAGCGCGAGGCCTTGCACAAAGCGACGGCGGGAGTAGCTCGGCAGCGCGTCTGCCGAGGGGTGGACAGGTTTCATGGTGCAGCTCCACACAGCGTGCCCCGGCGCGGCCGGAGTCGGTCATGGCCGCCGTCGCGCGGCAGCAGACGGTCATGGCCGGAGCGCGCGACGGATCAGGTCAGTTCGGAGGCCTGGAGCAATGGAGGTCGCAACGGCGGTGCATGCGCGATCTTGGGCGCGATCACCCGAAGTGAGGCGACATGCAGGACAGCGGGCGCCACGGCAGAAAGGAGTGTCATTGCGATGACCGGCAACACCGTGCCGCATGCCGCCGCACAGTGACAGGTATTCGTCGTGCCGTGATCTGCATGGCCTTGACCGTCGCAACACCCGGACTTGACCGTCATGGCGTGATGCATGCCATCGGACATACGGGCCTGATGTGCGGCGTGGCCAGCAGCAGGCGCCATATCCGGCATTCCACCCGGTGCCGCATGCAGCGGCGCCAGTGCCAGCATCAGCCACGCCAGCCATGCCATCACCCGCAGGTGCGGCAAACGTACGAGATGGCGTGGCGTGCGGCGCATCGGCACAGCTTAGGCGCTGCGTGGCCCTGCCTCAACTCTGGACCTGCATCCATCGGTATTTCCGCGGCTCATGGAAGCCACGCAAGGGGAAGCAGACACCGGCCCGTCTATACTTGGCCACCCTGCCCGCCGTGACTGCCATGAATTACCGCCACGCGTACCACGCCGGCAACTTCGCCGATGTCCTCAAGCACACCGTGCTGCTCGCGCTGATCGAGGCGCTGCAGGCCAAGCCGACCCCGTTCTGCTACATCGACACGCACGCCGGCAGCGGCAACTACGCACTGGACGGTTTCGAGGCCAAGAAGACCGGCGAGCACAAGGACGGCATCTCGCGACTGCATCCGGCCGAAAAGGTGCCGCCGCTGCTGCAACGCTGGCGCAGCCTGATCCTCTCCGGCGAAGGCAACGAGCAGGGCCTGAAGTATTACCCCGGCTCGCCATTGCAGGTCGCCCGCCTGCTGCGCCCGGACGACAGCGCGCAACTGTGCGAACTGCATGCGGATGAAGCCGCCAAGCTGCGCGAACTGCTGCATCGCGACCCGCGCATGCATGTGCACCAGCGCGATGGCTACGAGGCGCTGAAGGCGCTGGTGCCACCGAAGGAAAAGCGCGGCCTGGTGCTGATCGATCCACCGTACGAAGCGCAGGAAGCCGAGTACAAGCAGATCGAGAAAGCACTGAAGGAGGCGTTGCTGCGCTGGCCCACCGGCGTTTACGCCGTGTGGTATCCGATCAAGCTGCGCAGCCAGGTGCAACCCTTCCTGCGCGGCCTGCAGCGCAGCAGCGCGAAGCGCGTGCTGCGTGCCGAACTGCTGGTGCACCCGGACGATTCACCGCTGCGTCTCAACGGCTCCGGCATGGTGATCCTCAACGCGCCCTGGAACCTCGACGACGTGCTGCGCGAACCGCTGCGCGAGCTGGCCAGCCTGCTGTCGCAGGAACGCCCGGCCGAATGGAAGCTGGACTGGCTGCGACAGGAAGGTGCCGAACCACCGCCGCCAAGCCCGTTGCCGGCATCGCGCCTGGCGGCGGCACGACCGCCATTGCGTGGCGCGTCGACGCGCAAACGTTGACCACAGGGATACATGGAATGCCTCCTCAAGCCCCATCATTCCAGCGAACTTAAACCTCGTCATTCCCCTTCCGGCGTGGCTGCACAGCCTGCCCACGCGGCTTGCTATAGCGTACCCAACCATCCTCGCCCCATCATGCACACCGTACTCGCTCAGTCGCCCACTGGAGTTTCGACCATGTCCGTCACTGCCCGCTCCCTGCGCCACCTGTCCGCTGCGCTGCTTGCGCTGGCCCTGGCTGCCTGTGCACCGGCGCCGATTTACAAGAACGTGGCGAACGCCGTCGCCGCCGTGCCATCCCAGGTGGCGCAATCGCCCGAGCGTTTCGCCGGCAACGAAGTGATCTGGGGCGGCCGCATCGTGCGGGTACAGAATTTCGCCGACCACAGCGAGGTCGAACTGCTGGCCTATCCGCTGGACTCCTCACAGCGGCCGCAGACGAACGACAGCGGCAATGGCCGCTTCATCGCGGTGATGCCCGGCTATGTCGAGCCGCTCAGCTACCCGCCGGGTGCGCTGATGACGGTCAACGGCAAGCTCAATGGCAGCCGCGCCGGCAAGGTCGGCGAGGCCGACTACGTGTTCCCGCTGGTCGTTGCCGCGCAGTCGCACGTCTGGACACCGGCGGAAATGGAACAGGGCCGCAACAACATCCACTTCGGTGTCGGCGTGGGCGTCGGTATCCGCTGAGTCTTCCCGCACCATTCCGCGACACCGCTAGACTGCGGGATCACCGCACCAGGATCGACGCCGCATGTCCGGTCACGCCAATTCGCTGAAGCCGATCCTGCTCGCGCTCGGCGCGAACTTCGCCATCTTCGTCACCAAGCTGTTCGCGGCCACCATCACCGGCTCCGGCGCGATGATGGCCGAAGCGGTGCACTCGCTGGCCGACTGCGGCAACCAGGGCCTGCTGCTGCTCGGCATGCGCCAGGCAAAACGGCCACCGTCGGAGGAATACCCGCTCGGCTGGGGCCGTGCGCTGTACTTCTGGTCGTTCCTGGTGGCGATCCTGCTGTTCAGCGTCGGCGGCATGTTCTCGATCTACGAGGGCATCCACAAGCTCACGCATCCCGAGCCGCTGAAGTGGCCGTGGCTGGCGCTCGGCGTGCTGGCATTCGGCATCGTCGCCGAAAGTTTCTCGATGCACGGCTGCCTGCAGGAAGTGAACAAGGCGCGCGGCACGCAGAACCTGTGGACATGGTTCCGCGAGACGCGCTCCAGCGAACTGCTGGTGATATTCGGCGAAGACCTCGCCGCCCTGCTCGGCCTGTGTGTGGCCACGCTGGCGATCGGCGCCACCATGCTCACCGGCAATCTGCTGTTCGACGCACTCGGCACCATCGCGATCGGCGTGCTGCTGGTGGTGGTCGCCGTGCTGGTGGCGATCGAGGTAAAAGCCCTGCTGATCGGCCAGGGCGTGGAGCCACGCCGCCGCAGCGAACTGATTGGCTTCCTCAACAGCCGCCCGGAAATCGCCGAGGTATTGAACCTGATCACCCTGCAGATGGGCCCCGACGTGATGGTGGCGGTGAAGGCGCGCATGCAGCCGGTCGCCAGCGATCGCCATCTGATCGAGGCGATCAATACCGTCGAGGCGGCGATGAAAACGGAATTTGGCGACGTGCGCTGGAGCTTCTTCGAGCCGGATATTGCAGACTGAGGCCGTTGCCTGAGCATGACTCCCGCCGCAACGCCGGTGCCGGGACACCTGATACCAGCGAGGCATGCACATGAAAAAGCCCATCACCATCCTGATCGGCCTGCTGTATGCCGGACTGGCGCTTGCACAGACCGCAACACCCACGCCGGACGCGCTGGCGCAGCGCCTCGCCGCCAGCGAACGGCGCCTGGCCGACTGGGCCGAACTGGCACGTTACCGCGACGAGAACGCCAGGCTACCCGCGCCGGGCAGCGGCGAGACGCGCGTGGTTTTCCTGGGCGATTCGATCACCGACTTCTGGGGCCGCGGCACCGGCGCGTTCTTCCCCGGCAAGGCGTACGTCAACCGCGGCATCAGCGGCCAGACCACGCCGCAGATGCTGGTTCGTTTCCGTCCTGACGTCATCGCGCTGAAACCCCGCGTGGTGGTGATTCTTGCCGGCACCAACGACCTTGCCGGCAATACCGGTCCGTCCACGCTCGGCATGATCGAGGACAATCTCGCCTCGATGGCCGAACTGGCGCGTGTCCATCGCATCAAGGTCGTGCTCGCCTCGCTCACGCCGGTCAACGACGATGTCGATGCCGGCATGACCAAGGGGCGGCCGCCGCAGAAAATCCGCGAACTCAATGCGTGGATCAAGGCCTATGCGCAGCGCGAGCACTTCGTCTATCTGGATTACTACGACGCGATGCTCGACGCCAATCAGGCATTGAAGAGGGAGCTGTCATCCGACGGACTGCATCCGAACGCCGCCGGCTATGCCGTGATGGCACCGCTGGCGCAACAGGCGATCGAACGGGCCCTGCAACCCTAGCCTTCTCCTTGGCCGGCAGAAAGCGCTAGTGCACCGCCCGTCATGCTTGCGGCGGCTGCTTCAGCTCCAGCAGATCCCAGCCGTTGCCGTACAGATCCTCGAACACGGCCACCGTGCCATAGGCTTCGTGGCGCGGCTCTTCGCGAAAATGCACACCGGCCGCGCGCATGCGCTGCCAGTCGCGTTGGAAATCGTCGGTGTGCAGCAGCAGGAACACACGACCGCCGGTCTGGTTGCCGATGCGCGAGGCCTGTTCGTCGTCCTTCGCCTTGGCCAGCAGCAGGCGGGTTTCGCGCGAACCGGGCGGTGCCAGCAATACCCAGCGTTTGCCGTCGCCCATGTCGGTGTCATCGATCAGCTCGAAGCCCAAGGCGTTCGTATACCACGCGATCGCCTCGTCGTAGTCGGCGACCAGCAGCGCCAAGGCGCCCAGGTGCTGTTTCATTTCTTTGCCTTCCATGTCGGTAATTCGCCCAGTTGCGCCTGCAGTTTCTTCGTGAGCTTGGCGCGCACCAGGATGTACGCGTCCAGGATGAACATTTCCAATTCGGCGGTGCTGAAACGCCGTGGCTCGGTAATCGAGATCCAGTGCGCACGCGCCATGTATGGTGCGGGAATGACGCCTGGCTGATCGGTCAGCTCCAGGAAGCGTTCGTCGGCCACCTTGCACGAGAGCCGGCCACCTTCGCTGCCATCCGATGGCGTCACCGCGAACATTTTGCCGCCGACGCTGAATACCAGATCCGCGCCCCATTTGATATCGCGCGTTACTCCCGGCCACTTGCCGCATAACGCGTCCAGCTGGATGGCGGTGAGGCCATGGGCCTGCTTGCTGGTCATGTCTGTGCCCCGCTGAAATCCGGCATGTATTGTGCCGCGCACGGTCAAAGCCTGTCTGTGGCAGCGCCACCTTGCCGTGCCGCAGCACGATGGGGGCAGAGCGCCAGTCTCAGCCTGGGCAAGCCCCGCCACGCTCAGGCACCGTCCGTCATTGCAAATTCATGTTGCGTTGCACACAATACGCAAAAGTATGGAACTGCCATGATCCCTGCCATCGACTTTGCCGCCCCCGACCGATTTGCACCACTGCCGCCCCGCAGCAGCGAGCGCTTCGCCCGCCCACGCGTGGCGCCGTCGAGTGCGGGCGAATCCGTGCGTACCCGCGACGGCCGCGAGCTGGTGCTGCGCGCGATCGAGCCAGGCGATGTGGCGGCGATGCAGCGCTGTTTCTCCCGGCTTTCGCCGGAAGACATCCGTCGCCGTTTCCTGCATGCGATGTCCGAACTGCCGGCACCGATGGCGCAACGGCTGTGCCGCATCGATCCGGCCATCGAGACCGCCCATGTGCTGATGGACGAGACGGTGAAACCGGCCGAGATGCGCGGTGTGGGTCGGATCTACGTCGACGAGACTACCGACAGCGCCGAATTCTCGGTCTTGGTGGAGCAGGATTGGAGCCGCATCGGCCTCGGCGCGTTGCTGATGCAGCGGCTGGTCGACGACTGCCGCCGCCGCGGCCTCGCCGAGCTGTGGGGCTACGTGCTGCAGGAAAACCGGCCAATGCTGGAGCTCTGCAAGGAGCTGGGCTTCAGCCAGCGGCTGATCCCGGACGAACCGGGTACGGCGCTGATCACCTTGAAGCTGTAAGACCGCGCAGGCGAGGCCTGTCGAAGCCATCGCGTTACACTTGCCCGCTTTCCCCGGCGCGGCTCGATGGCGGCGCCTTGAACACGCGCCTCTTATGTCCAGCCTGATCAAGCATCCACCCCTTCCCAGCACCCCCAAGCAACGCCGCTACTGGATGCCACCCCACGGCTCCGCGCGGGCGCTGCTGATTGCCGAAGCGGCGCGCACGCACGATGGCCTGCTGGTGGCGGTGACCCGCGACACCCAGCGCGCGCAGGCGCTGGAGGCCGAGCTGAAGATCTACGCCGGCGGCCTGCCGGTGCTGCATTTCCCGGACTGGGAAACGCTGCCCTACGACGTGTTCAGCCCGCACCCGGAGATCGTCTCGCAGCGCATCGCCACGCTGTACCAGTTGCCGAGCGTGAAACGCGGCGTGCTGGTGGTGCCGGTGGCTACGCTGATGCAGCGCATCGCACCACGTGCACATATCACCGGCTCCGGGCTG
This sequence comes from Rhodanobacter sp. B04, assembly GCF_002001125.1. Classification (GTDB taxonomy): domain Bacteria; phylum Pseudomonadota; class Gammaproteobacteria; order Xanthomonadales; family Rhodanobacteraceae; genus Rhodanobacter. Next base: position 477,931 of record NZ_MUNV01000026.1, on the reverse strand, counting down.
GTGCTGGCCAAGCGCCAGAAGCTGGATCTGGTCGCCGAACAGCGCCGACTGGAAGCCTCCGGCTACCGCAACGTGCCGCAGGTGGCCGAGCCGGGGGACTTCGCGGTGCGCGGCGCGCTGCTCGACATCTTCCCGATGGGCACGGCCGAGCCGTATCGCATCGAGCTGTTCGATGACGAAGTGGAATCGATCCGCAGCTTCGATCCGGAAACCCAGCGCTCGCAGCAGCAGGTGGAAAAGATCGAGCTGCTGCCCGCGCGCGAGTTCCCGCTCACCGACGAGGCGGCCAAGGAATTCCGCGGCAACCTACGCGAACGCTTCCCGATCGACGTGCGCCGCTGCCCGCTGTACCAGGACATGAAGGAAGGCGTCACGCCCGGCGGCATCGAGTACTACCTGCCGCTGTTCTTCGGCGAGACCGCCACGCTGTTCGACTACCTCGCCGACGATGCGCTGTTCGTCCTGGGCGAAGGCGCGGGCGACGCCGCCGACCAGTTCTGGACGCAGACCGCCGAGCGCTACGACCAGCGCGCGCACGACATCGAACGCCCGGTGCTGCCGCCGGCCGAACTCTATCTGCCGCCGGAACAATTGCGCGAACGCCTCAACAAGCGACTGCGCGTGGAAGTGGTCGACAGCGGCCATGAGCATGCCGTCGCCAGCGGCACCCAGCCCGCGCCGGAACTGCCGCTCAACCGCAAGGGCGAGGAACCCGGCACGTCGTTGCGGCACTTCCTCGCCAGCTATCCGGGCCGTGTGCTGATCGCCGCGGATTCGGCCGGACGGCGCGAGGCGCTGCTCGAGACGCTGGCGGCGGCGGGAGTGAAGCCACAGAACGTTGAGGGTTGGCAGGCCTTTATTGGCCGTCATTCCGGCGAAAGCCGGAATCCAGTGTCGGAGGCGTCGAGTAAGCCCCTAGATGACCAGCATTCGCTGTTGAAGAGCTCCTCCGGCTTTCGCCGGAATGACGAGCAAAAAGGCGATGCCGAGCAAATAAGATTCGCCATCACCATCGCCAGCCTGGAACAAGGCTTCGCACTCACCACGCCGGCGATCACCGTGCTCACCGAGCGCGAGCTGTACGGCGAACGCGTGCGCAGCGAGCGCGACCGCAAGCGCCGCCGCGGCACCGCGCGCGATCCGGAAGCGATCATCCGCGACCTCACCGAGCTAACCCTCGGCGCGCCGATCGTACACGTCGACCACGGCGTGGGCCGCTACCAAGGCCTGCTCTCGATGGACGTCGGCGGCATGGATGGCGAATTCCTCACCATCGAGTACGCCAAGGGCGACAAGCTGTACGTGCCGGTGGCGCAGCTCGGCCTGGTCAGCCGCTACTCCGGCACCGCGCCGGAACTGGCGCCACTGCATTCGCTGGGCGGCGATGCGTGGGAGCGCGCGCGCAAGAAGGCCGCCGAGAAGGTGCGCGACGTCGCCGCCGAACTGCTGGCGATCTACGCGCAGCGGCAGGCGCGCGGCGGCGAGTCGATGCCGATCGACCGCCAGCTGGTGGAGGAATTCGGCAGCAGCTTCCCGTTCGAGGAAACCCCGGACCAGGAAACCGCAATCGAGGCCGTGCTTGCCGACCTGGCCGCACCGCGTGCGATGGATCGGGTGATCTGCGGCGACGTCGGCTTCGGCAAGACCGAAGTCGCGCTGCGCGCGGCGTTCGCTACCGCCACCGCCGGCAAGCAGGTCGCCGTGCTGGTGCCGACCACCCTGCTCGCCCAGCAGCATTACCGCAACTTCGCCGACCGCTTCGCCGACTGGCCGGTGCGCGTGGACGTGCTGTCGCGCTTCAAATCCACCAAGGAAGTGAACGAGGCGCTGCAGCGCCTCGCCGATGGCCAGATCGACGTGATCGTGGGCACGCACAAGCTGCTGCAACCGGACATCAAGTTCAAGAACCTCGGCCTGGTCATCGTCGACGAAGAACAGCGCTTCGGCGTGCGCCAGAAGGAGCAGCTGAAGAAGCTGCGCGCCGAAGTGGATCTGCTGACGATGACTGCCACGCCGATCCCGCGCACGTTGAACATGGCGATGGCAGGTTTGCGCGACCTTTCGCTGATCGCCACGCCGCCGGCACACCGCTCGGCCGTGCGCACCTTCATCTCGGCGTGGGACCCGGCGACGATCCGCGAGGCGCTGCAGCGCGAGCTGTCGCGCGGTGGCCAGGTGTATTTCCTGCACAACGAGGTGCAGAGCATCGAGCGCACCGTGCGTGAACTGGAGGAACTGGTGCCCGAGGCGCGCATCCGCATCGCCCACGGCCAGATGCCCGAACGCGAACTGGAAGGCGTGATGGCCGATTTCCACCGCCAGCGCTTCAACGTGCTGGTATGCACCACCATCATCGAAACCGGCATCGACATCCCCAGCGCCAACACCATCATCATCAATCGCGCAGACCGTTTCGGCCTGGCCCAGCTGCACCAGCTGCGCGGCCGCGTCGGCCGCTCGCACCACCGCGCGTATGCGTATCTCGTGGTGCCCGACCGCAAGTCGATCACCGCCGATGCGCAGAAGCGTCTGGAAGCACTCGCCTCGCTGGAAGAACTCGGCGCCGGCTTCACGCTCGCCACGCACGACCTGGAAATCCGTGGTGCCGGCGAGCTGCTCGGCGACGAACAATCCGGCCAGATCCAGGAGATCGGCTTCGGCTTGTACACCGAACTGCTCGACCGCGCGGTACGCGCACTGAAATCCGGCAAGATCCCCGACTTCGACCTCAGCAGCGAACACGAAACCGAAGTCGAGCTGCACCTGCCCGCACTGATCCCCGACGACTACCTCGGCGACGTGCATACGCGCCTGACCTTGTACAAACGCATCGCCAGCGCGCGCAGTGAGGACGACCTGCGCGACCTGCAGGTGGAGATGATCGACCGCTTTGGCCTGCTGCCGGACAGCACCAAGCAACTGTTCGCCGTGGCCAGCCTGAAACTGATGGCCACCCCGCTCGGCATCCGCAAACTCGACTTCGGCGCCAACGGCGGCCGCATCGTGTTCCGCGAGAAGCCCGACGTCGATCCGATGCTTATCATCAAGCTGATCCAGCAGCTGCCACGCGTCTACAAGCTGGACGGCCAGGACAAGCTGAAGATCACCCTGGACCTGCCCGGTGCCACCGAACGCATCCGCAGCGCACAGGAAGTGTTGATCCTGCTGGGTGCGCGCCGACCCGGCTGAGCCTCAACGATCCAGCGGGCTCAGCACGCCCTGGCCACCACGATTCAGCACATGGGTGTAGATCTGCGTGGTGGTAACGTCTTTATGGCCGAGCAGTTCCTGTACGGTGCGCACGTCATAACCTGCCTCCAGCAAATGCGTGGCGAAGCAGTGGCGCAGTGTGTGTGCACTGACAGGCTTGGCAATATTCGCAACCACCCTTGCACGCTTCATCGCCCTGGCCAGAATCCGCTCATCGAAATGATGCCGTCGAAAGGTGCCGTCCTGCGGATCGCGCGAGCGCTGCAGCGACGGAAACACAAACTGCCAGCCGAGCTCCCGTGCGGCCTTCGGATATTTTCGAGCAAGCGCATGAGGTAGTCGCGTCTCACCGAAGCCACCGGCGAGATCCTCCTGATGAAGGAGGCGTGCACGCTCAATCTCGCGCTGCAACGGTTCGACAAGTGCGCGCGGCAACATCGTGTGGCGATCCTTGCCGCCCTTGCCGTCTCGTATGGTGATCTCGCCGCGACCGAAATCCACATCCTTGATGCGCAAGCGCAGACACTCCATCAGGCGCATGCCCGTTCCGTAAAGCAAGCTGGCCAGCAGCCATGGCCGCCCATCCATCGCACCCAGCAACCGCCGCGTGTCTTCCACCGACAGCACGGTCGGCAACCGCTGCGGACGCTTGGCCCGCACCATGCTGTCCATCCACGGCAATTCCATGCCAAGCACTTGCCGATATAGAAACAGCAAGGCCGACAATGCCTGATTCTGTGTGCTGGCCGCCACATCTCCCTCGACCGCGAGACTGCTCAGGAAACACTCAACCTCCACCGCACCCATCTCGCGCGGGTGCCGTTTGTTGTTCGCCAAGATGAACCGACGCATCCAAGCGAGATACACCTTCTCGGTGCGCAAACTGTAGTGTTTCAGCCGCATGTGCCGACGAACTTCATCGAAAAGCCGCGGTACACGTGGCACCCCGCCACCAGTAGATATACCGCCGCTTTCAGCGTCATAAGACATATCCAGCCACTCCCTGCTGCTTTCCAGGCAGTCTCCTTGGCTCGACCTACCTGACAAAACAGGGCAAGCCGCTGATCGCCTGTAGGAATATGGCTTGACGACGAGGGGGGCGATGCTGAACGATCCAACGCTATACCCCGCATATGGGGTCTACTTAGCGTTAGCCCATCATGCCAAAGCACATCCAGTTCGTCATTTTGTTCCTCTTTGCTTTCGCAGCTTCCATGGCGAGTGCCGGCGAGGTTCCCAATACTTTGCCGCAAGCCTTCGCTGCGCTCGACCAGCAGCTCGGCTCGCAGCAACGGGACGACTTCAAGAACACGCCGGAAACCGAGGCAGTCGTAAAGGCGCATACGGGTTTGGGCCTTTACATAAGAAACGCGTGGTTTCGGTCTGGCCATTCCAAACTGCCTGACGAGCTGCATGCGCTTGGTGTCCGGTCGCTCGACGACGTATCTTCTGTCGTGCTCACCTCGTACTGGCGTCATCTCAATGGCAAGCCACTAGAAGTTGAGAAGCAATGTGCCTGTTATGCAAAGTGGTGGCAGGAGCAGCAGCTACTAGAAGCCTCAGCAGCAGCTAAAGGCGAGAATTCGTATTCTTCTCCCAAATTTAGCTGCCCGCAGGGCTAACAATTCGTTCAAGGCGGACGGCTACGCCGCCGCTTAACTCCAGCGTTAGCGCCCATGACAACTCTCTTCGTACTTCTGTGGGTCATCATGGGAACTTACGTTCTCTTGTTCAATGTGTTGTATGTGTGCGTAGTTCTCCTACGCATCAATGACGCTCAAGTTGAGGTAAAGAGAGCTGGGCTTCTTTTTCGACAGCAGCGATATGTTGAATGTTACTTGGCAATATTGAGCAACAGTGAAAGATCCAAGTGGTACAACATTTTTCTAAAGTACTCGTTTGATATCCAGCTTGTTCTTTCTACCGCCTTTCTATTTGCCTTAATAGCTGCCGCGATGCGCGGTTGGCGCTAACATCTCGTTCAAGGCGGACGCCTCCGGCGCCGCTTAACTCCAGCGTTAGGCGTCATGGAGAAAAACATGAGCATGGATCCACCTTGGCTCAAATTCCCCAAGATTCAGCTTGGCTCACTTGGCTGGCGCATGGGTGCTGGCGAGACGTATTGGTATGCCTTCCAAGACTGGTTTGCATTGCAACCCGAGCAAGCTCGCCAAGTTTTCGCTAGCCAATTTCCAGAGCCTGCGGGCTGGCAGGGCTTCTACGAGCGCACCATGCAACATCATTCGCAACGTGTACGCTAAGCCAATTGGGCGCGCTTGCGGTGGCGCCTAACAACTCGTTCAAGGCGGACGGCTTCGCCGCCGCTTAACTCAAGCGTTAGGCAACACATGAAACAGCAGGTCGAACCCAAAAATCCTTTAGAAGTGGCTTCGGCATTTCCACTTACTAGTTTGTTGGCCGGCTGGTACTTTCGCGTGCGCGAGGTCTCTCCTGGGCAGTTCATCGCCGAGGGCACCGACCTTTGGGGGCGCAAAGTGTCGCATCAGAGTGGTGACTCGCAGGTCGCCTTAAATCGATGCGTTTCGTCAGCACGACTGGTTATGTTACTGGTTCGGTTCGGTGCTGCTTACGTGATCTTTTGTCGTCTGTTTTGCTGCGCGATTTTGTGCTTTTTTGCATACATCCCAGCTTCGATCGCTTGGTGGATTTTGTCGAAGTCTGTCGCTAAGCCCGGAGAGATCAATCTGTATACCTTTGTTGGGCTCGGCATCTCCTTCACGGGTCTGTATTTTTTTGTTTTGCTTATCTATCGTGCTCTCACTGGTAGAGGGCGCAAGGAAGATGGTGGGCTCTTACCTCCATGGGCTATAAATCTCTTCGTAGCGGCCTTCGGAGTTATGGCGCTTCTCATTGTTATGTTTGGCATCTACTCCGGTAAGCTACCCGCTGTCTTGGGCGGAATCTCTTACTTCTGCATTGCTTTGGCAGTTTGGAGTGCAAGGAGAAATCAGCGTGCACGGGGAAGGTTCCGCGCCTAACTACTCGTTCAAGGCGGACGCCTCCGGCGCCGCTTAACTCAAGCGTTAGAGCTCACCATGACGAAGGCCGAAGTTATCCGAACACTGATGGATCGCGGCAAGACGAAAGAGCTACGTGATCTTTTGTTCGGCTTATCTCCTTACAACGACAAGACCGCAAGAGAGCCAGCGGCAGAGCTGCCTTCTATTGCACTCACCAAGTTGGTAAATACCGCCCGCAATCACCTAGACTTTGTATGCAAGTTCGGTGAGCAAGCGGATCATGTCATCAAGGGCCGCAAACACCACTTTGCTCACAAGGAACAATTTGCGCACTGGCTCGCTGAGGATGCGCCCGGAGTATCGGAGTCAGAGCTAGATAGGTTGCTTAAAGCACATGCGTGAGCAGCAATCGTTGTCTACGTCAAAGTTGGTACTACGCTCTAACTACTCGTTCAAGGCGGACGGCTTCGCCGCCGCTTAACTCAAGCGTTAGAGCTCAAACACAATGTCTCGGTCGTCATGGATAGCGCAGCAAACAAAGGCAACGCGGGCTCTGGTCAAATTCATCCTTGACCATGGCTCACAGCCGGACACTAACCTCCAAGCTTGCTTGGCTAGCCTTGAGGCAGGCGACATCAACAAGGCACTGGTACACGCCAAGCTCGTCAAGCCTCACGGCATGGGCGGTCTCTCCGACTGGTGGCCTCCTGTCAAGTTCGACAACGAGAACCCGGAGTATGTAGCAGCTCTTCTAGAAGCCTTGGTCAACAATTGGTGCAGGCTTATAGGTCTTTCCTTCGAGACGGAGCCGCAAGGCTCTAACTAGTCATTCAAGCGGACGGCTCCGCCGCCGCTTAATTCCAGCGTTAGGTGTTCAATCCAAGGGGTCTATATGTCCAACAAGCTGATGTTGTCTGTGCTGCTCCTATTCGTGTTTGTCTCTGGCTGTGCGACTGCGACTGCGCCAGCACCTGCACCTGCACCTGCACCGCAGGCAACGTGCCCCACAACTGTTGCAGGTTACGTTGCGGGGGAGGCCACCTCAGACTTCGTAAAATCATGCATAGGTCAGCCAGTGCACGAGGATCACAACCCAGATGGTAGGTATGTCTACATCTATCGACCTGACGCCCATACAATAATATCAATCCTTTTCGACTCCAAGGGGAAGCTCATTCGCATGCGCGGTTACCACCAAAATTGAGCTTTGCACCTAACAACTCGTTCAAGGCGGACGTGCGTACCGCACGCCGCTTAACTCCAGCGTTAGGCCCCAGATGAGGCAACTCGCATGTCATCTCTAGAAGCGCTGGTTAACGACCCTGTCGAGTTCGCTCAATGGGCACTTGGCGCCTATGTCTCGCCCGCATATGGCACCGCCATCGAGGCTGAGGGCAAAACGCGCTCAGAACTCTCATTAAGCGAGTCGGAACTCGCGCTTTTCCGATGCGAAGTTGCGCTTATGGCCGCGGCCGGTGTTGCCACTACGGTCGCCAAGAACTTCTCATACGAGTTCTATAAGGCATTCGCTGCGGCACTCTCCGGCCGTGTCGTGCACTTGCTCTACTGCCACTACAGCGACGCCTACGTCACCGATGCTCGCAATGCCATGGAGCTTTACATCACGCACCTGGAAAGCGGGCTGGAGCCGGGGGCGGCTGGCTACTTCATCGATCGCGTGTTCGCGCAAAACCCCCGCAAGCCAGAGCTTCTCTATCACGGCGCGTGGAAACCAGGAATGGATGCTCTCTTGCATGCCTTAGGTGATTCCCGCCAAGCACTGGTTCGTGTGTTAGGGGCCACAGAATGAAGGCAGGGCCTAACAATTCGTCCAAGCCGACGCCGCTTCGCGGCGCGGCTTAACTCAGGCGTTAGGCTGCTATGAATTTTTTCCGCAAGTTTTATATCTTTGCTTGGCTTGTGGCGGCTGCCCTCTATGTGCGTGCAGGGTTCGTTCCCGACTGGTACGCCATCCATAACAATTTGCCAGTTCCGCTTTACCCAACAAAATTTGTTTTGGTCTGCCTGCTCGTTTCTGCCGTTGAGTGTGCGATCTTGGCGTCTATAGTTCGTCCGTGGAGTTTTCACAGATCTTGGGGTCGGCTCTTGGTTGCCCTTGCTGTGTTTGTGCCATGGGCTATCTTGTCATTGCTTTCTCTCATGCATGCAGCACCTGTAGTCGTTGCTCATGCGTTGTGGCTCTTACTGGTTATCGCCGGGCTTTGCATTGCTTCAGTCATCACGGTGTTTCGTCGCAACGCAGCCTAACCAGTCATCCAAGCGGACGGCTACGCCGCCGCTTAATTCCAGCGTTAGGCCGCCATGCAAAACGACGATATCGTTCGCATAAAAGATTTGTTTGCTGTCAGAGCTTCCGTCCTTCGAGCTCGCCGCAGAGTCTTGGTGACGGCATTCGTCACACCGCTTCTATGCGTGCTCCTGATCTTGCTGCTTCTCTACCGCTTCACGTCACTAGGCACCACCGCTTCGCTCGTTCTAACCTCGGTCTTTATCCTAGGTGGCGTCGCAGTTTTCGCTCACTGGCAACGTCACTACCAGAGCATTCTGCAGCAGCTCGACGCGTTGGATCGCAAAGTTTCTGGTGGGGAGATCGTCTACGCTTCTCAGGTGGCATTTCACTCCTATCGGTGAGCGGCCTAACATCTCGTTCAAGGCGGACGGCTTCGCCGCCGCTTAACTCCAGCGTTAGGCCTTAAGAGCATGGCGGCAAAAATTATCATCCTAATTTTGGCGCTCTCGTTTCCAGCTTGTTCCGTGGCAGCAGACAGTAGTCCAGAGTCGAATTGGCTAAGCCTCATCAAACAAAGCCTTGGACCTTCTTGCGCCGTTTCGCTCACCCGAGTTGGTCTTGTCCAGTCAGGTAACAATGGCAGTCGCACCGAGCAGTGGTTCATGCAAACTTGCCACGGTAGGACCGAGTATTGGGTCTCTTACTATCCTTCTGCCGTCTTTCCGAATCTCGCCAGTCCCTACGAAATAAAGCGGGTTCCCGTCAGCAATTCTACGGGTAGGCCTAACATCTCATTCGAGGCGGACGGCTACGCCGCCGCTCAATTCCAGCGTTAGGCTGCATGAACAATCGTCGCGAACAACTTGAAACATTGCATGCTCATCTTGGTGAGTTAGTAGTGGTACTCGCGCAAGATCCGCTATGCCAATGGCGCAAGCACTTCGTAGCATGCCAACAGCGAGCTGCGTCGCTACTCAGTCTCGGCTTTACTCAAAGCGAGCTAAACGGGCTTTCTGGTTCGGTTAACCACGTCTACGGCGGTGCTGGCAGCTTCAACGACTATGCTCCGGCCCGCGCAAAAGCTGATGGCACTTTCGGCGTCATCCCAGGCATGGATCGTTTCAGCGAGGTTTCTGGCAACGTCTATACATCTGCTCTTGCGCTCAGGGTTGTCGGCAATGCACCCTAACCACTCGTTCGAGGCGGACGGCTACGCCGCCGCTCAACTCCAGCGTTAGGCAGCATATGAGGCTACTTCCTTCAACCCGGTCGCGACTTCTGAGCTGGACGCTACTGGCGTTGGTTCTCGCCTGTGTTTGGTTCACGCTACGCGGTGTGCAACTCGTCATCGACGGGCAGCTTCAGGGGCTGGTTACCACGACTTTCTTCCTACTGCTTGGCTTAGGGTTGTGGCTGCGGCAGCACGTTGCGCGCGTACTTGTGCTCGTCATGCTTTGGTTTGTAGTCATCGTTTTGCCTGTCGGCATGATCAATCCCTTCGCAGCCATGGACGACTACGGCCCTAACCCTCCATCGGCTTGGCATCTAGTTCTGCAAATTGTGCCGTGGGTGATCGCTTCTCTTTTTGCAATTCACGTACTTGGCAAGTACAAGCATGAGTTCCGTTGGTGGCGCGGGCCGGCCGCCTAACCACTCGTCCAAGCGGACGCGCAAAAAGCGCGCGCCGCTTAACTCCAGCGTTAGGTGTCCAATGCAAGATGACTTTGGTCTTGAGAGTTGGCTCGTTGAGGTCGGTGGCGACATCATCGAAAAGAAGTCCTCTCAAGGCGTTGAGAGCCTTACGCCAATTCAGTTGGCCATCTACAACCTGTGGCTCATAGACTATGCAGTGCGAAATTCTGGTAGTTTCGGGCCTCTTGAGGACATGGAGTCCAACGCGATAGCAGCTCTACACGCCTTCAGCTCGGCCAATAACATGCCTGCTCTTTCTTCTTGGCTTTCACAAGCCAACGATGAGGAGGCTTTTTGCAAAAGTTACTACCATCACTTTCCGGGCGCGTGCCTTGAGCTCAAGCTGCACTGGGCGGGCACCTAACATCTCGTTCAAGGCGGACGGCTTCGCCGCCGCTTAACTCCAGCGTTAGACTTCAGAGATGAAACTCCCATGCTTGCCAGCTTTAGTTTTGCTCACTCTCACTGTGAGCGCGTGCGCTGGCACTGAGGTTTCCAAAACGGTCACTAAACCAGCTGTTCCGCGGACGGAAGCCGCGTGTGTCGCACGAGGCGGCGAGTGGATTTTTGCCGGTCCACAAAATGTTGTGAAATACTGCTTCCTTCAAACCACGGACGGTGGCAAGTCCTGTAAGGCGTCTAGCCAGTGTCAAAGCGAATGTATCGAGGGCGCTAGCGGCAACAAGTGTGCAAGTACATTCACAGGGTGTTTCGAGCCTACCGGCCACGGCACTGTCACCCAATGCGTAAATTAGTGCCGGGTACGTAGTGCCCGTCTAACAGTTCGTTCAAGGCGGACGGCTTCGCCGCCGCTTAACTCCAGCGTTAGAGCCACTCATGTCTACCGAACTATTTGCTGCTGAAAGGACTTGGTTTGCGGTGGCTCCGGACGGCACCGAGCACGATGCTGTTCTGCGCATTGGCGTTCCAACACATGCACCTGGCGGTGAATGGCGTGCGGTTGTCTCGCTTCGCCCGATGGAGTCTCGTTCGCACCCAATCGCTGGCGTGGACGCTTGGCAGGCAACCTGCCTCGCGATCCATTTCGCTGCCACGCGTGTCGGCCACTTCGCCGAAGATGGTTGGCAGTTCTACTGGGAGCGTGGCGGCAAGCCTGCATCGCCCGAGGGTCTTGCAATTGTCCCGAAATCGCTCTAACTACTCGTTCAAGGCGGACGGCTTCGCCGCCGCTTAACTCAAGCGTTAGGCCTAAGGATCATTCACAAGGGAGTGTCAAGAATATGAATCCAGTTCCACGTACTGCTATGGCTTTTCTATTTGCTACGCTTCTAAGCGTAAGTAGCTACACACTTTTGTCTACTGGCATCATTGCCGTATTGGTGGCTCTATCTTGCTCTTTGGTCTTCATGGCGATTAGCGCAAACGCCAAGGAAATTAGGGCAAATGGAAAGTCAATTGGCTTCACAAGTGGTCGCTTGCTGCCGATCGCGGGATTGAATTTCGCGACACTTTTTACCGCTCTCGCGATATTAGTCGCCGTTCTACACGGAGTGTCCCAGGCAATTGCGGCCTAACAACTCGTTCAAGGCGGACGGCTTCGCCGCCGCTTAACTCAAGCGTTAGGCACTATGAACGCATCAGACCTATGGCAAGCACTTCGGGCTGAGTTACCAGAGCAGGTCTCTCGGGTCGCGCATCAATGCGAGCCTATTAGCGGCTCTGCTCGCGACCTTTTGGAGCTCCTAGATGATCGCTATAGCAGTGCCTGGATCGCAAACGAAAAGTGTGGCTACTATGGCAATCCATACGAGCAATTGAGCCTAGATTTTTTCAAGCTCGTAGCGGCTGCACGGTCAATTTCTGGTCAAAAAGGCAGGCCTCGTTGTGAGCGGCAATGATCTCGGCGGCGTGCCTAACTACTCGTTCAAGGCGGACGGCTTCGCCGCCGCTTAACTCCAGCGTTAGGCAATATCGGAGAGATCCATGCTGACCTCTTTTTTTGTTTCTTTTCTTTCTGCGCTTCTGGGTTGCGGGGCAATTGCAATCGTATTCCGCTTATTTGGCATAGCCATCTCAAGGCCACGATCACTTATATCTGATGCAATTATGCTCATATGTTTTTCGGCGGCTTTGGCAATAGGAAAAACATTGTCGCTAGAGTTAGCGTTTCTTCCTTGGCAGGGCGCTTGCATCGCCGGGTTGGCTGGCGGTCTTGGGTTTGCGATCGGCCAGGCAATTACTAGTCGTCGAGCGAAGGCCTAACAATTCGTTCAAGGCGGACGGCTTCGCCGCCGCTTAACTCCAGCGTTAGGCCACAGGCATGCCCTTAAAGAATCCCGTCATCTTTACGATTCTGGTGCTTGTTGTCCTGCTTGGCGCAGGAGCCGCCACGTACTTCTATGGTTTGCCGTTATTGCAGGGTGTCCAGTCGGTTTGCGGGTACGGCGGCGGCGCTAGGACATTTGGTTGCTCAACGTCGTTTGGTACATTCATAGTCTGGGTGTCAATCGTGGCTGGCTTGGCAATCGGCGCCATCTGGACCAAGTTTGGTCGGTAGTAAATTCCAGTTCGACGCTCGCGAAGTCTGGCGTTGCGGCCTAACATTTCGTTCAAGGCGGACGGCTTCGCCGCCGCTTAACTCTAGCGTTAGGCTCATATGCATATGAAAGTATCAATAGCAGTCTGCCTTTGTTTACTCGTCGGCACATGCACCGCTTTTCCTGTAAGTTCCGATTCGTTTCATTCAGCGCTCGCGCGTGCCGCGCTCGACCAAATCGAAACTCCCCAGTATTGCGCGAGAAGAAACTGTAATTTTACTTACGTGGTTCCGACGTCAGTAGACACGCGAACGCGCGAAGCGTTGGCCGCTATACGTAAGGTTGTCGCGCCGTCGGAAGTTCCCGAATCCGCCAAGGTTCCTCTGTCTAACAACGTCGAAATCGACAAAATTCAAATTGTCGGAAATACAGCTCTCGTTGAAGGAAACTTATATCCGTACGGCCATAACTCGCTTGATTGCGGTGAAGGTTTTTCCTTTTCCTTCCAGTATGCAAATAACGTATGGGTACCGGGGCAGTGGCGCATGCGTATGTGCTAATTAGTTTGCCTAACAATTCGCTCAAGGCGGACGGCTTCGCCGCCGCTTAACTCCAGCGTTAGGTTGTCTATGAGCGTTACGTTGCAACATGCGGGAACGAACGTCGAAGTCCGCGACGGCCCTTATCTTTCCAACGGGCAACCGACGCCGGACGCAGTTGTTTACTACTCAACTCTTATCGCCAACATCGGCGAGCTCAAACGCTACGCAGCACAATCACTTTTGCCGCTCTACAACAATGTCTGGCTAGACGACGAGATTGGTCAACTGGACGAGCAAACCTTCATGCAAAAATTGGCTCGGCCTTCGGTGCATGTCTACGACGAGATCGGGGCAGCATTGGTCTACTTCGACGATGGCGGCATCTTCGCAGGCCACAGCATCGAAATCACAATCAAAAACGGGCTGCCTTGCCATGCTCAAATTCTTGGCTAAGCAACCTAACTACTCGTTCAAGGCGGACGGCTTCGCCGCCGCTTAACTCCAGCGTTCGGCAGCAAGAGCGGCGGACACGTTTCATAGGAAAGCTCCTGCGTAAGATAGCGGAGCACCCGGATTGACGAAGCCGCGCGATCACCAATACTCAGCAAAGCGCCTGCGGCGGTCGGATAACGGTGTTGATCCGACCGCCGCAGGCGCTTTGCTGGTTTCCGACACACGACCTCGTCGCTGCGGTCCGCCATCGGAAGCGACGAGGCCCGAACAACCCATCCGGAATCCGCCACTCTCGCTCCCGAACAGCGCGTTCAACCGGACTGCGGGTATAGGATGTCGCGACAACCGAGCGCTGCGCACCGCAGCCGGTTAACTTTAGCGTTAGGTGCCATGGAAACTTTGAGGCTGTCATTAACGCAAGAAGACTTGGAGCGTTTCTTCGGTGCAGCTCCATCCAAGTCCGATGCCGATGTTCCATGGCCATACAACGGGCTCACTTTCAATTTCTCTGGCGACCCATATCAGGTCATCTTCTACATCATGCCGTCGTACAGGCACGTAGAGCTGTCCATTCGTTGCGCCAACGAACTTACCTATCAACTCACTGCCTCTGCAGTTAGCGACCTCCGTGTGCTCGGCGGCCCGACTCATGACACACTGGAAATCGTCATCTCGTCCAAAGACAGCGTCTTCATTCGCTTACTTCCATCGGTGCTCGTCGCTCAGCAAGTCGGCGGTGGCACCTAACTACTCGTTCAAGGCGGACGCCTCCGGCGCCGCTTAACTCAAGCGTTAGCCTTCTATATGGACAGCCGGATACTCGACATAGCCTTCAATAGAGCGTATCGCTCTGTTGCTTGGGACAAGCACGGTGAGAACGAGTACGTACTTGTCGGTGACGGCCTCGACATCGACGTGCCTCGCCTGCAGAAGCTAGTGGACGCAACGTTTTCCACTCAAACGGTCTGGCTATCACTTGGTCGGCATGAGGCTGTTCCCATTCCTCGCCAAGATGTAGCAGGCGCCCTTGCACAACGCCTTCGTCCAAGTTCAAATGTCTGCGTGTCTGACGCAGACGTGCACATATTTCTAGAGCTACATTTCTTGGGTGTTGCACGTACAGGGGTGGCGCAGGCTAACTACTCGTTCAAGGCGGACGGCTTCGCCGCCGCTTAACTCCAGCGTTAGATGCCCATGGATATTAGTCGGCTGTTTGTCTTTCTGTCCGCGTGTGTAGTTGCATTTTTTGCGGCAACATACGTGGTGTTCTCGACGCCTTCCCTTCAGTGGGTAGGTGTTGATAGTGTTGTTTGGCCAACAGGCTTTGCGTTTTTGGCTATCTCCATTCTTGCGTTGCTAGTTCCAGCACTTCCCCGCGGCAAGCGCGCCATCGCGCGTTCTCCTCACAAAATTTCGTTTGCCATAAGTTACTCAGTCTTAGCCGCCTACACCGCAATTTGTCTTTTTGCCCTTGTTCTCTATCCTTTTAGGCTGGCGTCAGGCATCTAACATTTCGTTCAAGGCGGACGGCTACGCCGCCGCTTAACTCAAGCGTTAGGCATCAGGAGCATGGAGCCCACTATGTCATCTGTAGAGAAAGAAACCGAGGCGTCGTGGTTTAAGCTCAATGACTACGAGCAGACCTCTCGTGCTCGCTTCGAAGAGCTCCCCGAGCGCGACCTAGGCGACCGGCCTTGGACGGATGAAGATCATGAGAATGTCCGGCGCATGGTTCAACAAATGACTGGTCGTCTTGCGCGGATCGAAGAGCGTCTGGACGTCATCTACCGCATCACACACAACACGCTAAAAGAAATCAAACAGTTGGCATTCGTCGCCTTCGCCGTCGCAATCGCCATTTTTCTCGCGTCGCTGTGGCATTGATGCCTAACAAATCGTTCGAGGCGGACGGCTACGCCGCCGCTCAACTCCAGCGTTAGGCAGCAATGACCAATTTCCTCAGCAAACCTCAGGAGCGCAAAGGTCGCGGCTTGATTTGGCATCTTAAGTGGCTTCTTGCGTCCTATGCGGCGAGCTTCGGCCTGTTTCTTATCGTCTTGATTGCCAGCCTTCCGTTCTACGGCTATGCATTTGCTAACTGGTGGTTCCTTCCGGCTGGTAGTGTTACTCAGTGGGTAGTGGCTGCCTTGGTTTCCCCATTCGTATACGGCCGGCTTCGGTGAGTTCGCGGCCTAACATCTCGTTCAAGGCGGACGGCTTCGCCGCCGCTTAACTCCAGCGTTAGGCCGCAAGCATGCCCTTAAAGAATCCCATCATCTTTACGATTCTGGTGCTTGTCGTGCTGCTTGGTGCAAGCATCGCCAAGGCGCCGACCCTTGCCGCACGCCGCTACGCCAAGTCACCGGACATGAAACAGGCACCAGACCATGAACAAGGAATCCAGGCTTTCCAACATCGGCCAGATCGCAGTGACGGTTAGCGACGTCGAGGCTGCGCTGTCTTTTTACGGCGACACGCTGGGTTTGACCTTTCTGTTCAGCGCCGGGCCCAACCTGGTGTTCCTCGATGCCGGTGGCGTGCGCCTCATGCTGAGCACTCCACAAGGCGCCGGCAGCGTGGGGCACAATTCCATTCTCTACTTCAAGGTCACCGACATCGTCGCCGTGCATGCGGCCCTCGTCGAACGCGGCGCTGTCAGCGAGCGCGCACCGCAGCTCGCGGCCAAGCTCCCCGACCATGAACTCTGGATTGGCTTCTTGCGCGATCCCGATGGCAATCTGGTCGGCCTCATGGAGGAACGGCGGTAATGTTGCCGCGTGGCCCCGACTCAAGCGCGAGGCACTCGCATCCGATGCAGACAGCCATGGAAATCCGCATCGATGACTTGAGCAGCCCGGCGGTTGTCCAGCTGTTGCGCGAGCATTTGCAGGGCATGACCCTGCACTCTCCCCCGCAGAGCATTCATGCGCTGGGCCTTGAGGCACTGCGCAAGCCGGAGATCACGTTCTGGGCGGTATGGCAGGATGCCGACTTGATGGGGTGCGCCGCGATCAAGCAGCTCGACTCCGGGCACGGCGAGATCAAGTCGATGCGCACGGCATCAGCGCATCTGCGCAAGGGCGTGGCAACGCTGCTCATGCGACATATCCTGGACGAAGCCAGGCATCGCTCGTATCGCCGGTTGAGCCTGGAGACCGGATCGGCGGAGGCATTCGCGCCGGCCCACCGCCTCTACGCCCGTTTCGGGTTCAAGCCATGCGCCCCGTTTGCCGACTACGCTGAAGATCCTTACAGCGTATTCATGACAAGGGAGATGTAGCGTTGACAGTGGCCACCGCTGGATCTCCGGATCGCGCAGATAGCCTGGCTCGGCATGGCTACGGGCGCGCACCCGGCACGTCAGTCGCGCTCGGCCAGGGCGCGATTGACCCGCAGGGCCACCAGCGTGCAGATTGCACCTGACAGCAGATAGGTGCTCACCGCCACCAGCCCGAACTTGGATGACAACCCCAGCGCCACCAGCGGCGCGAATCCGGCACCGATCAGCCAGGCGAGGTCGGAGGTCAGTGCGGCGCCGGTGTAGCGGAAGCGGGTCTCGAAATTCGAAGTGACGCTGCCGGCCGCCTGGCCGTACGACAGGCCAAGCAGCGCGAATCCGACCAGGATGAAGGCATCCTGTCCCGAGCGGCTGCCGCCAAGCAGCCACGGCGCGAACAGGCTGAAGATGCCGATCAACGCGGCCAGCACGCCCAGCGTGCGGCGCCGACCGATGTTGTCGGCAATGAATCCGGAGGCGATCGTGGCCAGGATGCCGACGGCCGCGCCAATGATCTGCACCACCAGCACGCTGTTGATCGACTGGGTGTTGCCCAGCACGATCCACGACAGCGGAAACACCGTGACCAGGTGGAACAAGGCATAGCTGGCCAGCGCGGCGAAGGCGCCAAGGAAGAGGTTGTGACCCTGCGTGCGCACCAGCTCGACCACGCCAACCGGCTCCAGCTCGCGCTCTTCCATCGCCTTGGTGTATTCGTGCGTCACCACGAGGCGCAGCCGCGCGAACAACGCGACCACGTTGATGGCAAAAGCGACGAAGAACGGGTAGCGCCAACCCCAGTCGATGAAATCCTCATGCGACAGGCTGGTGTGCAGGAACAGGAACAGCGCGCTGGCGATCAGGAAACCGATCGGCGCGCCCAGCTGCCCGATCATCGCGTACCAGCCGCGCCGCCCCGACGGGGTGTTCATCGCCAGCAGCGACGGCAGGCCATCCCACGAACCGCCCATCGCGAGGCCCTGCAGAAAACGGAAGAACGTGAGCGACCCGATCGCCCAGCCCCCGATCGAACCGTAGTCCGGCAGGAACGCCATGCCCACCGTGGCCGTGCCGAGCAGGAACAGGGCTGCGGTGAGTTTGGTGCCGCGGCTCCAGCGCCGCTGGATGGTCATGAACAGCGCTGTACCCATCGGGCGAGCGACAAACGCCAGCGCGAACAGCGCGAACGACAGCAACATGCCATCCAGCTGGCTGGCGAACGGAAAGAACACGGCCGGGAACACCAGCACGCAGGCGATGCCGAACACGAAGAAGTCGAAGTATTCGGAAGCGCGGCCGATCACCACGCCGATCGCGATTTCGCTCGGGGCGAGCCTGGCCTGACCGTGCAGGCGGTTGACGCGACGCGCCAGCGCATCGGCCGTGGGCTGGGGGGAGTGCTGAAACGTGCTCGACATCGTGCTGCTCGGGGTCGCGTGGGCGGTAGACGCATAGGATCGCACCGACGCGAGACGACCGCCATGGGACAAAATGCCCCATTTCTCAAACCGGCCGATCCGCGTAGTATTTCGAGGCTCCCCCGTCCCGCTACCATCGATAGTCATGTCCCTGAAGGCTCTCCGCGGATTGCTGTTGCCTGTCGTCTTGCTGTTGACGGGCTGCCAGACCGTGCTCATGTCGCCGTCCGGCGATGTTGCATTACAGCAACGCAACCTGATCATCACCTCGCTGTTGCTGATGCTGATCATCATCGTGCCGGTGATCGTGCTGACGCTGCTGTTCGCCTGGCGCTACCGCGCCTCGCACCAGCGCGACGACTACGACCCGGACTGGAACCACTCCACCTTGCTGGAGCTGCTGATCTGGTCGGCGCCCCTGCTGATCATCATCGCGCTCGGCGCGGTGACCTGGGTCAGCACGCACAAGCTCGATCCGTTCCGCCCGCTGGAGCGCGTGTCCGAGGGCCGCCCGGTAACGGTCGACGCCAGGCCGCTGGTGGTCGACGTGGTCGCGCTGGACTGGAAATGGCTGTTCATCTATCCGGAGCAGGGCATCGCGACCGTGAACGAGGTGGCGGCGCCGGTGGACCGGCCGATCGAGTTCCGCATCACCGCCTCGACCGTGATGAACTCGTTCTTCGTGCCGGCGCTGGCCGGCCAGATCTATGCCATGCCGGGGATGCAGACCACCTTGCACGCGGTGATCAACAAGCCCGGTGATTTCGAGGGCTTCTCCGCCAACTACAGCGGCGCGGGCTTCTCCGGCATGCACTTCATGTTCCGTGGCATGGACGAGGCGCAGTTCGAGCAGTGGGTCGCCCAGGCGAAAAGCGGCCCGGTGCTGAGTCGCGACGTCTACCAGCAGCTGGCCAAGCCCAGCGAGAACGATCCGGTCAGTCGCTATGCCAGCGTGGCGCCGTCCCTGTTCGAGGACATCGTCACCCAGTGCGTTACCCCGGGGCCATCCTGCATGAGCGGCATGAAGGGGCCGAACCTGCCAGCCCCCGAGCATGCGCATGACAGCACGGCCGATGAGAGCATGCACGGCATGCCCATGGCCCAGCCACATTGATCCCCCGCCATCCTTTCGCGCCACCCCGTCTTTCCCGGTAACCACGATGTCTGACTCCCCCGACCTTGCCAAACTGATCTTCGGTCGCCTGACCTGGGACGCGATTCCGTTTCACGAGCCGATCCTGCTGTGGACCTTCGTCGCGGTGGCGGCCGGCGGCATCGCGCTGCTCGCCGCGCTGACGTACTTCCGCCTGTGGGGCTATCTGTGGCGCGAGTGGTTCACCAGCATCGATCACAAGAAGATCGGCGTGATGTACATGGTGCTCGGCCTGGTGATGCTGCTGCGCGGTTTCTCCGACGCGATCATGATGCGCATGCAGCAGGCCGTCGCGTTCGGGCACGTCCAGGGCTTCCTGCCGCCGCACCACTACGACCAGATTTTCACGGCGCATGGCGTGATCATGATCTTCTTCGTGGCGATGCCGCTGGTCACCGGCCTGATGAATTTCGTGGTGCCGCTGCAGATCGGCGCGCGCGACGTGTCGTTTCCGTTCCTCAACAACTTCAGCTTCTGGATGACCAGCGCGGGCGCTGCGCTGATCATGATGTCGCTGTTCGTGGGCGAATTCGCGCGCACCGGCTGGCTGGCCTACCCGCCGCTTTCGGGCATCGCGCAGAGCCCGGATGTAGGCGTCGACTACTACATCTGGGGCTTGCAGATCGCCGGCGTCGGCACCCTGTTGTCAGGCATCAACCTGCTGGTCACCATCATCAAGATGCGTGCACCCGGCATGACCATGATGCGCATGCCGGTGTTCACCTGGACCGCACTGTGCACCAACGTGCTGATCGTGGCCGCGTTCCCGGTACTGACCGCGGTGCTTGGCCTGCTCGCGCTGGATCGCTACGCCGGCACCAACTTCTTCACCACGACGCTTGGCGGCGACGCCATGATGTACGTGAACCTGATCTGGATCTGGGGCCATCCCGAGGTCTATATCTTGATCCTGCCTGCGTTCGGCATCTACTCCGAGGTGGTGGCCACCTTCAGCCGCAAGCGCCTGTTCGGCTATACCTCGATGGTCTACGCCACCGTGGTGATCACGGTGCTGTCCTACCTGGTCTGGCTGCACCACTTCTTCACGATGGGCTCGGGCGCCAGCGTCAACTCGTTCTTCGGCATCACCACGATGATCATCTCGATCCCCACCGGGGCGAAGATCTTCAACTGGCTGTTCACCATGTATCGGGGCCGGATCACCTTCGAGGTGCCGATGCTGTGGACGGTCGCGTTCATGGTCACGTTCACCATCGGCGGCATGACCGGCGTGATGCTGGCGGTGCCCCCGGCGGACTTCGCCCTGCACAACAGCCTGTTCCTGATCGCGCACTTCCACAACGTGATCATCGGCGGCGTGCTGTTCGGCCTGTTCGCCGGCATCAACTACTGGTTCCCGAAGGCGTTCGGCTTCCGCCTCGATCCGTTCTGGGGCAAGGTCTCGTTCTGGTTCTGGGTGGTCGGCTTCTACTTCGCCTTCATGCCGCTGTACGTGCTCGGCCTGATGGGCGTGACGCGCCGGCTGAACCACTTCGAGGACCCCTCGCTGCAGATCTGGTTCCAGATCGCCGCATTCGGCGCATTGCTGATCGCGCTGGGCATCGGCGCCATGCTGATCCAGTTCTACGTGAGCTTCCGCCACCGCGAGGCGCTGCGCGACCATACCGGCGATCCCTGGGGTGGCCGCACGCTGGAGTGGTCGACTTCGTCGCCGCCACCGGCCTACAACTTCGCGTTCACCCCGCGCGTGCACAACCGGGACGCCTGGTGGCAGATGAAACAGCACAACTACGAACGGCCGACTGCGGACTTCATCGCGATCCACATGCCGAAGAACACCGGCGCCGGCGTGATCCTCGGCGGCATCAGCACCGTGCTCGGCTTCGCCATGATCTGGCACATGTGGCCGCTGGCCGTCTTGTCGTTCATCGCGCTGCTGGCCGTCGCGATCGGTCATACCTTCAACTACCAGCGCGACTACCACATCCCGGCCGATGAAGTGTCCCGTGTCGAGGCAGCCCGCTCGGAGCTGTTAGCCAACCATGTCTGATATCCAAGCCATTCCCCTGCCCGGCCAGCCGAGCACGCTGAGCTTCCACCTCAGCGAAGAACACCACCCGCAGCACGGCACCCTGCTGGGTTTCTGGCTGTACCTGATGAGCGACTGCCTGGTGTTCGCCTGTCTGTTCGCGGTGTACGCCGTACTCGGGCGCAACTATGCCGGCGGTCCGACCGGCGCGCAGATCTTCGAGCTGCCGGTGGTGGCGCTGAACACCGCCTTCCTGCTGCTGTCGTCGATCACCTATGGCTTCGCCATGCTGGAGATGCAGCGCAACGGCAAGCGCGCGATGCTGGCCTGGCTGGCCATCACCGGCCTGCTCGGCGCGTGTTTCCTGTTCCTGGAACTGCGCGAGTTCGGCCACCTGATCGCGATCGGCGCCGGCCCGCAGCGCAGCGCGTTCCTGTCCTCGTTCTTCACCCTGGTCGGCACCCACGGCCTGCACGTCACCTTCGGCATCGTCTGGCTGGTCACCCTGATGGTGCAGGTCGGCAAGAAGGGCTTGATCGCCGAGAACAAGCGCCGGCTGATGTGCCTGTCGATGTTCTGGCATTTCCTCGACGTGGTCTGGATCGGCGTGTTCAGCTTTGTCTACCTGATGGGAGTGCTGCCATGAGCGCGCACACCGAGCACCATGACGATGGCCACGGTCACGACGACGGCGCCAGTCACAGCACGCTGAAAGGCTACATGACCGGCTTCGTGCTGGCGGCGATCCTCACCGCCATCCCGTTCTGGCTGGTGATGACCGGCCAGTTCGAAAAATCCAGCACCACCGCGGCCGTGGTACTGGGCCTGGCGGCGGTGCAGATGATCGTGCACATGATCTACTTCCTGCACATGGACGCGAAGTCCCAGGGCGGCTGGAACATGCTGGCGCTGATCTTCACCCTGGTGATGGTGGTGATCACGCTGAGCGGTTCGATCTGGGTGATGTACCACCTCGACCACAACATGATGCCGTCGATGATGGACGTGAAGAGCCTGCCATGAAGCAGGACGCCGTTACCGCACGCCTCACCGGATCATGTCGCGGCCAGACAACCCGGCAATGATGGATGATGCCAGCCGCGGCCCGCGCGGGCCGCTGGCCCTGGTCGCAGTGGCTGCGCTGGCACTGGTGTTTTTCGCCAGCTTCATCGCCCTCGGCACCTGGCAGGTGCACCGGTTGCACTGGAAGCACGCGCTGATCGCCCGCGTCGACCAGCGCGTACATGCACCTGTTGTCGACGCGCCTGGGCCGGCCCAGTGGGCGCATCTCACCGCCGACGCCGATGAGTACCGCCATGTACGACTGAGCGGCACGTACCTGCCTGACCGCCAGACCCTGGTCTGGGCCAGCACCGAACTGGGCAATGGCTATTGGGTGATGACGCCACTGCGCCTGGCCGACGGCAGCGTGGTGCTGGTCAATCGCGGCTTCGTACCTGCCGAAGAGTGCAGCCCTGACGCATCCTGCCTCGTGCCCCCCGGCGGCGCGACGACCATCACCGGCTTGCTGCGCATGAGCCAGACCTGGGCGTTCCTGCGTCATAACGATCCCGCACACGGGCGCTGGTATACGCGCGATGTCCAGGCGATCGCCGCCGCCCGCGGACTGACCGATGTCGCGCCCTACTTCGTGGATGCGGATGCCGCGCCGACCGACGCAACCGGCAGCGCCGCATCGTGGCCACAAGGTGGCCTGACGGTGATCCACTTCCCCGACAATCACCTGGTCTACCTGATCACCTGGTATCTGCTGGCCCTGATGGTGGCCGCCGCTTCCGTGCATGTCGGGCGCGTCGAATATCGCCTGCGCCGCGACGCGCAGCGCAAGGCGGCCGCATCATCCGCGCAGGCGCCTTCCAGCCCGCCCTGAGAACCTGTGGGAACAGCTTCAGCCGCCCGCGCTGACCCCGCAAAGCTTCTCCAGCAATTCACCCTGCACGTTGCGGACCGGCTCGTCAGTGGCCACGAGCGGCCGCACGTACTGGCCATCGGCCTGCAGCAGCAGCGCACTGGTGTTGTCGGCGAGATAGAGATCCAGTGCATTGCGCACGCGCTGCTGCAGCTTCTTGCCTTCCAGCGGGAACGCCGCCTCGACGCGGCGATCCAGGTTGCGCTCCATCAGGTCGGCGCTGGCCAGGTAGAGCTGCGGCTCGCCATCGTTGGCGAACCAGTAGACGCGGCTGTGTTCGAGGAAGCGCCCGATGATCGAACGCACGCGGATGTTCTCGGACACACCCTCCATGCCCGGCCGCAGGCAGCACACGCCGCGCACGATCAGGTCGACCTGCACGCCGGCGATGCTGGCCTTGTACAGCGCGCGGATCACCTTCGGCTCGGTCAGCGCGTTCACCTTGATGACGATCTGCGCCGGCTTGCCGGCCGCGGCATGCGCCGTCTCGTGTGCGATCAATTCGAGCAGGGTCTTCTTCAGCGTGAACGGCGCATGCAGCAGCTTCTTCATGCGCAGCACCTTGCCCATGCCGGTAAGCTGGCTGAACAGCTTGTGCACGTCCTCGCACAGCGCCTCGTCGGAGGTGAGCAGGCTGTAGTCGGTGTACAGGCGCGCGTTGCCGGTGTGGTAGTTGCCGGTGCCCATGTGCGCGTAGCGCACCAGCTCGCTGCCTTCGCGGCGCTGGATCAGCATCAGCTTGGCATGCGTCTTGATGCCGACCACCCCGTAGATCACCATCGCGCCGGCCTGCTGCAGGCGCGATGCGAGCGTGAGGTTGGATTCCTCGTCGAAGCGCGCGCGCAGCTCGACCACCGCGGTCACTTCCTTGCCCGCGCGCGCCGCGTCGACCAGCGCATCGACGATTTCCGAATTCGCGTTGGTGCGGTACAGCGTCTGCTTGATCGCCAGCACCTGCGGATCCTTGGCCGCCTGGCGCAGCAGGTCGATCACCGGCGAGAACGATTCGTACGGATGGAGCAGCAGCACGTCCTGCTTGCCGATCACCTGGAACAGGTCTTCGGCATGCTTGAGCGCTTTCGGCAGGACCGGCGTGAACGGGCGGTACTGCAGCTGCGGGTAGCTGGCGTTGCTGGCGATGCTGAACAGGCGGGCCAGGTTCACCGGGCCGTTCACCTCGTACAGCTCCGACTCGCCGAGGCCGAACTGCTTGAGCAGGTAGTCGGCCAGGTCCTTCGGGCAGTTGTCGGCCACCTCCAATCGCACCGCGTCGCCGAAGCGACGGGAGTACAGCTCGCCGCGCAGGGCCAGCGCCAGATCCTCGACGTCTTCCGGATCGAGCGTGAGGTCGGCGTTGCGAGTCAGCCGGAACTGGTAGCAGCCGAGCACGGTCATGCCGGGAAACAGTTCCTCGGCGTGCGCATGGATCATCGAGGACAGCAGCACGTAGTTGTCGCCGCCCTCGCAGATCTCCTGCGGCAGGCGGATCAACCGCGGCAGCACGCGCGGCGCCGGCACGATCGCCAGGCCCGAATCGCGGCCGAACGCGTCGACGCCATCCAGCCGCACGATGAAGTTCAGGCTCTTGTTGACCAGCAGCGGGAACGGGTGGGTCGGATCGAGTCCGATCGGCGTGATCAGCGGCGCCACCTCCTCGCGGAAATAGCGGCGCACCCACAGCTTCTGCTTGTGCGTCCACTGCGTGCGGCGGACGATGCGGATGCCCTGCGCAGCCAGTTCCGGCAGGATGCGCTCGTTGAGGATCGCGTACTGGCGCTCGATCTGCCGGTGCGCGATCTCGCTGATCTCGGCCAGTGCACGGCGCGGCGGGATGCCATCCGGGCCGATCAGTTCGTGGTCCAACGCGATCTGGCCCTTCAGCCCGGCCACGCGGATCTCGAAGAACTCGTCCATGTTGCGCGAGAAGATCAGCAGGAATTTCAGCCGCTCCAGCAGCGGCGTGCGCTCGTCCAGCGCCTGGTCCAGCACGCGGATGTTGAACTGCAGCTGCGACAGCTCGCGGTGGATGTACAGCCGGTTGTCGCCGAGATCCTGCGATGCCTCTGCCGGGTTTGGCAACGCCTCATTGGCAGCCGGCACGGAGGGGGCGGTCGGCAAGGTGTCGCGGACGATGCGGCTGTTCATTGGCACAAATCCATGATCCGGTCAGAAAGGTCGCGCGACCCGAGAGACTGTCATGCGGGCAGACATGGTAACCCCGTGCCGGCATGGCGACCGTGATATGACAGGGCAACACCGACCCAGCTTGCCAGCCGACTTTGACATGCCAGTGACCGTGGCCGCTTCATGCGACTGCCGGGCGCACACCGGCTCATGCCTCGGCCACGCCGCGGTCGTTGCGCTCGTGCGATGCCAGGTAGCGGCTGGGCGCGGCACCGAGTACCCGCCGGAACGCCGCGGTGAACGCGCTGGCGCTGCTGTAGCCAAGGTCGACGGCCACCTGGGTGATCGATTCGCCGCCACCCAGCCGGGTCAACGCCACCAGCAGACAAGCCTGCTGGCGCCAGGCGCTGAAACTCATGCCGGTCTGCTGGCGGAACAGGCGGGTGAAGCTGCGCCGGCTCATGCCGGCCTTGTGCGCCATGGAGTCGATGTCGATTTCCAGTGCCGGCGCCGCCATCAGGGCGCGACATAGCCGGGCCAGCCGGGGATCGCGCGGCAACGGCGTGCTCAGCGCCAGCGCAGGCATCGCGGCGATCTCGTCCAGCAGCAGCGCCATCACCCGGCCATCGCGACCGTCCAGTGCGTACTCCGCCGGCAGATCCACGGCCTCCAGCAGCAAGGCGTGCAGCAGCAGCGACACGCCGATCACCCGGCAATGGCGCGGCAGTTGCGCGGCAGCCGCGTCCCTCACATAGGCACTGCGGGTGGACACCACGCCGCTCATGCGCACCTCATGCGCGACACCGGCCGGAATCCACAGCGCACGGCGCGGCGGCACCACCCAGCTGCCTTCGTCGGTGATCACCGTGACCACGCCGGTGGCGGCGTACAGCAGCTGGCCGCGCTTGTGGGCATGGCGGGGCAGGACGTAGTGCGGCGGATAGTCGTTGCCGGTGGTGACGACATCGCGCGGGGTGTCTTCGTAATGGGTGATCCGTGTATTGCGCATGGCGAGCGAAGCTGTGGCCCGGATTCGACAACATTTGACCCACTGATGCATGCGGGCCCGCGCCCGTCACTCTAGAGTGGCGCTCCTGGCAATGCAATGCCCCTCCCCCATCCCCGAGATTTGTCCATGGATACCCGCGTCGACGAGGCGAGCCTAGCGGCTCAGCCGACGACCCCAGCGATGACGCAACCGGTACAGCATGCCGAAGGCACCGCCTTCGGCGTGCTTGGCGGCATCAGCTTCGCGCACATGCTCAACGACATGATCCAGTCGCTGCTGCTGGCGATCTACCCGGTCCTGAAAAACGATTTTCACCTGAGCTTCGCCCAGGTCGGCCTGATCACGCTGACCTATCAGCTCACCGCCTCGATGCTGCAGCCGCTGGTCGGCATGGTCACCGACCGCCGGCCGATGCCTTACTCGCTGCCGGTGGGCATGGGCTTCACCCTGTGCGGCCTGTTGCTGCTGGCGGTGGCGCCGAACTTCCCGATCCTGTTGCTGGCGGCTGCGCTGGTCGGCACCGGCTCGTCGGTATTCCATCCGGAATCCTCGCGGGTGGCGCGGATGGCCTCGGGCGGCCGGCATGGCCTGGCGCAATCGCTGTTCCAGGTAGGCGGCAACACCGGCGCGTCGCTGGGGCCGCTGCTGGCCGCATGGATCATCGTGCCGCAAGGGCGCGGCAGCGTGGCATGGTTCTCGCTGGCGGCACTGCTGGCGATCGTGGTGCTGCTGCAGGTCGGCCGCTGGTATGCGCAGCATCACGTCGCGCGCAGCAAGTCGGCGGCGCGACACCTGACGGTGGTGGCGCTGTCGCGCAACCGGATCATCGGTGCGCTGGCGATCCTCGGCCTGCTGATCTTCTCCAAGTATTTCTACCTGGCCAGCCTCAGCAGCTATTACACCTTCTACCTGATCCACAAGTTCGGCGTGTCGGTGCAGAGCGCGCAGGTACACCTGTTCGTGTTCCTGTTCGCGGTGGCGGCCGGCTCGCTGATCGGCGGCCCGATCGGCGACCGCATCGGGCGCAAATGGGTGATCTGGGTATCGATCCTCGGCGTGGCGCCGTTCACCCTGCTGCTGCCGCATGCGAACCTGATGTGGACCGGCGTGCTGACGGTGATCATCGGTCTGATCCTGGCCTCGGCGTTCTCCGCGATCCTGGTCTACGCGCAGGAGCTGATCCCCGGCCGGGTCGGCATGATTTCGGGACTGTTCTTTGGTTTTGCCTTCGGCATGGGCGGTATCGGCGCCGCCGTGCTCGGCGGATTGGCCGATGCGCATGGCATCGAATACGTCTACCGGTTGTGTGCGTATCTGCCGTTGATGGGGTTGATCACGGTGTTTTTGCCGGATATCGAGAAGCGGGCTCGCGCGTAGCTTATTTGTTGGAGCGGCTTCAGCCGCGATGCGCTTGCTCATTTTGTTGATCGAGTGCAGAGCTTTCGCCTCCGTTGGAGGGCGAGGAGTCCTGTCGAAAAGCCCGGCTCCGGCTCACGGACTTGCCGGGCAGGATGCCCGGCAAGCGCCAAGCGGGGTGGCCTTCTCTTTTGGTTACTTTTCTCTTGGCCACGCAAGAGAAAAGTAACTCGGGCTCCGCAGGAGCACGAAAGCCCTGTGCTTCGGATCAAAAGTACAAACCAAGCTGAGCATTGCGGGTGCGCAATCAGCTCAGCGCAGCAGATTGCTGCGTGCCAGTTCGATCAATTCGTCGCCACGCCCGTTCATCACGGTGCGCAACGCCCACAGGCTGAAACCCTTCATCTGTTCAAGCTGGATCTTCGGCGGCATCGACAACTCCTGCCGGTTGGTCACCACGTCGACCAGTGCCGGGCCGTCATGGGCGAAGGCGTCGCGCACGGCTTTTTCCAGATCGCCCGGGTCTTCGACGCGCACGCCATAGATACCGGCGGCACGCGCCACGGCGGCGAAGTCGGGATTGTCCAGGGACACGCCCACCGGCAGGAAGCCGGAGGCCTTCATCTCCAGTTCCACGAAACCCAGCGTGCCGTTGTTGAACACCACGATCTTCACCGGCAGCTCGTGCTGCACCAAGGTGAGCAGGTCGCCCATCAGCATGCTGAAACCGCCGTCACCGGACAGGCTGACTACTTGCCGCTTGGAATACGCGGTCTGCGCACCGATCGCCTGCGGCATCGCATTGGCCATCGAGCCGTGCACGAACGAACCGAGCAGGCGGCGACGACCGTTCATCTGCAGATAGCGTGCAGCCCAGATCGTGGGCGTACCGACGTCGCAAGTGAACACGGCATCGTCGCTGGCTGCGTCACTGACCACCTTGGCGACGTACTGCGGGTGGATCGGTTTGCTGCCGGCTTTGCCGGTTGCCAGGTCGTTGAGACCTTCGCGCGCCTTGCGATAGTTGGCCACGCTTTGCTTGAGATGGCTGTCGTCCGCAGCGGGTTTCAGGCGCGGCAGCAGCGCCGCGACGGTGGCGTTGACGTCACCGACCAGGCCCATGTCCAGATGACAGCGGCGCCCCAGGTTTTCGGCACGCAAATCGATCTGGCAGATCTTCGCGTCGCTGGGAAAGAACTGCCGGTATGGAAAATCGGTACCGAGCAGCAACAGCGTGTCGCAAGCCATCATCGCTTCGTAGCCGGAGCTGAAACCGATCAGGCCGGTCATGCCGACGTCGTAGGGGTTGTCCCACTCGACGTATTCCTTGCCGCCCAGCGCGTGCACCACCGGCGCCTTCAGCGTTTCCGCCAGCCGGATCACCGCATCGTGCGCGCCCGCGCAACCGCGCCCGCAGAACAGGGTGACCTTGCGGCCGCTGCCGAGCAGCTCGGCCAGCCGATCGAGCTGCGCCGGCGGTGGCGTGACCTGCGGTGCCGGCGCCAGCAGGCCGGCGGTGGAAACCACCGGGCCGGAGGCGGCCGACAGTGCGACATCGCCGGGTATCACCAGGACCGCCACGCCACGCTTGGCGATCGCGGTACGGATCGCGATGGCCGCGGCGCGATGGATCTGCGAAGCGTCGCTGACCAGTTCGCAGTAGTGGCTGCATTCCTGGAACAGGTTCTGCGGATGGGTTTCCTGAAAATAGTCGCTGCCGATTTCCACGGAAGGAATATGCGCGGCGATGGCCAGCACCGGGGTACGCGTGCGCTGGGCGTCGTACAGCCCGTTGATCAGGTGCAGGTTGCCCGGTCCGCAGGAGCCGGCACATACGGCCAGCTCGCCGGTCAATTGCGATTCGGCGCTGGCGGCGAAGGCCGCGGCCTCTTCATGCCGATAGTGAAACCAGCTGATGTCCTTGCGCTGTCGCAATGACTCGGTGATGCCGTTGAGGCTGTCGCCGACCAGTCCATGGATACGTTTCACCCCGGCCTGGGCGAGGGTTTCGACCAGTACATCGGCAACATTGCTGATACCCATCGCGGCATTCCTTCACGGCCGTGGCAAGGCGCACATGCTGGCATGCGTGCTATTTCGGTTGCGTGAAGGGTCGCCTGGCGCGGCCGGCAATCAGCCGGCGCCGATCACCACCGGCTCCGGCTCCAGCCGCACGGCGAACTTTGCCGCGACACCCGCAATCACCTGCTGCGCCAGCGCCCACAGCTCGGGGCCGCTGGCCTTGCCATGATTGACCAGCACCAGCGCATGCCGATTGGAGATCCCCGCATCACCCTCGCGGACGCCCTTGAAACCGGCTGCCTCGATCATCCAGGCAGCGGATACCTTGCACCGGCCGTCGGGTTGTGGCCACACGGCCAGCCCGGGATGTTCGCGCTTGAGCGCATCCGCCGGCGCCGCGTCGATGATCGGGTTCTTGAAGAAGCTGCCGGCGTTGCCGATCACCATCGGATCGGGCAACTTGCTCGTGCGCAGGTGCACCACGGCTTCGGCCACGTGGAACGGCGCGGGCTTGTCGACGCCCATCCGTGCCAGTTGCTCGTTGATGCCGGCGTAGTCGGTGCGCAGCGGACGGCTGCGCGGCAACACGAAGCGCACGGCGGTGACGATGTAACGGCCCGGTTCGTGCTTGAACAGCGAGTCGCGATAACCGAACGCGCAGGTCGCATGATCGAGCGTCACCACGCCGCGTTCGCGGATGTCCCACGCTTCCACACTCTCGATGAACTCGGCCACTTCGCAGCCGTAGGCGCCGATGTTCTGGATCGGCGCGGCGCCGACGGTGCCTGGGATCAGGATCAGGTTCTCCAGGCCCGCGTAGCCCTGGCCCAGGGTCCAGCGCACGAAATCGTCCCAGCGTTCGCCAGCGGCGACCGCGATGCGTGCGCTGTCGCCATCACTTTCCACCTGCACGCCTCGGGTTTCCATCGCCAGCACGGTACCGTCGAAATCGCCGGTGAAAAGTACGTTGCTGCCCTCGCCCAATACCAGCAACCGGTCGTTGCCGATAGCCGGAAAACCAAGCAGTTCAGGCAATTTGCTGGCGTCGCGCATCTCGGCCAGCAGCTTCGCCCGTGCGGCCACGCGCAGCGTATTGCGGTTCGCCAGCGAGGCGTTTTCGATGAGCGTGTAACCCCCCATGTCCGTGCGTTCAGGCAGCATGGGCAGCCTCGCGCTGGCGACGGATTTCGTTGACGCATTCGCCAACGAGTTGCGGACCGCGATAAATCAGGCCCGAATAGACCTGCACCAGCGAGGCACCGGCATCCATCTTCTCGGCCGCGTCGCTGCCGTCGAGGATACCGCCCACGCCAACCAGCGGGATGCGCCCCTGCAGGCGCCGGTGCATGCCGGCCAGCACCGCGGTGGCGCGTTCGAACAAGGGCTTGCCGGACAGGCCGCCGGTTTCGCCGCCATGCGGATCGTCGGCCACGGCAGCGTGGTCGATCGTGGTGTTGCTGCAGATCACGCCGTCGATGCCGGTGCGCAGCAAGACCTCGGCAATCGAGTCCAGCTCGGCCTCGCTCAAATCCGGTGCGATCTTCAGCAGCATCGGCTTGCGCCGGCCAGCCTGCGAGCCCAGCCGCTCCTGCGCCGCGCGCAACAGCGAGATGAACTTGTACAACGTGGCTTCCTGCTGCAGGTCGCGCAGCCCCTGCGTGTTCGGTGAGGAGATGTTCACCGTGACGTAGCTGGCGTGCTCGTAGACCTTGTGCAGGCAGGTCAGGTAATCGTTGACCGCCTTCTCGTTCGGCGTGTCCTTGTTCTTGCCGATGTTGATGCCGAGCACGCCGTGGTAGCTGGATTGCTGCACGTTGCGCACCAGCGCCTCGACGCCGCCGTTGTTGAAGCCGAGCCGGTTGATGATCGCCTCGTGCTGCGCCAGTCGGAACATGCGCGGCTTGTCGTTGCCGGGCTGCGGCAGCGGCGTGACGGTACCCACCTCGATGAAGCCGAAACCGAGCGTGTCGAGCGCATCGAGATGCTCGGCGTTCTTGTCCAACCCGGCGGCCAGACCGACCGGATTCGGGAATGTGATGCCGAACACCGTGGTCGGCAGATCGGCCGGTGGCTTCGCGATCCAGTGCGCGAAGTTGCTGCGCTGGGCCACGCCCAGGCCGTACAGGGTGAGGTGATGTGCGGTCTCGGGATCGAGCTTGAACAGCAGCGGGCGCAGGTAGTCGTACATGGGTCAGGCCAGGTGTCCGGCAAAGATGCGGGTGACGTAATCGAAGCTTACCGTGCCGTGCTCCGAGCAGGCGTCGAACAGTTCGCGCAGTGCGTGCAGCATCGGCCCGTGCATGGGATGGCCGGCCTGCGGCGCATAGGAGGAGGACATCAGCCTGCCGCGCAGTGCCTCGAAGTCCAGCCGCTGGCCATGCTCGAAGCTGGCGCTGCCACGCCAGCCGTCACCAAACCAGGCACGCATGCGCGCATCGTCGGCGTAGCGTTCGGCCACGCTGGTGTAATCGGTACCATAAGCCTGCAGCAACGCCTCGTAGCCTTCGAGGAAGCGCGTGCCGGTCAGCCGGCGCGAATTCCACCAGATCGCCGCCAGCCCGCGCGGGCGCAGGATGCGCGCGAACTCACGCCGCGTCGCTTCCTCATCGAACCAGTGGAACGCCTGCGCCACGGCGACCAGGTCCACGCTGGCGTCGGCAAGTCCCGTCGCATCGGCGGCGCCGTCGACAGCATGAAAGCCATCGTACGCACCCAGCGAGTGCTGGGCTGCCGCACGCATCGGCGCATTTGGCTCCACCGCAGTCACGCGATAACCGGCGTCGAGAAACATCTTCGACGAGATGCCGGTGCCGGCGCCGATGTCGGCCACCCGCCAGCGGGTATCGACACCCTGCTCGCGCTGCAGCCAATCGAGCAAGGCCGGCGGATAGTCGGGCCGGTAGCGCACGTAGTCGTCGACGCGATCGCTGAAACGCGCGGTGGACTGCAGGTCGCTCATCTGATCGACTCCGCTTCGCTCAGCCATGCAGCATCTGGCCGCCATCGACGACCAGGGTCTGCCCGGTGATCCAACCAGCCCACGGCGAGGCGAGGAACAACGCCGCATGGGCAACCTCCTCCGGCGTGCCGTAGCGGCCGAACGGGATCTTGGCCAGCACGGCGGCGTAGCGCGCCGGATCCTCATGCCTGCAGCGATCCCACATGCCGCCGGCAAACTCGATCGAGCCGGGCGCGATGGCGTTGACCCGGATACGCTGTTCGGCCAGTACCAATGCCTGTGACGTCGTGTAGTGGCTCAGCGCACCCTTCATCGCGGCATACGACGGGCCACCCGGTCGCGGGCGCAATGCCGCGATCGAACTGGTATGCAGGATGCTGGCATGTGCCGATTTCGCCAGATGCGGCAGCGCGACCCGCGAGGCGCGCACCGCGGCCATCAGGTCGACGTTGAAATCGGCCAGCCACGCTTCGTCGTTGTCGCCGAAACCGTAGCCGCTGGCGTTGTTCACCAGTACGTCGATACCGCCGAGCGCGCTGGCGGCACTCGCGACATAGTCCTCGATGGCCTTCGCATCGGCCAGATCACATGACTGCGCGTGTGCGGCCACACCGCAGCCAGCGATCATCTGCCGGGTTTCCTCCAGCGCGACTTCGCCACGTGCGCAGATCGAAACTGCGGCGCCGGCCTGAGCAAACGCCAAGGCGATGCTGCGACCGATGCCGCGGCTGCCGCCGGCCACGACGACACGCCAGTCGCCAAAATCAAACGGTGCCGACTTGACCATGCAGTCAATGCCAGTGCAGGCCGGCGCCCAGAAACAATATGCCCAGCACCACCAGCAGCACGAGCAACCAGACGGCCAGATGCACATAACCGAGCACCAGCCCGGCGATCGCCATGCCATCACCCTCGATGACGTTGCCGACCGCAGCATGGCGGATTTCGCTGCGCGCCAGGTGGCCACAGACGATCGCCACGATCGCCCCGATGAACGGCAACAGGCACCAGCTGAGGATGCCGAACACCAGGCTCACGATCGCCAGCGAACTGGTACGCGAAACGGGCTGGTACGCAGGTTGATAACTCATCGCCGCTGCACTCGCTGTGGATGACGGAGGGTGCCGATACGCGTTGCCAACGGTCGCGGACGGCGAACCGTCAGTGACCGGATCACCTCTCTTACAGGTCGAACTTGATGCCCTGGGCCAGCGGCAGCGAGGTCGAGTAGTTGATCGTGTTGGTCTGGCGGCGCATGTAGACCTTCCATGCGTCGGAACCCGACTCGCGACCGCCGCCGGTCTCCTTCTCGCCGCCGAACGCGCCGCCGATCTCGGCACCGGAGGTGCCGATGTTGACGTTGGCGATGCCGCAGTCCGAACCGGCCGCCGACAGGAACTGCTCGCCCGCGCGCAGGTTGTTGGTGAAGATCGACGAGGACAGGCCCTGCGGCACGTCGTTCTGCATCTCGATCGCCTCGTCCAGCGTCTTGAACGGCATCACGTACAGGATCGGCGCGAACGTCTCGGTCTGCACGACGTCATGCGAGTTGGCGATGCCGGTGACGATCGTCGGCAACACGAAGTTGCCCTTGCGGTCGGTCAGCGCCGCACCGCCGGTGGCGATCGTGCCGCCCGCGGCCTTGGCCTTCTCGACCGCGGCGAGGTAACCCTGCACGGCTTCCGGGCTGTTGAGCGGCCCCATCAGTGTGGTCGACAGGTTCGGATCGCCGATCTTGCCCTCGACCTGCTTGTACGCCTTGACCAGGGTCTCCAGCACGTTCTGGTAGATCGACTCGTGCACGAACAGGCGCCGCGTGGTGGTGCAGCGCTGGCCGGCGGTGCCGACGGCGCCGAACACGATGCCCGGGATCGCCAGCTTCAGGTCGGCGCTTTCGTCCAGGATGATCGCGTTGTTGCCGCCCAGCTCCAGCAGCGAGCGGCCCATGCGCTGCGCCACGCGCTCGCCGACCATGCGGCCGACCTTGGTCGAGCCGGTGAAGCTGATCAGCGGGATGCGCTTGTCGTCGACGAAGGCCTGCGACAGCTCGGTGCCGGCATCGTTGAACAGGAAGAACAGGTCGGGGAAACCGCCGGCCTTCAGCGCCTCGTTGCAGATGCGGAGGGTGGCGATCGCCGACAGCGGCGTCTTCGGCGACGGCTTCCAGATGCAGATGTCGCCGGCGATGGTGGCGAGGAACGAGTTCCATGCCCACACCGCGACCGGAAAGTTGAACGCGCTGATGATGCCGACCAGACCCAGCGGGTGGTACTGGTCGTACATGCGATGGCCCGGGCGCTCCGAGTGCATGGTGGCGCCGTACATCATGCGGCTCTGGCCCACCGCGAAATCGGCGATGTCGATCATCTCCTGCACTTCGCCGTCGCCCTCGGGCTTGATCTTGCCCATCTCCAGCGCCACCAGCGAACCGAGCGCATCCTTGTGCTTGCGCAGCGCCTCGCCGCACAGGCGCACCGCCTCACCGCGCTGCGGTGCCGGCGTGGTGCGCCATACCTTGAAGGCGGCCTGCGCACGCTTGACGATCACCTCGTAGTCGGCGGCGCTGGAAGCATGCACGGTACCGAGCACCTCGCCGGTCGCCGGGTTCACCGGCTGCAGCGCGCCGGCATCGGTGGTCTTCGACCACTCGCCCTGGCCGAGGTACGTGCCGGACTGCTCGCCGTGCAGGCCAAGTGCGGTGAGGATTGCGTGGGACATGGATGTCTCCTGAGCTGGTGTGGCGCCTGCCGGCGCCGTGAATTGAATACGTGCAAAATGCCAATTCTAGCAGGCTGCCCGTTCCTGCCGGATCGCACCTTTCGGGGATCCATGCGAAAATCCCGCCGCTGCCCTCGTAGCTCAGTTGGATAGAGCGGCCCCCTCCTAAGGGGCAGGTCGGACGTTCGAATCGTCTCGAGGGCACCATTTTTATGACCACGAATGAACTCTGCTGCAAGCTCGTCGTTCCAGCGAAAGCTGGAATCCAGAGCCTTGGTTATTCGACGGACTGGAGGCGCTGGATCCCAGCTTTCGCTGGGATGACGGACTTTTGAGGGGTTTCGAGGTTCCGCAGGGCTCACGAACTGCACGACAGCATCGAGCAACCGGCCTTGTGCCGCGCCCAGTCGGGGCGTTTCTGCGCGAATGCTTCACGACCGGGCTGGTCGTCATAGGGACGGCGCATCACCTCGAGCAGTTCGGCGATGCCGCCGGGATCGCCCTGCTCGGCACGGTCGATCGCCTGCTGGGCCAGGTAATTGCGCAGCACGTAGCGCGGATTCACCGCATGCATCTTTTCGCGACGTTGCGAAGCCGGCAACGGATCCTCGGCAAGCCGCGCCGCGTAGCGCACCAGCCAGTCGTGGAGTGCCGGCTCCGCCGCGCTTCGTTTCGCTGCGTCATAGAACGCGTCGTTGAACGGATCGAGCGTCGGTCTCCGCACGTCGACGTCGGCCAGCGCACGGAACCACAGCGTCATGTCGATCTCGGCCTGCTGCATCAGCGACTGCAGCGACTGCATCAGCGCCACGTCGTCATCGCGGCATTCGGCCAGACCGAGTTTGGCGGCGATGTTGGCGCGATCGGCAGCGGCATAAGCCGCTGCGTAGCGATCCAGTCCGGCCTGCAGCGCTTCCACGCCGGCAAACAGCGGCGCCAGCGCACCGGCCAGGCGGCTCAGGTTCCACCACGCCACGTTCGGCTGCTGGCCGAAGCGGTAGCGGCGGCGCTGCGCGTCGGTGGTGTTCGGCGTCCATTCCGGATCGTAATTGTC
Organism: Rhodanobacter sp. B04; assembly: GCF_002001125.1. Lineage (GTDB taxonomy): Bacteria > Pseudomonadota > Gammaproteobacteria > Xanthomonadales > Rhodanobacteraceae > Rhodanobacter. The sequence continues at coordinate 441,294 of NZ_MUNV01000026.1, read as the reverse complement.
GATCCAGCCATACGGACCGTAGTCGATGGTGAGGCCGAGGATCGACATGTTGTCGGTGTTCATCACGCCATGCACGAAGCCCACGCGCATCCAGTGCCCGATCATCCGCGCGGTGCGCTCGCACACCTGCGCGAACCACTCCGCATACAGCGCCTCGCCCTGCCCGCCGAGTTCCGGGAAGTCACGCCGGATGGTGAAATCGACCAGTTGCCGCAACAGCGCCGTGTCACCGCGCGAGGCAGGCAATTCGAAATTGCCGAAACGGATGAACGAGGGCGCGACGCGGCACACGACGGCGCCAGGCTCCGGCGCAGCGTTGCCGTCATAGAACATGTCGCGCAGCACCGGCTCGCCGCTGTCGACCAGGCTCAAGGCGCGCGTGGTCGGCACGCCAAGGTGGTGCATCGCCTCGCTGCACAGGAATTCGCGCACCGACGAACGCAGCACCGCGCGACCGTCCGCGCCGCGCGAATACGGCGTCAATCCGGCGCCTTTCAGCTGCAGCTCCCAGCGCTCGCCGGCCGGATTGATCGCCTCGCCCAGCGAAATGGCTCGCCCGTCGCCGAGCTGTCCGGCCCAATGGCCGAACTGGTGTCCGCCATAGTTGGCCGCATACGGCTGCATGCCCTCGAGCAGGGCATTGCCGCCGAACAGCCGGGCGAATTCGGGCGTGGCCACATCCGCCTCGCTGAAACCGAGTGTCGCCGCCATCTCCACCGAATGCGCCAGCAAATGCGGCGCGGCCACCGGCGTGGGCTCGACGCGTGAATACAGCGCACCGTCGACCTGGCGCAGACGCGCACCCTGCTCCGGATCGCCGGGCAGCTCGCGCACGAACGCGTTGTCGAACAGCAAGGTGAGCATGGAGCCGTGCCAGCAGGAACAATGCCGCTTATATCCGGGCGCTACGGCGCCGATGCAAGGCCATGCATGCAGCGCGGGAAGCGCACGCCAGCCACGCCCGATATGGGCGTGTCCCTAGCCTGGGACGAACATGCGCCGGATCTGATGTCTTGAAGGAGCAAGGCAGCCTTGGCTTCAGACGGCTAGCGCGCCACGAGCTGCCCGTGCGCCAGCGGACGGTGGATCGCTTTCAGCCGCTGGTAAACGGTCAGCACGGCGGTGCCGTAATCCCTGGCCAGCGCCGGCGTGTGGCTGTGGTAGTAGCCCACGCCCAGCACCTGGTCGCGGGTCTCGTGCATGCCATCGCGCAGGATCTTCGCGGCCACGCTGATGTTGGTGCGCGGGTTCAGCAGAGCCAGCGGGTCGCGCACGGCGTCCCGATGCATCGGGTAGTAGACCTGCATGATGCCGACATCCTGCACCGCCGAATTGAACTGGCTTGCCGCCGCCATCGCCAGTTGCACGTCATGGCGCTGGCCACGCACCAGATGATCGTTGACGCGGAACAGCCACGGCGTGGGCGCGACCTTGCCATCCGGATACAACGCCTTCGACTCCACCAGGGCGACGCTGTAGAGCAGCAGCGGATCGACGCCGTAAGCCTTGCCCACTTCCGACCACAGGCTCTGCCGGGAGGCGATGTCCAGGTCGGGCTCCTCGATCGGCATCATCAGGTCCATCGTGCTGACGTCGGATATCAGGCTGCGACCGGTTTCGGCCGATCCGGGACGAAGCGCCGCCGGGGTCGCCGGTTCGCTTGCCGCGACCGGCGCAGCAACCACCGGTGCGGGAATCGGCATGGCCGGCAAAGACCGCGGGGATGCGGCATGCGCAGGCGTTGCCGGCGTGAGGGCCGGCGTCCCGGCCGGAGTTGGGCGCATGCCGGGGGGTGACATGCGCAGTTGCAGCGACAGGCAGGCAAGACCCGCGACGGCGCCGATGGCGATGCCAGCCGCGAGCCGGTGCCGGTATGCACCTGCCCAGCCCGGCCACGACATCCTTCGCGCCTGCGCCCACAGCGTGATCCGGATGCCGGCGACCCGGCGCAAACCAGCCGCTGCCGTGACGTGCCATCGATCCAGTGGCCATGTGGGTGGCAACAGCCAGCCTTCCGCCGAACTCGACGGTGCGCTCGAAGTCGTTCGACCGGACACGACCCGCGAACGCACCCAGTGGGTGGGTGCCGGCATCAGAACCGTCCGATCGATGCGACGGCGTGCCGAGGCGTCGGCGGATTTCCAGCGCGCCGGCGCCACCAGGTGCACGCGGGCCGGTTTTCGCGGGACATCTCGTGCATCGTTGGGATCGGCGCAGGTACGCAGGCCTGCGCCCATCTGGCGGCATGCACCCGCCGATGGATGATGTGCGGTGCACGCGATCGACACGCTTCCCTGCCCTCGCACCGGCATGTCGCCCAAGCTGTCGGGCCTGGCCAGCTGACGCGGATGGGCACACTCGCACCTGACCGCGACAGGCCGCCACTCGTGCGCCCGATCCGCCCCGGGAAACGCGACCGGGAAGCCGCCGGCCCGGGAATGCTCGCGGCTCTCTTCGTGCAAGGTATCTGCGGTCGTTGGGGTCAAACCATCCACTAGGGCATCCTGGTCAAAAGCGGTGCTGCAGCAGGTGACACGACCGCATCCGGGTCGTCCATTAAAGCAGTTTTTCGCCATGCAAGTTCCTGCGTGCGGCCACGGCGCAAGTCGCAGGCCCGGTGTGCTGGATGCCTGGGCAGCAGGAACGGGCTGGTGCCGCAGCCGCTATAGTCGTCGCCGACGCTGCCCCGCGAGAGACGCATGAACGACATACCGCCGCCCTCCGGCACCGAGATCAACGCGGATGCGCTGCCTGCGGATGCGCCGTACATCGCCGCCACCACGCGCTGGCTGGAGCGGGCGGTGATCGGCCTCAACCTGTGCCCGTTCGCCCGCGCGCCGCATGTGCAGGGCAAGCTGCGCATGCGGGTCAGCCACGCCCGCGATACCGACGCGCTGCTGGACGACCTGTGCGGCGAGCTGCAGTCGCTCAATGCGCTGACGCCGGACGAATGCGAAACCGGCCTGCTGATCCACCCGTTCGTGCTGACCGACTTCTTCGACTACAACGACTTCCTCGACGTGGCCGATGCGGCGGTGCAGACGCTGGGGCTGGAAGGCGAATGGCAGGTCGCCAGCTTCCATCCCCACTACCAGTTTGCCGACAGCGCGAAGGACGACATCGAGAACTTCAGCAACCGCTCGCCCTACCCGACGCTGCACCTGCTGCGCGAATCGAGCATCGAGCGCGCGATGGATGCGATGGGCGATACCGACAGCATCTACCGGCGCAATATCGAGACGCTGCAAAAGCTCGGCGTCGATGGCTGGCAGGCGCTGTGGCGCGATACGAAGGATTGAGCGCGTCGCTCGCAACGTGCAGTTCACATTCGCACCGGATGAAGCTGTCATGCTGACGAGTGAACAGCCTCCCCGATCCCTACGCGGAAAGCGTCGACCCGAGCGTGCAGTGCACGACCTGCGAGGCCGTGTGCTGCCGCCTGACCGTGGTGCTGATGCCGGAAGACCGCGTGCCGACCTGGCTGATCCACCGCGATGAGCATGGCCTGGAAACCCTGGCCAAGGGGGAGGACGGCTGGTGCGCCGCGGTCAATCCCCATACGTCGGGCTGCACGATTTACGCGGATCGTCCGATGATCTGCCGCAAATTCGCGATGGGCAGCCCCAGCTGCCGCGACGAACGGCACAAGTGGTTCGGTGATGCGATTCCCACTGCCGTGCACATGCTCTAGCTGGACTGGTTGGCGGCATCTGCCCTTACGCTGCGAAGATCGACGCGACCTCGCCAGCATCAAGCGCACGCCACTCGCCCAGCGGCAACTCGCCCAGGACGAGTCCGCCGACCGAGATGCGCTGCAGCGTCTCGACGTGATTGCCGGCGGCAGCGAACATGCGACGCACCTGGTGATAGCGGCCTTCGGTCACGGTGAGCCGCGCATGCCGAGGCCCCAGCACATCGAGCACGGCCGGTGCCAGCGGCTCCTTTTCCGATTCCAGCATCAGGCTGCCGCTGGCGAACAGCACGCCTTCGTCACCGCGCAGGTCCTGCGCCAGCGTGGCCTCGTACACCTTGGTCACCTGCGCCTTCGGCGAAATGATCCGGTGCAGCAGCGCCCCATCGTCGGTGAACAGCAGCAGGCCGGACGTGTCACGATCGAGCCGGCCCACGCTGGACAAGGCCGGCGTGCGCACGTTGTAGCGCGGCGGCAGCAGGTCATACACCACCCGGCCGGGATCCTTGCGCGAGCAGGTGACGCCGAGCGGCTTGTTCAGCATCAGCACCAGCCCCGGCGGCGGATCGAGCGGTTCGTCGTCGACGCGGATGTGCTCGTGCGCCACCACGTCGTCGGCGTACAGCACCTCGCCATCGGCATCGGTGATGCGGCCGGAGCGGAACAACTGCGTCACGTCCTTGCGGCTGCCGTAGCCCAGGTTTGCAATCAGCTTCACCAGTTTCATGACTTGATCCGTTTCATCCGCGTACCCCTGTTGCCTCGATCACCTTGAAACCTTCCTGCACGACCAGCGTGCGTACGTCACTGAAACGCGAGGCCAGCACCGCCTCGTACGGCAGGTGCCGGTTCGCCACGATCAACAACCGCCCTGCCGGCTGCAGCGCATCGGCGGCGCTGACGATGAACGCCTGCCCCAGCTCGGGCAGATCGGCGCGTCCCTGGTGGAACGGCGGATTGCTGACGATCGCGTCGTAACGCCGCGGCAGGCCGCGGGTGACATCGCTCCACTGCACCGACACCGCCAACTCGCGTCCGCACTCACGTTGCGCCCTGGCCAGGTTGAGCCGCGCCGGCTCCAGCGCACGTGCCTCGGCTTCGTACAGGTCGATCGCGTCGACCTGCGGGCAACGCGCGATGACCTGGCTGGCGAGATAGCCGTAACCGGCACCGAGATCCGCCACGCGGCCGCGCAGGTCGCCCGGCAAATGCGCAGCCAGCAATGCCGAGGCACGGTCGATGCGATCCCACGCAAACAGGCCGGGGCGGCTGACGTAGCCATCGACGACCGCGCGCGGCGCATCCCGTGCCAGCCATTCGGCCAGCAAGGACTGGTCGATGCCGGCCGCGTTGGGCGTGCTCCAGAACACCCGGCACTTGTGCTTGGACAGATGCTGCACGGCGCCGGCCAGCTTCGCCAGATCCGCCTCGCCCGACCTTGCGCCTTCGGCATTCGGCATCGACGCCAGCACCGTGCCGCCCGGCGTCGCATGCCGCAGTGCGCGCGCAAACAGCGCACGCGCCTCGTCGCGCTGCCGCGGCGGCAGCACCAGCACCAGCGGAAACACGTCATCGGCCGCCGGCTCGCCCACGTGCAGGCCGTTGCGGTCCAGCTCGTCGGCAAACGGCATGAAGCTCTGCTCGCACAACCAGTCCGGTTGCGCCATCTCGCGCAACCGCACGCCGGCACGCGCGCGCAGGAACAGCACGCGGCCGTCCGCCGGCAGCTGCAGCTGCGAGGATTCGAAAGGGACGAACAGGGCCGCCAGCGCCGTATCCGGCGCGGCCGCGGAGAAACCGGCAGCAGTCACGTCATGTCTTCAACGGTGAAACGGAGACGCATTGTACGTGGCTGCAGCCCTGTCCACCGGCGCGCGGTCGGATCGGCCACCGCCCGCCTCGCCGGCTCAACTGCCGCCGTGCGCGTTGACCGCATCCATCACGCGCGCCGAATACACCATCGCGGCACCGGCATTCATCGCCACGGCCACACCGAGTGCCTCGGCGATTTCCTCGCGGGTGGCGCCGTGCTTCAGCGCCTCGCCGGTATGCACGGTGATGCAGCCATCGCAGCGGGTGGTGACGGCCACCGCCAGCGAAATCAGCTCGCGCGTCTTGGCGTCCAGGTGGCCGGTCTTCTCGCCGGCGCCGGACAGGGTCTGGTAACCCCTCAACGTATCCGGGCTCAGCTTGCCGATCTCGCCGATGCGCCCGATCAATTCCTTGCGGTAACCCAGCCAATCCAACATGGACGTCTCCTCGCTGACATGGCGGCCGGGCACCGCGCCCGACCGTGGTTGCCCATAGTGCGCCTGTGGATCGACGTTGGATATCCGCTCAGCGCGCGCTGCCGGCCGTCGAGGCGGCGGCCGGCAACTCCTGCAGCATCTGCGCGGCCAGCGGCTGGTAGCCGCCGTCGAAATGATGGTTGCCCTTCTTGGCATGCACCTTCACCCAGGCCGGCAGGTTCGGTTCGCTGCAGATGCTGTCGTCGCTGTCGTCCAGGCCGTAATAGCAGACCGTCGGCGGCTGGTTCCGCAGGGCCTGCAACGGCGGCATGGTGTCGTAGTGCCGGATCGGGTTGACGTGCTGCAGCAGCGTCTTGACGTGTTCCTTGAACCAGCCCTGCTTGATCATGTAGCCCTCGAGCTCGATCTCGAAGGTCGTATCCCGGCTGGGCGACAGCAGCACCAGCTGGGTGATCCGCGCGCGGTTGGCCGCGCTGAGCTTGTCGATGATGGTCGGCAGCACATCCGCGCCGAACGAAAAGCCCACCAGCCAGATGCGCTGCTTGCCCCACACGCCGGCGTATTTCGTCATCAGCGCATCGAGCTGCCGCGCCGACTCCTCCGGCGTGCGCTCGCGCCAGTAGTACTTGAAAGTGTTGACCCCGAGCACCGGAATGCCGCGATCGATGAAGGCGATGCCCAGGCGCCGGTCCAGATCGGCCCAGCCGCCGTCGCCGGAGTAGATGATCGCCATCACATCGCCCTTGCCGGCCGGCGGCGCCACGCTGATGGCGCTGACCGGCAGCACCACGGTGGCGTCCTCCAGGCTGATCCGCGACCACGGGCTCCAGACCAGCACGATGCCCAGCAGGCATGCGCCGGTTGCCGCCAGGATGATTCCGCTCCTGCGTTTCATCGACGCACCACTCCTGAAAGTCCACCGGAGATCAGGCTGGCCACATTGGTCAGGATCATCGGCAAGGCTATGCCGCCAGGCACCGCTATATAGCGCGGCTCCCATTCCGGATCGAACTTGTCCTTGTAGCGCTGCAGCCCGCGGAAATTGTAGAAGCGCTCGCCGCGGCCGAACACCAGTGCGCCGAAGCGGTTCCACAACGGCGCCTGGCGCCGGTTGTGCAGGCCGGCCAGCGGCGCCATGCCGAGATTGAACCAGGTGTAGCCCTCGTCCCGCGCCCACTGCATCAGCTCGACGAACAGGTAGTCCATGATCCCGGCCGGGCCATCGGGCACATGCCGCATCAGGTCCACCGAGGCCTCCTGTTTGGTGTCGTTGAGGAACATATTCGCGAACGCCACCAACCGGTCGTTCTGCCATACCACCGCCATCGGCGTGCGCACCAGGTAGCGTGGATCGAACGCGCCCAGCGAGAAGCGTTTTTCGCGCACATTCTTGTCGCGCAGCCATGCGTCGGAGACTTCCTTCAGTCGCGGCAGCAATGGCGCCACCGCCTCGGCCGGCACGATCTCCAGGCGCAGGCCATCGCGGGTCAGCTTGTTCACCGTGTTGCGCAGCACCTTCCTGGATTTGCCGTCGAGATTGAAGCTGTCCAGCCGCACGCGCGCCTCCTCGCCGATCTTCAGCAGGTTCAGGCCCACCTCCAGGTACAGGTCCAGGTCGGCCGGGTTCACCTGGTAGAACACCGGCCAGCCGCCGGCACGTTCGCACTGTTCGAGGAACGACCACACCAGTTCGCGCCGCGCGTCCTCGTCGGTGCCGACCGGATCACCCATCGCCACCCAGCTGCGGCCTTCGGTGTCGAACATCACGAAAGCCTTGTGATCCTGGCCGAACAGCAAGGTCTTGTCGCCCATCAGCGCGAGATGCGCCTGCGCGGTGGAGCACTGCTTGATCAACGGCAACGCCTGCGCCAGCTCCGCCTCGCTGGGCGGCTCGTGCCTCAGCTTGTGCGGGCGGATCAGGCTGGCCAGCGCAAACAGCATGCCCGCCGCCGCCGCCGCCACCAGCGCACGCAGCGCCCGTGGCGCACCGCCCTGATGAAGGCTGAATTCCCACCACAGATCGCTGCTGTATTCGACGTGCTTGTAGCTGAAAAACACCAGCCACGCGGCACAGCCGAGGATCGCCACGATCGCCGCGATCCAGCCGACCGAGAAGCTCGTCGTGAACAGCGAGGCGCGCCGGTAGAACAAACGGTGCGCCGGTGCCAGCGCCATCGCCAGCAGGGTCAGCAAGGTGGCTTCTTCGTAGTCGATGCCTTTCAGCAGGGAGAACACCGCACCGGCCAGCAGCAGCACCAGGGTCAGCCAGTAGGCCGCATCCAGCCGGCGCTGCAGGCCACGGGCGAGGATCAGCAGCAGCATCCCGATCACGCTGGCCAGCAGGTGCGACACCTCCAGCACCGACAGCGGCAACACGGCACCCAGCACCGCCATGCGCAGCGGCAGCGCACGGGTCGCGCCGGAAAACAGCAGCACCGCGCCCGAAACCAGGGTCAGCCCGGCGAAGAACGACGGCAGCAGGCCGGTGAACCACGGCGCCAGCAGGGATTTCTCGCGCAGGCCGCGCGCCTCGCGCTGCAGCACCAGCACGGTGGCCGTGCACAGCGGCAACAGGTAGTAGATGACACGGAAGGCGGCCAGCGCGCCGAGGATCGGCGCAGCCAGCGTCTCGTTGCCGGTGGCGCCGAAGCCGGCCAGCATCACCGCCTCGAACACACCAAGCCCACCGGGCACATGGCTGATCAAGCCGATGATCTGCGCGATCACGAAGATCGCCAGGAAATGGCCGAAGCCGTTGTTCAACTCATCCGGCATCAGGATGTAGAGCACCGCTGCCGCCAATCCCCAGTCCACCGCCCCCACCAGAATCTGCCGCAAGGCCGTCGCCGGTGACGGCAGGCTGATGCGCAAGCGCCACAAACGCAGCGGACGGCGACGTATCCAGCCCCCTGCCAGCCACAGCAGCGGAACCAGGGTCAGCAGGATGCCCAGCGGCCGGCTGAAGGTCGCCATCGGCATGCCCGGCGGCAACGGCACCAGCAGCAGGGTCACGCCGGTGAGCGCCAGCAGGCCCAGCCAGAAACTGGTGGTGCAGAACAACACCACCCTGGCCACTTCGCCGGTGGACAGGCCGTTCTGCACATAGAAGCGGTAGCGGATCGAACCGGACACCAGCAACGACATGCCCACCGCATTGCTGAAGGCATAGCTGATGAAGGAAATCAGGGTGACCCGGCGCCACGACAGGCGCCGGCCGATCGAGGCCAGCGCATAGTGGTCGTACAAGGTCATCACCGCATAACCGAGCAGGGTGAACAGCGCCGCCAGCAGCAGCCGGCTGCGCGAGATGCTCTGCACGTAACGGCGGATCTGGTGATAGTCCACCTCGCGGGAAAGCAGGTGCAGCGCCCACAGCGCCAGGCACAGCATGCCCACCGACAGCAGCGGTCCGGCCATCCGGCGCAGCCACACCGTACGCTGGCTCGGCGGCGTCAGGACTGCCCTGACGTCTTGAACCTGCTCGACCTTTTCCTGCTCCACGCGACAACTACCCCTTGCAATGACCTTGTAGGTTGCCACATTGAAGCTGACTGGCAATCTATTGCGATCCTGCGGATCGAATGATTTCAGTTCGGATGATCGCCGAGGCCATGGCTGCACCCGGGATCATCCGGCACGGCGGCCCATCCGGAGCCGCCGTCCACCGAGCATCCCATCACTCTGTTACGCGTTCGTTGACGTCTGCGCCAACCGACCTACCCAGCGGTACAGCAACACCATCACGACAGCGAATGCGACGCCGCCGACCCACAGCGCGGGGCCGCTCGCAAACGCATCGCCGACCAGGTCGAGCGGGTAATCCTTGCCGGAAAACGCGACAAAGGCGGCGATCACCACACCCAGCAGGCCCTCGCCCACGATCATGCCGGAAGCCAACAGCACGCCGAGCTGCTTGGTCGCCTCGGGATTCTTCGATGCGCGATCGGCGCGGCGGTCGAACCACCAGCCGGCGACCGCACCGACCACCACCATCAGCGTGCTCTGGGTCGGCAGGTAGATGCCCAGGCCCACCGCCAGCGGCGACAGGTGCGCGGATTTCGTCGTGCGGCGCAGTACCTCGTCGAGGATGATCATCACCACGCCGATCCCAGCGCCGATCTCGATCAGGCTCCAGTCGATGTTGTTCTTGATCACGCCCTGCGCCAGCGCGGAGATCAACCCGGCCTGCGGCGCGGGCAGCGCATTGGCGCGCTGCGGACCCGGCGCGCCGACGAAGCCGTAGGCATGATTGAGCAGGTCGAGGATCGGCGGAATGATTGCGGCGCCGGCGATCACGCCGATCACGAGCGCCCATTGCTGCTTCGACGGTGTCGCATCGACCAGCTGCCCGGTTTTCAGATCCTGCAGGTTGTTGTTGGCGATCGCCGCCGCGGCAAACACGATCGAGGTGATGAACAGGGCGAATGCCACCAGCGCGTTCTCGCTGCCGGCAGGCAAGGCCGAACGGATGCCGAACACCAGCAGCAGCGCCGCGCTGATCACCACGATGATGCCGATGCCCGACAACGGGCTGTTCGAGGAGCCGATCAGACCCGCCATGTAGCCGCATACCGCGGATACGAAGAAGCTCATCAGCACCACGAAGATCAGCCCGGCCACCACCAGCGCCATCACGTGATCGCCCAGTCCATTGCCGGCGGTCGTCGCGAAGTTCGCGATCAGCCAGCCGATCGGCAGCAGGCACACCAGCGAGATCAGGCCGACCTGCCCGATCGGGATGTCATGCTCGGTGCGCGGCAGCAAGGCGGCATTGCCGGCGCCACGCACGCGCGACGCGGCCATCGCGGAGGTCAAGCCCGTGATCACCGGCTTGACCAGCTTGGCCAGGGTCCAGATCGCGGCCACGCCGATGGTGCCGGCACCGACGAAGCGCACCTTGTGGCTCCAGGTCGCACCCGCCAGGTCCGCCATCGAACCGGTCAGCGGCACCAGCGCGGAGAAATGCGGCACGCCCCAGCCCCAGCCGATCAGCGCACCGACCAGCATCGCGATGCCGACCCACAACCCGACCAGATGACCGATGCCGAACAGCGCGAACGAGAGGAAGAAATCGAACCCCGTCACGCCACCCTTGTCGCCACCGACGCGGAAGTAGTGCACCACGTCGCCGGCGAACACCCGCGTCGCGACCACCACCGCAAACACCGCCGAAACGATCGAGCCCCACAGCACGGCGAGCAGGCCGGCGCGATTGGACTCGGCCGCCGCCTCGGCGCTGACGCCCTCGCCGCCACCGGCACCGACCTTCAGCACTTCGGCGCAGGCCACGCCCTCCGGATACGGCAGGTCGGAATTGGTCACCAGCGCGCGGCGCAGCGGGATCGAATACATCACGCCGAGGATGCCGCCCAGCGCGCAGATCGCGAACGAGGTCCAGTAGTTGAAGCCGGTCCACCAGCCGATCAGGATCAGGCCGGGCAACACGAAGATGATCGAGGACAAGGTGCCGGCCGCCGAGGCGACCGTCTGCACGATGTTGTTCTCCTGCATCGTGGCGCCCTTGAAGTAGCGCAGCACCGCCATCGAGATCACCGCCGCCGGAATCGACGTGGCGAAGGTCAGGCCGGCCTTGAGGCCGAAGAACACGTTGGCCGCGGTGAACACCACGGTGATCACGACGCCGATGATCACGCCGCGCAGGGTCAACTCGGCGCGCGGCGATGCGCTGGACGATAGCTGTGCACTCACGAATGGTTCTCCCCCGGCTGAATTCTCCTGCGGAAGATAGCGTGGAATGGCTGCCGATGGTTACCCTTGACAAGCAGCAGCGAGCCTCGCTCAACCCCGCGCCTGACCCTCACAAAGCGAACAGGCTCTCGAATCGGCGGGACTTGCCGCACAGCGGATCGACAAACGCCAGGCTGTGCGCCAGCAGCTTCAGCGGATGCCGGTAATCGTCGGCGGACTCTTCGGCCAGCAGCGGATACAGCGTGTCGCCCATGATCGGCGCACCCAGTGCTGCCATGTGCACCCGCAGCTGGTGCTTCCTGCCGGTGATCGGATGCAGCGCATAACGCCAATGCTCGCCGCCGCACTCGATCGGCTCGACTCGCGTCTCGCTGTTCGGCTCGCCATCGGCTTCCTGCATGCGGAAGAACGGCTCGCCCGCGAGCATGCGCGAGCGACGCCACAGCGGAAACGACAGGCCGGGCAGTGCCGGCGCCAGCGCCTCGTAGCGCTTGTCGATGCGGCGTTCGCGGAACAATGCCTGATAGGCGGCACGGCTGTGCCGGCTCGCCGAGAACAGCACCAGCCCGGCCGTCAGCCGATCGATCCGGTGCAGCGGCACCAGGTCGGGATTGTCCAGCCGGCGAATCAACCGCCGCAGCAAGGTCTGCTCGACAAACCCGCCGGCCGGCGTCACCGGCAGGAAATGCGGCTTGTCCGCCACCACCAGATGCTCGTCCGCATGCAGCACCGTTTCCGCGAACGGAATCGGCGTCTCGTCCGCCACCTCGCGGTAGTAGTGGATGCGCAGCCCATTCCGATACGGCGTGTCCGGCGTGATCGCGGCACCCTGCCCGTCCAGCACCCGCCCACGCGCGATGCGCTCCAGCCATTGGTCGCGGCTGACGGCGGCGAATTTTGCGCACAAACCGTCGAGCACGGTCGGCCATTCGCCTGGCGGCAGGTGCACGGTGCTGGCGTGGGTATCGCGCGTGAAAGGCGGTATCGGTGGGCTCATGGCTTCCGCCAGTCTAATGCGCGCCACCGGGCGGGCTGTTGGCGGGAGCGCGTACAATGGTGGGCTGTTGTCTCAAGGCACCCCCATGGCCCTCAACTCCACCATCTACAAGGTCGAACTGCAGGTCAGCGACATGGATCGGCATTATTACGCCACCCATGCGCTGACCCTGGCGCGGCATCCGTCGGAAACCGAGGAACGCCTGATGGTGCGGCTGCTCGCGTTCGCACTGTACGCGGACGAGCGGCTGGAGTTCGGCAAGGGCATCAGCGACGAGGACGAGCCGGCGCTGTGGCGCAAGGCGTACACCGACGAGATCGAGCTGTGGATCGAGGTCGGCCAGCCGGACGAGACGCGCATCCGCAAGGCCTGCGGCCGTGCGCGCCAGGTGGTGGTGATCAGCTACGGCGGCAATCTCGCGGAAATCTGGTGGAACAAGGTCGGCGCATCGCTGGGGCGTAACAAGAACCTCACCGTGCTCGACATCCCGGCGGCCACCGTCGCCGGACTGGTTGCCCTGCTGCAGCGTGGCATGCGCCTGCAATGCCTGATCCAGGACGGCCAGCTGCAGCTGATGAACGACGCTGATTCGGTGGCGGTGGATCCGCTGCGCCGCATGGCACCTGCCGAAGCGGTGAGCTGATCAGGTTTCATCGTGAACAAGGCGATGGCTGCCAGGCAGTCGCCGTTTGCCGGATAATCCCGGTCCGATCCTCAGGTCCCATCCTCTTTCCGGAGTCACCCATGCGCTGGTTGCTGTCCCTGCTCACCGTATTCGCGCTCGCCGCCTGTACCGCCGCCCCGTCGGCACACGCCACAGGCAGTGTGGACAAGCTCACCGTGATCGACCAGAAGGTCGGCACCGGTGCCGAGGCGAAAGACGGCATGAAGGTGCTGGTGCATTACACCGGCTGGCTGTACGACGACAGCGCCAAGGACAAGCACGGCAAGAAGTTCGACAGCTCGCGCGATCACGGCGAGCCGTTTTCCTTCATGCTCGGCCAGGGCAGCGTGATCGCCGGCTGGGACCAGGGCGTGGCCGGCATGCGTGTCGGCGGCAAGCGCATCCTGCTGATTCCGGCTGCGCTCGGCTACGGCGCCAGCGGCGCCGGCGACGATATCCCGCCGAATGCCTCGCTGGTGTTCGAGGTGGAGCTGTTGAAAGTCGATAACTGAGGCTGCAAAGCCTCGACTGCCCCAACGTCATTCCCTTCCTGCCATTTTCCCCGCATCGTCATTCCGGCTAACCCTACGGAGGGGTTGCGCCGGAATCACGATACGAGGAGTTTTCGAGGCGCTGGGCAAACGACTTCGAATAAGACTCGACAACCACCCGGGACGCTCGCCGCGATCAATCGTCCTGCGCGGCCGCCTCGCGGCCCTGCTGGCGGATGATCGCCTCTTCCCGCGCGTCGATGATCGACTGCATCACGCTGTCGACATCGGCGATGCTCTCGTCGAACTCGAAGTGGCCGGTGAGCTCGCTGTCCGGGTGCAGTTCACCCAGTTCGAACAGCGCCCACATCTCCTCGCCGTAATGCGTATCGAGCAGTTCCGGCGCGAAACGCGACAGGCTGATCGTGATATTGCCCACGTCCCGCCGCAGCATCGCCCGCGCGGAGTTGTTGCCGGAAGCGCTGACCGCCTGCGGCAGGTCGATGATCACCGGGCCGTGCGGACCCACCAGCACGTTGTATTCGGACAGGTCGCCGTGGATCAGTCCGACGCAGAGCATCCGCGCCACCTGCTGCATCAGGAAACGGTGGTATTCGCGCGCGGTTTCCGCCGACAGTTCCACCTCGCCCAACCGCGGTGCGGAATGGCCGTCCGCATCGGTGACCAGCTCCATCACCAACACGCCGCTGAAATAGCCATACGGTTTCGGCACCCGCACGCCAGCGGCGGTGAGCTGGTACAGCGCGTCGACCTCGGCATTCTTCCAGGCGGCCTCGGCCTCCTTGCGGCCGAACTTGGTCGCCTTGCCCATCGCGCGCGCCTGCCGGCTGCCGCGCACCTTGCGTCCTTCCTGGTACTGCACCCGCGCCTGGAAACTGCGCTGCGCCATGTCCTTGTAGACCTTGGCGCAACGGATGTCCTCGCCCGAGCGGACGACATAGACGGAGGCTTCCTTGCCGCTCTTCAGCGGTCGCAGCACCTGGTCGATCACACCTTCGTCGATCAGGTCCTGCAGGCCCTTGGGGGTTTTCATGCGTGGGAGAGCTTCTGCGGTTCGTGGAATAACGCCCATTATGGCCGATCGGTGGCCCCGAGCCGGTCTTTCGCCTCGGCCGCGGTCAGTCCGCAGCCAGCAACCGCTCCCGCACGGCCGCCGCGATTTCGAACGAATGACGCCGCGCCGCGTGCTCGAACACATTGGCGGTGATCAGCAGTTCATCCGGACGATGCCTTGCGACGAAGGCCTCGATGCCGTCCTGCACGGTGTCGGCCGCACCAACCACCGCACAGGCCAGGGCACGCTCCACCATCTGCTTCTCCGCTGGCGTCCAGTACGCGTCGATATCGTCGATCGGCGGCGGGATCAAGCCGGGCCGGCCACGGCGCAGGTTGATGAAACTCTGCTGCTGGGTGGTGAACAACCGGCGTGCCTCGGCATCGCTGTCGGCCGCGACCACGTTGATGCCAAGCATCGCGTACGGCTGTGCCAGCCGTGCCGACGGGCGGAAATCGCGCCGGTACAGCGCCAGCGCCTCGTCCATCGCATCCGGCGCGAAGTGCGAGGCGAACGCGAACGGCAACCCGAGTCGTGCCGACAGCTGCGCGCCGAACAGGCTGGAACCGAGCAGCCACACCGGCACCTCGATGCCTGCGCCAGGGACGGCACGTACCTGCTGACCCGGCACCGCCGGTTCGAAATAGCCGAGCAGTTCGACCACGTCATGCGGGAACGCATCGGCGCTGTCGAAGTAGCGGCGCAATGCCTTGGCCGTGGGCTGGTCGGTGCCCGGCGCGCGCCCCAGTCCCAGGTCGATGCGGCCCGGATACAGCGATGCCAGCGTGCCGAACTGTTCGGCGACCTGCAGCGGCGCATGGTTCGGCAGCATGATGCCGCCGGCACCCACGCGTATCGTCGACGTGCCGCCGGCCACATGACCGATCAGCACCGCCGTCGCCGCACTGGCGATACCCGGCATGTTGTGATGCTCGGCCAGCCAGTAACGCCGGTAGCCCAGTCGTTCGGCCAGTTGCGCCAGATCAAGCGTATGGCGGAATGCCTGGGCGGCATCGCTGCCCTCGGTGACTGGGGCCAGGTCAAGGACGGAAAACGGAATCATGTCGCAGCCTCGGCATCTCGGAAGTTCCCGATCTGGGGGCGGTCGCGCCGATTGCCACCGGTTGCGTCCGCCCGAGACGCATACAATGGTCGCCCGTCACCCCATGGCATCTCGATGACTGAACCGGTTCGCCTCGCCAAACGTGTCGTCGCGCTGGCCCAGTGCTCGCGCCGCGAAGCCGAGCAATACATCGAAGGTGGCTGGGTGCGCGTGGACGGCGTGGTGGTGGAAGAGCCGCAGTTCATGGTGGACATGCAAAGTGTCGAACTCGACCCGCATGCCGAACTGACCCCGACCGAGCCTGCCACCCTGGTGCTGCACAAGCCGGTCGGCTACGACGCCGGCAGCGGGCCGAACCCGGCCAGCGCCTTGGTCACGCCGGACACCCGATCTCCCGACGATGCCTCCGGTGTACGCCCGTTGAAACGGCACCTGCAGCGACTGAACTCACCGCTGCCGTTGCCGACCCATGCCAGCGGCCTGCTGATCTTCACCCAGGACTGGCGCGTCACCCGCAAGCTCACCGAGGACATCGACCGGGTCGAACAGGAATTCGTGGTCGACGTCGAGGGCACGCTGATCCCGAACGGATTGGCCCTGCTCAACCACGGCCTGCGCTTCAACAATTACGCGATGCCGCCGATCAAGGTCAGCTGGCAAAGCGAGCAGCGCCTGCGTTTCGCATTCAAGGTGTTGCAGCCGACCCAGATCGAGCCGATGTGCGAGGCGGTCGGCCTGAAGGTGCTGGCGATGAAACGCCTGCGCGTGGGACGGATCCCGTTGTCCAAACTGGCACCCGGGCAATGGCGCTACCTGGCCCCCGGCGACCGCATCTGAAGCGCTGCCAACGACAGCAGCCTTGCGCAACAGGCTGTGGATCGGCTTAGACTTCCCGCCACATCACACGCAACACATCACCTGACCACAGCAAGGGAGAACACCATGAGCAAGGGCATGGATTCAAAGAAAAGCGAGAAGAAAAAACCGGCCAAGACCATGAAGGAAAAGAAGGCGGCCAAGCAGGAAAAGAAGAAAAACAAATAATCGCCTGATGCGCCCGACACCCGGGACACAGACCGTTGCGGTGCAGCCATCCACTGGCTGACTTGCAGCGACTCGGCACGACCGGGGGCCGCGTTCCGCGGCCTCCGTCCACCCCCTAAATTATCCCCGCCCCGTGCCGATACCAGGAACACGGAACTCGCACGCGGGAATGAGGGGCAAGCAATATGCGGAGCATGCGGCGGCGCCTCTTTCGCAACCTGGGCCTCGGCTGGCCTGAGGTCTACCCGCCAGCCTTGCTGGCGCGCTGCCAGCAGGATCTGCGAGACCAGTTTCCCGTCGATGAAAAGTACATGGCCTTGGCGAGCGCCTGATCCAGCGCCCGGCGAATCCATGCCTGATCCGGTCTTGGCAGTCAGTAATTGCCCATGTAATCGCGCTTGCCGATCTCGATGCCGTTGTGGCGCAGCAGCGCATATGCGGTGGTGACGTGGAAAAAGAACTGCGGCAGGCCGTAGCTCAACAGATAGGCCTGGCCGCTGAAGCGGCGCTCCTTCGGCGTCCCCGGACGTATCACGATCTCGCGCTGCGCGGCGCCCTCGAACTGCGCCACGCTGAAACCGTCGATGAAGGCGAGGCTGCGCGCGATCAAGTCACGCAATTCCTCGAAGGTCTGCTCGTTGTCGTCGTACTTCGGTACCTCGGCACCGGCCAGCCGGGCCGAGACGCCGCGCGCGAAATCGCAGGCGATCTGCACCTGCTTGCCCAGCGGAAACATGTCCGGGAACAGCCGCGCCCGGGTCAGCGCCGATGGCTCGATGTTCTTGTCCGATGCATGCGCCGCGGCCTTGGCCAGGATCGCATCGAGGCTGCCGAGCATCTGCTTGAAGACGGGGATGGAGCTGGCGTAGATGGCATCGGTCACGGGCGTTTCCTTTTTGAGTGTCGGCAAGTTATCGGCACAGTGTAGTCCCAGGATGCGGCCCAATCGCCGCCGACCTGCCCGATTCCGCTCAATCCGCCACACGCAACAGCAGGCTGCAGCAGGTCACGGCGCCCTCGGCCTTCTGCAACTCGGATACATCGACTGCGGTGGCGCGGAAGCCTGCCTCGAGCAGCCGCTGCCGCGTGCGCGGGAAACTGGCCGGCATCACCAGCGCATCGCCGATGCGCAGCACGTTGGCGGCGTGGGGTTCGGCGGGGTCGACCTCGATGATGCGAAAACCGGGGAAGCGCCCGGGATCCACCCACTCCGGCTGCATCAGCAAGGTATCGTCCGCAAGCTGGGTCACCGCCGATTTCAGATGCAGGCAACCGCGGGTCGGCACGCCTTGCACGGCATAACCATGATCCGCCAGCAGTCCACGAAGTTGCGCGATACCGGCGGCATTGCTGCGCGCGGATTCGCCGACGTAAAGCGTGCGGCCAAGTCGCAGCACGTCACCGCCATCCAGCGTAGCGGGGGCCTCGATGGCCGAAACCGCCCGGTAGCGACGCAGCACAGCGGCCACACTCGCCACCTCGGCGCGACGTGACAAAGCGCCTGGACGGGTCAGGATCGCGACCTCGTCCAGCACGATCGCCACGTCCTCGACGAAGACCGCATCGGGGAGATCGACTATGGCCGGCAGGGTCAACAACCGGCAACCGAGCGACTCCAGCACCTGCTGATAATCGCGGTGCTGCGCACCTGCACGCGCCACGTCGATCGCGACGCGCGGCACGAAGGACAGCTCGCAGCCACCCAGCGCCGGACTGACCTCACGGGTAACGGCAAGCCACATGGCTTTCCCCCTTGGCGTTGGGCTGCGACGACATCGTCGCGGGTTCATGACTGGCGGGCGCGCCACGCGGCCAGCTCGGCCTCGTAATGCAGCAGTGCCTCTTCGTAGACATCGAACACGCAGCGCGCGCAGCCTTCGCCGCAACAGTCGGCGGCGTCAGGTTCGGGCGGGCGCTGCGGTGGCGGGTCGCCGGCCTCCTCGCCTGTCGGCACCAGCCGTTGCGGTACGGGCAGTTGCACCATGCCGCACGGCAACTGCATCGATGCCATCCGGCCTATTTCGCAGGCTTGCGGAAGCGGTAGATGAACTGGTCGGTATGGCCGCGTATCGACGGATCGAACACCTTGTCGCCATGGGTATCGGCGGGGTTGTGCAGCGCCTGGCTCTCGCCGTCGAAGACGAAACCGGCCGCCGCGACTTCCTGCTTCACCACCGCCGGATCGATGCGGTGCAAGGTGTCGGTGTCGGCAATGCCCGAGCCGGCCGGCGCCACGTGATCGATGATCACGAACAGGCCACCCGGCTTGAGCGCCGCGTAGACCTCCTTGTCGAACTTCGCCATGTCGACCGGCCCCATGAACGAATCATGGTAGTCGTGGTAGTTCTGCGAGGTGAACACCAGATCCACCGGTTTCGGCGCGCTCAACTGTGCTGCCGGCTGCTGCAGCAGACTGACGTTGGCGTAGTGCGGTGTGGCGACCAGCTTCTGCCAGTTGGCCAAGCTTTTGGCGGAATATTTTCCCATCTCGTTCGGCCATACCGTGTAGACATGCCCCTGCTCACCCACGATGGCGCTGAACACGCGCGTCCAGTAGCCGCTGCCGGGCGCCAGCTCCAGCACGCTCTGACCAGGCTTGACCTCGGCGAACGTCATCACCTCGGCAATCTTGCGGCGCGCATCGTCGGCGGCATCGGCCTGCCGCGCCGGATCGGCAAGCGCCTTGGTAATCGCGGAGGATATGGGCCCATCACTCGCAGGCGCAGCCTGAATCAGGGGCGTTGCAATAAACGAAAGGGCAAGCAGCAAGGCCAGGGCAGTCGGACGCATCACGTACTCCTCCATCGGCAAGGAAACCGGATTGTGCTCCCGAACAGCCCTGCCGGCCCTGTGCCGCTTGGCATATGCGGCCCGAACGATTCGTCTTGGAGCAAAACACCCATGTCGGCCGTCACGCGACAGCGCGTGCGGACACTGGTAAAACTGGCGCCATCACCGTGCCTACCCAATCGTGCCTACCCAATGAAGACAGGAGCATCCATGCCGTCGCTTCGTCAAGGAATTCCGCTGGGTTGTGCCTTGTTGCTGTCCTGTGCCGCCATGCAAGGTCACGCACAATCGGCCTCGCAGTGGCAGGCACGCCAGGTGGCGGCCTCCGACAAATCCGAACAGATCATGCAGGAGGCCAACAAACATAAGAGCCTGCTGGCCCAGTACCAGATCATGCGCTATCCGTATGCTACCAATCCGGATCCCGCCTTCCACGTCATCTTTGGCCAGTACCTGAGCTGGTACCAGACCTTCATCGGCGATTATCCGGATGCTGCGGTCAGCTTTTCGATCCGGCAAACCGCCGAACGGGACGACCGCCCGTCGCCATTGAACGACCCCAACTATACCGCCCGTCCAGCACTAGAAGCGATCCCGGAACTGGCCAGGAACTACCGTGCCGTGTTCTTCAACGAGGCACACAACATACCGCTCACGCGCACGCTGACAGTGCAGTTGCTCGGCAAGCTTCGTGCGGAGGGCTTCAATTATTTCGCCGCCGAAACGCTTTACCAGACCGATACCGGACTACAGAAACGCGGCTATCCGACCCTGGAAAGCGGTTTCTACACCGAAGAGCCGATCTATGCCGAGATGGTTCGCACCGCCCTGAAACTCGGCTTCAAGGTGATCGCCTACGAGACGCTCTCCGATGCCAGCGGCGATATCCGAGAAGCCGAGCAGGCACGCAACATCTACCGGCAGGTATTCAAGGATGATCCGAACGCGCGGCTGGTGCTCGACGCAGGCTATGCACACATCCAGAAGTCCGGCGTCTACCTGGGCGGCTCCAGCATGGCCGAGCACCTGCACAAGCTCACCGGCATCGATCCGCTCTCCGTGGAGCAGACCATGTTGTACCCGCATCCATCCGCCAGCGACGATCACCCCTACTACGCCCCGATCGTGAAGCAGTTGCAGCCGCAAGAGCCGATCGTGTTCCTGGACAAGGCCGGCAAGCCGTGGTCACTGCGGCAGGGCTATGACGTCAGCGTGATCTTCCCGCCGCAGAAAACCCTTCGCAATCGCCCCACCTGGCTGAGCCTCGGTGGCGAGCGCAAGCCATATTTCGTCAACAGCGAGCGATGCAACCACACCTTCCCCTGCTTGGTCGAGGCGCGCTATGCCGACGAGGGTGAGGATGCCATCCCCGCCGACCGTCTGGTACTCGATCCGGTGCCGCTGAATGCGGTAACCATCGACCGCATAAGCAACGGCTTGCTCGGGCCTTCCAGCGAGCTTTACCTGCGACCGGGCAAATACAAGCTGACTTATACGGACGCCGACTCGCACTTGCTGTTTTCGCAGGATATGACTATCCCGGACGGAGGCATGGAAACCGATCAGCCTTCGGATCACCCGAACCCGCCATCGCGGAAAAGTGGAAGTGCTGCCAGCCCGAGAGGTCCATGAGTACCGGCCGGATCCATGCTTGGCTCGTTTCGTGCCGGTTACCGTGTCATGGCTGTTGGTGGATCGCATCACGACAACAGCCTTCCGCAGCCTGTTGCTGCCTGTTCCGCAGCAGTCATGCATGAGGCAGGCATGACTGATGTCCTAGGCAAGTTTCGGCGCATGCGCGTATAAGACCTGAAGCTGTCAGGCCGGATTGATGCTCACCCCGATCTGGCATCGTCACTTGCGCGACGATCAACCGATGGGGAGTGATAACAGATGACTCAATGGAAAATCCGCCCGCTAGTGGGGCTGGCCGGTGTACTGGCATCCTGCATTGCCGTCGGCGCAACCGACTATGCCCGTCACGACGATGGCGCCATGCTCGGCTTCACTCCCGCCAATGCCACCGTCCAGCAAAGCCTGGAACAACGCTTCGACGCCCAGCTCGATCCCGCCGACCAGCGCAGCTGGCTCAAGCAGATGTCGTCCGAGCCCAACCAGGTGGGGTCGCCGCACGACAAGGCCAACGCCGAGTTCATGCTGGCGAAGTTCCGCGAATGGGGCTGGGATGCGCACATCGAGACTTTCAGCGTGCTCTACCCCACGCCGAAGAAAGTGGCGCTGGAGCTGCTGGGGCCGAACCCTTACACCGCCAGCCTGAAGGAGCCGGCCATCGCCGGCGATGCCACCTCGAATGCCGGGGGTGCGTTGCCGCCCTACAACGTCTATGGCGGCGATGGTGATGTCACCGCCGAACTGGTCTACGCCAATTACGGCATGCCGGACGACTACAAGGAACTGGCTCGTCGCGGCATCGACGTGCGCGGCAAGATCGTGATCACCCGCTATGGCGGCGGCTGGCGCGGGTTGAAGCCCAAGCTCGCGCAGGAGCACGGTGCAGTCGGCTGCCTGATCTATTCCGACCCGCATGAAGACGGTTACGCCCAAGGCGATGCCTATCCGCAAGGCGGCTGGCGTCCGGCACAAGGCGTGCAGCGCGGCTCGGTGGCCGACATGCAGGTGTACCCGGGCGATCCGCTGACTCCTGGCATCGGTTCCACGCCAGGTGCCAAGCGCCTGGCGATCAAGGACGCCAAGACCATCCTGAAGATTCCGGTGCTGCCGATTTCCTATGCCGACGCCACGCCCTTGCTGCAGTCGCTGACCGGGCCGGTGGCACCGTCCGGCTGGCGTGGTTCGTTGCCGCTCACCTATCACGTTGGCCCGAGCACGGCCAAGGCGCACCTCATCGTGCTGTCTGACTGGGGCCAGAAGCCGGTCTATGACGTGATCGCCGTGCTCAAGGGTTCCACCGAGCCGGACCAGTGGATCGTGCGTGGCAACCACCACGACGGTTGGGTGTTCGGCGCCTGGGATCCGCTCGCCGGCAACGTGGCGTTGATGGCCGAAGCCAAGGCCATCGGTGGCCTGCTCAAGCAGGGCTGGCGGCCGCAGCGCACCCTGGTCTATGCCAGCTGGGACGGCGAGGAGCCCGGCCTGCTCGGCTCGACCGAATGGGCCGAGACGCACGCCGCCGAACTGCAGAAGAAGGCCGTGCTGTACCTCAACTCGGATACCAACGGCCGCGGCTTCCTCGATGCCGGCGGCAGCCACTCGCTGCAGCATCTGGTCAACCAGGTCGCCGACGGCGTGACCGATCCGGAAACCCACACCAGCGTGCGGGAACGCATGCGTGCGCACATGCTGGTGGAGGGCTACGCCAAGGATGCCAAGCCCGAGGCCAAGGAAGTGGCCAAGCTGGCGGCGGAGGGTGGCGACGTGCCGATCCAGGCGCTCGGCTCCGGTTCCGACTACAGCGCCTTCCTGGAACATCTCGGCATCGCCTCGCTCGACCTCGGCTTCAGCGGCGAGGACGACGACGGCGGCATCTACCACTCGCGCTACGACTCGTTCGACCACTACGTGCGCTTCGGCGATCCGACGTTCGAGTACGGCGTGGCGCTGGCCAAGGTGGCCGGCCACATCGTGCTGCGTACCGCCGATGCGAACGTGCTGCCGCTGCGCTTTGGTGACTTCAGCGGCACGCTCGACCGCTATGTGGGCGAATTGCACAAGCTGGTCGACGATACCCGCAAGGCCACGGCGGAACAGCACCGGTTGCTGGACCTGCACGCCTTTGCGCTCACCGCCGATCCGACCCGTCCGATCGCACCGCCCGAACGCGAATCCGACGTGCCCGCGATCGACCTGGCTCCGCTGGATCAGGCGGCCAAGCAGCTGCAACGGAGTGCGCAGGCCTATCAGACAGCCTATGCCAGGCGCGCCGCCAGCGGCTTCGACCTGACGGCCGCGCAACAGCAGCAGCTGAACCAGCTGATGGGCCGCATGGAACAAGCCCTGACCGACCCCGATGGGCTGCCAGGGCGCAGCTGGTTCAAGCACATGATCTACGCGCCCGGCATGCTCACCGGCTACGGCGTCAAGACCGTGCCCGGCGTGCGCGAGTCCATTGAAGCGCGCCGCTGGGACGAGGCCAATCGCTATGCCACGGTCACCGCGAAAGTGCTCGACGGCTACCGCGCACAACTCGACCAGCTGACGGCGTTGTTGAACAAACAGTCATAAGCGGCCTGCTTGACATCGGCAAGGGCGGCCAGGCGTGGGCCGCCCTTGCCGCGTCCTGATTCCCCACCTGCCGCATTCCATGGCTGGCGTCGACGGTAGACTGCGCGAATGATTCCTGCGCTCCTGACGCTACCTCTACCGCGCATGACGGCGAACATCGCCAGGCTCCTCCATGCGCTGCGGGAAGCCAGTGTGACCATGCTGGCTGCCATCGCCACCTTGTTGTGCGCGCTGGCAATCGCACCCGGGCCGGGCCCAGCGGTACTTGCCGTGGTGTTGTGTCTCTCGCTCTCGCGCAGCCACCTCGACCGCGATCTGCGAGGCCGCATCGAGGCGGCCATCGCGCTTCCCGTCGTCGGCCTGGTCGCGGTCGGTGTCGGCATTTTGTTGCATCGCGTGCCGTGGCTCGGTGCCTTCGTCTTCGTCGCCGGCATGTTCGTGTCGATCTGGCTGCGCCGGTTCGGTCCCATGGCACGGCGCGCCGGCTCGCTCATCGCGTTGCCGTTCGTGGTGCTGCTCACCACGCCGCATGTCCGGGCGGCGTCCATCGGCGCCATCCCGGCGCCGATCGTGCCCGTGCTCATCGCACTGCTGGCCTTGCTGTGGGTAAGTGCACTGCATGCGCTCGCTCGTCGCCTGCGCTTTCTGCCACCGGCGCGTGTCGCGGAACGTCCACCGGTCATATCGGAACGTGAAAGTTCGATGCGCCCGGTGGCGAGCACCCGGATGGCCATCCAGATGGCCGTTGCGCTCACCGTGTCCTTCATCGTCGGCTACGTCTTTTTCGCCGAGCGGTGGGCATGGATCGTGCTCACTGCGTTCATCGTCATCAGCGGCAATCGTGGCCGGCTGGATGTGGTGTACAAAAGCATGCTGCGCGTGCTGGGTGCGGCGGCCGGCACGGTCATCGCCCTGGTGTTCACCGTCCATCTCGGATCCCACGACTCGAGCACCGTCGCGCTGATCCTGGTCGCCATTTTTCTCGGCGTGTGGCTGCGCCCGCTGGGTTACGCATGGTGGGCGTTGTTCGTCACCCTTGCGCTGGCCCTGCTGCAAGGTTTCTCCGGTACGTCGGCACCGCTCGTCCTGTGGCCCCGGCTGGAGGAAATCGTGATCGGTGCCGTGATCGGCATCCTCTCCGCCTGGTTCGTGCTGCCCGTGCGCTCGACCGCCGTGCTGCGCCGACGCCTGGCCGATGCACTGGCGGCCCTCGCCGATGCGCTGGATCCCGCGCAGCCCGTGCGAACGCCCGCCGGCTTTGTCGCCGCGGTTGCCGCCGTCGAACAGCTGGCCCCAGCGTTTCGGGCAAGCCGTCTGGCGACAAGAAGCTTCCAGGCATTGCAGCCAGCCGACTGGGTGGATGCGCTGGTGGCTTGCCGCGATCCCGCGATCGCCCTGATCCACAAAAGCGAAACACCTGGCGCAGTGCGCCGGGCCGTCGGTGCAGCGCGCAAGTCGATGCGCGAGCCGGGTGAACTTCTGACCGCGTTGCAAAATCTGCATCGCGCGCTGGTTGAGCAACCGTTGCTCGTCACGACATAGCGATGCTCTTTGAGCAATCGCTCAATCGCCCGGAATTCCACCTGCCATCGTGCATCGTAGCCGTGGGCAGCTCCATACTCTTGCTCGACATGTCCGCTGGACCAGAGCAGCGACAACAGAAACCAGCCCGATTCAGCCGCACCGTGTCGATATCGCGAATGCCCATTCGTCGTACGGGAAGAACCACGCGCGCGAGGCCATCCACTATGACGCTCAAGCTCTACGCCCACCCCTTTTCCTCTTACTGCCAGAAAGCGCTGGTTGCGTTGTACGAGAACGACACGCCGTTCGAATGGCGCCGGCTGTCACAAGACGACCCGCAGCTGTTCGAGGAATTCGCGACGCTCTGGCCACTGAGGCGCTTTCCCGTGCTGGTGGACGAGGGCCGCGTGGTCGCCGAGGCGAGCATCATCATCGAGCACCTCGGCCTGCATCACCCAGGCCCCGTGTCGCTGCTTCCTGCGGATGCCCGCGCCGCGGTCGAGGTTCGCAGCATGGATCGCTTCTTCGACAACTACATCTCGACCCCGCAGCAGAAAATCGTGGCCGACAGCCTGCGCTCCGCAGCCGATCGCGACCCTTGCGGTGTGGCCGAAGCACGCCACACGCTCGACACCGCTTACGGCTGGCTCGACAAGGTCATGGCCGACCGTGAATGGGCCGCTGGTGACCGCTTCAGCCTCGCCGATTGCGGCGCCGCGCCGTTCCTGTTCTATGCCGACTGGACGCATCGCATCGACGCCTCATTCGCCAACGTGATCGCCTACCGGAAGCGACTGCTGGCGCGACCGTCGTTCGCGCGTGCCGTCGACGAAGCACGCCCGTATCGCCCGCTGTTCCCGCTCGGCGCACCCGATCGCGATTGATCCGTTGCGCATCAATCAAAACGATGGATGCCTGCCCCAACCGGAGACTGAGCATGACCGACACATCCGCACTTGTTCCCGCTGCCGAACTGGCCAAACGCAACGGCATGCGCTTCCCTAACGAAAGCGCGGAGTACCGTCGCGCGCGCAATGCGCTGTTCATCGAGGAAATCGAACTGCGCCGGCACATCGAACGCGTCGCCGAACAACGCCGCGCACTTCCGCCCGGCGGCGAGGTGACCGGCGACTACCGCTTCGAAGGCGAACACGGGCCGCTCGACCTCGCCGGCCTGTTCGGCGACAAGCAGACCCTGGTCGTCTACAGCTACATGTTCGGCCCGCAGCGCGAGCGGCCCTGCCCGATGTGCACGTCGCTGCTGAGCGCGTGGGACGGCGAGGCCCGCGACATCCACCAACGCATCGCGCTGGCCGTGGTCGCACGCTCGCCGATCGAACGCCTCGCCGCCTTCAAGCAGGAGCGTGGCTGGCGCGACCTCAGGCTGTATTCCGACAGCAACGGCAACTTCAGCCGCGATTATCACGGCATCGACAAGAACGGCGGCGACGACGCAGCCTTCACTGTGTTCACCCGCCGCGACGGCACGATCCGCCACTTCTGGAGCGGCGAGATGGGTTCGGAAAGCGCCGATCCCGGCCAGGATGCACGCGGCGCACCCGACCTGATGCCGCTCTGGACCATCCTCGACGTCACACCCGAAGGGCGCGGCACCAACTGGTATCCAAGGCTCGACTACCCGACCTGATGCACCCGCCGGTCAGGTCGACAGCATCAGCCTGACGACCTGCGTCCGTGCCGGACGATCACGCCAGCCGGAGGGCGCGGCTGGGCCGGAGCACGCTGTTTTCACTGATCCTGATCATGCAAAGGAGGCGCATGCTCCTGGCGCTGGCTGTTTGAGCCGCGCGCCGGACGATGGCGCGTCCATCAAACCCCGCAATCATCCATGCATCGAATCAGCGAACCGGCTCGATACGCCAGGTGAATATGCGCGCTTGCCTGTCGTGCGACACCGATCCACCCGCGCAGATCCGCCGTGCGGAATCATTCCGGGTCGAAGTCGGACCGTGCGCTTTACACATCCTTGCTCCGCCATCGCCAGCCCCGCACTGAACGCGTCCCAACCCAC
Organism: Rhodanobacter sp. B04; assembly: GCF_002001125.1. Taxonomy (GTDB): domain Bacteria; phylum Pseudomonadota; class Gammaproteobacteria; order Xanthomonadales; family Rhodanobacteraceae; genus Rhodanobacter. Next base: position 413,762 of record NZ_MUNV01000026.1, on the reverse strand, counting down.
CGCACCTTGCAGACAACCGATTCATTCCAGCCGCGTTAGATTCCACATTCCTGCCTGGATAGACCGCCGAACTGTCACGCCCGTGAAACACTACCCATCCATGCCGCGCCGTGCCATGGCTGTTCGTATCACCACTGCAATCACCATGGCTGCTTCGACGTGAACACACTCAAGGCCAGCGATCCGCAGCAAGCCGGCGCCGTCGGAGCATGGTCGACGGGCGACATCGCGTGGGTGCTGTCGATCCTGCTCATCGGCCTGACGGCGCGGCTGCTGCACATCGAAAGCCAGCCGTTCTGGCTCGACGAGGCACTGACCTATCAGCGTATTCATCTCGACCTCGGTGGCCTGATCGCCGACAGCTTCAGCAACCGGCACATGCCGAGTTATTTCCTGATGCTGCAGCTGTTCTCGCAATTGGATTCAGCCAACGCATGGTTGCGGATACCGTCGGCGTTGTTCGGCGCCTTGTCGGCAGGCATGGTGTTCGTCATTGCGCGACGCATCGGCGGCCGCAGTGCCGCGATCGTCGCTGGCCTGTTGATGGCGTTGTCGCCGCTGCAGGTGCAATACGGCCAGGAGGCACGCTCGTATACGCTCGTCACCTTGCTGATCACCGTCGCCCTGTGGGGCCTGGTGCGCCTTGCGCAAAATCCCGTGCGGGCTTCGCTGGGCATCCGCCACGCCGGATTCGACCGCTGCGGCTGGGTTTCCTACGTGGTCGGCACGATCGCCGCACTGGATGTGCTCGGCGATGCGGCTCCCTGGCTGATTGCCGCCAACATCTCGATGTTGCTGATCTGGCGCAGCCTGCGCGGCACCCAACCGCCAGCGCAGAGCACGGGCTTTTGGCACAACTGGCTGCTGAGCCTGGCAGTCATCCTCGCGTGCTGCGTGCCCTTTTACGGCGCGATACTGGCGGCCAGCGATGGCCAGATGCTGCAGAAATTCGACTGGATCCCTCCCTTGAGCTGGCGAAATCTCCAGGTCGCCGCCAAGAGTGCTTACCTGATGCGTATCGCTGCCGTAGTGCGTTTCAGCGTGCTGCCCACGGCCGTGCCCTTGCTCGGGCTGCTGGTGGCCGTACTAGGCGGTATCGGGTTGTTCCGCATGCGCGGACGACTGGAAGGCCGCGTCCTGCTGCTGGGCTTCGCGGCATTGCCGCTGTTGCTGCTGGCCATTTCGCTGGTCAAGTCCATGGTGTTGCCGCGCTATATCCTGTGGAGCGCGGCACCGTTTTTCATCCTGGCCGGGATCGGCGCCACCGCGCTGCCACGCCGAATCGTACCGGCAGCGGTTGCGGCACTCCTGCTGTTGTGCGCGGTCAATCTTGCACCGGTCTACAGGACCGAGACGAAACCGCGCTGGGACAAGGCCGCCGCCACGCTGGCCGCCAACGTCCGCCCTGGCGATACGGTATTCACCGGCGATCCGAATGCGCCCACCATGCTCGCCGTGCTGCAGCCAAAGGACGCCACGCCGATCGGCAGCACCGCACTGGTAACGCCTCGATTCGACGTGGCGTTGGCGCGCTGGAAACAAGGCAGCCGCGTCTGGGCGGTGAACGGTCGTTCGGCGATGGGCCAGCGCGAGGAACTCGACGCGTTCAAAACGCGCGTCGCCGCGCTGGGCACACCTGCCCTGGAAATCCCCGAGGGCAAGGAAATCACCATCTTGATGTTTGCTGCACCCAGGACCGGCACCTGATCCGGAGTGCCGCCGCCGAAAAGCGCACACCGCTCCTTCGCCGCCCGTCTCAGCCGCCCTGCTTCCTGGCGGTGGCCTGCTTGCGCTTGACGGCGCGGGTACGGCCCGCAGCCTGGACGCGATGTGCGTTCAAGATCGCGGGAAGCAATCCAGGGAAGCGCTGCTCGATTTCATGGCAACGGCTGGTGTTGTGCATTTCCACGCCATGCCGTTCGCTACGCACCAGCCCAGCCTCCCTGAGCGCGCGGAAGTGCTGTGAAAGCGTGGACTTGGGGATGTTGCGGTCGCTGATCTGCAGGAAGTTCGAGCAGATGTTGGTGCACGTCGCACCCGCCAGTTCCGCGTAGATCGCCACCCGCACAGGATCGGACAAGGCATGCAGGATGCCCTCGACGGTGATGTCTTCGATCGTTGGGTGAATCAGCGGCCTCATGGTTTTGATGGTAGCAGCCCTTGACATCTAGTTCCATAGTTCATAAGTTACGAACTAATGGAGTACAGAACATTACCACCACCCACCGCAGGAAACGTCATGAGCAAGCTCACCGGTAAAGTCGCCATCGTCACTGGCGCATCCAAAGGCATTGGCGCGGCCATTGCCAAATCACTGGCCGCCGCCGGCGCGTCCGTCGTCGTCAATTACGCTTCCAGCAAGACCGGCGCCGAAAGCGTCGTCGCCGAGATCGGCGCAGCCGGCGGCAAGGCGGTTGCCGTGCGCGGCGACGTCTCCAAGGCCGCCGATGCGCAAGCCATCGTCGACGCGGCCATCGCGCAGTTCGGCCGGCTGGACATCCTCGTCAACAATTCCGGCGTCTACGGGTTCTCCCCGCTCGAGAGCATCACCGAGGAAGACTTCCACCGGCACTTCAACATCAACGTGCTCGGCTTGCTGCTGACGACCCAGGCCGCCAGCAAGCATCTCGGCGAGGGCTCCAGCATCATCAACATCGGCTCGGTCGTCACCCGCATCACTCCACCGGGTAGCGCGATCTACACCGGCACCAAGGGTGCAGTGGACGCCATCACCGGTGTGCTTTCGCGTGAACTGGGCCCGCGCAAAATCCGTGTCAACGCGCTGAACCCGGGCATGATCGAAACCGAAGGCACTCATGCTGCCGGTTTCATCGGTTCGGATTTCGAAGCGGGCACCGTCGCGCAAACCCCGCTGGGTCGACTCGGCCAACCGAACGACATCGCCTCGATCGCCGTGTTCCTGGCTTCGGATGATTCGTATTGGCTGACCGGCGAGCAGCTGCTTGCCGGCGGTGGTGTGCGTTAAGCGACACTTCAAAGGGGCGCATTCCGGCATCGGAATGCGCCCGGGCGACGGCTGGCATTCAAGGCATCGATACGGGCTGGTCGCGTTCCCTCACACCCGCGTTCGTGCGCAACAGCGCAGCGGCAAGCGACGCGCCAAGCACGGCGAAACAGGCCCCCGCCAGGAAAGCGGCCTGGTAGCCGCCAGCAAGCGCAGCGGGCGCCGCAAGGCCGCTCGCCAGCAGGACTCCGCTGCGGGAAGCCGCCAGGCTGGCAAGAATGGCCAGGCCCAGTGCGCCGCCCATCATGAAAGCCGTGTTGACCACGCCGGAAGCCAGACCGGACTCCGCGGGCGACACATCGTTCATGGCGGCCAGCAGCACGGGGTTGAGTGCGATGCCGGCACCCAGGCCAAGCAGCACCATGCCGGGCAGGATATCGATCACGAAGCGGCCTGCGGCCGGCGCCCGCGCGAACAGCAGCAAGCCCGCCGCAGCCAGCAGGAGGCCAAGCGCCAGCGGGCGACGGATACCGAAGCGCATCACCAGCTTCGCCGAGATCCCCAGCGAGAATGCCGCCATGATCAGATTGGCTGGCAGGAAGGCCAGCCCCACCTGCATCGGGTCATAGCCGAGCACCAGCTGCATGTAGAGCGCGGACAAGAAGAACCACGCAAACATCGCTGCCGCCCACAGCACGCCGACGATATTGGACAACACAAGATTGCGCAGCCTGAAAAGCCGAAGCGGCATCAATGGCACGCGCACGCGCGCTTCAACCAGCAGGAACAGCGCCAGCAAGACGACCGCGACCAGCAGTTGCCCGAGCGTACGCCGCGATGTCCAACCCAATTCGTTGCCGTTGACGATGGCATAGACGGCAAGCATCAGCGCGGCGGTCACGCTCACCGCACCGAGCACATCCAGATGCCGTGATGCCGCCTCGCCCAACACCGCCGGCAACAGCCGCAGGGAAAGCACGACCACGCCGATGCCGATCGGCAGGTTGACCAGGAACACCCAATGCCAGCTCAGGCTGCTGGTCAGCACGCCGCCCAGCATCGCACCGAGGCTGCCACCGCCGGCGCAGACGAAACCGTAGACACCCATCGCCCTGGCGCGATCTGCCGCTTCGGTAAACAAATCCATGATCAGCGACAGCGCCACCGCCGTTACCACGGCGCCGCCGAGCCCCTGCACGCAGCGCGCAACCACCAGCGCGGCCTGCGTGGTGGACACCCCGCAGGCCAGCGATGCCAGCGTGAACACCACGATGCCGATCAGGAACACGCGCCGATGCCCGTAAAGATCACCGAGCCGGCCGCCAAGCAGCAGGAAGCCGCCATAGGTCAACATGTACGCATTCACCACCCAGGCCAGCGTCGTCTCGGAGAATTTCAAGTCCGCCTTGATCGATGGCAACGCGACATTCACGATCGTCGTGTCGAGCACGATCATCAGGACGCCCAGGCACAGCACCAGCAAGGCCAGCCAGCGCCGCTCGCGGTGCGCATGCCGACCTGACGGCGCCACGATCGGATGCTCGATGGACGCCTTGTTCATGCGTGGACCTCGCTGATGGCGGGTTTGTGCCGCCTGGTCGGCAGCCTCACTCTTGCGTCGAACGGGCACGTCAGAAATCGACATGCGGCAGCAAGCCACAGGGGAACATCACGCTGCGCTGATCGCAAGCATGGCGGCCCGACTCCGGCCGCAGCATGGGCAGCGCCTCCACGGCCACCTGTTTGCAACGTCAGCCGGCCGCTTCGCGCCGAGGCAGTTTCCAGCCAGGCCGCACGAAGTGGCAGGTATAGCCATTGGGATAATGCTCGAGATAATCCTGGTGTTCGGGCTCGGCCTCCCAGAAGTCGCCCGCGGGCGCCAGCTCCGTCACCACCTTGCCGGGCCACAGGCCGGAGGCATCCACGTCGGCGATGGTGTCTTCGGCCACCCTCTTCTGCTCCTGCGAGGTGTAGAAGATCGCCGAACGGTAGGAGCTGCCGCGGTCATTGCCCTGCCGGTTCGGCGTGGACGGATCGTGGATCTGGAAGAAGAATTCCAGCAGCGCGCGATAGCTCAGCGTGGACGGATCGAAGACGATCTCGACGCCTTCCGCATGGCTGCCGTGATGGCGATACGTCGCGTTCGGCACGTCGCCGCCGGTGTAGCCGACGCGGGTGGAGATCACACCGGGATAGCGGCGCAGCAGATCCTGCACGCCCCAGAAGCAGCCGCCTGCCAACACGGCACGTTCGGTGCTCATCGCACGTCCTCCACCTGATCCAGGTAATCGCCGTAGCCCTCGGCCAGCATGTCGTCGCGACGAATAAAGCGCAGCGAGGCCGAATTGATGCAGTAACGCAGGCCACCACGATCCCTTGGACCATCGGGAAACACATGCCCGAGATGGCTGTCGCCGTGCGCCGAGCGCACCTCGGTGCGGATCATGCCATGACTGCCGTCGCGCAGTTCGTTGACATTGGCGGGCTCGATCGGCCGGGTGAAGCTCGGCCAGCCGCAGCCCGATTCGAATTTGTCGGACGAGGCGAACAGCGGCTCGCCCGAGACGATGTCGACGTAGATGCCCGGCTGCTTGTTGTCCAGGTATTCGCCGGTCCCGGGCCGCTCGGTGCCGCTTTGCTGGGTAACGCGATACTGCTCCGGCGTGAGCTTCGCGATGGCATCGGGATGCTTGCTGTACTTGTTCATGAGCTTCACCTGTTTGAGACGCCGCCCCGGCTTGAACCGACACCCTGATCGAAGCCGACAACATTGTCCGGTGGATGGGATGGCGCATAGATTGGGTCGGCAACGCAAACTCCAACCTGCACACCGATGCATTACGAATCGAAACGGCCCACGGTTACGCGCAAAGCATCGCAACGACGCCATTACGGCCCTTGGCCTTGGCTTCGTAAAGCGCACGGTCAGCGACCACGATCAGGGATTCCGGCGGCTGCCTCGGGTCCGGACGGGCAGCACTCGCGCCGATGCTGACGGTGACGTGGTCTGCCACGACCGAGGCGGGATGGTCGATGGCCAAGGCCTCGATACGGCGGCACAGGTCTATACCAAGCCGCCGGGCCTCGTGCAGATCGCAGCCCGGCAACAACAGCACGAACTCCTCACCGCCATAGCGTGAGACATGTGCCTGCGTGCCATCCGCGATCTCGGCGCACAGGCGCGCCAGCACGCGCAGGCATTCGTCGCCGAACACATGGCCGCACGCGTCGTTGAGTGCCTTGAAGCAATCGACATCGACCAGCAGCAAGGCCAGGGATTCTCCCGCCCGCGCATGCCGCAGCCACTCCTGCGCAAGACGCTGGTCGAAGCTGCGCCGGTTGGCGATACCGGTGAGGCCGTCGCTCATCGACAATTGCTCCAGCTTGAGGTTGGCCAGTTCCAGCTCGCGCACCACGCGCGCAAGGTGGACGGCACCGGCGATCTGCAGCGCGACGGCATCGAACATCGCACACACCTCCGGCGTGAAGAAGTCCGCGGAGATGCTTTCGAGATTGAGCACGCCATGCAGGTGCGCGCGATGCCGGATCGGCACGAGATACTCGGATTTCACCCGGCAGTTGCCGGGCACGTAATCCGCATCCGCCTCCACGTCGGCGATCAACTGGGCCTCGCCGCTGCGCACGCAGCGGCCGGAGGCACCGACCGTCACCGGCCACGGCAGCTCACCGGGCAGGTCAAGCTCGATGCCCGACCAGACCTCCTGCACGAAATGCGTCCCCGCGTCGTTGAGCAGGATGATGCTGGCAATCGCCACGGGCAACCGTCGTGCCACGCAATCGACAATCCGCTGGAGCATGGCTTCGAGCGTATCGCCCTGCAGCGCCTCGATCGAGACCTGGGCCAGGATCTCGGTGAGCATCGCACGCCGATCGGACGCACCATGCTCGCTCCACGGAGGGCGCTGCTCCTGCGCGTGTTCGTCACATGCCCCGGGATGTGTCATGGCTGCAGCAGCTGGCCCCCTGTTTGGCCGAGTCTACGACGAGTCCGTAGGTTAAAGGGGCAAAAGACAAACGCGGTTCAGAATCCATGCCGGCGTTGATGATTCGGGCCAGCCGCTGCAAGCCGCGCGGGCAAAATGAATGCGTGCCTGACATAGCAATGCGGATCTGTGGCGAACACCGCACCATGGCGCAGACACCAAGCACGGCGATAACACCGAACATGCCCTTTCGCTGTCCGCTGCCACGGCGTCAGCCACCACCCGTGACAGGTGTGCAGTGCCTGCACCGCCCTACTGCTTTGGGCGACGCACTGCAGAATTCAATTCGCCCGCCATCGTTCGGCTGCGCCGACGTTTGCCCTCCTGCAGAACAGTATCGATATCCAGGTGTATCGCCCAGTGGCGTAGCGGGTGCCACGCATCCCGATCGTTGAAAGTCAGCGTATGGATCGCGTGGTGGCGTAACAGCTTCCTGAACGCTTCGTCCCTGGCCCGGTCGATCTTCGACAGGTCGTCCCACATCCCGTAGAACGCGGCCACACGGTCCACCATGTCCGCCTCAATCAGATCCTCGACAACGAATTGCTCCGCGCCCTCGATATTCATGCGCACGACGACCAGGTCGGCAGGCAGCTCGCGGAGGATTCGTGACAGCCGCGCGGTGGGTACTTCGTCGTATTCCTCCCCCCGCTCCTGGAATAACGAATCGCCCTTTCCGTCACCGGCTGTGCGATAGAGCCTGATGGTGGCCTCCTTGAAATCGGGGCCGACCAAGGCGACATTTCGAAGATCCAGACGTGGGATATCGGCCAGATTGGCCGCGGCATCCGGGAAGTGTCGCGGACTCGCCTCGAATCCGAGAATACGCAGTTCGACGCTGGACGAAAACCATTGATGGACGAGGCGAATCTGTTTGCCCTCGGTGTGAACACCGCAATCCACGTACAGCACGGACATGTCGCTGCTGCCCAACTTGCGCCACGCAAAAGGGCCCAGCCGGGATATCCGGCGGATGATGGCTTTCGCAGCAAGCAGCATTGAATCCAGCGGAATGAGCGCGCCCGCCAAACGCGTGTGCCCTGAAGCCTTCAGTTTGTCGACCAGGTCCCAGTTCCACAACTTCTGATGCGGATGCCAAAGCATCCGCCGTATCGGGCGAGAATTTTCCATCAACTTTTTTCCTTGTCACGGGAAAAGGGAACAGAGACATTTCCTGACAGGAAAAATCACTCTGGCTCGATCATTCTACTTGTTGCCCGGCATCGTTGATGAACGCACGGCTTGAAGCGTGGCGACGCCATGAGTCCATGTCGCGCTGGCCTGTGCCTGTCGGAGACCGCTGGCCGGGAACCGTCTTCCATTGAAGTGTCCCATGGTCTAACCCAGGAATACCTGGAAGCACGGGCCCCAGCTCTCGCCGCAGGCAGATCAATGAACGGGCAACGGCGGGATCGCCAGGCTACGTTCGCCGTCACCGGTCGCCCCGGTGAGCATGCTCGGTGGCAGATGACCGACATCGCCTACCGCGATGACCTTGAAGCGACCGTCCGCCTCGATGCGGATTCTGGTGATGCTGGCATTTCCCACCGACATTTCCAGCCACGCCTTGGTATCCACGCCCAACGCACGCGTGACCAGATAGCGGATCACGTTGCCGTGGCACACGAACAGCTCGGTGCGTTCACCGCCCATGGCAGGTTTGAAGTAGCGGTCGAAGACCCGGTCGAGCCGGGCTGTGCAGGCCGCCAGATCCTTCGGCTTTTCGCGCGCCATGATCTCAGTACGCCGGGTCGGCGGCGTGCATTCGGCAAGATCGTCGACCACCTCGAAATGACGTCCCGGGAAATCGCCGGCAATGATCGCCGCCGTGTCGCGCGCACGTTGCAGCGGGCTGACATACATCGCATCGAAACGTATCGGCAGGCCGGCCAGGCGCGCGCCCACCAGCTGCGCCTGCGCCACGCCGATCGGCGCCAGATGCGGCCCCGGCGGGTCGCCCAGGGCAGGGTCCGGCACGTAATAGCCGTGCCGCACCAGCACGATGGTTCGCGCCGAGGGCATCGGCGTGTCGGCGCCAAACGCCTGGTTGATCAGCAGCAGCAAGCAGCAGCCCAACAAGAATCTGTTCATCGCCGAAGTATCGCGCAACTGCAAGGCCCGCGGCGCCCGACAAAACCCAACGCGCCTGGTGCTGGCCTGATCCTGTTTTGGCGAGGCTGAACTTTATTTGGCCTGCAGGGTAGTCAAGACCTGCTGCGCGTCCGCATGCGCACCGTCCAGCGTCGTGCTCTTCAAGCCATGTTCGGCCTCGGTCAACGCAGCGTGCAACCTGGATTCGCTGGCCGCATCGCCTTTGGCATCGACGATCGCACCCTGCCCCTGACCCTTGCACGGGTTTGCCTCCTGGGCGTCGAATTCCTTGCCGGACGGTCCGACCAGACAGTTGATCACATGGTGCAGATGCGCATGCGCCGTCTTCAGATCCGCTGCGCCGAGCGCCATCCCGGCATGTGCACTGGCCGTGCCGACCTGCTTCGATACCGCGTCGGTATCCATCGCCTGCGCGAGCATGGGCAGCGCTGCAGCCAGCAGGAGCACCGGAAACCACCGAATGAATTTCTTCGTCATGGCACAACTCCGGAGCAACGCGGCATGTGCCGCAGTCACCACAGCATAGGCCCATGCCCTTCAGCGAAAAAGCGGCGGCCCTGGCCGACGTTGCATGCAGCGCCGAGAAGAGTGCGTGGCCACAGCATTGTCGTGCAGATCCATCCCGGAAAAGTGGATGCCGACCACCGTCTCCATTCCGGATGTAGCAGATCGAAAGCAGCCGCCGGATACCGCCGAACCGGCCATTCAGTTAATCGCCGCCATCCTCATTAACTCCTTAGCTTCTTATTGAAACGGCACGCAATAACTTGCAGCTACCAAATAGCCGCGATAGCCGCTAGCGTACGGCGGTCGCCATCGCATGGCGATACGGAGTTAGGGGCTCCGGGTTGTATTTTGTTTTGGGAATACCGGTGGACTTGGATAATCCAAGTCCGACGACCACTACACTTTGCTTCCAATGGGGAAAAACACATGCATTCCACAAAGACTTTCGGCGCACGCCGAATGATCAAGATCGCGATTGTTGCAAGTCTCGTTGGTGCGGCCTGGCTTCCATCGGCATTTGCCGCTCCTGCCGTCGAGAACGGCGTTGATCAAGCTCAAGTCCCTTCGATGGTGCAGGCCCAGGCCATTCAAAGCTGGCACGAGGACATGGTCCGCATGGCGGCGCCGTCGGAAGGCTGCTTCCAGGCCACATTTCCCAGCATTCTCTGGAAGCAGGTGGCATGCACCCAGGTACAACCATTTTCCCACCCCCTGCCGCGGCGCCCGAACGCCTTGACCAGGCTTTCGGAGAGCGCGGCTGGTGGCACGCAGACCACGGGCAATGGCAATGACTATGCCATCGAGGTTTCGGGACTGATCAGCAGCGCCACCGGAACCTTTCCTTCGGTCACGGGCGTGACTTCTGAAAAAGGCGTTGGCGTCGCTGCATTCGGTGGCGGCGGCATTCTGGGCCCGAACGAATACACGCTGCAGGTGAATTCGAATTACAACAAGACCACCAGCGCGTGCAAAAGCCATTCGGGTTGCACGGTCTGGCAGCAATTCATCTATTCCCCGGATTACAGCACCAAGGGCAAGGCAGCCGTTTTCATCCAGTATTGGCTGCTCGGCTACGGCGGCACCAGCTGCCCGAGCGGATTCGGCAGCGACGGCTCCGGTGATTGCTACAAGAACAGCTCTGCCGTAACGGCACCGGATGTGCCGGCCACCCAGCTGGCCAACCTCAAGATTTCCGGTACGGCCAAAACCGGCGGCAATGACACGGTGGTGTTCACCAACGGCACCACCGCCTATACGCTCAGTGCGAAGGACAGCGTGCTGGATATCGCGAGCGCCTGGGACCAGACGGAATTCAACGTCGTCGGCAACGCCGGCGGATCGGAAGCGGTGTTCAACTCCGGCTCGTCGATCACGGTGAATCTCGCAGTAAGCGATGGGAGCACCGCCACGCCGACGTGCGCCTCGAACGCCGGCTCGACCGGCGAGAGCAACAACCTGAACCTGGGCAGCTGCACTGCCACCGGTGGATCGTCGCCGTCGATCAAGTTCACCGAGTCGAACTGAGCACGCCCGATCGCGGCATGCTGAAATCCAGCTGACAAGCGTGGAAGCCGAGGGGCGCGTGCGCCCCTCGGCGTTTGTTCCGATGCCGGGCGCTGCGGTGAAAGCGGGCCTGAGTTACCTCCTGCCATGCCCTCCCTGGGCCGGGCCGATCAGCCGCACATACGTTCCTGCAACGACCGCTGACGGCTTTGATCTCACGTTGGAAACGTGCCCATGCAACGACTCCAGCCGCGCGGCGGGTTACGATGCCGCCCCTCGTCGCATCGTGGCCAACTGTCGCCGGTTCTTTGCGGCCATTTCAAGGAGATTGCCCATCGTGTCGCACTATTCCGGCCCCCTGCTCACGCACCCGATCGCCGAGGCACTGCTGGCCGCCCGCGATACCGGTGCAGGCGAATGGACCGGCTCGTTGGACCTGGGTCGCTCGATCGGCAACGTGCTGCTGGAAGCAGACTCCTGGCAATGGCGGGGTCAGCGCTATCCGTATCCGCACGCGCTGAAAGACCGCACGATCCATGTCTGGGACGGCGACGAGTTCATGCCGGTGGCGCGATATTCCGGCGCGCTGATCAAGCTGGTACCTACCGAATGGGGCGCACCCACCTTCGAGATCGACGGCATCAAGATGCTGCCGACGTCGAAGGAATCGCCGTTCGGAGATGCGCGCCGCAAGGTGGCGCTGATCGAGCCGCGCGGAAAGACGGTACTCGATACCTGCGGCGGCCTCGGTTATTTCGCGGCCTGCTGCCTGGAGGCCGGTGCCGCTCGCATCCACTCGTTCGAGAAGAACGCCGATGTGCTGTGGCTGCGCACGCTCAACCCGTGGTCGCCCGATCCGGACGCGCCCGCCAGCGGTGGCCGGCTTCAGCTCACCCACGCCGACGTGTCGCAGGCGGTCGCGCAGATCGCCGACGCCTCGGTGGACGCGTTGCTGCACGATCCGCCACGCTTCGGCATCGCCGGCGAGCTGTACTCGCAGGCGTTCTACGACCAGCTTGCACGCGTGCTGCGCCGGGGTGGGCGCCTGTTCCACTACACCGGCAGCCCGAACAAGCTCACCAGTGGACGCGATGTCCCGCGCGAGGTGGAAAAGCGGCTGGAGAAAGCCGGCTTCAAGGCGCAACTGGCGCTGGACGGCGTACTGGCGACACGGCGCTAGGCAAGGGCCTGCGAACCGAGGCGGCTCCGCACGGACCACCTGGTTAAAATGCTTGACATGATGTTATGTATGTTTGACATTATGTACACCGTAGCTGACCTGAAGATCGAATCATGTCATCACTTCAAAAACGGGCCTGGCTCGCCTTGTGGAGCATGTGCCCCGCCTACTGCATCTACTTCGTGGCCCAGATCGGGCTTCCGTACCTGCAGCCGACCATGCTGGAGCGCATCGGCTGCCTAGCCGTGGTGGCCAGTTTCCATGCCGTGGCTTATATCTGTGGCCTGCTCGTGATCAAGCGGCACGAAGCTGGCGATCCGCTCCTCCAGGACGAGCGCGACCGTGCCATCGACGGGCGCGCGACCCGCACCGCGTATTTCATCCTGCTGACGGGCATGATCGTGGTCGGCATGGTCATGCCGTTCAACAACGGTGGGTGGGAGCTCGTCAACGCGGCCCTGTTCTTCATCGTGCTGACCGAGACGGCGCGCTATGCGCTGATCCTGCTCGGCTACCGGCAGCCGCGCCTTGCCCGCTGAGTCGATGACCAACGAGGTCCGCCTGCTGCGCTTCCTGGCGCAGGACATGACGCAGGCCGAGCTGGGTCGACGCGTGGGGCTGACGCGGCAAACCATCGCCGCGATCGAACAGGGGCGTTATTCGCCCTCGCTGGACGTCGCCTTCCGCATCGCCCATCTCTTCGGCAAACGGGTCGACGAAGTGTTCCATTGGCAGCCAGGCGGGGATCAAGAAACGAAAACCCCAAACTCCGACGCGAGCTAGGGATGGCCTGAATAACTCGTCATCCCCAGACGCTCCACGGCTCCGCAACGCCTCGCCCCCGGCATGAGCGGGAGTCCTCGTCGTGATGTGACCTCGTTCAGACAGCATCCACCCACGCACATCTGGCGTATAAACAGGCTGACCCGTCCGTCTCCCCAGGAGTCACACCCATGAAGTCATTGCTGAAATTTGCAGCCCTCGCCCTCGTCGGTACCGCCACGCTCGCGTCGCCCGCGTTTGCCGCACTGAAGGAGGGCACCCAGGCACCCGATTTCACCGCGCCGGCTTATCTGGCCGGGCAGCCCTTCACGTTCAAGCTCGCCGACGCGTTGAAGAAAGGCCCGGTGGTGGTCTATTTCTTCCCTGCCCCGCACACCTCGGGCTGCAACGTCGAAGCGCACCTGTTCTCGCAGGCCATTCCCCAATTCACGGCGGCGCATGCCACCGTGATCGGCGTCACCGCGGGCAACCTCGACCAGCTGGCGGCTTTCTCGAAGGAAGCCGACCACTGCAGCGGCAAGTTCCCGGTCGCTGCCGACGAGGGCGCGAAGATCGCCAAGCAATACGACGCGCTGCTGCTGCTGAAGCCGGGCTGGTCGGACCGCACCTCGTACGTGATCGCGCCGTCGGGGAAAATCACCTACGTCTATTCCAGCCTCAGCCCCACCAAGCATGTCCAAGAGACGCTGAATGCGGTGAAGGCGCTGGAGCAAGCGGACGGCACCGCGAAGTAGTCGCCGTCAATCAGGGATGGTCTGCATGAGCCTTTGCCCGTCATTCCAGCGGAAGCCGGGATGACGGGTTATTCAGGCCGCCCCTGGATGGCGTGGAGACCACGTTCTTCGAAAGTGACTTTTGCGCTGTCACGAATGCGCTGTTGACCTCGCCCTACTTGCGCGGCGCGATGATCTGGCTCAGGTAATCCGGCGTGCCCTCGATGCGCACCAGATGCGGGTACTGCAGGCCGCCGTGGTAATCCACCGGCACCGTGCGATAGCCGCCCTGGTACTTCAGCAGCAGCTGGATCGGCGCCTTGCTGTCCTTGGCTGCCGCGATCGCGCTCTTCAGCACATCGCTCGAATAGTCCTGCCCGTTCACCGCGACCAGGGTGGCACCGGTGCTGACGCCAGCCTTGAATGCCGGGCCGTCCCAACGCACGTCGTTGACCTCGCCCTTGTCGTTCATGGTCAGGCCGATCGACCAGGCGAAGTTGTACAGATGGCGGGATGGTTCCGGCCGGCTGTTGTACTGCTTTTCGTAGCCGCTTTCCTGATCGGTGTAGACCAGCTTCCAGCCGGTCGCGGCGATGCCGTTCTCCAGCGGCGGATCGAACGTCTGCACGCGCGCATGCAGGAAGCCCGCCCAGTCGTACGGGGCCACGCCGTTCAAGGTCGCCACCACGTCGTCGAAGGTGTAGGTCTTGGTCACGTAGCTGCCGTTGTCGACGCCGAAGAACGCGCGCGCGAAATCGTCCAGCGACTTGCGGTCATTCGTCAGCGCGCGCAGCTTGGCGTCCACTTCCAGCCACATCATCTGGCCCCCGCTGTAGTACTCCTCGCTCATCTGCCAGCTGCGGTACGGCAGGCTCGAACGGCGCGCCACGGTCGCATCGTTGGTGGTGTCTTCCAGCGTGCGCCACTGAAAGCCTTCGCGGTTGCGCTCGTAATTGGCCGCCTCCATCGCCAGCGCATCGCGGAACTCTTGCGGCGTCCACATGCCGGCGCGCGCGGTGAGTATGTAACCCCAGTACTGCGTCTGCCCTTCGTACACCCACAGCAGAGAATCGCCCATCGGCACGTTGAAATTGGGCGTCCACAGGTCGGCCGGACGGCGGAACTTGCCGTTCCAGGAATGCGTGTACTCGTGCGCCAGCAGGTCGCGGCCGGGCGAGTTGTCGCTCCAGGCCGTGAAGTAGTCGGCGCCCAGGCCGTTCTCGCTGGACTGGTGGTGCTCGGTGCCGTTGCCGTCCAGCACATCCGACAGCGAGAACAGGAAGTCGTAGTGGTCGTAGTGGTGCGAGCCGAACAGCTTCACCGCCTGCGTCACCAGCGCGCGATGCACCTGCAACTGCTCGGGCGTCATCTCCAGGTACTTCGGCGCATCGGCGACGATGTCCAGGTGCACCGGCGCGTCGCCGCCCGGGTTGAGGTCGACCCGCTTGAAGTACTGGCCCGCGTAGACCGGCGAATCGACCAGGTTGTTGAACGTCGCCGGCTTGAAGATGGTCGTGTCGCCCGACTGCGAGGCCGTCTCCAGCGCGGTGCCGAGCTGCCAGCCATGCGCCAGCGTCACGCTGGGCGCGAAGGTGATCCCGCGTGAAAAATAGCCGGCCGGATACAGCGCCACCTTGCTCCATTCCATGTCCATCATGCGATCGGTGATCTCGAACCCCTCGCCGTCGGTGCGGCCGGACATGTACTGGAAGGTCGCATCGACAGTGGAGACGCCTGCGGGCACGTCGAGATGGAACGCGTACACGTTGTACTTGTCGCGCTTCCACATCAGCCGCTTGCCGTTGCCGCGAAGTTCGAGGCCAGCGAGCATGGCGATCGGGCCGGTCGGCGAGTGGTCGCCGGGAATCCACTGCGGGTACAGCAGCGTCAATGCGCCTGCCTGCACCGGAATCGTTTCATGGACGCGAAAAATCCCCTGCACGGTGTCGCTGGCATCGACATGAAGCGTGATCGTGCCGGCATAGGGCGTGTCCTGCGGCGGGGGCACCTGGTCGGTTCGCGGATCCTGCGCATGGACGGCGGCGGTCGCGAAGGTCATCGAAATGACCACGGCAAGACGAGCAAACGTGCGGTGCGCGCCAGACGGCGACCGGGAGGAAGAGGCAACGAACATCATGAACTCCGACAGGCAGACCCAGGGGATTCGCACAAGTTAACATCGCTGCGCAAACTGTGTAGCCCGATTTGCTTCTGGCTCCGATCGTCGAGAGAGAATCCGGCCACGGCGAGGGATGGCTTCGTCTTGCTGTTTAGCCAGCATCCCTATTCCACCCGCTTCCCACTGCTGGCCGAGACCAGGCGCAGAAAGGTTTCGTGCTGGTAGCGGCTCATGCGCAGTTTCTGGCCGGTATCCATCGTGACGACATGGTGGCCGTTGAACCACGGATGGATGGCCTGGATCCGGCGCACGTTGATGATGGCCGAGCGGTGGACCCGCGCGAAATGCCGCGGATCGAGTCGCGCGGCGAGCGTGCCCATGGTCTCGCGCATTTCATGGACGCCGTCGGCCAGGTGGATCTGCACGGTGTTGCCGCTGGCCTTGATCCACACGATCTGGTCGACGTCGATGAAGCTGATGTGCTCGTCGATGCGCACGGGGAGGCGCTGGATGTAGTCGTCGCGCTGGCGCAGGGCATCGAGCGCCTGCAGGATCTGCACGGAAGCGGCCCCGCCCGTGCCATCGCCGGTGGACAGCCGCGCCTTCACGCGCCGCAGCGTGTTCGCGAATCGCTCCCGGCTGAACGGCTTCACCAGGTAATCCACCGCGTTCGCCTCGAACGCCCGCACCGCGTATTGCTCGAAGGCGGTGACAAACACCGTCGCCGGCATGCGCTCCGCGCCAATCGTCGCCACCACGTCGATACCGCTCATCGCAGGCATCTGGATGTCGAGAAAGACCAGGTCCGGTGACTGGCTGCGTATCGCCGCGACCGCCGACACGCCGTCACCGCACTCGGCCAGCAGCTCGATCTCGGGATCGTCGCGCAGCAGCCGCACGATGGCATGGCGCGCGATCGGCTCGTCGTCCACGACCAGGGTGACGATGCTCACGTAAGCTCGACCTCCGGCGCATCGTCAGCTTCCTCGATCGCGCGGAACGGCAGGCGCAGCCGGCAGACCACGCCCTCGGGCCAGATCATCTCCAGGCGCACCTGCGCAATATCGCCATACAGCTCGCGCAGGCGCAGTTCGGTGTTCGACAGGCCGATACCGTGCCCCGCCGCAGATGCAACCCCGACCTCCAACGTACTGTTGCGGTTGCGCACGTCGATGCACAGCGTGTCGCCCTCGCGCCGGCTTTCGATCTCGATGCAGTCCACCCCGATCCGCTTGCCGATTCCATGGGTGATGGCGTTCTCCACGATCGGCTGCAGGATCAGGCTGGGCACGGCGCAATCCAGCGTGTCCGGGGCAATGTAGATCTGCGTGGTGAGACGATCCTTGAAGCGGAAGCGCTGGATGCCGAGGTAGAGATCCAGCAGGATCAGTTCCCGCCGCAAGCTCACTTCCTGGCCGTCGTAATCCTCGAGGAATGCACGCAGCAAATCGCTCAGGCGCAGCAGCATGTCTTCGGCCGACAATGCGTCCTCGTCCAGCAACGTCGCGATCGCATGCAAGGTGTTGAACAGGAAATGCGGCTGCAGCTGCGACTTCAACGCACGCAGGCGCGATTGCGCCAGTTCCGAGGCCAGCCGGCTCGCTTCCACTTCGCGGTGCGTTTTCTCTTCGTAGAACTGCACGGCTCGCTGCACTGCGTACAAGGCCCAATAAGTCAGCAATCCTGTAGCGACATAGAAGCCCAGGAAATAGCGCAGTTGCGTGTCGAAGCCGCTGGGCTCAAACGCGGTCGAAACAAACGCCCCGATCACCAACGCCAGCAAGGTAACCGCCACGCTCGCGACACATTGGGTGCCAAGGCCGCGCAGGCGCAGCGGCGCTTGGATGGGATGACGTTCGGCAAGCCGGAACACCAGTGGCGCCAGCGCTGCCCAGGTGTACCAGCGGATACCCGACCAACGCAGATAATCCCACGCCGACCACGTGCGCCCATTCAAGGCATCCGCCACAAAATTCTGCATCGCGAACAACACGACTACCGCCGTCCACAGGCCGAGATAGGGCCACAGGCCGATTTTCATGTTGCCCAGACGGATCTTCATCGTCGGCATCCTGCGGAGTTGGAGAACATCCTAGGCGCGCCATGCAGCGCTGAAAAGCAAAACACCACACCACTACGATTCACCACCGCGCCACGACGATTCGTCCCGAACCGGTTCCACAGGAGGCCTCCATCCGGCCATATCACGGTGCCGACCGCGTGCGCACGAGCCACCGGCGGCAAGCCACCCCAGCCGGAGCACTCCCATGAATCCGACCCGCGCCACCGCCCTCGTCGCCATGCTTGCCATCGCGCTTGGCAGCCAGCTCGTCGTTGCATCGGCCGCCAGCGCCGACGCGGTGCGCAGACCCGCGCGGCACTTCGATCTGGTGAATGCCACGTTCGACAGTGTCATCGCGCTCGCCATCGCACCTGCCGACCACGATGCCTTCCAGGACATCGCCCTGGGTCAACCGCTGCAGGGCGGCCTGACCTCGATGACCTTCGATGTTCCACCCGGCGGATGCCTGCGCGACCTCCGCGTCACTTTCCACGGTGGACGCACGCAGTTCTTTGCGCGCATCGACGTCTGCCGAAGCAGCGGCCTGCGCCTGACGCCGCACCACGGCGGCCTGAAGCCTTCCGGAGCCTGATCAAGCCAGGGCCGGAGCCCGCGGCCTCCCACTCCTGGTCGGAGCCATCATCCGGCGTGTTCAGGGCCACCAGCCATGCGGTCACGCCCCGCTGCCTTGGCGCGATACAGCGCCTCGTCCGCGCAGCGAAGCAGTTGCTCCGGCGAGTCCGTGACCGTGGGCACGATGGCGGCAATGCCTATGCTGATGGTCACGTGCGGCGCGACATCGGAGCAACGATGTTCGATCGCCAGCGTGCGCACCGCCTCGAGAATGCGTTGCGCCACCGCAGCAGCTGCGTGGGCGTCGCACTGGGTGAGCAGCACCGCGAACTCCTCGCCACCATAGCGCGCGGCGAGATCCGCGGCCGGACGCAGCACCTTGGTCAGCGCGCCCGCCACTGCAGTCAATGCGACGTCGCCGGCAAGATGGCCGTAGGTATCGTTGTAGTCCTTGAACGCATCGACGTCGCACATCAGCACGGCCAGCGACGTGCCACGCGCCACATGCTCGCTCAGGACCTCGCGCAGCCGTTGGTCGAACGCCCCGCGATTGGCAATGCGGGTGAGGCCATCGAGCGCAGCGATGCGCTTCAGCTCGGCGTTCGCGTTGCGCAACGCCTCGGTGCGCTGCGCGACCTCGTGCGTCAGCTCGCGCTCGCGCTCGTGCAGGCGCCACACGCGAAGCCGGTAGGCCATGGCGAGCAGGCCGATCACGATCACCGCGACGAGGGCGCGGAACCACCAGGTGGCATACCAGCTCGGCACGATCGTGAAAGCCACGCTGGCGCCGTCGGCGTTCCACACGCCGTCGTTGTTGCTGGCGATCACGCGGAACACGTAGTCGCCGGGCGGAAGATTGGTGTAGTAGGCGACGCGGCTGTTGCCGGCGTCGATCCAGCCATGGTCGAAGCCCTCGATGCGATAGCGGTACTGCACCGCGGCGGGCGCCACATAGCTCATCGCGGCGTAGTGCAGTTCGATGCGTTCCACGCCGGGACCGATCCGTCCGACGTGATCCGGATCAACCTCCTTGCCGTCCACCAGCACGCGCTCGACCGCGACCGGCGGACGCATCCGGTTCACCCGCTCGTGCTTCGGATCCACGATGACCACGCCGTTGGCCGTGCCGAACCACATCCGCCCGTCGTTCGTGCGCCATGCCGGCGTCTGCGAGGCGCCGTTGCCCTGCTGCGAAAGCATGCCGTCGTTCTTGCCGTACCAGCGCGGCTCTATCTGCCTGGCCGCGCCGCGGTCGAGCGCATCGATGCCGGCCCACGCAAACCGCGCGATGCCGCGGTTCGAACTCACCCAGAAGTGGCCATCGTCATCGTCGAGCATCGCGAACACCGCGTCGCCATAGAAGCCCGCCCGCTCGGCGAAGGCCTGCACTGCCCGCCCGCGCACGCGCATCAGGCCCACGCTGGTGCCGAGCCACAGGTCGCCATTGGCTTCGACATGAAACGCGAACACGCTCGTGCCCGGCAGGCCATCGGTACCGCAGCGGTCGACCACACCATCGTGCAGGCAACGCAAGCCGCTGCGCTCGCCGATCCACAGACGCCCGGCCGGATCCTCGTACAACGCGCGAACGTCGTCGCCGCGCGTGCCCTGCAGCACGCTGATCTTGTCGCCGCTGATCTTCGCCACGCCCTGCAGGGTCGCCACCCACATACCGCCATCGCGGCTGGGCGCGAACGCGAACACGATCGTGCCGGGCAGCCCATCGCCGACGCCGAAGTTGCGCACCGTGCCATCGGGCGCGATCCGGCTCACCCCGTCGGTCGATCCCACCCACAGGTTGCCGGCCGCATCGGATTCGATCGCCCGCAGCAACAGGCTGGACAGCTTCGCGTTGATCGCCGTCGCCGGCATCAGCGCCTGGTTCTCGTAACGCGACAGTCCCGAGCCGTCGGTGCCGATCCAGAGCGTACCCGCGCGATCCTGGTAGACGGCGCGCACCGCGTTGGAATCCATTTTCCCGGTGACGGTGACCAGCTTCGAATCGCTGAACCGGTGGATGCCGCTGGAGGTGGTCCCCATCCAGAGGTTGCCTTCGTGATCCTCGAACATCGAGCGTACGGTCTCGCCGACCAGGCCGCTCAGCGTATTGTCGCAGTCGAAGCGTGCGCGGGTCAGACGGCAGATGCCCATGCCGCCGAGCGGCGCAAACCACATGCTGCCGTCGCGGTCGCCATGCAGGGTATAGATGGGCTTCCCATCGAGCGCCGCCAGGCGCGGGTCACGCTCGAAATGCCCATCGCGGTAACGCACGGGGCCACCCTGCGTACCGACCCACACGGTGCCGGCATGGTCGATCGCCAAACTGTGCACGGCATTGGTCGGCAGGCCGCGCCGGGTATCGAACGTCTCGACCTGGCCGTTGAGCCAGTGCACCACACCGAAATCATCCGCGGCGATCCACACCCCGCCCGCCGCATCGGCCACGATCGCGTGATAGAACCCGCGTGGCGGAAACCCGCTTTCCTGGCCGAGCAGACGGATGCCCTTCGCGCCCATCCGCGCGACGCCGGCATTGGTGGTCAGCCAGAGCGCGCCGCCACGGTCCTGCGCAATGCCAAACACGCTCTTGATGTCCGCCGGCAACACCACCGGCTCCAGCACGCGCCCATGGCGGCGGTACAACCCGTCGTTCAGCGTGCCCACCCACAGCGTGCCCGCGCGATCGACATAGACTGCGGTGATCGCCGTGCTCTTGAGCACCGGCGCCACGCGCGGGTCGATGGTGTCGAACTCCGCGCCGCTGTAGTGAACCAGGCCGCCGTACGTCGCCAGCCAGATCGAACCGCCCTTGCCCTGGGCGATGGACAACACCGTGCCTTGCGGCAGCTGGTTCTCGTACCAGACGTGGGTCAGCTGCCCGATCGCCCGATCGGGGTCGAGCGCACGGGCCGGCGACACCGCCAGCAAGCCGCACACCACCAGGACGAGCGCCCCCCATCCCCTGACCCAACGATTCATGCGCAATCCAACCGCTCCCCTGCGACCCGGCTCCCACTCCGATAACGTGCCATGCGACCGTCGGCCCGGAACACCGATGCATGAACTATCGCATATCCCGGCGCCCCCGGCCGGGCCCCAGCCGGCGTGCCGGCAAGGGAAGAATGGCGTCAGGGACAGTTTCGACGGAGCCGTCGGGAATCGCCCCTGACACTTTTTTCGGCCTGCTAGACTCCATCAACCGGCTCCCGACGAGGCTGCGTCGGGGTACGGAGGGTGCGGGATTTTTCATGATCTTGCTAGGGGAATGTATGGCCATGCCGTTGTCGTGGAAAATCGGCGCCGCCGCCGCGGGCTTGATCGTCGCCGTGCTCGCCTGGAATGGACTTTCCCAGTATCTCGAGGCGCGCCACGCCGATGAGGTCACGCGCGATTCCGCCCGCGCCGCCGAACTGGAGGCGCAGCAGGCCAAAGCTCAGGCCCAGCAACACCAGGCGCAGTTGGCGGCCGACCTGAAGCAGCAGCGCGAGGACTTGTCCAGCACCTACCAGCAGGTGAACGAGCAGGCTCGGCAATATCAGGCGGAGCAGGCCATACTTCAGGAAAAGCAACGGCAGCAAGAGCTTGCCGTGCAGGCAAGTTACCGGCTGGACCACAACCAGCAATGCGCCGATGGCATCGTGATCAACCGCAACGGTTCGAGCTTTACGCAGGCGGTCGGCAAGGATGGCGGGCCGATCCCATGCAAGGGCGATACGGCGACAGAACCGCTGCGCTGATCCTGGGTCACCGCGGCTGCGTCAGGTATTGTCCCTGACGTCTTCTCGCTTCCGGCAACCCGTCTGCATGACCTCGACCGAAAACCACCGTGCTCCCGAAGCCTCGCGTGCCTCGATGGCGGTCGCGGCACTGTCGACGGTGGTGGAGTGGTACGACTTTACGCTCTACCTGTATTTCGCCACGGTGCTGTCGCGGGTGTTCTTCGGCGGCGGGCGCAACTCGCTGCTGGCAACCCTCGCCGGGTTCGCCATTTCCTACGGCATGCGGCCGCTGGGCGCGATGGTGTTCGGCCATCTCGGCGACCGCATCGGACGGCAGCGCACCCTGGTGCTGTCGATGATGCTGATGACGCTGGCGATGCTCGCCACAGCCTTGCTGCCCGACCATGCCGCGATCGGGCCGGCGGCGGGTGCGTGGCTGTTGCTGCTGCGCTGCTTCATGGCGTTCTCGGTCGGCGGCGAATATACGGGCGTGGTCGCCTACCTGCTGGAGGGTGCGCGCGAGGACCGGCGCGGCTTGATCACTTCGCTGGCCTCTGCCGCCAGCGAGGTCGGGGCGCTGTTGGCCGTGGCGGTCGCCGCACTGACGGTGGGGGCGATGAGTACAGTCCATCTCGACGCCTGGGGCTGGCGCATTCCGTTCTTCGTGGGCGCGGCGCTGGCAGGCGGCGTGTGGTTCGCGCGGTCAGGCATGGAGGAGTCGCCGGACTTCCTGCGCCAGGTGCGGCAGCGCACCGTGCCCAAGTCCCCGCTGCGCCACACCGTCGCCCGTCACCGGCCCGCGCTGCTGCGCACCTTCGCCATCTCGGCGCTGGGTTCCATCACTTACTACGTCGGCATCACCTATGTGCCGGCGTTCCTGAACTCGTCGGGCATCCTGGCCGAAGGCCGTTCGCTGTGGCTGTCGACCGTTGCCGCGGTGGCAGTGATCCTGGTCACGCCGCTGACGGGTGCGCTCTCCGACCGGGTCGGACGCAAACCGGTACTGATCTGGCTGGGTGTCGCCGGCATGCTGCTGCCGCTGTCGATGTTCGGCCTGATGGCCGGTGGCGGCGAGCTGCACGTCGCCGCCGGCGCGATCGTGCTGGCCTGCCTCGCCGGCGGCGTGAGTGCGGTAGGCGCCCCGGCGACCGCCGAACAGTTTCCCGGCGAAGGCCGACTCAGCGGCCTGGCGCTGGGCGTGACCGTCGCCACAGCCATCTTCGGCGGCCTGACGCCCTTCCTCGCCGAGCTGCTCGTGCGGCTGACCGGATGGACCGCCCTGCCCGGCGCCATGATCGCCGCCGTCGCCCTGGTCGTGATGCCCGTCTTGCTGACCATGCCGGAGACGCAGCCGCGCCTGGCCAGAGTCCATGCCCGAGAGCAGGCCGCAAAGAGTGACGTCCCGTGATGACCGGATCACCCCAAACCCCTCTCTTCATCGTCAGCACGGGCCGCTCCGGCTCGACGATGCTGTCCGAGCTGCTCTCGTTGCACCCGGATGTCCTGAGCCTCTCCGAGCTGTTCAACGCGCTCCACCCGCTCGGTTTCCGCAAGGATCCCGTCGACGGCCCGGACTTCTGGTCCGTGTTGAGCGAGCCGCGTCCCCGCCATGCGGCGTGGCTTCGCCTCATGGAGCGCGGCCTCGCCATCGACGAGTTTCGCTACCCGCTGGCCTCCGCGCTGCGCTTTCGCGAGACGGGCATTCCGCCGCTGTTGGCGATGACGCTCCCGCCGCTCACCGAAGACCCTGACGGACTGCACGAGGAACTGCGCATCTTCGTGCAGGCATTGCCGGAAGACCGGATCCATCGGCAGTACCTGCAGGTCTTCCAGTGGCTGTGCGCGCGCCTCGGCCGCCGGTTCTGGTGCGAGCGTTCGGGCGCGTCGCTCGGCCTCGTCCATCCTTTGTCGCACTTCTTTCCGGCGGCCAGGTTCATCCACGTCTTTCGCGACGGCCGCGAGTTCGCGGTCTCGGCGCGCCGGTTCGCCCCGATGCGCATGGGCATGATCGGCACGATGTTCAAGCAGCGGTTCGGCACGGCCCCCTATCTCACGCCGACGTACCAGATCCCTGCGGATCTGCCGCCGGAGTGGCATGGACTCGTACCCGAGAGCTTCGACGTCGACGTGTTCCACCGCTTCGAGCTTCCGATCGAGCCGATCGGGCTGGCCTGGTCCGAGATGATCACCGTGGGCCTGCAGCTCCTCGAGAACGTGCCCGCCGAGCAGGTACTGCATGTGCGCTACGAGTCGATGCTTGATGCTCCCCACGCCGAGCTCCAGCGCATCGTTCGCTTCATGGACCCCAGCCTGGACGATCCTTCGTGGCTGGCGCAGGCGGCCGCGCGCGTGCGCAAGAACCCGCCGAAGTGGGTGAGCTTGCCCACCGACGAGCGGGCACGTCTCGAGTCGGCTTGCGCGCCCGGCATGGAGCTGCTTCGCCGCCTGGCGTGAATCATTCTGGCGGCAGTTGCCGCCGCCTTGATTTTGCCTTGGACTTGTTCAGCGCCACGGCGGCACGGATGAGCGCCTTCAACGCCATCTCATCGATCTTGTCGCCTTCATGAAAATCGATGGCACGCCGGGTGTTGCCTTCGAGGCTCGAATTGAAGAGGCCCGAGGGATCTGCCAGCGAGGCGCCCTTGGCGAAGGTCATCTTCACGGCGTTCTTGTACGTCTCGCCGGTGCAGATGATTCCATCGTGGTACCACACCGGGACCCCTCGCCACTTCCATTCCTCGACCACGTCGGGGACGGCTTGCTTGATGATCGCCCGGACCCGCGCAAGCGCATCGCCCCGCCAATCGCCCAGCTGCGCGATCCTCCCATCAATAAGTTGGGAGGGAGTGTCGCCGCTTGTGTCTTTCGCGCTGTTCTTCTCGTTTTTCATGGTGCCGTCCGTTTCCTCATGGCTGCCATCGCGCGCGCGTCATGTGGGCACTATCGCCGACCGTTCCGATCCGACCGTTCCGATGGCATCGGGAGCCTCGAATAGCCGTTTTTTGATCGTCATTCCTGCGAAGGCAGGAATCGCATTGCAACGGCGCGTCCGGTCATCCCGCGTCTTGGCCGTCAATAACTTTAAGTCGCTAGGATCCCGGCCGTTGCTTGGATGACGATGGATCTTCGATGTCCCTTGTCGCGAATTGAACCGCGATCGCCCAACCCCTCAACGCCGCTCCTGCACGCGCAGCAGGTTGCCTGCGGGATCGCGCACGGCACAGTCGCGCACCCCGTACGCTTGCTGGGTCGGCTCCTCGACGATCTCGGCGCCACTGGCCTGTATCCGCTCGAAGGCGGCGTCGAGGTCCTTGGTGGCCAGCAGCATGATCGCGTAGGTGCCCTTGGCCATCATCTCGGCGATGGTGCGCTTCTCGTCGTCGGTGACGCCCGGGCTGGCGGCTGGCGGATACAGCACGATGGACGTACCGGGCTGATCCGGCGGCCCGACCGTGATCCAGCGCATCCCGTTGTAGCCGACGTCGTTGCGCACTTCGAAACCGAGCGTGTCGCGATAGAACGCCAGCGAGGCGTCCGGGTCGGTCTGCGGAAGAAAGCTCGCGTGAATATGGATGTCCATGGCCGTCGTGCTCGGTGCGGGGGGAGTCGTCATGCTAAGTCTGGCTCATGGGCCGATGCTTCTCGATTCCTGACCGGTCGCGTCACCTGCCTCGCCACGCAGGACGGCATGCCCGCCGTCGCGTGCGCCGCTTCGCGTCGATAGACGCTGGGCGGCACCCCGGCCAGCTCGGTGAAGCGTGTGCTGAAAGTGCCCAGCGACGCGCAGCCGACCGCGAAGCAGACCTCGGTGACGCTGAGGTCGCCACGACGCAGCAGCGCCATCGCGCGCTCGATGCGTCGGGTCATCAGATAGGAATAAGGCGACTCGCCGAAGGCGAGCTTGAACTGGCGGCTGAGGTGCCCGGCCGACATATACACGCCATGGGCGAGCGCATCGACATCCAGCGGTTGCGCGTATTCCCGATCGATCCTGTCGCGAACACGGCGCAACCGTGCGAGGTCGCGCAGATGCTGCGCAGCGGCGGGTCGACTGTTCATTTGCACGATCGTCCCACGAGGTACCGGAGCGCTCAAGTCCGTTGAGCAAATGGGTGCCGATTTGCCAGCAATTATCCCTGACACCCTTGCTGTTTTCCCGCAGGGGGAAAACCGGGAGATAGTTAAATCGCAACCGGGCAGCTCGACTTGAACTACCCATGCCCGTCTGCTTCCGAATGCTTGCCATTCCGCACCACGCCAAATATCTTGGGGTGTCGCGTGCGCAGCTCGCGGCTTATCGGCTTTTCGAAAATAAACAGGGGAAAACTTGATGCAACGCATAGGGATGGCAGTTCTCTGCCTATTGCTTGGCGCGTGTGGTGCAGTCGCACCGAAGTACACGCCTTCTGCGGAAAATCAGCTGGCACTTCGCAATGGTGATCTTGTCCACGCGAACGTCGGCACCATTGGCGCCGGTTCGGAGGCCATCAACAAGGTGACGTTGCGTGGCGGAAATTTTTCCACGCCGTCGGCATCGTTCAACGCGTATCTGCACGACGCAATACAGACGGAGCTGTCCCAGGCGGGCTTGCTGGACCCGGCGTCTCATGACGTTATCGGCGGCACCATGACACACAACGCTTTCGACGGCTCCGGCTTCTCGATCGGTACCGCCGACCTGGCAGCGGATTTCTGGGTGGATCGAGATGGCCAGCGCATCTATCACAGCCAGAAGACAACTCACTATGAGTGGAAATCATCCTTCGCCGGCATGACGGCTATTCCGGCAGCAGCCCAAGGCTATATGGAGGCCGTGCAGAAGCTGGTACATGAACTACTCGCTGATCCAGACTTCCAGAAGGCACTGCACAAATGATCAAGCTCAATGCTGCTTTCCCCACCCGGTTACTGGCACAGCTGAGCATCATTGGCGCCATATTGGTCATGGCTGGCTGCGCACATCCCGTGTCAGTACGCGCCGACGTGAACTACCCTTCAGATCAGACCGTTGATACGTCGGTGGGTTATTTCATCAGCGACGCCAACCGCAAACTTGAAGTGACCACTCCGGCAGGCGGCGGCGACAAGATGCGGTATTTTCCATACCGCGATATGGAGCCGGCAATTCTCAGTACGCTCGGCAGCGTATTCCGCAAGGTCTACAGCGTGCCGGAAACTGGTCGTGCCGCCTACATCTCCGATCACCACCTGACCTTCGTGTTCGAGCCGATCCTGACGACCAATTCATCGGGCAACAGCGCGATCTTCTGGCCGGCGAGTGATTTTGATCTCACGATCAAGGTCACCGCTTTGAATGCCAGCGGGCAAACGGTGTGGAATCGTGATTTCACCGGCCACGGCCATGTCGAGAAGAGTCGCTCGCTTATGGATGTACCGCCAGCCAAAGAAGCGGCAGCGGAGGCTTTCGGCAAACTGCGCAAGGCTCTGATGGAAGATCCTCAGTTCCAGGGTTCGGCTATCCACTGAATTAGCCACGGGCACGACGTGTGGGCACAGCTGACACGTCGCGCCCGTCCTGGGTTGGCAGGTAGTTAAACCGCAGCCGGATACCCTGACTCGGCTACCAACGTCCCCTTTTGCTTAGCGGTTGCGCGCATTCCCGATCGATGCGGTCGCGAACGCGGCGTCAGGGTGCGCAAGCCCATAGCAAACAGCCAATTAGAGCGCGAACCTGAACCTAAACCCCGCTTCGGCGCGCGCAAGTGAACCTGACCCGGGTTTGGGGGCGTAGGCTGACCCTCCGTCTGACAGAACCGGAGTCCCGCCATGGCCCTGTGGAAAGAACCCGCCAAGACCTCCGCCACCGCCACGCCCGAAGCCATGGACCCGGCTCGCCTCAACATCCCGGAGAGCAAGCCCGCAGCGGAAGCGCCGGTGCAACCCGCATTCCGCCCCACGCCCGCACCCACGCCCGGCAAGCCCAAGGCCGAATCGTTGATCGCGCCCGATATCACCATCGAGGGCAAGATCGAAGGCGCGGGCCATGTGCGCATCGCCGGCAGCTTCAAAGGCGACGTCAACGTGCTCGGCGACCTGACCATCGAGGCTGGCGCCAAGGTGACCGGCAGCATGCGCGCCGAGAAGGTCACCATCGCGGGCGAACTGATCGGCAACATCGAATCGGCGGCACACGTGGACTTGCAGCAAAGCGGCGCACTGACCGGCGACCTGAAGGCCGGCTCGCTCAGCGTGGCGGCAGGTTCGCGCATGCGGGGCCACGCCGAGTTCGGCTGGGACGATGCCAAGGACGGCAGCAGTACGCACAAGAACCACGGGCAGAACGGCACAGCTTCGTGACCGCCGCATATCCGGGCACGGCCGGGGCGACGCGCACCTGTCCGCACTGCCGGGAAACCATCCTGGAAAGTGCGGCCGTGTGCCCCGCCTGCCGCCACAAGTTGCGCTTCAGTGAGCCAACCGGCGCGATCGCGGCGCCGGCGTCCGTACCACTGCGCGTGGAAGGCAGCTTCCGCAACCCCATCGACAGCGGTGCGTGGGAATACTCGATGGTGCTGACCATCCGCAACGAACACGGCGAGGAAGTCGCGCGCAAGCTGGTGGGCGTCGGCGCCATGCAACCTGACGAACAACGCACCTTCACCTTGAGCGTCGAGATGAACCCCGCCAGCGCGAGCGGCAAGCGCACACGGCATTGATGACCGTATCGCACGCTCGAGCCAGATCCGCGTGGTTTGCCGATTACATGTGCGACTTGGCTCTGGCCGAGCCGGAAGCCAATGTATCGAGCGTCGCCAGGGAGAGTGCCGAGGCCACGGCGCGATAGCCTGCATCGTTGGGGTGCAGGTGGTCGCCGCTGTCGTACGCCGGCAGCAGCCGTGCGGGATGCGACGGGTCGCGCAAAATCTGATCGAAGTCGAGCACAGCGTCGAATTCGCCGCCATGACGTATCCACGCGTTGACCTGTTGGCGAATCACATCCTTCGCGGGCGTTGAATAGCCTGGAATGGCGGCGTTTTCAAAGGGCGGTATGGTGGTTCCGACAATGCCCAGGCCATGTCGGTGAGCCAGCGTGACAAGCCGCCGATAGCCGGTGATCAGATCATGGGCATCCACGGGCTCGCCTGGCGGCGCCAACCCGTGCAAGAAGCCAAGGTCGTTGCTGCCGATACGCACGATGACGACCTTCGCGCCGGCCTGATCGAGCGCATCGCGGGTGAAGCGCGCAAGCCCTGCTTCGCCCAGCGCCGTACCGAACGTGCTGCCACCCGGGCTGCCATGCAAAAGGCGGTTGCCGATAAGGCCTGCGTTGAGCACGGCCACGTTCCGACCGGCTTGCTGCAGGCGCGCGGCCAAGACATCCGGCCAGCGTCGGTTGGCATCGGCGGTGGAACCATCGCCGTCCACGGTGGAGTCGCCGAAGGCGACCACGGCGAAGCTGGGCGGCGTGGCCGCTACATCCACACCCGAGACAAACGGCCACATATCGATGCGTCGAGCGACCGGAAAGCGTACGGCCGCCGTGGCATCACCTGGACGCGATAGGTAGCTGGTCTGCTGAGCGAGAATGTGCACGGTCGTGGCAGCGACGCCCCCAGGCAGATACAGGCTCACCGACAGATCTGCCAGAGCAGGTATCTCCAGGCGTGCGGGATCGCTCAGCACCGTTGCATGCGCCGGTACCACGATGGATGCGCGTCCGCCAAACGTCAGCGCGCGATCGCTGGCCGGCTCGATATCCGCACCGCTCGCGCGACGCGCGATGTGCGCAGCGCCGATCGTCAGCGGCGCATCGCCGTAGAGGTTCGACAAGCGGATACGAACTTGCGACCCGCCTGCGCTGACATGCACGATCAGGCGCAGGCTTTGGGCGCGGTAGTGATCGACCGAACCCGGCAAGGGCGGCTGCGGGGCAGCGATCCATGTGCTTACCCAATCCGTCCCCGACCGGGCGGCATTCGCGTCGACCGTGCCCACCGGCAGGCAGACCACCGGCAGCACCAGCGCAAGTCGCTTCAGCACATGCAACACCCGGCGACAGGAGGCTCCACCTTGTTTCATCTGCGACAGCTCCTTCAGCCGGGCCAGTTGGCGGCATCCATTTTTGCTCCATTGCTTCTCCGCTTGCTACATCGCCGGCGCAGGCGTTCCATCGGACCACTTGCCGGCCGGAACCATGAACACCTTGATGTTCTCGGGGACCTGAAACTGCGGGTTCAGCATGACCGGAGAGCCCGGCAAGTCGGCACCCCAATCCGCTTCGAGCGGCATGTAAAACATCAGGTGCGGCATCCAGTGCCCCGCGGAATCATTCAGGTAGCCCTGTTTCGACATCATGTAGCACATCGCGCCAGGTTCCAGGCGCGGCAACTGTTTGCTGGCGAGTGCGGCCTTGATGCCTTCCATGATTTGATCCCTGGATTGTCCGGCGAGAGCCAGCTCGGTCCTCTTGTAGGTTATCGGCAGGATCGAGCGTGCCGCCTGCGGGTTGAAGCACGTGGGCCCGCGCAATCCGGGATTCCAGAATTCCGGGAAATCGAACTGCGCCGACCAGGACCGGTCGACCATGCATACAAAGCCGTTGCTGCCTTCGACCGCGGTGACGTAGCCATGCGGCCCGAGCACCAGGATCGTGGCCTCCCCCGAAATGGCCTTGGGCGCCGCGCTGCGTGCCAGCGCGATTTCCGCATCGCGGTCCGCCATCAGGTATTGGGATACGGGCGCCATGGCCGGATACGCATGTTGCGGGTTTTGAGCTGCCGAACATTCGGCAACGGCTATGGCCAAAAGCATGCTTAGCGTCACGCCAAGCTTCAAGCAACCGGCATCTTGCTTCATCGCACTCTCCCGATCGGATCGCGTAGGCATCATGAAGATCTGAGTGTTTCCGGATCGAACCCCGATGGCGCCCAAGCCAAGGGCGCCAGTGAGCGAACCTCCTCAACGACGAACGAGAGGGAGGGAAATCGACATTCCGTCGGGGATACTGTCTTTCCTGTTTCGGACAGCCGCGGCATGCTGTCCTTCATTGCATACGTCGACAAAGGCCATGGCAGATGCCAGCTCTCTCCTCCGACAAGAAACTCCTGCTCATTGGCGCCTCCCGCGGCCTGGGCTTCGCCCTGGCGCAGGAGTACCTCAAGCGTGGCTGGAATGTGGTCGCCACCGAACGTGGCGCAAGCACATCCAGACTGCACAACCTCATGGAGGCTCGCGATGGGCGGCTTGAGATCGAGACCGTCGACATCGTCCAGCCGGACCAGGTGACCGCGCTGCGCGCGCGGCTGGCATCGAGAAAGTTCGACATGCTGTTCGTCAATGCCGGCGTCAAGAATGCCGATCATGAAACGATCGCGGATGTGTCGACCGACGAGTTCGTGCGCGTGATGGTCACGAATGCCTTGAGTCCGATGCGCGTCATCGAAGTCCTGCAGGATCTCGTACTGGCCGATGGCACGATCGGCATCATGTCCTCCGGGCAGGGCAGTGTTGCCAACAACGAGAACGGGCACCACGAGGTGTATCGCGCCAGCAAGGCGGCGCTCAACATGTTCATGCGCAGCTTCGCCGCGCGCCACGCCGGCGAGGCGAGAACACTGCTGCTGATGGCTCCGGGCTGGGTGCGGACCGACCTGGGCGGTCCCGAGGCGCGTTTGAGCATCGAGGAGAGCATCCCGAACCTCGCCAACACCATCGACGCGCAGGCAGGAAAAGCGGGCCTTCAGTATCTTGATTACCTGGGCCGGCGGGTTCCATGGTGAGTGGCGACATGTCGATCGCCACGCGTTGCGGCAGCCGCGCCCCGGGAATCGAGGCATCTCACCCCACGGCCCAATCCTTCGCCAGCAACCGGCGGCCCTTGTCCAGATAGGTTTGCATCTCGTCCGGCGGCACCATGTTGCCACCGGTGGCCCATACCAGGTGGGTGGCCTGCGCCATGGCGTGGCTGTCCAGGCCCGCACGCGCCAGGTAGCCCTGCTGGTCGGCATGGACTCTGCCGATGCCCGGCACGCCGGCGAGCGCAGACGGTTCCAGGCGCACGCCCTCGCTGCGCTCCATCAGCGCCAGCAAGCTGTACATCTCCTCGTCGCTGACGGTGTAGTAGCCATCCACCAGGCGCTGCATGGCCTTCCCGACAAAGCCCGAAGCACGTCCGACCGCCAGTCCATCGGCCGCAGTGACGTTGTCGATGCCGAAGTCCTGCACGCAGACCGCATCGTGCAGCCCGGTATAGACGCCCAGCAGCATGCACGGCGAGTGCGTGGGCTCGGCGAACATGCAGTGCACCGCGTCGCCGTAGACCAGCTTCAAGCCGAAGGCCACGCCACCGGGCGCGCCGCCGATGCCACAGGGCAAATAGACGAACAGTGGATGTTGCGCATCCACGGCGATGTCGGCTTGCGCCAATTGCGTCTGCAGCCGCTCGGCCGCGACCGCGTAGCCCAGGAACAGGTTGACCGAGTTCTCGTCGTCGACGAAGTGGCAGGCGGGATCGAGCCCGGCCTGCTTGCGGCCTTGGGCAATGGCCACGCTGTAATCGGAGGCATGCTCGACGACCGTGACGCCGCGCGAGCGCAGCATGTCCTTCTTCCATTGCCGCGCATCCGCGGACATGTGCACCGTCACCTGAAAACCCAGCGCCGCACCCATGATGCCGATGGACAGGCCAAGGTTGCCGGTCGAGCCGACGGCTATCTTGTATTGGCCAAAGAAGGCGCGGGCCTTGTCGCTGCCCAGCACCGCGTAGTCGTCGTCGAGCCTCAACAGCTTTCCGGCCAGCGCCAGATCCTCGGCATGCTTGAGCACTTCATAGATGCCGCCGCGCGCCTTGATCGAGCCGGAAATAGGCAGGTGGCTGTCCCGCTTGAGCCACAGCGATCCGCCCATGCTCCGGCCGTAGCGCTCGCCAAGCAAGGCATGCAGCTTCGGCAAAGGGCGCACGTCCGACTCGATGATGCCGCCACTGCCTTCCGTCTCCGGAAACGCACGCCTGAGGTAGGACGCAAAACGCGTTAACCGCGCACTGGCATCGGCGACGTCCGCCGCCGTCAATCCCACATCACCGATCGACTCCGCGACCGGAGCCAACGCGGGATGGAACCAGGTGGTCTGCTGCAGCGCGACCAGCTCGCGAATCAACGGATGGCTGGCGCACCAGCTTTCGAGCGTTCTTCCGGAAATCATGAGCGCGCCTCTTTCGAACGATCAAAGCGGTCTGAGACATGGATGTCGGCAACAAAGCGGAACGGCGTCATGGCGAACCGGAGCCCCTGTCCATCCTTTGAACGCATCCGATGTCGGGAGCGTCCCTGATGCCTCGGTTGCTTGTGGCCGGCGTGCCGCCAGGGCGCGGCCCCCACTAGGCAAACAGCGCCCTGGCGCCCGTGACGGCGATCTGCAGGCCCACACAGAAAATGAAGAAGGCGATCAGGCGGTTGAAGATCCGCTCGCCCTGGGAGCCCAGGTAGCGTTCGATGCGCTGGGTGTTCAGAAAGAACACGTACACCAGCACGCACATCAGCACGATCGCCAGCAGGATCGCTCCCATGTTGAACAGCATCTGGCGCAGATCGGCATCCGCGCCGTGCGCGCTCAGGGTGAGCAGCACCGAGATCGTTCCCGCCCCCGTGGTCAGCGGGAAGGTCAGCGGGTAAAACAGCTGGTCGTCGATGCTGCGCGGTTTCGTCCCCTCCACGTCGCCGCCGCCATCGGCGCCCGCATCCTTGTCGGACGAAAGGAATTCCCAACCCATCTTGCAAATCATGATGCCGCCCGCCAGCTGCACCACCGGAATCGACAGCCCGAACAGCTTCAGGATCCACTGCCCTGCAATCAGCGTCACCGTACAGACGCAAAACGCATACAGCGTGATCATGCGCACCGCCTGCCTTTTGCCGGCCCGATCCAGGTGCGCGAAGTAAGGCATCACCACGAAGGCGGTGCCGATCGGATTGACCACCGGAAACAACGCCACCACGCCGATGAAGAGCAAGTGGATGAAAGTGTGCAGCTCGGATGCCATGTTAAGCGCCATTGCTCCAGATGACCCGCTCAAGTGTGCCGGAAGGAAACCCGTATCGCCTGCTGGCGCAGATGATGACTTCTTTGTCCCGGATATGCTCCCGTACAGGCGCGGTTGCAAAATCCCTGCGAACCTTCGCATAGTGGCGAACGGCAACCAACAAGCGCTGCTGACGCTCCCAAGAGGACCCTCTGCCCATGAAAAAAACCGTCCTGGCCACGGCGCTGGTTTCGCTCGCCTGCCTCCTTTCAGTCGCCTCGCCCGCGGCGCCCGCACCGGGCTCCGATGCCGCGAAAGTCACGCCCGACATGATCCAGAGCGCGTCGGACATTCCGGCCGACTGGAAGCAACCGCAGGGCAACTTCGACTACGTCAAGCGCGAGGTCATGATCCCGATGCGCGACGGCGTGAAGCTGCACACCGTGCTGCTGATCCCGAAGGCTGCGCACGGCCTGCCGATGCTGCTCGAGCGCACGCCTTACAACGCCGGCAGCTTCACGCCCAACAGCAGCCCGCACATGGCCGACACCGTGTGGTCGGGCGACAAGGACTGGGCCGACGGCAGCACCATCCTGGTCTGGCAGGACGTGCGCGGCAAATACGGCTCGGAAGGCCAGTACATCATGACGCGCCCGCCGATGGGTCCGCTCAACCCGACCACGACCGACGACACCACCGATGCCTGGGACACCATCGACTGGCTGGTGAAGAACATCAAGGAATCGAACGGCAACGTCGGCATGATCGGTTCGTCCTACGACGGCTGGACGGTTGCCATGGCCTTGCTCCACCCGCACCCCGCGCTGAAGGCCGCGGCGCCGGAGAGCCCGATGATCGACGGCTGGATGGGTGACGACTGGTACCACTACGGTGCCCTGCGCCAGGTGAACCTCGACTACTTCAGCGGCCAGACGAGCAAGAAGGGTGAAGGCGAGAGCATCCCGCGCGAAAACTACGACGACTACACCAACTTCCTCGACGCCGGTTCGGCCGGCGCCTATGCCGAGGCCAACGGCTTCAGGCAGCTGCCCTGGTGGAACCGCTTCTCGGCACACCCCGCCTACGACGCCTTCTGGCAGCTGCAGGCGCTGGACAAGCTGCTCGTCGCGCATCCCTCCGACGTGCCCACCATGTGGCTGCAAGGCCTGTGGGACCAGGAAGACATCTACGGCGCCGTGCATGCCTGGGAAGCGCTCAAGCAGGCCGGGCACGGCGCCAACAACCACCTCGTGATGGGCCCCTGGTGGCACAGCCAGATCAACCGCGACGGCTGGAACATCGGACCGCTCAAGTGGCCGGGCAACACCACTGCGCAATTCCGCCAGAACGTGATGATCCCGTGGTTCAACCACTACCTGCGCGGCACGCCGCTGCCCAAGCCGCTGCCCGAGGCGATGATCTACAACCCGGTCGAGCAGCACTGGGACGGCTTCGCCGACTGGAAGGTGGCCAGCGCTCAGCAGCTCACCCCGCTCTACCTGCAGGCCGACATGGGCCTGGGCTTCGGGCAGCCGAACGGCGGCAGCGACAGCTACGTCGCCGACCCGGCCAAGCCGGTGCCCTACCTGCCGCGGCCGATCCCGACCCAGAACGAGGACCGCTGGCGCACCTGGCTGGTCCACGACCAGCGCTTCGTGGCGGACCGCCCCGACGTGCTGAGCTACACCACGCCGGTGCTGAGCAAGACCGTGCGGCTCGAAGGCGCACCGATCGCCGACCTCTTCGCCAGCACCACCGGCACCGACGGCGACTTCGTGGTCAAGCTGATCGACGTCTATCCCGGTACCGATCCGACCGATCCCGCGATGGGCGGCTACGAGCTGCCGGTCTCCCTCGACATCTTCCGCGGGCGCTATCGCAAGAGCTTCGCCGACCCCTCGCCGATCCCGGCGAACCAGGTGCAGGAATACAAGTTCCGCCTGCCCACGGTGAACTACGAGTTCAAGCCCGGCCACCGGATCATGGTGCAGATCCAGTCCAGCCTGTTCCCGCTCTACGACCGCAACCCGCAGACCTGGGTGCCCAACATCCTGTTCGCCAAACCGTCGGATTACCGCAAGGCGACGGTGACGATCGAGCATGGGCCGGACGGGCGCAGCGCCGTGCTGCTGCCGGTGGTGACGGGCATGACTGCCGGCGATTGAGCCGGGCTCCGGCCGGCAACGAAAACCCGCCGACAAACCGGAAAGCCCGCGTCCCGCCCGCGTTCGACTGCCTCGCGTGATGCGGCATACTGCGATGCAGATGAAATCCCACATCCTGCCCGCCATGCAGGCGCTCATCCTGCTGCTCTGTGTCGCCATGCCGGTCATGGCCGGCGTGAACCCGTCTGCCGTGCTGGTGCATCCGCTGGATCTGCAGGACATCGGCGCACCGGTGTTCACCAACTTCTCGCCGCGCGATGGCCTGCCCGACACGGTGACGGTGGCCATCCGCACCGACCGCGACGGTTTCGTGTGGGCCGCCTCGCCTGCCGGCGTGTTCCGCTACGACGGGCGCCACTGGGTGGGCAGCGACGATCCCGCGATGGCGCATTGGGTCGACAGCCTGTGGGTGGATCGGCAAGGCACGCTGTGGGCGGCGTTCCGCAGCGACGGACTGGCCCGCTACGACGGCACGCGCTGGCATGTCGAAAACCGCCGCACCGGCCTGCCCTCGCAGCAGGTGCGGCGCTTCGCCGAAACCGTCGATGGCAGCGGCGCATCGACGCTGTGGGCGTTGACCTGGGACCGCGGGCTGATGGTCCGCCGCGGCGGTCGCTGGCAGGCCGATCCGGACAATGCCGACCTGCCCCCCGATTCGATCCTGAGCATGGCGCAGACCGGAAACCTGGATGGCCGGCGCCGGCAATGGGTCGGCACGGGCACCTCGGGGCTCTGGTACCGCGACGAAGGCACCCACGGCTGGCACAAGTGGCAGAACCCGCTGCTGGATACCGCGCAGGTGGAATACCTGCTGGACACCACGCGTCACGGACGCGAGGCATTGTGGCTGTCGGTGTTCGGCGTGGGCCTGTGCCGGCTGGATGCCGACGGGCTGCACTGCCTGACCCGGAAAAATGACGGCCTGCCGACCCTGGAGATCTACGACATCGCGGCGACGCCACTGCCCGATGGCGACGCGGCGCTCTGGGTGTCCTCGCGCGCCGGCCTGATCCGCGTGCACGACGGCCATGTGCAAGTGTTCGACCGCCGCCACGGGCTGCCCTCGAACGCGGTGCGTGGGCTCAATGCCTGGCGCAGTCCCGGCGGCAACGAGGTGATCTGGCTGGCCACCGAATCCGGCGTGTCGCGCACGGTGCTCGGGGCCAGCGCGTGGTCCACGGCGTCGTTGCTGGGCAGCGGTTCGATCGGCGTGTTCGGCGTGCTGATGGAACCCGATGGCCATGGCGGCGAACGCCTGTGGGTGGGCGCGAGCGATGACGGCATCGGCCTGTTCGAAGACGGGCACTGGCGCCAGTTCACCGCCGCCCACGGCGACCTGCCGGCACCGAGCGTGAGCATGCTCGCGGTGACCACCGGCGCGGATGGCGCACGCACGCGCTGGGCCGGCCTGCGCGGCGGCGAACTGCTGCGCATCGGCGACGGACCGGTCTTCCAGCGCCAGCCCACGCCATGGCCGAAGAGCAACGGCGAAGCGGTACTCGATACGCTGGCACGCGCCGACGCGGGTCACCAGGAGCAGTGGTTCGCCTTGCGCCAGTCCGGCATCTACCGGCTTCGCGACGGGCAGTGGAAGGCGTTCAGTGCCGACGGCGTTCGCGGCCAGTGGCGGGTGGTCAAGCTGCTGGAGCAGACCACCGGCGATGGGCGATCCTGGCTGTGGGCCACCACCAACGAGGGCTTGGCGCGGTTCGATGGCACACGCTGGACGCTGCTCGGCCACGCAGCAGGATTGCCGGACACGAACCTGATCGGACTGAACCTGATCCGCGACGCGGCGGGCCATCCGGTGCTGTGGCTGGGCACGTCCAGCGCCGGCATCACCCGCGTGGACGTGCGCGACCCGCAGCATCCGGTGGTGCTGCCCGACACCCTGCCGCGCGCTCCCGACCCCACCGCCTACAGCGCGCTGGCGGACTCGACCGGGCGCATCTACATATGCACCAACAACGGCGTGCAGCAGCTGACACCGACCGCCGCAGGCTATCGCGAGCAGGTGTTCACGCGCCGCGACGGCATGCTCAACGACGAGTGCAATACCGATTCGCAGTTGATCGACTCGCAGGATCGCTTCTGGACCGGCACGCTGAGCGGGCTGGTGGTCTACGACCCGCACCGCGAGGTCAGCGATACCCAACCCAAGCCATTGCGGATCACCAGCCTGCAGGTCGATGGCCAGTCGATGCCGGGGCCGGCCGTGCACCTGCCGGCGGGGGCGAAGACGGTGAAGGTCGGCTTCGCGCTGCTGTCGTGGTATCGCGAAGGCGAATCGCGCTTCCGCACCCAGTTGCTGGGCTTCGACGCCAAGCCCAGCCCGTGGACGGCCGAAGACTCGCGCACGTTCAGCACGCTGCCGCCGGGCAGCTACTCCTTGCGCGTCGAAGCGCGCGACCACGCCGGCAACGCCAGCGACGCCATCATGGTGCCGATCACCGTCGATGCGCAGTGGTGGCAGCTCCTGTCGGTCCGCATCGCGGCCGTACTCGGGCTGCTGGTGCTCGGCTACGGCGTCGCCCTGCTGCGCACCCGCACGCTGCGCGCGCAGCGGCGCGCACTGGAACGGCGCGTGGACGAGCGCACCGCCGAACTCCACGCCGCCAACGCGCGCCTGCTGGAGCTGTCGTACCACGATGCGCTGACCGGCCTGGCCAACCGCCGTCGCCTGCTCGAGCAACTCGAACAGCCGGGCAATGCCCATGCCCCGACCACCTCGACCGCGCTGATCTTCGTGGACGTCGACTACTTCAAGGATTACAACGACCGCTTCGGCCACCCCGCCGGCGACGAAGCGCTGCGCGGCGTGGCGGCGACGCTGCTGCGGTGCGCCCCGGACGATGCCCTGGTGGCACGCTACGGCGGCGAGGAATTCGCCTGCCTGCTGCCCGGCACCGACACCGCGCAGGCGATGCGGCTGGCTGCGCGCATCTGCGTCGACATGGCCGAACGCGAGATCCCCGTCCCCGGCACCGACCAGATCGAACGCGTGACCCTCAGCGCCGGCGTCGCCAGCGCCCCGCTGGCCAGCGTCGACGATGCCTACCGCCTGCTGCGCGAGGCGGACAAGGCGCTGTACCGCGCCAAGCTCGACGGACGCAACCGCGTGCGCGGACCGGACGGCGCAACAACCGACGATCGCCTCACGTCGGCCTAAGCAATCCCACCGAAGCGGGCCGGAGTGAGCTGGCCTGTTTTCCATTGGGCGCAAGCAAACCGGACTACGTGTTGAATATCCGCCTGCAGCGCGAACACCGGGTGACCGCCGGTCAGTGCCTGTCCCTGGATTTCTCATCCAGCTCGCGCTGCGCCAGCCACCTGGCCAGATCGGCAAGCTGCTGGAAGCTCGTCACATGGTTACTGCGGTACTTGCCATCCACCACGATCGTCGGCGTGCCTTCCACGTCCCATCTCTTGATCAGTTCGGCATCGCTCCCGATCTGTTCGGTCACCTGCGGCGAGCTGGCGATGCGCAGAAACTCGTTCCGATCGACGCCGTTGCGCGCATAGAAATCCGCGATCTCATCCATGCTGTTGATCGGGTACCGGTCCTGGAACTTCGCCTTGAAGAAAGCCAGGTGCGTGCGCTCGGCGACACCCATGATCCTGGCGGCGTAGAACGCGCGCGCATAGTTGACCCAACCTGCGTTGAAGGGTGAGGGCACCAGTTTGAAAACCGCACCCGCGGGCAGCGACTCGGCCAGCTGTTCGGCCAGTGGCGAGAAATCGGCGCAATGGACGCAGCCGTACGAGAACACCTCCACCACTTCGACCCTGCCCTTGTCGCTGTGCCGCTGGTGCGGCGCCGGCAGCGTCACATACTGATCGCCATCGGTATAAGGCGCCGGCGCCGCGGCCTTTTTATGCGCATTCGCCGCACTGCACGCGCTGGCCATCAACAAACCGCAAAGCAGCAAGGCGGCGCGATGTCGGGTGGTCATGAGCATGGGATCGTTCCTGCGTGGTGACGGCTGTTGCGAGCCGCCGGTGATCGAAAACAAACCTCTTATAGCCGCAAAACGCCCGCTCCGAAACGGGGCCGGGCAGCCGCGCTCGTGCCCTCCTTCTTGAGAAAGCGCACGGCGCCCTGATGTTTTCAAGCCTGCGACTTCCTCCGGCGTGTGGCCATGTTCGACAAAATAAGAAACTGGCGCATACGCCGCATCGTCGCCCGGCACCCGATCGCCGAGCCGCTCTGGCGGGACGCGCTGCAACGCTGTGCCCCGGCGCGCCGGCTGGGCGCTTCCGACCAGGCCACGCTGCGCGTGCTGGCCACGCTGTTCCTGGAGAGCAAGTCGCTGGAGCCGACCAACGGCTTGCATCTCGATGACGCCGATCGTGTCCTGCTCGCGGCCCATGCCTGCCTGCCCATCCTGAAACTCGGCCTCGACTGGTACGACGGCTGGCACAGCGTCATCGTCTATCCGGACGCGTTCGTTCCACACCGTCCAAAAATCGACGCCGCAGGCGTGGTTCACCAGACCAGCACCGTGATGGCCGGCGAGGCATGGGGGCGCGGCCCGGTGATCCTGTCGTGGGCGGAGGTGTTGAACGGCGGAAAGCAACCCGGGCACAACGTGGTCATCCATGAAATGGCCCACAAGCTCGACATGCTCAACGGCGACGCCAACGGCTTTCCGCCCTTGCACCGGCGCATGGACCGCCGCGTGTGGTCGCGGGTCTTCTC
Organism: Rhodanobacter sp. B04; assembly: GCF_002001125.1. Classification (GTDB taxonomy): domain Bacteria; phylum Pseudomonadota; class Gammaproteobacteria; order Xanthomonadales; family Rhodanobacteraceae; genus Rhodanobacter. The sequence continues at coordinate 372,678 of NZ_MUNV01000026.1, read as the reverse complement.
GAGCGCGTGGGATCGCCTGCAGCAGGATCAACGCAACGGGGTCGAGCTGCCGATCAACCCGTATGCCCTCGAAAGCCCGGCCGAGTTCTTTGCGGTGGCCAGCGAGCAATTCTTCGAGGCACCGGCAAGCTTGCGCCAGCATCTGCCGGACGTCTATCGGCAGCTTGAGCAGTTTTACCGGCAGCACCCGTTCTGAGCACCCGGTGCTCGACCATGCGCCGGAAGACCGAAGTCACTGGATTCCTGCTTGGCCAGCCTTCGGCTGTTGAAAGCCGAAGGGCTGACCAAGGACAGGGTTCCGTGCCCAGGCCAGCGCCATTAACCGCTGACGCTTCGCCTACGCCGCACTCGCCTTGCGCAGCGGCGTCACGCTGGATGCGTGGCCCTTGCCTGCAAGATCCGGCTCGGCGGCAATGAAGCTGGGCCGTGCCTGCATCACCGCCTGCGCACGTTGCACGTTGGGATACCTGGCGAGCAGCGCCGGGCCTTCCGGCATCTTCGACAACGTGTAAAGCAACGGCGCGGCGAGGTAGTCGGCGATGCACGGCGCGTTGCCCACCAGGAAGTCGCGCTGGCCGTAGCCGGCGTCCAGCGTGGCCAGTACACGCTCGATATCGGGCAAGGCGGCGTCGATGATCGCGCGGTTCGGCTGCCCGCCCGCTCCCGACGGGAACATGTATTGCAATGCGCAGCGCCTAACGATGGCGTCGTAACCGTAGTCGTCCATCGCGCTGTACCACTGTTCGGCGCGGGCGCGGGAAGTGACGCCGCCCGTGGGGATCAGGCTCGGCCCATCGAAGGCCTCGTCGATGTAGCGCAGGATCGCGCGCGTTTCGTAGAACTGCAGCGGGCCGTCGTGCAGCGCGGGAATGCGGCCGAACGGATGGATGGCATCGACTTCGGGTGCGTGCGGCGGCAACGGCTTCAGCGTGTACGCCACGCCCTTCTCCGCCAGCGCCATGCGGATGGCGCGCGTATAGGGACTGATCGGGCTGCCCACCAGCACCACGTTCCCTGCACTGCCGTCGGGGTCGAGGTGGTCCACCAGCCGGTTGAAGACCGAGCTCCAGCCCTGGTGGTGATCGTCGCGCACCGCCGCATCGGGGAAGCCGGTATGGCGCATGTGGAGTTGCGTGCCACCGTCTTTCTCGGTCAGCGTGATCTCGATGAGCGTGGTACGCGCCGCCATGTCGCCTTCGCCGTCCCAGATCCAGGTATAGGCGAGAAACGCGGGACGCTCGATCACCTGGTAGATGCCGCTCGTGCCGTGCACGGTGCCGTCCCTGGTCACCATGGTGATGCGATAGCGGCCGCCGACACGCGCGTCGGCACTGACCTCGCCGACATGGAGGCCGCGCGGGCAATGCCAGGCGGCCATGGCGGCCTCGTCGGTGAAGGCCTCGAAGACCTTCTCGCGCGGTGCGCGGATGAAGCGGGTCATTTCCAGTTCGAAGCTTGCAGCTTGGGTACTCATGGCTTTTTCCTCGGTGCACGCGGTGCGCTTCTGGCAGGCTTCGCTGCCTTGGCGCGATGGGTTCGCTCGACAAATTCGACCAGTCGATCCAGGTTGCCCTCCCAGTGACGGCGATACGCTTCCAGCCAATCGTGCGCATCGTGCATGGGTTCGGGCCGCAGACGGCAAATACGCCAGCGGGCATCCACTTCCCGCGCGATCAAGCCCGCGCCTTCCAGCACCCGCAGGTGCTTGGAGATGGCTGGCGCGGACATCTCGAACGGCTCGCCCAACTCACCCACCGTGGCCTCGCCCCTGGCCAGACGGGTCAGGATGGCGCGGCGCGTGGGATCGGCCAGCGCAGCGAAGGTGATCGATAGCGGGTCTTCGGTATTTGCCATGCCATCAATTAACCACTTGGTTAATCGACAGTCAAGTGCCATGGCAGGGCGACTTCGTGAAGCCATGTGGCTGCTCGCACTCTCCATCGCCGAGCTGGCGCGGCGACCGGGCCTTCGGCCGCCACACACCGGGCGGCCGAGGTACGCGGACACCAAGCCAGAGGCGATTCGACTTGCTCCGTCCGGCTTGCGGTTTCCTGCTTGGGCCCTCCATCCAGGGAACCCTGCACGAAAGAACCTGTCTACCGGGACTGGTCGGAACACGCGCTGGCGGCATGCGCAGGTTTTGTGTGGGTCGTTGGCTCGAATAAGGCAGTGTCATCGAACGTTCCGGGCAAGTCCGACATCCACAGGGGCGGGACCGTGCGCGCGGCCTGGCACGACTCGACAGCGAAACGCGCGGGATCTTGCGGCGCAGGCGCTGGCAACAGCCGTCGCTGACACGCCCGGCGCAGGCGTTCGCGCTGGCCTTGGTCCTGGTGCTGCACGCGCTGTTCGCGCTGGCGCTGTGGTACGAGATGCGGCTCCAGCCGCCGCATCTGGCGGTGGCGCATGACGACATCGATCAGGTGCTGACCGTGCGCCTGATCGATCATTCCAGCAAGCCGCGCGCGGCACCGCCGCTTGAGGCACCCGCGCTGCCCGAGCCGGCACTATCGCGGCAGGCAGCGCCTCCACGCGCTCGCCCCGCGACGCACGAGAAGTCAACGCGTGACGCGATGGTCGTACAGGAGCATGCCGCGACCCCTGCGCCGGCAACCTCGGCGACCACGCTGGCCGCCGCCGCTTTCTCGGTGCGGCTGCCGCCCACGACGGAGACCTATGCCAGCACAAGCGCCAAGGCCCAACCGGCCAAGCCCGCGGACGATCGTCGGATCATGCAGCACGACAGCAACCGCATGCAGTACAAGGCCACCCGCTTCGAAAAATATTTCCCGCCACCGAACGAGACGGCCGGTGGCGCACTGGGTCGCCATATAGGCGATGCGATCAAGGCGATCGCCAAAAGCGCCTGCGACCCCACCAAGAAAAGCACGGCCACCAACTTGCTGTGCAGCGCGCCTCCCCTGCCGCCGTCGCCCAAGGATCGCGACGAGCGCCTCAACCTGCCGCCGCCACCGCTGGCCGACGATCCGCATCCGCCCGAGCTGCCGCCGCTGTCCAGCTGCATCGCCGAATACCAGGCAGACAAGCCGCTGTCCGACGGCTGCCCGGTCAACACGCCCGAGCTGGCCTTCAAGGCCGAGATGCGCGAATGCATCGATCTGTTCCGTGCAGGCAAGCGCCTCAAGACATGGTGCCCGCTCGATACGCCCAAGCGCGCAGCGGCCGAGTCGTCGGCGCCAGCGGCTTCATCGAGTGTGAGTTTGCACTGAGCCCTGTATCTCTAGCTTCCTTCGTTCCGGTTTCGGCCGTTTTGCACTAGCTATTCGTGGCCATGCGTTCGAGCTCAAATTGCCGCTGTGCGAGCAGATTCCTCTTCGCAAGCACCAACAGCGCCTTCGACGGTGCGGCTCTCTCGGACCTGCTTGCGATGGCCAGAAGGTTCCGCACGATCTGGTAGGGCGTGATGAGAATCCCAGCCGGGATCCCCCACCATCCCAGCCCAATGCAGAATCCAAGTGCGTTCCAGTTCTCACGCACGCCACACTTCCTGCAGCAGGCTACACGCTTGGTTTGCCATTTCGTGAGGACCAACGCCGACCAGACCCAATACGATTCGCGCACCTCGATGCCGGATTCCCTGCCATGGCAACGCGGACATGGGCCGCGCTTGATCGCCTGTGCATATTGGGCGACCTCATGTTCCGGAATATCGGGCCGTAGCCTATTCAAAGGTTCCGCTGGTACACCACGCTCGTGGAGAACCTGATGGATCGCATCCTTGGCCTCATCCGCCAGCTCACGCGTCGCAAGTCTGTCCAGCAATGTGGCGGTTTCCACATCCCTGAAGCGAGCGATAAAGTCCTGTCGCGAATACATCCCTTCCCCCAGCTTGTTGAATACCCGACCTCAGCTATTGAAGCAGGACATCATCTGCTCCGACACGAATCGGGGAATGGCTTCTGCGCCTTTATTGACCCGGGCGGCGAAATGGCATTCCCTCTTTTTGCCTACAATCAGGCTAAAGAATCACGCAGCCGTTGCATCTTGATGTCTTTGCCGCCTTGCCACCCGTCTTGTACATGAATGAAATCTTGTTGCACATGGTAGGCGCATCGTACCAATAAGCATCCGTGGCCTCGACGATGGTGGACTTGCCCACATCGTCGCCTGGCTTACCCAACCGCTTCCCTGCCATTGCCCACTTGCGCATCTTTGCCTGCCAATACTGTGGGTATTCCTGCGCCGGACATGCGAGGTTGGCCCACGGATCGCAAATATAGGCGCCATCGTGCCAGTCGCCGAAACTGATGGGATATACCCCATTAACCGGAAGCGGCTGTCCAATTGAAATGAAAGCATGATCCCCCGGCGAAGCGAAAATCACATAGTCGAACGAGGACGCCTCGGCGCTCTCGAGCAGGTATGCGTAAGCGATGGCCGCCAGCTCACCACAATTCCCTGCCTGAACTTCCATGGCACGTTGAGCGTAGCGAACGATGTCATCGACCGTGGCTCCAAGCTTGGGTGCCTCCCTTTCAATCGAGCCCCTATAAAGCGATGCCTCGTAGCGCCGCTTGAAGCTGGCCGGCGCATCTTTCTCGTTGAAAAACTTGTTGGCGGTCTTGTAGGCGCCTGTTTTCGCGCGCGCATACCGCATGGCATTTTCCGCTGCAGTTTGATTGCTCATACATGGATCCATTTCTCGAAAAGAATGGAACAAAAATGCTCAAACCAATTTATGCGCAGCTCGCCGCAGCGCTTCACATGGACGACCTGCCGACCCTTCAGCTCGATCTCGCCATCGTGGTCACTGGCCAACGACGTGCCTTGAAACGTGTTGACGCCGACCGTCGTGCCCCTTGCGGCCTCGATCGAGCACGCCGTAGCACATCGAATCTTGCCGGATCTTGCCGCGCTGGATCATGGCCGGGCTGCGCCTCGCCGAGAGATCGCCGACTTACAGCAGCTCACCCGGCTTGAACGAATACCCATGCTTCTTCCAACCCGACGCGATGCCCAAGTCGTAACCGTAGACCAGAGTCACCACCACGACATCCTCGTTGGCGATATCCGGATCGGCTTTCGCCATCAGCTGTGCGATGTGTCTGGCCATGCCACCGTCTTCTGTCATCGGGGCATCCAGCCGCAGCGACGACTGCAGGTAGTGCGTGGTATTGCCGCCATTGATGGACGACCACCCGCGCACGACCTGCGCCGTCATCACGTGCGGCTGGGTCGACAGCGTCTGGTACAGCGGCAGGATGCCCGCGAAAGTCCGGGTCTGCGCGAACCGACTCGCCACCGCAGGCGCGCTCAGGGCGATCACCGCGAGCACGGCCACCACGACGAGATGCCCGCGCCACATGATCGGGAACGGCACCGGCTGCGCCGCACGATCGAAGCGCTCCACGTACGAGCCCACCGCCAGGTCGTGCAGGGACTGCCGCGTGCGGCGATTGAAGATATAGAGGTAGACGATGGCGAACATGCCGCCGAATACGACCAGGGCTAGCAGGTAACCAAGCGGGCTCGACATCGCCAGCTTGGGATCAAGCGGCAAACCATTCGCAAAAAACGGAACTCCCAGCACGACGTAGCGCAGCAGCGAGCGCGGCAATGACAGCAACTGGTCGTGGGCATCGACGACACGTACACCCAGCCAGCGCTTGCCCAGCGTCTGTCCGCCGCCGATGCGGCTGTTGCAGATGCCGAAATACGCCAGCGCGATCGCGAAGCCGATCAGCTTCGCATAGACGCCCATGCGCGCGAACGTATCGAAAAGCAGCGTGCCCAGGATCAGGCCGGCGATGCCGAGCAGAACCAGGTCGATCGCGAAAGCGCCCAAGCGGCGCCAGAAGCCGGCAATTTTCCGATCCGGCCCACCTTCCCTATGCCATGTGTCCATGTACTTCCCCCTGAAGTCGGCACATCTTGCCGCAGGAATCATCGCGGGGCGAGGTGCGCTGCGGCAAATGCCATCGTCCGAGCAAAGGCCTCCGCAAGCAAAAGGGCAGATCACTCGCCTCGTGCTGCCTGCAGGCCATGGCATTCATGTCCCCTGCCGACGCATGCCGCGCGCATGCGGCCACACATTCCGTGCATCGCATTCCAATGAATACGTATGCATCCGCTGGTTGCTGCATTGCGATGCTTCCTACCATGCGATGCACACACCGCCGCATCGCCATAGTGCGCTCAGAGACACGCCATGCATCGCGGCATCGAACATCACCACGGCAACCGCAGGTCGTCAGGGCGCCCCTGACCGTTCCAGGAATCGCACGCAATCACGTCGCTCTGTTGCACCTGATCATCAACGAAACAGGATGGAGGCAGACCCGAATGAAATGTCCGAAGATCCTCGCCGTGTGGCTGGCGATCGCCAGCCTCGCCGTCGCCCCGATCATGCCTGCCCATGCGGCGATCAACAGCATGAGCCTCGGCGCGAGCTACAACGCCCAGAAAACCAGCATCACCTTCCGCGTGTATTCGTCCCAGGCCACCCGCATGGTGCTGTACCTGTATGCGAGCGGTTACGGCGCGCAGGATTCCGCGACCTATGTGCTGAGCCCGGCAGGCAGCGGCGTCTGGGCGGTGACGGTGCCGGTGTCCTCGATCCAGGCCGCCGGCATTACCGGGGCGGTGTATTACGGCTATCGCGCCTGGGGCCCGAACTGGCCGTACAACGCGAGCTGGGGCAAAGGCTCGGCGGCGGGCTTCATCTCGGACGTCGATGCCAGCGGCAACCGCTTCAACCCGAACAAGCTGCTGCTGGACCCCTACGCGCAGGAGATGAGCCAGGACCCGCTCAACGCATCGAACCAGAACGCCGATGTGTTCGCCTCCGGCGCCAGCTACCGGACCATCGACAGCGGCACCTACGCACCGAAGGGCATCGTGCTGTCGCCCAGCGGGCAAAGCACCGGCACCAAGCCGACGCGTGCGCAGAAGGACGACGTGATCTATGAAGTGAATGTGCGCGGCCTGACCAAGCAGGACCCGAGCATTCCCACGCAGTACCAGGGCACCTATTACGGCGCCGGACTCAAGGCGAGCTACCTGGCCAGTCTCGGCGTTACCGCGGTCGAGTTCCTGCCGGTGCAGGAAACCCAGAACGACGCGAACGACGTCGTGCCCAATTCGGATGCGAACCAGAACTACTGGGGCTACATGACCGAAGACTACTTCGCGCCGGATCGCCACTACGCCTACAACAAGGCCGCCGGCGGCCCGACCGCCGAGTTCCAGGCGATGGTGCAGGCGTTCCACAACGCCGGCATCAAGGTCTACATGGACGTGGTCTACAACCACACCGGCGAAGGCGGCACCTGGACCAGCAACGATCCCACCACCGCGACCATCTACTCCTGGCGCGGCCTGGACAACACCACGTATTACGAACTCACCTCGGGCAACCAGTACTACTACGACAACACCGGCGTCGGCGGCAACTTCAACACCTACAACACGGTCGCGCAGAACCTGATCGTCGATTCGCTCGCCTACTGGACCAACACCATGGGCGTCGACGGCTTCCGCTTCGACCTCGCCTCGGTGCTCGGCAACAGCTGCCTCAATGGCAGCTACCAATCGGCCGCGCCAAACTGCCCGAACGGCGGATACAACTTCGACGCCGCGGATTCGAACGTGGCGATCAACCGCATCCTGAAGGAGTTCACCGTGCGTCCGGCTGCCGGCGGCAGCGGGCTGGACCTGTTTGCCGAACCCTGGGCGATCGGTGGCAATTCGTACCAGCTGGGCGGGTTCCCGAAAGGCTGGTCCGAATGGAACGGTGCCTTCCGCGACAGCCTGCGCCAGGCGCAGAACGAGCTGGGCAACATGACCATCTACATCACCCAGGATGCGAACGATTTCTCCGGCTCCTCCAACCTGTTCCAGGCCAGCGGCCGTTCGCCGTGGAACTCCACCAACTTCATCGACGTGCATGACGGCATGACACTGAAGGACGTCTATTCCTGCAACGGCTCCAGCAACAGCCAGGCATGGCCGTACGGACCGTCCGACGGCGGCACCAGCACCAACTACAGCTGGGACCAGGGCATGTCGGCCGGTACGGGAACGGCCTACGACCAGCGCCGCGCCGCGCGCACCGGCATGGCCTTCGAAATGCTGTCGGCCGGCACGCCGCTGATGCAGGGCGGCGACGAATACCTGCGCTCGCTTCAATGCAACAACAACGCCTACAACCTCGACTCGACCGCCAACTGGCTCAACTACAGCTGGAGTACCGACCAGTCGAACTTCTACAACTTCGCCCAGCGGTTGATCGCCTTCCGCAAGGCGCATCCGGCGCTGCGCCCCGCCACCTGGTACAGCGCCAGCCAGGTCGTGTGGTACCAGCCCAGTGGTGCGGTCGCCACCAGCAGCTACTGGAACAACACCAGCAACTACGCGCTCGCCTATACCGTCAATGGGTCTTCGTTCGGCGACGCCAACTCGATGTACATCGCCTATAACGGCTGGTCCGGCAGCGTCAATTTCACCTTGCCGGCACCGCCCACCGGCACCAACTGGTACCGCGTGACCGACACCTGCAACTGGAACGACGGCGCCAACACCTTCGTCACCCCGGGCAACGAAGCCTATATCGGTGGTGCGGGTACCAATTACAGCCAGTGCGGGCAATCGCTGTTGCTGTTGATCTCGAAGTAGTTCGCTGAAAGGGAACTTGTCGCGAGCACCTTCCCCTCACCTTCCCTCTCCCCCGACGGGGGGAGGGCAAGGGCCATAAGTTCAGATCACCGCGCTCGGTGCAGGCAAGCTCAGTTCGAATACGCAGCCACCGCCCACCCGCGGCAGGCAACGCACGCTGCCGTGGTGGCGGTCGGCGATCTGCCTGACCAGGGCCAGCCCCAGTCCCCAGCCGCTGCCGGTTTCCGCGGTGTTGGCGGGGCGGTAGAACGGTTCGAAGATGCGTTCGCGCTCGGCTTCGGCGATGCCCGGCCCACGATCGTTGACTTGCAGGATGCGTTGACCGTGATCGTCGATGCCCAAGTGGGCATCCACGCCCTGGCCGCCGTATTTCAGTGCGTTTTCGAGCAGGTTGCGGATCAGCCGGCGCAACAGCCGTCCGTCGCCGCGGACCTCCGCGGGGACGACCTCGAACGCGATGTCGAGCCGCGAGCTCTCTTCCGCCACCAGCGCGGCCAGATCCACCGGGTCCTGCGGCGGCGCGCTCGTGACGGTATCCAGTTTGCTGGACAGCATGATCTCCTCGATCTGCTCGCCGATCTCCGCGCAGTCCTGGCGCATGCCATGCAGCAACTTGGCGCGCGGTGCCGTCTCGTACAGTTCCAGCGCCAGCCGCACGCGCGCCAGCGGCGAGCGCAGCTCGTGCGAGGCGTTGGCCAGCATGCGGCTGTGCGCCTCAAGCAGTTTCGCGACGCGGTCGGCCATGCCGTTGAAACTCGCCGCCAGGCTCGACACTTCGTCCCGGCCGGATACCGGGGCGCGCACGCTCAAGTCGCCACCGCCGAAACGATCGACATCGCTGGCGAGCGCCTCGAGCCGTCGGGTCAGTCGGCGCACCACCGGGTAGGTGCCCAGCGCGACGGCCAGCGCAATCAAGCCGATCAGGGCGAGCCCACCCAGATGCATTTGCAACGAGTCCGTATGGGTGCGAGCGACGACCACGCGGCCATCGTCCAGCTTGATCAGCTGGGCCACGAACATGCCGTGACCCGGCTTGCTCTGCGCGATCACGGCGGGGCTGCCGATCCCGGCCTGATTGCCTGCGCTCGCCAGGCGGACGCCCTGCCGGTCATACAGCGCCAACCCTTCGATCGGCGGCACCACCAGCCGGGCCAGCGCGGCATGCAACTCCACGGCATCGCCACCTGGCGGCAACGCCTGGCTGACCAGCGCCCCCATGAAGCGGTCGTGATCCGTGTTGGTCGCGCGCTCGGCGGTGAATTGCCACAACACCGCGAACAGGATGACGACCACCACCAGCGAGGCCAGCGTGGTCAGGTAGATGCGTACGTACAGGCGCTGGATCACAGCGGCGCCCCGTCGTCCTGCACGCGGGTGAACAAATAGCCGACCCCACGCAGGGTGAGGATGCGCTTGGGCTGCTTGGGCTGATCCTCGATCGCGGCGCGGATATTGGAGATGTGCACGTCGATGGTGCGGTCGAACGCATCCATCGCGCGCCCCGCCACGCAATCGAGCAGCTGGTTACGGCTGACCACGCGGCCGGCGCGTTCGGCCAGCGCCAGCAGGATGTCGAACTGGTAGCTGGTGAGGTTGCGGCACTGCCCATCCAGGCGTACCTGGCGCGCTTCGCGGTCGATCTCCAGCCGACCGAAGCGCAGGATCGGATTGACCAGCGCGGACCCGCGACGCAGCACCGTGCGCAGCCGCGCCAGCAGCTCGCGCGGGTCGAACGGTTTGGGCAGGTAGTCGTCCGCACCCAGTTCGAGACCGACCACGCGGTCGGTGGCTTCGCCGCGCGCGGTGAGCATGATGATCGGCACGCCGGTGGATTCGCGCAGCCGGGTGCACACGTCCAGGCCGCTCGCATCGGGCAGCATCAGGTCGAGGATGATCGCGTCGGGCGGCGCGCGCCGCTGCTCGGCCAGCGCGGCGCTGGCGGTGTGCCGCGAGGTTACCTGGTAGCCGCTCTGCGACAGGTATTGCTCCAGCATCCCGCACAGGCGCTCGTCGTCGTCGATGATCAGGATGCGTTGGGACACGGCTCGGCTCACTGGATGGCGGAGGCAGCTGCCGTGCTTGGCGGCAGCTGCGTGCATGGGGCGACCATCACATGGCGTGATGCTGCGCCATGTGCGAGTCCATCATCTGGTCGATCTCGGCGCCCAGTTTCACACGTTGCGCCGGTGTCAGGATGTGCGCGACGGCCACCGCGGTGTCCGACAGGCGGCGGCTGGCCGACAGTGCCAGGCGATCCTGCTCGGTGCGCAGCGTCGCGATGGCCGCATCGTCGATCGGGTCGGCCGCGAGCAGCGCCTTCAGGTGGCCGAAGGAAGCGTGGTAGCTCTCCATGTCGGCGTGTTCGGCGGTGATCGCCTGCTTCATGAGGGCGTGGATCTGCTGCTTCTGCGCAGTGCTGGCGCCGGCCTCGGTCAACACCTTGTCGAAATGGGCGTGCAGTTCCTCGTGCGACTGGGCGCCGCCATGCATCCGCTGGAAGACCGAGCCGCCAGCGCCGGTAGTTGCACCGACCGCACGCGCCGAGCTCGCCACGGTCAGGTACACGGCGGTCGAGCCGACGGCGAGTGCAGCCGTCAGCACAAAGCTGCGCAACAGCGTGGCCTTCCAGTGGCGGACGCGGGATGGCATGGGGATCAATGCAGTGGTTGTCGTGTTTTTCATGGCTGGCACCTGTACCTGGCGTGGGGGGTGGAATCGCCGCGACCCTCGGATCCGCGGACAGGTACAGCGTGGCCGGCGCGTGTTCAGGCCGGACAAGCGCCTTGTAAAGTTTTATTTAGAGGCACTGCGGCAGCATCGCGACCCGTGCCGTTGGCGCGGGCGGTTTGCAAATCTTTACCTGCCCCCGACATTGCCCAAAAACGCTGCCGCTAGCGTGTCGGCCAGCATGGCGATCCCCGCCATGCACCGCCGAAAGGAATGACTGCGATGCTCCACGATGCCGCCACACCGACCGACCCGACCATGCAGCGCACCCGCAGCGCAGGTATCGCCATAGCGACCGCCGCCATCGTCTCGACGATCTTCGTCGCGCTCGATCGCAGCGGTGGCGGCAACAGCCAGCTGGAGGTTCTGCAGGGCATCGCCCGGCTGCAGGGATTGAAGGAACTGGTGCATGCCGTGGCCATCGCCAGCGTGTGCGCCTTCGCGTTCGGCTATGCCACGCTGGCACGGCGACTGGGGCTGCAGCGGCCACTGGTGCTGGCGGGCCTGACCACCTACCTGATCGGCTGCATCGCCATGATCGGCGCGACGATCACGGACGGCTTCGTGACCACGCATATCGCGATGGATGCGATCACCGGCACGCCCGAGCGCGTCGCCTTTGCCTACAACCTGATCCGCTATGCCGGCGTGGCGCTCAACGACATGGCGAGGCTGGGCTGGCTGCTGCAGGCCGTCGGCACGCTGGCCTGGTCGGCGGCACTGGTGCAGCAGCGCGGGTTCCATCGCACGGCCGGTGTGGTCGGCGTGCTGTCGAGCCTGCTGGTCATCGTCCTGATCGCCGGCTCGGCGACGTACATGACCATGACTTCCCTGCTCAGCGTGCTGGTGGCGCAACTGGCCTGGAATGTCGCGGCGGCTGTGCTGCTCGTGCGCAAGCCGGTCAACGCCGAACCGTTCTTGCGGCAAGCAGACGGCGATGCTGCCATGCCGGCCATGACCTGAGCCGATGACGCAAAGCTCGACGGTGATGATGCCTCAATGAAAAGCCCGCCTGTCGGCGGGCTTTTCATGCAGCACAGGGCACGGGCCTGCTCGTCATCATCTGTATCATCTGTGCGTTGTCCAAGCGGCTTCGGCGATGTGATGTTCCGCCATCCGCCGGACGGCTGCAGATGTCGATGCCATGTTTGATCAAAGCATGTCGGAGCCCGTTCCCCCGGCCTGCGCCGCGTTCTGCGCGAGCTCCCTGATCCTGAGAACACGCAACAGTTCGGACTTCTTGAGTCCCTCGCGCGCCTCCTTGATCACCTCGTGGGCCAGATTCTGGCTGGTGTGATGTCGCTTCGCGTCGATCGCGGCATCCAGCCGTTGCTGGGCTGCCTTGATCGCCTTGTCGGCGCGGTAGAGCGGAGCGTGCGGGTTCGTGGTCAGCGGTGGGTCGTAGCTTTTGGTCATGGCGTTTCTTCGTGATCGGGACGGCACGATAGCCCGGTTGTCCCCGCTGCGCCCGTGTACCGTCGCGACCGGCATGGGCCAACACCCCAAGCGGGGGATCGCTCGATCATGATCGGCGCGATGGCCTCCTGATCAGCGTGAGGCCACCGGGCCGGGTCGCCGACGCCGCAAGGGTATTCGGGCGGAAAGCGGCGCCAAGGCATTCCTGGGAGTGGCATCCCAGCCCTCATCGGGCCTGGTAGAAATCCATGGGGATCAGCTCGACCGCCCATCCGCCCTCTTCGCCCAGCGTGGCGGCCGGGTGCATGGATGCGATGCGCAGCGCCTCGTCACGGCTGTCCGCCTCGATGATGAACAAGCCGCCCACCACTTCCTTCGACTCGGTGTAAGGTCCATCGGTGACCTGCGTCTTGCCGCTGCGCGGGCGCAGCGTCCTCCAGTTGTCCAGATCGCCCAGGGACGCGGAAACCAGCACCTTGCCGGTAGCACGCATCTTTTCGTCCAGGGCCGGGCACTGGCTCACCAATGCCTTGACGTCGTCGGGCGCCATCGCGGCGAATTTCTTGGGAGTGAAGTAGGCCAGGCCCAGGTATTTCATGGCAGATCCTTTGGGTGGGATTGCACTGACGACGAAGCTGACCATCGGAAATCGACAATGCGCTGGAAACATTCTTGGCGGGTCTCGGCCAACCTGTCCGCCTTGGGTCGGTCTCCACCGGTCGACAGGGGTCCGCCGCCGATCATACTGGGCGGCTGACAGGTCATCGTCGATCGGGCGCTCGATCCCATGCACGCACACGCAAAGCGGATCAGTTCAATCCGCACCGCGCTTTTGCCGCGCAAGCCCCTCAAACCCAAACCGGCCCCGCCGAGTTCACGCGTACCTCCGATTTCGCGCAGTACACTCGCCGTCCGGCAGTTCGCGCCATCCAGAGCGGCAACGGAGATATCCACATGTTGAGCATGATCGAGGGGCTTCCAGACCACGTGATCGGCATCCGGATCAACGACAAGCTGCGCGCGGAGGACTACGAGATACAGCTCATCCCGCTGGTCAACGACAAGCTGGAAAGGCAGCACAAGCTGGACTTGCTGTGTTGTATCGACGGCGAATGGAAGGGCATGGAGGCCGGCGCCGTGTGGCAGGACCTGCGGCTGGGGCTGGGCAAGATCGGCCACTGGGCACGCATGGCGATCGTCAGCGACGTCAAGTGGATCGAGAACGCCATCAAACTGTTCGGGCTGTTTTCTCCCGGTGAACTGCGCCACTTCGCCAGCAACGACTACGCGGCTGCCAGCGCATGGGTCTGCGAACGCGAGCGTTCTCGCATCGGCATCGCGCTGGATGCCGACATCGGCGTCCTGGTGCTGGAGCCTGCCGCGGACCAGGCGCTGAGCGAAGACGATTTCGAAGCCGTCGGCAAAGTGATCGACGACTATCTCAAGGACCACGACCGGCTTCGTGGCGTCTTGATTCACAGTCGGAAATTTCCCGGCTGGCAGAGTGTGGGCGCCCTGTTCGCCCACCTGAAATTCGTCAACGCGGTGCACGACAAGATCGACAAGATCGCGCTGGTGACCGACAGTCCCATGGGTACGTTCGCCGACCACGTACTCGATCCGTTGATGCTGGCCAAGGTCCGCAAATTCGATGACGACGAGCGCGACCAGGCCATGAGCTGGCTGGGCAATCCCTCCGCTTCTCACTGATTCCAAAAGTGGAGCTATGCGGCAGGCGCCAGTTTCTGCATCGGGGTGATGCCGCCGAGAGCCGTCTCCGCGCGCACATGGTTGTAAGTCCATGGCCAGCGGGTGGCCGTGTCCTGCACCTGTTCGATCGAGTCAAATAAGGTCCAGGCCAGCCACGCGTAGCGCACGGTACGGTTGTCGCGCTCCACCGTACAGGGTCAGGTTCACTTAGCCATGGCCGGCAACCGAATCCCATCCGATGCCGCAACCAAGCCGCGCCCGCAAGTGAATCTGGCCCTGTTGGCTTGGTCGACTGGACTCGCCCAACATGGGATCGGTCATCCCGTTCGATGCCAAGAACCCCTGACCAGCCTTGGGCATTTCAGATAGGGGGAAGAGAAAGCAGGTGAGCTCGCACGAGCGCCACAGCGTCCGTCACGTTCAATCCACTGAAATCCTCCTGGGTCGCCAGCGACGTGAGCAGGGCGAACAGGTTGCCTGCGTTGTTCAACCAGCGCACGCCCTCCTCGTGATCGTCCGGCATGCCTTTCGGCGGCCGGTCGCATTCAATGCTCAGATTGATCCAGACAATCGTTTGCGACTCGGCGACGAGGAGTGCGTCGAAGGCGCGGTTTCCGGTGATCCGCGGCGTCCGCTTCGGCGACGTGTACGGAACGCGCTGCGGTTGGAAGCCCATGAACTGTCGCCCTTCGTGCCTGGCTCGACTCACCAGGTTTTTGGTGAGGGCCAGCATGCAGCTCTCGATGCCGAGCACGGATTCCTCCATGCCGTTTTCCGGCTTGGTCAACACGATGAAGTTCCAGCCGGCGCCCTGGGCGAACAGGCTACGCAGCAGACTCTTGTAGGTTTGCGTTCCGCCCATGCCACCCATGATCACGAACGTGATGTTGTCCTGCGTGGCAAGCCTGCTGATGGCGTCGCTGGCATGTCCGAGACCCTGCTCGATCATGCCGCTGTTGACGTGGTTGAAATAGGCCCAATGCCCATTCGAACCTGTCCTCTGGATCGCCACGATGACCGTGCAACCGGTTTGTCCCCAGGTGGACAAATAGCCCGACGGCGCCTCTCCGCCGTAATCCATGTCGACGATCCGCAGGCTCTCCGCCGACACGTTCACCTGGCCGTGCCGGTTGCCATCGATAAGGCTCAACCAGGTATCGACGTCCGACGGACCGAGCTGCAGTTCGGTGACTTTTCTCGACTCGTCCGGAGTGTCCAGGAGGTAGCTGCACATGGCGAGATTTCCGTACGCGATGGAGGACGGGATACGGCACGAGCAGCGATGCCGCCACGGCGGAAAGTGTACTCCGCAGCTGCGATCTCCCGTCCGACAGGCCTTCGTACGCCTTCGAAAGCCGGCCGGCTTTTTGTGGCGACCAGCAGCCGCCTTTGATTTGGTCACGTCCCCTTTATTGCTTTGAACTTCCTTGTGCCCCTCCAGTCAATGAAGGGCCTGCCCGGCACCCCGGTCCAGGCCATCGACGGGAGACATGCCTTGAACAGGATGTACCTGAAAGCGGGCAGCGCCTTGCTGCTCACCGTGGCCCTCGGCCAGGCCCGCGCCGCAGACACGAACGCTGTCGCCACGTCGCCGCACATGCCCGACGCCTATGCGCAGCCGGCGAAGCTGGTCGACCTCGGCCACGGCCGTCACCTCAACCTGCGCTGCTCGGGCCGCGGATCGCAGACCGTGGTGCTGGAGGCCGGGGCCACCGCCGACTCCTCCACCTGGTACAAGGTGCAGCCGCTGCTGGCCGCCCACGCACGAGTCTGCGCATATGACCGGGCCGGCTTCGGCTTCAGTAGCGAAGGGCCGTTGCCGCGAAACCTCGACGCCGACGTGGCGGATCTGCACGCGCTGATCCAGCGCGCCGGCCTCACGACTCCGCTGGTGATGGTGGGGCATTCGCTGGGCAGCAACATCGTTCGCCGGTACGCGAGCCGGTACCCGATCGACGTGAGCGCGATGGTCCTGCTCGACCCACCCGCACAGGACATCGGCCGGTTCGCTCCCGCCTGGCAGAAGGACGAGGACACCCTCTCTGTACAGCGGTTCGCGTTCCTGCACCGCTGCGAGGCGGCCGCTGAAAAGCGCCAGCTGCCATCCAACGATCCGCAACTGAGCCACTGCCTAGGCGAAGCGAACCCGCTCGCCAGCCCCAGGCTCAACGCGGTGAACCTGGCCCACCTGTCGAGACCAGCGTTCTGGCACACCGTGTTGTCGGTACTCCAGGACAACGCCCGGGTGTTCAAGCAGCCGGTGCCGGCAGGCGAGACACACGGCCCCACACCCCTGATCGTGCTGTCTGCCGCCAACACCTATGCCGACGCCCAGCCCCGCGACCGCAAGGGGCTGGAAGAAGCCCGCGCCCATACGCAGGCGCAGATCGTCGCCACCTCCTCCCACAGCAGGCTGGTGCGTGTGCCCGATACCTCGCATGACATTCAGATCGATCGGCCTGAGGCCGTGGTCAAAGCGGTGGAGCAAGCCATGCAGATGGCGCGGCACGCGCCGGAGTGATGCGCTCCGACGGCACGTGACAGCGGAGTGAGTTGGGAGAGGACGCGTTCAATCCTTCTGCCGCTTATCCAACGGTGATTTGCTCGATCCTGCCTTCCCAATCGAACGGGTCAGGTTCACTTATCTATGGCCAGCAATCGAATCTAATCCGGCTTCGCAACCAAGCCACGCCGTAAGTGAACCTGGCCCCGCTTTGGACCGGGCCATCAGGGGTGGGCTTCAAGCCCGAGACTCTGTGCGACGCACGACGCGCACCTGGACGGGCTCCGCGATGACCGATGAGTGTTTGGGAACAACCGGGTCGCTACGCGACCCGAACCCGAAGGATGACTGGTGCGATCTTGGCACCGCATGAAACACCACGGCGGGTGGTCAGCGGCAAGACGGGCACTTACGCTTCGGCAACGCCGGGGAAGAGCATCTGCGTGTCTCTTGACCTCGGCGGCGAAATGGTGACCCCTGGTTTTGCAGGTTTTGGCCCAAGTCCGACGGACAGCCAGTTCTACCATTTCGATAGATCCAGACGGAGGCGTTTTCCGTATGAAGGGACGGTGATTTGCATGCACCTTGTGGTGCAAGCCGTTTTCAAGGCTTCCTCGCTGGTTGCTTCCTGTGAGTTTCCGGTCAATTTCCAGTGCACGTTGGGCGTCCTGCAGCTTCTTGTGGTCGGGCGACGTTGCTCCACTTCCGCTTCGAGGATCTATTTGTGGTCAAGCTCGCGATACTGCATCAGATATTGCCGATCTACATGGAACAGGATCCGCCCGAGGAAAGCCGTCATCTGGAAGTCGTGCTCAAGGCATCGGATCTGGAGACCTTTCGGAAAGGCCTTCAAAACATAAGTCCACGCGTGGTGGTACTCGACCTCGCCTTGCTTGGCAGTTCCCCAGAGAGCGAGGTGAAGGCGATTGAGGACGCCGTCAAGCCCGAGTTGACGATGATTGTGTATGCCTTCGCCAAATGGGATCTCATCGAGGCCCTCCGGGGAAAAGGAAGGCACGTGCTGCGGGCACCAATCAGTGTGCGCGCCCTGCGCGCTAACCTGGTCCACCTGATCGTGCGCAGCCTGCTGGACAAGCCGGAACCAGCACCCGAACCCACTGTGCCTGCAGGGAAACTGCCCGCTGGGCCGGCCCCGCAGCGCCGTTTCGACGACGTACAACTGGCCAATTTGCAGGAAATCATTTCCACCGTCGATTGCGAGTGCCCCAATCAAGTTGCTGACCTTGTGCTGGCCCTCAACGCCTTCGAGAACTACTCCCATGACTGCAAGAACCGCAACGCGGACGATGCCAAAGTCCATGCCATGCTTGCCCGCGTGACCGGGCACGCTCGCGCATTGATGGAAACAGCCATGGCGGAATTGTGCGCTTTCGAAAACATCGACATCGAGCACCTTGCGCACCGGGAAGGCATCCTGCCTGCCACCACCGAGTAGGTGCGTCTCGAAAAGCGGGACGGAGGCTGAGCTTTTCCCACGGTTTCATATTGCCGCGGCCATCCGGTCAAACAACGCGAGAGACGGCTCGCCTCGCCGAGAGAGCGCCCAAAACCGGCGATCAGAGTCGACTTTCCAAGGCGTCGACCTAGAAAAAAGTGCACTCTGAGGTGGCCCGGATTTTTCGGACACGTTAATTAAGGCGATTATGCACTTCTTGACTTTTGATCTGGTTCATGAAAAACTAGCCTCGCACTCAGGGGAAAGATCATGGCCACGAAGCAAAAGAACCCGCCCATCCATCAGCTGACGCTGCGCCAGTTTGAGGAAATGTTCCCCGATGACGACGCTTGCAAGGCGTACCTTGTGGCGATGCGCTGGCCGACTGGCGTGTGCTGCCCTAAGTGTGGAAGCCTCGGCGTCAAGGCACACGGCACGATGCTGTATCACTGGCTTTGCAATGACTGCGCTGGCGACGCCACAAACTATCGCTTTTCCGTAACGGTCGGCACGATCTTCGAGAACACGAACAAAGGTCTGCGCCAGTGGTTTCAGGTCATCCACCTGATGCTCATCAGCAAGAAAGGCGTCAGCGCCTTGCAGATTCATCGCTTGCTCGGCTTTGGCTCCTACCGTACCGCATGGAGCATGTGCCATCGCATCCGCGCCGGTATGGCCGACGAAGACTTCCAGAAGCTTATGGGCATCGTCGAAGTGGATGAGACCTACGTGGGGGGCAAAGCCAAGAACCGGCACAAGGACAAGCGTGGCGGTCCCGGTGGTACGGGTTCCGCTGGCGGCACAGGTGGTACAGGCAAAGCCATTGTGATCGGCGCCGTTCGTCGTAAAGGTAACGTCGTTGCTCGCGTGATCCAGAAGGCCAACGGTGAAGCCCTGACGCGCTTTGTCCGGGAAACGGTGTCGGCTGATGTCAGCCTGCTCTGCACTGACACCCACGGGGGCTATGCGCCGTTGGGTCTGGACTATCCGCACGGCGTCGTTAACCACACCGCAGGGCAGTACGTGGTGGGCGCCATTCACACCAACACCATTGAAGGTTTCTGGTCGTTGTTCAAGCGCGGCATCATGGGGTCCTATCACAAGGTCAGCACCAAATATCTTCCGCTGTACGTCGCCGAGTTCCAGTTCCGTTACAACAACCGCAAGAACCCTGATATTTTCCAAGCGGCCATTCAGGGGTGCTGAACATGCGCGTATGGATTGCGGTACTGATGTTGTTCTGGTGTGAAATGGCGTTTTCACAGCCACCAGTCCCAGCTCCAGCTGAAGGCGTTCAACATAAGCAAACACAATCCGGCGAGGCCAATAAGGCCACCAGCGGCGAGATACAAGCTGCCGCTAAAGTTCCGACCCTTGTAGAAATTGTCCGCACTAAGGCAGATGAAGATGCCCATACAGAGGAGCGACAGGACAAAAAAAAGTCCTCGTTTTATGAACGTCTTGTAGGGTGGGCCACTTTTGCCATGGCTTTCATTACCCTCGCGCTCGTTATAGGAACAGGGTTTCTTGCTCGTTACACATTCAATCTCTGGAAAATTACAGGAAAACTTTCCACGGATGCCCAAGCGACTTCTCAACGGCAGCTTAGAGCGTATGTACACATCAGTGACGTAAGCATTAACTCCATATACGCTGAAAAAAAAGTCACTGCTCAGATACCTATTAAAAATTTTGGGCAAACCCCAGCATATGATGTCCGTATATGGGTGGATATTTGCGCCCAAGAAATATCTCTTACTCCTAACCTTTCCACCCTCATTCATGATGGGACGAGTGCTAGAGGAATTTTGCCCCCAGGATTTGACTTTAAAGTACCCGTTAGTAGCAACGGGGTTCTTCCGCAAGCTGTTTACGACGAGATCGCAGCGAGTAAAAAAGCCATCTATATATGGGGAAGAATTGACTATTCCGATACTTTCGGCAGGCGCTGCTTCACTAAATTTCGTTTGAAGCGAACCAATGATGGAGTCACCCCCTTGGATAGTTTCTCGAACTTGGCCATGTGTGAAGGTGGAAACACTACTGAGCACGACGAACAAAAAGAACAATCGTAGAACTTGAGAAATGCCGGCCTGTTGCCTTGAGCCTACTCGGGGTCGTTTCTTAAAGTCAAGAAGTGCATAATCGCCTTAATTAAGCACTCATGGCTTCGTCATCCACAACCACCGACGTTCGATACGGGCACGCTTTCGAGGACAGCCTTACACGCAAGGGCGAGCGTATCGCGGTATTGCTCCTGCTCAGCACCTTGACGGCGTTTGCCACTTGGCTGGTCGGCATGGCCTGCGAAGCGAGTGGCATCGACCAATGGTTGACACCGTTCCGGTCGAAACGGCGGCTCTACTCGGTTATGCGCTTGGGGCGCGAAGCGCTCGTTAGGCAATGGAGTTGTGCGCGATTGAGTGAGCTCATTGACCCACTCCGATATCCCAGTACGAAACTGCTCAATCAACTGGGTGTGCCCGCATGAAAACGTGGGGAAACCTCAGAGTCTGACCCCTGTTTTGCTCACCGTAGAGGTCTCGCAGAATCCTCACGCCGCAATACGCTCGATCTGTTCGACCGTCTTGCCTAGCACCCGATGCGCCTCTTCCAAATCGAAGTCCGCCTGCAGGCCGAGCCAGAATCGCTCGCTGGTGCCCAATGCAGCGGCGAGGCGCACGGCTGTATCCGCCGTGACGCCACGCTTGCCGAGCACGATCTCGTTGATACGACGAGGCGGCACGCCGGCGGCACGCGCCAGCGCGTTCTGGCTGATGCCCATGGGAGTAAGGAACTCCTCGAGCAAAATTTCACCGGGATGGATGTTGGGCAACGTCTTCATGGTTGACTCGTTTGCGTCAGTGGTAATCGACGATCTCTACGTCGTGAGCATCACCGTCGACCCAGCGAAAGCAGATACGCCATTGATCGTTGATGCGGATGCTGTACTGGCCTTTTCGACTGCCCTTGAGCGCTTCAAGACGGTTGGCCGGCGGAACTCGCAGATCCTCAAGCGTGAAAGCATTGCCGAGCATGCGTAGCTTGCGACGGGACACGGACTGGATGTCGGCAGGCAGTCGCCGGGAAGGTACGCCGCCCCAGATCTTTTCCGCTTCCTTGTCGGCAAAGTTCCTGATCACGAAGAAACCATAACGCTAACCGTCATATAACGCAAGACGTTACGAACCCGGGACGGAGGAAGTTAAGCGACACGAAAACCGGCCCATTGCCCACGCGACCCACCCTGCATTCCCGATATCGCGCGCGACTCACCGCACGGACACTGGGTTCCCCCGACGATTCGGTTCGCCCATGCCTCGCCAAGCTCGCCTGGAGATCCCCGGCATACCGCTCCACATCACGCAGCGCGGCGTCAATCGCTGCGCCATTTTTCTGGATGACGAAGATCGCCGCCACTATCTGCGTCTGCTGGGCGAGAGTGCAGCAAGACACGGCCTGTGCATCCACACCTATGTGCTGATGGGCAATCATGTGCATCTGCTCGTCAGCTCCGACACCTCTGGCAAAGTATCGCTGGCCATGCGTCAACTGGGTCAGGCTTACGTCACTGCCTTCAATCGTCGCCATCGACGCAGCGGAACGCTGTGGGAAGGACGCTTCAAGTCCTGCTTGGTCGACTCGGATCGCTACCTGCTCACCGCGTATCGATATATCGAGCTCAATCCGGTGCGTGCCGCGATGGTCGAGAGACCCGAACATCACCACTGGTCTAGCGTGCACGCCAACCTGGCACTTTGCGAAGACTCACTGGTGACACCTCACCCCTGTTTCATCGAGATGGGGACGACGCCACAGGCACGCGCCGAAGCGTATCGAACGTGGCTCGAGCAAGGCGTGAGCAAAGACGAGCTGATCGCCATTCGCCAGCACCTGCAGCAGGAGCGCGCCTTTGGAAGCAAACGCTTTCAGACCATGGCGGAAAAGACCTTGGGCCGCCCGGTGAACGTGCGACGGCCGGGGCGACCGAGGCGAGACGAAGACAAGCCCGAAAGCACTTAACTTCCTCCGTCCCTGAGGTTTTAACACCGTTCGGTTGGTTACGGACTAGCTTGCGCAATCTCCAACAGTTTCTTCTTAAGAAGAATCGTCTCCTCCAAACAATCCGACACAGCATCGACATATTTGGCTATTGCCGATGTGTAATCATCGTTGCCAAACTTGGCGACCACTTCTTCCTTCTCCCGCTTTTGACCAGCACCCCAAGTGAAATAGAGAACTCTCGCTTCGCTATCAGTAGTGGTGCCCTCCAAATGACGCAATTCGCAACTAGCAACCCGGCTGGCCATAGCTTCGCCAATCGCGGATTGAAAGTCCGCTTGCTGGCTACGCGCTTGTGGAATGAGAACGTTAACAGTCGTCATCTGAAGGAGCACCTTCTTGGGCATCAATTCGTAATCTGCTTTTTGAGCCAGACACTGCGTAGAGCCGAGCACTAGAAAGAGTCTCAAAAATATCCTAATCAATCCCTTCATGGCTCCCCCTTCAACTAAATTTGTAGAAACGCGGCGAAACAGTCAGAGAAATTTTTGAAACCGGGATGGAAACCGGCACGGAGGACGTTAAGTCCATGGTGCGCGAAAACCATGTCATTTAACGTCCTCCGTCCCGGTTTCCGCCTAGCGTACACACGCACCTGGCCCGCGCACGCGATCCGCTCATCACACCTCACCCGCTCTACCTCGCGATGGGACACGACCAAGCTGAACGCGCACACGCCTACAGACAATGGCTGGACGCAGGCATCGCGCCGGATGACCTGCAACACCTCCGCGCATATGCCCGTCAGGAGCGTGCGCTCGGCGATGAGCGCTTCCAGCGAATGGTGGAAACTACCCTGGGACGCCCTGCCACGTGCCGCCCGCGTGGGCGGCCAAGGCTGACTCGCGCGAAGGACGAGGCTTAATTAGCCACGTCCCCTTTATTCCCAAGACAAGCCCGAAAGCATTTAACTTCCTCCGTCCCGGTTTCGTCTCTGTTTTTCATTGTGGGGAGGCCGCTACAAATCCTCACTGGTGGACCGGAAAACCTACTTGTTGCGTTCAATCCTCGACGAGAAGATCAATTAAAGACTCATAACGTCTCGCAAGGTGCGTGTTATTTAGCCGGCGCGCCACATCAGAATCTGAGCGAAGGGCTACGAGATCATCGCGAACGGTAACCGCATGCTCGCTAATGATTTCTGCGGCAATAGGTGCCCCGCTGTTGCTATAGAACACATTCCTCACATTGCCGTAGCTAGTTCTTCCGCCAGCCTCCCCGACATAGAGAAGGACAAGCCATTTGAGGATACGTTGTCTAGGCTCCGGCGGACAGTGTGCGAATGCTCCGTATTCCTTGAAGCTGCGAAGCAGCTCGCCATGCTGATTGAATTCTGTCCAGTGATATCCGATCTGCTCCATTTGAGCGAACTGCAGATTAAAGAAGTCAGCGCGCTGTGCCTGCCGAAGGTAGGGAAAGGCGCCGAGCGCATGAGCCACTCTAGCGGTGCGCTTGTCGATGCCACCGCGCCCAATACGTGATTGAAGAAATCCGGCGATGCTAAGTTTAACGGGATCAGCTGTAGCTGCCTCAAACGCCATGATCATGGCATAAGCATTCTGCTGCACGAGGTCCGACTGTGATCTATCAAGCGCCACAGACGTGAGGAACTTAAGAATCTCCTCCTGCCTCGGGTGCGGGGCCATTCTGTAGTCATCAAGAAGCTCATTAGAAGGTGCGACAGCGGTAGAGCTTTCAACTATCTGCTTTACCTCCGTAACACGCAGCACGTGGATAGGATCCCGTGAGAGGACAGCCTCAATGCAGGTCTTGAATATGTATACGCAGTCCTCAAGGCCAGCTTCATATTCATTGTCTTCATGCTCCAAATCGCGTCGGATTTCGTAACAACGATGGAGACGACGCCACTCTGGTCGCGACAAAAGGCCAATACCGTAGGCTAAGTCAATAAGCTTTGCAGTCGAGTAGTTTTCTATGTCATTAGGCTTGCTGATCGGCGGTAGCGAGCCTTGCTTCGCTGCTTCGCTTGCTAGATCTACACCGATGACGGTGACCTTCTCTCTCAAGTCATGAATTGCGGCGTTGAAGAGACGCTGGCAAGCGCTACTCGGATCAACGCTTAGCAGTACATGCACTCGACTTATGAGGTTCTTCGCTCTCCATGCCGGCCTAATTTGCGTTAGAAGGGCAGGAACATCCGATGCCTGAACTAAATCGGCGTTGGGCATAGGCACCAGTCCACTAGTCATTTGTGCTCCTTTAATCCGCCCGGAAAATCGACAACCTCAGCTGGTAGAAGAGCGCAAATATTGTTCGTTACTTCGCTGGCTTCGTCAGGATAAGCCTCGCCCCACGTTGTAAAGAAAGCCTCTTGGACAGATTCTATGGGTATGAAGCCAAGCACCTCTCCAACCTGACTGAAAAGTACATGCGGATCGCGGTTGGTCCTGCGGATTTCCCGCAGTCGTTCAATGAGCAGGGAAGCCTCCGCGAAGGGCTGGCTCAGCCGAATCGCGAGTCGAGCGCTCGTACTTTCGGCCTCAAGTACGCGATCGAAGACGTAAGCTTCAGGGCACTCGCCAGGCAACCGATATACCTTGTTCGGCCCGCTTTCGTCCTGCCGAGAGTCACCATCAATGATGCAGACAGAAGGAAAGCGCGTCGCAGGATTTAGGTTGTGATGCCGGTTGATCGTCACGGCAGTCCCGTCACCGGCCATTGCGTGCACTTCGATCTGCTCAATCTGGATGTTGGCACGGGCTCGTAGCATCGACCTGATCCACGCTGCGGCGAAGTCGTCTTCACAAAACACCGCTAATTGCGCCTCGATCTGGCCTGTAATAGCTCGAAGAGATGAAATGTCAAGCTTGCCTTGAAATACGTTGCCATTGATAGACGCCCATATTGCCTCAGGAGGAAGCGGCAGCAGGGCGTCATTAGAATGGGTTGTAAAAATTGTTTGGATCGCTTTCCGATCCGCCACCTCGATCAAATACTCAACGAGCCGTACTGTAGCTACCGGGTGCAGACCATTCTCGATTTCTTCGATCAAAACAAGACTGTTCTCTGGCGCAACTTCGATCTCCATCACCATTCGAATGATGCTTGATTCGCCCGCGCCGAAATGAAATTCAGAGTATTTTGTTCCATCGTCTGTTGCCCCTGTAAGTAGGGATACGCGACCTGTCAAATCAATCCTGATTTGTGAGTATTCGGCAATACTCTTGCCGAGAATTTTTTGCACCGCATCAGCGACCGGCTGTTGAATTGCACCCACTTTATCTGCTGAAACCGTGAAAGTTCCGGATGCACATTTCTGAAGTTCCTTTCGCTCGTTCGCAGGGACAGTTCGAGACACACCCAGTACAACTGTCGTCCTTTCCACCGCGTCGCGCGACCATTTGCTCTTGTGAAAAGCAGCAGTGCGCCGAACTGTGTCACTTCGACTGATGTTTCGGTCTATTAGTTCGTACTCAATTCTCCAGTCAGACATGCTCTCGTCAAACTTGCCGCTCTTGGAGAAGAACTGGCGTGGCTTTACCGACGCGTATGCGGTCGCAGCAGCCCCCCAATATGGTCGTTTTGCCGCCACCATTAGGCCCAATGATGGCCGTAACCGGAAAGTCAAAAGTTACGATTTGGCCTTTGAGTGCACGGAGATTGGCTAGATTGACTTTCAAAAGGTATTTCCCGTAGTTTTTCCGGGAAACCTTGTCTTTCAAGCCATTAATGGTGCTGGATCGGATCTGACTTTTGTAGCTCTGCATGCCTGTTCTCCCTGGATTCCCGCAAATAAACCGGCAAATTAAGCGATATCGTCCAACACGAAGCCATCGCACCTTTCGCAGATGCTCGAGTGCGGGCGGTCGCACCACTCCGAAAAACGGGACGGAGGAAGTTAAATCCCGCCCTTTGTGTTCTTCAAAGCTTGAACTCGAACTGCTCCGCCATCGGGTGTTTCCCCTTCGGCCACACCGGGCAGAACGCCTCCACCGCCTCCATCAACTCCACCCAATCCGACAGATCGCCTCTGCCCGCCTGCACGGCGTCCAGCACATCGCTACCGGCCAGCGGCTCGCGGCCAACTTCACGCTTTGAAGTTGGCGATTTCGGCGAACAGTTCATCCAGCATCCCCTGGCGATCGAACAGCGCGGAGTAGCCCTGCACTTCCTGCATGTTGAGCCGGCCACGCTGCGCGCGCAACAGCGCGCGGATGTCTCTGCTCGACCAGGCGGGACCTGGCTACATATTGCGACGGTATTCGCCGCCCACGTCATACAACGCATGCGAAATCTGCCCCAGCGAGTTGTACTTCACCGCCTCGATCAGCTGCTCGAACACATTGCGCCGATCGCGCGCCGTCACCTGCAGCACCTTGAGGCTGTCTGAGGCCAGCGCATTCCGCGCCTCCCCATAGCGCTTCACATTGGCGATCTGCTGCCCCTTCTCTTCTTCGGTGGAGCGAATCAACTCGATCTCGGTAGCAATCTCCCCACCATGATCCTTCGGCAGGAACGTGTTGACCCCGATCAGCGGCAACGACCCATCATGCTTCTTGTGCTCGTAATACATCGACTCTTCCTGAATCTTCCCACGCTGATACATCGTATCCATCGCCCCAAGCACCCCGCCCCGCTCACTGATCGCCTCGAACTCCTTGTACACCGCCTCCTCGACCAGGTCAGTCAGCGTGTCGACCACGTAGCTCCCCTGCCACGGGTTCTCGTTGAAGTTGAGGCCAAGCTCCTTGTTGATGATCATCTGGATCGCCACCGCGCGGCGCACGCTCTCCTCGGTAGGCGTGGTGATCGCTTCATCGTAAGCGTTGGTGTGCAGTGAATTGCAGTTGTCGAACAGCGCGTACATCGCCTGCAGCGTGGTGCGGATGTCGTTGAACTGGATCTCCTGCGCGTGCAGCGAACGGCCGGAGGTCTGGATGTGGTACTTCATCATCTGGCTGCGGCTGCTGGCGCCGTAGCGCTCGCGCATGGCGCGCGCCCAGATGCGGCGGGCGACGCGGCCGATGACGGTGTACTCCGGGTCCATGCCGTTGGAGAAGAAGAAGCTGAGGTTGGGCGCGAAGTCGTCCACGCTCATGCCGCGCGCGAGGTAGTACTCGACGATGGTGAAGCCGTTGCTGAGGGTGAAGGCGAGCTGGCTGATCGGGTTCGCGCCGGCTTCGGCGATGTGATAACCGGAGATCGACACCGAGTAGAAGTTGCGCACCTTGTTGTCGACGAAGTACTGCTGGATGTCGCCCATCATGCGCAGCGCGAATTCGGTGCTGAAGATGCAGGTGTTCTGCGCCTGGTCTTCCTTGAAGATGTCGGCCTGTACGGTGCCGCGCACCGCCTGCAGGGTTTCCGTCTTGATGCGCGCGTAGGTCTCCGCATCCACCAGCTCGTCGCCGGAGACGCCAAGCAGGCCCAGGCCCAGCCCTTCGTTACCCTTGGGCAGTTCGCCGTGGTACTGCGGGCGCTGCACGTTTTTGTAGATCGCCGCGATCTTCTTTTCGGCGGCGGCCCAGCGGGTCTCGTCTGCGCGCAGGTACTTCTCGACGTTCTGGTCGATCGCGGTGTTCATGAACATCGCCAGGATCATCGGCGCGGGGCCATTGATGGTCATGGAGACGGAGGTGCTGGGCGCGCTGAGGTCGAAGCCGGAGTACAGCTTCTTCATGTCGTCCAGGGTGGCGATGTTGACGCCGGAGTTGCCGATCTTGCCGAAGATGTCCGGGCGCGGCGCGGGGTCCTCGCCATACAGCGTGACCGAGTCGAACGCGGTGGACAGGCGCGTGGCGGCACCGCCCTGGCTGAGGTAATGGAAGCGGCGGTTGGTGCGCTCGGGCGTGCCTTCACCCGCGAACATGCGCGTGGGATCCTCACCGCTGCGGCGGTACGGATACACGCCACCGGTGTACGGGTAATGGCCCGGCAGGTTCTCGCGACCGAGGAAGCTGACCAGCTCGCCCCAGTCCTTCGACTTCGGCGGCGCCACCTTCGGAATCTTCTGGTGGCTGAGCGAGTCGCGGTAGTTCTCGACGCGGATGACCTTGTCGCGCACCTTGTATTCGTTGACGTCGGCGGTAACCGACTTGTACAGCGCCGGCCACTCGCGTAGCTGGTGGATGGCTTCGTGGCTGAGTTCTTTCAGGGCGGCGTTGTAGCGTTGGCGGAGGAGCAGCAGGGAGCGATCGACCATATGCTTTTCTGTGGGAGCGGCTTCAGCCGCGACGCTTTCGCCCTGCCCGGTCGCGACTGAAGTCGCTCCCACAGGGTGGAGCGAGGTAGCGTGCAGATCCGCGCTGCTGTACAGCTCCAGCGGACGTGGCAGCTTGTCGTCGCCCAGTTCCCTCAGCGCCTCGTAGTAGTGCTGCGCCTTGCTGGCGTACTCAGCCTGGTGCTCGATACCGCTGTTGATGCTGCGGCCCTGCTCGGCGATCTCGGCGAGGTAGCGCACGCGGCTGCCGGGGATCAGCACGGTGGCGCGCGGCGACTTCAGCGTGGTGTCGAGCTGCGGCGACCATTTCTCTTCCGGCAGCTTGAGCTTGTCGCGCATCAGGCGGCACAGGTTCGAGAACATCCAGGTGACGCCCGGATCGTTGAACTGGCTGGCGATGGTGGGATACACCGGCACGTCTTCGTCTTTCAGCGAGAAGGCGGTGCGGTTGCGCTTCCACTGCTTGCGCACGTCGCGCAGCGCGTCTTCGGCGCCGCGCTTGTCGAACTTGTTGAGCACGACGAGCTCGGCGAAGTCGATCATGTCGATCTTTTCGAGCTGGCTGGCCGCGCCGTATTCGCTGGTCATCACGTAGACCGGGAAATCGACCAGGTCGACGATCTCCGAATCGCTCTGGCCGATGCCAGCGGTCTCGACGATGACGAGGTCGTACGGCTGGCTCTTCAGGAAATCGATGCAGTCGTGCAGCACGATGCTGGTGGCGGCGTGCTGGCGACGCGTGGCCATCGAGCGCATGTAGACGCGATGGCTGCGCAACGAGTTCATGCGGATGCGGTCGCCGAGCAGCGCGCCACCCGAACGGCGACGCGTGGGATCGACTGCGAGCACGGCGATGCGCATCTGCGGGAACGCGTGCAGGAAGCGCAGCAGCAGCTCGTCCACCACCGACGACTTGCCGGCGCCGCCGGTGCCGGTGAGGCCGAGCACGGGCGTGTGCTTGCCGGCGAGCTTCCACTGCTTGCGCTGGTGTTCGAGCTCGGCGGCGCTGAGCTTGCCTTCCTCGATCGCCGAGAGCATATGGCCAATCGAGATCTCGTCGTCGATGTCGACTTTCGGCACGGTGCTGGTTTCGGACTCGGCGCGCTTCGTCGCGGCGGAACCGGCGCGCTGCATCACGTCCTCGATCATCTCGGTGAGGCCGAGCTTCATGCCGTCGTTCGGGTGGTAGATGCGCTCGACGCCGTAGGCCTGCAGCTCCTTGATCTCTTCCGGCGTGATGGTGCCGCCGCCGCCGCCGAACACGCGGATATGGCCGGCGCCGCGCTCGCGCAGCATGTCGACCATGTACTTGAAGTACTCGACGTGGCCACCCTGGTAGGACGACAGCGCGATCGCGTCGGCATCTTCCTGCAGCGCGGCGCGCACCACGTCTTCCACCGAGCGGTTGTGACCGAGGTGGATCACCTCCGCGCCCTGCGACTGGATGATGCGGCGCATGATGTTGATCGCCGCATCGTGGCCATCGAACAAGCTGGCGGCGGTGACGAAGCGCAGCGGCGTGGCTTCAGCCTGCATGGCGCCGGCGGGGACGTGCTTGGCGGGGGAACTCATGGCGACTCCGGACATCGTGTGCTTGAACTGCACGATTCTAGTGGATCGCCGGGGAGTGCGCCGTTCTGGGCCTGCCGACAGGTCATCCCGGCGCAGGCCGGGATCGCATTTGAACGGTGGAGGAGGAAAAGCGATGACCAGCTTCGCTGTTGAAAAACTCCTCCGGCCTGCGCCGGGATGACGGCAATAGGGCAAGGTGCGACGGGAGACCTACACGCAGAGCGACAGGTTCGGGCTGCCGACCACCCGCGTGCCCACTTCTTCGCCACGAACGAACGCCAGCGCCGCATCGATCACCTCGGGCGCATCGAGCACGCGGCGGTGGCCAAGCCCCTGCGTGGTGAACAGTCGCGCGCCCGGCCAGTACTGGGCGTAACGCTCACCCTCGCCCCACGGCACGTCTTCATCGTCGAGGTCGTGCACGATCAGGCCGGGCGAGCCCAGCGCGGGCAGATGGCGATGCACCTGCAGCTGCTCGACGCTGACGCCGGTGCGGCGCAGCAGCCACAGGTAGAACGCCTCGCGCAGGTTTTCGCCCAGATGCACGAAGCGGAAGAAACGGCCGGCCGCGGCGGCCATGTCGATCGCCGGCGCCACCAGGATCAGCTTGCGGGCACGCCAGGCCTCGTCCTGCGCCAGGGCGACCGCGGCGCCGCCGAGCGAGTGGCCAATCGCCAGCGCCGCTTCGCCGTAGTACTGGCCGACGGCGTGCACGGTGTCGGTGAATTCCGGCAGGGTGCACAGCTTGCCGCTGCTGTAGCCGTGGCCGGGCTGGTCGAAGGTGACCACGGCGTAGCCGAGCGCGCGCAGCTGCGCCACCCACGGCAGGAAACGCAGGCCGAAGCTGGACCAGCCGTGCGCCAGCAGCGCGTAAGGCTGTGCCACCGGATCGCCCCAGACATAGGTGGCGATGGTTTCGCCGTTGACGTGCAGCTGGCCGCGCTGCATCTCGTCGTCGCCCTGCACCGCCTGCGCGCGGGTGCGGCTGCTGGCGAACGGCGTGGCGAACAGGCGCGCGGCACGGTTCACGGTGTGCTGCGGGGCCAGGTGGCCGCCGAGCGCAAAACCGGCGCGCACGGTGCCCAGCTTGAAGCGGGCCGCCAAACCGGGGCGATTGACCGCGATGGAGGATTTGGAGGACATCAGCGCGTTCCTCAGACTTGCCAGCTGCGCCAGAGCCGCTCGAAGGCCTGCGCGGCGCGCTGGCGGGCCTCGTCGAACCCGAACAACCCGGCATCGTGCTGCAGGCCGAGCATCAGGGCGTTGATCTCGAACGCGAGCTGGGTGGTGTCGGTATCCGGCCGCAGATGGCCTGCCGCCATGGCCTGCGCGATCGCTTTGCGCAGTTCACCGCGCCAACCCGCCGCTTGCTGGACCACTTTATCGTGCAGCGCACCATTTCGTCCATCGTATTCGCTGGTGGCGGACGACAGCACGCAGCCGCTCTGGTGTTCGCACGTCCACGCAAACCAGTTGGCGACGATGCTGCGCAGGCGCGGCAGGCCGCGCGGCTGTTTCAACGCCGGCAGCAGCACCCTGGCCGCGAAACGCTGCGCTGCAGCATCCAGCACGGCCAATTGCAGCTCCTCGCGTGAACCGAAATGGGCGAACACGCCGCTTTTCGACATGCCCACGCCGGCCGCCAGCGTGCCGATCGACAAACCCTCGACGCCATCGTTGCGGGCCAGCGCATAGGCGTGACCGAGGATCAGGTCGCGGGTGGATGCTCGTTTGCCGGTAGCCGGGGTGGTGGTCATGGCGAATAAATAGCACGATCGTTCGTTCTTTTCAAGGGCACCGCCTTGCCGCCATGGGGCGGGCTCTCGGCCTCCTGCGCACCGACTTCCGCGCCGCTCCCGGCCGGAACCTGAACGGGCTCGCGGCAGACGGTCAACAGGCACCGCTCCACCTCGTTATCGTCACCACAGCCGCGCGAAGCGGTAACCACGGAGATCGACCATGAACAGCCTGCCCCTGAAATTGGCCCTGCTTGCCGGACTCGGCCTGACTTGTGCCGGCGCCCTGTACGCGCCGCCGGCCGCGGCACAGGTTTCGATCGGCGTCGGCATCGGCATCGCGCCGCCGGCACCGCGCTTCGAACGCGTGCCGCCGCCGCGCGTCGGTTACGTCTGGGCGCCGGGCTACTGGCGCTGGGACGGCCACCGCCACGTGTGGGCCGGCGGCTACTGGGTGCGTGCGCGTCCCGGCTATCACTACCGCCCGGCTTACTGGGTGCACGGCCGCGGCGGCTGGCGTTTCCACCAGGGCTACTGGGGCCGCTGAACGCGCAACAACCTGCGAATGATCGACGGCTGTCGCAGCAGCTTCCGCGCAAGCCACACTAACGACGCAACTTCCCATCAATCCGAATCTGGAACATACCTGCCATGTCCATTCGTCTCGTCGCTCTCGCCTCCCTTGTTGCCGTGACCGCGCTGGCCGCCGGCTGCGTGGTGGAACCGGCGCGCCCCGTGGTCTACGGGCCACGCCCTGCCCCAGCCTATGTGGAGGTAGTGGCGCCGCAGCCACCACCGCCGATGTTTGTCGAAAACGTGGTGGAACGACGCCCTGGCTTTATCTGGGCGCATGGCTACTGGCGCTGGGACGGCCGCCGTTATGTGGCCGAGCGTGGCCATTGGGAACCAGTGCGTCCCGGCTACCACTACGTGCACCCGCATTGGGAACAGCGCCGTGATGGCTGGCACTGGCGCGTCGGCGTCTGGGTTGCCGGCTGATACCCACGTTCGATCTGCAGGAAACGCCCCGTCTGACGGGGCGTTTCCATATTGGCCGTAATGATTTGCCGTGACGCCAGGATCGATTCCTGCGCGTTAGACTTTGCGGCACCGGCCTGATCATTCCTCGCACAGGAAACTGCATTCATGCTTTACCGCTTCGTAGCCCTTGCCTTGCTGGCTGGCGTCACTGCATGCGCCACCGGCTGCGCCGAGCAGCCCGCGCAGGGACAACCCGTCGTCCACCATCCCCTGCTGTACCGCACTTACGCGAACGACGTGGTGGCACCGCGGGCACCTCCACCGTTTGTGATCGAGGCGGTTCAACTGCGTCGCGGCTACGTCTGGATCCACAGCTTTTATCGGTGGGACGGTCATGACTTTGTCGCGGTTCCTGGCCACTGGGAACCTGAGAAGCCTGGCTATCGCTATGTGGATGCGCGCTGGGAACAGCATCGCGACGGCTGGCATTTCCGTCCGGGCAGATGGCTGGAGCTCTGAGCCGCCGCTCATTCGACCCCGTCATGCGCAGCTTTTCGCGGATGCGTGCTTTCCATACGCCGCCGACTTGCTGCGTCGCGACATCCGCTCGCGACACGACGTATTAAACTTGACGCTTTAGATTCATCGCCCCGGCTTCGGTCGGGGCGATCAGTTTTCGCTGTTTCCATATCCCGGCGGGTTCCCTGCATCCCCTCCGCCGCTCATCTGTAGATGCCCTCCGGCACCGTAAATCATGGAGTCACCGTTCCAATGATCTTTGAAACCATCGCCAAGACCGGTCACGAAGAAGTCGTGTTCTGCCACAACAAGGACGCCGGCCTGAAGGCCATCATCGCGATCCACAACACGGTGCTGGGCCCCGCGCTCGGCGGTTTGCGCATGTGGCCGTACAAGACCGAGCAGGAGGCGGTGAACGACGTGCTGCGGCTGTCGCGCGGCATGACCTTCAAGAACGCCGTGGCCGGCCTGAACCTGGGCGGCGGCAAGGCGGTGATCATCGGCGATCCGAGCAAGGACAAGTCCGAGGCGCTGTTCCGCGCGTTCGGCCGCTTCGTCAACTCGTTGAACGGCCGCTACATCACCGCCGAGGACGTCGGCATCGACGTCAACGACATGGAATACGTGTTCCGCGAAACCGAATACGTGACCGGCGTGCACCAGGTGCATGGCGGTTCGGGCGATCCGTCGCCGTTCACCGCCTACGGCACGCTGCAGGGCCTGATGGCCGCGTTGCAGTTCAAGCACGGCAACGAGGACGTGGGCAAGTACAGCTTCGCCGTGCAGGGTGCCGGCCACGTCGGCAGCGAGTTCATCAAGCTGCTGCGCGAACAGGGCGCCAAGGTGTTCGTCACCGACATCAACAAGGATGCGGTGCAGCGCTGCGTGGACGAGCTGGGTTGCGAGGCGGTGGGCCTGGACGAGATCTACGACGTCGACGCCGACGTGTACTCGCCGTGCGCGCTGGGCGGCACCGTCAACGCGCAGACGATCGACCGCATCAAGGCGAAGATCATCTGCGGCGCGGCGAACAACCAGCTGGCCACCGACGAGATCGGCGACGAGCTGCAGCGCCGCGGCGTGCTGTATGCGCCGGACTACGCGGTCAACGCCGGCGGCGTGATGAACGTGTCGCTGGAAATCGACGGCTACAACCGCGAGCGCGCGATGCGCATGATGCGCACGATCTACTACAACCTGGGCCGCATCTTCGAGATCAGCAAGACCCAGAACGTGCCGACCTACCTGGCCGCCGACCGCCTGGCCGAGGAGCGCATCAACGCGATCGGCAAGATCAAGCTGCCGCACATGGGCAACAACGGCACCCGCTTCCAGGGCCGCATGCGCGGTCAGTAAGCGAGTCGCGCTGTCACAGAGAAGCCGCCAGTTGCCTGGCGGCTTTTTTGTTGGCCGGCGGCATCTGCCGGCACGGCCTGTGCGCGTAGGCTAAAATCGTCACTCTGCACACCAAGGAGTTCGTGATGCGCCCGTTTCCGCTCGGAGAAGACATCGACCTGCTGCGCGATACCGTGCATGCGTTTGCGGAAAAGGAAATCGCCCCGCGCGCCACCCAGATCGACCACGACAACCTGTTTCCGTCCGACCTGTGGCGCAAGTTCGGCGAGATGGGCCTGCTCGGCATGACGATACCGACCGAGTACGGCGGCACCGGCATGGGCTTCCTCGCGCACATGGTGGCGATGGAGGAGATTTCGCGCGCCTCCGGTTCGGTCGGCCTGTCCTACGGCGCGCACTCCAACCTCGCCGTGCAGAACATCTTCCACAACGGCAACGAGGCGCAGCGGCGCAAGTACATCCCGAAGATGTGCACGGGCGAGTACATCGGCGCGCTGGCGATGAGCGAGCCCGGCGCCGGCTCCGACGTGGTCGGCTCGATGACCTGCAAGGCAGAAAGACATGGCGACGTGTGGGTCGCCAACGGCTCGAAGATGTGGATCACCAACGGCCCCGACGCCGACGTGCTGCTGGTCTACATGCGCACGGCGCCGCGCGTCGCCGGCAGCCGCTGCATGACGGCTTTCATCGTCGAGAAGGGCATGAAGGGTTTCTCGACCGCACAGAAGCTGGACAAGCTCGGCATGCGCGGATCCAACACCTGCGAGCTGGTGTTCGAGGATTGCGAGATCCCGCACGAGAACATCGTCGGCGAGGTCAACGAAGGCGTGCGCGTGCTGATGAGCGGCCTCGATACCGAGCGGCTGGTGCTGTCCGGCGGCCCGCTCGGGCTGATGCAGGCGGCGCTCGATCTGGCCCTGCCCTACGTGCGCGAGCGCAAGCAGTTCAACGCGCCGATCGGCACGTTCGGCGTGATGCAGGCGAAGATCGCCGACATGTATACCGCGCTGCAGAGCTCGCGCGGCTTCGCCTACATGGTGGCGCAGCAGTTCGACAATGGCGTGAAGTCGCGCATCGACCCGGCCGCATGCCTGCTGAATGCCTCGGTCAATGCGGTGCAGGTGGCGCTGGAGGCGATCCAGACGCTCGGCGGCAACGGCTACATCAACGAGTTCCCGGCCGGCCGCCTGCTGCGCGACGCCAAGCTGTACGAGATCGGCGCCGGCACCAATGAAATCCGCCGCATGCTGATTGGCCGCGAGCTGTTCCACGGCAAGGCCTGACGCGGTCAGGCATGCAAGGTCGTCGCGCCATGAATCGGCGCGGCGACGGTCTGGTGCAGGTCGAGAATCAGCAGCTCGTTGTGGCCATGGCGGAACCATGCGGCGGGGCAGTACAGCCGTTGCTGCGGGCCGAGGTTCCAGTAGCGGCCAAGCAGCTGGCCGTTGACCCACAGATAGCCCTTGGCCCAGCCCGACATGTCGATGTAGCTGTCGCCGAGCCGGTCGAGTCGCAGGGTCGCCTTGAAGAAGATGCCCGCGCGCGACGGTGCAGTGATCACCGGCTTCAGTCGCCGGATATAACCGTCGTCCAGCGGCAGGCTGTAGGCGTCCCAGTCTTCGAGCTCGTCATGGTCGAGACGGATGCTGCCGACGATGCCCTTGCGATCCGCCATCGCCTGGCCGTAACCGACGTGACCGAAACTGTCGACGAGGATGTCGAGCTGCGAAGCCTCGCCATCGACGATGGCCGGCAGCTCGACGCGGTTGCCCGCGCGCAGCCTGGCGTGCTGCACGCGCGAAACGCAATCGACGTAGTGCCCATCGCGGAACACCGTGGCGTAATCGCGCACGCTGTCGAGCGTCAGCGCGGCCGCTGCCGCGTGGATCTTCCTGCGATACAGCACCAGGCCGTGATCCTGCGCGAACAGCAGCTCGTTCGCCTGCGGTTTTTTCACGGCCCTGGGTGCCGGCAGGTTGTCCCATAGCGAGGCATGCGCCACCGGTGCGATCGCCGCGAAGCGGATCGCGGGCGGTGCCGCCGGCACCTCGGGCAGCGGTTGCGTTGCATGCGCGGCAAGCAGCGCGCGGAACGCGTGATAGTCGGGCGTGGCTTCGCCGCGTTCGTTGATCGGCGCACCGTAGTCGTAGCTGGTGATCACCGGCTCGAAGTGCGAATAGTCGCCCGTCGCGTTGGCGCCGGCGCTGAAGCCGAAATTGCTGCCGCCGTGCACGACATACAGATTGAACGAACGTCCCTGTTGCAGCAGCTCGCGCAACGTCGCCGCGTAATCGCCGCGCTGAAAGTCCGGGTCGCCCCAGTGCGTGAGCCAGCCCGGATAGCCTTCGCCCACCCACACCGGCGCCTCGCCGGCGATCGCCTGCGCCGCGGCGAAATCGGCATCTCCGTCGAGCCCGAGCGCGGCACCGGGCAAATACGTCTTCTGCGCCTGGAGCTGCCCGAGGTCATCGGAAATCGTGAACGGGCCGCGGATACCGTGCCCCTCCCACAGCGCCTGCAACTGTTTGAGGTAATCCAGATCATGGCCGAACGAGGCGTACTCGTTCTCCACCTGCAGCATCAGTACGGGGCCGCCGTTGTACGCCATCAGCGGGCGGATCAGCGGCGCGATCGTGTCGATGTAGCGCCGCACGGCGGCCATGTAGTCGGGATCGTCCTTGCGGCGCACGCGGATATCCGGTTTGCGCAGCAGGTAAGGCGGCAGGCCGCCGTAATCCCACTCGCCGCAGATATACGGGCCGGGCCGCAGGTAGACCCACATGCCTTCGCGCTGGCACAGGCGGATGAACTGGACGAAGTCCCGGTTGCCCGTATGCAGGTCGAACTCCCCAGGCTCGCGCTCCAGGTGGTTCCACATCAGGTAGATCGAAATCGTGTTGAGGCCCATCGCCTTCGCCATGCGGATGCGATGCAGCCAGTACTCGGCAGGCATGCGCGCCGGATGCATCTCGCCGCTGCGGATCTGCAGCGGCTTGCCGTCCAGCATGAAGCCGTGCGCCTTCAGCTCGAGTCGGTGCGCGCGACCATCCGGGAACTGCTCCACCGGCATGCCGGATGACAACGGCACGGCATGCCCGCGCGTGCTCAGCGCAGCCAGCGGTGCCAGTGCCGTCAGGCGCAGAAAATCCCGTCGCAGCATGAGGCTACTCTCGTCGATCAAACAACAAGCTCGCGGCAGGCGGAAGTCGCCCCGCCTGCCGCGAGCTCCAGTGCACTCAGAAACCGGATTTCGCCGGTGTCAGTTCCAGCGTCAGCACCTCGAACGGCGCCAGCGTGATCGTCTGCGGATGGTCCGCATCCAGCGCCAGCACAGGCTTGCCGGCATCGGCCTGCCATGGGCTGTGCGCGCTGAACCGGCGTGCCGCATCGGCCGGCAACTCCAGCTGACGCTGCAGGTCGATCACCGCCAGCTGCGGCTTCGCATCCGGATTGCGCAGCGTGATGATCGCCTTGGCCGGCGACCATGCGGCCCAGCCGTACACATTCAGCCGCCCCGGATCGCCACCGATCCAGTGCGTATCGCGCAGCACGTCGGCATTCGCGCGCGACCATTTCGCCGCCTCGGCCAGCGTGTCCCAGTCCTGCGTGCTCAGCAGCGACGGCGTGATGTACAGCTCCTGCAGCTCGGTGCCGGTGCCGAAGTACGAGTGCACCTCGTTGGCGAAATCGTGACCCGGGTCGGTATCGAGCTTGTGGTTTTCCTTCGCATAGATGATGCCGTGGAGCATCAGCGAATTGATCGGGAACAGCGGTCCCTTGATCACGATGTTCTGGTAGGTCTGCTGATCGCGATAGGTGATCCAGCGTTCGCGCGTGCTGCCGACGCCGGTTTCGCTGTCGTCCCAGCCGTCGCGCCAGATGGTATCGGCGTAGCGCAGCCAGAACGGCGACGGATAGGTGCCGGTGGTGAGGTTGATGAAGGTGCCCGGCTTGTCCTTGCGGATGTCCTCGATCAGCTGGATCGCCGCGGCGAAGTCGCTGTCGAAGCGGCTGCCGGGAAATACACTGCTGACATTGCCGGTGCCGTCGAACTTGAACTGGTTGATGCCGTTCTTGTTGACCAGATCCATCACCGCATCGTGGAAGCGCTGGTAGTACTTCGGACCGGACAGCTCGAAGCCGCCCTCGTTGATCTCGTAACCTGCCGCCTTGCCGTTCTGCAGGCGCTCCTGCTGCGGCTTGCTGTAGCCGCCCCACGGCGACAGCCACACACCCGGTGCCGCGCCGTACTTGGCAGCCGCCTCGCGCAGCGGTACGAAACCGCGCGGAAAATCCTTGCTGAAGTTCCAGCTTCCGCTGCGATCGTCCCAGCCGTCATCGAACAGGAACGAATCGAGCTTTACGCCACGCTTGACGCTCAGCTCTTCGCCGAAAGTGTTGATGCGATCGAGCGCCTGCGCCTCGGTGTACGGCGTGAAGTAGCCGATGTCGTACCACGAGTTGTAGTGCAGGAAGGTGCGATACGGATGGGCCCGTTCGCGCTCGATGTAGCCGGCGAAATCGCGCCGCATCTGGCCGTCGCGCACCACGCCGATCACCGCCGAGTAAGCGATCGTCTTGCCCTGCTCCAGCGACAACTGCCGCGCCAGGGTCAGCTTGACGTCGTCATGGCGCACTTCGCTGTCCGACAACGGATGCTCGAAGCCGAGGTAGACGTCGCCGGCCGTTACCGGCGAGCCCTGCACGTCGCCGATGACTTCGGCATCCGCGACCTGCGTTTCCAGCAGCGACACCTTGGCAATCTTCTCGCCCTGCTTCAGCGCGGTGATCGACACCAGCTCGCGCAGGTAAGGCGAGCCATCGCGCTGCACCAGCTGCCAATCCACCCGGAAACGGCCATCGGCGTCGCCGAAACTGGCCTGGATCGACGTGCCGGGCAGACGTTCGGCCAGGCGCGAGGCGTTCGCGCTCACCGGCAGCGCCTGCGCGTGCGGCGCGACCAGAAGGCGCATGTCGGCGGCACGGAGGAGCTTGCCATCGGCCATGACCAGCGCAAACGGCGCCAGCACCTTGAGCGACTGCTGATGCACGCGGTCTACGATGACCATGTCGGTCAGATGCTGCTGATCGACCTTCCAGCTCGCCTCGATCGCGGCATTGCCGAAACGGTCGGCGCCCGACAGCTCGGCAAAGGCCGGCGCACCGGGGTGGAGTACGAGCTCTCCGGTGGCTACGTTGCCGCCGGCACGCGCGGCACTCATGATCATCAGGGCCATGGGCAGGCAGAAAACCAGGCGTGGAATACGCGCAGACCGGTGCTCCGAAATGGCGTTTGCGGCTGTGCCGTTGACAACTGATGGACTGGAACGAAAGTGAAACATGGTTACCTCTTCATTTGATTGGCTCGACTGTCGGCGCATGCGATGTCGACATGCCACAGTGGAACAAAATGAGCGCTGATACGGCATGGCGAGCAAGGACATCACTGGCCCGCATAAAGTCTTCGG
Source organism: Rhodanobacter sp. B04 (assembly GCF_002001125.1). Classification (GTDB taxonomy): domain Bacteria; phylum Pseudomonadota; class Gammaproteobacteria; order Xanthomonadales; family Rhodanobacteraceae; genus Rhodanobacter. Next base: position 332,357 of record NZ_MUNV01000026.1, on the reverse strand, counting down.
GCCATGCGCAGCTCGAAGCGTCTCGAATCCCTGTCGACAGGCGATGTTCCTAGGAATCCCATTCGCGGCATTTCAACCGCGAATGAGCCCAAGTGACTTGCAAGCCACGATGCATTACTGGAACGTGTAACGCACTACCAGTTGCGTGGTGCGCGGGGCCTGCCATGTCGCCGCCCCGTAGGAAGGATTGAGCAGCCACGGACTGCCATTGCTTGGCACGCTGCCTTGGTCGTAGATCTGGTTGGAGTCGATGCGCCCCATGCGGTTGGTGACGTTCTTCACCTGCAGGTCCACGCTCAAGTGGTTCGCCTTGTTGATGGCCCAGTCGTAACCCACGCCGAGATTCCACTGCCAGAAGAACGGCAGCCTTCCCGCATTGCCTTGCGGCGCTGGCAGGCCATTGCAGTAGTGGCTCCCTGCTCCGTACTGCGAGGCCGGATTGTCGACATCAGGATAAGTGCCGATACAGCTCAGCGGTTCGCCTGTGTGCATGACCAGCGTGCTTCCAACGCGCAGGCCGGAACTGAAGTAGTACACACCGTTGATGTTGAGTGCATTGCGGATATCGCCGGCAAGGTCGCCGTGGTCATATTCCATCAGCCCCGGAAAGTCCCAATAAGTCTGCTCACCCGGGCCACTGGCAGTACGCTCGCCAAGATTCAGCAGGCCGTCGTCGTTGCCGTAGAGATGCGCCCAGGTATAACTGACGTCGACAAAGTAAGGCTCTTCCGCCGTGCGTTGGTGGGCGAGCTCCAGCGTCAGGTGCGCGTACCTGCGCGCCGGCGGAGGTCCGAACACGCTGCCTGGAATGGTCAATTGCTCCAGCTTGCCGTCGCCGTTGTAGTCGCGGGTGAATACCTGTGCGATGCCGGGGTTGAATTCCGGACAGCCGCTGGCATCCACGTAATTCGGGTAGCCGTGCGTCTGCGCCCAGTCGGTGATGCCCTGGTCGTAACAGACATCGTCGATGATGCGCTTGAGCTGGCTGAACCCTGCTTCGGCCAGGGACGACCAGTTCGGACCCAGGCTCTTCTGCAGGTACACCTGGAACTCATACTGGTATGGCGCCTTGATGTTCGAGGTGGCGACGTTGTAATACGTGGGCGCCTGGCCGTTGACCAGGGTCTCCTGCGGCCCGATCTGACTGAGGCCGGTGGGTGCCTTGGTCGTCGGATCCATGCCGGTGTAGGTGTAGTACCGATACCACGTATACGCCGCACCGGCGGCGCCGTTGTTGACGCTGGACGGAATGGCCAGGGCGTACTTGCCGAGATTGACACCCAGCTTGGTCGAACTGTCCCCGTTGACGTCCCACGCCAGACCCAGTCGAGGCGACAGGATCGGCATGCGCAGGAAATTCTGGCCATTGATGTTCTTGTTGATGAACGTGTCGAAACGCGCTCCCATGTAGGCCACCCAGCGATCGGCAACCTGCCAGTAGTCGTCAGCGTAGAGCGCCTTGTTGATCGTGCTGAACGCACCACCGTTGGCTATGTAGAACTGCTGCACGTACTGGCCATTTGCAGGCGCAGGCGAGCCGTTCCCCAACAACGTTCCCGGCCGGTCGTAATAAGTCCAATCGCCACCTTCCGTGGTTCCAGCGGTGTCGTTGATGTAGTGCTTGTAGTGCTCTGCGCCGATCGTGAGCTTGTGGTCGCCGATGTTCCAGCTGAAATCACCTTTGAAACCACGTTTGTAATACTGGAATGGATAGAGCTGGCTAGATGTATTGGAGATGCCGATGTTGCTGGAGATATTGGTGGCCGGATCCACTTCGGTCACGTAAGGCAGACCGGTGCCCGAACTCGAGGTGGGGCTCAAGGATGACTGACTGAGATACCCACCCATCACGCGCAGTGCCATGTCGTCGTTGATCTGCCAATGGTAGTTGCCGATCAGGAACTGGTTCTTGACGTTGGCTGCATTCCAGCCGTAGTAACTGCCTACCGAATGCGGGTCATAGTCGGTAACAAGCGTGTACTGGTTGGTGAAGCTGCTGTTCCAGTCTTTCTCTCCCACCACGTTCAACGATTGGTTGTCGGTGATGTTCCATGTCAGGTTGAGTAGTGCGTTCTTGTCGCGACTCGACGTGTCGTATTGGAAATTCTGCCCATTGCTTGCCGATGTGTTCGGCGGGGTATTGCCAAGCATTGCGAAGAAGAACAGCTTGTCTTTCACCAGTGCCCCCGAAGCCCACAGATACTGGGTGGCGCTGGCGCCATGGGTATTGGCGGAGTCGTAGAGATAGTAACTGCCGTCGGATGCGTACGAGTTGTGCTGACGCGGTTCGAGCAGCCGCGACGTGGGCGGCGTGTAATACAGCGAATAGCCTGCCTGAAAATTGTTCGAGCCCTGCCTCACGGTGGCCGACATGATGCCGCCGGTGGCATTCGTCCAACCGGTCGTGCTGTTGGCACTCAATGTCTGCACCGAACTCAGCGCTTCGGCCGGCAAGGTGGTTGCACCCATGCCTAGGTAATCGTAGGTGGTGTCGAATTCGTTGTAGTAGTAACGATTCTCTGCCGGGCTGGCACCGCCCATCTGGACCAGACCCGTGGTCTGGTCGTCATAGCGCACATTGGACTTCAGCAGTGCGATGCTCTCCATGCCGCGCCCAGTCGGCAGCTGGTTGACCAGGTTCATGCTGTAGTTGCTGGACAACTCCGGCGTGCTGACGTCAATCGGGATCACGTCGGTATCGCGCGCCACTCCGCTGACATGAATCTCGGAAAGTGTGGCCGCATTCGCAGTCGACGCGGTGGTGCCGGCTGCAGCGGCGATGGATGCCGTCGGCACGGCTGTCTGTACGTTCGGATTTACCGTAACCGTGTGCGTGCCAATGACCTGGTCGCCTTGCGATACGCTCACCGTGTACTTGCCAGGATTGAGGCCAGCCAGGCTGTAACGCCCATCGCTGTCCGGATGCAGCTCCCGGTGATAGCCGGTGTTCGCGTTGCTTACCTCGATCGTGACATTCTTGCCGCCGGACTCTTTGCCGTACAGCCCGCCGGTGATCGATTGCGCCATCGCGACATTGGCACCCAATGCGCTCAGTAGGGCTAAGGCGAGCACGGTTCGCCTGAAACCACCTGCCTTGCTTACCACTGTGCTTGCCTTGCCTCCCGCTTCTTCATGCACGACAACAGCCGACAACGTCGCGCTTTTGCCATCGACGGTAAAACAACCATTCTTTTCAGCACGCATTGAATTGCCCCTCACGTAGTTCGTTGTCGCCCCGCGCAGAAATCACCTCTCCCCTCTGCTGCAGGCGGTTGTGGTTGCCCGTGGAAACGCTTCCTGCCCACGAACTTGTTTGCACCTTCATCAAAATTTCAGCACAAGCGCTCCCGCCGGACCGGTTGGTGGTCCGGTTCGACTCCCTGCTTTTCAGTCACGCCAGGCGGCGCACCCGTACCTGGGAGAGCAACGCCTCTACCGCCCGCCGTTCGACGAAACCGGTTTCCTCACCTTGTGCGTTGGCGGCGCCGCATGCGACGCCCAGGCGCAAGGTTTCTTCCAGATTCATGCCCCGCGCCATGCCTGCCGTGATGCCGGCCAGCAGGCAGTCGCCCGAGCCCACCGTGTTGCGTACTTGTGCCAACTCGATCGCGGCGTGCCTCACGCCACTCGCATCGGCCGCCACCGCGCCCAGCGCGCCCATCGTCACCACCGGCATCGCGATGCCGCGCGCATGCAGTCCGCGCACCGCGTCCACCGCTGCGGCAAGATCGCCGATCGGACGTCCGAGCCATTCGGTGATCTCGTCGCGATTGGGTTTGACCAGAAAAGGTTGCGCCTGCACGGCGTGCCGCAGCAGCTCGCCGCCGGCATCGACCAGGCAACGCTTGCCGGCATCGCGCACGTGCGTGGCCAGTTCGGCATAGGTGGTCGGCGAGAAGCCGCGCGGCAGGCTGCCGGACAGCACGACCAGGTCGCTGTCGTCGACGCCACGACGGAACGCGCGCAGCAGGGCTTCCTGTTGCGTACTGTCCAGCAGCGGCCCCTGGCCGAGGATTTCGGTGATCTGGCCGCTCGCATCCTGCAGCGCGATGCAGGTGCGCAGGTTGTCGGCGACCTCGATGCCGTGGAACAGCACGCCGCGTTCGCACATCAGCCGGCCGATCATGTTGCGGTGCGCCGGGTCGACCAGGCCGACCAGCTGCACGCGCTCGCCCAGCGCGGCGATCGTCTGCGCCACGTGCAGGCCCTTGCCGCCGGGATACACCTGTTCGTCGAGTGCGCGGCTGACTTCGCCGGGGCGCAGCGTGTCCAGCCGGATCAGCCGGTCGATCGCGGTGTTGAAGCCGATGACGGTGATCACGGCGCGTTCGCCAGCAGGGCGTCCACTTCCGACGCGCTGGCCTGGCCGGCCGTACCGCCGGTGCGTCGCGTGGAAAGGCTGCCGCAGGCACTGCCCCAGCGCATGCAGTCGCGCAGCCTCTCGCCGCGCAGCCACGCATGCAGGAAACCGGCGTCGAACGAATCGCCGGCGCCGGTGCTGTCGACCGGGTCGACGGCGAATGCCGGCACTTCGAGCAACTGTCCCTGATCCAGGCTGGCGCAGCCGAGTTGCCCGCGCTTCACCACGGTCTGCGTGCGCCCGTTGCGCAGCGCATGCAAGCCATCGAGCACCCGCTCACGGCCCGTGATGGCCGTCAGTTCCACCTCGTTGGGCAGGAACAGGTCGACTTCCTCCAGTGTGTCGAGCAGGTCGGACGCCCACGTCTGCTGCGGATCGAAGCCTGGATCGAGCGAGGTGCTCAGGCCGGCGGCGTGCGCGCGCGCGAACAGCCGGCGGCAATCGGGCCGCAGCGCGCGTTGCAGGTAGTACGAGGAAACGTGCAGGTGATCGGCGCCGGCCAGCAGCGCGTCGCCCACTTCGTCCGCACGCAGCGCGGCGATCGCGCCGGGAAAGGTCACCAGGGCGCGGTCCTGCGGCGTCGACAGCGAGACGGTGACGCCGGTGCGCAAGGCCGCGTCAGGCTGCACGGCAGCGATGTCGATGCCGGCGGCACCCAGCGCATCGAGACAATAGGCGCCCCAGCTGTCGGCACCGAGCTTGCCGCGGAAGGCCACGGGATTGCCCAGCCGGGCCAGCCCCATCGCACAGATCATCGAGGAGCTGCCCGGCGTCATGCAGAAGTCGTCGGCCAGCACCTCGCGGCCCGGCGCGGGCAGCGCATGGCAATGCTTGAAGACCAGGTCGACGTTGATTTCGCCGACGACCAGGATGCGCTTCATGCTTCCCCCGAATGCATCGGAAAGTGCTCGACCACGCGCGTGAGCACGCCCTGCGACGGCGTGTCGGGCTTGCCGCCCAGCTCCAGGCAGCGGAAGAACGCAAGCAGCTGTCCGACGGCCACATCCGCCAGCAGCGGCAGTGCATCGTCCGTCGCGCCAAGCCCCGCCAGCTCCACCGCCACGTCGTGCGGACCGAGTACATCGGCCGGAATGTGTTCGCCCACCAGCACCCGGGTCAGGCCCAGCTGCTTGCGCGACAGTTCGCGCAGCAGATCGAGTTCGTATGCACGCACCGCCGGATCCGGCGACAGGAAGCCGACCACCAGGGTCTGCCCGTCGAGGCTGGACATCGGCCCATGGCGCAGGCCGAGATAGGTCTCCGCCATCGTGACCACCGCGCCGCCGCTCATTTCCAGCATCTTCAACGCGCACTCGTGGGCCGCGCCGAGCGCGCCGCCACTGCCGAGATAGACGACGTTGCTGAATTCGGCACGGGCAACCGCCGCTAGCGCATCGGCCTGCTCGTCGAAGACGCGCTGGACGCTGCGTGCCAGCCGGTTCGCCGCGGCGATGGCATCACGGCCTTCGTGCCGGACCAGACCCGCGCCGGCCAGCAGCAGATTGGTGAAGCTGCTGGTCATCACCAGGCTGCGGTCATTGGTGCGTTCGTCGAGCACCAGCACGGTGACCCGCGGATCGTGGCGATAACTGGTGGCGAGCTTGCCGTTGGCGTTGCAGGTGATGACCAGATGGCGATAGTCGGGCGCATCCGCCAGCAGCCGGTCCACCACGCCGCAGCTTTCCGGGCTGTCGCCCGAGCGCGCCAGCGAAATCAGCAAGCCGGCGCCGCGCGGGAGCACACTGCGCCAGTGCGTGAGCAAGGTGCCGGCCGCGATGGCCTGCGCCGGGATACCCAGGCCGAGCTGCAAAGTGGGTGCAAGGCATTCGCCGATGTACATCGAGCTGCCCGAACCGGTCAGCACGATATGGCTCGGTGGCGGAGTCAACCCGACCTGCAGCTGCTCCAGCCGTTGTGGGCTGCGCAGCAAGTCGGCCGTAGCCATCCACGTCGCCGGTTGCTGCAGAATCTCGCGCAGGGTGTCGGCGTAGCCGCGCTGCCGCTGTTCCGCCAGCGGCAGCGCCAACAGCTTTTGCAGCTCGGTCGAATCTTTCGTTTGCTTGCCTATGTTTGACATTTTGCCAAATTAAACCGAATGTGAAAGTATGTAGCTTCTGAACCGAGAGTATTCGAAATGAAACAAAACTTACAAGTGGTTTCGAACACTGGCAGCCAACTCTCCCGGCTCGCCCTGTCCCATGGCAAGCGCACCCGCCTGTGGCGGTTGTTGTACGGCCACGGACCGCGCAACGGTAGCTTGCTGGTGCTGCCGCTCGATCAGGGACTGGAGCATGGTCCCACCGATTTCTTTCCCCACCCACCGGCCGTCGACCCGGGCTACCAGTTCGAGCTCGCCGCGGCCGGGGGTTTTTCTGCCATCGCGCTGGGCATTGGCCTGGCCGAGAAGTACATGACCGAGTACTGCGGCCGCGTGCCGCTGATCCTCAAGCTCAATGGCAAGACCAATATCGCCAGCGACGCCGAGGCCACCTCGCCGCTGTTCGCCTCGGTCGAGGATGCGGTGCGCCTCGGTGCCGACGCGGTCGGCTACACCATGTACGTGGGTTCGCCGCGCCAGCACGACGAGTTCCGCCAGTTCGAGAAGGTGCGCCAGGATTGCGAGCGCTACGGCATGCCGCTGGTGATGTGGGCATACCCGCGCGGCAGTGCGGTCAACGCCAAGGGTGGCACCAATACCCTGTACGCGCAGGATTACGCGGCCCGCGTCGCGCTGGAGCTGGGTGCCGACATCGTCAAGCTGCACGAGCCGAACGACAGCGTGGCCAACGTGCCGGCGCCGTACGACAAGCTGCAGGAAGATGCCGGCGCCCGCTGCGCCCGCGTGGTGCGCTCGGCCGGCCGCACGATGGTGCTGTTCTCCGGCGGCGAGAAGAACGACGACGACGCGGCGGTGCTGCGCAAGGTCGAGTTCTACATGCAGTCCGGCGCCAACGGCGTGATGTTCGGCCGCAACATGTGGCTGCGTCCGTTCGACCAGGCGGTGGCGCTGACACGGCAGGTGCATGACATCATGGCGAAATATCCGCGCTGAAGCCGCATTTCGAAGAGCCACGCTTTTGCTCGTCATTCCGGCTTGCGCCGGGATGACGGCCCTGAAACCCATGGCAGAGCGCCAGAGGCCCGGAAGCAGGTGCCGCACATGACCCACCAAAAATCCTGCCTATGCTGTGCGCCCCCCAGCGGCGCCGGCACGGTTCGCGTCGAGAGCAGCAAGAATCCGCTGCAGACCCAGCCGGACGCCGGCAAGAGCGGACTGCGGCTGAAGGACTTCCGGCCGCGCAGCATGCTGCACGTGCCGAAGACGCACATCGAGCGTCCGCGTTTCCCGGTGATCGACGTGCATGCGCACCTGACCTGGTCGAGCAACGTGCGCAACGGCATCTCGGTGGGCGAAGAGGTCACCCTGTTTGCCCAGCCCGAGGACCTGCTGCCGGTGATGGACCGCAAGGGCGTGCGCACCCTGGTGAACCTCACCGGCGGTGTCGGTGCCGGCCTGGAAAAAAGCATCCGCAGCTTCGACCTGGTCGCGCCGGGGCGCTTCCTCACGCTGACCGAACCGTCTTACGAATACTTTCCCGAACCGAACTACGCGCAGCTGCAGGGCGACGCGATCGAGCACGCCAGGCGGGTCGGCGCCCGTGGTCTGAAGCTGCTGAAGACGCTGGGCCTGTACCTGCGCGAGCGGATCGACGAAGGTCCGCTGGTGGCGGTGGACGACCGCCGCTTCGATCCGATGTGGGAAGCCTGCGCCGCCAACAACATGCCGGTGTTCCTGCACGTGTCCGATCCAGAGGCGTTCTTCCTGCCCACCGACGAGACCAACGAGCGCTACGAGGAACTGGCCAACCACCCGGACTGGTCGTTCTACGGCCCGGAGTTTCCCGGCAACGCGGAGCTGCTCGCCGCGCGCGACCGCATGATCGCGCGCCACCCGAAGACCACCTTCGCGCTGCTGCACGTGGGCAACAACGCGGAGAACCTGGCTGCGGTCGCCGCCTGCCTGGACCGCTATCCGAATACCGTGATCGACATCAGCGCCCGCGTCGGCGAGCTGGGCCGCCAGCCGCGCATCGCGCAGCGCTTCTTCGACCGCTACCAGGACCGCATCCTGTTCGGCACCGACGCGGTGCCGTCGCCGTGGGGCGACGACGTGCCGCAGCAGCTGTTCGGCGACGAGCTGTACGAGATCTATTACCGTTTTCTGGAAACCGAGGACGAGTACTTCGACTACGCGCCGGCGCCGACGCCGCCACAGGGCCGCTGGTCGATCTATGGGCTGGGATTGTCGGACACGATTCTCCGCAAGATATACCATGACAACGCCGCCCGACTCCTGCATATCGACCATGACCCAAGCCCCCATCGTTTCGCGCCGACTGCTGGTTGAGGAACGCCGCCGCCTGATCGTCGAACTGGTGGAACAACAGGGCCGCGCCACGGTGGAGGAACTGGCGACGCGCTTCAACACCTCCACCGTGACGATCCGCGGCGACCTGGATGCGCTCGCGCGCAACTCGGCGATCGCCCGCTCGCACGGCGGTGCGCTGCCGGTCTCGGCGGCCACCAACGACACGCCGCTCAACATCAAGGAAACCCGCTGGCATGCGCAGAAGCTGCGCATCGGCCAGGCCGCGGCGAAGATGATCCAGGATGGCGAAACGATCATCCTCGACTCCGGCTCGACCACGGTGGAGATCGCCCGGCAGATCCGCCAGATGAAGTTCGAATCGCTGACCGTGATCACCAATGCGCTGAACATCGCGATGGAGCTGTCGGGGCTGCCGCAGATCCGCGTGATGATGCTGGGCGGCCTGCTGCGGCAGACCTCGTATTCGCTGGTCGGCCCGGATGCCGAGCAGGCGCTGGCGAAGCTTTCCGCCGACCGGCTGTTCCTCGGCGTCGACGGACTCGATCCGGAAGTGGGCGTGACCACGCCGGATCCGCTCGAAGCGGCGTTGAACGCGCTGATGATCCGCGTCTCGCGCCAGACCATCGCCGTGCTCGATGCCAGCAAGCTGGGCCAGCGCAGCCTGTCGGTGATCACGCCGGTGCAGAACCTGCACATGGTGATCAGCGACAGCAGCGCCCCCGCCGAGATGGTCGAATCCCTGCGTGCTGCAGGCGTGCAGGTACGGCTGGTGTAACTTCACGCAGCGGGGTGCAAACCGGGAGCCCCCGGCGCATCGTCGACAGCCCGCTATGATCAGAATGTCAGCTTGTAACTGACCATGGCCATGTTTCCGCTCTGGTACTGGTCGTAGTCCCTTTCGACATCGAGTTGCAGACTGGATTTCGGCGAGAAATTCCAGTTGAGCGAAGTCGCGGCCACGCCACCGTAACGCGACAGGCCGATGCCGCCCACCGGCGCCCACTGCGTCAGCCCGGTGAAGCTGGCATCCGGTATCTCGCCGTGCATGGCCAAAGCACGCTGCCACAACAGCCGGGTCTGCAGCGTCAACGTGCCGCCACCATGCAGCGACCAGCGATGCATGGCGCGAACGCCCACGCCGGCCTGCCAGCGTTCGATGTTCTGTGCATCGGACATCAGCCCGAAACCATCCGCACCAGCCTCATTGAAGCCGTCGCCCTGGATCTGTGCGTATTGCAGGTTCACGTACGGGGTCAGCTGCATGCCACCGAGCGTGAAACGGTAGCCGCTCTCGCCATAGGCCAGGCCATAGCGGCCATTGCTGTCGCTGAATACCCTGGAAAAATCATTGCCGAGCTGGAGTTCGCGCAACATGTTTTCGCGGTAGCTGCCCATGCCGAAGCGCCCCATCGCGTACCAGTTGCCGTCGACCAGCCCGCCATAGAGCATGCCTTCCAGCGCGTGGCTGTTGCCCTGGTCGCCGCTTTCGGCGAGCCGGCCCAACCCCTGGCTCTGACTCACGGCATAGCCCACCACGCCATTCAGGCCGATGCGGCTGTCTGCACCCACCATGATGCCGCGCAGGTCGTAGCCGACGTCGCTGTAGCCGCTGCGCGACATGTTGCCCTGGGAACCCAGGTTCTGAGTCCAGCCGCCCACCTTCGACGCATCGAGCAACTGGTCGAAACGACCGGACAACGCGCGGGTGCCGGCATCCATCGCCTCGAAGGTCATCGCCGCGCTGGCGGCATGCAGCTGGCCGGACAGACTGCTCAGCGAATCCTGTGCGGCAGCCAGCGTGGCCGATTGCTGCAGGCTCGCCGCACCGGCGAAAAAGCCGCTGGCGACGACACTGGAACTCGGTGTCAGCGTGCCCTGGGTGAGCTGGCTGTTGAGCTGGCCGAATGCATTCTGCACGCGTTGCGCGGCAGCATACGACGCAGCCGTGTAGCTGGCGCCCTGTATCGCCGTGACATTCACCTGCTGCACATCGAGCCAGGCATTATTGGCGTCGTAGTGGAGTATGGAGGTCAGCAGCACATTGGGCGCCGTATTCAACGCCGAGAACGTGCCGCTGAGGCCACCGTCGGCCGTCAGCACATCGGTATGCGAGCTGACGACATAGCCCGGGTTCGCGCCGGTCACGTAAAGATCGCCGCCGGCCAGCGTGGCCGTCCCGGCGACATTCAAGGCCGAACCCAGCGACACCGCCAGCCGGCCGTTGCCTTGCTGGAGGTAGTTGCCACCGACGGTGACATTGCTGCCGCCGACACCGAGCACACCGGCGTTGGTCACGCTGCCGCCGATGCTTGGCGTATTGCTCAACGTGGCGCCGGCGCTGATGCTTGCGCTGGACGCCAGTGACTTCGCCGTAAGCGTGCCGCCCTGCACCTGGGTCATGCCCGTGTAGCTCGACGGCTGGGTCAGGTTGAGCGTGCCGCTGCCCTGCTTGACCAGGCCACCGGCGCCGGAGATCGGATTGTTCCAGCTGGAACTGCCACTGAAGCTGACCGTGACATCGCCCCAGTTGAATTGCATGGGGCCGTTGACCGCCTTGCCGACATCCAGTTCGCCGTAGCCGAAGGTGGAATTGGGCTGCGAGCCGCCGAGCGGGTCGGCTGTGCCCAGCAGCGTCTGCCGCACCAGGTCGTTGTTGAAATACGGATAGGCCTGCCACACGAGTGCGGCCGCGCCCGATACCTGCGGCGCGGCAAACGAGGTGCCTTCCACGATGTAGTAGCTCGGGTTGGTGGTGCTGGCGGTGGTGCTTTTGTCCAGCACGATCACATCGCCCGGCGCGGCGAGGCAGTAGTTCATCGCGATGCCGCACTGGTTCGAATAGCCTTCCAGCTGGGTCGGGTTGTTGCTGTTGATCGCGACGGCGACCAGCCAGCCCTTCTCCAGTTCCGGCGCCACGCTGGGCAGCGCGGCGATGTCACTGGGATTGGCCGCAGAGTCATTGCCGGCGGCGAACACGACCAGTCCGCCATGCTGCAGCACGAACGGATCGTAGGCCGCGCCAAACGCCTGGTTGATCGAGGCATTGGCGGTATTCCAGTAGATGCCGCCCCAGGAGTTGTTCATCACCTGCACGCCGGCATTGATCAGGGCCGGGTTGAGGGTCTGCGCGAAGAACGCCGCATCGGCGGCGGTGACCGGGTTGCCCTGGCCCGAGCCGTCGTCCTTCGGCGGGGTGTCGCTGATGATGCGCGCCGACACCAGGCTGGCACCGGGCGCGATGCCGCCGGGAAACTTCGCGAACGGCTGGCCGGCGGCGATCCCCGCCACCCAGGTACCGTGACCGACCACGTCGTCGACCGCCGTGTTGTTGGCACTCGGGTCGACGTAGATCAGTTCCTGCAGCACGCGCCCGGCCACGGTCGGATTGGAACGCATGATGCCGCTGTCGACAATGCCGATGGTCACACCGGCGCCGGTATAACCCTGGGCATGGGCCGCGTAGGTATTGGTGAGCGCCAGCTGGGCGTCGATCGGCGGCGGCACGGTCGATGCAGGCGGTGGTGCGGGCGGACCTGCCGGCGTGACCGGCGGTGACTTGACGTTGCTGCCGCCTCCACCGCAGGCGCTCAGAGCGATCGCCATCGCCACCAGCAAGACCTTTTCACATGGCCGCAATCCCGAACCGAACGTGATCATCATGCACTCCCCTCCCTCGATGCTGCTCTCCCTGCATCGCCTGCCTGCCAGGCACACCGCGATGCCTCCCGGCGCAAATCTTGACACAACGAAAATCCAATGAAACTCGCCGTGAGGCATGTCCGGCGCCGAACCAGCTCGGTTTGCCGTGCTTTGTGGCAGGCTGCGATAATTCGGCAGTTATCTCAGGCGCTCGCGCCCCTTCTGTCTTCAAATTGTGGAGTTACCCATGTCGGATCTCAGCGTCGTCATCGTCGGTGCCAAACGCACGGCCATCGGCTCCTTCCTCGGCCAGTTCACCGGCGTACCCACACCGAAGCTGGGCGCCACCGCGATCCGTGCGGCACTCGAGCAGTCCGGTGTCGCGCCGGCCGATGTCAGCGAAGTGATCATGGGCTGCGTGCTGCCGGCCAATCTCGGCCAGGCACCGGCACGCCAGGCGGCGCTGGCGGCCGACCTGCCGGCCGGGGCCGGCTGCACCACGATCAACAAGGTGTGCGGTTCGGGCATGAAGGCGATCATGCTGGCCCACGACCTGATCAAGGCCGGCTCGGCGAGCGTGGTGGTCGCCGGCGGCATGGAGTCGATGACCAACGCGCCGCACATGGTCAACGCGCGTACCGGCATCCGCTACGGCGACGGCCAGCTGGTCGACCACATGGCCTGGGACGGCCTCACCAATCCCTACGACGGCAAATCGATGGGTGTGTTCGGCGAGCTGTGCGCCGACAAGTACCACTTCACCCGCGAGGAGCAGGATGCGTACGCGATCGAATCAGTCAAGCGCGCGCAGGCTGCCCAGCAGAACGGCGCGTTCGCCGGTGAAATCGTCCCGGTGACCGTGAGCGGCCGCAAGGGTGACGTGCAGGTGGATACCGACGAACAACCCGGCCGCTCCGACATCGCCAAGATCCCGACGCTGAAGGCCGCCTTCCGCAAGGAGAACGGCACCATCACCGCAGCCAGCTCGTCCAGCATCTCCGATGGCGCGGCTGCGCTGGTGCTGCTTTCGGCCGATGACGCGAACAAGCGCAGCCTGAAGCCGCTGGCACGCATCGTCGCGCATGCCACCCATTCGCAGGAGCCCGAGTGGTTCACCACCGCGCCGGTCGGCGCGATCCAGAAGGTGCTGGACAAGGCCGGCTGGAAAGTGGCCGACGTCGACCTGTTCGAGATCAACGAGGCATTCGCCGTGGTCGCGATGACGCCGATGAAGGAACTCGGCATCAGCCATGACAAGCTCAACGTCAACGGCGGAGCCTGTGCGCTGGGGCACCCGATTGGTGCCAGCGGTGCCCGCCTGGTGGTGACCCTGCTCAATGCCCTGAAGACGCGCGGCCTCAAACGCGGCGTGGCCAGCCTGTGCATCGGCGGCGGCGAAGCCACCGCGATTGCCGTGGAATGCATCGACTGATGTGTGCATGACGCACAATCTCAGCCTGCGTTTATCATGACAGCCGGTTAAACCGGCTTGTCGCAAGTACCGCTGCGCCACTACAAAGAAGTGGCGCATTTTCCGCGAAAGCGTTATTAATACACGGCCAAATGGCATTCCACGGCATAGGAGATCCACCATGAAGTTTACGCGTACCCTTCTCGCCTCCGCGCTCGTCGCGTTGCTGGCGGCTTGCAGCAACGGCGCGCAGGATTCCGCGCAGGACGCCCAGAAGTCGGCTGACACCGCTCAGCAGGCTGCTGATACGGCACAGCAGGCTGCTGCGGCTGCAACCGCTGCCGCCCCTGCTGCTGCTCCGGCCTCCACGGCCGCTGCCCCGGCTTCGACCGCAGCGGCTCCGGCTGCTGCCGGCACTGCCGCTCCGAGCGCTGCTGACAGCATGAAGAGTGCTGCCAACAACGCTGCTGATGCCGCCAGCAAGGCTGCTGACGCTGCGAAGGACGCCGCTGGCGCTGCAAAGGATGCAGCTGACAAGGCGAAGGACGCCACGGCAGGGCACTGAGCCCGTCAGGCTTCCTTGTGAAACCAAACCGGCCGCCGATGCGGCCGGTTTTTTTTCGCCCCAAATAAAGCCGTTCCGATATTTCGAATCTTCGATGTCCGCCGCTATCATCGGTGGTTCGTTCACGCCGACAGAGCTGCCCATGAGTGTCATCGCTTCGCAGATCGATCCGCGCTCGCCCGATTTCCAGGCCAGCAGCGCACAGCTACGCGGCATGGTCGACGACCTGCAGCGTGAATTGATCCGCAGCGCGGAAGGTGGCGGCGCCAAGGCGCGTGAAAAACACACCGCGCGCGGCAAGCTGCTGCCGCGCGAGCGCATCCGCGCCCTGCTCGACCCGGGCTCGCCGTTCCTGGAGCTGTCCGCGCTGGCCGCCCATGGCATGTACGACGATGCCGCACCGGCAGCCGGCCTGATCACCGGCATCGGCCGGGTCAACGGCATCGAGGTGGTGGTGGTCGCGAACGACGCCACCGTAAAGGGCGGCACGTATTTCCCGATGACGGTGAAGAAGCATCTGCGTGCGCAGGAAGTGGCGCTGGAAAACCGCCTGCCCTGCGTCTACCTGGTCGATTCCGGCGGCGCCTTCCTGCCGCTGCAGGACGAGGTGTTCCCGGACAAGGAGCACTTCGGCCGCATCTTCTACAACCAGGCGCGCATGTCGGGACTCGGCATTGCGCAGATCGCGGTGGTGATGGGCTCGTGCACCGCCGGCGGCGCCTATGTGCCGGCGATGAGCGACGAGACAATCATCGTGCGCGAACAGGGCACCATCTTCCTCGGCGGGCCCCCGCTGGTGAAGGCCGCCACCGGTGAAGTGGTTGATGCCGAGACGCTGGGCGGCGCCGATGTGCATACCTCGATCTCCGGCGTGGCCGACCATTACGCCGAGAACGACGCCCACGCGCTCAGCATCGCGCGCGACATCGTGGCCAGCCTAAACCGCAAGAAGGACATGCCGCTGGCGCTGCGCACGCCGCTTGAGCCGAAATACCCGGCCGAGGAGCTGTACGGCGTGATCCCGCAGGACACCCGCCGCCCGTTCGATATCCGCGAGGTGATCGCGCGCATCGTCGACGGCTCCGAGTTCCACGAATTCAAGGCACGCTACGGCAAGACCCTGGTGACCGGCTTCGCGCACATCCATGGCTATCCGGTGGGCATCATCGCCAACAACGGCATCCTGTTCGCCGAGAGCGCGCTCAAGGGCGCGCATTTCATCGAGCTGTGCAACCAGCGCAACGTGCCGCTGGTGTTCCTGCAGAACATCACCGGCTTCATGGTCGGCAAGAAATACGAGCAGGCCGGCATCGCCAAGGACGGCGCCAAGATGGTCACCGCCGTGGCCTGCTCGCACGTGCCGAAGTTCACCGTGGTGATCGGCGGCAGCTTCGGCGCCGGCAACTATGCGATGTGCGGCCGCGCCTATGGCGCGCGCTTCCTGTGGATGTGGCCGAACGCGCGGATCAGCGTGATGGGCGGCGAGCAGGCCGCCTCGGTGCTCGCCACGGTGCGTCGCGACGGCATCGAGGCCGCCGGCAAGTCATGGAGCGCAGAGGAAGAAGAGGCCTTCAAGGCGCCAATCCGCGAACAGTACGAGCGCCAAGGCCACCCCTACTACGCCAGCGCGAGGCTGTGGGACGACGGCATCATCGACCCGGCCGACACTCGCCGCGTACTCGGCCTGGCGATCTCCGCCTCGCTCAACGCACCGATCGAGCCGCAACGCTACGGTGTATTCCGCATGTAACCGAGCGCCACGCGACAAGGTGACCTGCTGCGCGGCGCCGTTTCATGGAATTTTGAAATTCCTCGTTGCGCGCTTCAGCCTTGCGGCTGCTCGCCGCGCAGGCGCACGTCGCCCTGCAACATGTCGACGCGCGCCACACTGGCTTCGCGCTGCGATTCGAAGAAGCGCTGCACCTGCTGGCAGACTGCCATGGTGTTCTCGCGGGCGATCGCCGAAACCAGGAACCACGGTTGCGTCCAGCCGAGGTCGGCGATGACCTTCTCGGCAGTCGCCGTGCGCTCATCCTCGGCCAGCATGTCGGCCTTGTTCAACACCAGCCAGCGCGGACGCTCCAGCAGCTCCGGGTTGAATTTCTCCAGCTCCAGCTCGATCGCGCGCACCTGACCGGCCACGTCGCTGCCGTCGATCGGCGCGATATCGACCAGATGCAACAGCAAGCTGGTGCGCGCCACATGGCGCAGGAACTGGATGCCCAGACCGGCGCCCTCCGAAGCACCCTCGATCAGGCCGGGGATGTCGGCGATCACGAAGCTCTGGTCGGTGCCCAGGCTGACCACACCGAGGTTCGGATGCAACGTGGTGAACGGATAATCCGCCACCCGCGGCGTCGCGGCGGACACGGCACGGATGAAGGTCGATTTGCCGGCATTCGGGAAACCCAGCAGGCCGACGTCCGCCAGCAGGCGCAGCTCCATCTTCAGCTCGCGTACCTCGCCTGGCGTACCCGGCGTGGCCTTGCGCGGAGCCCGGTTCACCGAACTCTTGAAATGGATATTGCCCAGTCCGCCCTTGCCGCCCTGCGCCACCAGCATGCGCTGGCCATGGCTGGTGAGGTCGCCGATCACCTCGTCGGTATCGACATTGGTGATCATGGTACCTACCGGGACGCGGATGGTGGTGTCCTCACCACCCTTGCCGTACATCTGGCTGCCCATGCCGTTCTCGCCGCGCTGGGCCTTGAAGCTGCGCTGGTGGCGGAAATCGACCAGGGTGTTGAGGCCCTCGTCGGCCACCAGCCAGACCGAACCGCCGTACCCGCCGTCACCGCCGTCGGGGCCGCCGAACGGGATGAATTTCTCGCGACGGAAGCTGATGCAGCCATTGCCGCCGTCACCGGCCTGGACTTTGATGATCGCTTCGTCGACGAATTTCATGGGGGACTGCCGGAAGTTAGGGAACGGGGAACGGGGAACGGGGAAATCATAGAGGCAAAACACGGCACCGGCTTTGGCCGTTGCCCGCTCCCCCTTCGTGCCCGCTTTTGGGAACGCAAACGAAAAGCCCCGCCGAAGCGGGGCCTTCGCTGCCGCATCGCGGAAGGCTTACGCCTGCACGACGCTGACGAAACGGCGGTTCTTTTCGCCAGCAATCTTGAACTCGACCTTGCCGTCGACCAGCGCAAACAACGTGTGGTCACGACCCAGGCCCACGCCGGTACCCGGATGGAACTGGGTGCCGCGCTGACGCACGATGATGTTGCCGGCCTCGATGGCCTGGCCACCGTAGACCTTCACGCCGAGGTATTTCGGGTTCGAATCGCGACCGTTGCGGCTGGAACCTACGCCTTTTTTATGTGCCATGACTCAATGCTCCAGTTGCTCAGGCGTTGATGCCCGTGATCTCGATTTCGGTGAAATGCTGACGGTGACCCTGCTGACGCTTGTAATGCTTGCGGCGGCGGAATTTGATGATGCGGATCTTGTCGGCACGGCCGTGCTTGCGCACGGTGGCGCTGACGGTGGCGCCTGCCACGACCGGGGCACCGACGGTGACCGATTCGCCGGAGCCAACCAGCAACACCTGGTCGAAGCTCACGGTGGCGCCTTCTTCGGCGGTCAACAGCTCCACGCGCAGCACGTCGCCCTGCTGCACACGGTACTGCTTGCCACCGGTCTTGATGACTGCATAACTCATGGGAATGCCCTTCTGTCGTTATTCTCTTGGGTATCGCCAAACCTTGAACGGGGTCGGCGAACCGCGGATTATAGCGACCATCCTGCGTACTGGTCAAATACTGACCAGTACGCCTTTCCGCACGAAAGCGCCAGCGCTAGTGCGCCGGCTTCGCCACCGGCGCCGGTGAAGTGGCTGCCGGAGTGGCGGGGCAACGCCCATTGGCATCCAGCGTACCTTGCTGCTGCAACCGCTGGACCATGGCCAGACCGCGCTCGCGCCCCCATTGCTGGTTAACCCGCATGCCTTCGGCCACCACCAGCGGCATCTGTATGACCATCTTTTGACCCAGCGGCGACTGGTAAAACTTCAGCAACCCGACAACGTCTTCGGCGCTGAAATGGCTCTGGTAGATAGGCACCATGCGGCTCAACAGTTGCTGGGCACCGCCTGCATCGATGAAATTCTGCCAGTACGACGCCGGCACGCAAGGCACGACTCGACCCATCGCGCCAGCCATCTGCGCATTCATTTGGCCGAACATCTGGCTCAGATGCATCGCATCGAACAACTGGCGCACCTGCTGCTCGCTCGGCGGTGCAGCCATGGCCGAGCCCATCGAACCGCATGCCAGCATCACCCCCGCCGCAACCTCGATCCATTTGCGCATGACAATCTCCCTCGCCCCAAAGGCCCAAACCGCCATTTAGCCATAGCTGCTGCGGCAATGGAAACTTGCGCTGGCACACGCCGATTCGGGTTCGCACCATGAACTATCCAAACTCCTTGGTATAGTAAAGGCTCCCCCCCATATCCCGGCGTCATGGACACCATACGCATCCGCGGCGCACGCACGCACAATCTCAAGAACATCGACCTCGACCTGCCGCGCGACCGGCTGATCGTGATCACCGGCCTGTCCGGCTCGGGCAAGTCCTCGCTGGCCTTCGACACGATCTATGCCGAAGGCCAGCGCCGCTATGTCGAGTCGCTGTCGGCATACGCGCGGCAGTTCCTGTCGATGATGGAAAAGCCCGATGTCGACCATATCGAAGGCCTGTCGCCGGCGATCTCGATCGAGCAGAAATCCACCTCGCACAACCCGCGCTCCACGGTGGGCAC
Organism: Rhodanobacter sp. B04; assembly: GCF_002001125.1. Taxonomy (GTDB): domain Bacteria; phylum Pseudomonadota; class Gammaproteobacteria; order Xanthomonadales; family Rhodanobacteraceae; genus Rhodanobacter. The sequence goes on along the minus strand of NZ_MUNV01000026.1, from coordinate 313,227 downwards.
GATCACCGAGGTGTACGACTACCTGCGCCTGCTGTATGCCCGCGTGGGCACGCCGCGCTGCCCCGACCACGGCATCCCGCTGGAGGCGCAGACGGTGACCCAGATGGTCGACGCCACGTTGGCGCTGGACCCGGAAAAGCGTTTCATGCTGCTGGCGCCGGTGATCCGCGAGCGCAAGGGCGAGCACGTGCAGGTGTTCGACCAGCTGCGTGCGCAGGGTTTCGTGCGTGCGCGCGTCGATGGCACCGTGTTCGATCTCGATGCCGTGCCGCCGCTGACGCTGCGCCAGAAGCACACCATCGAGGTGGTGATCGATCGCTTCCGCCCACGCGACGACATCAAGCAGCGCCTGGCCGAATCGTTCGAGACTGCATTGCGCCTGGGCGACGGGCTGGTGATCGTGGTGGACATGGATGATGCGAAGGCGCCGGAGCAGCTGTTGTCTTCGCGCTATTCCTGCCCCGTATGCGATTACTCGCTGCCCGAATTGGAACCGCGCCTGTTCTCGTTCAACTCGCCGGTAGGCGCCTGTCCTTCGTGCGATGGCCTTGGCGTGACCCAGGTATTCGATGCCTCGCGCGTGGTCGGCCATCCGGAACTGCCGCTGTCCGGCGGTGCCGTGCGTGGCTGGGACCGCCGCAATGCGCATTACTTCCAGCTGATCCTGTCGCTGGCGGCGCACTACGGCTTCGACGTCGACACGCCGTGGCAGAAACTCCCAGCCGACGTGCAGAAGGCCGTGCTGCATGGCAGCGGCAAGGACAAGATCGCGTTCCGCTACATCACCGAGCGCGGCGGCAAGGTCACCCGTGAGCATGCGTTCGAAGGCATCCTGCCGAACCTGGAACGGCGCTACAAGGAAACCGAGTCGCCGGCGGTGCGCGAGGAGCTGGCGAAATACATCAGCGACCAGCCCTGCCCGACCTGCGAAGGCCAGCGCCTCAACCGCTCGGCGCGCAACGTCTTCGTCGCCGACCACGCCCTGCCGTCACTGACGCATCGCTCGATCGACGATGCGCTGGCGTTCTTCGATACGCTCAAGCTCACCGGCTGGCGCGGCGAGATCGCGGTGAAGATCGTCAAGGAAATCCGCGAGCGGCTGAGCTTCCTCAACGATGTGGGCCTGAACTACCTGACCCTGGACCGGCAGGCGGATTCGCTGTCCGGCGGCGAAGCGCAGCGCATCCGCCTCGCCTCGCAGATCGGCGCCGGCCTGGTCGGCGTGATGTACGTGTTGGACGAACCCTCGATCGGCCTGCACCAGCGCGACAACGAACGCCTGCTCGGCACGCTGACCCGGCTGCGCGACCTCGGCAACACGGTGATCGTGGTCGAGCATGACGAGGACGCGATCCGCATGGCCGACCACGTGCTCGACATCGGCCCCGGTGCCGGCGTGCACGGCGGCGAAATCGTCGCGCAGGGCACGATGAAGGACATCCTTGCCGCGCCGCGCTCGATCACCGGGCAGTTCCTGTCCGGCAAGCGCGCGATCGAGGTGCCGACCGAGCGACGCCAGCCGGTCGGCGCCGATGCGTGGCTGCACCTGAAAGGTGCCAGCGGCAACAACCTGAAGAACGTCGACCTGGCGATTCCGGCCGGGTTGTTCACCTGCGTCACCGGCGTGTCCGGCTCGGGCAAGTCGACCCTGGTCAACGACACCTTGTTCCGCCTCGCCGCCACCGAGTTGAACGGCGCCAGCGCGCAGCCCGCCGCGTACAAATCGGTCAAGGGCATGGACCTGTTCGACAAGGTGGTCGACATCGACCAGTCGCCGATCGGCCGCACGCCGCGCTCCAATCCGGCCACCTACACCGGCCTGTTCACGCCGCTGCGCGAAATGTATGCGCAGGTGCCGGAAGCGCGTTCGCGCGGCTACACGCCGGGCCGCTTCAGCTTCAACGTGCGCGGCGGCCGCTGCGAGGCCTGCGAAGGCGACGGCATGATCAAGGTGGAGATGCATTTCCTGCCCGACGTCTACGTACCCTGCGACCTCTGCCACGGCAAGCGCTACAACCGCGAGACGCTGGAAGTCCATTACAAGGGCCACACGATTGCCGACGTGCTCGACATGACGGTGGAGGATGCGCTGAAGCTGTTCGAGAACGTGCCGACCATCGCGCGCAAGCTCGATACGCTGCGCGCCGTGGGCCTGGACTACATCAAGCTCGGCCAGAGCGCGACCACGCTCTCCGGTGGCGAAGCGCAGCGCGTGAAGCTGTCCAAGGAGCTGTCCAAGCGCGACACCGGCCGTACCCTGTATATCCTCGACGAGCCGACCACCGGCCTGCACTTCCACGACATCGAGCAGTTGCTCGACGTGCTGCACCAGCTGGTCGACCAGGGCAACACGGTGGTGGTGATCGAGCACAACCTCGACGTGATCAAGACCGCCGACTGGATCGTCGACCTCGGCCCCGAAGGCGGTGCCGGCGGCGGGCGCGTCCTGGTCGCGGGCACACCGGAAACCGTGGCCGCCACGGCGGGCTCGCACACCGGTCACTTCCTCGCTCCACACCTGAAAGCCACCAGGGCGGGCAAGACCGCCCGCGCACCGGAGGCCGAAAAACGGGTCAAGGCGGCGACCAAGCACATCGCCTCCGCCGACAAGCACAAGCCCGTCCCACGGAAAAAGCGTTCATGAGTCCACGCAAGTCCTCACCCAAGGTTGTCGAGGTGCCGGCAGCGCCTGCCGCGGATATGGCCGCTTCCGCCGCCGCTCAATCGCAGGCAGGTCTCGGCGCGCTGTTGTACGTCGCCTCGATCGGCGTGCGCTGGCGCGACCTTGACGCGTTCAACCACGTCAACAACTCCAACTACCTCACCTATCTGGAAGAGTCGCGCCTGCAATGGCTGAGCCATGTGCCGGGGCCATGGTTCGACGAGCAGGCAATGCCGGTAATGGCCGCCAGCGAAGTCAATTACCGCCGCCCGATCGAATGGCCGGCGCAACTCGAGGTGCAACTGTTCTGCGCGCGCCTCGGCAACAGCTCGCTCACGATCGCCCATCGCATAGTCGATGCCACCGATGCCAACCGGCTGTACTGTGACGGCCACGTGGTCATGGTGTGGATGAATCCGGCCACCGGCAAACCGGTGCCGCTGCCGGCTTGCATCCGCACCTCGGCCACCGGCGAGCGGTGAACGCGCGACGGTGGCCTCGACGCAAGCGCATGACGGCATCGACACCCGGCAGACCTGTGGCATGGCTATGATGGCCGCAGCCCCCTCGACGGAGTTCGACCGATGACGGCATCACACCACCCGCGCGCGCTCGCCATCGCCTGCATCGTGGCCCTGGCGGGCATGACGCAAGCACGCGCGGCAGACATCACCGCGCTCACCCTGTATCGCAGCGACAGCGCGGCGCTGTATGCCAGCAAGGGCGACGGCAGCATCGATGACGGTTACGCGGTGGTGCGCGAGCAGCGCGCACTCAACCTGACCGCCGGTATCCACGACGTGGTGATCGGCGACCTGCCCGACTCTCTCGACTCCGAGGCACTCGCCCTCAGCTTCCCCGGTGGCGGCGCCAGGGTGATTTCGCAGCGCCTGCTGCTGGCGCAGGGCGCAAACGCGGCCTTGACCGGACTGATCGGTCGCAACGTGGATGTGCTCGGCAACGACGGCCAGCCGCTGGCCAGCGGCCACTTGCTGCGTGTCAGTGACGGCCTGCTGGTGCGCAATGACCATGGCGACAACACGCTGGTCAACCACTATGCGGCCGTACGCACCTCCGCAGGCGATTTCCCAACCGGCTCCAGCCTGAATCTGCGCGTGGACGCTGCGCGTGCGGGCCAGGTCAATGCCGTGCTCAGCTATCCCACCTCCGGCCTGGGTTGGCGCGCGGCCTATGTGGCGACGCTGCAACCCGGCGGCGGCTGTCGCATGCAGTTCGAATCGCGCGCGAGCATCGCCAACCGCAGCGGGCGCGACTGGCATGACCTGCAACTCACCCTGATCGCCGGCGAACCGAACATGGCCAAGGCCTCGGCACCGCAGCCGATGATGGCGATGGCGCGCGGCTTCAATGCCAAAGCCGAGAGCGCCGAGCTGCCGCAGCAGGCCAGCCTCGCCGACTACCGCAGCTACACGCTGCCGGCTGCCGTCGACCTGCCCGACGGCAGCGTCAGCCAGGTGCCGCTATACGCCACCCGCACGCTGGATTGCGAGCGCACCGCGCTGTACGAGAACGGCGGTGGATGGGTGCCACCGCAGCCGATGCTTGGGCGTGATTTCAACCTCGGCGGCGGCAACGCCATTGTCGGCACGCTGAAACTGCAGGCGTTCGACAGCCTGCCTGCAGGCTACCTGCGCGTGCTTACCGCCGACAGGAACGGCACCGCGCAATTCATCGGCGAAGGCCGCATCAACGACACTCCGAAAGGCAGCGACGCCAGCATCACGCTGGGCACCGCGTTCGACCTGCGTGCCGAGCGCACGCGCACCAGCTTCAAGGTGGACAAGGACGGGCGTACGCTGGACGAGGCATTCCGCATCAACCTGAGCAATGCCGGTGACGCCGCCCGCACCGTGACCGTACGCGAGCACCCCAATCGCTGGCGCCAGTGGACGCTGGTCTCATCCAGCAACAAACCCAGCCAGCAGACGGCGGACACGCTGGAGTTCCGCATCGAGGTGCCAGCCAACGGCAAGGCCGTGCTGGACTATGCGGTGCGCTACCGCTGGACTGCCGAGGAAAACCCCCAGCCGTGAATCATCGAGCCGGAGCCGCATCATGCTCAACCTGACCAACCATGAAAACATCCGCGAAATCCAGCTGGCCCGTCCACCGGTCAACGCGCTGAACCTGGAGTTGCTGCTTGCCCTGCGCGCTGCGATCGACGACAGCGTGCGTGACGGTGTGCGCGGCATCGTGCTGTCCGGCGCGCAGGGACTGTTCTCTGCCGGCGTCGACGTGCCGGCCCTGCTCGGGCGCGACCGCGTCGGTGTGCGTGAATACTGGCGCGAATTCTTCGCACTGTGCGCCACCCTGGCGCGCTCGCCGATCCCGCTGGTGGCGGCGATCAGCGGCCACAGTCCCGCCGGTGGCGCGGTATTGGCGCTGTTCTGCGACTACCGGGTGATGGCGGAAGGTCCGTACCGGATCGGACTGAACGAAGTACAGGTTGGGCTGATCGTACCCGAGGCGATCCAGCTGGCGCTGCGCCGTGTGGTTGGCACCTATCGCGCCGAGCGGTTGCTGGTCGCCGGTGCCATGATCGAATCGGCCGAAGCCCTGGCGTGCGGTTTCGTCGACGAACTCACCGGTGTCGACCAAGTGGCCGTACGGGCCCGGCACTGGCTGGGTGAGCTGCTGGCGCTGCCTTCGCATGCCATGCTCGCTACCCGCACGCTTGCACGGGCCGACCTGGCAGCGGCATATGCCGATCCTGATGCACTGCCACTGGACGATTTCGTCGATGCGTTCTTCCATCCGCAGACGCAAGCGGTGCTGCAGCAGCTGGTGGCGCGGCTCAAGCAAAAGAAGTGAGTGGAGAGAAGAGAGATCAGAGGCCGCTTCGCCGCTCCGTTCTCACTTCTCCACACTCACTCCTCGCCCTTCGCCACCGGCCGTGCCGGATCGCTGATCCAGCCACTCCATGACGGCGCATACAGCCGCGAGCCATGCAGTCCGGCATGCTCCATGGCCAGCAGGTTGTGGCAGGCGGTGACACCGGAGCCGCACATGTGCACCACGTGCGATGGCGCCGTGGCGCCCAGCAACGCAACGAACTCGTCATGCAGCTGGGCGGCCGGCTTGAAGCGACCGTCGCTACCCAGGTTGTCGGCAAACGGCCGGTTCAAGGCACCGGGCACATGGCCACCAACCCGATCCAGCGGTTCGACGTCGCCGCGATAGCGCGGCGCGGCGCGCGCATCCAGCAACTTGCCGGTGGCGACATCGCGCACGGCTGCAGGATCCAGCAAGACCTGCCCTGCCTCGTAGCGCAATGACACCCGACCTGGAACCCGCGCATGCGGCTCGCCGGACTCGACCGGCTGGCCCGCCGCCAGCCACGCGGCATAACCGCCATCCAGCACGGCGACCTGGCGCACGCCCACCAGCCGCAACAGCCACCACAGTCGTGCCGCGGCCAGCGCACCACCGGCCGTGTCGTAGCAGACCACCTGCAGGTCCGGCCGCCAGCCCCAGCGCGACAGCAACGCGCTGAGCGCCGGCTCCAGCGGCAGCGGGTGCCGGCCCAGGCCTTCGGCTTGGCGCGACAGATCGGACAGGTCGCGGTCCAGGCTGGCGTACACCGCGCCCGGAACATGGCCGTCACGATAGTCGCGCGCACCCTTGTCCGGATCAGCCAGGTCGAAACGGCAGTCGACGATCAGCACCTGCGGCGATGGCAGTGCCGCGAGATCAGCGGCATCTATGAGCGTGGCATACCGGGTCATGCTTGCCCCATCCTCTGCAGCAGGTTGAACAGCATCGCGGCCGTGGCACCCCAGATGCGATGACCGCCATGGACGAACTCCACCATCGCGCGGCGGTGGCCGCGAAAATCCATCGTATAGCGCCGCAGGTTCGCTGGCTCCAGGAAAAACGCCAGCGGTACCTCGAACACTTCGGCCACCTCGCCCGGAGCCGGATGCAGCTGGGCTTCGGCGGCAATCCGCGCCACCACCGGGGTAATGCAATAGCCGCTGATCGTCTCGAAGCTGTCCAGATAACCCAGCGGCGTCACCAGCGCGCGGTCGAGGCCGATTTCCTCCTCGCTCTCGCGCAAGGCCGTGGTCAGCGCATCGCCGCCATCGGCGGGATCGCAGCGCCCGCCCGGGAACGCCACCTGGCCGGCATGCGACTGCAGATGATCCGTGCGCACGGTAAGGATCAGCCGCGGCTGCGCACCCTCGCGCAAGCCAACCAGCACGGCGGCCGGCTGACGCTGCGTGTTGCCGAGCAATTCGCTCATGTCCGCATGGTTCCAACCCGGTGCCGTCGGTGGCGACGACAACGGCCGCAGCGCCATGATCAACGCATCCATCATGGCGACCCACGCACCGGCAGGACCACCTGCATCACATGCCGCCGCTCGGCGTCGCTCATCGAGCGCCAGCGGCCGATTTCCTCGCCGGTACGCCGGCAGCCGACGCAGTAGCCACGCTCATCCAGCCGGCAGATGCCGATGCAAGGGGTAAGCGGAGGAGTTTCGACAAGGTCTGGATCGTTCGGCATGCCCAGTGATGTTACCACTGGCTGCCATCAGGGCCTGGGATCCGACTTGATGTCGAGCAGTTGGATCTCGAACACCAGCGCCTCGTTCGGCCCGATCCGCGGCAACGCACCTTCCTCGCCATAAGCCAGTTGCGGCGGAATCACCACCTTCCAGCGATCGCCCACATGCATGCGCGGAATCACGTCCTGCCAGCCACGAATGACACCGTTTACCTGAAAACTCACCGGCGCCCCGTGCGCCCAGGTGCTGTCGAACTCGGTGCCATCGACCAGCATGCCGCGATAATTCACCGTGACCGTACTGGTCACGGTCGGGCTGGCCGAGCCGGAACCCTTGCTCAGCACCGCGTACTGGATGCCCGAAGGCAGCTGCACCACGCCCGGCTGCTGCCGGTTGCGCGCCATGAAATCGGCACTCTTGCGCGCATTCGCCTCGGCAATCCGCTTGAATTCGGCCAGCGCATTGGCGTGCATCTGCCGCTCCAAACTGCGCAGCTGCTCATGCATCTCCGGCATCGGCACGGTGGGCTGCCGCTTGGCATAAGCATCCTGGATCGCCCGCATCAGTATCGTGACGTCCACATCCGGCCGGCCATCGGCAAACTGGCTGCCGATCTGGTAACCGATCGCATACGAGAGCTTGGACTTGTCCAGCTTCACGGACTCGCTGGCCGGTCCTGGGCGGTTCTGCGCATGCGCCACGCCACCCAGCAGCAAGATGCCGAGCAATGCGCAACGCAGGTAAGTCATGCCTTTCTCCATCGGGCCGTTCTCTATCGCGACTGGCAATTCAGACGGTTCATCCTAAGCGGTTCGCGGGATTCGTGCAGCGGTCGCTGCCTGTGGCATGAGAAACCCGCTGGCGACAAAGGTTCCCGCTGCTACCATCGCGCCCTTGCACCCATCAGGAGCCGTTCATGGCCTATCGCAACCTGGAAACCAGCAACCGCGGGGCGGTACGCACGATCACCGTCAACCGCCCGGACAAGCTCAATGCGCTGAATCGCGACACCCTCAACGAGCTGACCCTCGCCTTTGCCCAGGCGGCGCAGGACGATGCCGTGCGCGTGGTGGTACTGGCCGGTGCCGGCGAAAAGGCGTTCGTCGCAGGCGCCGACATTGCCGAGATGAACGGCTACACGCCCGTGCAGGCGCAAGGCTTCTCACGTACCGGCCAGCGCCTGATGAGCTCGATCGAGCGCCTCGGCAAGCCGGTGATCGCACGCATCCAGGGTTTCGCGCTCGGCGGCGGCATGGAGCTGGCGATGGCCTGTCATCTTCGTGTGGCCAGCGAGAAGGCGAAGTTCGGCCAGCCCGAGATCAATCTCGGCCTGATCCCCGGCTTCGGCGGCACCCAGCGCCTGCTGCGCCTGGCCGGCCGTGGGGCGGCGCTGGAGCTTTGCCTGACCGGTGCGGTGATCCATGCGCAACGTGCCTATGAATTGGGTGTCGTCACCCGCGTGGTCGCACCCGAGGCGCTGGACGAGGCAGTGAACACCCTCGCCGACCAGCTCGCCGCCGCCGCACCGCTAGCGGCTGCCGGCATCCTCGATGCCGTACTGCAGGGCGGTGAGACCGGCATCGATCAGGGGCTGGAGTTCGAGACCCAGGGCTTTGCGCTGGCGTTCTCCACCGCGGACATGCGCGAAGGCACCTCGGCGTTCCTGGAAAAGCGCAAGGCGGAGTTCAAGGGACGCTGAACCTGCCGGAGCCGGATCTGCGTATCTGACCTGATCGCTGCGTCCGGCCGCGATCAGTGCTCCCCGCGATACTTCTTCTCACCCGCTGTGATGCGCAGATCGAGACGATTCTCCGGTGGCGCCAGCGGGCAGGTGGCGAACGGCGTGAACGCGCACGGCGGGTTGTAGGCCTCGTTGAAATCGAGGATCACCTTGCCGTCCTTCGGCAGCGCGGCATACAGGAAGCGCGCGGCGCCATAGGTCTCCTTGCCGGAGGTGCGATCGGCGATCACGAAGAACAGCTCGCCGCCCGGCTCTTCCTGGTAAGGCAGCAGCTCATAGGTGTGGCCGTCGTGCTGGAATACCGCCTTGCCCGGCACGTCGACCTTGTCGATCGTGCCGATCACCGAGCCGATTTCCAGCTTGTGCGGCGGATCGAACGGCACCCAGCTGGCGACAATGCGCCAGGACGGATCGATCGGGAAATAATCGATGCCGAGGAAATTCTTGCGCGTGACCGCGTCGCTGTCCTTCACGCGCAGCGCCTTGCGGCCGTCGCGATCGATCACGTAGAAATTCGCCGCACCGAAACTCACCAGGGTCGGCGACGCATCGCCGGTGACATGCGCATCGTCGATCAAGACCGCTTCGGTCGCAGCCTTGCCGTCGATCGTGGCCGCACTGTCCTTGGCCAGCACGATGTGCAGGCTGCCGTTCTTAGCCAGGGTCACCGTGCCGAGATGGGCGGGCCCTGCCTTGAGCACGATGTCGTTGTCGGCAGCACTGCCTACGCGATTGCTGCCTTCTTTCAGCCATTCCAGACCGATCAGGCTCAACCATCCGTTCGGGGCAGTCAGCCGCTCCAGCCGGCCACTGCGCCATTGCTGGATCTGCTGTTCGTAGGTCGCCACGGGGGCGGCAACAGGTGTTTCGGCGTGCACGGCTACAACTCCGGAAAACAGGGCAACGGCAACAATGGCATGACGCAACATGGGCAGCGATCCGCGCGAAGCAGGAACCCCGAGTATGGCCGTCCGTTTGCGCACAGGGCAAGCAGTGTCGTCAGCGGCCGCGCATGAACAGCTTGTCGAGTTCGGCCACGCTCAGCTGCACCCAGGTCGGACGGCCGTGGTTGCATTGTCCGGAGCGCTCGGTCGCCTCCATCTCGCGCAGCAGGGCATTCATTTCGGGGATCGTCAGGCGCCGTCCGGCACGCACCGAACCGTGGCAGGCCATGGTCGACAGCAGCTCGTTCTCCAGCTCCTGCAGGCGGCGCGAACTGCCGTGCTGGGCCAGCTCGGACAGCACGTCGCGGCTGAGCTGGCCCACGTCGGCGCCTTCCAGCAGCGCCGGGATACGTCGTACCACGATCGTCGCCGGGCCGCTGCGCGACAGCTCCAGACCCCACTCGGCCAACGCCTCGGCATGCTCCTCGGCCGCCGCCGCCTCCTTGGCACTGACCGCGATGCCGAGCGGTACCAGCAGCATCTGCGAACGCAGGTTGCTGCAGGCACGGCCGGATTTCAGTTTCTCGTAGGTGATCCGCTCGTGCGCCGCATGCATGTCCACCAGCACCAGGCCGTGCGCATTCTCGGCCAGCACGAAGATGCTCTTCAGCTGGGCGATCGCGAAGCCGAGCGGCGGCGTTTCGCCCTCTTCCGTCGCCGGCATCGGCGCATGCACCACCGATGATCCCGCCGCTTCACCAAGCAGCGCGGCATAACCGGCCAGTGGCGCTTCACGCACACCCAGGCTCAACCGGCTCTGGCTGAACTGGCTTGGCCATGCCGGCGCACCGGATGTCGCAGGCGCCATGGCGGCGTACGACTCGTGCAAAGCGGGTACCGGCTCGGTCGTCGGCAGGGTGTTCGAGCCGGCGCGCGTCTGTGCCAGCGCTTCGTGCAGGGTGCGGAACAGGAAGTCGTGCACCAGCCGCTGCTCGCGGAAACGCACCTCGTGCTTGGCCGGATGCACGTTGACGTCGACGCCGGCCGGATCGAGTTCCAGATACAGCACGAACGCGGCGTGGCGCCCATGGAACAGCACGTCCGCATACGCCTGGCGCACTGCGTGGGCGACGATGCGGTCGCGCACCAGCCGGCCGTTGACGTAGAAATACTGTGCATCGGCCTGCGCCCGCGACGCGGTCGGCAGGCCGACCCAGCCGGACAGATGCAGGCCGGCCATGGCGTGATCGATGCGCAGGCTCTGCGCGGGGAATTCCTCGCCGAGCACCTCGGCCACCCGCTGCAGCTCGGCCTGCTCGTCGCGGGCGGCCTTCCATACGCGTACCGGCTTGCCGTTGTGGCTGAGCCGGAATTCCACCGAGCCGCGCGCCAGCGCCAGCGATTTCAGCAGGTCGTCGATATGCGCGAACTCGGTGCGTTCGGCGCGCATGAACTTCCGCCGGGCGGGCACGTTGTAGAACAGGTCGCGCACTTCCACGCTGGTGCCCGGCGGATGCTGCGCCGGGCGCGCCGCCTGCAGCCTGCCGCTGTCGACCTCGATGCGGAACGCGGCATCCTGCCCATGCGGCCGCGAGGTCAGCGCGAAGCGCGACACCGACGAGACCGAGGCCAGCGCCTCGCCGCGAAACCCCATGCTGGCGACGTGTTCCAGGTCGTCGAAGCTGCCGATCTTGCTGGTCGCATGCGCGGCCACCGCGAGCGGCAGTTCGTCGACATGGATGCCGCCGCCATCGTCGCGCACGCGGATCAGTCGCGCGCCTCCGGCTTCGATATCCACCTCGATGCGGCTGGCGCCGGCGTCGAGGCTGTTCTCGACCAGCTCTTTCACCACCGAGGATGGCCGCTCGATGACTTCGCCGGCGGCGATCTGGTTGATGAGTTCGGGGGGGAGTACGCGGATGACAGTCATCCGCGAACTTTAGCAGCGACGCCGAGCTGCAGACGCGATCAACTCGCCGGAATGGTCAGCACGGTGCCGGCATGCACGGTATCGGTGCTCAGCTGGTTGGCATTCTTCAGTGCACCGACGCTGACGCCGTACTGGCGCGCGATGCTGCGCAGGCTTTCGCCGCGGCCGACCCGATGCAGATCGCGGATGCCGGCATCCGCGGCGGGCGAGGCATCGCTCGCCAGCGCGGCCCCGGTGGTCGTCTTGACCGGCGCGGCGCGGCTGTCGTTGCTGCCCGACTTGCCCGACGCCAGCTGGATTCCGTTGCGGCGCGCCGCCTGTGCCGCAAACCAGGTGCCTGGCGGCGGCGTGGACTCGAAATAGTTCTTCACGCCATCCATCACCGCACTGGCCAGTTGCTTCTGGTGCGCCGGGTCGCGCAGCTTGCGCTCTTCGTCCGGGTTGCTGATGAACGCCGTCTCGACCAGGATCGACGGTACGTCCGGCGAACGCAGCACCACGAAGTTTGCGCGCTCGACATAGCCACGATGGGTCGGACCAAGCTGTCCCAGCGCCTTGAGCACGTTGCCGGCGACCACCTCGCTGGCCTGCATCGCCCAGCCCTGCTGCAGGTCGAGCAGCACCTTGGCCAGGCCGTCGTCCTTGTCGTCCAGCGTGGTACCGCCGATCAGGTCGGCACGGTTTTCACGATCGGCCAGCCAGCGCGCGGCTTCATTGGTCTTGCCGCGCGGCGACAGCACCCACACCGACGAGCCCCGGGCGTCATCGCTGGTGAAAGAGTCCGCGTGGATCGCCACGAACAGATCGGCATTGTTCTCGCGGGCGATTTCATATCGCCGCTTGAGGTCGATGAAATAATCGCCGTCGCGCGTCAGCACGGCCTTCATGCCCGGCTGACTGTTGATCTGTGCGGCCAGATCGCGCGCCACGGCCAGCGTGACGTTCTTTTCCAGCGTGCCGCCCGGGCCATGCGCACCCTGATCCTTGCCGCCATGGCCGGCGTCGATCGCCACGATCACCTGACGCTGGCCATTGAGCATGGCCGCCGCCTCCTCGGTCACCACACGACTGCTGTGGGAGGAACTGCTGCGGCGCTGGGGCTCCGGCGCCGGATCGGTCCGTCCATTGTCGGTGCCTGAGGCCACGGCTGTTACAGGTGTCTCCGGCTTCGAAACGGCGACCGGCTTCGCCGTGTTGCCATTGCCCGGGTAGAGATCGAGCACCAGCCGGTAATCCATGCCGTTGGCTGGCTTCAGTACGAAGCTCTTCAGGTTGCTGCCCGGCGCGACCTTCGCGGTCAGCTGAAGCCGGTCACCGATGCGGGCGTGACTCAGGCCACGCAACACTCCCTGCGCAGCGGGATCGACAAAGCCCTGGATTACCTGGCTGCCGGGAAGATCCACCACGATCTGGCCATCAGCCTGGCTGATGGTGTATTGCAGCGAGCCGGTGACATCGAACACCACCCGGGTGTAGTCAGGGCCGGCCCAGACACGGGCATTCTTCAACTCGGCCGCCTGCGCCGCGGACAGCAGGCCGCCCGCCAGGATTGCGGTGACGACCCATATACCCAGCTTGTTCAGGTAACCCCTCATGCGCCGCATTGAAGCGCAGACATTCGACGAATGCAAGACTGTTTTTCCTTGAATATCCATAACCTGCGAAGTATTCGTCAGGTCGTGTCAAGTTACTGACTGCAAGTCACGCTTTATGAACATATCCTTGCCGGGCTCTCGTGGGGAAGATTCCTCAAGCTGAACAACTACTTGGCGGTCACTCGCGGCATGCGCTGCAGCAGCTGCGAACCACGAGCCGTCAAGGCCTGCAGCCATGCGCGGCGACCACTCCCGGCGTAATCGAGCCGCAGCTCCAGGTCGGCGGCCGGCAACGCGCCGGCACCGCGCTCGGGCCATTCCACCAGCACCAGTGCAGCCGGATCTGCCAGGGCATCCAACCCCAGCCATTCCAGCTCGCCAGGGTCCGCAATCCGATACAGATCCAGATGCCAGGCTGGCCGCTGCGACGTCGCGTAGCCTTCGATCAGGCTGTAGGTAGGGCTCTTGATGCGCTCCCCCACCCCCAACGCGGTCAACAGCGCACGCGCGAAACTGGTCTTGCCGGCACCTAGCGGGCCATGCAGGTAAAGCACCAGGCCGTCATCCAGCTCGGCCGCCAGATGCACGGCCAATGCCTCGGTAGCGGCTTCGTCGGGCAATGCCCACTGCCGTTCGACATCGACACCGTCAGTCATGCGCCTGCCCTGATAAACCGTTACCGAGTAAGCGCAGCGGCGCCAGCAGATCGCTGGCCAGCAATCCGCGCTCGCCGTGCTGTGCGGCCAGATCGCCGGCGCGCGCATGCAGGCCGACGCCCAGGCGGGCGGCCCGCGATGCCGTGCAACCCTGTGCCAGCAAGGCCGCGATGACGCCGGTGAGCAGATCGCCCATGCCGCCCGAGGCCATGCCTGGATTGCCCCACGGACAGACGTCCAGACGTCCATCCGGATCAGCCACCAGGCTGCCCGAACCCTTCAATACGACCGTTGCCGAATAACAGCGCGCCAATTCGCGCACGGCGGAAAACCGATCGCGTTCGACATCGGCCGTCGACACCCCCAGCAGGCGCCCTGCCTCACCCGGATGCGGCGTCAGTACCGTCGGTACGTTGAACGTGCATGGCCTTTGCGCCAGCAGATTCAGGCCATCGGCGTCGAGCACCAGCGGCTTGTTGACCCCCAGCGTGGCCTGCCACAGCGCGTGTGCCCAGGCGCCCTGCCCCAGTCCCGGCCCGAGCGCCAGCACACTGGCGTGTTCCAGCAGCGGCACCAGCGCCTGGAGGTCATCGACGGCATGCACCATCAGCTCCGGGCGCGTGGCATTCAGCGCCAGCAGGTGATCGGCGCGGGTTGCCACACTGACCAGTCCGGCCCCGGCACGCAGCGCGGACTCGCCAGCGAGCCGCACCGCACCTGCCATGCCGTGATCGCCACCTATCACCAATACATGGCCGTTGTACCCCTTGTTGGCATAGCGCTCGCGCGACGGCATCGCTTCGGCCGCCAGCAAGCGTGCGTCGGGCTGGATGCCTGCGTAGACGCTATCGGGGGCACCCAGACTGGCCAGTTCCAGCACGCCGACATGATCGGCAGCGCGCCCACTGTGCAAGCCGCGCTTGTCGGCGATGAAGGTCAGCGTGAGATCCGCTCGGACCGCGACACCGAGGCAATGACCGGTGTCCGCATTCAGTCCGGTAGGCACATCCAGCGCCAGCACCGGTTTGCCACTGGCATGCATGCTGTCGATCAGACGTGCCGCCGAAGGCTCCAGGGCGCGGTTGAAGCCAATGCCATATAAAGCGTCCACCAGTACGTCAACCACCGGCAACTTGGACTGCGCATCCCACAGCTGCACCCGGCCACCCGCGGCCTCCCATTCACGGCGTGCCACTGCCGCGTCACCGTGCGAGGTCGTGCTCAACGCCACGATCTCGACCTGCAACCCAGCCGCGCGCGCCAGCACGCCAAGCAGGAAACCGTCGCCACCGTTGTTGCCCGGACCGCAGCAGATGCCGAGCTGACGAAGCTGCGGCCAGTGCCGACGCAGGCTGTGCAGCGCTGCAGTGGCAGCCCGATGCATCAGGTCATAGCCAGTAATGCCCATCGTCGTGAGCGCCGCGCCCTCGAGCTCGCGCAGCTGTTCGGTCGTGTAGAGCGCGCGGCTGTGTGGATGGGTCGGCATGCGCGAATTATAGGCATGACACACCTCTACAATAGACAGATGTCCAAGGCCGATCCACGCACCACCTCCGATTACGTCGCCCTGGCCGGCGACATCAAGCGCTGGGCCGTCGAGCTTGGCTTTGCCGAAGCCGGCATCAGTGGCACCGACCTGGGTGAGGACGAGGAACACCTGCAGCGCTGGCTTGAGCATGGGCATCACGGCGAGATGGAATACATGGCACGCCATGGCAGCCGGCGCAGCCGGCCAGCCGAACTGGAGCCAGGCACGCAGCGCATCATCTCGGTGCGCATGGATTACATCCCGCCGGGCACGGCGAACGCCTGGAGCGTGCTGGAGGATAGTGAAGCGGGCTACGTGTCGCGCTATGCGCTGGGCCGCGACTACCACAAGCTGATGCGCAACCGGCTGCAGAAGCTGGCCGAGCGCATCCACGCCGTGGTCGGCGACTTCGGCTATCGCGCCTACGTGGATTCCGCGCCGGTGCTGGAGAAGGCCTTGGCACGCAATGCGGGACTGGGCTGGATCGGCAAGCACACCGTGCTGATCAACCGGCACGCAGGCTCCTACTTCTTCCTCGGTGAGCTGTATACCGATTTGCCGCTGCCGGTCGACACCCCGGCCAGCGCGCACTGCGGCAGCTGCGCCCGCTGCATCGAGATCTGTCCGACCCAGGCCATCCTCGGTCCGTACCGGCTGGATGCGAAGCGCTGCATCTCCTACCTCACGATCGAACTCAAGGGCAGCATTCCCGAGGATTTGCGTGCGCCCATGGGCAACCGCATCTTCGGCTGCGACGACTGCCAACTGGTCTGCCCGTGGAACAAGTTCGCGCAGGAAACCAGCGAGCCCGATTTCGCCCCACGCCACAGTCTCGACGGCACGAAACTGGTCGAATTGTTCGCGTGGAGCGAGGAGGAATTCCTGCGACGCACCGAAGGCATGGCGATTCGCCGCACCGGTTACGAAGGATGGTTGCGCAATATCGCGGTGGCGCTGGGCAATGCGCCACCCTCATCCAGCGTACGCGATGCGCTCAACGCCCGCGCCGGGCATCCTTCGGCGATCGTGCGCGAACATGTGACATGGGCGCTGGGGCGTCAGGCTGACGCCATCGCGGGCTGAATCAGGCAGCCGCCATCTGCGTGGGGATCGAGCGGTTGGTGTGGCTGATGCGATTGTTCCCGTCGACGTAGACGCAGGTGGGCTGGAACTTCTCCAGCTCGGCCTCGCTCAGCTGGGCGAACGCGGCGATGATGATCAGATCACCCACCTGCACGCTGCGTGCGGCGCTGCCGTTCACCGAGATGATGCCCGAGCCTTCCTCGGCGCGCAGCGCGTAGGTCACGAAGCGCTCGCCATTGTCGATGTCCCAGGCGTGGATCTGCTCGTACTCGCGGATGCCCGCAGCATCCAGCAGGTTGCCGTCGATCGCGATCGAGCCCTCGTAGTGCAGCTCGGCATGGGTGACCGTGGCACGATGGATCTTCGACTTGAACATGTTCAGTTGCATGACGTTCTTTCCCGCAGGGACAGCCTGCAAAGTCGGCGATTATCGAACCGATGACGTTGCGCTGCAACATCATCGGTATCGGGGCCAATATGGGTCCGGGTCAGTCAAACAGCAAGTTGTCGATCAGGCGGGTCGAACCGAGACGTGCCGCGATCAGGGCGATCAGGCCATCGCGCTGGCCCTCGGTCGGCTCGGCCAGATCCTCGGCGCGGCGGATCACCGCGTAATCGGGCACGAACCCGGCACGCATCAGGCGCGCGGCGGCGACCTGTTCCAGCGCGGGCCAGGCATGGCCCTTGCCGAGCAATTCCCGCATTTTCAGCAAGGTGTCGTGGATCAGCGGCGCGCGTATGCGCTCCTCGGCCGTCAGGTACTGGTTGCGCGAACTCAGTGCCAGCCCATCCTCGGCACGCAGGGTGGGCGCTGCCATCACCTTCACCGGCAATGCGAGGTCGCGCACCATCCGCTCGATCACCTTCAGCTGCTGGAAGTCCTTCTGCCCGAACACCGCCAGGTCCGGCTGCACCAGGTTGAACAGCTTGCATACCACGGTGGCGACGCCATCGAAGTGTCCGGGCCGATGCGCGCCTTCCAGCGTATCGGTGATCTGCGGCACGCGCAGGCTGACGCTGTGTTCTGCACCGAATGGATAGATCGTCGCCACGTCCGGCGCAAACAGCAGGTCGCAATCCTGCTCGGTCAATGCCGTCTGATCCTGTGCCAGGGTCCGCGGATAGCGCTCGAAATCCTCGTTCGGACCGAACTGGGTGGGATTGACGAACACGCTGGCCACCACCCGGTCGGTGCGCGCCCGCGCCAGCTTGATCAGCGACTGGTGGCCTGCATGCAGGTTGCCCATGGTCGGCACGAAACCCACCGTCTGGCCCTTGGAGCGCCAGCCACGGATCGCGGCGCGCAGGGCGGGTGCGTCTTGTACGGTCTGCATGGTGCGTTGACTCGCTGCTCAGTTGAAACAATGCTCGGGTGCCGGAAACGCACCGCTGCGCACATCCTCGGCATAGGCCGTGATCGCCGCCGCCACCGAATCGCGCCCGGCCAGGAAATCCTTGCTGAACTTCGGCCGCTTGCCCGGCGTGATGCCGAGCATGTCATGGATCACCAGCACCTGTCCGTCGCAGTGCGGACCGGCGCCGATGCCGATGACCGGAATGTCCACCGCGGCGGTCACCCGTTCGCCCAGGCTGGTCGGCACGCCTTCGAGCACCAGCAGATCCGCGCCGGCCGCCTGCACGGCCAGCGCCTCGGCCAGCACGTGGTCGGCAGCAGCCTGTTCGCGCCCCTGGATACGGAAACCACCGAACTTGTGCACCGATTGTGGCGTCAGGCCCAGATGCGCGCAGACCGGAATCGCGCGTGCGGTCAGGGCGGCAATCGCCTCCAGGACATGCGGCGCCGCCCCTTCGATCTTCACCATCGCCGCACCAGCCTCGCCGACCAAGCGCGCACCCGCCTCCAGCGCATGCGTGACATCGCGATCGGCCATGAACGGCATGTCCGCGACCAGCAGGGTCGACGACAGTCCACGGGCCACCGCGGCGGTGTGATAGACCATGTGATCAAGCGTCACCGGCAAGGTGCTGGCATGGCCCTGCACCACCATGCCCAGCGAATCGCCGACCAGCGCAACGTCGACGCCAGCGGACTCCAGCTGCCAGGCAAAGCTGGCGTCATAGGCGGTGAGCATGACAATGCGCCGCCCCTGCGCCTTCATCGCACGCAGGCCTGGCACCGTCACCGGCTTGCGTTCGGGGGTACTGGCGTTTTGCACGTACACGGCAATTCCTAAGGTAGTTGCAGGCGTCGATTATCCGGCGCGCCGCGAGAGGGGCTCAAGGCAATTTTTCACAACCGGCCAGATCGAGCCGCGCCAGCAGTTCGGCCACCGTGCCCTGTCCGGGCAACTGCAGGGTCGGCGCGATGTCATGCAGCGGCAGCAGCACGAAAGCACGCTCGGCCATGCGCGGATGCGGCAGGGTCAATCGGGCGTCGTCAAGCTGCACGCCATCGACATGCAGCAGATCCAGATCCAGCGTGCGCGGCCCGTTGCGCTCTGCACGCACGCGGCCGGCACGCTGTTCGATCTCCAGCAAGGCATCAAGCAATCCATGCGGCGACAATGCGGTCTCCACTTGCACCGCGGCATTGATGAACGGCGGTTGTTCCAGCATGCCCCACGGCGGCGTGCGGTACAGCGGCGAATGTTTCAACACGCGAGTGTCCGGCAAGCTCGCCAGCGCATGCATGGCATCGAGCAACTGCTGCTGCGGATAACCCAGATTGCTGCCCAGCGCGATATAAGCCAGCGTCACACGGAACCCGACTTGTCACCCGGCTTGCGGCGGCGCCGGCGTGGCCGCGGCTTGCTTGCCACGGGCGCCACGACGTGGTCGTTGGCGCTGCCGCCACCCGCCGGCAGCGCCGCAGACAGCACGTCCTGCGGCAACTGCTGCGCATGCGCCCACCATTGACCCAGCTCGTGCATCGCAGGCGACTCGGCCGCACGCAGCAGCAGGAAATCGAACGCCGCGCGAAAGCGCGGGTGGGTCATCAGGCGGAACACCCGCTTGCGTTGCACCTGCTCGAAACGCGGCTGCAGCGACCAGATCTCTTCCATCGTGAAGGTGAACCGGCGCGGGATCGCGACCCGCTGGCACTGTTCGCCGACCACCTGGGCGGCCGCACGCGCCCAGGCTTCATTGCTGTCCTGCCCACGCGCGATCGCGTGGTGCGCCACGTCGCGCACTTCACCCCACAGCAACACCGCAAACAGAAATGCCGGCGTAACCGATTTGCCTTCGGCCACCCGGGTATCGGTATTGGCCAGTCCCTGCTCGACCAGCGAACGCAAGGCCTCGTCGCCACGCTTGAGCGCCCGCGCGGTCACCGGGAACAGGAATTTCAGCAGGCCGCACTGTTCCAGCATGCGGAAGCTCTTCAACCCGTTGCCGCTGAGGAACATCTTCAGCGATTCGTCGAACAGGCGTGCCGGCGCGGCCTCGGCCAGCAATGGCCCGATGCTCTCGAACGGCGCCATCGCCGCCGCGTCGATGCGCATGTCGAGCTTCGCCGCCAGCCGCGCAGCGCGCAGCATGCGCACGGGATCCTCGCGGTAACGGGTGACCGGATCGCCGATCAGCCGCAACACGCGATCCTCCAGATCCTGCATGCCTCCGACATAGTCGCGCACCGAGAAGTCGCTGATGTCGTAGTACAGCGCATTGACTCGGAAATCGCGTCGTACGGCATCCTCCTCGATGGTGCCCCAGATGTTGTCGCGCACGATGCGGCCATCGACGATGTGACGATCGCCTTCGCCACCCTCTTCGCCGAGTCCCCGGAACGTCGCCACCTCGATGATCTCCGGGCCGAACACCACGTGGGCCAGCCGGAAACGGCGACCGATCAGGCGGCAGTTGCGGAACAGCCGCTTCACGTCATCCGGGGTCGCATCGGTGGCGACGTCGAAATCCTTCGGCTGCAGGCCCAGCAGCAGGTCGCGCACGGCGCCGCCAACCAGATAGGCCGCATAGCCGGCCTCGTTCAGGCGGTAAAGCACCCGCAACGCCGCCTTGCTGATGTTCTTGCGGGAAATGCCGTGCTGGTCGCGCGGAATGATCCGCAGCGCTGGCTTGGTGTCGATCCCTGATTCGAGGTTCAAGCAGTCAGAATCCTTGTGCGGTGAATCCGCCCTGATGTTCAACAGAATCGCACCTGCGGATACCGCGTGCGAACAAAGCGCATGCACGAGGTGCCGACCGATACGCGTCAAGCATTGCCGGACGAAACAATTCCGTTATACTAGCGCGCCTCGCAGGATAACGCTCCCTTCGTCTAGTGGCCTAGGACACTGCCCTCTCAAGGCGGGAACACGAGTTCGAGTCTCGTAGGGAGCACCATTCGTCTATGCAATCTTCCATGATTGCCGTTGTCTGCAAGGATCCTGACAGCTTGCGCACCTTGGCTATTGGCCAGATCAGAAGCGGCCATCCATGGCCGCACTCTTCACAAGAGCCTCCTCGACCGCCATCCATACAGCTGAATTGCCTCCATGACTTTCGTCGTCATCGACAACTGCATCAAGTGCAAATACACCGATTGCGTCGAGGTCTGCCCGGTCGACGCCTTCCATGAAGGCCCCAATTTCCTCGTGATCGATCCGGACGAGTGCATCGACTGCACCTTGTGCGAACCCGAGTGCCCGATCAACGCGATCTATCCGGAAGACGATGTACCGGCTGGCCAGGAGGCTTTCGTGGCGCTCAACGCCGAACTGGCAAAGGACTGGCCGGTGATCACCGAACGCAAGGACAGCCCGGCCGACGCCAAGGACTGGGAAGGCAAACCGGGCAAGCTCGAGCTGCTTCAGCGCTGATACCCGTCCTTTACGGAACAAACCCCGCTTCCACAAACAAGAACGCCGCCTTAGAGGCGGCGTTCTTGTTTGTGGCGCGTGTCGTCTCAGCTGCCCAGACGCGATTTCAGCGTATCGATCACCTTGGCCACGGCTGCCGCATTGCCCTGCGCACGGATCTCGCTGGCATTCGTGCCGCTGCCGCCAATGCTGACCTGCACCGGGTACGCGGAGCCGGACGTGCCGCTGGCATCGCTCTTGTCATGACTGAACAGGCGGCCGAAAAAGCCTTTCTTCTTCGACTGCTGTGCAATCGAACTCGGAACGTTGAGGTTGTAGCCATGGGCGGCATCGTCATGACTGACCACCTGGCCCAGGCTGCCGCCTTGCAGCACGTCGCCCACCTTGCGGTACGTATTGTCGACGCTGTCGGCCACCACGAAGCCGTCGGTGATCTGACCGTTGCCATCGTTGACGCGGGCAACGGCACCGCTTGAGGTCGGCAGGTTCGCACCTGGCGCCGGAATGACCAAGGCATCGCTGGTCGAAGGCCGGTCCAGCGTGGGCGGAATCTCCAGCGGCGATTCCTGCTGGGCAGTGTCCCATGCCTTGTGCGAGCGGAACATGCCGCAGCCGGAAAGCAGCAGCCCACTGAGGGCTACGGCCGACAAGGCCACGAGAAGCGAGGTTTTCTTCATGTAATGGGATTCCGTGAGTAAATCAGGCAACCGATCAACCGGCTGCAGTCGCCAAGGATGCCAGACTGGACAGCGCTTGGTGCAATCGGGCGCGATCCGGACCGTCGTTCAGTTCAACCAGGGGCAATCTCGGCAACGCCAGACCCAGCCCCAGCAATGGCAGGCCGGCCTTGACCGCGATCGGGTTCGGCGCGCAGTTGAGCGCCTGTACCAGCGGATCAAGTATCGCATGACGCCGCGCCGTGGCGGCATGATCACCGCTCATCGCCGCATCGCACAATGCCCGAAAAGCCCGTGGCACCAGGTTGGCCACCACCGAGATCGTACCGGCCGCACCCGCCAGCATGGCTTCGCCGGCACTGCCGTCGTCACCGGACAGATAGACGAAATCCGCGCGCACAAGTTCCGCTAGCGCCGAAATCCGTTCGCGATCGCTGCAGGCCTCCTTGATGCCGATGATCGCCGGATGCTCACGCAGCTTGGCGACGGTTTCCGGCCACAGATCGCAACCGGTGCGGCTGGGCACGTTGTAGAGCAGAACCGGGAGGCCGCCGTGCTCGGCCACTTCGAGGAAATGCCGGCGCAGGCCTTCCTGGGTCGGACGCACGTAATAAGGCGTCACCACCAGCGCCGCATCGGCTCCCAACGCCTTGGCGCGGCGCGTCAAGGCTACGGTCTTGGCGGTGCCCGCTTCACCGGTGCCGGCAATCACCGGAACCCGCCCGGCCACGTGCTCGACCGCGAACGCCAGCAGGCGGTCGAACTCGTCGTGCTCCAGCATGTGCGCTTCGCCGGTGGAGCCGGCCACCACCAGCGCCTGCGTGCCACCGGCAAGCTGATGGTCGAGCAACCGCTCAAACGCCGGCAGGTCGAGGGTGCCACCGGCTGCGAACGGGGTCACCAGTGCGCAGATGCTTCCGCGAATGTTCAAGACTCGATTCCGCTGCAGATCAAGCCGCACATGTTACTTGTCGCCTCGCGAAGCGGGCAAGTAAGCCGGATCGGAGTAATCTCGGCTTTTCCGCACGATGCGGGACGACGCCACAGGTAGAACCTTTGAAACCTACTTCCGTCTCTTCTGCTCCGGCTGCGCGCACGGGCAACGACAACCAGCTGCTGATCCAGGCCCTCACACCGGCGAGCAAGTCGCCGTTGCTGGCACTGGCCAAGCGCATCGCCGATGCCGGCTGCAACCTGTCCGAATCGCGCGTGTCGACGATCGGCACGGAAATCTCGCTGATGCTGCTGGCCAGCGGCGCATGGGATGCACTGGCCAAGCTGGAAACCGCCCTGGCCAAGCTGGCCCGCGACGAAAGCCTGCGGCTGGTGCACTACCGCACCGGCCCGCGTGAGAACAGCTCGCATCTGTTGCCGTACCTGGTAGAGGTGGTCGCGGCCGACCGGCCAGGCATCGTGGCGCGCATCGTGGAGTTCTTCACCCAGCACGGCATCAGCGTGGAGCAACTCAATTCCACCCGCTATCAGGCAATGCAGACCGGCGCGGAGATGTTCCAGGCCCAGTTCACCATCGGCATCCCGGCGGAAATCCACATCGCCGCGTTGCGCGACGACTTTCTGGAGCTGTGCGACGGCCTGAACCTGGATGCGATCATGGATCCGGTGAAGTTCTGAGCATCGCGCGATCTGCGGCATCTGGCAAGGACTGTCATCGGCGGGTGCGCACGCGCTAGTCTTGCTCTCAAGGACTACCGAGGAACCCTGCATTGCCGTCAGTGTGCCGATCCAATCCGATCGCCTTCTGCGCGCCACCCGCAGCGTTCGCCGTCAGCCGGCTCCCGAATTCTCCTCTTCACCCGTGTGCACGGCGGCTTGCCGCCATGCAGGAATAGTCATGCCTGAAATCGGCAAGAAAGCCCCTTCGCTCGACGGTACAACCAACGACGGCAGTGAATTGAAGCTGGCCAGCCTGAAAGGCCAGTGGGTGGTGGTGTATTTCTATCCCAAGGACAGCACGCCGGGGTGCACCAACGAGGCGAAGGATTTTCGCGATCTCTATCCGAAATTCCGTCAGCGCCACGCGCAGGTCATCGGGGTGTCACGCGACTCCGTAAAATCGCACGCTAATTTTGTCGCGAAGCAGGAGCTGCCGTTCCCGCTGGTTTCCGACCCCGATGAAACCTGGTGCCGGGCATTCGATGTGATCCACGAAAAGGTGCTGTACGGGAAACGCCATCTCGGGATCGTGCGCAGCACCTTCCTGATCGACCCCCTGGGTAAACTGGCCCGCGAATGGCGCGGCGTGAAAGTGCCAGGCCATGCCCAGGCCGTACTCGACACCATCCCCGCGCAGTGACCGTACCGTCATTCTTGGTCTTCACCCGTATGGCTTGCCGGCAGCCAGCCAGCGCACCGTGCCGTCATCAAGCAACCACGGTGCGCGGCGCACCGCGGTTCTTTCATCTCCCCACCAGCGAGGACACTTCCGCATGACCGGAAGCAAGCGCATCTACGCTCTCGACACCAACGTCCTGCTGCACGACCCGACCTCGCTGTTCCGCTTCGAGGAACACGACGTCTTCATCCCGATGACCGTGCTGGAGGAACTGGACGAAAAAAAGAAGGGTTCCTCGGAAGTCTCGCGCAATGGCCGCCAGGTCAGCCGCTTCCTCAACGAACTGATCGAGCTGGGCAAGCAGCACGACCTCAGCGAAGGGCTGGAGCTGAGCAATCCACAGGGCATCAAGCTCAAGCGTGGCGGCTCCGTGGGCCGGCTGTATTTCCAGCACCGCACCAGCAGCAACGGCCACACCAAGGCGGACAACCAGATCCTGTCGGCAGTGATCGAGCTGCGCGACCAGAATCCCGATCGCGCGGTCATCCTGGTCACCAAGGACATCAACCTGCGGATCAAGGCGAGCATCAACGGCATCGTCGCCGAGGATTACGAGAACGATCGCGCACTCGATGATTTCTCCCTGCTCTATACCGGCTCGACCGAGCTGTCCGAGGACTTCTGGGACCGGCACCCGGAAGTGCAGTCATGGACCGAGCGCGGGCGCACGTTCTACAAGGTGAAACGCCACGAGGAAGAAAGCTGGCACCCCAACGAATGCCTGTTCCTGCCCGGCGACAACAGCGTCGAGCTGCGCGTGCTGCACATCGACGACACCAGCGCCACGCTGGTGCTGCTGGACGACCACTCGCACGCCAACCATCACGTGTGGGGCATCGGCGCACGCAACCGCGAGCAGAACTTCGCGCTCAACGCGCTGATGGATCCGGACGTCGACTTCGTCACCCTGCTCGGCAATGCCGGCACCGGCAAGACCCTGCTGGCGCTGGCCGCCGGCCTGGCGCAGGTGATGGATCAGCAGCGCTATCGCGAGATCATCATGACCCGCGCCACCGTTTCGGTGGGCGAGGACATCGGCTTCCTGCCTGGCACCGAGGAAGAGAAGATGACGCCGTGGATGGGCGCGCTGACCGACAACCTCGAAGTACTCGCCAATCCCGAGGACGGCGGCAGCTGGGGCCGCCAGGCCACCAACGACCTGCTCGCCTCGCGCATCAAGATCCGCTCGCTCAATTTCATGCGCGGGCGCACCTTCCTGAGCCGTTACCTGATCATCGACGAAGCGCAGAACCTCACCCCCAAGCAGATGAAGACCCTGATCACCCGTGCCGGCCCCGGCACCAAGATCGTCTGCCTCGGCAACGTCGAGCAGATCGACACGCCCTACCTCACCGAAACCACCTCCGGCCTCACCTATGCGGTGGACCGCTTCAAGGAATGGGAGCATTCGGCGCATATCACCCTGCGGCGCGGCGAACGCTCGCGGCTGGCGGACTTTGCGGCGGAGGCACTCTAGGCTTCAACACATGCGATTCACGCAACCACCGATTGCCCTCACCATCGCCGGTTCCGACTCCGGCGGTGGTGCAGGCATCCAGGCCGACCTGAAGACCTTCCACGCGTTCGGCGTGCATGGGCTATCCGCCATCACCGCACTCACTTCGCAGAACACGCGTGGCGTCTCCGCCGCGCACGCCGTACCGCTGGCGCATGTCCGCAGCCAGCTCGCGGCGTTGTTCGACGACTTCCCGATTGCTGCCGTGAAGACGGGCATGCTCGGCAACGCGGCGATCACCCGCCTGGTGGCGCATGAAATGTCCAGGCGCCAGCCGGCGTGGCTGGTGGTCGATCCGGTGATGATCGCCACCAGCGGTGCGCGCCTGCTGGATGAAGACGCTATCGAAGCGTTGACCGAAGAGCTTATTCCACTGGCCGATGTCCTCACCCCGAACCTGCCCGAGGCCGAGGCATTGCTGGGCCACCCGATCAAGACCACCGCGCAGTTCGACGCCGCCGGCGCGGCGCTGCTGACGCTTGGTGCCGGCGCGGTGCTGCTCAAGGGCGGCCACGCCAAAGGCAATGAAGTGGTCGACCGCTATTACGACGCACGCGGCGTGCTGGAGCTGCGCCACCCGCGGCTGCCGCTGGAAGGTCATGGCACCGGCTGCACGCTGGCGTCGGCGATTGCCGCCGGACTCGCGGGCGGGCGTTCACCGCGTTCGGCCGTGCGTCGTGCGGTGGCCTATGTGCAGCGCGCGTTGCAGCGCGGCTATCGTCCCGGCGGCGGTGCCGTGCATGTGCTGCGACACTGAACGGCTTCCGCTGGGCGCCGGCGATTCTGAGTGAACGCTTTCCGCGAGCGAGTAGAATGAGCCGCTTGACTGCGCCGCCACGGTTTCACTTGTCGACATGATCCTTGCTCCCCGCCTCGTCCTGCTGGCCCTGTTCGCCTTCTTTGCGCTATGTGTGCTGCTGGTGCACCTGCGCGGACGCGTGCGGCTGCGCTTCGATCGCCAGCTGGTCGACCACTCGGCCGTCTTCGCGCCATACAACCTGCTGATGTATGCGTTCTCGGCCGTGCCGGCGCGACCGATTCTCGATCGCCGCGGCTTTCCGCAGCTGGACCTGCTGCAGGCGAACTGGAAAGTCATTCGCGACGAGGCGACGCACCTGTTCGACGAGGGCTATATCCGCGCCGCCGCGAAGAACAACGATGCCAGCTTCAACAGCTTCTTCAAGCAGGGCTGGAAGCGCTTCTACCTGAAATGGTATGGCGAACCGCTGGCCTCGGCCGAAGCGCTGTGTCCGCAGACGGTGGCCCTGCTGAAATCGATCCCCAGCGTGAAGGCGGCGATGTTCGCGCTGCTGCCACCGGGCAGCAAGCTCAACCCGCACAGGGACCCGTTCGCCGGCTCGCTGCGCTATCACCTGGGTTTGATCACGCCCAATTCGCGGGACTGCCGCATCTTCGTCGATGGCGAGGAACATGCATGGGCCGACGGC
The DNA here is from genome assembly GCF_002001125.1 of Rhodanobacter sp. B04. Taxonomy (GTDB): domain Bacteria; phylum Pseudomonadota; class Gammaproteobacteria; order Xanthomonadales; family Rhodanobacteraceae; genus Rhodanobacter. The sequence goes on along the minus strand of NZ_MUNV01000026.1, from coordinate 285,845 downwards.
AAGGACGTGGTGTTCGACGAAACCTACGTGCACTGGGCCGAGAACAAGACCGGGCAGACCCGGGTGATCCTGTTCGCCGATGTCGAACGGCCACTGCGCACGCGCTGGATGAATGCGATCAACCATCGGGTCGGCGCGTTCATGGGCAAGATCACCGCCTCACCGAACACCGAGGGCGAGGCGGAGAAGACCGGTTTCGTGAACCGCCTGTTCGCGCTCAGCCAGCGCAGGCGCGGCGCGGGCCATGCGTTCAAGGCAGCGTTCAAGAGCCGGTGCAAGAAGCTGTACAAGGCCTGCAAATATCTTGGCATCCTGCTGCTGATCTGGCTGATCTTTCTGGCACCATGGCCGTTCTTCCGCTGAACTGTCACATCGGATGATTCCCGTGCGTCCTTGATGCGTACCAAGGAGAACGCCATGGATTCATCCACCGCCCTGTTCCAGCAATACCGCCCACGCCTGTTCGGGCTGGCCTACCGCATGCTGGGCACACCCGCCGATGCCGAGGACGTGCTGCATGACGCCTGGCTGCGCTGGGCTGCGCAGGATGTCGACGCGCTGGACGATGCCGAGGCGTGGCTGGTCACGGTGACTACCCGGCTGTCGCTGGATCGCCTGCGCCGCGCCAAGACCGAACGCGCGCATTACCCTGGCCCATGGCTGCCGGAACCGCTGATCGCCGAATCCGAGCAACCCGAAGCGCAGCTGGAGCGCGCCGAGAGCCTGACCCTGAGCTTCCTGCTGTTGCTGGAGCGGCTGAATCCCGAGGAACGCGCCGCCTTTCTGTTGCGCGAGGTATTCGATTACAGCCATACCGAGACGGCAGCCATGCTCGGCATCGGCGAGGACGCCTGCCGCCAGCGCGTGCATCGGGCGAAACAGCGGCTGCGCGAGGATCGCCCACGCCAGGCGATGCCGGACATCCACACCCAGCAACGTCTGCTCGAACGCTTCATGCAGGCATTGCAGCAACCGGATATGCCCACACTGCGTGCCCTGTTTGCCGAAGACGCCATGAGCGTTGCCGACGGCGGCGGCCTGGCACGGGCCACCCTGCACCCGCTGCACGGCGCCGAGCGGCTGGCCCGGCTTTACATGCAGATTGGGCTGCAGCAACAGCGCCATGGCGTACGCCACGAGATCCGCCAGCTCAATGGCATGCCAGCCCTGTTCGGCTGGCATGGCGACACGCTGGTCACGGCCAGCTGGATCGACGACGACGGCGAGCGCATCACCGCGATTCATTCCCTGCGCCACCCCGGCAAACTCGCCCGCCTGGCGGCTGTCACAAAACCGGCGGCATCCGCGTCCTTGCATTGAACGGTCACTGCCGGCCGTATATCGCAAGGAGAACCCCATGTCCCGATTCAATGCCTACAAACGCCCGGACGCCACCAAGCCGCTGTTCGCCCTGGCCGAATACGTCAAGAACTGCGGCATCGAGCAAAGCCTGGTCGAACTGGTGCTGATGCGCGCCTCGCAGCTCAACGGCTGCGCCTACTGCCTGGACATGCACAGCAAGGACGCCCGCGCCGCCGGCGAGACCGAACAGCGGCTGTACCTGCTGCAGGCCTGGCGCGAGGCGCCGTTCTACAGTGCTCGCGAACGTGCCGCATTGGCCTGGTGCGAAGCCGTCACCCGGCTCGATCCGATCCACGGCGTACCCGACGAGATCCACGAGGAGGCACGGGCCCAGTTCAGCGAGGAAGAGCTGGTCGACCTCAACATGGCGGTGATCCTGATCAACAGCTGGAACCGCATTGCCGTCCCGTCGCGCGCGGAGCCGGGCAGCTACAAACCGGCAAAACACTGAACCGCAATCAGGCTGTATCGCCACGCCGGCTGCGCAAAGTGCACACGTTACGCGCGACTGCACCGCCGGCTCGACTGGCTGGGCCGTTTCGAGGATTCCACGAGCGTCTCGGCCGTGGATCCGCTGCGCATGGGCGAAGCCGTGGTGCAGGATCTGCGCAACGGTGAAACCTTGCGCGGCGCGGCCGGGTTCTCCCTGCTGTGCCGGCAGATCCCGGCCTACTGGCCGTTCTTGCGGTTGCGGATTCCCGCCCTGCGCCGTCGCGTCGAACGCGAGTTCAGCGGCTGCGCCAGCAACGGAGGCAGCCTGGACTGAACCAGCGTCCGAACCGGGCGGATCGCACCCGCACGCCATTCCTGCGTCGTACGATTCCGCCGGATTGGACGATCGCCGATCCCCACATCCCCATGCTCGCCACCCCGACAACCCGACCTGGCGGATCCCATGGCCTTGCGCTTGCTGAAAATCACCCTCGCCTCCCTGCTCGTCCTGCTGCTTGCTGCCGTCATCTGGACCGGTACCACCGGCAAGGAGCTCTTCCGCACCGCCACCGGCTCGGTCAGCCGCTCGCTATGTGCCACCGCGTTCCTGTCACGGCTCGACCCACAGCGCACCTTCACCGAGGAACAATTGCCGCTGATGCGCGGCCTCGGCTGGACGATCCACTACGAGGTCGACCGTGCCAGGCGCGAAGTGCGCAGCTCGGTGCTTGGCAATTTCTCCGCGCGGGCGGTGTACCGCGAAGGACTCGGCTGCCTGCTCGTGCAGGGCGACAGTGCCGTACCCGAAGCGGCCGGCTTCGAAGCTGACCCGATCGCCAGCACCTGGCCGGGGAACGCGATCGAACCGGCCGACCCGGCGATCCGCCGCGCACTCGACCGCGCCTTCGCCGAGCCCGACCCGGCCCACCCGCGGTTGACCAAGGCCGTGGTGGTGCTGCGCGACGGCCAGCTGATCGCCGAACGTTACGCTCCCGGCTACGGGCCGGGCACACCGATCTGGGCCCATTCGATATCGAAGTCGATCACCAACGCACTGATCGGCATCCTGGTGCGCAAGGGCGAGTTGCAGTTGGACCAACCGGCGCCGATCGCCGCCTGGCGCTCGCCGTTGGACCCGCACCACGCCGTCACCGTCGACCAGCTGCTACGCATGGACAGCGGCCTGCCGTTCGACGAAACCGATGGCGCAATCAGCCCGATGACCCGCATGCTTTACCTCGAGCGCGACATGGCCGGATACGCCGCGCGGACGCCTCTGACCCACCCTCCCGGCACAGCGTGGGGCTACAGCAACCTCGGCTACGTGCTGCTCTCGCGGCTGGTGCACGATGCGGCCGGCGGCAGTGCGGCCGATGCCGAACGCTTCGCGCGGCATGAGCTGTTCGCTCCGCTGGGCATGCGCAACACTGTGATCGAAACTGACGCCACCGGCACGCCGATCGGGGCGAGCAATGTCTACGCCTCAGCCCGCGACCTCGCCCGTTTCGGCCAGCTCTACCTCGATGACGGCATTGTCGACGGTCGGCGCCTTCTGCCCGAAGGATGGGTCGAGTACAGCCACTCACAGACACTGCACACCGGCTACGGCGCCGGCTTCTGGACCAACCTGGTGAACGACGGCCGCGTGCCGGTATGGAATGCGCCATGGGGCATGCCGCAGTTGCCGAAGGACATGTATTACGCGCGTGGCGCGTTCGGGCAGTACGTGGTGATCGTGCCGTCCGAACGACTGGTGGTGGTGCGCATGGGCATCTCGCTCTACTACGGCGACGATACCGGCGAGCTGGTCGCTGCAGTCATCGCCGCCCTGCACCGTCAGGCGGTGCCGACGCTACCGCCAGTCGCCGCCATCTTGCGGTAACCGCTCGGCGTCTCGCCGATCTGCCGCTTGAACGCGGCGTTGAAAGTTGATTTGGAGGTGAAGCCGCAGTCGTAGGCGATATCGAGAATGGTGCGCGCGTCCTGGCGGTCGGCGAGCCGCGCGCGCACCGCCTCGACGCGCAGCCGGTTGATGTAATCCCAGAACGTGCCGCCGAAGCGCCGATTGATCACCGCCGATACCAGGTACTCGGGGTAGCCGCTGCGTTTCGCCAGCTGCCCGATGGTGAGCGCCGGCTCACGATAAAGCGCATCGTCGCCGCGCATCAGTTGCGACAGGCGCGTCTCGACCGCGGGAAAGCGCGCATCGTCGGCGTCTTCCGCGCGAGGATCTGCAACTTCCCCGACAACCGCTTCCGGCTCGCTCGCCACCGGCGACTGGTTCAAGCTGAGCCAGCCCATCATGCAGACCCATGCGGCGACCGCGCCAAACAGCAATCGGTAGTCGATCCCCGGCACGGTCGCCAGCCACTGCGTGGTGGCAATGATCCAGATGACGACCTGGCAGGCGGCCATCACGTCGATCCAGCGCATCGACATCCGGTCGGCATCCGAGTGCCGCTGGCGCAGCCGGCGCCGGTAGCGGTGCACGCGCACCAAGGCAGCTGCCACGTACGACAGGCTGTAGACGAACAAAGAAAGATCGAACCACGAACCGATGGTCTTTTCGCCCGCCACCCAGCGCGCGGACAGCGCCTGCATCTGCGGCTGGCTCAGCATAAGCACATGCGCATTGAGTGCCAGCATCACGCCGAAACCGAGCAGGTGCACGCCATCGCGCCAACGAAAGCCGCGCGCCTCGATCAGCGCCCGCACATACAGATAGAACAGGCTGCCGTACAGAAACGGAAACAGCGCGACGAAGCGGTACACCCTGAACCACTCCGGCGACAGCGAATTCCAGTACACCGCCTTGACCAGCAGGTCCACGCCGGTCAGCGCGACCCAGACCGCCAGCAGCCGGTTCGCGGCGGGATTGACCGGTCGCCGCCATAATGCCAACGCCAGCAGTGCCGCCTGCACGGCGGCGGCGATGTAGACGAACACCCATAACGCGTAGGCACTGCTGGGGACGACAGGTGATGGCATCGACGAGTTCCGGCGGTCGCACAATCCTGCCTGGGAGCCTAGCCGCTCGGCCAGGGTTGATCCAACAAAAAAGCCGCGAGCGACCGCGGCTTTCATGACGAACAGCGACCCGGCTCAGGCCGCGAGGCGCTTCACGATCGCATCGGCGAAGCTGTCGGTGCTGCCCTTGCCGCCGAGGTCCGGCGTGACCTGCGCATGGTCCAGCTCCACCGTGGCGCGAATCGCCTGGCGCAGCTGGTCGCCCTTGGCCACCATGTCCAGATAGTCGAGCATGTCGGCGGCGGCCAGCAACAGCGCGCATGGATTCGCAATGCCCTTGCCGGCGATATCAGGCGCCGAGCCGTGCACCGCCTCGAAGATCGCCGCGTTGGTGCCGATGTTGTCACCCGGCGCCAGACCCAGGCCGCCGACCAGGCCGGCGCACAGGTCGGACAGGATGTCGCCGAACAGGTTGGTGGTGACGATCACGTCGAACTGCTCGGGCTTCATCACCAGCTGCATGCAGGTGTTGTCCACGATCATCTCGTTGAACTCGATCTGCGGGTACTCCTTGGCGATCTCGCGCGCCACGTTGAGGAACAGCCCGGAGCTGGTCTTGAGGATGTTCGCCTTGTGCACAGCGGTGATCTTCCTGCGGCCCTTCTTCACCGCCAGTTCGAACGCATAGCGCACGATGCGGCTGCTGCCGGTGCGGGTATTGCGGATCAACGAAATGGCGGTCTCGCCATCCTCGGACAGCGTTTGTCCCTCGGACAGGTACGCGCCTTCGGTGTTCTCGCGCACGGTGATGATGTCGATGTTCTCGTAGCGCGACCTGGTGCCCGGGAAACTCACCGCGGGACGCACGTTCGCGTACAGGTCGAAGTGCCGGCGCAGGGTCACGTTGACCGATGTGAAGCCGCCGCCGATCGGCGTGGTCAGCGGCCCTTTCAGGGCGACCTTGCACTCGGCGATCTTGTCCAGCGTAGCCTGCGGCAGCAAGTCGCCGTGCTTGTCCAGTGCGACCATGCCGGCGTCGACGAACTCGTAGCCGAGGCCGCAATCCAACGCGTCGAGCACGCGCAGCGTGGCAGTCATGATCTCCGGGCCGATGCCATCACCGGGGATCACGGCAATTTTCTTGCTCATGGGGAAACTCCTTGAACGGAAAACGTCGAGCGGCCGGTGCGGTGGGGATGCGGGCACGGGCCGAAGCCGTTCAATTATCGCCGATGCGCTGCCATGCGAACAGTACGCGCACCTCGCAAGGCGTTGAAAATACTCGCACGCTGCGTGGCAAAAAAGCGCATGGCGTGCGCGGCATCCGGACGATTGCCGCGGACTTGAACTTCGGACCCGCGTTGATCGGACCGGCTTTCGTCAGGCGTGATCGTCGCAGCACGCCGCCTCGGGGGCGGCACCGGATTCCAGCTGATCGAGCAGATCCACCGCACGGCGCAGGTGCGGAATCACGATCGAACCACCCACCACCAGCCCTACGCTGAACACCTCGAAGAACGCATCGCGCTCGACACCGGCCTCCTTGCACTGCGCCACGTGGTAGCTGATGCAGTCGTCGCAGCGCAGCACCAGCGAGGCGACCAGGCCCAGCATCTCCTTGGTTTTCACATCCAGCGCGCCGGCCTTGTAGGTCTGCGTGTCCAGCGCGAAGAAGCGCCGCACGACCTGATTGTCCTCGGCCAGGATGCGCTCGTTCATGCGCTGGCGGAACGCGGTGAATTCGGCAAGCTTGTCGCTCATGCGCCCTGCTCCAGCAACTGCGTCAACTTGCCGCTGCGGTCGGCCGCCACCAGTTCGTCGTAGCCACCCACGAACTGGTCGTTGACGAAGATCTGCGGCACCGTGCGATGGCCGCCACTGCGCGCCAGCATGGCGTCGCGCTGGGCCGGATCGGTATCGACGCGCACCTCGCTCCATGCCAACCCCTTGGACTTGAGCAGGTTCTTGGCGGCCACGCAGTACGGACATACGGCGGTGGAATAGACCTCGATCTTCGACATCACGACACTCCGGAACAACAGAAAGAACGGCTTGAAAATGGGGTGCCCTGTCCGGCAACGCAAGCCGCGACAACGGTCCGTTCAGGCACTGAACCCACACCGCCTGCGGCGGTCACAGTGCTATTGTCGCCTACCCATGACCATGACACCACGACGACTCGCACCACGCCTGCTGACGGCCCTGATCACCGCCGGACTGGCCTGTGCCGCCGGCGCGCAGCAGGACGTGCGCCTGCCGGACCTGGGCAGCTCGGCGAACGCACTGATCTCGCCACAGGAAGCGCAGGATTACGGCGATTCCATGCTGCGCCAGATGCGCGCGCTGGACATGGTGGTGGACGATCCGCTGCTGGACGACTACATCAACGACCTCGGCTACCGGCTGGTCGCCAACTGCGACAAGCCGAAGGACCACTTTGCGTTCTTCATCGCCAAGGACCCCGAGATCAATGCATTCGCCGCCCCCGGGGGTTACATCGGGGTGAATTCCGGACTGATCCTGATCACCCAGGACGAGAGCGAGCTGGCCGGCGTGATCGCCCACGAGATCGGCCATATCACGCAAAACCACCTGCAACGCGCCTTCGAGGATTCGAAGAAGGATGCGCCACTGATGGCGCTTGTCCTGCTGGGCGCGATCGCCGCGGGCGCCGGCAGCCGTGGGGGCGATGCGCCGATGGCGGTGCTGGCCGGCGGCCAGGGCCTGATTGCGCAGAAATCGATCAATTTCACCCGCAAGGACGAGATCGAGGCCGACCGCGTCGGTATCCAGACGCTGGCCAATGCCGGTTTCGACCCGAACGCGATGGCCGGCTTTTTCCAGCGCATGGAGGACGTCATGAGCACCGGCGCGGGCGGTGTGGATGTCCCCGCGTTGCTGCAGGATCACCCGGTCACCAGCGCACGCATCAGCGACGCCAAGTCCCGAGCAGGCGCACTGATCGCCGCGCAGAAGCTGCGTCCGTCCGGCAACACCCTGAATCCAGGCCAGTGGGCCAGGAACACCGCGCCGATTCCGTTCGTCAAGGATCCAAGCATCCTGAATCAGCCGCAGGCATCAGCCGATCGCAAGGACACCTGGGCATTGATGCGCGAACGCGTGCGGGTGCTCGCCGGTGACGCGCCCAAGCTGGCCATCTACTACGCGTCCGGCCTGCAGAAACAGCACGACTTCGACACCACCGCGAACCGTTACGGTTACGCGCTGGCGCTCACCCGCAGCGGTCGCGGTGCCGCGGCGATCGATCAGCTGCAGCCTTTGTTGAAGTCATACCCGGACAACCCGATCTTGCGCTTGGCACTGGCCGATGCGCGCCTGCAGGCCGGCCAGCGTGCCGCCGCACTGGCGATATACAGCGATCTCAATGCGCAGTCGCCGCGCAACCGTGCGGTCGCCTTGGCCTATGCCGAAGCACTGACCCAGGGCGGCGATACCGCCCAGGCCGGCCAGGCGGCGAACCTGTTGCGGCCCCTGCTGGACAATGCCAGCGAACCGGAGATCTACAGCGCCTACGCCCGCGCCAGCGACAAGGCCGGCGACAGCATCCGCGCCGGCGAGGCCTTTGCCGATGCCAGCTACTACTCCGGCCGCCCGTTCGACGCGATGGAACAGCTCAAGCGCCTGCTCAAGCGCAACGACCTCGATTACTACGCGCGGGTACGCATCCAGGCGCGCATCGCCGAGCTGACCCCGCTGGTACTGGAGCTGCACAAGCGCAGGATCAAGACCGACGACAACCCGGACGGACGGCAGCAATAGCGATCAGCGGATCATTCGGCCGGATTCTGCCGCGGCCTCGATGCCGGGGCGTCGGAGCCCGGCCTGCCACCGCCGGGATGCCCTGCTAGCCATGGATGTCATCGACACGTAACATTGATCAGCTGCAATATCTTCGTCATAAGCCACCGGCAGACCACGGCGTGCACAAACGCATCCTGATCGTAGAAGACGAAGTCTCGATACGCGAAATGATCGCCTTCGCCCTGCGCAAGGCCGGCATGGACGCGATGCAAGCGGCCGATGCCCGCGCCGCCCAGCTGGCGATCGCCGAGCAGGTACCCGACCTGATCCTGCTCGACTGGATGCTGCCCGGCACCAGCGGACTGGAGCTGGCCCGGCGCCTGCGCAAGGAAGAATTAAGCCGCGAAATCCCGATCATCATGCTCACCGCGCGCGGCGAGGAGATGGACCGCGTCAACGGCCTGGAGGCCGGCGTCGACGATTACGTGGTGAAACCCTTCTCCACCCGCGAGCTGATCGCGCGGATCAAGGCCGTGCTGCGACGCAGCCAGGGCGACGACGGCTCCGGCATGGTCGAACTGGGCAAGCTGCGCATCGACGGGCCGGCGCACCGGGTGTTTGCCGGCGACGAGGCGGTGCCGATCGGGCCCACCGAATACCGCCTGCTGTACTTCTTCATGACGCACCCCGAGCGGGTGTATTCGCGCACCCAGCTGCTCGACCACGTCTGGGGCGGCAGCGTGTACGTGGAGGAGCGCACGGTTGACGTGCATATCCGCCGCCTGCGCAAGACGCTGGAGCCGTGGAAGCTGGAAGACATGGTGCAGACCGTGCGCGGCACCGGCTACCGCTTCTCGCTGAGCGCCTGACCCGCGCAACAGGCTTGCGACATGCCCGGCTTTTGCCGATGCTGGGCTCCCGTCATCCTGAGCCCACCGGCACTTCGTCCGCATGGCCCAACCTGCAACGCTCTCCTGGAAATTGCCTGCCGCCCTCGCGGCGGCCCTGCTCGTGGGCGGGCTGCTGGGCTGGCTCGTACACGGGCACCTCGCCAGCGGAGTGGCCGTGGTCGCCATGGTGGAAGTCGTCTTGCTGCTGACCCGAATCCGTCATCAAGTGCAGCCCATGATGACGGCACCGGCTTCCGCCAGCCCCCTCCAGCATGACCGTTTCATGACGCGTTCCCGCCGTATTGCCTCCAGTCTGCGCGACCTGCGCAATGCCGCCAGCCAGTTGCCGGACGCCGTGGTGCTGCTCGATCAGAACCAGCATGTCCGCTGGTTCAATCACGCCGCGGAGAATCTGCTGGGCCTGAGCCGGCCCAAGGACCGTGGCGTGCTCCTGCAGCAACGCCTGGCCACGTCGGATCTGTCCGACTGGTTGCGCGACGGCACCCTGGAACCGCTCAATGACGTGTCTGCACCGGGTCACCCGGAAAGCCATCTCAATGTCAGCATGCTTCCGTTCGGCCGCCGCCAGCAGCTGTTGCTGGCCCGCGACATCAGCCATCTGACCCGGCTTGAACAGGTGCGGCGTGATTTCGTCGCCAACGTCTCGCATGAACTGCGCACGCCGCTGACGGTGATCCACGGCTACCTCGAATTGATCGATCCGGAAGATGTCCCCGAGCTGGCGTCCGTCCTGAACGAGATGCGCGTGCAGTCGAAGCGGATGGGCCAGATCGTCGAGGACCTGCTGGCGCTTTCCCGGCTGGAAACCCAGCACCAGATCATGGACGAACGGGTGCAGATGGCGCCGCTGCTCGCCACCGTGCGCAAGGAAGCCGAGGCGCTCAGCCAGGGACGCCACCAGATCACGCTCGAGTCCAGCGCCGAGGCCGACCTGCTCGGTTCGCCGAAGGATCTGCACAGCGCGCTGTCGAACCTGGTCAGCAACGCGGTGCGCTACACGCCGACCGGCGGCAACATCGCCATTCGCTGGCAGCGCACGCCCGATGGCGCCGCCTACTCGGTGAGCGACACCGGCTTCGGCATTTCCGCGACGCATCTGGCCCGGCTCACCGAACGCTTCTATCGGGTCTCCTCCAGCCGCTCGCGCGACAGCGGTGGCACCGGCCTCGGGCTGTCGATCGTCAAGCACGTGATGAACCTGCACCAGGCGCAGCTGCGGATCGAGAGCACGCCCGGCGCCGGCTCCACCTTCACCTGCCATTTCAACCAGGCCCGCCTGCTGCCACCGGGTGGCGGCGATGAAGGCTGAAGGCAGCGGCGTTTCCTTGGCCTGCGCCTTGGGCCAGAATGCAGCATGCATCAACCATCACCTGCCTCGTCCAGCGAATCCGACCTGACTGCTCCCGGCCTCTACCTCAGCCGGGAACTGGCCGCGCTGGAATTCAATTTCCGCGTGCTGGCGATGGCGCGCGATCCGGCCGTGCCGCTGCTGGAGCGGCTGCGCTACCTGAGCATCGTGGCAAACAACCTCGATGAATTCTTCGAGGTCCGGGTGGCGATGCTCAAGCATCATCACGCCTACGGTTCGGCCGCCCCCGGGCCGGATGGCCTGCCGTCCCTCGAATTGCTGGCGCGCATCCGCAATCGCGCGCTGGATCTGGTCAGCGAGCAATACGCGACCTGGCAGGAGCAGCTTGGCCCGCAGCTTGCCGCCGAGCACATCCACATACTCACCCGCAAACAGTGGAGCCCGCGCCAGCGGCGCTGGCTGCAAGGCTATTTCGAGCATGAGGTGCTGCCGGTGCTGTCGCCGCTGGGGCTGGATCCGGCGCATCCGTTCCCGCGCATCCTCAACAAGACGCTGAACATCGCGGTGGTGCTGAAGGGCAGCGACGCGTTCGGTCACGAGGGCCACATGGCGCTGGTGCGCGCGCCGCGCTCGCTGCCGCGGATCATCCGCGTGCCGGCCGAGGTCAGCGGACCGGGCGAGCATTTCGTGTTCCTTGCCGAACTGCTGCAGGCCTTCGTCGACCTGATGTTCCCCGGCTTCAAGGTGGTCGGCTCGTACCAGTTCCGGGTGACCCGCAACAGCGAGTTGATCGTCGAGGAAGCCGAAGTGCAGAACCTGGCGCTCGCGCTCAGCGAGGAGCTGGTCGGCCGCGGCTATGCGCGGCCGGTACGGCTGGAGATCGCCAACGATTGCCCGCAGGCGATCACCGCGATGCTGATCCAGAACTTCCAGCTCGAGGAAACCGACGTCTACCGCTGCGACGGCCCGGTCAACATCATCCGCGCCGGATTGATCTACGACTGGCTGGATCGGCCCGAGTTGAAGTTCCCGCGTTTCAACCCGCAACTGCCGGCAGCGCTCGAGAGCGGCCGCAACAAATTCGAGCTGATCGGCCAGCGCGACGTGCTGCTGCACCATCCTTACCAGAGCTTCGCCGCGGTGATCGACCTGCTGCGCCAGGCCACCGCCGACCCGCAGGTGCTGGCGATCAAGCAGACGCTTTATCGCGCCGGCGAGGACACGCCGCTGGTCGACCTGCTGGTGGAGGCCGCGCGCAACGGCAAGGACGTCACCGTGGTGATCGAACTGCGCGCGCGCTTCGACGAGGAAGCCAACATCCGCCTCGCGACCCGGCTGCAGGAAGCCGGCGTGCAGGTGGTGTATGGCGTGGTCGGCTTCAAGACCCACGCCAAGATGATGCTGATCGTGCGGCGCGAAGGCGAAGTGCTGCGCCGCTATGTGCACCTGTCCACCGGCAACTACCACCAGATCAACAGCCGCACCTATACCGACATCGGCCTGATGACCGCGAACGCGGAGATCGGCGAGGACCTGCACAAGGTGTTCCAGCAGCTGTCCGGGCTGGGGCCGATGATCAAGCTGAAACGCCTGCTGCATTCGCCGTTCACGCTGTACACCAGCGTGATGGCGAAGATCGAGCGCGAAACCGCGCATGCGCAGGCCGGACGCCCCGCACGCATCGTCGCCAAGCTCAACGCGCTGAACGAGGCACACGTGATTGAGGCGCTGTATCGCGCCTCGCAGGCCGGCGTGGAAATCGACCTGATCGTGCGCGGCGCCTGCACCCTGCGACCCGGCCTGCCGGGCATCTCCGAACGCATCCGCGTGCGCTCGATCGTCGGGCGCTTCCTCGAACACAGCCGGGTGTACTGGTTCGCCAACGACGGTGCGCCCGAGCTGTATTGCGCCAGTGCCGACTGGATGGAACGCAACCTGATGCGGCGGATCGAGGTGGCCTTCCCGATCCTCGATCCCGAGCTGGCCGCGCGGGTGTTCGAGGAAACCCTCGCCAACGGGCTGGCCGACAATACCCAGGCCTGGCTGCTCGACAGCAACGGCCGCTATACCCGTGCGCAGCCCGGCGACAACCCGCCGTACAGCGCGCAGCTGGGCCTGCTCGAACGGTTCTGCCGGTGATCCGGCTGGCGCCGATGCAGCCTTTCATCCATTTCAGGCGTGCGTGCGAGAATCCGCGCCGCGCAATCCCGGGAGCGTTGGCGTGAGTCCAGCCGAACAGACACCGATCCGCGACGGCGAACTGATCGCCGCGGTGGACATGGGCTCGAACAGCTTCCACATGGTGGTGGCACGCATGGAGCATGGCGAACCGCGGGTGATCGATCGCCTGCGTGACACCGTGCGGATGGCCGCCGGCCTGCGTGCCGACGGTACGCTGGATGCCGAACGACGCGCCCGCGCGCTGAATTGCCTGGCCCGTTTCGGCCAGCGCATCGCCGGTCTGCCGACGATACGGGTACGCGCGGTGGCGACCAACACGGTGCGCCGGCTGGCCTCGCCGCAGGCGTTCCTGACTGCTGCCGAGGCTGCGCTCGGCCATCCGATCGAAATCGTTTCCGGTCGCGAGGAAGGACGCCTGATCTTCCTTGGCGCGGCACATGACCTGCCCGCCTCGCGCGAACCGCGCCTGGTCATCGACGTCGGCGGCGGCAGCACCGAATTCATCATCGGCCGCGGATTGGCGCCGCTGCACACCGAAAGCGTTCAGGCCGGCTGCATCGCCTCGACCCTGCGCTTCTTCCCCGGCGGCAAGCTCAACCGCAAGCGCTGGCAGCGCGCGCGCAGCGAGATCGGCGTGCTGCTGCAGCAGTTTGCCGAGGACTATCGCGAATCGGGCTGGCAGGACGCGTATGGCTCATCCGGTACCGCCAAGTCGATCGGTGCGGTGGTGCAGGCAATGAAGTTTTCCGACGACGGCATCACGCCGGCGTCGCTCGCCTCACTGCGCGATGTGCTGATCGAACACGGCCAGGTCGACACGCTCAAGCTGCCCGGTTTGGTCGAGGAGCGTGCACCGGTGATCGCCGGCGGCGTGGTGATCTTCGAGGCAGCGTTCGCCGCGCTCGGCATCGAGCGCATGCGCGTGTGCGAAAGCTCGATGCGCGAAGGGTTGCTGTGGGACCTGCTCGGCCGTGCCGGCGGCAGCGACCCGCGCACTGCCAGCATCGACGCCCTGGCCGCCCGCTACGGCGTGGACCGTGCGCAGGCGCGCCGCGTGGAATCGACGGCGCTGATGTTCTTCGACCAGGTGGCGCGTTCGTGGAAACTGGACGCCGATGCGCGCGAATGGCTGTCGTGGGCGTCGCGCGTGCACGAAATCGGCCTGGCCATCGCGCACAGCCAGCACCACCACCACGGTGCCTACATCCTGCGCCATGCCGATCTCGCCGGGTTTTCGCGACAGGAGCAGCAATTGCTGGCCGCGGTGGTCGAGATGCACCGACGCAAGCCGGACAAGACGGCGATCACCGCGCTGCCGCAGCGCTATCGCCAGCTGGCTCGCTACACCACCGCCCTGCTGCGGCTGGCCGTGCTGTTCCGCCGCGCCCGCCGGGCCGAGTCGCTGCCGCCGATGCGGCTTGCCGCCAACAGCAAATCCCTGCGCCTGAGCCTGCCGATCGCCTGGCTCGAGCAGCATCCGCTCAGCGAGGCCGACCTGCAGCAGGAACAGGCGCCGATGGCGGAACTGGGGCTGAGGCTCGAACTCTCCGCCAGCTGACTCTCCGCCAGCCGGTCGAAGCTTCGTGCTTCAGAGCCACGCCACAGCCGCGTATCATGTCCGGACATCCAGACTGTCTGATGCCCATGCTCAAGTCCCTGCTCGCCACCCTGCTCCTGATCCTGCCATTGACCTTGGCAGCACAAACCGCCAAGCCGGCAGCGGCCACGGCAGCGTCATCGACGCCACAAGTGCTGTTGCGCACCTCGCAGGGCGACATCACGCTGGAGCTGTATCCGGACAAGGCGCCCAAGAGCGTGGCCAATTTCCTGCAGTACGTGCGTGACGGTTTTTACGACGGCACCCTGATGCACCGGGCGATTCCCGGCTACCTGGTGCAGGGTGGCCTGTACACGCGCGACCTGCAGCCGAAGCGCACGCGTCCGGCCATTGTCAGCGAGGCCGACAACGGCCTGTCCAACCTGCGCGGCACGGTAGCGGTCGCCCGAGGTGCCGATCCGAATTCCGGCACCGCACAGTTCTTCTTCAACCTGGTCGACAACCGCCGTCTCGATTTTGTCGGCAACCAGAGCGGCCTGACCTGGGGCTACACCGTATTCGGCAAGGTGATCAAGGGCATGGACGTGGTCGACAAGATCGCCGCGATGCCCACCCATGCACTTGGCCCCTTCGCCGGCGACGTGCCGAATCCGCTGGTGCTGATCGAGAGCGCGCACGTGGTCGGCGAGGAATCCCCTGCCCCTGCCGCACCGGCAACGACAAAGCCGGCTGCCAAGGTCGGCCGCAAGCCCGCCCAGCCTGCCAGCAACGGTTGATCGTCACGATGGCAACGCTGTTCATCTCCGACCTGCATCTGGATCCGGCCCGGCCACAGATCACCACGCTGTTCGAAAATTACCTGGCCGGCGACGAAGTCCGCCACGCCGATGCCCTGTACATCCTCGGTGACCTGGTCGAAGCCTGGATCGGCGACGACGACGATGCCGAACTGCCGCGGCGCATCGCCGAAGCCACCCGCGCGGTGCGCGATGCCGGCGTGCCGGTGTACTTCATGGCAGGCAACCGCGACTTCCTGCTCGGCGACGCGTTCGCCCGGCGTGCCGGCATGACCCTGCTCGATGATGGCGCCGTGCACGACATCCAGGGTCGACGCACCTTGCTGATGCACGGCGACATGCTGTGCACCGACGACGTCACCTACCAGGCTGTGCGCAAGCAGGTACGCACGCCGCAGTGGCAGGCGCAGATCCTGGCGATGCCGCTGGAAGCACGCCGTGCCTTCGCCGCCCAGGCGCGCGAGGACAGTCGCAAACACACCGGCGGCGCGATGGAAAGCATCATGGATGTGAATGCGGCAGCCGTGGCCGACGCCATGCGCCAGGCCCGCGTGACGCGGCTGATCCACGGGCATACGCATCGCCCGGCCGTGCATGCCTTGCAGCTCGACAGCCGGCCGGCCGAGCGCATCGTTCTCGGCGACTGGTACGAGCATGGCTCGGTGCTGCGGGTGACCACGGACGACGTGGCGTTGCGCGGACTCGCGGACGCCTGAGCGGAAGACATCGCCGGACCCATATCCGGCGACCGCATCACATCAGCAGCTTGCGCACCTTGAGCAAGGCGACGATGAACGCGTCGATCTCCTCGCGCGTGTTGTAGAACGCCAGCGACGCACGCAGCGTGGCGGGCACGCCGTAGAACTGCATCAGCGGGTGCGCGCAGTGATGGCCGGAGCGCACGGCGATGCCTTGCAAATCGAGCAGGGTCGCCATGTCGGTGGCCTGTGCGCCCTCCAGCAGGAACGAGATCACCGGCTCCTTGTCCTTCGCCTCGCCGAAGATGCGCAGGCCGGGAATCTCGCGCAGGCGCTCGGTGGCATAACCGAGCAATTGCTGTTCCCACGCGTGGATCGCCTCGAAACCGACCGAGCCGTAGTAGTCGATCGCCGCGCTCAGACCAACGAAGCCGGCGATGTTCGGCGTGCCCGCCTCGAACTTGTGCGGTGGTGCGGCAAAGGTGGTTCCGCTGAAGCGGACCTCACGGATCATCTCGCCGCCACCGAAGAACGGCGGCATCGCCTCCAGGTGTTCGCGCTTCGCCCACAACGCGCCGGTGCCGGTCGGCGCCAGCATCTTGTGCCCGGTGATCGCGTAGAAATCGCAGCCCAGCGCCTGTACGTCGACCGGCCGGTGCGGTATCGCCTGCGACCCGTCGACCAGCAGCGCGATGCCGCGCTTCCTGCACTCGCGCGCGATCTCGCGCACCGGGTTGACCGTGCCCAGCACGTTGGAGACATGGGTGACGCAGGCCAGCTTCACGTCCGGCGTCAGCATCTCGATGTACTTCTCGACGATCAGCTCGCCGCGTTCGTCGATCGGCGCCGCCTTGACCGTGGCGCCACTGCGGGCGGCGACCAGTTGCCACGGCACGATGTTGGCGTGGTGCTCCATCACCGTGGTGAGGATCGCATCACCCTCTTTCAGGCGTGGCAGCGCATAGCTGTAGGCGACCAGGTTGATTGACTGGGTGGTGCCGGAGGTGAGGACCAGTTCATTGCGCGACGGCGCGTTGATGAAACGCGCCAGCTTGTCGCGCGCGCCCTCGTAGGCGGCGGTGGCTTCTTCGCCGAGCTGATGCGCCGCACGCGCCACGTTCGCGTTGTGCTCGCGATAATGCGTATTCACCGCCTCGATCACCGACAGCGGCTTCTGGCTGGTGTTGGCGTTGTCGAGATACACCAGCGGCTTGCCGTGCACGCTGCGTGCAAGCAGCGGGAAATCCGCGCGGATGCGCTGGACGTCGAAGACCGTGGGCGTGGCTGGGGCATTCGTCATGGCGTGTTCGCTTCGATGTGGTTCGGCGCGAGAGTGGCCCCTCACCCCCAAACCCTTTCCTCGATGGGAGAGGGTTTTACGGCATCTCCCAGCAGCGCTGGAAGAGTGGATCAGACGTTCGGCAACTGTGCGACCAGCAACGCGGACAAATGCTCGCGCAGCGCCTCGTTCGGCAGATCGTCCAGCACCGCGCGACAGAACGCGGCCGTCAGCAGCGCACGTGCTTGCGCCAGCGGAATGCCGCGCGAGCGCAGGTAGAACAGCGAGCGCTCGTCGAGCTGACCGACGGTGGCACCGTGCGCAGCCTTCACCTCGTCGGCATAGATCTCCAGCTCCGGCTTGGTATCGATCTCGGCACCCGGCGACAGCAGCAGGTTCTTGTTACCGAGGCTGGCATCGCTGCCGTCGGCGCCGGGTGCCACCACGATCGCGCCACGGAACACGCCACGTGCGCGGTCATTGGCGACACCGCGCCAGGTCGAGGCGGAGGTGGTGTTCAGCGCCTGGTGGCGGATCGTCAACTGCGTGTCGATATGCTGGCGACCGTGCGGCATGAACACGCCGCGGGTATCGAAGCGCGCGCCGTTGCCGATCAGCTCGGCCTGCAGGTCGTGGCGCACCAGCGCGCCACCCAGTTCCAGTACATGCAGCACTGCGTGGGCACGCCCGTGCACGCGTACGCTGCTGCGGCGAACCAGGCTGGTACCGGCCGCGACGTTCTGCAATACGGTGTGGTGCAGCCGCGCACCTTCGCGCACGTCGATGTCACTGACGAAAGTAGCCAGCTGCGCCGGCTCACCCTCGGAGACATGGTGTTCGATCAGGTTCAGCTCGGCGCCTTCGCCCAGTTCGATCACGTTGCGCAGGTGCCAGGCAAGTTCCGACGCAGATGAACGTGCCAGTGCCGCGGGCGCAGGATGCGCAGGAGCGGCGACTTCGGCAGCGGCGCCGACGAACACCAGCTGCACCGGCGCAGCGACCTTCGCGTGGGCGGCAACGCGCAGCACCACGCCATCGGTGGCGCTGGCGGCATTGATCCGGACAAACGCGTCGGCCGCCTCGCTGGCAGGTATCGGCCGCGACAGCACGAAGCGCAGCGGCTCGGCGTCGCCGTGCAGCGCCTGCGCCAGCGGCTGCAGGGTCAGCCCTGGCGGCAACGCATCGAGTGCCGACAGATCGGCACGGAACACGCCGTTGACGAACACCAGCCTCGGCCCGACGACGCCAGGCAAGGCAAATCTCGACGCCGCTACCGCACGCGATGCCGCCGCGGCATCGCCATGGGCAAAGCTGCGCTGGCCAAGCGCGCGCAGCGCGGTGTATTTCCACGCCTCCACCCGCGTATCGGGGAGGCCGCCGGCGGCAAACGCCGCGCGGTTCTCATGCCGTGCCGCATCCAGCCAGACGATGCCGCTGGGCGGCAGCGGTGCGTCGAGCAGGGACGCGACCAACGGCAGCGATGCCGGCTGGCTCATGCCGCCACTCCCTCGCCGAGGCCGGCATAGCCGTGTTCTTCCAGCTTCAATGCCAGCGACTTGTCGCCGCTTTCGACAATGCGACCATCGGCCAGCACGTGCACGAAGTCCGGCACCACGTAATCGAGCAGGCGCTGGTAATGGGTGATCATCAGGAACGCGCGATCGGGCGAGCGCAGCGCGTTGACGCCATCGGCGACATGCTTGAGCGCGTCGATGTCCAGCCCCGAATCGGTTTCGTCGAGGATCGCCAGTTGCGGTTCGAGTACCGCCATCTGGAAGATCTCGTTGCGCTTCTTCTCGCCACCGGAGAAGCCTTCGTTGACCGCGCGGTGCAGCAGCTCGTCGGAGATCTGCATCACCTTCAGCTTCTCGCGCACCAGCTTGAGGAACTGCATCGAATCGAATTCCTTTTCGCCGCGCGCCTTGCGCTGCGCATTGAAGGCCGCGCGCAGGAAGTAGGTGTTGTTGACGCCCGGAATCTCCACCGGGTACTGGAACGCCAGGAACACACCGGCAGCGGCACGCACCTCAGGCTCCAATGCCAGCAGGTCGATACCGTTGTAGGTCACCGTGCCGGCGGTCACTTCATAACCGTCGCGGCCGGACAGCACGTTGCCCAGGGTCGACTTGCCCGCGCCGTTCGGCCCCATGATCGCGTGCACTTCGCCCGCGCTCACGCTGAGGCTGAGCCCCTTGAGGATTTCCTTGCCCTCGACGCGGGCGTGCAGGTTTTCGATGATCAGCATGCTCATTTCTTCTTTTTCTCGATCAGTTGCAGGATGCACGGGCCGCTGCCCATGATCGCGATGTCGCCGTCGATCACGCTGGACTTGCTGTCCACCGAGAGATCACACAAGGCGGAAATCGGCGCCTTCGGCACGTCACCGAACATGGTCGGGTCCGAAAGCCACCCGGCGTGCCAAGTCTTGGCGTCGGTGGACAGGCGCAGGCCCCACGGCACCGTGTGCAGATCCACGCTGACCAGCGGAATCGCCGCCGTCTTCTTCGTCACGCGGTAGAGCGGCCCCACGGCGAAATGCCCCTGCTCATCCGTCACCGCCTCGTCCTTGAGCGCGCCGGGCACGGGAACGCCGGCGTCATTGAGCACATCGGCCAGTTGCACGTGGACACCCGGCACCGGAACACCTGCGCGGGTCACGGTGCCGCTGATCTGCGGCGCGGTCAGATCGTTGTGCTTGACCGGGATGCAGCCGGAAAGTGCGGCTGCCGAAGCGATCATCAGCACGCTGGAAAGCAATTTCATGCTGTGGTTCCTTGGATTTCCCGAGACACTGAGGAGTTGAATATCGACAAGTTCATGACAGCGTCCGGGCCAGCAGGTGCCTGCCGCGCCACCGTGGCGCCGTGGACCTTCATCAGCCCACCGCTCCTTCCAACGACACTTCCAGCAGCTTCTTCGCCTCCACCGCGAACTCCATCGGCAGCTCGCGGAACACCTGCTTGCAGAAGCCGTCGACGATCATCGACACGGCGTCTTCCTCGCTGATGCCGCGCGAACGGCAGTAGAACATCTGGTCGTCGGAGATCTTCGAGGTGGTGGCCTCGTGCTCGACGATCGCGCTCGGGTTCTTCACTTCCATGTACGGGAAGGTGTGCGCACCGCACTGCTTGCCGATCAACAGGGAGTCGCACTGGGTGTAGTTGCGCGCGCCCTCGGCGCCCTTCTCCATCTTGACCAGGCCACGGTAGCTGTTGGAGCTGCGGCCGGCGCTGATGCCCTTGGCGACGATCTTCGACTTGGTGTGCTTGCCGAGGTGGATCATCTTGGTGCCGGTATCGGCCTGCTGGCAGTGATGCGTCAGGGCGACCGAATAGAACTCGCCGACCGAACGATCGCCACGCAAGACCACGCTGGGGTATTTCCAGGTGATCGCCGAGCCGGTTTCGACCTGGGTCCAGCTGATCTTCGAATCGTCGCCACGACAGTCGCCGCGCTTGGTGACGAAGTTGTAGATGCCGCCCACGCCGTTTTCGTCGCCGGGATACCAGTTCTGCACGGTGGAGTACTTGATCTGCGCTTTTTCCAGCGCGACCAGCTCGACCACCGCCGCATGCAACTGGTTTTCGTCGCGCTTCGGTGCGGTGCAGCCTTCGAGATAGGAGACGTGCGAGCCTTCCTCGGCCACGATCAGGGTGCGCTCGAACTGGCCGGTGTTCTGCGCGTTGATGCGGAAGTAGGTCGACAGTTCCATCGGGCAGCGCACGCCCTTCGGGATGAACACGAAGCTGCCGTCGGAGAATACCGCCGAATTCAACGCGGCGAAGAAGTTGTCGCCGGTCGGCACCACGCTGCCGAGGTACTTCCGCACCAGCTCGGGGTATTCGCGGATCGCCTCGCTCATCGAGCAGAACAGCACGCCGGCTTCGGCCAGCTGCTTGCGGAAGGTGGTGCCCACCGAAACCGAGTCGAACACCGCATCCACCGCCACGCCGGCCAGCGCCGCGCGCTCATGCAACGGGATGCCCAGCTTCTCGTAGGTTTCCAGCAAGGCCGGATCGACTTCGTCCAGCGATTTCAGGCCGGCCTTGGGTGCGGCGTAGTAGCTGATCGCCTGGTAATCGATCGGATCGATGTCGAGCTTGGCCCAGTCCGGCTTCGGCATGGTCAGCCAGTGCCGATAGGCTTCTAGCCGCCACTCGGTCATCCATTCCGGCTCCTGCTTGATCGCGGAAATCTGACGTACGGTGTCCTCGTCCAGGCCCGGCGGCAGGCCGGTCATCTCGATCTCGGTGACGAAGCCGGCCGCATAGCTGCGCCCGAGCGCCTCGGCCACGTCGGCGTTGTCGCGGAGCGTGGTGCTGGCGCTGTTCTCGTTGATCATGCTGCTGCTCATTCGATGGTGGCCTCGCCGCCTTTCACGGTGACCGCAATCTTCTGGCGCTGATTCAAGGAGGCGGCCGGCAACGGCTTGAGCATCTCGGCCAGGCTGACCCCACGCAAGGTGTGGTCCAGCACGCTGTTGATCCGTTGCCAGCTGCCACGCACGCTGCACTGCGATTCACGATCGCACTGGCCTTCGGCCACGCTGCATTCGGTCATGCCGATCGGGCCTTCCAGCGCCTCGACGATCTCAGCCAGCGAAATCTCGCTGGCTGGCCGCGCCAGCCGGTAACCGCCGTTGACGCCGCGGAACGAGTCGACCAGGGCAGCATGACCGAGCGCCTTCAGCAACTTGCTCACCGTCGGCAGCTCCAGGTGCGTCTCGTCGGCAATCTGCACGGCGCTGAGCACGTCATCCGGGTGCGCGGCGATGCAGGTCATCACCACGGTGGCGTAGTCGGTCAGTCGGCTGACGCGGAGCATGAAGTGCCCAGGCTGGGGATCGCTCGAATCGGGACTAAAATGGTACTGATTCGATACGGCGCGGTCAATCCGCCTGAACGCACCAATGGCGGGAAACAATCTGCGTGGATTGCTCGATTATCGTGCATTCCATGTGGCCATCGTGATGCAAGCCGCTGAAATCATGAGGCGTGCCTGATCCGGGCGCGATGGCACGCATCGTGCTGCATCGCAATAAGACGCCATCACCGGGGAGCACGCCATGAAGTGGATCACGGCCATCATCAAGCCGTTCACGCTGGACGACGTGCGCGAGGCGCTGGCCGAGGCCGGCGTGCAAGGCATGACCGTCACCGAGGTCAAGGGTTTTGGCCGCCAGCACGGCCATACCGAGCTGTACCGCGGCGCCGAATACGTGGTCGATTTCCTGCCCAAGCTGAAGATCGAGGTGGCGGTAGCCGACGATCGCCTCGACCACGCGATCGAGGCGATCAGTGGCGCGGCACGCACCGGCAAGATCGGCGACGGCAAGATTTTCATCGGCGAACTCGACCAGGTGATCCGCATCCGCACGCAGGAGGTCGACGCCGATGCGCTCTAGGTCCTTGCTCGTCGCCGGCGCCGGCCTGGCCGCGCTGCCGCTGTCTGCCGCCGCGCAAACCGCTCCCGCCGCGCTCGACCACGGCGACACCGCCTGGATGATCGTCGCCAGCATGCTGGTCTTGATGATGACGATCCCCGGCGCGGCACTGTTCTACGGCGGCATGGTGCGCGCGAAGAACCTGCTGTCGGTGATGATGCAGTGTTTCGCGATCACCGCCCTGGTCACCGTGCTGTGGATGCTCTACGGCTATTCGCTGGCCTTCAGCACCGAGGGCATGCATGCAGGCGTGACGGACTGGCATTCGGTCGTCGGTGGGCTGGATCGGGCCATGCTCGCCGGGCTGAAGCCCGACACGCTGTACCAGACGGTGCCGGAAAGCGTGTTCGTGATGTTCCAGCTGACCTTCGCGATCATCACTCCGGTGCTGATCATCGGGGCCTATGCCGAGCGCATGAAATTCAGCGCGATGTTGTGGTTCAGCGGACTATGGCTGACCTTCGTCTACCTGCCGGTGGCGCACATGGTGTGGAGCGGCCCTGGCTCGCTGCTCGGCGACCTCGGCGTGCTCGATTTCGCCGGCGGCACCGTGGTGCATATCAATGCCGGCATCGCCGGCCTGGTGGCCTGCCTGGTGATCGGCAAGCGCCGTGGCTGGCCACAGACGCACATGCCGCCGCACAACCTCGGTTACACCGTGATCGGCGCCAGCCTGCTGTGGCTGGGCTGGTTCGGCTTCAACGCCGGCTCGGCGGTCGCGGCGAACGGCAGTGCCGGCATGGCGATGCTGGTGACCCAGATCGCCACCGCAGCCGCTGCGATCGGCTGGACGGCGGTGGAATGGGCCATCCACAAGCGCGCCAGCGTACTTGGCATTGCCTCGGGTGCAGTGGCCGGCCTTGTGGCGATCACTCCTGCGGCAGGAACGGCAGGTCCAGGCGGCGCCCTGCTCATCGGCCTCGTCGCCGGCACCGCGTGCTTCTTCACCGCCACCCGGCTCAAGCACAAGCTCGGCTATGACGACTCGCTGGACGTGTTCGGCGTGCATGCCATCGCCGGCATCATCGGCGCCCTGCTCACCGGTCCGTTCGCGGCGCCGAAGCTGGGCGGCTTCGGCACAGTGACATCGCCATTGCTGCAGCTGTGGATCCAGGCCAAGGGCGTGGGCTTCACCATCGCCTGGAGCGCCGTGCTCAGCTGGGGCATCCTGAAACTGCTCGACCGCACGATCGGGCTGCGCGTCGATGCCGAACAGGAACAGATGGGCCTGGACATCGCCGAGCACGAGGAGCGCGCCTACAACCTGACGTGAGTGCGGGGCGCGCCCCATGTCCGCAGCCGCAGGGCGCTTCCCGGAGCCCTGCTAAGCTGTTCGCGTTTTGCCAGCGAACGATTTCATGGACAGCATTGCCGACCGCGCCGCCGCACGCCTCGCCTGGACCCGCCATGTTCTCGGCGATCCCGCACTGACGCTCGCATCCGCCTCGGCCGATGCCAGTTTCCGCAGTTACTGGCGCACGCAGCACCAGGGGCGCAGCTGGGTGGTGATGGACTCGCCGCCGGCCCAGGAAGATCCGCGGCCGTGGCTGGCGATCGGCGCGCAGCTGTCCGCAGCCGGTCTGCATGTGCCGGCCGTGTATGCCCACGACCTGGAACAGGGTTTCCTGCTGATCGAAGACCTGGGTACGCGGCTTTATCTGCCGGCATTGAACGAAGACAGCGCGGATGCCCTCTACGGCGATGCGATGGAGGCGTTGCTGCGCATGCAGGTCCGCATGGACTGCAGCGACCTGCCGCCGTTCGACCATGACGTACTGGTTCGCGGACTGGAAGTCATGCCGGAATGGTTTCTCGGCCGGCACCTCGGCCACACCCCGGACTGCGGCGAGTGGGACGTGCTGGAGGCAGCCTTCGGCGTGATCGTTCGCAATGCACTGGAGCAGCCGCGCCGCTTCGTGCACCGCGACTTCCATAGCCGGAATCTGCTGATCGTCGACGACACCAGCCCGGGCATCATCGCCCCTGCACTCTTGAGTCCAGGGATTATCGATTTCCAGGGAGCCCTCGCCGGCCCGATCACCTACGACCTGGCCTCGCTGCTGCGCGATGCCTACATCGCCTGGCCGCGCGAACGGGTGGAGACCTGGGTGGAATCCTATCGGCAGCGGCTGATCAGCGCCGGCCTGATCGGCCATGGAGTCGACCGCGAACGCTTCCTGCGCTGGTTCGACCTGACCGGCCTGCAGCGCCACATTCGCGTGCTCGGCCAGTTCTATCGGCTGTGGTACCGCGACGGCAAGCCCGGTTATCTCGCCGACGTGCCGCGCGTCTACCACTACGTGATCTCGGTGGCGCGGAGCTATCCCGAGCTGGCCGAGTTCGCGGCGCTGCTGGAGCGCTACGCGCTGGGCCGCGACCTGACCGATGTGGCAGCCGCATGAGACATGCATTGATCTTCGCCGCCGGCCTGGGCGAGCGCATGCGCCCTCTGACCGACCACACACCCAAGCCGTTGCTGGAAGTCGGCGGCAAACCGCTGATCGTGTGGCATCTCGAAAAGCTCGCCGCGGCTGGTGTGCACTACGTGGTGATCAACACCTCGCATCTGGCCGAGCAGTTTCCCGACACGCTCGGCGATGGCTCGCGCTGGGGCCTGCGCATCCGCTACGCCTACGAAGGCCCGACCCCGCTGGAAACCGGTGGCGGCATGCTGAACGCGCTGCCCATGCTGGGACCGGAACCCTTCATCGGGGTGAGTGCCGATATCTGGAGCGACTACGACTATGCCGCACTGCCTGCCGAGCCGGCGGGCCATGCCCATCTGGTGATGGTGCCCAATCCCGAGTGGCATCAACGCGGCGATTTCGTGCTGCGCCAGGGCAACCTGCACGAGGACGGCGATGGCGAGCGCCTGACCTTCGGCAACATCGGCGTTTACCGTCCCGAGCTGGTCCGTGCCTGCCCGGCGGGCCGCTTCAAGCTGCTGCCGATCTATCAGCAGGCGATGCGCGAGGATCGGCTCCGTGGCGAACGGTACGATGGCGCCTGGTGGAACCTGGGCAATCCTCAGCAGCTTGCCGAGCTGGATGCCCATTTGCGCAGCTGATCCGCTCCGCCGCCGGGCGCATCAATCCACCAGAAGAAAGGCCCGGACAACCGGGCCTTTCCTTGTTACGACCCACTGCGCGGCACTCAGGGACGCCGCGCCAGCTCCGGATTTTCCTTGGTGACCGGCATCAGGTCCTGCTTCGACACACCGAGCCACAACAGGATCGGGCTGGCCACGAAGATCGACGACAGCGTACCGACCACGATGCCGATCAGCATCGTCACCGCGAAACCGTGCACCGCCGGGCCACCGAAGAAATACAGGGCCGCCATGGTGATGCCGGTGAACAGCGAGGTGATGATGGTTCGCGACAGCGTGTTGTTGATCGAGCGGTTGAGGATCTCCTCCGGCTCGGCCTTGCGCGCAAGACGGAACAGTTCGCGGATACGGTCGAACACCACCACCTTGTCGTTGATCGAGTAACCGATCACCGCCAGCACGGAAGCCAGTACGGTCATGTCGAACTCGCGCTGCACCAGCGCCAGGATGCCCAGCGTCACCAGCACGTCGTGGACTTCGGTGGCCACCGCCGCGATCGCGAAGCGGCGTTCGAAACGGATCCACAGGTAGAACATGATGCCGAGGATCACGAACACCGCCGCGACGGTGCCGTCGCTGCGCAGTTCCGCGCCGACTTCCGCGCTGATGAACTCGTGACTCTTCAGCTTCGCGTCCTGGCGCGTGACCTGCAGCATCTTCAGCACGTCGTCCGAAATGCGATCCAGGTTGACCTTGCCGCCGGAGACCTTCTCCGCCGCCACATCGTCCTTCGGCTGCATGCGGATCGACACTTCGCGGGTGCCGCCCAGGCTCTGCACCACGGCATGGTCGAGGCCGCCCTTGGTCAGCGCCGCGCGCACATCGGCAATCTGCACCGGCTGGTCGTAGTCGACCACCAGCGAGACGCCGCCGTTGAAATCCAGGCCGTAGTTGAGGCCCTTGGTGGCAATCAGCACCACCGACGCGATCATCAGGAACAGGGCGATCGCGATGCTGTATTTGCGCATCCCGAGGAACGGGATATTGCTGTCGTGATTGAAGATTTCCATGGTGGTTCCTTAGACCGACAGCGTCTTGAGCTTGCGGTGGCCGTGGATCAGCGCGGTGAACGCGTGGGTCAACGTCACCGAGGTGAACAGCGAGGTCAGGATGCCGATCATCAGCGTCACGCCGAAGCCCTTGATCGCGCCGGTGCCCATGGTGGTCAGCGCCAGCGCGGCGATCAGGTGGGTGACGTTGGCGTCCAGGATGGTCGACCACGCCTTCTCGTAGCCGGCGCGGATCGCCGCGTGCGGCGTGGAGCCGTTGCGCAGTTCCTCACGCACGCGCTCGCAGATCAGCACGTTCGCGTCGATCGCCATGCCCAGCGTCAGCACGATACCGGCGACGCCCGGCATGGTCAGGGTGACGCCGATCAGCGACATCACCGCCAGCAGGATCACCAGGTTGAAGAACAGCGCGATGTCGGCGACCAGGCCGAACAGCTTGTAGTAGATCGCCGCGGCCAGCAGCACCAGGGCCAGGCCGAGCAGCACCGCCTTGAAGCCCTTGTCGATATTGTCCTGGCCGAGGCTGGCGCCGATCACGCGCTCCTCGACGATGTCGACCGGTGCGGCCAGCGCACCGCCCTTCAGCAGCAGGGCCAGATCGGATGCTTCCTTCGGGCTGGCCAGGCCGGTGGTCTGGAACTGCTTGCTGAAAGCACCCTGGATGGTGGCGTCGTTGATCACCGATTCGGTGATCTTCGGCGTGCGCACTTCCTTGCCGTCGACCATCTTGGTCTCGGTGACGCGCTCGACGTACACCACGGCCATCGGCTTGCCGATATTGGCATTGGTGAAGTCGCCCATCTTCTTGGCACCGGCCGCGTTGAGGGTGACATCGACCTTGGGCGTGCCGCTCTGCTGATCGATGCCGGAAGCGGCATCCACCAGCTCGTTGCCGGTCACGATGATGCGCTTGCTCACCAGCACCGGCACCTGGCTGCCACGCATGTAGAACAGGTTGGCGTCCGGCGGGATATTGCCGCTTTGCGCCGCCTGCTGGGCCGCGGTGTCGCCAGGCTGGCCGATGCCGGCACGGTACTGCAGCGTGGCGGTGGCGCCGATCAGCCGCTTGGCCTCGGCCGGGTCCTGCACGCCAGCCAGCTCGACCACG
Source organism: Rhodanobacter sp. B04 (assembly GCF_002001125.1). Taxonomy (GTDB): domain Bacteria; phylum Pseudomonadota; class Gammaproteobacteria; order Xanthomonadales; family Rhodanobacteraceae; genus Rhodanobacter. The sequence goes on along the minus strand of NZ_MUNV01000026.1, from coordinate 257,919 downwards.
ATGCGGCTGTCGCCCTGCTGCTGGATCAACGGCTCGGACACACCCAGTGCATTGATACGGTTGCGCAGCGTGCCCAGGTTCTGGGTGATCGTGTTGCGCGACAGGTCGCGCAGCTTCTCCGGCTTCACCGTGGCATTGAGCACGAAGCGGTCGCCGGTGCTTGGGCCGTTCGCCACCAGCAGGTCGGTGTATTCGTTGGCGATGGCATCGGAAGCCTTGGCACGGTCATCGGCCGAACGCAGGATCACCGCGATACCCTGGCCACGCACGGCATTGCGGGCCACCGATTCGTAACGGATGTTCTTGTCGCGCAACAGGGCGCGGATATCGTCCGCGTAACTGTTTTCCTGCTTGTCGATGACGTCGTTCTCGTCGACCTGCATCAGGAAGTGCACACCGCCCTGCAAGTCGAGGCCCAGCGGCATCGAGCGCGCACCGATCGCGCGCAGCCAGCCCGGCACGGTGGACTGCAGCTTAAACGCCACCGTGTAACCGTCGCCCAGGGCTGCCTTGATCGCATCGGCGCCGCTCTTCTGCACGTCGGTATTGGCGAAGGTCGCCAGCAGGTGGTCGCCCTGCACGCTCACCTCGCCGGCAGCGACATGCTGCGCCGTCAGCGCTGCCGTGACTTTCTGCTGCACGGATTGATCGATCGGCGGAGCATCGCGATTGGCGGTGACCTGCACGGCCGGCAGCGGGATAAATGCATTCGGCAGCGCGTAGATGACGCCGAACAGCATCACCAGTGCGACCAGCGCGTATTTCCAGCGGGGAAAATCACTCATGCCCTGAATCCATCAAAGCCGCGGCAACAGCCCGCGGCGGTAGCAAACAATCGAGGAATAGTCGCGTCACAGGCAGCCGCCACGCGGCGCCTCGAAACCGTCGATCAGACGGACTTCAGCGAGCCCTTGGGCAATACCTGCTGGACCGCGCCCTTCTGCACCTTGACCTTCACGTTGGCGGCGATCTCGACCGTGATGAAGGTTTCGCCCACCTCGTCCACGCGTCCGGCAATGCCACCGTTGGTGACCACTTCGTCGCCCTTGGACAGGCCGGCGACCAGCGCACGATGTTCCTTCTGTCGCTTCATCTGCGGGCGGATCATCATGAAATACATCAGGCCGAACAGCACCACCATCATGAGGATCATCTGCAGGCCGCCGCCCTGGGCGCCGGCAGCCGGTGCCGCCTGGGCGATCACGGGGGAAATCGGAAAACTCATCTGTTTGTCTCGCAAGTTATGGCGCCAGCAGGAATTTCGGCTGAACGCCCGATAAAAGGTCACCGATTATGCCATGCACCCCCGTAGCGTGCACGACAGCTTCCGGCCTACGCGCGGAACTGCGCGGCCAGTTTCCTATTGAGGGCAGCCGGCGTCCGTTGCAAGCCCCGCCCAGTCGATCGAGCCCAGGGCACTATTGCGACCTGTCGCCGCAGCAATCGGCTGGAACCTATGATGCAGCGCCACCAAGTTGCCGCTGCGCGTAGAAGCCGGCGATGAAGGATCCCAATGTGCGGCTGGCAATCGCCTCGCGCAGACCCGCCATCAGGCGCTGGTAGTAACGCAGGTTGTGGATGGTGGCGAGCTGGCTGCCGAGGATCTCGTTGCAGCGGTCGAGATGGCGCAGGTAAGCACGGCTGAAGCCGTTGCTGCAGGCGTAGCAGTCGCAGCCCTCCTCGATCACGCGGGTATCCAGCGCGTACTTCGCATTGCGGATGCGCAGCGTGCCCTCGGCGGTGAACAGGAAGCCGTTGCGCGCGTTGCGGGTGGGCATCACGCAGTCGAACATGTCGATGCCGCGGCGCACGGCCTCGACGATGTCCTCCGGCCGACCTACGCCCATCAGGTAGCGCGGCTTGTCGATCGGCAGCAGTGGCACGGTGAAGTCCAGCGCGTGGTTTCGCTCGGCCTCCGGTTCGCCGACCGCCAGGCCACCGACTGCATAGCCGTCGAAGCCGATCTTCACCAGCCCCGCAGCGGAACGCTGGCGCAGGTTCTCGTACACGCTGCCCTGCACGATGCCGAACAGCGCGTTCGGCGGCCTTGAACCGACACGTTGCAGATCGTCGAATGCCCGGCGTGAACGCTCGGCCCAGCGCAGCGACAACTCCATCGAATCGCTGGCCACCTTCTCGGTCGCCGGGTACGGCGTGCACTCGTCGAAGATCATCGCGATGTCCGAATCCAGCGTCGTCTGGACCTGCATCGACACTTCCGGCGACAGGAACACCTTCGAGCCATCGACCGGCGACGCGAACGTCACGCCCTCCTCGGTGATCTTGCGCTTGTGCGCCAGCGAGAACACCTGGAAACCGCCGGAGTCGGTGAGTATGGGTTTGTCCCAGCCGACGAACTTGTGCAGACCGCCGAACTTCTCGACGATTTCCAGGCCCGGCCGCAGGAACAGATGGAACGTGTTGCCGAGGATGATCTCGGCGCCGATCTCGGTGACGTCGCGCGGCGTCATCGCCTTGACCGAACCATAGGTGCCCACCGGCATGAACGCCGGCGTTTCCACCGTACCGCGGGCAAACGTTAGGCGACCGCGGCGGGCGGCGCCGTCCGTGGCAAAGAGATCGAAATTCATGGCAGTCATCCGCCCAGTTTAACCGCTGCCACCGCTCAGCTGCCCTGCGGCAGGATCAGCATCGCGTCGCCATAGGAGAAAAACCGGTACCCCTGCTCGACCGCATGCCGATACGCGTCGAGCATGAACTCGCGCCCGGCCAGTGCCGACACCAGCATCAGCAAGGTCGACTGCGGCAGATGGAAATTGGTCAGCAGGCCGTCGATGCTGCTGAAGTGATAGCCCGGGAAGATGAAGATCTGCGTCTCGCCGGCGAACGGATGCAGTTCGCCGTCCTTGCTGGCGCTTTCCAGCGCACGCACCACCGTGGTGCCCACGGCGATCACCCGGCCGCCGTTGGCACGCGTGCGCCGGATCTGCCCGATCAGGTGCGCGCCGACATTGAGCCACTCGCGGTGCATGTGGTGATCCTTCAGGTCATCCGCCCGCACCGGCTGGAACGTGCCGGCGCCCACATGCAGCGTGATGTAGCCGAACTCGACGCCACGTCCGCGCAACGTCGCCAGCATCGCTTCATCGAAGTGCAACCCGGCCGTAGGCGCCGCCACGGCGCCAGGCTCGCGCGCGAACACGGTCTGGTAGCGTTCCAGGTCGCTGGCATCGGCATGCCGTTCGATATATGGCGGCAGCGGCATCTCGCCGAGCTTGAGCAGCAACTTCTCCAGCGGCTCCGGCGACTCGAAATGCAGCCGGAAAAAGCCTTCATCGCGACCCAGCACCACGGCATGGCTGCCGTCGGCCAGCTCGATCCTGCCACCCTCCTTCGGCTTCTTGCTGACGCCGAGTTGCACGGTGGCCTCGTGCGCGCCGGTAACACGCTCGATCAGGATTTCCACCGCGCCACCGCTGAGCTTGCGGCCGTACAGGCGCGCCGGCAGCACGCGGGTGTCGTTGAACACCAGCAGGTCGCCCGGCCGCAGGAAGTCAGGCAGCTCGCGGAACATGCGGTCCTGCCGCGACTGCCCCTGCACATCGAGCAGCAGCATCCGGCTGGCCGAACGCTCGGCCAACGGCGCCTGCGCGATCAGCTCGGGGGGCAGCTCAAAATCGAAATCGGACTTCTTCAAGGGGGACTCGGCCGGCACGCGGAAACGGCACATTATCCCGCAGCGCGCCGGACGATGCGCGAAGGACTATAGCCAGCCCTTCTGACGCGCCAGTCGATACGCCTCAATGCGGTTGGCGACACCGAGCTTGCCGATTGCCTCGGAAAGATAATTGCGCACCGTGCCATGCGACAGGTTCAACTGCGTGGCGATGTCGCCGGCCGACTGGCCTTCACCGGCCAAGCGCAGCACCTGGCGCTCGCGATCGTTCAGCGGATCGGCCTCCGACCACGCTTCCAAGGCGAGCTGCGGATCGATTGCACGGCCGCCGCGATGGACGGTGCGCAGTGCCTCGGCAAGATTTTCGGCAGGCGCATCCTTGAGCAGATAACCGGACACGCCGGCATCCAGCGCGCGACGCAGAAAGCCGGGACGCGCGAACGTGGTGACGATGATCACCTTGATCGGCAATTCCTGGCGCTGGATGCGCTGCGCCAGTTCCAGCCCGGTGAGGCCGGGCATCTCGATATCGGTCACCAGCACGTCCGGTTTCAACCGCTGCAGCTCGCGCCAGGCGATCTCACCATCGGCGGCCGAGCCGAGCACCTCGATGTCGGATTCCAGCTTGAGCAGTGCCGACAGGGCACCGCGCACCATCGCCTGATCTTCGGCCAGCAACACACGAATCATGCAATCACCTGTTCATCGAAAGGGGCCAGCCCGGGGACCGGCGTGACGGCGATCAGGCCGCAGGATATCCCGGCGCCGCACGCACCGGCGACGTGGCAGGCGATGGATTCCGCGACGTCTCCACCAGGCGCAGCACTGGCACAGGCACAACCACCCGCAGGCGCGTGCCGTTGCCACGCGGCGACTCGATGGTCAGGCTGCCACCCATAGCGAGTACGCGTTCGCGCATGCCGCAGATGCCATTGCCGTCGCTGCTGATGCCACCGCGGCCGTTGTCGCTGATCTGCATGCAGGCGCTGGCGTGTTCGCGCAGCAGGTCGACCTGTACGCGGCTGGCGTCGGCGTGGCGGGCAATATTGGTGACCGCTTCGCGCAATACCAGCGACAGGCCTCGCTCGATCTCGACGGGCAGATCCACCGGCAGCGAGCCGTACTCCAGATGCACGCGCGAGGATTCCAGCAGCAGACGCGCCGAGGCCAGTTCGGCGGCCAGGTCGGTGGCACGGATGCCGGTGACCGCACTGCGCACTTCGGCCAACGCATGGCGCGCGACCTTCTCGGCCTCCTCCACTTCGCGTCGGGCCGCATCGACATCGCGGTCGAACAATTTGCGCGACAACTCCAGCTTCAGCGTGATCAACGACAGCGTATGCCCCAGCAGGTCGTGCAGATCGCGCCCGATCCGCTCACGCTCCGCCGTCGCGGCAAGCCGGCGCACTTCGTCATGCGAAAGGCTCAGAGCCGCGTCTTTCTCCTTGTTGAGATGCTCGACCACGACAATGGTGCAAATGATGAGAACCGTGACCGGCATGATCACCAGCAGCGCCTGCGTATACCCGATCCACCAGGCCAGCCCCACATAGACCAGGTTGAGCAGCAACACCTGGATCGCATAATTGCGAAACCGCCACATGTCGCAATGGCACAACATGATGCAGCCATACACGAAATAGCTGAGGCCGCTCGGATACCAGCGCATCAACCCAAAGCACAACGCCGCCATGCCCCACGCATAGAAATGCGCCGTGCGTCGCGACGCCAGCTGGACCTTGGCGAACAGCAGCAGAAATACCGGATACGAGCCCAGCGTGCACAGCAGCCAAGTCATGTTGTAACCGCGCAGGCCATGATTGAACAACGGCGTGATGAAGATCCAGAACGACCACAGCAAGTGCACGCTGTCGGCCCACGGTGACTTGCCGCGGCGAATGTCGTCGGCCACACCGGAATCCGGGGCCGGGGCAAACCAGCGGGCAATGAAGGCGGGAATCATGCTGTGGCCGGCCGCTGCGGTATGGACATGCGTGGCATCCTACTTCAACCGTTCCGGCGCAGGCGCCGCGCCGCCAGCAGCAGGAACCCGACGGCGAACCCGCACAGCGTCAGCACATGCGGCAACAACGGACCCTGTTTCATGCCCACCGCCGCCAGCGCCAGCTGGTCGAGGTGGTAGCTGGGCCATACCGGCGCGATCTGCTGCAGGAATTTCGGCAGCATCGGCAACGGGAACCACAGGCCCGACATGAACGACATCGGCAGGTAGATCAGTTGCAGCATGCCTGGTGCGCCCTGACCCTTGATCAGCGTGCCCACGAACATGCCCAGCGCACAGAACGGCAATACACCGAGTGCACCTGTAAACAACAAGGCAACTATCTGGACAGGCGCCAGCGTCACATGCCCCAGCAACAATGCCATGACCAGCAACGACAGGATGACCACGGTGGCAGCAACCATCGCCATCAGCATCTTGCCCAGCAGGTAGGCGCCTGGCGGCATCGGCAATGCGCGCTTGAAGGTCAGCAAGCCGCCGTCACGCTCCAACGCCAGCGACACGCCGAAGCCGAACAGGCCCGGACTCATCACACCGAATACGCCGTAGCTGGCCAGCAGATAACGCGCCGCATCCGGACCATTCGACTTGGCCATCAGCACACCGAACAGCAGATAGAACATCGCTGGAAACAACATGATCGGCAGCATGAAGCCAGGCGCGCGCATGTAGCGCAGACACTCGCTGCGCGCCTCTTCCAGATAGGCGCCGATGACGCGACTGCGCGGCATCGCACTCGTCGTTGCCAGTTTGGTGACAGGCATAAAGGTTTCCATCTCAGGCGGCCTCGCGCTGGTCGTTATCCGATGCCTCGTCGGCATCGCGGGTGAGTTCGGTGAATGCTTCGGCCAGGCCAGCACGGTGTACTTCCAGTTCGCGCAGGTGATGGTCGGCATCAAGCAACCGGCGCACGACGAGTTCGGCATCGGCGGTGGCGATGTACAGACGTTCCTCGTCCCGACGTACTTCACTGACTTCGGGCCATCCCTTCACGATCTCGAGTGGCAACGCGCTCAGGCAGCGAATGCGCTTCATCGCTACCCGCGCACGCAGCTCATCGACCGTGCCCTCGTGGATCATCCGTCCATGCGCCATCACGCAGACGCGGTCAGCGAGCGCCTCGGTTTCTTCCAGGTAATGCGTGGTCAGCAGTACCGAGCAGCCTTCGCTGGTCAACTGGCGGATCGCGGCCCACAGCTTTTGCCGCGCCTCGATATCCATGCCCACGGTCGGTTCGTCCAGGAACAGCAGTTCAGGCCGGCCGCACAGCGCCAGTGCAAATTGCACGCGCCGCTGCTGGCCGCCGGAAAGTTTCGCGTAGGGTCGCTTGAGCAGGTCGGCAATGCCGGCCAGCTCCGCCGTTTCCGCCAAGGCGCGTGGCGCCGGGTAATAGCTGGCCGTCAGCCGCAGCAGCTCACCTACCCGCAGGGTTGGCGGCAGCTCGGCGTTCTGCAGCATCACGCCGATGCGCCGACGCGCCTCGATCCGCTGCGGGTCCTGTCCGAACAGCTCGACCGTGCCGGCATCGGCGCGGATCAGCCCGAGCAACAGGCCGATCGCGGTGGTCTTGCCGGCGCCGTTGGGGCCGAGCAATGCGAGCAGTTCGCCGCGCTGCAGGCGCAGGTCGGCGCCATCCAGCGCGGTGAGTTCGCCATAGCGTTTGACGGCACCGCCGAGGCGGGCAATTGGATCAGGGGAATGCGGCATGTGGGCTCCTCCAGTGCCACTCATCCTGTGCGGAAACAGGCGCCGCAGGCAGTCGCCGGCGTCAGTCATCGGGGGTGACAGGCGTCACCTGCAGCACGGGCACGGGGTTACGGCCGCAAGCGCCACAAGGTATCCTGTGAGGGATAAGGCCGCCTGCAAGGCACTGATTGGATGGCCCTAAATGCCTGAATGCATTCAGGAAGCACTGTCCCTCGTGCGTTCCGGCATGCATTCATCAATGTCCGCCAGCCCGGCACTGCATGCCGCCCGGCGGAGCTACGGAGGATTCATCATGGGCGTGATCAACCAGCTGCGCGAACTGCGCGAATTCGGCGGCAAGCCGCGGACCACCGGTCTGGACGATGCCAGCATCGAGCGCATGGCGGCCCACGATCCCCTGCTCGGCCAGGCGATTGCCGAAGCCGTGGCACGCCATCGCGAGTTGCGCGCCGATCTCGGCGATTTCCTCAAGATCGATGAAGCCGAGCAGTTGAACCAGGTCCAGGCCGGCTTCGTCAACTTCTACCCGGACGATGCGATCAACCCGTATCTGGCGGCGGTTGCGCGCGGCCCGTGGATCGTCACCCTGAAGGGCGCCGTGGTGCACGACAACGGCGGCTACGGCATGCTCGGCTTCGGCCACAACGATCCGGCGATCCTCGAAGCGCTGAGCCGTCCGCAGGTGATGGCCAACGTGATGGCGCCCAGCGTGTCGCAGCTGCGCTTCACCGCCGCACTCAACAAGGAACTGGGCCGCACCCGCGGCGGCAGCCCGTATGCGAATTATCTGTGCTTGAACTCCGGCTCCGAGTCGGTCTCACTGGCCTGCCGCATCGCCGACGTCAATGCCAAGCTGATGACCGATGCCGGCGCCCGCTATGCCGGCCGCACGATCAAGCGCCTGGCGGTAAAGGGGGCGTTCCACGGCCGCACCGACAAGCCGGCGCTGTATTCCGATTCCAGCCGCAAGACCTACCAGCAACACCTGGCCAGCTACCGCCACGAAGACAGCGTGCTGACCATTGCGCCGTATGACATCGCACAGCTGGAGGCCGCATTCGCCGACGCCGACAAGCACGGCTGGTTCATCGAGGCGATGTTCCTGGAGCCGGTGATGGGCGAAGGCGATCCGGGCCGCGCGGTGACGCCGGAGTTCTACAAGGCGGCGCGCGCGCTGACCGAGGCCCACGGCACCCTGCTGCTGATCGACTCGATCCAGGCCGGCCTGCGCGCACATGGCGTGCTGTCGATCACCGATTACCCCGGCTTCGAGAAGCTGCCGGCACCGGACATGGAAACCTTCTCCAAGGCGCTCAACGCCGGCCAGTATCCGCTGTCCGTGCTGGCGGTCAGCACACGCGCCGCCGGGCTGTACCGCAAGGGCATCTACGGCAACACCATGACCGCGAACCCGCGTGCACTGGACGTGGCGCTGGCCACGCTAGGGCAGCTCAGCGACGACGTGCGCAACAACATCCGCGAGCGCGGCAAGGAATTCGTCGACAAGCTCAACGCGCTGAAGAACGAGCTGGGCGGCCTGATCACCAAGGTGCAGGGCACCGGCCTGCTGTTCTCCTGCGAGCTGGCACCGGAGTACAAGTGCTACGGCGCCGATTCCACCGAGGAATACATGCGCGAGCACGGCGTCGGCGTGATCCATGGCGGGGTCAACTCGCTGCGCTTCACCCCGCACTTCAACGTCACCAGCGCCGAGATCGACCTGGTCGTGGCGCACGTGCGCAAGGCCCTGCTGGAAGGGCCGCGCAAGGCCAAGGCCGAGGCGGCCTGACCGGTTCGCCCTGCTCCGGCAAACCGAGCGGATGCTGTACCCGGACCCTGTCGATGGCAATGCAGTCAGACTGCGTTGCCATAGATGAATACCGCGCGCATCCGATGGCCGACGACCTTCCACGGCAGACGCCGGCCGGCATAGACTTGCCACGCCGGCAGCTGCCGGTCACCTAGGGAGGACTCCACGATGTCGATGTCAGTACGCATGCTGGTCATCAGTGCCGCTTTCGCCTTTGCGGGCGCCGCTTTCGCAGCAGCCCCGCAGGCCGGCGCAGCAGCCCCTGCCGCCAAGACGCTCAGTTCATCGCAGCAGCGCATGTCCGACTGCAACAAGCAGGCTACCGGCAAGACAGGGGCCGACCGCAAGACGTTCATGAGCTCCTGCCTGAAGGGCGAAAGCACCGCCGCAGCGGCACCTGCTGCCGCCGCACCCACGGCCAAGCAGACCCAGCAGGAAAAGATGAAGAGCTGCAATGCTCAGGCCAAGACCCAGGCACCGACTGGTGCTGCCCACAAGACCTTCATGAGCAACTGTCTGAAGGGCGGTGCGGCGGCAGCCGCCACGCCGTAGTCCCTCGCCGTACCGCTCCTGCACACGCACGTCATGAGCGCGCGTGCGTGTGCAGGGCTGCTTCGCTAAGCTCCCCGACTGTCGCGCACCACGCGCTGCCCTTGAAGACAGTCCCCATGAAGATCGTTGAAGTCCGCCATCCGCTGATCCGGCACAAGCTCGGCCTGATGCGCCGCGCCGGCATCAGCACCAAGGAATTCCGCGAGCTGGCCTCCGAGGTCGCCGCACTGCTCACCTACGAAGCCACCAAGGATCTGGAAACCGTCGAGGAACGGATCGACGGCTGGGCCGGCCCGCTGCAGGTGCACCGGATCAAGGGCAAGAAGATCACCATCGTGCCGATCCTGCGCGCCGGCCTCGGCATGCTGCCCGGCGTGCTGGACATGATCCCGTCGGCCAAGGTCAGCGTGGTCGGCGTGCAGCGCAACGAGCAGACGCTGGAACCCGTCGCCTATTACGAGAAGCTCAGCGGACGCATGGACGAGCGCATCGCGCTGATCGTCGACCCGATGCTGGCCACCGCCGGCACCCTGATCGCCGCCGTCGACATGCTGAAAGCCGCCGGCTGCAAGCGCATCAAGGGATTGTTCCTGGTCGCCGCGCCGGAAGGCCTCCAGCGCATCGAGGCCGCCCATCCGGACATCGAGATATATACCGCGGCGATCGACGAGCGCCTCAACGAGCATGGCTACATCCTGCCGGGCCTGGGCGATGCCGGCGACAAGATCTTCGGTACCAAGACGTCGTGAGCAGAAATGGCGGGAAGAAACGAGAAATTAAGAGGCGCAAGCCGTGAGACGACCTTGACATTTATCAAATATTCATGATTAGCTTCGCGCGTAGTGACCTACCTAACATATGTAGCCGCTACTGCACTACGCCTTCCATTATCATTGGCATAAGGAATTTCCTATGAATATGAAGAAGAAGTTACTGATGGTAGCATTGGGGACATTTGCTTTAGCGTTAGGCGCATCATTCAGTGCATCGGCTTCAACTGTGAGTAGTTGTTGGCTCGCATGGTACAGCTGCACAAATGCCTCGGGAACCACTATAGCATCATGTACTAAGGCATTGAACGCGTGCCTGAATACAGTCTCTCAAGGCGATCAATAATAAATTGGCGTAACTTCCCTAAAAACCCTGTCGGCTAGACAGGGTTTTTTGCGAGCTATTGTATGAAAAATCTAATCATAGGCATAATACTTGTTGCCGCATGCTTTTTTATCGGCATTGAATCAGGCCCAAAACTTCGATCTATCTATGAGGATAGCTCGAAACAAGCTCCCGAAACCTCTGGAAATTTCAGCAAATGGTACAAGATAAATAGAGTGAATGTTGTGATCTTCACAACATCAACATGCCCCTTTTGCAAAAAAACTAGATATATTCTAGAGTCGAATGGAATAGAATATAAAGATTATGTTACAGACGTAACAAAGACTGCTGAAGAACAATATCTCTCTTTAGGGGAGAAGAATGTTCCGATTATTCTTATTGGAAACACGAAATTACGTGGACTAAATGAAAAAGAGCTAATCCAAGTCCTTAATGCCAATAAAATTTGCGGAACCAATCTTTGCAAAACTCCCGCTGCCCTCTCTGCAAAGATATAAGAGATTATCAAAAGGCTGTTACCCCGTTCAATTTACAGACTTCACTTCATCGTTTCTCGTACTCTCCGCTCACTCCGCACTTCAGCAGCCGAAACAGTCGGTCGCCTCCACCAGCTCGTGCAGGATGCCCGGCTCGAATGCCGAATGCCCGGCATCCTGCACGATGTGCAGATCAGCCTCGGGCCATGCGCGATGCAGGTCCCATGCGCTGCGCAGCGGACAGACCACGTCGTAGCGGCCCTGCACGATCACGGCCGGGATGTTGCGAATACGGTCCACGTTGCGCAGCAACTGGTCGTCGTGCGCGAAGAAACCGCCGTTGACGAAGTAATGGCACTCGATGCGTGCAAACGCCAGCGCGAACTCGTCCTCGGCGCTGGATTCGATATGCGCCGGATCCTGCCACAGGAAGCTGGTGGCCCCCTCCCATACCGACCAGGCACGGGCGGCATCGGTACGTGTTTTCGGGTCGGTGCTGGTCAAGCGCCGGTGGTATGCGCTCATCAAATCGCCGCGCTCGGCCTCCGGAATCGCGTTGAGATAGGTCTCCCAGGCATCCGGATACAGCGCGTCGCAACCCTTCTGGTAGAACCACTCCAGCTCCCAGCGGCGCAGCATGAAGATGCCGCGCAGCACCAGCTCGGTCACCTTGTCCGGATGCGCCTGCGCATACGCCAGCGCCAGCGTGGAACCCCACGAACCGCCGAACACCTGCCAGCGATCGATCGCCAGATGCCCGCGCAGCCGCTCGATGTCGGCGACCAGGTCCCAGGTGGTGTTGTCGGTCAGCTCCGCATGCGGCATGGACTTGCCGCAGCCGCGCTGGTCGAACAGCACGATGCGGTAAATCGCCGGATCGAAGAAGCGCCGGCACTTCGCATTGGTCCCGCCACCCGGGCCGCCATGCAGGAACACCACCGGCTTGCCGTTCGGGTTGCCGCTCTGCTCGTAATACAAGGTATGCAGCTCGGAGACCTTGAGCATGCCGCTGTCAAAGGGCTCGATCTCGGGATACAGCGAACGAAGCGGCGACGACATGACGGCTCCTCAACACGAACGGACAAGCCGCCTAGACTAGCATGAGCCCCGCTTGGGGCCCTTCAGCCGTCCGCAAACAGTTTGCCCGGATTGAGGATGCCGTTCGGATCGAATACCTTGCGCACGCCCCGCATCAGGGCGATTTCCGCCGCGCTGCGAGTGCTCTCCAGATAGGCCCGCTTGACCAGTCCGATACCGTGTTCGGCCGAGATGCTGCCGCCATGACGCTGCAAGGTCGCGGCCAGCAGTTTGGTGACGTGCTCGCATTGTGCAATGAACGCTTCTTCGGCCAGTTCTTCCGGTCGCAGCACGTTGATGTGCAGGTTACCGTCGCCGATATGACCGAACCACACCACCTCGACTTGCGGATACTCGTGTGCCAGCAATGCCTGCATCTCGTGCAGAAACGCCGGTACCGCACTGATCCGTACCGACACGTCGTTCTTGTATGGCCGGCGCGGCGCCAGGCTTTCGGTAATGCCTTCGCGCAAGCGCCACAACGCGGTAGCCTGCGCCTCGCTTTGCGCAATCACCCCATCGCTGACCCAGCCCCGCTCCAGAGCATGTTCGAACGCTGCCAGCGCGGCGTCCTGCGCCGGTTCGTCGGCGGCATCGAACTCGGTCACCACGTAGTACGGATAGTCGCCCTCGATGGCCCGCTGCGCGCCATGCGCCAGCACGTGCTCCAGCGCGCGATCGGTAAAGAACTCGAATGCCTGCAGCGCCAGTCGTGCACGGAACAGCGCAAACACCTGCATCAAGGCATCCATGTCCGGCAACGCCAGCAGCATCACCTGCGACGGCGGCGGCGGATCGGTGAGTTTCAGCGTCGCTTCCACCACGATGCCCAGCGTGCCCTCCGAGCCGATCAGCAGCTGACGGAAGTCGTAGCCGCTGGAGTTCTTGATCAGGCCGCGATTGAGCTCGATCAATTCACCGCTGCCGGTGACCACCTGCAACCCGACGATCCATTCGCGTGTGTTGCCGTAACGGATCACCCGGATGCCGCCGGCATTGGTGGCGATATTGCCGCCGATCGAGCATGAACCGCGCGCGGCGAAGTCGACCGGGTAGATCAGGCCATGGCTGCGGGCAGCTTCATGCACGGTGTGCAGGGCGATGCCTGGCTGTACGGTCAGTGTGCGATCCACCGCATCGAAGTCCAGCACGCGGTTCATCCGCTGCAGGCTAAGCACCACCTCGCCGTTCGCGGCGACTGCCCCGCCGGACAAGCCGGTGCGCCCACCCGACGGCACGATCGCCACGTCGTGCTCATTGGCCCAGCACAGGATCGCCTGTACCTCATCGATGCTTGCCGGCAACGCGATCGCCAGTGGCGCGGGCGTCCAGCGCCGGGTCCAGTCGCGGCCGTAGTGCTCCAGGTCAGCCGCCGCCACGAGCAGGCGCAGATCGGGCAACCGGCGGGAAAGATCGGCAAGACGGGCGTCGGACATGCAGGGCTCCAGAGTCTGCGCACAGCCTGCCAGCCGCCTCGTGCCACGTCCAGTGTTGCAATGCCGCAAATCGCTTCGGCTCTGGCATAGTAGGCATTCATTCCTGCCCAGGCCGATCCATGCAGACTTCCTACCCCCGCCAAGACATCAAGGTGTTGCTGCTGGAGGGCGTCAGCGCCAGCGCGGTCGAGAGTTTCCACCGTGCCGGCTACAGCCAGGTCGAGCTGCATGCGAAATCACTGCCGGAAGCCGAGCTGAAGGCACGCATCGCCGACGCGCACATCGTCGGCATCCGCTCGCGCACCCAGCTCGGCGAGGACGTGCTGGCACAGGCCAAGCGCCTGATCGCGGTGGGCTGCTTCTGCATCGGCACCAACCAGGTCGACCTGGGCGCCGCGCGAAAGCTCGGCGTACCGGTGTTCAACGCGCCCTACTCCAACACGCGCAGCGTGGCCGAGCTGGTGATCGCCGAGGCGATCATGCTGCTACGCGGCATCCCGCAGAAGAACGCGCTGTGCCATCGCGGCGGCTGGACCAAATCCGCCGCCGGCAGCTTCGAGACGCGCGACAAGGTGCTCGGCATCGTCGGCTACGGCCACATCGGCACCCAGGTCGGCGTGCTGGCCGAGAGCCTGGGCATGCGGGTGATCTTCCACGACATCGAAACCAAGCTGTCGCTGGGCAATGCGCGCGCGGTTTCGAGCCTGGACGAATTGCTGGAACGTGCCGACGTGGTCACCCTGCACGTCCCCGAAACTGCAGCCACGCAGATGATGATCCGTCGCGAACAACTGGCCAGGATGCGTGCCGGCACGATGCTGATCAACGCCTCGCGCGGCAGCGTGGTCGATATCGACGCGCTGGCCACGGCGCTGCGTGAAGGCCATCTGGCTGGTGCCGCGGTGGATGTATTCCCGCTCGAACCCAAGGGCAACGACGATGCCTTCGTCTCGCCGCTGATCGGCATGGACAACGTCATCCTCACCCCGCACATCGGCGGCAGCACGCTGGAAGCACAGGACAACATCGGCATCGAGGTCGCCAGCAAGCTGATCCGCTACAGCGACAACGGCTCGACCCTGTCCGCGGTCAACTTCCCCGAAGTCGCCCTGCCCGAACACCCGCACAGCCGTCGCCTGTTGCACATCCACCGCAACGTGCCCGGTACGCTGTCACGCATCAACGAGCTGTTTTCGGCCAGCAACATCAACATCGATGCGCAGTTCCTGCAGACCGACAGCGAAGTCGGTTACGTGGTGATCGATGTGAGTGCCGACGCGCAGCAGGCGAACGCACTGAAGGGGCAACTGGCAGCCATTCCCGGCACGTTGCGAAGTCGCGTGCTGTACTGATCGGCATCACGGCAGCCCGCGCGAATGCGCAGGCCGCCACCACCCGGCCTCATGCTCAAGGCAGTTTGCCGGCGGGCTTGGCACGTCCTGCGGCAACCTTTTTGCGGGCCATCGGCTTGTTTGCCGGCACCTTCGCCACTGCAGAGCTCCCGCCATTCCCCTTGGCGGCAACCGCCTTGCCCCTGGCTGCCGGTTTACCCGATGCGCGACGCTGTTCCACCCGATGCTCCTCGCGAAAGGCTGCGGCATAGGCTTTCAGCTCGTCTTGCAGTTTCGCGCTGATGCCCGGCACGCGATCGATGTGCCGCAGCATCTGCTGCATCAACTCGTAGTCGTGATAGTCGCGGTAGGGCTTGAGATCGAGATCCGCCGGCACCTTGCTCAATCGCTCGTCGCCGATCGACTTCACGTACTTCTGCATGAAGCGGTCGTACGCCTTCCAGGTGATGCGCTCGGCGTTCACTGCAGCCTCTTCGGCCCGGGTGGCAATCTGGTGCGCATGCAGATAGTGCAGGCCGAGCTGATCGATCAGGGTCTTCTCCACTTCCTCATGCAGGATCAGGAAACGATCCACCTCGATGGTGCGACCGCGGAATGTGAAACTCTTCGGCAGATGCCGGTCGATGTAGATCGTCTTGCCATCCTGGCTGTAGCCGGCGAGGTAGGGAATGTCGTGCTCGCGATCCAGCTTCTTCACGCGACGCAGGATCGCGTCCAGCGCACGGTCCAGCATCAGCGCCGACACGTACCAGTCAGGCGCCTTCAGCTTGATGTGGGGGGCATTCGGATGACAGCAGTTCGTCGGCATGCGCAAGCTCCGGGGCAGTGGATCCGGATACAGCCTAGCGCGCGGTTGCCCGCGGCGTCGCGTGCGCACCAAAGACAACGGCGCCCTTGGGCGCCGTCACGTGGTTCTTGCGAATTGGTCGGGGCGGCCGGATTTGAACCGACGACCCTCTGCCCCCCAGGCATGGGGGCAGTCATGGCTATGCCGATGATTACCATGCAAAACAGGGTGTTTACACTGACTCGAAAAGTCGCCATTTCGATCTAATCGAATCAATGAGTTGCAATGCAATAGGGAGGGGCTCTACTGCTTTGGGCTACCACTCCCGCCCTGAGTTGTACGCTATCAGACCGTCACGAAAGTTGGCGCAGGCCAGGCGATCGCCGTCGCCGCTCCCGTGCTGCCACCGAATGCAGCATTCAAGAAGACGGTCGTCCCGTTGATCCTGCAGATACGATAGACCGTGGCGAACGCGTTAACGGTAATATATTGTCCCTCACGTAAGGACGGCACTGAGTCCACCAAGTTGAGCAATGTATTGCTACCGTTGGTGCAGTCCGCAACGACACCGCTAAGCGTTCCGAAAGTCCCTGCTACGCTGCATACGGATCGGAAACTGCCCGCCGCAGGGGTAGCCAGCGTGATGCCATTGCCTTTGGCCCAGCTGCCTTGGGTCGGAGCGGCGGCTTGGACGCAATCGCGAAACTGGGCGAGGTCAGTGGCGCGATGAAGAGTGATCTGATCAAAAACGACGTTGTCGGATTCGATGCACGTCGCATTGATGAACTCGTTGCCTATGCCCGATGTATCGACAAAAAGACCTGTGGTCGGCGAGTTGCCACTGGCATAGGTGTCGGATTGGCAACTGGCCTGATTGTGTTTTACCTCGATGCCTTCCAGATAGCGATTCAGGCCCGATGACGCAGAGGTGATGATGTTGATGCACGCGCCGGTCGTGTCGCTGAATTCATTGCTGACAATCATCAGTCCGCGCACGCCGCGCACAGCGATGCAGCCGAACTGCGGACGCAGACCGGTGAACTTGCTGTTGCTGATGACCCAGCATATGCCATTCGAGCACGAAGAGCTGATCGTCTGACCAATGATGATGCCGCCGCGATACGAGGTTGACCCGATCGGGTATACCTCATGCGTATTGTTGTCGAACACCACATCGCTTAAACCACCCCCGTTGACATCCTCCACCGTGGAGTTCAGGAAGGCGCAATTGGTGACTCGTAGACAATCCGTTTCACTCTGCGGAGTTTTGCTGGATGTCGATGTACTGATGGCGCGATAGCACAGGTTGAAGCTGCAGTTATCGACAACCCATCCGCGAATGTTTCGCCCGGACTGAAGACCGTTGAAAAAGGTGATCGCTGCCGTATTGACCGTTGCAATATTCAGAAATTTGCAATTAACGATTTTCACATTGCGATAGATGCTGAAGCCATTATTCGGCTCAAAATCGATAGCGCCCACTGACGCGGAAAGCGTGGGGTTACCGATATTTTTGAAGACGCAGTTGTCGATCGTGATGCCATCGGCGTCGATGCATGAAATACCGTTGCGATTGGTGGAAATCAGGCCATCAAACACACAATCCCGGAAGGTGACGTTGACGTTGTGACGCTCATCAGTACCGCCAATGCCTGAACCGACATAGCAGCCATCGCCACGCATACCGGTAAAATCTACACGCTCTATGACGGGGTTCGTACATCCGTTGAGCGATAGCAAACAAGTGAAGGGTGAATAGCCGAGCGTGTCCACCATGCCGTACAAGGTCATGTCGGCGAGATAGATTCCGGTGATGTTGTTGGCGACTGAGGCGCTCCCGGAATTGGCGTAGAACATGCCAGCCGTGCCATACGCGAAATTTCCCTGCACAATGGTCTTGCCGCGACCCTTGCCGATCATGCGGCTGCCGCTGTGCAGGACCAGTGAGGCCGAGTTAATATTGATCGTGCCTTCGGGCAAGACTACGGTATAGGCGGCGGTGATCGCGGCTTGAATGGCCGACGTTGCATCGTAGGTTGACGTGCCGCCGAGAATGGCGGCCAGTTGAGCTACGGGTATGAAGTCCGCAGCGTTCACACTGTCGAGTAGCTTGGCTTGTGTGGTGCGGGCCACCGCGCCCGTTCCCGATGGCATAAAAGCCACCAAGGACGCTCCCATGCCGGGGGCTGGACTGGCTAAAGCAAGTATTTCATTGAGCAGTCGGTCATAGCACACCACCCATGAGCCAGTGCCGATAGCCCCTGATTTTTGATAAATCGTATTATTTGTTAATGTGGAGTCGGTGGTAACGATGGCCATGCGTCCGTCAGGCGGCGTTAAATCGGCGTGCAGCGCGGCAAGTGTGGAATAGACCGCGGGTGCGCCATTGAAAATGGACTTTAAGCTCTGCAAAACTTGTGTATATGCCGTTTTTGATGGAGTCGCCCCGGATGCTGAAACGATGCTGAGCAATTCCATCATGACGGTATTGAGAAAATCGGCGGGAACATCCGTGGGCTGCTGTCCTGCAGATGCTTTTCCATCCGTAAAATAGCCCGGAGTACCTGGCGCAGATGGTGTCGGAAGCGAAGCGGCGGCAGTGGTATTGTCAATCTGATACATGAACCTTTCTCCGGAAAATAAAAAAACCGCCGAAGCGGTTTATGCCTTATGCCTGTTTATGGATTACCACTCGACAATAAGTGATCCATTGCCGCCTTGGCCGCCAACGCCGCCCAAAACGCCACCGTTGCCACCGCAACCAGGCATTTGTCCATTGGATCCCGCCGAAGATATTCCGTTTAACTGAATGAACGAAGCACCGCCGAATGAAATACCGCCGCAAGCCTGCAGATAGGTTCCCGACCCTGTTGCTGTTTGAGTGGTTACGCCGCCACTACCTCCTGGTAATGAGACCGTTCCGCCGGTTCCTGTGCCGCCCGCGCCAGCCGAACCCGATGTAACCCCTGATCCGGCCGTACCCCCGAGACCCCCTCCGGCCGTGATGGATCCGAAAGTGGTGTTGCCGCCCGGAGACCCGTTACCGGTAGTTCCGGCGACACCTACGCCAACGGAGTAAGCGATCACCGTGCCAGGGGTCGTTGCGATAACGCCCTCTTCATAGTCACCGCCACCACCGGACCCGCCACCATTTCCGGCTGAGCTGCCACCGCCCGTGCCACCAGCACCTCGCGTGCGATGCCGTATCTTGTAGACACCCGCTGGAACGGTGAAATTCCCGGCGCCTGTTAGCGCTTGCTCTTGGCCGTACCAGCCGAGCTGCGCGCACTCCAGTACACGAGAGGCCGTTTCAGCCGCTAGCGCCGTGGCCGCATTGCCTGCAACGACGACGTCTGCGGCGACGTAGGCCGCAGTGAGTGCGGTGTCTGCCGCTGATAAGGCACTCGCGGCATTGGCGGCCACAACCATATCCGCTGCGATATAAGCGGCGGTAATGGCGGCGCTCAGCGCATTGAGCTGCGCCACAGTGACGGCGTGGTTCGTTTGCGTGCCACCGGGAATGGCTAGTGACCCACCGGCAGTTGCCACCAGAATCCAAGATGTCTGACTGGCGCTCCAACGCATGGAAACCATGCCGCTGGTGATGATCTCACCACCCTGAAGGGGAAGATCAGACAGGCCAATGACCGGCTGCGGGGTGAGACCGTACACCTCCATGGTGGTCGCGCCGGTATTGGCATTCACTGCACGGAAAGTCACCAACTGGCCATCGATCAATGCCGGGGTGGGCTGCCGCATCGTGACGATATAAGCATTCGCGACGCCAGAATCTGTGCCAAACGCGAGAGCACCCCCCTGAATGACGCCAGCAACTTGGCTGTAATTGGTTTTCGATGGCGTTACCGCCGCTGCGGCGAGCACATTGATCAGTTCCATCATCAACATATTCAGAAAATCAGCGGTGACGATGGTTGCTGCCGTACCGGTTGTCTGATTGCCCAGAATAAAATATCCCGGAGTACCTGGCGTCGCCGGCGCAGGCAAGGTTGCTGAAGATGTTGCGTTGTCAATCTGATACATGGTCAAGCCCCATAACAAAAAAGAAGCGTGGAATGCGCTGGAGCGATAGCTCGCAATTCGCACTCAAGGACTGGGATGCCCCAGCTGGCCAGCGGATCACCGGCATGCATGACGCCAACGGCGGCATAGGTGACAGCAGTGGTGGTGGGCACGTTGATGGACCAGGTGTAAAGCCACTCATGGCCACCCAATCCGAACGTGCATGAACTCTGGCCGGATCGAAACGGCGCGTAATTGCTTACCGCGACCGTGTAGCCGAGCTGAGCCGCCAGCGCGATGAAATAGGCCGCTGTCTGACCGCCGCTATTGGTTAGACGCGCCACGACCTGCGCTTCACGCGCCGGGATAGTGGGGGCTGGTCCCTGGCAAGGGTCGGGAAGCCCGAGCGACAATTCCCATTCGGTCAACAAATTGACGGCGGTCGACGGGAAGGCATCCACCAGAAGCGCCGTTCCGGCTGCGCCGCTGCGTTGGTATGTCGGCGCCAGCGCCGCCAATACCTGGAGCTGGATGCTGTTGGGATCATCGTTCCAGACGCGGCCGCGTGGCAGGAGCGATTTGAGCGCGGATGCATAATCGGCATCCGCAAAATCCAGCGTGCTCATAAATAGGTGACCGTGCCCAACGTCGGAAGCTGGCCGATCTGGTTGGGTATGTTGCCGACCGGCGAGATGATGACGAAGCCGGACGTGCCGGAGATTGAAGCGATCGCCGATTCAATGTCCGATAGCTGCACGATCGTGCCATTCGCGGGCTGGCCATCATTCAAGAACACTTCGCTGATGGCCGCGGCAATGGCATTGCGTGTCGCAGTCGATGAACTGGACAAGCCGGAAATCTCGAAATTGATCGGGTTGGCTACGGGGGCGCAGACATAGACCATGGCGGTCACTGGCTGCTGCGGATAGATCGCGTTGGCCACGGTCAGTTGGTCGCCCGTGGCGATCGCCGGCGCGATGAATCGGCTATCCATCGGCGAGCCACCGTCGGTGCCTTGCGGGAAGCCACCCTCGAGCGCATTGGCGGCATCGAGCATGATGTAGACCACGACGGTGCCCGAGCCGAATCCGTTGGGATTGCACCAGGCCCGGGTGACGCCAGGGACAGCCAAGGCCCAGGTCAAATAATCGCTGACGGATCCGCCTTCAGGTGGGGTCTGAAACGCCTGCAGCATGCGAGCACGCAGCGAATCATCGGTTTCCTGATCCGTGCCACCCGTGATGGCCGTGGTAGCCACACCCGTCGACTGAATGCCGGCAATCGGCGTACCCAGCGTCATCAACACGCCGGCGGGAGAATTACCTGCCGACCCGGCGACGGTGGCCACGATGGGAACGCTTACGGAACTACCACTCACGGTGGCTGAACCTGTCGCTGTATAGGCGGTGCCATCGCTACGCAAGATCGGCGTGCCGGCATTGATGGTTCCCGACGATCCCTGGAAAGTGACGGTGGCACATATCGACGCCTGCGCGGCTTCGCGGTAAATGTTCTTGAGCGCAGCCCAGGCTTCCAGCGCTTCCTCAATCGCGGTGTAGGGGATCGACTGAAGGCCTATGTAGTCGAGGTAGCCGTAGTGAAGATTCGCCAGACCGGCGAGAGAAGTGCCGAGCACCCCGAGATTCGAAAAGCGCAGGAGGCCGTCGGCTCCCGGAATGTTCGAATTGATATCCGCAGCGACCTGCGCGCGCAGCGTAGACAGCGTCGGTCGGGAAAATGGCATGGAATGCTCCGGACAACAAAAAGCCGCCCCTAGGCGGCTTCAAAAAAGGAGGTGAGATGGAAATCTCAGTTCAGTTGATTCCACGCCCAGTTGAAGCTGAGCGCACGCTGGCTTCCATTGGATTGATTGATGGTGATCTGGATCGTCAGCATCGACGGAGCAACGATCGCGGTGACGATATTCATCGCCAGGGCCACACCGTCATCGAGCATCCATTGCAGCGCTTCGGCCACGTAACTCTTGGCGGTGACAGCCACCGAGGGAAGCAATTTGGCGCGGGTGAGCAACCAAAGGCGTGAACCGATGGGAACGTTCTGGTCAAGGTCACCCCACCAGCCGCGCCGGTCACCCGTGGCATCGGGCAGCACATCCGATGCATTGGCCAAACGGTCCGTGAAAAGACTGATCAGGACCGAGGTGGCCAAATCGTCGCCATTTTTCAGGGTCGCGCTTTCAACTATCCAATCACCTTGCGAATTGGAGACGTCCCAAACGGTAGCGATATCACTCATTGGGTCGGTTCCGGTGGTGTCGTCACTCCGCTGGCCGGGTGACCGTGTTCGTTGTACAAGACGCGATCCGCCGCCATGCTGCGCACGCTGTCACTCACATTGCCACCGGATTCGATATCGCCCGTCACCTTCAATAACGGCGTATTCATCGTGACCCCGCTGCTGGCATTGATCGTGACGGTGGCAGCGTTGTTCACGGTGACATCGGTGTTTTTGGCATCAATGACAATGCCGCCACTCTCCGTGAAATAGACCGATTTTCCCCACAGGTCATAGACCATGACCTCGCCTTCTTGCAGGCCGGTGGGTCGACTGGGCTGATGTGCCGTGGCGATCACCACACCGTTGGAACGGTCTCCGTTGAGGAACGCCACCACAGCATCCGATTGAAGTGGCGGACGCGAGGTAAAGCCGAATTCCGCCAGCCGTGGTGTCGCATCGTGAATCTCGAACGGACCCATGCTGAGTTGAAGGGTCTGCACGCTCCCCGTGTCATTGCTTGTCGTGACACGCCCGCGCCCCATGACAGACAGGATGCGGCGGTAAAGCCGGTCAATCGCCCCGGCATGCGACGTCATGACGCGACCACCGGCACATCGCCAAACATCGGCTGCAGGATGATCGGCTCCGGTTTGAACGCATCGGGCGGCATGAGCACCAACTCTGCCGTGGTGCCCTGATCGTTGCTGCGCATATAGGTCACTTCACCGATCAGAAAATTATCCGCGGCCAGCTTCAGCGAGGGTAATTGAACGGGCGCCAAGGTATTGGGTGCCCACAACGCGCCAGCAGAATCGCGCCAGCTATCCACCGTGACGCGCACCATGAGCGAATGACCGGCCCGCCTTGCGCATTCCCAGCTGGCGCGCTTGACCGCGAACCCATAGGGATCACCCGATGATCCTTCAGTGATGATGTATAGATTGCGGTACCGGGGAACGTTGGGGTCTTTGCTGGTCGCTGCCAAATTCCCCGTGTTGCCGAGGTCCTGAAAGACATCGACCGCCTGCAGAAACGCCTGGTAGATGCTGTAGCGCTGATCGACGGCATATTCGATCGAGGCGCGCTGCACGTTCTGCCCTTCCGTGAAGCCGCTGGCCGCATTCACTGACCCCACTTGCGCCAGCTGCAAACTGCCATCGGGCATGTCATAGGCCAGCACGGCGGAGTAACGCGAGATGCGTTCGATCACCTCAAAGGCCGATTCGCCCAGCATCAGGTTGAACTGTGGAATGATCGGCAGACCGCTCACTGAGGATTGCACGGTAATGCCATAGGCGTTCGCCAGTTGCTGCGCGATGCCCAGGGCAGACGCGCCGCTGATCTGACCACCTGGCCATTGCGCCGAGCAATCCAGCAGGTCGCTGCATTTTGAACGCCCCATGACATGGATGCTGTGTTGCCCCGCTTCAAAGCTCGGTATGAAACGATCCACGTACCCAGTCAATACAAGATCGGTACCGAGTTGCACCGTGCATGGCGTGCCTGGCGCCACAATGACCTTGTCGAGCTCGCCAGGATAGAGTTCGGTCAGCCCGATATCAAAATCGGAGGGGCAGCGCTCAATACCCCGGGTAATGCGAATGTCCGTCCAGCCGGATATTGCCTGACCCGCAATGGTCAGGATGAGATCGTCGGCGGCCATACGTCAGCTCGTCAGCCCTTGGAAGCTCATCGGCATGAAGGCGGGATGGATAGGCACCGCCTGTTCGACCAACTGATCCGAACGGCTCGCATCCTGATAGATACGGTTGGCCAGTGTCAGCGCCGGCTGCGTCGACTTGAAGGCAAATGTCGTGAGGGATGCCAAATTGGCGCCATTGGCCGTGACCGCGGCGACAACGACTTGTCGCAGTGCCCGCAGCGCGCCGTAGCTCGCATCATCGCCATTGTCGCCGGCAATCAGGATTTCGCCGTCGATCAGGCTGGTCACTTTGGACCGCAATGCCAGGGCATCGTCATAGGAACTGGGCGAATACTGCACGGCGGCCTTGGCAAGCTGCGCGATGGAAGCGCGCCGAAGCATGGCGCCGGTGGCGTTTTGCGTGGTGGCCTGCCCGGTGCCAATCGTTGAGCCGCTGGTGTATTGATCGGGACTGAAGACCGATAGATTGCTCAGCAACCGGATCGCATCCGCCGGATCGGCGATGCTTTCGAAAAGTGTCGACGCGAGAGACTGCGACGCCGTCGAATAAGTGTCGATCGAGGACGCCTCAAACCCAATCGCGGCGGCGATAAGCGACGCCGACGCTGAAGCAATCGCTACGCGGTCATTCGCCCCTTGGGCGATGAGATCGGCGATGGTCGTGCTCGGCAGCGTGGTTTTCTGCGATTGCGCGTAGGCCGTGGTAACCGCGCCGCCCGTGTAGCGCCCGTAATTGCCATCGAGCAGGCTGACCATATGCATGAGGTTGGTCGCATCGCGGGCCACCTGTGCGGCCAGCACCACATAGCCGGCCGTCACCGAGACCACCATGCCGATGATGGCCTGCCCGTACTGGATGACACCGTTCATCGTGCCCAGGAAATCACCGGCGGCGGCCGCGTCGAGCACAGAGGATGCATCAAACACCGATGCTTGCGTGGTGGTGCTGACGCTGGGGAAAAGACGATCGCCGGATTCGATGAAGCTGAAACCGATTTCAAATGCCCGACCGAGATCCCACCGTTCCGCGACAGACAAGCCACCATCAGGAATGCTGACGGTGAGCTGCCCCAGCGTGGGGTGGATCAGAATGCCGGGGCCCGACGTTTCGGCCGCTGCGACCATGGCATCGCGCTGCGCCAGCGCGCTGCCACCGCCATAGACCATGCTGTTCTCGACCAGGAAGCCGGTGAGGTTGATGCGGCGCGTGGAACGCCCGAGATCCTCGATGTATGGCTTGTCACGCATGGGGTATTCATGCATGGCCACGCGGCGGCCGAAACGGGCATTGCCACCCATCACACCGAAGGGCACGCCACGGAAGGAGGCTTGCTGCAACTCGTCAAACCAGCTCATGCGGATGCTCCAACAGCGGAATATCCGATGCGCGGTGGCGCGGTGGTGGCTGCACCGGTGGATGTGGCCTTGGCGGTCGTCCCAGGCGGTGCATTCTTCAAGGTGACCTCGACCTGTACAGCGCCCGCTTTGGTCGAGGCTGCGCCGCTGGTATAGGGGCCCTGCGCCATAGCTATGGCCTGGCCGCCACGATTCGCGGCCGCTTCGGCAGCCGCACCAGGGCGCTCATAGAACCGCGAAACGATGCTGCCGGCGTCATACGCGCTATTCGTTCCGCGGAGCCTGTCACCGGCCGCCTTTTCAGTTCCCTGCGTCAGCTCGTATTGCACGAACCGCATTTGTTCATCGGCTGTCGAACCCTGAATGCTGTGCCCTGCCCAACGCGCAAAATTGCGCTGGCGATCTGCATGCCATTGGCCCAAACCATAAGCCGCGCCGCGATCACCGACAGCTCCCGGATTGAATCCACTCTCTTCACCCAGATTGGCAGCAATGCCGGCAGCTTGGTTGAGTGACCACCCTTGGCTACGGAAGAAGGAAAGGGCAGCCTGTTGATTCTTGATACCACCGCGAACGATTTTTGTACTGCTGGTGGGATCAAGAAAACTTTTTGCCGTGAGATTGTCGAGGTAGTCCTGATAATCGGCCTGGATCTTGGCCGATGGGCGCATCTTTTCGAAGATGCCGGCGCTGTTCTTGAAGAACTCCAGCGAGCCAGCCGAACCACTTTTCAGCAGCTGCTGTTGCCGCGCTTTGAAAGCGGCGTCATCGCCATGCTCCGAAGAATAAGCCGCATAATCGGCATTCGTAAACTGGCCTGCTCCGAACCCGGTCATCTGACTGGCCGATCCACCTGGACGGAATATATATTTCGTGCCGTTATAGAGGTTTCCGACAGCTCGAAAACTAGCCACGACACCGTCCAGCACTTCTTTCAGCTCACTGGCTGAACCTTTGGCATCACTGAAAAATCCGGTGACCTGGGTGCCGACTGCTTTCCAGTCGACCTTGCTGACACCATCAGCGATCGCCTTGATCCATCCCGACACATCGTTGCTGATCAGTTCGCGATTCTTTCCGATCCAGCTCGATAGATCATCGATGAAAGGTCGGATGGCCGGCATTGCCTTGTCCATGATGGACTGCCCCAAGCCCTCGGCAGAAATCTTCATGCCCGCCAGGCTGAGCGCGAAATCATTGGCGTTCTGGATGTCCTGCGGCGATGAGATGTAACCAAGCTTCTGCTGCAGGACTTCGTATTTCTTGATGCCATCCTCACCTTGTCGCAGCAGCGGGAGCAGCGAGGTCATCCCGAGCTGGCTGGCGATCAGTTGCTGGGCCCAGGGGTTGTTCTTCAGCTTGCTGCTGTTCATGACCTTGGCGACCGCCATGAACTCGGCATTCACGTCCCATGCGCCGGACTTGGTCTTCTTGAGACCGATGCCGAGCCGGTTGAGCATCATCAGGGCGCCCTGATTGCGGCCCCAACGCGCGTCCTCCATGGTGGTGCCCAGCGCCCCCAGGCCGGAGACCATGCTTTCGGTGCTGACGCCAGCCAGCGTGGCAACACCCTGATACTGCTGCAGCATGCTCGTGCTGATGCCGATGCCTTGGGCGGCATAAGTGACCGAGCGGCCGAACTTTGCCCAGCGATCGGCCAGCATGGTGATGCCGGCGATCGACCCGATGCCGGTGATCGCGGCGATCGGCGCCGCAATGCGGCCGATTGATTTCGCCACGCCGAGGCTGGCCTTGCTGATATGACCAAGGCTCTTGGCAATGGGATTGTCAGCCAGAGCCGTGTCGAGGCGCTTGAACGACTTGTGCGCTTCCTCGAACGGACGCGTGATGCGCCCCATCGCATCGTTGACCTTCTTGACCGTCGCTGTCGCGGCATCCGTCGCCGTGATGACGATGTTGAATTTATTCGTCATGCGAGGTCATCCGTTTGGCCTGGTCGTTCCACCAGGTCAGGTCCGTCAAGGTCAGGGCCCATGCCGCGTAGGGACCCCAGTGGTAAAAGCGGGTGAGTTCCGCGATCAGCTCTGGCCAGCCTCCAGCGCGCCAGCGTCGGAGATCTGTCCGAAAAAAGCGCCCACCGTGCGCAGGTCGCGCTGGCATAACTGCTCGATGGCACGCCGAGGAACCTTGGTCACCGCACTGGCCAGGTTGATGGTGATATCCGTATCGGTGGCCGCACCGACCTGCGCCTTGGCGATTTCGCCGGCATTGGGTTCGCGCAGGGTGATCTCCGCCCATGTTTGAGCCGCATCGCCGGTACCGAGCACCAGCGGTTTGTTCAAGGTGATGGTTTTTTCTTCTTCGAACATGAGAATGCAGCTCCAGAAATGAGGGGTTTGAGACGGGATGAATCAGGCTTCGGTCACAGCACCCTGCTGACCTTCCCATTTCACGTCGATGGTGGCGTCGGTGGATTTGGCCGTCTGATCCTCGACCGACCACATGTTGCGGCCGATGATGGTTTTGCCGTTGGCCAGCTCCACCACGATCGTCACGTTGACCATGGCATTGAGGGAGGCCACGCTGAGGCCCCCGGAGTCGCGAAGGGTGCAACTGATATGCGGTGCCACCGGCTTTTCGCTGAAGCCGTGCACGGTGTCCATGCCCGTGAGCGATTCGCGGGTGACCAGCGATGGCTTGTATTCAAAATCGCCGGCAAGCATGTAGGTGACGCCGTCGACCGAGAGGTATGCGGTACCGGCAAGCCGGTTGGTGGGGTTTGCCATGGTGTTCTCCGGACAACAAAAAAGCCGCCCGGAGGCGGCTTGCGGATGGAAGGGTTTGGTTCAGCGAATCAGAGGCGGAACTGCGCCAGCAGTGCGACCGTGCGAAGCTGGTTGATCAACTCACCGGGCCAGAGCACATCAACCCGGTTCGGATTGGTGGCGTTCTGCTGCACGATCAGGTTGGCTGCGAAGTCGGTGCTGTCCTGCACGTAGCCGTTGAATTCAAGCGTCTGATACTCGGCGATGATGCAGGCGCGGATGGTGGATGGCGTCACCAGCGCCGAACCCGGGGCGAAGCGGGTGCCATCGGCCGCCAGCTTCACCCGCGAGAACTTCGATGTGATGACGCTGGCCAGATCGCGCAGAACGAACATCAGCAGGAACATGGTCTCGATCTCGAGATAGCTGTTGTCCGCCTGGTTGAAGGCGTTCTTTTGGTATGTGGTGATGACGTTTTCCAGCGCGACGGTGCCATCTTGTGCAACCGTGAAGGTGCTGATGCCGTCGAACAATAGCGTGTTGCGCTCGCTGAGCGTGAACTGCGAGGCCAGCGGCGGCGCCTGCATGGTGCTGAGTGCCAGCGTCTGCAGGGGCACGCCTGGATCCGTGCGCAGCGATACCGCAGCGGTACCTGCCAGATCGGCAGCAATCAGCCAGTTAGGCGTCGGCGAGCCGCTGAAGCCGAGAATCGTCTCGTGCTGGTTGTTGCGCGCATTTCCAGCCGTGACCAAACCAGAATAGGTTCCCCGCTGTGCCGCGAACACATGGCCATAGACCTGACTGTTCCAGCTCCAGCGCCCGGTCGTGTCGTTCAACAGCGCTTGAAGCGCATTGAGGGAAGTCGGATCCGTATAGGGACAGATAATGAAATCAAACGGCTTATCGCCGAGGTTGGACAGTGCCGTGGTCAGCGTCGGATTGGTGGCACCGGACGCCATGGCGACGAAGACAATCGTGACGCCGGCTGGCGTGGCTTCACCCGCTGCGCTGCCGCCATAATTGATACGAAGGTCGATATCGTTGCCCGCCGCTCCCTTGTTTTTCGCGGTAAAAGTCACGACGCCCGCGGCGGCGGCGGCACTGACCGGCAGATTGGGATTGGCCGTGACGGCTGCCACGATGGCCGCGGCAATGGTGGTCGGCGTATCCGTCGTGGCTACGGCCACACTGATCTTGAAGCCGCCGATATACAGCGATACGACGCCGGCGGCCGTCGGAGCACCGGTGATGGTTGCGGTACCGGCGGCAGCGACAGAAGATCCATCGTCGGAAAGCGGCAGATACCAGAGTTCGCCGAAGTTATCGGCAGCGAGATAGGCCGCCGTCATCAGCGCCAGCATGGAGCCTGCGCCACCTTGGGCGATTGCATCGCTGGCACCCTGACTGATAATCGGGATATTCGGCGCGGCGGCACCGGCGCTGAGAATCTGCCCGATGACAAGGGCGCGTTGCGTTTGCTGTCCGCTGTTGGCTGCCGAGTTGTTGACCTCGGCGAAGAACAGCGGTAAGCGCAGATTCTGGGGAATAGTCTGGAAAGGGACGGTGCTCATTCGTCATTACTCCGAAAGGTGGCGGAAGTCACCGCGCTGGTGGATTTGGGAGGTGTCGTGACGACGTCGCCGTCGGCAAGCCGGCGCTGCCAGAAAAGATCGTTGTCGGACACGTCGCGCCCGGATTCGGGCAACAGGTCTTTCTTGACCGGATCCCTGCAAAGCAGGCCGGGGGCGGGATACACGCGCATGGGTGATGTCCTATTGAGGCAGGGTGATATCGGCGCCCGCTTCGGCGCGCCCATCTGGGCCGCTGGTGCGCGGCGCCGGTTCTACAGATGAAGGGAATGGCGGATTCGCGTAGGTACCGTTGGGGTCGAATACGTTGACGAGGTCCGCATCGACCGTGATTTGCTCCAGCGCGTTGGACGGGACGACGTAAAAGTCTTCCGGTCCCTGGTAGAACTGCATGCCGACGTCCATTTCCAGCTCGCCGAGGTTTTGATCACCTTCGCCGCTGACTTTCTTCTCCACGCTCACGAAGGGGAACTGCTCGAGCAGCACCATCAATGGCGTGTAATTGATCAGCGCCACCTCGATCTGACGCTGTATGTTCTCCAGCGCGACCAACGCATTGGCCGCCCCTGCTCCGTTGGCCAGCGCCTGCGTCTGCACACGGGCCTGGATACGGATCGTGGCGGTGACGGTGAATTGCGGGGCGCCATTCGGGCCGAGGGATTCCTTTTCCTCTTTCGGCGTCTGCAGGTACAAGACGGGGTAACTACCGCTCCACGTCGGCCAATCCAGAATGGAAAAGACGTTCGCGGCGGCATCGGTAGTGCCGGTAAGGGCCGTCACGGCCAATGCACGCAGCGTGGCTGCCGTCGTGGTCATGGGTTGCCCGTATCAGCCAGCATCAGCTTGATCCAACCATGGCCATCAGGTCGGACATCACGAATGAAGTAGAGCTTGCCGACGCTGGGGATGCGTACCTGATCGCCCTGCATCGGCTGGCCCGTGAAAAGTGCTGCGCGGACGCCAAGAACGGGTTGCACCGCATTGGCATCCACCCCGACATCAATCAGCGTCACATCCTTGTAGGCGCTGTCGAAGACGCCGGTGATGGCGTAGCCCGAACCGCCGGCAGGGATGTAGGTCGCAGGCTCGCCGAAGACGCCTTCGCATGGACCCAGCACCATGGCATCCCAGTCGATGGGCATTACGACGCGAGCCGTACCGTGGGGCCATCCGAGACCTTGAGGTTGGGTCCAGGACGGGAGGCGATGAATTCCTCATCGGCGCCGATCAGGAACCCCAGCTTGCGCAATTGGCGAACTTCGCCAACCGGCAACGCGACCGTCTTCCCGGGGCCGACGCGAACGCCCTCCCCGTTGATGACGGAACGGCCGTGCGCCACTACGGCTTCAGCAGTCTTGCCCGCTTTTTGTTCAGCCGGCGGCGGTGCGCCGGCATTCACCGCACTCATCAACTCACCACGGGCGCGCAGACGTTGGCCGAGAAGCTGGCGTTGACGCGCGATGGGATGATCAGTGGCGAGCTCTGCATCAGCAGAATGCGCTGGGCCGGGTCGTTCTCCACCCAGGTCTTCGGCGCATACGGCAGCGAGGCATAGTTGAATGCCGGGTCGAGGATCTGACCAAAGGCGCGGGTGCCCATCAGGTCCGGTCCGGACATCAACACGGTGCCATCGACCAGCATGGGCTGCTCGACGTTGTTGTCGTCGATGTACCAGTCGTTGTAGACGTACAGATCGTATTGACCCCAGCGACCCTTGTATTGCGCGCCCGGAACGATCTGCGCACCAGGATTGATGCCGTTGGCGTCTTCACCCAGCTTCGGGTAGAAGATCGCGCCCTTGAGCAGCGGATCGGCCAGAAATGCAGTCCACGGCGAAGTGGTGAAAATGATCTTGGTCGCCGTGCCGCCTGACAACTTCATGATCTGATGCTGCCAGGCCTCGATGTTGGTGCACGGAGTGGCCGTGCCGGCAACAACCGCGGCGGCAGTCCACTTTGCAGTTCCGGTAAGCGCCACACTGAGGCTGGCATCGCGACCGAAGTCGATCAATTCGGTGGGGAAGCCTTCCCCCTTCACGGTAACGGTGCCAGTGCTCAGCGCCGATGCCGCCATCCACTCCAGGCGGCGATCGAGCATGTCGATCTGGTCAGCCATTTCGAAGTTGATGTTTGCCATCTCACGCTCGGCACCCGTCAGGTCGCCGCCGCCGATGCGCTCACCGATCTGACGCATGACCGGCTTGCGCAGATCCGGTGCGCGCTTGTCCTTGATGTAGGCCGGCTTGTAGATGTTGGTCTGGTAGCGACGCTGCTCGACCAGCTTGCCCTCAACCAGCGGCGAGACGAATGGCGACATGCGGCGCAGGCCGACATCGATGTCGATGGCGACGAACTCGGTCTCGCTCATCTTGATGTTGGGAAAGAAGTTGTCCAGCAGGAATTTCTGCGAACGCTTCAGGGTGGGCACCACCTGGATCAGGTCAGTGGTGCTAAACGGGAACGAGGTGGTAGCAGACATTGACGTCTCTCCGAGAGGTGGGATCGGTAAATCCGGGCCAAAAAAAACCCCGCCGAAGCGGGGTGTCAGGAAGCCGGTGGGTACGGGTTACGGGGCGGAGTTGTTGGACGGCACGCCGGCCGACACGGAGCTCTTGGCGAACAGGCCGTAAGCCCGCAGGGCGGTGGTCAGGGTGGCGGCCGTCCAGCTGGCGTCATACGTGAGTGCGTTGACGTTGAACTCGCCCGCCACATAGGCACCGGTGTTGACCGGACCGGCTGACGCATCGGCGGCATCGGCCAGGATGGCTACCGGGTTCTGGCTGCCATCTGAGGCTGTCTTGACGCTCTCGATGTACGTTCCCACCGCATCGGCAACCGTCACGGTGAACGAATCGCCCGCGACGAAGGCGGTGCCACCAGCCGTGATCGTGAAGTTGATCTCGGTACCGGTGAACGGCGTGCCGGCGACGGCCGTACCGAGTGAGGTGCCCTCCGGATCCACTACGGCGAAGTGCGTGGCATCCGTGGCCGTCAGGGCATAGTTGCCCGTCTTGGGCGCGGATCCGACGCTGAGCGTGCCGATGGTGCCGTTACCGGTATTGCCGGCGGCGGCCACGGCGGTGATCGGCTGGGCCGTCTGCTGGCCAAGCACGGTACCGCGGGCGAGCGTACCTGCGGCGAGGATGATCGGCTGCGAGACCAGATTTCGTGCGTCCGCAATCAATTGATCGGGAACATAGACCTGGGCCTGAATGCCGGGCTGCTGGGGGTTGTCCCCAAGGACGCTGGGAGTGAGCGACATGGTGTTCTCCGGGTAGGACGGGGTGGGATCAGCGGGTGCCGCTGAAATCAGTGAATGACGGCTTTACTTGCTGGGGCGCGCCTTTTCGCCGGCGGCGATTATCGCCGCCGCAACAGGCGACATGCCGGAGGGCGCGGCTTTGCCACCATCGAGACCGACTTGCGGCACCGACTGGCCGGACATGCGCTCGGCCAGGCTGCTGCGGGTTACCGCCATGATGGGCTGAGGCTGGCTGACCGCAACCGACTGCAGCACCGCGATGGCCTCTTTGCGCGACATGTTGGTATTGAACGCAAGGTTGGCCGCAACGTGCGGGATGCCAGCTGCCGACGGACTGGCGAAGATTGCCGCGCAGCGCGAGCGCTCGCGCCGACGCGCGCTCTTGGCTCGGCCGCGCCGCGATTCCTTTTCGTCGTCCTCCTTGTCATCCTTTTCGTCGTCCTCGTCATCCTCTTCCCCTGCTTCCTTGCGGGCCTTCTTGGCCTCGTCGTCCTTTTTCTTGTCATCTTCGGCCTTCTTGGCCTCGTCGTCCTTTTTCTTGTCGTCTTCGGCCTTCTTGGCTTCATCCTCGTCGAGCTTTTCCATGCGCTTGGCATAGTCGTCGTCGGACTCATCAGACTTCTGTTTGCGCTCGTCGTCGTCCTCAGCGCGAGCAGCAAGGCCAAGCAGGTGCGCGAACGGAGCCGCGGCCAATTTCGTGCGGATACTCATGGTGTTTCTCCGGGTAGTGGGTTTAGGCCAGCTCTTTGAGCAGCGCCCGAAACGCGGCATCGGGAGCCGCAACAGCATCCGCGAGCCCCTGGGCGACACCTTGTTCGCCCAGATAGGTCACGGCTTGGGTATCGCGCACCGAACTGGCCGCGATATTTCGGTTACGGGCGACTGTGTCGACGAACAGCTCGCCCATGGTGTCGATGTCCGCCTGGAAGCGCGCCAGCGCCTCCTTGGACAGTGGTATCTCGGGGTGACCATCAGCCTTGCGGTCGCCGTACGTGATGAAGGTGACCTGAAAGCCAGCGCTGGTGAGCGCCTTGCTGAAATCCATATGCATGCAAATCACACCGATCGAACCTACGCCGCCGGTGCGGGGCACGATGATCCGGTCTGCTGCACTCGCGATCGCATACGCCGCTGAATAGGCCGAGTCGCTGAGGATCGCCCAGATCGGCTTGCGGCCACGACCTTCATAGATCGTGTCGACCAGATCGAAGCAGCCTGAAACCTCGCCGCCTGGCGAATCCACGTCGAGCATGATCGCTTCGACATTCGGATCATCCAGCGCAGTGAGGAACGCTTGGCGCATACCGTCGTAGCCCGTCATGCCACTGTACGGGCGCAGGCTGCCGAGCTTCTGCACCAGCGTTCCATGCACCGGGATGACCGCGACGGGACCGGCCATGTCGTAGCCGGTGTCGCTACCGCGCTGACTGTAGTCGTAGGCTTCATCATCGTGCATGGCCAGCGGCTGCACGATGATGGCCTCACCCGAGGCGCGCATCAGGTGCGTGATACCAAGACGCTCGCCGAGCGCCGCCATGATGACTTCGGCCTTGTCCGGATGGATCGCCAGCGGCCGATTGAACAGGCGCTGGGCAAGATGCGCGAACTGCATCAGGTAACCTCCGGGTCAGCGATGGTTTTGGATGCCGGCACTTCACCGGCGGGGTTCATGCCAGCCCAGGTCGGTACCGGAATGCCAAGCTCCTTGAACCGGTTGATCTCGCGCGCGCGCTGCTCGAGCACTTCCTCGTAGTCCAGGCCTTGCTCAGCGCATTCGCGCTGCAGAGTGGACAGACCGGCGTCCATGCCAAGCACGGCTCCCTTCTTTTCGTCGACCGGATCGACCCAGCCGCGGCCCGGCCCCATCCAATCGCACCGTGAATACATCGCCCGGCATTCCATGAACTCGGGAGCGCCGGACGGCAGCGGGTAATCGTCGATATCCATCGACTCTTCCAGCCAAGACGACACGATGGGCTGAGCGAAGCCTGCCGAGAAATCGAGCACCCGGCGATGCAGCGTCTTCCACGCTTCCAGCAACGCGGCGCGCATGCTGCTGTAGTTGGTGTCGGAATAGTTGTTGCTGACTTGCTGCGGCGACTGGCCGGTGGCGGCCGAGATGTTGCGCAGGAAGGTCGCCTCAAATTCCTTGAAGTTGCCGTTGGGGCGCTCGGCCGCCACGGCGTTGATCTTCTCGCCAGGGAACAGGATCGGCAGACGCGAACCGCCCAGCATGGTGCGGCGCTCATCGTGGAAACTCGATCGTGCGCCTTGGTAGGCGCTCAGATCCGTCGTATCGCCAATGGCCTGCTCGACCAGCTGGTGATCGAACGGGCTTTCGATGTAGGCGCCGAAGATGGCATTGATGATGGCCGAGTCCAGCTCGGTGGCATCGTATTTCGCCAGCATGCGCATGCGCTGCAGCACTGGCGCGAAGATGCCGGCGCCACCGCGATGCTGGCCGGCGCGGTCATGATCGAAGTCGTGCACGATGTTCGGCCGACCCCACTCCGTTTCTCGTGGAATCAGATCCCAGCGGACACTATCCGCTGCCGCCCACCAGTCGCCCTGGTGTGCGCGCCGAATCCAATAGCCCACCGCCGCACCTAGCTCGTCGACCTCCACGCCACCGCGCTGGGTCTGCGTGTCGAAACGCAGTTGCGGATTCGACAGGCGATCCGGATCGATCAACTGGATGGCAGTGCCGTAACGCGCCTTGCCGTAGCCAACACGTTTCGGCAGGTAGAGCACTTGCGCCAGCGCGTCGCCGTCGATCAGCTTGTGGCGCAGCCCCAGGCGCATCTGCTGGGTGACATTCAGGCACCGTGCGGCATCACAATACTTGCCCGGGTCATTTGCCCAGGATCGGTAATGCGCGCCGGCGCGACGCCCAAACTCGGCAGCCCAGCTCGCGTCGAATCCCTTGTTGCCGGTGTACGCAGCCAGCGCCGCATAGTCCGGTTTGAAGCTCGGCCAGAAATGACCACCGATGGCGTTGTCGAGGATCCGGGTGACCGACCCCGACGCCCAGCCATCGTTGCGCACCAGGTCGCGGACGCGCGAGACGATGCGGTCCCGGTACATGTTGAGGTCGCCGTCGGGCGACGCCAAATACGGACGCCACTCGGCGACGTGCTCGCCGTAGATGTCGGCAGCGTCATAGGGCGAATTGCCGCCACTGGCCAGCATCTGCGCGCGCGACGGCCGCAGTGGCGCGGACTGGATGGGCTGGCCATTCGGTCCGAGGATGCGCACGGGGTTGCCCATCTATCGGTACCAGAACCGAACAGGGCGGCGTGCCCGCGAGACGATGCCGAGCTGCGACTGCAGCAGCTGAATCATGTTGGCCAGCGCCGGCAGGTTCGCGCGGGTGTACGTGACCGACTTGGCACCATCGCCCTGGGTATAGCTGTAGGACTCGCCCTTCGCGCCTGTAGACAGGTCGATGTATGCCTGCTGCGCCACGGCCAGAGATGCCTGGAGCGCTGTGGTGTTCATCCCCGCCAACAAACTGGTGGCTGGGTTGAAGGTAGGTGCGCAGCTCAAGGTGAATCTCCTATGCCAGGCGACTGGCAAGTGATTTGGTTTTCGAGGCTTCTTTCGTGACGCTTGGACCTGGCCGCCGCTTCGGCACTTCGCCGGCGCCCGCCACAGGGTTGCCTTCTTCATCGATCACGTTGACCGGCGGTCCGACGGTCGCCGCGACCTCGTCTGCGCGCCGGTTCAACTTCAGCCCCATGTGAAGCAGGCTGCAGAGCGCCGCATAGGCGTATACGCGGCAATCCAGTGCTTCATTGGCTCGGCCTGGGCGCAGTTCCCAAACCCGGTACCGCTGCCCTGCCGTGGTCTTCAACACCGACCGTTCGGCGGTGAGCTGTGCGAAATAGTTGATGTCCCGATCCGTCGGGAAGTGCATAAACCCAGCCACAGCCACGTCGCCCTTGTCGGGCTTCTCTTTCCGCAGCCGACTGACGATGGTGTCTTTCGCCGCATTCACGCCGAGGATTACCGGCCGATATGACTTCTTGGTCTTGGACGTCGGCCGCGCCGTCGGCCATACGGGCGATCGCTTGCCGTTGCGAGCCGACTCACCCTTGATCGCCCAGATGCGCCTGCCTATGCGCGCCTTGCAGAAATCGTAGACAGCTTGTGTGTGGTGGCCGCCAGAGTCGATGCAGCCAGCCATGATCTCGAACCCACGTCCGTCGGCGCGATTCCACAACCGCTTGAGGTACATGTCGAGCTGGATCTGCACCTTCGGGTCGGAAAACTCACCATCGACGACGTGATAGGCGACCGACCAGGATTCTTCGTTCCTACCCCAGCCGACAATCTCGAGCTCGATGCGGTAATCCTGCACGTCAACGCCGACCGTGAGCACCGCGACCGCGTCCGGCACATCGGCCGGCC
Source organism: Rhodanobacter sp. B04 (assembly GCF_002001125.1). GTDB lineage: Bacteria > Pseudomonadota > Gammaproteobacteria > Xanthomonadales > Rhodanobacteraceae > Rhodanobacter. The sequence goes on along the minus strand of NZ_MUNV01000026.1, from coordinate 220,680 downwards.
AAACCTCGCACCGCGCCGCCAGCGCCTCGATCTGGATCTCCTTACCCGAATGGCGCCGATACGGCATGCCCATCTGGGTGTTCCACCAAGTCTGCAGTTTTTCCTCGTCGTCCTTTGCAGCCATCCACTTCTTGGCGATATCGGCCGGCTTGTCCTTTGACCATGGGCTGTAGAGCTTCGAGGCCTGGAAGCCAGCATGCTCGTTGTCCACGCCCATCGCGCCGCAGTCCGGGCAGATGGCCCGATAGACGGCGAAACGATCGCTGACCAACCAGCGCCAGACCTCGTCGACCGATTCTTCGTCCTGCAGCGGCCATGCTGTCTCGTAGGACTCCATGGGCACGTGCCGCTGTCCGCAGCAGTTGAATGGCCGCGTCTGGTGCCAGCGCACAGTCTGGAGTGCCCGCAGGCGCTCACCTTCCGACCATACCGAACCGCACCGCTCGCAGAAGATACGGGCGCTGCGCGTCTGGTGGGTACCACCTTCCTTGTCCCACTGGACGTGCTTGAAGAAATCCAGGAACTGCCGGTGCTGGCAATGCGGGCAGCATACCGATGCCCGGCGTTGATCTGACTCGGCGTAACTGGCCGCAATGCGGCTTTCATCCTCGACCGTCGGCGAGCAGGCCCGCACCGACAACCAGTTGGCTCCGAAGCTGGCCGTGCGCTCTTCCGCCAGCGCGATTGGATCGCCCTCACGGGTGATCGGATATTTGTCGACCTCATCGCAGAGCAGCACGCGAATCGGGCGCCGCGCCAGATTGTCCGGGCTGCCGGCGCCAGCAAGCGCCAGAAAACCGCCCGGGAATGCCTTGTAGAGCAGGGTCTCATCAGAGGCCCGGGTCTTGCCGACACCGATCAACTCCCGCAACACCGGTGTGACCCGGATCAGTGGGGCAATGCGCTCCTTGCTGAACTGCTCGGCGGCATCCTCCTTTGGCTGCAAAAGCAGCATCGGTGACGGATCCAGATGCGCGTAATACCCGAAAATATTCTCCAGCAGCGCCGTCTTCAGGATCTGCGTGCTGACCATCGCCGTGATGACGTGCACGCCCGGCTCGGTGACCGCAAGCATGAGCCCACGCGCCACTTCGACGGTCGCCGTCTCCCACCTGCCCGATGTACTGCCAGACTCCTTGGCCAGGCGCCGGTACCGATCGGCCCAGTCGGGCACGCTGATGCGCGGCGGCGGTGTCCATCCTCGACTCCAGGCATGCGCCAAGCGTTCCCGCTTATTCGCTCCTGAAGTCGACGTCTGGCTCGCCGAGCTGCTCGATGTGCTTATGGACATGTGTCGTCAATATCTCGGTGACCCGGTCAGCCTCGAGGCCGAGATCGGCGGCAATCATTGCGCCGACCCGGGCTGGCCAGTTGAGCCACGCGTCCCGCTGAGCTCGGGCGCCTTCGAACAACACCCGCTCAGCCATCGACAACTCGATCAACTCTCCTGACTTTTGTTCGAATTCGAGCTGCCGCAACAGCGCCAGGTAGTTCTCTTTGTTCTGGAGCGCTTCGCCATACGGAAGCATGCGCACCGCACCGCTTTTGAGTAGACGCTCGGCGGCGTCCTCGAGCGACTCGTCAAGCGGAACATCGATATTGGCCGCCAGTGGTGAAATAGCTTTGGGTGCAAACACCTGTTGGACGGTGTTTGCAGCTTTCGGCGCCGGTTTTCCACCGACTGCGTTGCCTTCTCGCCAAGGCGAACCAACCAGCTTTGGATCGAGCTTCTTGTCTTCGTTAAGCCGCAGCCGGCCTTGTTTTATCGCCCGATGAACCAGCGTGTCGGATACGTGCTCGCGCCTGGAAAACTCGCGAATCGATATGCCATCGTTCATAGAACAGAACAATCAGTTGGCGCGACTGCAAACAGGAGTGCAAACACCTTTCAGACCCTATAGCTGGTGAACTAACGCGACGCGCAATGCCCACGTTGCATAGGTTGACCGGAAGGACCCATTTACTTTGCCGTTGCCATGGCTTTGGCCATGCCATCGGTGAACGCTTGAACGAAACCGCGCTCGATGACCTTCTTCCCTGTCGAACCGAACTGGAGCCGCTTGTTGACTGGCAACGCATCACCGAAGCGGATCAACAGCTTCAGATGTGCAGGCTTCCCACGGCTCGCCTTGATGCGCTGCCATACTCCATTGACTGTTCCATGCGCTGTCTTCACTGGTCCGATGAAGACGTTAGGCATAGCCTTGAGACGCTTCAATGTGGCGCGTGTGAGCTGACCATATTGATCAAGCCGAATGTTCTTCGGATTCAGCAACGCTCTGCCAGGCAGCACATGCGAACCGCCATCCTCATAGGGCGCCAGATATTTGGCAGCAACCGGACGGATGAATACGATGGCCGTCAACGTCTGCTTGGTCGCCCCGCGCATGCCCACCGCATTCACAGTGAACGGTTTGGGATGCTTGAACGTGGCCTTGATCTGGCCCTGCTCCGCGATCTGAACACGCTTGGCGAGCGAGTTCAGAGCCAAGGTAGTGGCGTAATCAATCTGCTTGTGAGCCAATGCCGTCAGCTTTTTGCTGACCTCCTTGATATTCGATCGAATGGAGATGTCGACGCCAGACATAGGTTACAGATCGCTACGCTCTGGCCAGCGCTTCCCCATTTCATCCGTCGACCGTGTCATGTCATCCCACAATTCCCTTTCTTCGCGCTCGCGGCGATCCGTTCGGATCTCCCACCAACCCCAAGCGCAGACCAATAGAAGCGCGACTCCGAAAATGGTGAGTTTGATCCACATGGCATTCACCCGAGGGCCGAGATCACCCGATTGATGTTGTGATCAACGATGTTGTCGACCGGCATCGAAGGCGCACCGATAAGTGTCAGCGGCCCGGGTAACGTCAGCTCAAGCGGCACTTCCGTCACCAGATCACGGCCATTGCGGGTCGCACAGAACGGAACCGTCACCGTCAGTAGCAGGTTCGCCATGACCTCATCGCCGCAGAGTCGAGGCGGCTCGAAAGCGTAGACCGGAACACTCACATCACGAACCGCCCATTCGGCGGCGCAGATGATCGCCAAGGCGGCACCGAGGCTATGACCAGCTACGGCATAGGGTGGCGGAAGCGCCAGGCATTCCAGTCGGATGGCTTGCCAGGCGTTCCAGAAACCGGCATGCAGCTTGCCGAGGTTCGGCACATCTACCAGTTCAATATCGAAATTGTGCAACCACGAGTCGATATCATCACTGCCGCGAAACACATGCACGTTTCCGTAAAGGTGCATGCGCGAGGCGCTATCTGGCTGCCCAATGGTCGGCGCGTCCGTGTAGGCACGCGCGGACAATAGGGCGAAATCGACCGGTTTCATTTACCGACGCTGGATGCCGCTGCGGGAACGGCCGACTTCGCGGCTTGGATCTGCTGCTCCACGACGCCAGCCAGTCCCATCGCTGTCTCAGCCAGCACCAGCGCGCCTTGCACCTGCGCCTGCTGAGTTGGCGGCAATGGCAGCGTGCCTACGATGGTTCCCAGCGCCGGCAGCGCCTGCTGGGCCAGCGCCTGTACGTTCGTGGCAGTCACCGTCGCGCCGGCCGCACAGACGGCGGCAATGGTCGGCTGAGCGGCAATCAAGTCGGCATTGGCCTTCGTGGCAAACGCCTTGGTGGCCGGATTGGCTTCGGCGACGGCATTGAACGCGGTCAGCTGCGTCATCGCCAGATTGATCTGCGGGCACGCAACAGCGGCGATCTGTGCGGGACTCAGCGGCTTCGGGCCAGTGGTGGCACAGGCAGCCAGCAACAGCATGGCGACAAGCGCCACAATCATGGTTTTGATCTTCATGGGGTTACCTTTGGGGTAATGGTTGATGCCATTGAATCGGCAGCGGCGGACTGTTTGTCATGACTTGCAGAACTGCCGAAAAAATAGGAAAGCACGATGCCTGTGGCAGCATTCCATGCACCGACGATCGTTCCCACTAATACGCTGTCAGCCCCGGAAGGAAGCCCGCGCGCCAGCAGATACCCATCGATGACACCGGTAAGTAGCAGCGTTAGGATGGCAAGACATCCGGCGAGAACGGTGTTCTTCATTTCTTCGGCCATATCGCTTGAATCATCAGCCAGATCGCGCCGCCTGCTGTCGCTATACTTCCCAGCAGCTTGATGAACTTGACCATGCCGCGAGCTGTATTCCAGGCCTCGACTAGGTCATGTACCTGCTGCGATAGTTCGCGCACCTCGGCACGCAGCAAGCGCATTTCGTGGTGATTGATCTCGCCCTGAGAACCGTCACTCATGCCAGTGTGCCCCCTGCTGTCGTATAGGCCGCCTGTAGATCGGCCAGTTTGTTCTCATGCTGACCGTAATCAGCGCCAGGAAAAGAAGCCCAGAGATGGGCGCACAATGTGATCGCTGCAGGCAGCTTCCCCGCGTCGATCAATGGAAGCGCATGCGCTTCACGGATTTGCTGAAGCGTGATCAGGTCTTGGCTCACTGGCCCGAAGTCGGACAAGCCAAGCATCTTCGAATAGGCCACCCAGTTCGAGTATTTCTCCTGGTACCGCCCCGCTGCAGTGCTGTCTTCCTCAGCCTCAAACTCGTCCGGGTGCTTGGAATAGTCAGGCGAACCATCCGGCAACGTAGGAAATAGGATCAGATGCTGCGGGGTCGAACCGACGATGACGTTGTAGCCGTCGTCGGTCAGCGGCAGGAGGGCGGCGCCGGTGTCGCTGGCGGCGATCATGTCCAAGAACGCGCAACGATTTGCACCACCAGCTTGGTCGGCAGTGATGCGTGGCATATCGGATATCCTGAGATATTGGCTAGCCGCCTAGGACTTGAACCTAGAACCTCGGAATTTGGAGTTCCGCGCTCTGCCAGTTGAGCTAGCGACTATTAGTAACGAAGAAACCCCGCCATTTCTGGCAGGGTTTCGGGTACGCAATTGCTCCAGTGGTGGCGAGCGTCAAGGGCATTGTAGGAATTAATCGGTAGGTGAACAACTACTAAACTGACGCGGCTTTCGACAACTCCCTTGTCGCCTGATGCACCTCGTCGTTACATTTTTCAAACAACCATTCGTAGGGTTGTTCCCACATTTGCCGGTAGCTCTGATGCTTCATGCGCAACTGAGCGGCACGCCATACCGGACCGCGTATCGTCTTGCCGGTGCCTGCACAGCGCATGCATCCCCTGACCAGTTCGCCAGCCATACCGGCGCCGCGGCCCTTGCAGTCAGGACAGGTGCGTGGGTCGATCAGCTCATTCACCACCGCCCTGCGAATCAAGCTATACGTTTCGTCGATGCGTGGCCACATGTGATGCCGCGCGCGAACCAGTTCGTTTTGCGCCTGCTTGCGTGCCCACCCCGTTTCAGCGGTCTGCTCATGAATCTGGGCAGTCACCAGCGCGTCCATGCGCTCGCGCCATTCACCGAATTGCAGATCGATCAAGCGTTTGTCCAGATCAGCCGCATTGAGCTTAGCGCCCTCCGGCCACCAAACCCGACACAGCAGCTCGCGACCGATTCCTTGTGGGATGAATGCGATGGACGCCGCGATGTCTTGCTGCGTCAGTTCCTGGATTCCGCCCGATCCGACATCGAATCGCGCATTCGCAGGATTGAGCCTTGCCAGCAAATAAGCAGGATGCGTCATCACTTTCCCCTGATCGATTCGAGAAACTTGCGGATATGAAGAAGAAACCTGAGCCTGACGATAAAGAGCAGTCTGCGCGGTTCGTTGAGACCGCAGAACGTCTTGTAACGGAAGAGGACGAAAAAAACTTCGAGGTGGCGATTCAGTTGATCGCGCGTAAGCGTCCAATTGATCCTGGAAACAAGCAATGAACGCAGATTTAGTCATAGCCTATTTCGCTGAGTCCAAGCAATCTGTCAAATGGGCAAATGATGCAATCAACGAGCTGCACGAATCCGCAACTGCTTTCTTTAAGGGTAATGTTACAGAAATCATTACCCAAGTTGATACGCAAACCGGAGAGAATATCCAAAAGCTGAGGCTCAAAGTCCCTTTTCCTGATGGATTCAGCAGAAAAACGACTGAAGCTCTCACAAACATTAAGCACGCATTTGATCAGGCTGTATTCGCCTCTCAGAGCGCTATTGGGATTTCTAACAGTAAGAGTAACTTCCCTTGGAGCCAAAACCCGAGCGATCTGGAACATCGAATTAGGAAGATCGATGAAAGATTGCGGGACGCAATCTCCAAACATGAGCCATATTCCAGATCGGACAGCTACTCTGGAGGCAATGACGTTATTCGGGGATTGGCCAGCTTGGCTAATAACAAACACACCGTGGGCCTTTCCGTTGATACCCGTATCTCCACGTCCAACATCCCTGATGTATCCGGAAATGTCACATCTCTCAGCATTAACCATCCAAGGTGGGATACGGAGAAAAACGAAGCAGAATTGATACGGTGGAAAGGGGACGCGAATGTGAGTCGCAATCACCGTTTTGGATTCCAGATAATTTTTCAGGATACCGTTCTTCCGCATCCGGTGAATATTATTGACGGGCTTAGGGCTTTCGCGAATAAGGCTGATGCAGTTATAGAAAGCCTCCAAGCTAGATGCCTTGAAATCGTAGCCGCATCCATCCCTTGATTGCGCGTTCATATTACGCACCTCTCCTTTGGGTACGTAAAATATAACATTGCCAAAAATAAGCTGCGATCTAGCCGGATTGAGATGTAGCCGCGGTTATGCCTCGATCCCGCAATCTCCTTCTTGCGGCCAGCTCCCTTACCGACTCGGTCGTGCACCCACTTGAAGACGCCTGTTTCCGGGTCGTAATGAAGCAGTTCATGCAATCGCGCGCGAGTGAGCGTCACGGCGGCTACTCGATTAAGTCGCATCGACATACCCCTTCCAAAGCGCGAACGCCACATCAGCTCCACGGCATGTCGCCGCCTCATATCCAAGCTGGATCGACTCAGCGATCCACTCGCTCTGTTCGCGGCTGGCATAGCCAGTCAGGGACTTCATTTCGATGTATAGCCCATGACGTCCAGCACGGGCGATGCTGCAGAAGATGTCGGATACCCCCGCGGTGACGCCTTCTGCCTTCAGCCGGCCAGCTTCGCGTTTTGAGCGGCCACCGCCGTTTGGAATGGCGAACGTTCGGCGCGCCGCTATCGCATAGCGAGCATCAAGAACAGCCAGTTCACCAATTCGCCGAAAGAAGTTGACCTGTTCCTGATGTTCCGGATCCTGCCGCGGTTGTCCGGGCGCTTGAGTTGGTGCACGTGGCTGACGAATGCGCGGCACCGCCGGAGCTCCTTTCCCTTGCGCCTCGACCTTGTTGCGGATCGAGTCAGGCATGGCTGCCACACTGCTGAAGCGCAAGGCACTGCTGTGACGACTACCCATGGTGGTACCTCGCCAGTCGGTAGCCGGAGAGTTCCTCAGCCTTTGCCAGCAGCGATTCGGCAGTGATGACTTCGCCCTGCACTTCCATCTGAACCTTCGCTTGGCGTGCCCACTCCTGATCACGGAGGCAACGCGGACACATAGCGGCCTCAATCCGGCCGGCCAACATGTGGTTCGCGTTGTACATGCGGCGGTGGTACTTGCAGGTGACGCGCATCGCCAGCAACTTGGCGTTCATCCCAGGAGGAACGTATTCCGGATTGTGGCGCTGGTAGGCCATCAGCGATTCCCCAGCCCAGCCGCCTGCAAGCGATTGCCTGGCTGTGTCGGGTTGACCTGTTCCAGCGGGGCTTCTTCGCTGTCGTCACGGCGCCAAGCGTTTTGCTGCCACAGGATCTCTGCGACTTGTGCGGACGTCATCTTGCTCACGGTCTATCCCCTGGAATGGTTGGGTGAACTTCGCGCCACGCGGCCAGCCAGCGGTAGGCCGTTGCACGTGAAACATTGAAGTTGTCGCGTATGTGCTGAGTACCCTCGACCATGCTGATGGCGTCGAGCAGCTTCGGCCGCGCTGCGCACCACTCGGCGAAGCGGATCCAGAACACGATGCCGTAGTCGCATTGGTTGCCTTGGACGCGCCGGATCATACCAGCGCCTGCTGTTGCTGGCCGCGGTAGCTCGTCCAGTTGAACGACAGCACCGGACCGACTTCGCGGAACCGATCGGCGACACGCTGGCCGAGGAACTTCTCCAGCTCCGCCGCGTCGAGGTTCGATATCAGAATCATCGAGCGCAGGTGCTGGTAGCGCTCGTTGATGATTTCGAACAGCAAGGTCAGCTCGTGGTCGCTGCCGTTCTGCACACCGATCTCGTCGATGATCAGCAGGTCTGGCCGGCGCAGGTCGTGGAGCGCCTTGTTCTCGTCGCCCTTCCCGCCGTACGTCGCCTTGACGGTGCGCAGGATGCTGGCCACGGTGCCGAACGCCACGGTGGCAAGGTGGTTCACCATGATCTGGTTGGCGATCGCGCAGGCAAGGTGCGTCTTGCCGGTGCCGGGACCGCCGGTCAACACCAAGCTGCCGCCCCGTACCGATTGGGCTTCCCAGCTTTCGGCGAAGCCCTGGCATACCGATCGAGCGACGCGCTGCTCCGTCGTCGTCGCCTTGTAGTTACCGATGGTGCGGTCAGCGAACCGAGGCGGGATGCTTGCGATGTCCAGGATCTTCTGCAGCTTCTTTTTTTCGAGTGCCGCAGCGGCCCGGCGGCGGTTCTCCGCGCCGTAGCGTTCCGTCATCTCGTCAACGCATTTCGGGCAGTCGTTGACGCCAGGTGAAGCAGGCTCGCCGTTAGGAAACCGGTAAGCCTGATACGGCCCGTGCCGTTCACAAGCGCAGGTGCACAGTTCAACCGCCGGTGCCATTGAGTTCTCGTTCAACGGCGGCTCGGAGGTCGGGGGCGAGCTGGTCGACTGGTGTTCCGACATACTTTTTCCCCTCGAAATTTTCATTGGCTGGATGCTTGCGGGCGCCCTTGGCTCCGCGCTGCGGCGATTGGCTGTCGGCCGCGTCTCGTCGTCGGCCGCGCAGGGTCGATGCGATGTAGCTGATGCCCACGCAAGCGGCGGCGCTCTTGACCGCCTGGAACTGCGCGGTGGTGAGGTTCATCTGCGCCTGGGTGGCACCGCTGGCCAGCAGGTCGTGCAGTTCGGGGTGGGTGTCAGGGTCGTTCCACAGGTGCACGTCCTTCAGCGCCTTCTCCGCGGCAATCAGCGCCAGTTCGGCCACCGTGAACTTCTCGGACACCAGCGCCAGCAGCGTCGGGTCCTGTGGCTGGATGCGCACACCGATCTTTTTCAACGCGATCGCCGAAAGCACCGCACCGCGAGCTTGGTCTGCCGGAAGTTCGCCCGGGCCTGCTTGCGCGTGCGCGTCCGTAGAGAGAGAAGCTGTTAAAGACTCTTCTCTTCTCTTCTCTTCTCTGGTCCGCTTTTTGTCCGCATCCAATGCGGACGCCTTGCGGACGTTTCGTTTACGGTCCGACTCCTGCGCCCGGCGCTTTGCCGACTGCCCGTTGTGCGTATCAAACTCAGGCAAAACAAGGCTTGAGCCGGTTTCATCGACGACTGAATGAAGCCAGCCGACCGCGACCATCGCAGCCGCGAAACCTGTCCATCGCAGAAGTTCATCCAGCGCTTCCAAGGTGTAGCCGTCCAACTTTCCGTCGCTGGAGTGCGCGTCGAACAGACACCATGCGGACATAAGTCCGCCAACTGTGCGCAACATGTCCGCTTTCAATGCGGACGAAATGCGTACAACTTTCGGATGCGTGAAGAGGTCGGACCGCATCTTGATCCAGTCGCCAGCCATCAGCTCGACCTTTCGATCTTGTAAATCACACCGCCATGCTGGCGCTTGTACTCACGCGCCAGCTTCTGGGTCTTGAAGATGTGCCAATGCTGACTGGCGCTTTCCGTCAGGACAGCCCAGCCATAGATCGCCCGCTTCTTCATGCAACCTCCAGCAGGCGCGCCAGACGCTTGACCGAATCCTTGTCGTCTTCGAATCGGTTCAGCGCTTCCTGCAGCTCGACGTACTGACGCAGTAGATTGGAGCCCGTAGCGGCGCATAGCGGGCCGACCAGCTTCAATGGGATGGAACGCTTGCCGGACTGCAGGCGCGACACGTAGCCGCGGGATTTACCGATGCAGGCGGCGACGTAATCGAGCTTCGAATGGGAGGCTGCGATCGAGACCGCGAGCGCCTGGGCTTCGGACTCAATCTGACGCAGCAGCTTGGCTGGAGCGTCCTTCGGGGCATGGTGCACGCCGAACGCCAGCGCCAGCGATGACTGGTTGCCACCGGTTGCCTGATGTTGCCTAGCGTTGCCAAGGTGCTGCAGGAAAGAATGCTCACCCATGACGCACCAGCCCAGAAATAGAGAAGCTCTCCGCGCGATAACCTGTGCCTGCCCAGGTACAAGCCACCAACGCGGAGAGCTTCGTGGAACGACTCAACAAAGCAGACAAGCTACTGATCGAGGCAACAGCCCGACTCACAGCCATGGAATTTGCATTCAAGGTGCTCATCACCACGCACCCAGATTTGCCAAAAGTCGCCGAGCTATGGCGCGCACGCGTGAACCCGTGGATCGACGCGTCGATGGATCACGACTATTGGGGCCAGTCGAAGGCTTTCCAGGAAGCGTTGAACGGACAGCTGATGCGCCTGGCGAATCATTTCGGACATCTTCCGTAAAACCCCATGGCATGGGATTCCACAAGGCGGCTTCGCGGCGTCGTGCCACCACGTCAGCCCAATCACGACCCTGGGCCTTGCACTCAGCCTCCAAAGTCTCCGGTCCAAGCTTTTGTGCGCTTGGTATCGACGCGACGCGTTGCTCGCATTCTTCTTGCAGCTGGCGCAGCACTGCGTCATCAGCTGGGGTGCCAGAGAGTTCAGGCGGCATCGGAGGCGGCGGTCTGCGAGGATTGTCGGCGACCATGTCAAGCCGCCCCTTTCGCCGCAAGTTTCACGCACTTCTCGGCATGTAGCTCATGAAGACGGACAGCGGAATCACCGCGCGGCGATTTGCTGCGACCGGTCGCGAGGTCACCGACAGTGGACGGCGCGAGACCGGTGAATTCGGCGATATCGGCATAAGTCATGCCGGCGGCCTGAAGATCGTTGATGCGGGTTGCCCAGGGCGTCGCTTTCATAACTCCAGATTACGGCATTCCGTAATCAATAGTCAACGGCATTCCGTAGCGGAGTTCCGTTGCAATGCAGTTATGAATACGATCGGCGACAGAATTCGCGAACGACGCCTGGAACTGGGTATGAGCGTGGAGGTGCTGGCTAAAGCGGTCGGCTTAAAACCGACCACGCTCTACGATCTCGAAAGAGGAGACTCCAAGTCCACCACCAAACTACATCGATTCGCTGACGAACTCGGTCTCAACGCCGATTGGCTTGAAACAGGCAAAGGTGTAAAGCTCTGGAAACCACGCGTAAGCTTCAGTCTGGCGCCAATCTCAGATGGTGCGGCACAACCCTTGCACCCTGAATCGTCTCGCGCTACGCGGGTTGAGATCAGGGGCAACGCAATTATGGATAAGGACGGATTCTGGACAAGTGCGCAGAAAGATGACGATGTAGGGCATGTCAAATGGGAGGCATCAGAAGGAGCCTTTGCCATCCAAGTTGGAACGGATGCACTTGATCCAGTCATCAAGCGAGGCACCATTCTGGTCTTCGACGCGGAACCGCCAGTTGCTGGCGACTATGCTCACCTGGTGCTGACTGATGGACGCGAGGCCATCATGGAATTCCTATTCAAAAGCGATGTACAGCAAACCTTCCAATCGATTAGGGGACGTCAACGTTTCACGTTCGACACCGGAGATATCGAGAAGGTTAGCGGCTATGGCGGTCAGTTACCGGCTCACAAACGTAAGGTCTGATGCACTGACCAAAAAAGGGAACTCATGGCGCTGATAAAATGTCCAGATTGTGGCAATGACATCAGTGATTCCGCCCCAGCATGCCTGCATTGTGGTCGACCGCAACAAGGGTCGGCCCTTCCCCTACGCATCACTGAGCAGAGCGGCAAATCAGACGTACTGACCGCCCAAGCAGAGGTCGCGCGGAGGAAACGGGATAACCGCATACGCTTGATTATGCTCATAGTCATCATCATTGCTTTATGGCGTGCGTGTTCGGTTTCGGGTGATCACTATCCGACAAACGATAAGAGTGACACGCCAGCGTTCGAGCAGGATGCCGAGCAAGCAGCCGACACGGCGCAGCAAGCGGCAGCAGCCGCGCCAGCGGTGCCATCAATTGCATCCCGACCGGTTGCATCATCCACGACGGCGACGGCGACAATTTCGGATGAGGAATGCCTAAAGGACATCCAATGCCCCACAGACCGTTTTATGCCCAATGCCTTAGTGCTATGTAAGCCTTTGGTGGAAGCCAAGGCGCGTTACGAGGTGAAATGGACGGATGGGTGGTTGACCCCGATGTTCAGCCGAAGAGCCTGGGCCGACGACGCACATGACGCCATCATTTATGTGGGTGATAAAGTGGAATTTCAAAATGGGTTCCATGCCTTCTCCACAATGTCCTACTTCTGCACGCTGGATCTACACTCCTTGAAGGTCACAAACGTCGAGGTGCAGGAAGGGTCGTTACCAACGCAGTGATTGGATCAAAGCGATGGCGGCTAAACACTGATATACCGAATTTTCTGATCAACCCCGCTTCGGCGAGGTTTTTTTTGGTCAAATGCGCCGCTTCAAATTATTTCTGCACGAACTTTACGGAATCCCGTTGACAGGCAGTTACGGAATGCCGTAATCTCTCTCCCACGCTACCAGGCGACGGAGATCGAGATGGCCAGCTTCCTGACCAACGAAGTGAACAAGACGGTGTCAATCGTCGCCGTGTCGAATCCGCCGGCACCGGAAATCTGCGCACGGCTGTGCGTGGGCCCCGACACATCGATCTTCCTTAGCTGGGCCGAGGTGCAGCAGCTTGCGGCGGCCTGCCGCTCTCTGGTGAGTCTTGAGGAAGCACGTGCGCGGAGCATAGCGGCATGAGCGCGCCTGTGAACGTGATGGCGGTGATCGAGGCGAACGAGGTGAGCAAAGAGCGCTTCTTCGATGCGCTCCGCTCAGAAAATCGTGACGTTATGCCCAGCCAAGATTGGGACGCTAACCGCGAGCTTTTCAGCACTTGGATTGATGTTCGTGGCCGTGAAGTTTTCGGGTGGTCGCGTAGCAACGGCCGGTTTGCGCTCGCCCGCGTAGGCGGTGCCGCATGAGCCGCCTGATCCCCCACCGCGCTACCTACCTGCACGAAGCCGAACGCGCTCAGCAGATCGCCGCGCAGCTTCAGGTAGACGCCCTACTCGCCCGCGTCCGTCAGCACGACACGTCGGGATGCTCTGACCATGATGCGGATGAGACGAACGCCGCGCGCTGGGAACTGGTCATTGCCATGTTCGTCATCTTCCCGTTGTGCGCATGGGCGTACCACCTGCCGGCTGTCCAGGCTTTCCTGCATTTCTTGAGGATGCAGCCGTGAGCTGCCTGATGGAAGACCTCCGCACTTATTCGCCGGAAGACCAGGCGTCGATTGCTCGCGTCGAAATGCTGCTGATGCAGCGAAGCGTCAAGTATTACCCGTCCACCCTTTCAAAGCTGACCACGGTGGCAGAGATCATTCCCCCGTGTGCCGATGCTGTCGTGGTCAGCCCCTTTTCTTTCCAGGAGATCTGCTCATGAGCCTCCTTGCCTCTCTGTTCTTCCCTAAATCGCGTTGGGCATATTGCCATCAGCCGACAGCCGCTGAGCGCATGGCGCGCTACAGCCTGCGGCATGCCGCCGATATGCAGGATCGCGAGAACGCCGGCGCAGCGGCTCCGCGTGTGCGCCTGATCGAAGGACGCGAAGTGTTGGTGGCGCTCCATGGTCGCGTCAATCCGCTGCCGAAGGATCACGCCTGATGTTCGGCTTCAAGAGCCGGCGCCGGTTGCTGCGAGAAAACGAAGTCATGCGCCAAGCCCTCAACTGGTATGCCGCGCAGGAAACTTGGCGGCGCAAGGGCGTTCACCAGAAAGGTGCGCCGCGCAAGAAATGGCAGAAATCACCAGCGGCCTACGACCGCGGGCATTTGGCGATCCGCGCACTTACACGGATCGAGGAACCGCATTCGGGCACGTGGTCGGTGACCGTTCCGGATCCGTCGCCATTGCCCGTTGTGAAACGCGATTCATCCACACTCGGCGATGCCGAGTCTCTCACCACGGAGTAACTCATGCAACAGGACCAGCTCTATGACCTGCTCGGTGAGCTTGATGCCGGCGTATTCATCCAGAAGGTCACTCGTGCCCTGACGGAAGTTGCGCTGGGCGCCGTCACCACCAACAAGGCCGGCAAAGTCGTGCTGACGTTCGACGTCAAGCAAATAGGCACGAGCAACCAGGTGAACGTGCATCACTCGCTCAAGTTCATCAAGCCAACACCGAACGGCCGCGTCACCGAAGAGAACAAGACCGAAACCCCGGTCTACGTAGGTGTCGGCGGCGTCCTGACGTCTCTGCCTGAAAAGCAGGAAAAGATGTTCGACAAAGACGGCTCCAAAGCCGTCCCGGATAAGGGTTAACCGCCGTGGACATTCAACTACTCCAAAACACCGCCGTTGAGGCGGCCGGGAAGCGCCTGATTCAGGTTAACGGCAATGGCATTTCCGGCATCGTGCTCGAAGCCGGGCAGACACTTCAGACGCTTGAGAAGTTCAAGGATGAGCGTGACCGTTACCGTGGAGCGCTCAGTACGACGTCAATCGACGACTTTGCATCCTACGTGCAGAGTTGCAACCCTGCGCAGCCAACACCAGGGTACGGCGCCGTCGGTTTTGTCGACATCGACAAGATGGCCGCCAAGATGTTCTTCAATCTCGGCACCGTACCAGCGCCTGGCCATGGTGACTGGAATGCCACGCTCACGATGCAACCCACGGCAGCTTACCGGGCCGTGCAGGGTATTGATGGCGTGAAACTCGACCAAACCAAGATCACTGAGTGGCTTGAGGATTGGAACGACTTTCTGGTCGCTGACTTTCCATCGGACATTACCGGCGAAGGTTCGCTGGTGCGCGCGGTAGCTGCCATCCGCAAGATGAAGATCAGCAGCAAGACTGAATCGACCAGCGACGTCACCGCTACCGGGTCAGCGCGCAGCGCCATGGAGGACGTAGAGGCACGTAGCACCGATGTGTTGCCTGTTGGGTTCCGGCTCGCCACGGAGCCATACGATGGATTGGAATCCCGCAGCTTTGCATTGAAGTTGTCAGTGATTACCGGGGGCGCCCAGCCGATCCTGGTGCTGCGCTGGCAACGTCGTGAGTCAAACATCGAAGCTATCGCACGTGAGTTCAAGCACGTGCTCGGCACCAAGATTGGCGAAAACATCCCGTTGACCATCGGAACATTCAACCCGGGGTCGTAATCGTCCGAAAAACAGCATAACTGGCCCTTCCTGTGGGGCGACACCGACGGCCGGCGGTATATCCGGCCACTTACACGACGCGACACCTGCCGGGCCTGTTGTGGGCTGATCGAGTGGTGTGACTCCAGAGAGATGGCGACATGGCGGTCCGATAAATGCTGCCCGACCAACGAAGCACGTAAGGCTTCCTCGCCGCCCTGTCGAGTAGCACAGGGCACATGGAGCGGGCCGGATGCGTGGAGTAACGCGTTCCGGTTGTCGGGTACCGGGTTGGGACAAGCACCGGTACCGGCTCGCTCCATGTACAGCAGTGCAGCACGGAAGGACGTGCGCTGATGCGATGGAAGCGGTTGGTCACGGCGGACCTGCGAGGGAGCCGAACAACGTCACCAACCGGGTGCCCAAGCCTTCACTGATTCGGTACTCAAGCCCGTACACCGCCGTACTTCACTCACCACAACGAGGTAACCCAGTGAGCAAATCGACCGCACCACAGATACTGATCGAGAAGGCATACATCACATTGGCAGCGCCTTTCGATGCGGCTTCGTTCGCGCCGTTGACGGTGCAGTCGGTCGCCAGCCAGATCCGCGCACTGCTGAAGCCCGATCCCAATCGCTTCACGTCCGAACCTGGAAGCGGCATCGTCTATGACCCTGTGACCGGACTGATGTGGTCGCAGAAGGAAATCGACGAGCTGGAGTGGGATGCGTCATCGAAGGCCTGTTCGAATTTCAAGCTCGGCGGCTATTCCGACTGGTACCTGCCTGACCGCTATGAACAGCTGACGATCCTCGATCTTGATCGCCATGGCCCATGTCTGCCGCCGATCTTCGAAACGAAAGGCGAAGCCGTTTGGACGTCTACACAGACGGCTTGGTCGAAGGGAAAAGCGGGTTCGTCCCGCTCTTTCTTCTACGTCAGCATGTACGACGGCTTCGTGTACAGCTACGGCGCCGACAGCCAGCTGCGGGCGCGGCCGGTGCGGCGCGCGGCGCCGGCCAGTCAGTAATTGTTTCTCTGTCCGGAGGGCGCAAAGCGCCCTCCCTTTCCCATTCCTGTGGAGTCAACCATGAACGACGCAGCCGGCACGCCAGTGCCACCCAGTGTCACCACGCCTGACGGCCTGGTGATCTTCCCCAGCCAGCTCTACAAGGGCCTGGCTAAGCTCAGCAGCGATCACATCCATCTGCCGGCGGATTCCATCGATCATGCGTTGGTCTATGACCCGCTCACCGGACTGATGGAATCGGTGCGTGCGCCTGGCTTTGATGTGCGCCTGCTTCCCGATGATGCGGCGAAGCTGGCCGGCGCTCTTTCGTTCGCCGGTTACGGCGATTGGCAGCTGCCTGATGTACCCGAAGGCGTGCATTCGGTCGATTACACCTGTGAGGATCCGGCGGCCGATCTGAGCCTATATCCCGATGCAGTATCGGGAGGTTACTGGACACGTCAGCAGACAAAATGGTCGCTGAATGAAGCGGGTTCGTCCCGCTCTTTCTTCTACGTCAGCGTGCACCTCGGCAGCGTGAGCTACGGCAGCGCCGACTTCCAGCTGCGGGCGCGGCCGGTGCGGCGCGCGGCGCCGGCCAGTCAGTGCTTGGTTATTGGTCAATAACAGCCTGACATGACCTTCCATCTACCACCTGCCGTGCGTCTGGCTGAGACGCTTGCTCGTGACATTGAGCAAGCTGTCTCGAAGTTCTCGCGGGCGCACCGTTACAGCTTCGGCACGAGTCTATCTACCGATGCCTGGAAGGTGCTCACCACCGCCAATAGTGCGGCGCGCAAGCCAGAGAAGCGCGCTGAACTGCTGGGAGAGCTGGTTGACCAGGTGGACGATCTGAAACAGCGGCTGCAGCTTGGTCAGCGGCTTCAACAGTTCAGCAGCTTCGGTCAGTTCGAGGCTCTGATGCGTTCGGCCATCCAACTTGGCAAGCAGGTTGGTGGATGGCACCGTGATTTTCACCCGAAAGGCCAGAGTGTCCAGGCGTCAGCGCCTGGACAGCGTGCCATGACACTGAGTACCCGCGCCGCCTCGCGATATGAGGCCAATCGATGACGATGCCCTGCTACCCGAATGGATGCGTGGTTGGATCGCAAGCGCGCGGGGACGCGGGTTCGTCCCGCTCTTTCTTCTACGTCAACATGAACAACGGCAACGTGAACAACAACAACGCCAACAACCAGCTGCGGGCGCGGCCGGTGCGGCGCGCGGCGCCGGCCAGTGAGTGTCAGGGTGAGGTCAGCGTGCGCATGCTCTACGACTGCATGCGCACGGCACGTCGAAAGAAAAAGCCGAACGTCGATCAACTGAAGTTCGAGCTGCGCTGGATGGAAAACCTGATCGGGATCCAGAAGGCGCTGAATACCCGCACCTGGCAGCCAGGTCGGTCTACCAGCTTCATCGCCACTCAGCCAAAAGCCAGACAGATTCATGCACCCGGGTTCGGTGACATGGTGGTTCACCACCTCGTCGTGCCGAAGGTGGAAGCGGTCTACGAGCCGACATTCATTCACGACAGCTATGCGAATCGGCGAGGCAAAGGAACGCATGCAGCGGTCCGGCGCCTTGGTCAGTTCATCCGCCAGGTCGCCAGCGGCCAAGGCGGCGGCTGGTATCTGCAGCTCGACATCCACAACTTCTTTTATTCGATCAATCGCCGCGTCTTGTGGGCGATGCTCAAGAAGCGCCTGGAGCGCTCCGGCGCGAGCGATATGACCATGCAGGTGGTACATGCGTTGCTCGCCAAGCACGTCGAGCAGCGTGGCGTTCTGCACCTCGAATCTGCCGATGACCTTCTTCTTGTGCCACGCCATAAGCGGTTAGAGAACTCCGCGCCGGATTGCGGCCTACCGATCGGCAACCTACCTTCGCAGTTCTTCGCGAACGTCTACATGGACGCGTTCGACCAGTTCGTGAAGCACGAGTTGAAAGCCGAGCGATATTTGCGCTACGTCGACGATTTCGTGCTGGTCCATCGTGATCGCGCCCAACTTGAACGCTGGCAGATCCAGATCGAGCAGTTCCTTGCCGATCGTCTGCACCTGAAGCTGAAAGCAGATATCCGCCTTCGCCCACTGAGCGCAGGCTGCGACTTCCTTGGCTACGTTGTGTTCCCCACGCACACCCGCGTTCGTGCACGTGTTCTGCAGCATGCCAAACAGAAGCTGCTGGCCTGGAAGCAGGATCACATCCATGGTCGCGAAGCGATCGCTACACCCGAGCAACTGCGCCAGCTGAACTCTTGCTGGGCAAGCTATCAAGGTCACCTGCGTCACGCCGATAGCTACCGCCTGACCCAACGCATTCTGGCGAGTCACCCTTGGCTAGACAACCTCACATCTACACGGCGCCGCTACACCTTCCAGCTGGAAGGGCAACCCGTATCCATTCGAGTGCGCCAATCATGATCCGTGAAACCTTCAGTGGCACCAGTGACGTCGAAGCCATGTACAAGGCGCAAGCCTGATGCTCATTCGACGCGGCCATGCGCGCTGGCGAATCGACTGGTCTGGCGAAGGCTCGCCCGAGCCTGGCCACCTCGTGCGCCACGTCACGCCAGGCGGTCGCGTCAGCTACGCGCGCGTGCGAAGCGTGCGGGTGATCCGCAACCGCATGCCGCTGCCGAATGGTGCGACCTGCCGCTATTCCGTGGCCGTCCAGAGGCTAGACGAGAAGCCGGTCGACCCGGTCGACTGGACCTGCCACGTCTACGCATCACCGAAGCGACGCCCGCGCCTTGCCGACTCTTTCGGCAGCGCTGATCCAGCCATTGATCCATGGAGCCCGCTGCTATGACCCGCACCGAACTCAATACCCTCGCCCACCAGATCGCCTATGCGACATCACGGGCCGATATCGAATCGTTCACGCAGTGGCGTGACGACCGGGTGGACGCGCCAGTGGAATCCAGCTTCATGACGCCTGCGCACCGATGGCACGACCTCAGTACCGTGATCCGTGATGACTTCGAACGCGAGGCTGTCGCCCAGGCCATTTTCTACCTGGACGCGCGCAGCCTTCTGCGACGCAAGCCGAGCGAGCCCTTTCTCGTCCAGATCCTACCGCCGCTATCCAACGGCGAACTGATGCCACCGACCCTTGCTGAGGCGCTTTCAGCATGATGCCTTACGTGGTTGTGGTGGCTGGACTGGGCCGCTGTGGGACAAGCCTGACTATGCAGATGCTCCATGCTGCTGGCTTTCCATGTGTTGGCGAAGCGCCAGCCTTCGAAGACGCTGCTACTCAGCACCGCGTTGAGCCGGCGTGGTTTTCTGAACAGGCTGGAAAAGCGGTGAAGATTCTCGATCCGCAGCGTGTAGGTATTCCGCGGTCTGCACTCACCGCAGTGATCTGGCTGGATCGCGATCCAGAACAGCAGGCCAAGTCTCAATGCAAGTTCGTGGAAATGCTCGGATACGGCTTCAACAATCGCAGCGCACAACGCCGATGCATGAAACAGCTCGCACTTGATCGGGCCACAGCTCGTGGAACCTTCGCCGGCCGGAACACGCTTGATCTGCGGTTCGAAGATTTGATTGTTTCGCCCGGCACAGCAGCTGCACGGATAGCGATGTTCCTTGAGCCGTGGAAGTCGCTCGATGTCGCAACCATGAAAGCCGTGGTGCGAAAACGTGACGTCAAATGCGCGCCCGACATGTCTATCGAGCTTTCCCTGATCGATGGCATTCGCGTCGGAGCAACCGCATGACTATCCCCAACCTTGCCACCGGCCACGTCATCGACCTGCCCGTGCTGCTGGAAACCAGACTTCTGGTGCAGGCCAACAGCGGCGGCGGCAAGAGCTACACGCTGCGCCGGATCCTCGAACAGACTGCGCCGCTGGTCCAGCAGCTGATCATCGATCCGG
Organism: Rhodanobacter sp. B04; assembly: GCF_002001125.1. Taxonomy (GTDB): domain Bacteria; phylum Pseudomonadota; class Gammaproteobacteria; order Xanthomonadales; family Rhodanobacteraceae; genus Rhodanobacter. The sequence goes on along the minus strand of NZ_MUNV01000026.1, from coordinate 200,438 downwards.
AGGGCGAGTTCGCCACCCTGCGCGAAAAGTTCGACTACATCATCGCCGCGCCGCACGATGCCGACGCCGTGGCCACACCACAGACTGCCGCGCTGCTGGCCAGGCGCTTGCTGGAATCCGGCGTGAGCGCCGTGCTCGACATCTACGACCTCAAGGCGCATGAGCGCCAGCAGTTCGTGCGCAGGTTCCTCGATGCGCTGGTCAACGCGCCGCGCAAACTGTGGCATCCCGTCATGGTGGTGCTGGACGAGGCGCATATCTTTTGCCCGCAGACCGGCAGCGCCGAGGCGGCCAGCGCCGTGATAGACATCGCCACTCGCGGCCGCAAGCGCGGTCTATGCCTGGTCGCCGCCACCCAGCGCCTATCGAAACTGCACAAGGACACCGCGGCCGAACTGCTCAACAAGCTGATCGGCCGCACCGGGCTGGACGTCGACGTGAAGCGCGCGGCGGATGAACTGGGCATGGTCAGCCGCGAAGCCCTGACCGCCCTGCGCGCGATGCCGGCCGGTTCGTTCTTCGCCTTCGGTCCGGCTCTGCATCCGGAACCCACCCTGGTCACCGTGGCAGCGGTCAGCACCAGTCACCCGAAAGCTGGTCAGCGCCTGATGCAGGCGCCCCCGCCAGCGTCGGCCAAGGTGCGCGCCTCGCTCGCCAAGCTGGCCGACCTACAGAAGGATGCGGACATCGAAGCACGCACCGTCGAGGATCTGCAAACTCAGGTTGCGACGCTAACCCGTCAGCTTCGCGGAGCAGAAAGGCGAGCCGGCGCACCGAGCGCCAGCGGCATGACAGAAGTGGACGTGCAGTGCCGCGTTGAGGCGGCAGTGGCCGCCACCATCGTGATCCCGCCAGAGTTCAAGAAGGCGCAGCGACTGATACAGCAGCTGGCTGACTTGGTGTTGCCAAAGACCATGTTGTCGGGCGATATAAAGTTGGACGCGCGCGATCTCGCCGATCTCGTGAAGCCAACTCGCGAGATTCGGACCTCACCGATAGCATCGACCGTATCCGGCCTTCGGGCCGGCGCCGTGCGCATCCTGCAGGAGCTTGCCGCGCGATCGCCGGCCGGCTACTCCAAACCGCAAGTGGGGGCGCTCACCAAGTTCAGCCACAAGGGCGGCACGTTCAACACGTATCTCTCCGATCTGCGCCGCGCAGGCTACCTGGTGGAGCGTAGCAGTCTGCTGTTCGCGTCCGAAGCTGGCATCCTCTCGCTCGGCGACAAGCTGCCCAGCAAGCCGACCACCCATGCTGATGTCATGGCTATGTGGCGCGGTGCGTTGCGAGCCGGTGCCTTCACCATGCTTGAAACTATCGTGGCCGCCGGGTCGCGTGGCATTGCTCGCCGAGACATCGCCGAAGCCGTCGGCATGACCGCCAGCGGTGGCACCTTCAACACCTACCTGTCGGACCTGCGGCGCAACGGTCTGATGACCGACGAAGGTAGCCACTGCCGTGCCAACGACATCCTGTTTCCGGAGCGGTCCAATGTCTGATCACAGCGCCATCGAGTGGACCGATGCCACGTGGAACCCTCTGCGTGGTTGTTCTCGCGTGTCTTCCGGATGCCAACACTGCTATGCCGAACGGGTAGCCGCACGGTTCAGCGGACCAGGTTTGCCGTATGAAGGGTTGATCCATCCGGTCACCAAGGGCTGGAACGGAAAGGTGCGCTTCATTCCCGAAGTGCTCGACCAGCCGTTGCGCTGGAGGAAGCCGCGCCGGATCTTCGTCAACAGCATGTCCGACTTGTTCCACGAGTCGGTACCCGACGAGTGGATCGACCAGATATTCGAGGTGATGGAGCGCTGCAACGACACTTCCTGGAATCCAGGAACCCGGCGCTGGACATTCCGTGGCACGCACACGTTTCAGATCCTCACCAAACGGCCTGAGCGCATGTTGGCGTATGTCACCGAACGACTAGCCAAAAAGAAAGCTCATGCTGAGCGATTCAAACTTTGCCCGACCGAAGCGATGCAAAACAGCCCCGCGGCGAAGTGGGCGCAGCAAGATGCAATGCATATCCGTTCTCACATCTGGTGCGGCGTCAGCGTAGAGAACCAGGCGACCGCTGACGAACGTATCCCGCTGCTGTTGCAATGCCCTGCAGGTGTGCGATGGCTGTCGTGCGAACCGCTGCTTGGGCCGCTCAATCTGAAGAATCATCTTCAAAGTCGTTACGCGCCGGGCGCGGACGGCATATTCAGTGACCGCACCGGTATCAATGGAAGACTGCACTGGGTTGTTACCGGGGGCGAGTCAGGTCTTGGCGCACGACCAATGCATCCCGACTGGGCGCGATCGCTGCGTGACCAATGCGCCAGCGCCCGCGTGCCGTTCTTCTTCAAGCAGTGGGGAGAGTTCGCGCCCTACAAAATTTATGATTTCGCGCCAGGCGATCCCTATCCGATGCAGAAGGCCACCGTCTTTCACCCGCCAGGCGTGAAGCCGGCCGACATGATTAAGATCGGCAAGAAAGGCGCAGGGCGCCTGCTCGACGGCGTGGAACACAACGCCTACCCGCTGGTGCAGCCATGATTGTTCACTGCTGCATGGACGTCCGCGGCGCGCTCAAGATGACGCAGCGACAGCTCGGTGCAATGTTCCGCCACTCAGACGGTCGCCGCTTGTCCGCTGATCGAGCGCGCGACGTGCTGCTCGACCATGTCGCCGCTGGCCATGAGGTAATTCCGCTCGGGCCGGTATGCCAAGGCTTCGACTACAAGACCGGCTGCCCTGGCCATGAAACGGAGCCGCAAGCATGAAAGAACGACCTATCCTTTTCTCCGCGCCGATGGTGCGCGCCATCCTCGAAGGTCGCAAGCCGGTGATCATCCGTGGGCGCAAGGTATGCCAGGCCTGCGCAGACCAGCGGAAGAAAGTGCTCAGGGAGAAGGCTCGTGGCTGATCTATTCGCTTTGGATCGGTCAGCGGTATTGTCCCCATGCGGCCGTTACCGGTACCTATTGCGCCGCCAGTTGCAGCAGGAAGGTGCCCTCACCTGCCTTTTCATCATGCTAAATCCGAGTACCGCGGACGCTGAAGTCGATGATCAAACGATTCGCAAATGCATGAAGTTTGCGAAGGCTTGGGGCTACGACTGGCTGCACGTGGTCAATCTGTTTGCGTGGCGTGCCACTTCACCGGAAGACATGAAGGCCGCAGGTTCGCCGATCGGTCAATACAACCTTTCCCGGATCATGGACGCGGTATCAGCTGCCGATTTGGTGGTTTGCGCATGGGGCAAGGACGGTTCATATCTCAACCAGGCTACGCAGGTAAGGCAATCGCTGGTTGGTACGCACGTGCACTATCTGCAGCTCAACAAGGACGGCAGCCCGAAGCATCCGCTGTACGTGAAGGACAACACGCGTCCTACCCTTTGGGTGACGCCATGAGCTGGGCAGTCGGCTATGACGAACGCTGGAAGCGTGACATTGGCTATGGCGTGCCATCGATTTGCGATCACTCTGGTTGCACGGCAGAGATTGATCGCGGACTTTCATATGTGTGCGGCGACGAACCCTATGGCGGTGATCGTGGGTGCGGCCTGTACTTCTTTAGCGAGCACATGCGCCATCCAGAATCTGACCGACTTCCATTCAACTTGTGCTCGCAGTGCTATCCGCGCATCAAAAAACCTTTCACGCCAACCCCTGATACTGCTGAGTGGATTCACCATAAGCAGACAGATCCAAGTTGGAAAGAATGGCGTTCAGAGCAAACCAAGTTGAGGGGAAAATGAAATGAAACTCATGACCCCCCGCGCCTGGGCCGAGAAAACCTTCGTTGAAGGCAGTGCGCCACCGGAAACTACCCTCCGCCGATGGATGCAGGAAGGCATTGTTCCATCAAAGAAAATCGGCGGAAGCTGGTTCATCGACGACGATGCTTGGTCAGCCGAAGGTGACGACCTGGTGCAACGCGTCCTGCAAGCGGGGTAATCTTCCGATGATGGGACGAGCGCGCACCAGTGGCCGGGCAGGTTGGCCGGCGAATCTGTATACCTGCAAAGACGGGTTCAAATACCGCAATCCCGTCACGCGGAAAGATTCATGGATGGGCAAAGATCAGGCCAAGGCCTTCGCCGCGGCGCGGACGCTCAATGGGCTGCTATCCCCGGGCAACAATCTGGTTAGTCGCGTGGCCGGAAAGTCGGAAACGATCACCGATGCCATCGGGGTCTTTCGCACCGCCGACATGCCGGGCCGGAACTGGGCGCCGAAAACCGCAGAGCTGTACAAAAGCGTCATCGATCGCATCGACAGGAAGATCGGCACGCGGCAGATGGTCGGCTTCACCGTGCGCGATTGCGCCACCTTCATACGCGAGGTCACCGAATCACCGCGATCGCGCCAGCAGTTCCGGCTCGCGCTGACGTGGATCTTCGCGTGCGCCGTGGAGGAAGGCTGGATTGAGTCGAACCCAGCGATGCAGACCCGGAAGACCAGCTACAAGCGCCAGCGGGAAAGGCTCACCAAGGACGTCTATGACGCGATCTGGCTGCAGGCTCCCTCGTGGCTGCAGAACGCGATGGACGTCAGCCTGCTGACGCTGCTGCGCCGTGAGGACGTGGTGTCAATCCAGTTCGCCGACGTGCATGACGGCGCGCTGTGGGCGATTCCCGGCAAGACGGAAAACAGCACCGGTGCGCGAGTGAAGATCGCGCTCGATGGCTCGCTGGCTGACGTAGTGGCCCGCTGCCGCAATGACGTGCTGTCGCCCTACCTGATCCACCGGCTGCCCGAAAAGGCGCGACCACGCGACCAGCGAGCGAAGAAACGCGAGCACCACACCCAGGTGATGCCGGAACAGTTGTCAAGGGAGTTTGCTGATGCGCGAGAGGCGGCCGGAATCGTGAGCGACAATCCGCCGACGTTCCATGAGATCCGCAGTCTTGGCGGCGCACAGCTGCGCGAGGCTGGATGGTCAGTGGCCGAGGTTCAGGCGCTGATGACGCACACCAGCCCGAGCATGACCGAGCACTATCTGGAAGGTCACGAAGTGCCATGGACCGAGGTGCGAACCGGTATCCAGCTCAGCCCTATAGGGAGGAAATAGGGAGGTTTAATGGATACGGCGAAAAGTTGCCGATTTTTACGCGCGTAACTTGTTGAATCTTCTTGCGAATTGGTCGGGACGGCGGGATTCGAACCCACGACCCTCTGCCCCCCAGGCAGATGCGCTACCAGGCTGCGCTACGCCCCGACTGTTCGGCAAGACGACTAGTCTAACAGCTCACCGGGCCATGCCGGAAGCCATCGACGATTATGCAGACTCAGCGACGCAGCAGGGTCAGCACTTCCTCCAGCTCCATCCGCACCTGGCGCACGATCTGGTGCGACATGCTCGCCTCCATCCGTGCCTGCGGGCCTTCCAGCCGCGCACGCGCACCGGTGATGGTGAAACCCTCGTCGTACAGCAGCGAACGGATCTGCCGGATCATCAGCACGTCATGGCGCTGGTAATAGCGGCGGTTGCCGCGGCGCTTGACCGGGTTGAGCGCAGGAAATTCCTGCTCCCAGTAACGCAGCACATGAGGCTTCACACCGCAAAGCTCACCCACCTCACCAATGGTGAAGTAGCGCTTGGCCGGGATGGCGGGCAGTTCGGTGTTATTCCCTTGATCCAGCATAACCCTCGACTCTCACCTTGAGTTTCTGCCCCGGCCGGAACGTCACCACACGGCGCGCGGAGATCGGAATCTCCTCGCCGGTTTTCGGGTTGCGTCCCGGTCGCTGGTTCTTCAGTCGCAGATCGAAATTGCCGAAACCGGACAACTTCACCTGCTCGCCGTTTTCCAGCGCCCCACGGACGACCTCGAAATAGGCGTCCACGAATTCTTTCGCCTCACGCTTGTTGAGGCCCACATCGAGGAAAAGCCGCTCGGCCATTTCCGCCTTGGTCAGCGCCATCTCATCCTCGCAGCTTTGCCTTGCATGTCTGCTCCAACACAGCGATCGCTTCACGTACGCAGCGGTCCGCGTCGTCGTCAGTAAGCGTGCGTGAAGCGTCCTGTAAAATCAAGCCCATAGCGAGACTTTTTCGGCCTGCTTCGACCCCTTTGCCACTGTAGCGGTCGAACAGCCGCAATTCCTGCAGCCGCGTGCCGAGACTGCCGCGAACCGCCTGCTCAATCTGTGACCAGCTGATCTCTTCCGGCAGATCCATCGCAATGTCCCGGCGCACCGCAGGAAATCGCGGAACCGGCTGTGCCAATGGCAGGCGGCGTGCCAACAGCGGCTCCAGCGCCATTTCCAGCACGTGCACGTCGGCGCCGAGATCCAGCACTTTGGCCAGCTGCGGATGCAACGCACCGAGGTAACCGACGGTTTCGCCATCGCGCGCCACTCGTGCGCCACGGCCCGGATGCAGCCAGGGCGGCAGGTCGTCGGCATGCACCGACCAGCGCTGCGGCTCACCGCCCCAGGCAATCAGGGCATCCAGATCACCCTTGAGATCGTGGAAGTCGAACTGACGGGACGGCTCGCCCCATTGTTCGCCATGCGCGTTGCCGCAGGCAACGATGGCCAGGCTCGGGGTCTCCACCGGCGGATCGCCCGCCGCAAATACCCGGGCCACCTCGAACAAGCGCACGCGCTCCTGCTGGCGCGCACGGTTATGCCGCAACGCCTCGATCAGGCCCGGCAGCAGTGACGGACGCATGATCGCCAGATCGGCGGACAGCGGATTGGCCAGCGGCACCAGTCGTTCGGTGAAGCCCCAGCGCGCCAGCAGCTCGGCGGGAACGAAGGACAGGTTCACCGCTTCGTAATAGCCCCGAGCGGCCAGTTGCTCGCGCAGCGCCAGCTCGTTGATACGCGCTTCCGGCTCGATCGCCAGTGCCAGCGCACCGGCCGGCGAATGCGTGGGAATGTTGTCGTAGCCGAAGATCCGCGCCACTTCCTCGACGAGGTCTTCCTCGCGCTCGATGTCGAAGCGGCTGCTGGGCGCGGTGATCTGCCAACCCTCGGCATGCACCTCGACCCGCATGCCCAGCGCCGTGAAAATGCGCGCCACTTCGGCATCGGCAACATCCACGCCCAGCACGCGCCTGAGGCGTGCCCGGCGCAGCACCACGGTGGCCGGTTTTGGCAGGTCAGCCAGATTCTCGGCGACCAGCACCGGGCCGGCATCGCCGCCGGCAATCGACAGCAACAGCTCGGTGGCACGTTCCAGCGCACGACGCGGCAATTCGGGATCGACCCCGCGCTCGAAGCGGTGCGAGGCATCGGTGTGCATGCCGAGCTTGCGTGCACGCCCCATGATCGCGGCCGGTGCGAAGTGTGCGGATTCCAGGAAGATGTTGCGGGTGCCATCGGCGACACGCGAGTCGTAGCCACCCATCACGCCGGCCACCGCGAGCGACTTGTGTTCGTCGGCGATCAACACGAAGCCGGCATCGAGTTTTGCGCTCGATCCATCGAGCAACTTCAGTGTTTCGCCAGGGTGCGCATGACGCACCACGATGTCGCCCTGCAGCGTGTCGTTGTCGAATGCATGCAGCGGCTGGCCCAGTTCCAACATCACGTAGTTGGTGATGTCGACCACCGCACTGATCGGGCGCAGGCCGGAACGGCGCAGGCGCTCGGCCAGCCACAGCGGGGTCCGTGCGGATGGGTCGGCACCCTCGACGATGCGGCCCAGATAGCGCGGCGCATCCTTGCCGGCTTCGAGCCGGATGCCACGGCGTGCTGCGCCGGTAACTGCCGCAGCAGCCTGTGCCGGCACTTTCACTGCGCTGCCAAACAGCGCTGCGACATCGTGCGCCAGCCCCACCAGGCCAAGGCAGTCGGGACGGTTCGGCGTCAGCTTCAGCTCGATGCTGGCGTCGGGCAAGCCCAGATATTCAGCGAGCGACTGACCTGCCGGTGCATCCAGCGGCAGCTCAAGCAGGCCGGAAGCATCGGCGTCGATGCCCAGCTCCTTGGCCGAACAGAGCATGCCGAACGATTCCACGCCACGCAGCTTGGCCGCCTTGATCGACATGCCACCCGGCAGGGTCGCACCCACCATGGCCAGCGGCACCTTGATGCCGACGCGCGCATTCGGCGCGCCACAGACGATCTGCAGCAACTCGCCCTGCCCCGCGTCCACCTTGCACACCTGCAGTCGATCGGCTTCGGGATGCTTCTCGGCGGCGACGATCTCGGCCACCACCACGCCGGCCAGGCCTTCGCCCAGCACGGTCAGTTCCTCCACTTCCAGCCCAGCCATGGTCAGCGCATGGGCCAGTGCGGCGCGATCGGCCTTGATCTCGACCAGCTCGCGCAGCCAGTTCTCGGAAAATTTCATCGTGTCGTTTCCTACCCGGCAGTTACGCGAATTGCTTCAGGAAGCGCAGGTCGTTCTCGAAGAACGCGCGCAGATCGGAGACGCCGTAACGCAACATCGCAAAGCGCTCCACACCGAGACCGAAGGCGAAACCTGTATAGCGCTCCGGATCGATGCCGCAGTTGGCCAGCACGGTCGGGTGCACCATGCCGCAGCCGAGCACCTCCAGCCAACGGGTGGAACCGTCTTCGGCGTCCCAGCGAATGTCCACTTCGGCCGAGGGCTCGGTAAAGGGGAAATAGCTGGGGCGGAAACGCATCTCGAAATCGCGCTCGAAGAACGCGCGGATGAATTCGGACAACGTGCCCTTGAGATCGGCGAAGCTGGACGTTTCGTCGACCAGCAAACCCTCGATCTGGTGGAACATCGGCGAGTGGGTCTGGTCCGAATCGCTGCGGTAGACCTTGCCCGGCGCGATGATGCGGATCGGCGGCTGCCGACCGATCATCGAGCGGATCTGCACCGGCGAGGTATGCGTGCGCAGCAGCCGTCCGTCGCCGAAGTAGAAGGTGTCGTGCATGGCGCGCGCCGGATGGTGCGGCGGGAAATTCAGCGCCTCGAAATTGTGCCAGTCGTCCTCGATCTCCGGACCGTCGGCACGCTGATAACCGAGCCGCGCGAAGATCGCCGCGATGCGCTCCAGCGCACGCGTGATCGGATGGATGCCACCGCGTTCGCCATCGCGTCCGGGCAGGCTGATGTCGAGCTTCTCGGAGGCGAGGCGACGATCCAGCTCGGCCTGCTCCAGCACCTGCTTGCGGGCAGCCAGTGCATCGGCGAGGCGATCCTTGACCCGGTTCACCTCGGCACCGCGCGCCTTGCGCTCGTCCGGCGCCAACGCACCCAGCGCCTTCAGCGCAGCGGTGACAATACCGCTCTTGCCCAGCAGGCTGACGCGCAGTGCATCAAGCGCCTCCAGCGTGTCGGCCTTGTCTATTTCGGCCAGCGCCTGCGTGGCGCGGCTGTCCAGATCATCCATCGATGCGATTCCGGCTTGAGGATCCACAGAAACGAAAACGGGGAGGAGACCATGGCCTCCTCCCCGCTTGCTTTACATCATATCGCGCTGACGCAGGAGCGTCCGACGATCAAGCGGCCAGACTGGCCTTCGCTTTCTCGGCAATCACGCCAAACGCCTTGATGTCGTGCACGGCGATGTCGGCCAGCACCTTGCGGTCAACCGTGATCCCGGCCTTGCTCAGGCCATTGATCAGGCGGCTGTAGGACAGGCCGAACATGCGCGCAGCGGCGTTGATACGGACGATCCACAGGGCGCGGAACTGGCGCTTGCGCTGCTTGCGGCCGATATAGGCGTACTGACCGGCCTTGATGACGGCCTGGTTGGCAACGCGGAAGACCTTGCGGCGGGCGTTGTAATAGCCCTTGGCACGACCGATGATTTTCTTGTGACGACGACGGGCGGTAACGCCACGCTTTACACGAGCCATGGTTTATCTCCTCGCCTTACAAGTACGGCAACATGCGTGCTACACCCTTGGTGTCGCAAGCCTTGACGTGGTTGGTGGCACGGAGACCGCGCTTACGCTTGGTCGACTTTTTGGTCAGGATGTGCGACTTGAACGCGTGGCCTGCCTTGAACTTGCCCGACGCGGTCTTGCGAAAACGCTTCGCCGCCGCCCGGTTGGTCTTGATCTTGGGCATGAGAATGCTCCGTATCTGGTTTCTGACTGATCAGGCGGTGACCATTCCCGAAGGAACCGAGCCACACTTTCCGTCCTGCCACGATCGGTTCACGACCCTTCCATGCGGGTCGAACCCGTGATTGTACGGGTTCATTAGGCTCAATGCCAGCACGAAATGCTGACGATTGCCTCCTCTACCCTTGGAAGAGGATTGAGGTGAGCGTGCAGGGCCTGCGCGGAAGCCGGGCTTGTGGGCTTGAGGCCAGCCTTGAGCCCTCACCCCAGCCCTCTCCCAGGAGGAGAGGGGATAAAAGAGTCTTATTGCTTCTTCTTGGGGCCGATCATCATGACCATCTGGCGCCCTTCGAGCCGTGGAAACGACTCGATCTGGCCGTTCTCGCCAACGTCTTCCTGGATCTTCTTGGCCAGGTTCTGGCCTAGATCCTGATGCGACATCTCGCGGCCGCGGAAACGGATGGTGACCTTGACCTTGTCGCCTTCCTCGAGGAAGCGAAGCATGTTGCGCAGCTTGATCTGGTAGTCGCCCACGTCCGTGACCGGACGGAACTTCACTTCCTTGATCTCGACCTGCTTCTGCTTCTTCTTGGCGGCCTGCGCCTTCTTCTGGGCTTCGAACTTGAACTTGCCGTAATCCATGATGCGGCAGACCGGCGGGTCGCCGTTGGGCTGGATCTCGACCAGATCCATGCCCGCTTCCTGCGCCATGGCCAGTGCCTCGTCACGGGTCAGGATACCAAGCTGCTCGGCATCCGCGCCGATTACACGCACCCGCGGAACGCGGATTTCCAGGTTACGACGATTGCCCTTGTTGTCGGTGGTAGCGATACCACGATCCTCCAGAAGAAGTAATGAAACTGACCGCTCGGCGCTCAGCGCCGTGTTTCGGTCACCAGTCGCTCAACGAAATCGGCCAGCGGCATGCTGCCCAGATCCTCGCCCGAACGGGTACGTACGGAAACCGCACCTGTCTCTTTCTCGCGGTCACCGACCACGAGGAGATAAGGCACTTTCTGCATCGTATGTTCGCGGATTTTATAGCCGACTTTCTCGTTGCGCAAATCCGATTGTACCCGGAAACCTTTGTCGACAAGGGTTTGCGTCACCTGGCTCACATAATCGCCCTGCGCGTCGGTGATATTGAGCACCACCGCCTGTACCGGGGCCAGCCAGGGGGGCAGCAGGCCGGCATGGTGCTCGATCAGGATGCCGATGAAGCGCTCCATCGAGCCCACGATCGCCCGGTGCAGCATCACCGGATGCTGTTTCTGTGAGTGCTCGTCCACGTACTCGGCGCCCAGGCGCTCGGGCATCATGAAATCGACCTGCATGGTGCCGACCTGCCAGGCGCGGCCGATCGAATCCTTCATGTGGTACTCGATCTTCGGGCCGTAGAACGCACCCTCGCCCGGCAACTCCTCCCAGGCCACGCCGGCGGCGGACAACGCCGCACGCAAGGCCGCCTCCGCACGATCCCACACCGCGTCGTCGCCGATGCGCTTGTCCGGGCGCAGCGCGATCTTCAGGCCGAGATCCTCGAAACCGAAATCCGCGTAGACCTGCATCGCCTGGCGGTGGAACGCAGTGACCTCCGACTCGATTTGCTCGGCCGTGCAGAAGATGTGGCCGTCGTCCTGGGTGAACGCACGCACGCGCATGATGCCGTGCAGCGCGCCAGACGGCTCGTTGCGGTGGCAACCACCGAATTCGCCGTAGCGGATCGGCAACTCGCGGTAGCTGTGCAGGCCGGTGTTGAACACCTGCACATGGCCGGGACAGTTCATCGGCTTCAGCGCGTAAGTGTGCTTCTCCGACTCGGTGAAGAACATGTTCTCGGCGTAGTTGTCCCAGTGCCCTGACTTCTTCCACAGCGACACGTCCAGCACCTGCGGGCAGCGCACTTCCTGGTAGCCGCTGCGCTTGTACACGCCGCGCATGTACTGCTCCACCGCCTGCCAGATCGCCCAGCCGTTCGGATGCCAGAACACCATGCCCGGGCTTTCTTCCTGCTGGTGGAACAGGTCGAGCTGCTTGCCGATCTTGCGATGGTCACGCTTCTCGGCCTCTTCGAGCTGCAGCAGGTAAGCCTTCAGGTCCTTGTCGTTCAACCACGCCGTGCCATAGATGCGGGTCAGCATCGCGTTGTTGGAATCGCCGCGCCAGTACGCGCCAGCCACTTTCATCAGCCTGAACGCGCGCAGCTTGCCGGTGTTCGGCACGTGCGGACCACGGCAAAGATCGGTGAATTCGCCTTGCGAATACAGCGACAGCGACTCGTCGGACGGAATCGACTCGATGATCTCGGCCTTGTAGTTTTCGCCCAGGCCGCGGAAGAACGCCACCGCCTCGTCGCGCGACTTCACGCTGCGCGTCACCGGCAACTGCTCGGCGACGATCTTTTCCATCTCCGCCTCGATCTTCGGCAGGTCGTCGGGCGTGAACGGGCGCTCGTAGGCGAAATCGTAGAAGAAGCCGTTGTCGATCACCGGGCCGATCGTGACCTGCGCGCCGGGATACAGCCGCTGCACGGCCTGCCCCATCAGGTGCGCGGTGGAATGGCGCAGGATTTCCAGCGCCTCGGGACTCTTGTCGGTGACGATCTGCAGGCTGGCATCGCGCTCGATCAGGAAGCTGGCATCCACCAGCTGACCGTCAACCCTGCCGGCCAGGGTGGCCTTGGCCAGACCGGCGCCAATCGAGGCGGCCACGTCCTGCACGGTAACGGGATGATCGAACGGCCGCTTGCTGCCGTCGGGTAGGGTGATCTCAATCATGGGAAGCATTCTCTGAAAAGCAAAAAAGGGCATCCGCCCTTCTTCAAATAAAAGCACAAGGCGTCGTGGGTATCAGCGGGAGCAGCGTGTAGTTGCCATGTCGCACACTCGGCCGGCGAAGCGCGGGCCACCTTAGGTCTTGTGGATAATGCCGAAACGCTAGTTTAGCCCAAATTGCCTGTCAATCCTCGCCAATACGGCCATGCGAATGGACCTTCAGCGATAGAATTGAACGAGTCATCCCGAGGATCGTCCATGCGCATTCTGGTTACCGGCACCGCCGGCTTCATCGGCGCCGCCCTGGCGCAGCGTCTGCTGGCACGCGGCGATGTGGTTTACGGTTACGACAACCACAACGATTACTACGATCCGGCGCTGAAGGAAGCCCGACTGGCGCGCTTCGCCGAGCATCCGAACTATACCCATCAACGCGCCGACCTTGCCGACGCTGCCGCGGTGGATCGCGCGTTCGCCACATTCAAGCCGCAGCGGGTGGTGAATCTTGCCGCACAGGCCGGCGTGCGCTATTCACTGCAGAATCCGCGCGCCTATGTGCAAAGCAACCTGGTCGGCTTTGTCAACATCCTCGAGGCCTGCCGGCATGGCGGCGTCGAGCATTTGGTCTACGCCTCGTCCAGCTCGGTCTACGGCGCCAACCGCAAACTGCCGTTCGCCGTGGAGGATGCGGTCGATCACCCGGTCAGCCTGTACGCCGCCAGCAAGAAGGCGAACGAGTTGATGGCGCATACCTACAGCCATCTGTACGGCCTGCCCACCACCGGCCTGCGCTTCTTCACCGTCTACGGGCCGTGGGGGCGACCGGACATGTCGCCGATCCTGTTTGCCGACCGGATCAGCCGCGGCGAACCGATCGATGTGTTCAACCACGGCAACCACAGCCGTGACTTCACTTACATCGACGACATCGTCGAAGGCGTGATCCGCGCGCTCGATCATTCCGCCGAACCGGACCTCAACTACAACGCCGAGCTGCCGAATCCCGGCACCTCGAATGCCCCGTATCGTGTCTACAACATCGGCAACGACCAGCCGGTGCAGTTGCTGCGCTTCATCGAATTGCTGGAACAGCACCTCGGGCGCACCGTCGAAAAGCGCCTACTACCCATGCAGCCAGGTGACGTGCCTGACACCTGGGCTGACGTGTCCGCGCTGCGCCGGGATGTCGGCTATGCGCCGACCACCAGTATCGAGCAAGGCGTCGAGAACTTCGTCGCGTGGTATCGCGAGTACCACGCGAAGGATTGATCGCGCCGCCGAGGAAGGCCTCAGAAGGGCTTGGCGATCACCAGGTAGATCACCCCAAGCAAGAGCAGCACCGGCAACTCGTTGAACCAGCGCAAGGTACGTGACGAGGGCAGCGCGCCGCCCTTCTCGCTGCGCTTGAGCATGCGGCCGCACCATATGAAATACGCCAGCAGCAAGGCCACCAAGGTCAGCTTGGCATCGATCCAGTGCATCGAAGCCACCATGTTTGGCAACGCCCCGGGAAACACGCGCCAGCCCTGCCACAACGTCAACCCGAACAGGAACGCGATACCGAACATATTGTGGCCGAACTTGTACAGGCGTCGCCCCATCAGCTGCAGCCGCGCCTGCACGTCGGGCTCACTGGCCGACTCGGCCAGATTCACCAGGATCCGCGGCAGATAGAACACCGTGGCCATCCAGGCGATGGCGAACAGCAGGTGCAACGATTTGATCAACAGATAGGCCACGACGGAATCACCGGCAAGCGCTGCAATACGCAGCGAGCGGGATGATAGCGCGGGGCCGTCTGCTCACGCTGGCACTGCGGCACTCAGTACCTGGTGACGCCGATCCGCTCCAGCAGCGCCTGCAGCAAGCGCTCCTGTTGCGCGGCGCCGAGCGGCGCATCGTGGCGGTCGGTCAGCTGGAAGAAATCCTCCACGCGCTCGCCGAACGTCGCGATGCGCGCGTCGTGCACGCGCACTTCGGCGTGAAACATGACCTGTGCCACGGCGGCCAGCAAGCCGGGCCGATCGGCGCCGATCAGGGCCAGCTGGGTGCGGTCGCCCGCCGCGTGGAAACTGATCTGCGGGGCCATCTGGAAATGTTTCTGATGGCGCGACATGCCGCGCCTGCTCGGCTGTACGCCGCTGGATTGCGTCAATGCACGTTGCAACCGCTGCTGCAGCTCTTCGGCGCGGGCGGTGCTGACCGGCTGCTGGCTGTCCGCATCCAGCAGCAGGAACGTATCCAGTGCCATCCCGGTCGGCGAGCTGAGGATGCGCGACTCCATCACCGAGAAGCGCAGGCGATCCAGCACGGCGGTGACGGTCGCGAACAGGCCATCGCGATCAGGCGCGTAGACAAACAGTTCGGTACTGCCACGTACCGACAACGGATGCACGGCGACCAGCGGCACCGAACCTTGCGCGTGCAGGATCGCGGCGGCCTGCCAGGCGATCTGCTCGGGCCGGTGGCGCAGGAAGCTGAGCTGCGGGAAGTCGGCCCAGACTCTGACGACATCCGCTTCCGCATGCCCCTCGTTCATCAGCAGCGCCAGCGCGTATTCGGAGCATTCCTGCACGCGCACACCGATGTCACGCGGCAGTTCCACGTCACTGCGCAGGGCATAGCGGGTGGCGGTGCACAGGTCGGAGAGCAGACGGTCCTTCCAGCCATTCCACAGTCGCGGGCTGGTACCGATGATGTCGGCAATCGTCAGCAGGTACAGCTGACCCAGCCGCTCGCGACTGCCGACCTGTTCGGCAAACCGGTGCACCACGTCCGGATCGGTGATGTCCTGGCGCTGCGCGGTGGTGCTCATCAGCAGATGCCAGCGCACCAGCCATGCGACGCGCTCGACATCGCCAGGTGGCAGAGCCAACCGTGTGCAGAAATCGCGCGCCTCCTCCTCGCCCAGCACCGAGTGATCACCCCCGCGACCCTTGGCGATATCGTGGAACAGCGCGGCCAGCAACAGCACTTCCGGCGTGGGCAATCCCGACCAGATTTCGCAACCCAGCGGAAACTCGCGCTGTGCCGCCGGGTCGGCAAACCGCGCCATGTTGCGCAGCACGCGCAAGGTATGTTCGTCGACCGTGTAGACATGGAACAGGTCGTACTGCATGCGGCCGAATACCTTGCCGAAGGCCGGCAGGATCGCAGCCAACAAGCCGTGCCGGTTCATCCGCCACAAGGCCTCCACCGCCGGCGCCCCGCGCCGCAGCAGTTGCAGGAAAGCCGCCAGCACGTCGCGGTCATCCGCCAGCGCACCACCATGCACGGCGGTCGCCTGGTGAATGCGGCGCATGGTGTCGGCACTGAAGCCGGCCACGCCCGGCTGATCCAGCCGGGCGATGAAGATTTCCACCAGCGCAGCGGGTCGTTGCATGAACAGTTGCGGGTCCCGCGCCGCCAACCGTTTGCCATAGCGCACGAAGTCGCTGCCGACCGGCTCAGCCGTGCCCGGTTGCTCGAGCATTTCCTCGAAACGTTCGGCCACCTGCACCCCGAGCCGCTCGACCTGGCTGGCCGCACGGTAATAACCCTGCATGAATTGCTCGACGCCGAGGTTTTTCTCGTGTTCGTCCTCGAACCCCAGCCGCGTGGCCAGCGCGCGCTGATAGTCGAACAGCAGCCGCTCCTCGGGACGGCCAGCCTCCAGATGCAGTGCGTAGCGATAACGACGCAGCGTGGCTTCGGATTGTTCCAGCGCAGCCTGTTCGGCAGGATCGAGCAACCCCTCCGTCACCATGCCATGCAGGTCGTCCACGTGCGCCAGCCGCCGGGCCATCCAGCGCAACGAATCGAGCGTGCGCAGGCCACCCGGGCCGTCCTTGAGATTGGGCTCGAGGTTGTAGGCGGTGTCGTCGTAACGGGCGTGCCGCGCGTCGCGCTCGGCCAGCCGCGCGGCCAGATACTCGCGCGGCGGCCATAACGCGGGATCATCGACGATGGCACGCAGCCGGGCATCCAGCGCCCGGTCACCGGCCAGCCGCCGCGCATCCAGCAAACTGGTGAAGACGCTGGCGTCCTGAGCCGCCAACGCGCGGCATTGCACAGGATCGCGCACGGCATGACCGACCTTGAGGCCGACATCCCACAACGTGGCAAAGAACTGCTCCAGCGCACGCAGGCGCGCCGGCTCGGGCGTTTCCACCAGCGCCAGCAGGTCCACATCCGAATAAGGAAACAGCAGGCCGCGACCGAAACCGCCGACCGCGAACAGCGCCGCCTCGCTGACCTCGCCGAGACAGGCCATCCACACGTGCGCCACCACCCGCTCGACCGACTCGCCGCGGCGTCGCGCCAGGACACTGGCATCGGCACCATCCCTGAACGCAGTGGCGAGTGCCCGGTCGACGTCTCCCAGCAACTGGCGCAAGGCACGGCGCGCTTCGGCGGAAACGCCCGAGCGCGGCACCGCCACAGGCAGGCGCGGCAGTGGCGGCAACACAACACGACCTGGTGTCGGCAACATGGTCAGATGGAACTCCGCAAGCGCCTGTCGGCCTGCCCGGGCCTATGATTCCGCATCGCGCTTATGGCTGCGCCTTCAGGCGTCCGGCCACGCCGTGAGTATCTCGAAACCGTCGTCGGTCACCGCAATGGTGTGTTCCCACTGCGCCGAGAGTGAATGGTCCTTGGTCACCACGGTCCAGCCGTCGGGCAGCTGCTTGGTCTGCGGCTTGCCGGCGTTGATCATCGGCTCGATGGTGAAGGTCATGCCCTTCTTCAATTCGACACCGGTGCCGGGCTTGCCGTAGTGCAGCACCTGCGGCTCGTCGTGATAGACCTTGCCGATGCCGTGACCACAGTATTCGCGCACCACCGAAAAACCGGCCGCCTCGGCATGCTGCTGGATCGCGTGACCGACGTCGCCCAGCGTGGCGCCCGGGCGCACGGCCTGGATACCGCGCATCATCGCCTCGTACGTCGTATCGACCAGCCGCTTGGCCAGCACCGACGGCGTGCCGGCGATGTACATGCGGCTGGTGTCGCCGTGCCAGCCGTCCTTGATCACGGTGACGTCGAGGTTGACGATGTCGCCGTCCTTGAGCACCTTGCCCTCGTTCGGAATGCCATGGCAGATCACGTGGTTGACCGAAGTGCACAGGGTCTTCGGGAAGCCGTGGTAGCCCACATTGGCCGGAATCGCCTTCTGCACGTTGACGATGTGCTCGTAGGCCAGCCGGTCCAGCTCCTCGGTGGTGACGCCGGGCTTCACGTGCTCCTTCAGCATCGCCAGCACTTCGGCCGCCAGCTTGCCGGCAACACGCATGCCTTCGAGGTCCTCGGGAGTTTTCAGGGTAATAGCCATGATTTCGCCTAGATGATGCTGCAAGTCCCGCAATTCAATACTGAATTCCGTCAGTGACTTGCCGCCCTGCCGGTACACCGGCTACAATTTCGGAGTTTTGCAGATCGCATGGAGCGTTTCGCGCCCCGATCAACCTGCAAAGCGAACCGGAATTGTAACCGCGCTGCGGTACAAGCCCAAACCAACGCCACACACGTATCGGCACCGCCTTCGGGGTGCTGCGGCCTGTCCACCATAAAAATCGGGCAAGCCGCGGTCGAAGCCGGGGATGCGTGGAGGTCCCAACCCCCAGGTCCTTCAAGGACCACTGCAAGGAGTTACACCCATGGCACAAGTCACCATGCGCCAGATGCTCGAAGCCGGCGTCCATTTCGGTCACCAGACCCGTTACTGGAACCCCAAGATGGCGCCGTACATCTTCGGCGCGCGCGGCAAGATCCACATCATCAATCTCGAAAAGACCCTGCCGCTGTTCACCGACGCGATGAATTTCCTGTCGGGCCTGGCGCAGAAGCGCGGCACCGTGCTGTTCGTCGGCACCAAGCGTTCGGCCCGCGAGCCGTTGGCCGAAGAGGCCGCACGCGCCGGCATGCCGTTCGTCACCTCGCGCTGGCTCGGCGGCATGCTGACCAACTTCCGCACCGTCAAGCAGTCCGTCTCGCGCCTGAAGGAACTGGAAGCGGCCGAGACCGATGGCAGCTTCGACAAGCTGGTCAAGCACGAAGTGCTGGCCCGCCGCCGCGAGCGCGACAAGCTACAGGCCTCGCTGGGCGGCATCAAGGACATGAACCGTCTGCCCGACGCGCTGTTCGTGATCGACATCGGCCACGAAGACATCGCCGTGCAGGAAGCCAAGAAGCTCGGCATCCCGGTGATCGCCGTGGTCGACACCAACTACAATCCGGAACTGGTCGACTACGCCATCCCGGGCAATGACGACGCGATCCGCGCGATCCAGCTGTACGCCCGCGCCGCCGCCGACTCGATCCTCGAAGGCAAGGCTGCCGCCCCGGCCGCCGCCCAGGGCGACGCCAACGACTTCGTCGAGCTGGACGAGGAAGGCAACCCGGTCGCCAAGATCGATCGCAAGCCGTCCGGCCCGCGCCGCGACGCCGCCCCGAAGAAGGGCGCCGGCGCTCCGCGTCGTGATGGCGGTCGTGGCCCGCGCAACGACGGCGCACCCGCCAAGTAAGCGCGATCACGACGCTTCGACGTCGGATCAACAAGCGATAACGCGCCGCGGCATGCCTTGCCGCGGCGCCATCAAAGCATTAGAGGACTACCGATGAGCAATATTTCCGCCCAACTGGTCAAGGATCTGCGCGAGCGGTCCGGCGCCGGCATGATGGAATGCAAGAAGGCGCTGGTCGAGAACAACGGCGACATCGAGATCGCGATGGAATGGCTGCGCAAGTCCGGCCTGGCCAAGGCCGACAAGAAGGCCAGCCGCATCGCCGCCGAAGGCCGCATCGTGGCCGCCCAGGTACCGGGCAAGGCCGTGCTGGTCGAGATCAACTGCGAGACCGACTTCGTCGGCAAAGATGCCAGCTTCCTGAAGTTCAGCGACACCGTCGCCGACGTCGCGCTGAATTCCGGCGCCGCCGACATCGACGCGCTGAAGGCTGCCGCCTACCCGGGTGCCAGCAACGTCGAGGAAGCCGCCAAGGTCCTGATTGCCACCATCGGCGAGAAGATCGACGTGCGCCGCATGGCCGTCGTCAAGACTGATGGCGTGATCGGCAGCTACACCCACGGCGGCCGCATTGGCGCGCTGGTCGCACTCAAGGGCGGCTCCGAGGAGCTGGCCAAGGGCATCGCGATGCATGTCGCCGCGATGAACCCGGCCTATGTCCGCGCCGATGACGTTCCCGCCGAGTTCCTGGCCAAGGAAAAGGACATTGCGCTGAGCCAGATGTCCGACAAGGAAAAGGCCAAGCCGGCCGAGATCCTCGAGAAGATTGTCGCCGGCAAGGTCCACAAGATCATCGCCGAAGTCACCCTGCTCGGTCAGCCGTACGTGCTGGACACCAACACGACCGTCGCAGACGCGCTGAAGAAGGAAGGCGCGGATGTCATCTCGGTGGCCCGTCTGGCCGTCGGCGAAGGCATCGAGAAGGTCCAGGAAGACTACTTGGCCGAAGTGGCCAAGGCGATGCAGGTCTAAGCCGCTCCGCGCCATCAGGCTGCGAAAAAGCCGCGGGAAACCGCGGCTTTTTCATGGGTGCGCCGCTCACGAAATCACGCCGCCATCCGATTCGTGGCGGCGGGAAGTTTGCGGCCATTGCAGCGACAGCCCGAGGCCAGCGTTCCGGCAGGAGCCCGCTACCGCTACAATGCAGCGGTTTGCCCCACACAAATCCGGAGATTTCATGAGCGACCAGCCCAAGTACCGCCGCATCCTGCTCAAGCTCTCCGGTGAGGCATTGATGGGCGACGCCGATTACGGCATCGACCCGAAGGTGATCGGCCGCCTTGCCGACGAGATCATCGAGGTGCAACGCGCCGGCATCCAGATCGGCGTGGTGATCGGCGGCGGCAACATTTTCCGCGGCGCCGGCCTCGCTGCCGCCGGCATGGACCGGGTTACCGGCGACCACATGGGCATGCTGGCCACGGTGATGAACGCACTGGCCATGCAGGATGCGATCGAGCGGCGCGGCGGCTTCGCCCGCGTGATGAGCGCGATCCAGATCCATGACGTCTCCGAGGATTTCATCCGCCGTCGTGCGATCCGCCACATCGAGAAGGGGCGCATCGTGCTGTTCGCCGCCGGCACCGGCAACCCGTTCTTCACCACCGATTCGGCTGCGGCCCTGCGTGCGGTGGAAGTGGGCGCCGAGTTGCTGCTGAAGGCAACCAAGGTGGACGGCGTATACACCGCCGATCCGGCCAAGCACCAGGATGCCACCCGCTACGAACGGCTCAGCTACGACGATGTGATCGAGCGCAAGCTGGCCGTCATGGACACCGCCGCGATCGCGCTGTGCCGCGACCACGACATGCCGCTGCGCATCTATGACATGACCGTGCCGGGCAGCCTGATGCGGATCATGCACGGCGAAGCGATCGGCACCCTGGTCGACGGCGGCTGAACTCGCCGAAACATTCTCCGGCGCCAGGCTGCAGCTGCCGGCACTGCTATAATCGAACGTTGCCAGATTCACCGGGACACGCCACATGCTCAACGACATCAAAACCGATGCCCAGACCCGCATGGGCAAGAGCATCGACTCGCTCAAGCACGACCTCACCCGCCTGCGTACCGGCCGCGCCAGCACCGCGCTGGTGGAGCACATCAAGGTGCCTTACTACGGCGCCGACATGCCGTTGACCCAGGTCGCCTCGGTATCGCTGGCCGATGCCCGCACGATCATCATCACACCATGGGAGAAGACCATGGTGGCACCGATCGAAAAAGCCCTGATGGCCTCGGACATCGGCATCACGCCGACCACCGCCGGCACGGTGATCCGCCTCAACATGCCCGCGCTCACCGAAGAGCGCCGCCGGGAACTGGCCAAGCACGTCGGCCATGAAGGCGAGAACGCGAAGATCGCAATCCGCAACGTGCGCCGCGATGCCTTGCAGCAGGTCAAGGATCTGCTCAAGGAAAAGCTGATCACCGAGGACGATGACCGCCGCGTCGACGATGAAATCCAGAAGCTCACCGACAAGGCCGTCAAGGACGTCGACGCCGTGGTCAAGGCGAAGGAAGAGGAGCTGATGGCCCTCTGACCGGGCCATCACGGTTCCTCCTCGCATGACCAAGGGCAAGGCCTCGCAGATTCCGCGCCACATCGCCATCGTGATGGATGGCAACGGTCGCTGGGCCCGGGCTCGCCATCGTCCGCGCAGCTTTGGCCACAATGCCGGGCGCAAGGCCGTGCGTGCCGCGATCGAATCCTGCATGCGCGAAGGCGTGCATGCGCTGACCCTGTTCGCGTTCTCCAGCGAAAACTGGCAGCGCCCGCAGGACGAGGTGGGCGCCTTGATGAGCCTGTTCGTGCGCGCACTGGACAAGGAAGTCGACGAGCTGCACGCCAACGGCGTGCGCCTGCGCTTCATCGGCGACCTGAGCGCGTTTGACGAACCGTTGCGCCAGCGCATGCAGCTGGCGATGAGCCGCACGGCCGGCAACGACCGGCTGCACGTGAACATCGCGGTGAACTACGGCGGCCGCTGGGACATCGTGCAAGCCAGTCGCCTGGCGGCGGAAGCCGTGCTCCGCGGCGAGCTGCGCCCCGACCAGATCGACGAGGCCCGGCTGAACCGGTGGATAAGCCTGGCCGAGCTGCCGCCGCTGGATCTGTTCATCCGTACCGGCGGCGAATGCCGCATCAGCAATTTCCTGTTGTGGCAGGCGGCGTACGCCGAGTTGTACTTTACCGACACCTTGTGGCCGGACTTCGACCAGGCTTGCCTGCGCCGGGCCATCGAGGACTATGCCCGTCGCGAGCGTCGTTACGGTCGCACCGGCGAGCAGATCGCCGCCGCTCCTTAAGGATTCCGATGCTGCTACAGCGCACCCTCACCGCCCTGCTGCTTGCACCGCTGGCGATCCTGATCATCCTGCTGCCATCGACTTCGGTGTTCGCACTGATCTGCGCAGCGGCGTTCCTCGCGGCACTGTGGGAATGGGCCCAGCTCAGCGGGCTGAAGAACCGGTCCGCCCGGATCGGCCTGCTTGTCGCCGCCGCCGTCGTGTTCTCGATGCTGTGGTACGCACATGCCGGCATCACGAGCTCGGTGCTGCTGCTTGCCGGTGTCGCATGGTGGTTGCTGGCTTGCCTTTGGCTGCGCCATTTCGCCTTCGCCGCTGCTCCGACCAGCGAAAACCGCATGTTGAAACTGCTGGCCGGCGCGTTCGTGATATTCCCGGCATGGATCGCCCTGGTAAGCATCCATGAACGAGTGCCGCACGGCCACTGGTGGACCCTGCTCGCCCTGGTGATCGTTTGGGCCGCCGACATCGGCGCTTATTTCAGCGGCCGCTTCTTCGGCAAGCGCAAGCTGGCACCGCAGATCAGTCCCGGCAAGACCTGGGCCGGCGCCTACGGCGCCATGGTGGCCGGGGTACTGGTCGCCCTGACCGGCGGATGGCTGCTCGACGTGCGCGGAAGCCAGCTGCTCGGCCTGGCCTTGCTGGCCATGCCGACCGTGGCGATATCGATCGTCGGCGACCTGATCGAAAGCCTGATGAAGCGGCACGCCCAGGTGAAGGATTCCGGCACCCTGTTTCCCGGCCATGGCGGCCTGATGGACCGGCTCGACAGTGTCTTTGCGGCGCTGCCGCTGTTCGCTGCCGGCCTGTTGCTGCTGGGGCTTTGAGATGAAGCACGTCGCCGTCCTTGGCGCGACCGGCTCGATCGGCGGCAACACGCTCGACGTCATCGCGCGGCACCCGGATCGTTTCCGTGCCAGCGTGCTGACCGCACACCGGCAAGTCGAGGCGCTGGCCGAGCTGTGCGCCCGGCATCGACCGCAGCTGGCCGTGATCGCCGATCCGGCACTGGAGGCCGAACTGGCACGACGCCTGGCCGCCGCCGGCGTGCGCTGCGAAGTGGCCAGCGGTCATGCTGCGCTGACTGCCGCCGCGGCCGGCGAACTGTGCGACACCGTGGTGGCGGCGATCGTCGGTGCCGCCGGGCTGGATTCCACCCTGGCCGCCGCGCGTGCAGGCAAACACTTGCTGCTGGCCAACAAGGAATCCATCGTGATGGCCGGCCCGCTGCTGTTGGCGGCGGTCGCGGCCGGCGGTGGTGCGCTGATCCCGGTCGATTCCGAACATAATGCGATCTTTCAATGCCTGCCGGGCGGACGTCCGGATCTGCGCGCCAGCGGCGTGCGCCGGCTGATCCTGACCGCCTCCGGCGGCCCGTTCCGCGGCCGTAGCCGGTCGCAGCTGGTCGACATCACGCCGGAGCAGGCCTGCAAGCATCCGAACTGGGTGATGGGCCGCAAGATCTCGGTCGACTCGGCGACCCTGATGAACAAGGGGCTGGAGGTGATCGAGGCACATCACCTGTTCGGCGCCCCGGCAGAAGCCATCGACGTGCTGGTGCATCCGCAAAGTCTGGTGCATTCGCTGGTCGAATACGTCGATGGTTCGGTACTGGCCCAGCTCGGCAATCCGGACATGCGTACCGCGATCGCCCATGCACTGGCGTGGCCGGAGCGGGTCGAAGCCGGTGTGGCGCCCCTGAATCTGGCCGCCTGCGCACCGCTGCAATTCGAGCCCCCGGACCTGGCCACCTTCCGTTGCCTGGCATTGGCATTCCACGCGCTGCGCGCCGGCGGCGACGCCCCGGCAGTGCTGAACGCCGCCAACGAAGTTGCCGTGGACGCATTTCTGGCCGGCACGCTGCCGTTCCTGTCGATCGCTGACGTGGTCGAGGCCGTACTTGCGGAACTGCCGGCGCAAGCCGTGGTCGATGTTGGGACCCTTGCTGAACGCGATCGGGTCGCCCGCGAGGCGGCCCGCCGTATTCTGCGCAATGCTTGCTGATATCCTTGGTTCGATGACTCCCTTTTACGGCGCTTGATGACTTCCTTTTTCGGCTCGGTGTTCTGGTTGCTGGTCACGCTGGGCGTGCTGGTGACCTTTCATGAATTCGGCCATTACTGGGTCGCGCGCCGCTGCGGCGTCAAGGTGCTGCGTTTTTCGATCGGCTTCGGCAACGCGATCTGGAAGCGCATCGGCCGCGACGGCACCGAATACCAGATCGCCGCGATCCCGCTCGGCGGCTACGTCAAGATGCTGGATGCGCGCGAGGGGGAAGTCGATCCCGCCTTGCGCGACCAGGAATTCACCGGCAAATCCGTGTGGCAGCGCATTGCGATCGTGGCGGCCGGGCCCGGTTTCAACCTGATTTTCACGATTGCCGCGTTCTGGCTGATGTTCATGCTGGGCCGGCCGGACGTAGCCCCCATCGTCAACGCCGCGCCGCACAGCCTAGCCGCCGAGGCGGGCATCCAGCCAGGTGATCGCATCCTCAGCATCGATGGCCGCCCGGTGGGCACCTTCACCGACGCGATGGACAGCGTGGCCAATGCACTGCTCGGGCGCACGCCACTGCCACTCACTGTGCGCGGCAACAACGGCAGCTTGCGCCAGCTGGTGATACCGCTGGAGCAGCTGCCAGCTGGTCAGCCCATCGATCAATACCTGAAGAAACTCGGCCTGGACCTGGCGCCCTCCCCGGCGATTGCCGCCAACGTGTTGCCGGGCAAGCCGGCTGCGCTGGCCGGCATGCAGGGCGGCGACCGCATCGTGGCGGTCAACGGCCAGCCTGTCGCCGATTACTCCGTGTTCCAGAAGCTGATACCCGCCGAAGCAGCCAAGTCGCCCCATTTGCAACTGGCCATCGAGCGCGCCGGCAGACCGATGCTGTTGGCCGTGGATGCCCAACGGGAGTCGCTGCAAGGCCAGCCCGTCAACTGGGTGATCGGTGTGGGTGGTCCCGGGCCCGAACAGGTGACCCTGCGCTACGGCCCGGTCCGGGCTTTCGGCGCCGCGTTGCGGGCTACGTGGTTCAACACCGCGCAAACCTTCAACCTGATCGGCAAGATGGTCAGCGGGCAGGCCTCCGCCAACAACCTGTCCGGCGTGATCGGCATCGCCCAGGTGGCCAACCAGTCAGCCAGCATGGGCCTGTCCTGGTTCCTGCAGTTCCTGGCGCTGGTGTCGCTGAGCCTGGCCATCCTGAACCTGCTGCCGATCCCGCTGCTGGATGGCGGGCACCTGCTGTATTATCTTGTGGAGTTGGCCAAAGGCAGCCCGGTCAGTGAACAGGTGATGCTCGTCGGTCAATACATCGGACTGGCGTTGCTGTTCACCCTGATGGGGTTGGCGTTCTACAACGATATTCACCGCATGCTGCTGTCATGACCATGATCAGCGGCGATCGCGGCATGTCGATGCGAGCCTGCCTGCGCTATCCGCAGTGCAGCGCGGCGGCAAGTCAAACCAGGCACTCCGGCGGAGTGCAAACACCCTTTCGAGACAGGGTCAGGCCCTGTTTCATGCTCTTGATCGAGGCGGCCACGCTGGCTGCCTCATCGAAATAACCCAACGGAACCGACGATGAAGCGTATCGCCGCGCTGATCCTGCTTGCCTCCCTCTCCGCCAATGCGTTCGCGTTCGACCCGTTCGTGGTGTCGGACATCCGCATCGACGGCCTCAGCCGCATCTCCGCCGGTACCGTGTACAACTACCTGCCGATCAACAAGGGCGACCGGCTGACCAATGACGAGGCCCAACGGGCCATTCGTGCGTTGTACAACACCAAGTTCTTCAGCGACGTCACGCTTGACCGCGACGGCAACATCCTGGTGATCAAGGTGGTCGAGCGGCCGTCGATCGCCAAGCTGAGCATCCGCGGCAACCATGACATCAAGACCGAGGACCTGAAGAAGGGCCTGAAGGATATCGGCCTGACCGAGGGCGAGACGTTTGACCGGCTGGCATTGGACAACGTGCAGCAGGAGCTGATTCGCCAGTACTACAACCGCGGCAAGTACAACGTGTCGGTGATCCCGCACGTAACCCAGCTCGACCGCAACCGTGTCTCCATCGACCTTGAGATCCGCGAGGGCAAAGTCGCCAAGATCAAGGAAATCAACATCCTCGGCAACCACGCTTTCACCGACAAGCAGATCCGCAAGGGTTTCGAGTCGGATACCGGCGGCCTGATGTCGTGGTATTCCAAGGACGACCAGTATTCACGCGAAAAACTCTCCGGCGACCTGGAGAAGCTGCAGTCCTACTACATGGATCGCGGCTATGCCGACTTCGGGGTCGACTCCACCCAGGTCTCGATCTCGCCGGACAAGCGCGGGATGTACATCGACGCCAGCGTGAAAGAGGGCGAGATCTACAAGGTGACCGACGTCAAGCTGCTTGGCGAATTGATCCTGCCGGAAGCGACCTTGCGCCAGCTGATCTTCATCAAGCCGGGTGAAACCTTCAACCGTGGCGCGATCGAGGCAAGCTCGAAGGCGATCAAGGCCGTGCTGGCCAATATCGGCTACGCCTTTGCCAAGGTCACCCCGATCCCCAAGCTGGACAAGGACAAGCGCACCGTCGACCTGACCATGTACATCGAACCGGGGCAGCGCGTGTACGTGCGCCGGGTGATCTT
The DNA here is from genome assembly GCF_002001125.1 of Rhodanobacter sp. B04. Classification (GTDB taxonomy): domain Bacteria; phylum Pseudomonadota; class Gammaproteobacteria; order Xanthomonadales; family Rhodanobacteraceae; genus Rhodanobacter. Next base: position 173,214 of record NZ_MUNV01000026.1, on the reverse strand, counting down.
CCAGGGCAATACCCGTACCGAGGACGGCGTGCTGCGCCGCGAGATGCGCCAGCTCGAGGGCTCCTGGTATTCACAGGCGGCGATCGACCGTTCCAAGATCCGCCTGCAGCGACTGGGCTTCTTCAAGAAGGTCGACATCGACAAGAAACTGGTGGCAGGCACGCAGGATCAGGTCGACATCAGCGTCAAGGTCGAGGAGCAGTCCGCCGGCAGCATGCAGTTCGGCGTCGGCTATTCGCAGCTCGAAGGCATCATCCTGAATGCCTCGGTCACGCAGAACAACCTCTTCGGCACCGGCGACAGCTTCTCGGTGAGCGGTTCGCGCAGCTACTACACCACCAGTTACGGGATGAATTATTACAACCCGTACCTGACCGACAACGGCATCGGCATCGGTTACAGCGCCAACTATTCCAAGACCGATTACGGCAACACCGATTTCGCGGACTACTCCACTAGTCAGAAAGCCTTCTCCAGCTACCTGGGTATCCCGATCACCGAAACCGACGGTGTCCGCGTGGGCCTGGGCATCAGCAGCAACAAGGTCAACCTGATTCCGGGCTATAGCCCGCAGATGCTGATCGATTACCAGAACGAAATCGGCAACCAGACCATTCATTCCTGGACCGGTACGCTGGGCTGGAACCACGATACCCGCAATGGCTACTGGGCGCCGACCCGCGGCGGCCTGATCTCCGTGTCGACCGACATCGCACTGCCCGGCTCGACCGTGCAGTACTGGAAGCTGACCACCGAAATCAACCACTACTGGCCGATCGGCAAGGGCTTCGTGCTGTATCTGGATGGCCAGGCAGGTTACGGCAAGACCTACGGCAGCAATGGCATCAGCGACCAGGCCTACGACGCGTTGAAGGCCGTCTACGCCGCCGCCGGCGAAGCCGCTCCACCCGACATGCGCCAGGACTTCCCCTTCTGGGCAAACTTCTACTCCGGCGGCGTGCGCGACGTGCGCGGCTTCCAGGACAACACGCTGGGACCGCGAGTCTGCATCGATGGCACCACTCCGGCGAGCAACGGTTACTGCGACGGTGGCTATTACGCGCAGCCGGTCGGCGGCGCGTTCAAGGTGCTCGGCACCGCCGAGCTTTACCTGCCGCTACCGTTCCTGAAAGACACCAACACTGCGCGCGTGTCGGTATTCACCGACGTCGGCAACGCCTACCAGAACATCCAGAGCTTCAGCGCCAGCACGCTGCGCGCCTCGGCGGGCATCTCGCTGCACTGGCAGGCGCCGATCGGCCCGCTGATCATCAGCCTGGCCGTGCCGTTCCGTACCCAGCCATCGGACAGCCACTACGAGGAGCGTATCCAGTTCACCTTCGGCAGCCAGTTCTGACCGCCACGGGCGAACATGCGAAGCAAGGAAAGCGCGGCCATGCCGCGCTTTCTGCTTTGCGGTGCCGTCGAGCGCGCCGGCATGGCTGAGCCGATACAATGAACACCGTTTCACGGAGAGCATCTTGAGCGCGAACAGCACCTACTCCCTCGCCGAACTCGCCGAACGATTCGGTCTGGCCTGCCACGGTGACGGCGGCATCCGCCTCGACGGCGTCGGCACGCTGGCAGGCGCCAGCCCCAGCCAGCTGAGCTTTCTCTCCAACAGCAAGTACACCGCACAGCTGGCAGCCACCCGTGCCGGCGTAGTGGTGTTGCGCGAGGAGGATCTCGCCGGCTGCCCTGTCGCCGCACTGGTCGCGCATGATCCCTATGTGGCCTACGCGAAAATCGCCGCGCTGTTCGAACGCCTGCCGGCCGCGCCGGCGGGAATACATCCCAGCGCCGTGGTCGCCGCCAGCGCGCAGATCAGCCAAAGCGCCAGCATCGGCCCGTGCTGCGTGATCGGAGACGCCGCGGTGATCGAAGACGGTGCCGTGCTGGGGCCGCATTGCATCATCGGCGAAGCTTGCACGGTCGGCGCGCAGTCGCGGCTGGTCGCCCGGGTGACCCTGGTGACCCGGGTCACCCTGGGCAAACGCGTGCTGGTGCATCCCGGCGCCGTGATCGGCTCGGACGGCTTCGGTCTCGCCTTTGATCGCAACGCTTCCGCCCACGGCAGCTGGATCAAGCTGCCGCAGCTTGGCGGCGTGCGCATCGGCGATGACTGCGAAATCGGCGCAAACACCACGATCGACCGCGGCGCGCTGGACGATACCGTGCTGGAAGAGGATGTACGGCTGGACAACCAGATCCAGATCGCCCACAACGTCCATGTCGGTGCGCACACTGCCATGGCCGGCTGCGCGGCGGTCGCCGGCAGTGCAAAAATCGGCCGATATTGCATGATCGGCGGCAACGCGGGCGTACTCGGTCATCTTGAACTCGCCGACCGGGTTACCATTACCGCCAAGAGCCTGGTTACGCACTCGATCCGCGAGCCGGGCGAATATTCTTCCGGCGTGCCGCTGCAGGAAAACCGCCAGTGGCGGAAGAATGCGGCACGCTTCAAGCATCTGGATGAGTACGCGCGCCGGTTGTCGGCGCTGGAGAAGGACAGCAACAATGAGTGAGAAAACCGGGACCCTGACGTTGCCGATCAACGTGGAGCAGATCCAGCAGTTGCTGCCGCATCGCTATCCGTTCCTGCTGGTGGATCGGGTGATCGAGATCGTGCCAGACGTCAGCGTGGTCGCACTGAAGAACGCGACCATCAACGAACCATTCTTCCAGGGACATTTCCCCGGCCATCCGGTGATGCCCGGCGTGTTGATCGTCGAGGCGATGGCGCAGACCGCCGGCCTGCTGACCCAGATCAGCCGGCATCTCAAGGGTGACAAGGGCAGCCCGCTGTTCTATCTGGTCAAGGTCGACAATGCGCGCTTCAGCGCGCCGGTCGTACCTGGCGATCAGTTGCGTCTGGAAGTGACCCTGAAACGCCTGATGCGCGGCATGGGCCTGTTCGTGGCGCGCACGCTGGTCGATGGCAAGGAAGTGGCCAGCTGCGAACTGATGTGCGCGGCGAGATCCGACAAATGATCCACCCCACAGCGCAGATCGATCCATCCGCCAGCATCGGTGCCAACGTCAGCATCGGCGCCTACAGCGTGATCGGTGCCGAGGTGGAGGTCGGCGACGGCACGGTGATCGGCCCGCACGTGGTGATCGAGGGGCCGACCCGGATCGGCCGCGACAACCGCATTGCCCAGTTCGCCTCGCTGGGCGGCGCACCGCAGGACAAGAAATTCGCCGGTGAACGCACCGAACTGGTGATCGGTGACCGCAACCTGATCCGCGAATTCGCCACCCTCAACCGCGGCACCGGCGACGGCGGCGGCGTCACGCGCATCGGCAATGACAATTGGGTGCTGGCCTACGTGCACATCGCGCACGACTGCCAGGTCGGCAACAACGTGGTGTTTTCGAACTACTCGGCACTGGCCGGGCATGTGGAGATCGGCGACTGGACGATCATGTCCGGCTACTCCGGCGTGCACCAGTTCTGCAAGGTCGGTGCGCATGCGTTCATCGGCATGGGCTGCCTGGTCGGCCACGACGTGCCGCCATTCGTGATGATGGCCAACGAACAGCAGGGCCGTCCGCGCGGGATCAACAGCGAAGGCCTGAAGCGACGCGGCTTCGACGCCACCCGCATTGCTGCGATCAAGCGCGCCTACCGCACCTTGTACATGGCAGGGCTCTCGCTGCCCGAGGCGCGTGAAAAACTGGCCGAACAGGCCCGGCAGAGCGAGGACGTGCGGGCCATGCTGGAATTTCTGGGCCGCAGCGAGCGCTCGCTGGCCCGTTAGCGCCTACCGCGAAATCGGGTACGCGCTTTTGCCCTGACTTCCTGCAGGAGACACCCACATGCAAGCAGGCGAAGTCTCTGCACAAGCCCCGCTGATCGCCATTCTCGCCGGCGAAGATTCCGGTGATCAACTCGGCGCCGACCTGATCGTCGCGCTGCGCCAGCGCTATCCGCAGGCCCGTTTCGTCGGCATTGGCGGCACCCGCATGCAGGCGCAGGGCTTCGAGTCCTGGTACGAGATCCACGAACTTTCGCTGTTCGGCTTCAGCGAAGTGATCCGCCATCTGCCGCGACTGCTGCGACTGCGCAAGGCGCTGATGGCGCGCTTGCTGGCGGCACGCCCGGCGGTGGTGGTCGGCATCGACGCTCCCGATTTCAACCTCGGCGTAGAGCAACGGCTGAAGCAGGCCGGCCTGCTCACCGTGCATTACGTCAGCCCGTCGGTGTGGGCATGGCGCGAGAAGCGCGCGGAGAAAATCGGACGCAGCGCACGTCGCGTGCTCTGCCTGTTTCCGATGGAGCCTGCCATTTACGCCAGGCACGGCATCGACGCGCGCTTCGTCGGCCATCCGCTGGCCGACCGCTTTGCCCTGGTATCGGACCGCACCGGTGCGCGCGACGTACTGCAACTGCCGCAGCAGGCACCGGTATTGGCCGTGCTGCCGGGCAGCAGGTTGTCCGAACTCACGCGACTGGGACAGATCTTCATCGACGCGGCAGCGCAGGTGGCCGCGGCCATTCCTGGCTTGCGCATCGTGATCCCGGCCGCCAATCCGCAGGTCCGTGCCAGGCTCAGGGAGCTGTTGGCAAAAGGTCCGCGCGACGAAGCCGCACCGCTGCTGCTCGATGGCCATGCACACGAGGCCATGCTGGCCGCCGACGTGGTGCTGCTGGCTTCCGGCACCGCGACGCTGGAGGCGATGCTGGCGAAGCGGCCCATGGTGGTGGGCTATCGCGTGACCCCGATGAGCTATCGCATCGCGCGCGCCATGAAGATGCTGAAAACGGACATCTATTCGCTGCCCAACATCCTGGCGCGCGCCTGCGGCCTCGGCGATGAGCGGCTGGTGCCCGAGCTGATGCAGGACGACTGCAACGCCGCGAACCTGGCTGCCGCCACCCTGGCCTTGTTCCGCGACAGCGAACGTCGCAGCCATATCGTCGCTGCTTTCGAGCAGCTGCATCAGGCATTGCGCGGAGGCATGGACGGTCAAGCGGGCGACCGCGCGGCAGCGGCCATTGCAGAATTGATGGACCAGCGCGATGCCGGCTAAGAAGACCGTGGCGAGCGCCAAGCCCTCACCGCGCGCCTCTCTCGACGGCAGCGTGGCAGTCAGCGCAAGAAACTTTTTCATTGCCGGGGTCGACGAAGCCGGACGCGGGCCGCTGGCCGGACCGCTGGCCGTCGCGGCGGTGATCCTCGATCCGGACCGTCCGATCGCCGGGCTCAATGATTCGAAGAAGCTCAGCGAAGCCAGGCGCGAGGCGCTGTATCCGCTGATCATCGAACGGGCGCTGGCCTATTGCGTGATCCTGATCGAGCCCGACGAGATCGATCGCCTGAATATCTTCCAGGCCACCATGACCGGCATGAGCCGTGCCGTGGCCGGCCTGGCACCGGCCGCGCATGAAGCTCTGATCGACGGCAACAAGCTGCCAAAGGACCTGCCCTGCCCTGGCCGCGCCATCATCGGTGGCGATGCACTGGAGCCGGCGATCAGCGCCGCTTCGATCCTCGCCAAGGTAAGTCGTGATCGCCTGATGGTGGCGATGGATGCCGTCCATCCCGGCTACGGCTTTGCCGTGCACAAGGGTTACCCGACTCAGGCACACCTGACAGCATTGCAAAAGCTCGGCCCCTGCGCGCAGCACCGCAGCAGCTTTGCACCGGTGCGACTGCTGCTGGATCGGGCGAGACTGCTCTGATCCAGCGCTGCTTGATCCCATGCTGTCGATTTGCGGCAGCAAATGCGCTCCGCCGATGATGGTGGCTGCCATACAGGCCATCCGTCTATGCAACTTTTTCCGGCGCTGGAGCATCCTTCACTGCAGGGATCTCGACATGCATGGATGCGCCAGCCATACGGCCTGTCCTGCCCAGGCACGCGGCTCAACTGTCTCAGCGCCACACAGACCGCAGGAGCACTGCCATGATGCTTCCAGACACTCGCCCAGCCATGCCACCGACACCAACCTTCATCCCAACACCGTCAACGACTCCGCCTGCATCAGCCACTGTCGACGACGACAGCATGTCGCACGCCGACTACAACCTGCGTCCATTGGAGGTTCACCGTCTCGACCACTACGTGGAGTACGACGACGACGAGCGCTTCCATATCCGCTGACAAACAGCATGCATTCGCCGAAACTGGCCTGCAGCGCCACCTGCTGAATGGATGAAGGCCCGACATTGCTTCCACCCCTTCGCATCCGTTGCTACGCTGGCAGCAACAACCAAGGGATGGATGACATGCGCAGGATCGCTTTTGCATTGCTCGGACTGATGCTGTGTTTTGCCGCCGAGGCGAAAATGCGACCTGGCGACACGCCACCGGATGCGCTGGGCGCGACGCTGGGCGGGCCGGCAGTGACTGTATCCTCGCTGCACGGCAAGGTCGTGGTGATCAGTTTCTGGGCAACCTGGTGCGGCTACTGCATGAAGGAAATACCGGTGCTGGCAGGGCTGCAATCGGTAGCCAGCCAACGCGGCCTTCCGCTGCAAGTCGTGGCCGTCGACTCCAAGGAAGACCACGACACGTTCGCGCACAGCGCCCGTCTGCTCAAGAAGCGCTTGCCCGGGCTGTTGATCACCTGGGATCGTGACGGCTCGATCGGCAAGCCCTACGGCTCCGACAAGGGCATCCCCGTGATGGTGATGCTGCATCGTGACGGCAGCGTGGCGCATGTCCATGTCGGCTATGGCGAAGACATGCTGGACAGCCTGGTGGCCGAGATCAACGAATTGCTCGTCGAACCGCCACCTTCCGCTGTGGCCGGAATCACCCGCAGTCCCTGACCGGCAGCGCCATCCGGTGACCTGATTCCGGCTGCTCCCGAAAGGAGGCTTCCTTCGGTCGCCGCGCCGCGTCATGCAAACCGCGCGGAAGTCAATCTTGCCGCCGGACAGAGCGCCAGCTAGCCTGCGTGGACTCACCCCGCAAAACTGCATGACCGCCCGCTATACCCACCTGCACCTGCACAGCGAATATTCGCTGGTCGACTCGACCATCCGCATCAAGGCGCTGGTCGCCGCCTGCGTGCGCGACGGTATCCCGGCGGTGGCGCTCACCGACGAATGCAACATGTTCGCGCTGGTGAAGTTCTACAAGGCCTGCAGCGCGGCCGGGATCAAGCCGATCGGCGGTTGCGACCTGTCGGTTTCCGCACCGGACGACCCGCGCCCGTGGCGACTCACCGTGCTGTGCCAGAACCGCGAAGGCTATCTCAACCTGTCGCGACTGGTCTCGCGTGCCTGGCAGGAAGGGCAACACGGCGGCCGTGCGCTGGTCGACGCCGGCTGGCTGAGCGCCGACGCCAGTCACGGCCTGATCGCCCTGCTCGGGCGCGAGAGCGAGGTCGGTCGCATCGCGCTGAACCAGGGTGTCGAGGCGGCGCTGGTAAAGCTGCGGCCGCTGGCGCGGCTGTTCCCCGAACGGCTGTATCTGGAGTTGACCCGCTGCGGTCGCGATGGCGAGGAAAACTGGAACACCGCGGCGCTGGCACTGGCTGCCGAACTCGGCCTGCCGGTGCTGGCCAGCAACGACGTGCGTTTCCTGAAGCAGGACGATTTCAGCGCGCATGAAGCACGCGTATGCATCAACCAGGGCCGCGTGCTGGCGGATCCGAAACGCCCGCGCGACTACAGCGACCAGCAATACCTGAAGACGCCCGAGGAGATGGCCGCGCTGTTCGCCGACCTCCCCGAGGCGCTGGAAAACACGGTCGAACTGGCCAAACGCTGCAATGTGGAACTGGAGTTCGGCAAGTACTACCTGCCCGATTTTCCGGTACCCGCGGGTTACAACCTCGACAGCCACATCCGCGAACTGTCGCGGCAAGGCCTGCAGGAGCGCCTCGCGCTGGCGCCGCTCGCCGCCGGCCACACGCTGGCCGACTACGAGGCGCGGCTGGAACGCGAGCTGGACGTCATCATCAAGATGGGCTTCCCCGGCTACTTCCTGATCGTGTCGGACTTCATCCGCTGGGGCAAGGACAACGGCATTCCGGTCGGGCCGGGCCGTGGTTCCGGTGCCGGCTCGCTGGTCGCCTGGGCGCTGAAGATCACCGACCTGGATCCGCTGCAGTTCAACCTGCTGTTCGAGCGCTTCCTCAATCCCGAACGCGTGTCGATGCCCGACTTCGACATCGACTTCTGCATGGATCGCCGCGACGAGGTGATCGACTACGTGTCGCGCAAGTACGGCCGCGATCGCGTCAGCCAGATCATCACCTACGGCTCGATGGCGGCCAAGGCCGTGCTGCGCGACTCCGGTCGCGTGCTCAGCATGCCGTACGGCCAGGTCGACCGACTGGCCAAGATGGTGCCGCCGCGGCCGCTCGACCTCACCTTGTCCGATGCGCTCGGCCGCTCCGAAAAGTCGAAGAAAGAGACCGACCGCGTCGTCAAGGAATTCTGCGATGCGTATGAGCAGGACGAGGACGCCCGCGCCCTGATCGACCTGGCCTTGAGCCTGGAAAACCTCACCCGCAACGCCGGCAAACATGCCGGCGGCGTGGTGATCGCACCGACCCCGCTGACCGACTTCGCACCGCTGTATTGCGAAGCGGGCGGCGCTGGCGTGGTGACCCAGTACGACAAGGACGACGTCGAGGCGGTCGGCCTGGTCAAGTTCGACTTCCTCGGCCTGCGCACGCTGACCATCATCGACTGGGCGGTGAAGGCGATCAATCGCCGCCGCGCGAAGGCCGGCGAAGAACCGCTGGATATCGCCGCGTTGCCACTGGACGACCCGGCGCCGTACGAATTGCTGAAAAAGGCGCAGACCGTCGCGGTGTTCCAGCTCGAATCCTCCGGCATGCAGCGCATGCTGAAGGACGCCAAGCCCGACCGCTTCGAGGACATCATCGCGCTGGTGGCGCTGTACCGCCCCGGCCCGATGGACCTGATCCCCAGCTTCGTCGCGCGCAAGCACGGCCGCGAGCAGGTGGAATATCCCGACCCGCGCGTCGAGCCGATCCTGCAAGAGACCTACGGCATCATGGTCTACCAGGAGCAGGTGATGCAGATGGCGCAGATCGTCGGCGGCTACTCGCTCGGCGGCGCCGATCTGCTGCGCCGCGCGATGGGCAAGAAAGACGTCGAGAAGATGGCGAAGGAGCGTGCCAAGTTCCGCGAGGGCGCGGCGAAGGACGGCCTGGCCGGCGACAAGGCCGACACCATCTTCGACCTGATGGAAAAATTCGCCGGCTACGGCTTCAACAAGTCGCACGCCGCCGCCTACGCGCTGGTGTCGTACCAGACCGCATGGCTGAAGGCGCATTATCCGGCCGAGTTCATGGCCGCGACGATCTCGTCCGACATGGACAACACCGACAAGGTGGTGACCTTCCTCGACGAATCGCGCGCGCTCGGCATCGTGGTGCAACCGCCGGACGTGAATGCGTCCGACTACATGTTCGTCGCGATCGAACCGAAGACCATCCAGTACGGCTTGGGCGCGATCAAGGGCGTCGGTCAGGGCGCCTGCGAGGCGATCGTCGCCGAGCGTGTGCACGGCGCGTATGCCGACCTGGCCAATTTCTGCCGTCGCGTCGACCCGACCAAGCTCAACCGCCGCGTACTGGAGGCGCTGATCCTGTCCGGCGCGCTGGACGCGCTGGCGCCCACCCGCGCCAGCCTGATGCTGCAGCTGCCCGATGCGATCAAGGCCGCCGAGCAGCATCTGCGCGACAAGCAGTCGGGCCAGAACGACATGTTCGGTGCCGCGATGGGCGCGACCACGCCGGTAGTCCACATCGACCTGCCGACGGCACCCGAATGGCCGCTGGAGCAGAAGCTGCAAGGGGAGCGCGACACGCTCGGCCATTACCTGTCCGGCCATCCCACCGACCCGTGGAAGGACGAACTGGCGCAGCTCTCCACTTGCCCGCTCGGCGAGATTGCCGACCGCTACCAGCCGCCGAAACCACGCAAGAACGACGACGGCGACAACAACCGCTTCCGTCGCGGACCGGACACGCCGTGGACCGTCGCCGGCATGGTCACCGCCGTGCGCAAGCGCGGCGACAGCGATGCCTTCGTGCGGCTGGAAGACGGCAGCGGCCTCATCGAGGTGAGCTTCTTCGGCGAGTTGTACCAGCAGATCGCGCCCCTGCTCACCCGCGACCAGATGCTGATCGTCGAGGGCGGCCTGCGCATCGACGATTTCTCAGGCGGCGGCTTCCAGCTGCGCGCGCGCAGCGCCATCTCGCTCGCCGATGCCTGCCGCAAGCACGCCCGGCTGCTGCAGCTGAAATTGAACGGCATCGGCCCCGGCTTCGTCGAACAGCTGCGGCATGCGCTGGCCGGTTATCGCGGTGGCCGCGCCAGTGTGACCCTGCATGGCTATCGCAACCACGGCGCCCAGGCCGACCTCGAATTGGGCGAGAACTGGCGCGTCGAGGCCATCCCGGAATTGTTGCGCGCCGTGCGTGCACTGCCGGGTGTACAGGCGGCACGGTTGCGCATCGTAAAGCAGCCGGATTGAACCGTCACGATTGCGTGCAGGAGCGCAGCGCGTACGCGATGCTTTTACGGTTCCGCGGGAGAGCAATCGCGCACAGGGTGCGCTCCTGCCGATCAAGCGGAGGCCACCGCGAACCTCACTTCCTGCCTCGTTCCAGCATCGCCTTCAGATCCGCGAACGGGTTGCCGGTAGCCGGCGGCGCATCCTCGACTTCCATCACGCCACCACGCACATGGTCGATATGCCGCGAGTGTTCGTTGTCATGGCAATACACGCACAACAACTCCCAGTTGCTGCCGTCCGGCGGGTTGAAATCGTGGTCGTGGTTGCGATGGTGCACGGTCAGTTCCTGCAGGTTCGCGCGGGTGAACTCGCGCGCGCAGCGACCGCACACCCACGGATACATCTTCAGCGCGCGCTCGCGGTAGCCCAGCTCGCGCTGCTCGGCGTTGCGCCGGGCCTCGGCCACGATGCGGTCGAGCTTGGCGTTGTCGATGGGCGGTTTGATCGGCATGTCGGACCTGGCGGAAGCAGTGCTGGATGGGGCGGACGATAGCGCAATCGGCCCATCTGCGGCAGGCAGATGTCAAACCCGTCACAGCCATACGGCGGCGTTCTCGTCTTTTCCTGCGGGACGGTATACTGAGCCGCTTCTGTGCCATGAATTGCAACGAATGAACCCAAACTTCCTCGATTTCGAACAACCGATCGCCGAACTGGACGCGAAGATCGAAGAGCTTCGCCATGCCAGCCATGGCCAGGCGTTCAATATTGACGAGGAAGTCGGCCGGCTGCGCGAGAAGCTGAAGCTCAAGACGAACGAGATCTTCCGCAATCTCAACTCCTGGCAGACCACCCAGCTGTCGCGCCACCCGGCGCGGCCGTACACGCTCGACTACATCGGCGTGATCTGCGAGGAATTCCACGAGCTGGCCGGCGACCGCATGTACGCGGATGACGCCGCCATCGTCGGCGGCCTCGGCCGCATCAACGGCCGGCCGGTAATGATCATCGGCCACCAGAAGGGCCGCAACACCAAGGACAAGGTGCGCCGCAACTTCGGCATGCCGCGCCCGGAGGGTTACCGCAAGGCGCTGCGCCTGATGAAGATGGCCGAGCGCTTCGGCCTGCCGCTGCTGACCCTGATCGACACGCCTGGAGCCTACCCCGGCGTCGGTGCCGAGGAGCGCGGCCAGAGCGAGGCGATCGCCCGCAACCTGCTGGAAATGGCCGAGCTGAAGGTGCCGATCGTGTGCACCGTGATCGGCGAGGGCGGCTCCGGCGGCGCGCTGGCGATCGGCGTCGGCGACCGCACCCTGATGCTGCAGTACTCGACCTATTCGGTGATCTCGCCGGAAGGCTGCGCCTCGATCCTGTGGAAGAGCGCGGACAAGGTGAAGGACGCCGCCGAGGCCTTGGGCATGACCGCGCCGCGCCTGCTGGAACTGGGCCTGATCGACAAGCTGGTGCGCGAGCCGCTCGGCGGCGCGCACCGCAACCCGCGCTCGATGGCCGTGCGCCTGAAAGCCGTGCTGCTGAAACAGCTCGACGAACTGGAGGCGATACCGTTGCCCGACCTGCTCGAACAGCGCTACAAGCGCCTGCGCAGCTACGGCGCCTACCAGGGATAGCCGGCGACACGACCCACGCGGCGACAGCCGCGTGCTTGGCGTTACCATCGGCATCACCCACATGCTGCCGGGATCTGTCATGGCTCACGACACCACCAAGCTCGCCGTCCTGATCGACGCCGACAACGCGCGCCCGGCGATCGTCGAGGGTCTGCTCGCGGAGATCGCCAAATACGGCACCGCCCACGTCAAGCGCATCTACGGCGACTGGACCAAGCCCGACCTCAACGGCTGGAAGGAAGTGCTGCTGCGCCACTCGATCCAGCCGATCCAGCAGTTCCGCTACACCGTGGGCAAGAACGCCACCGACTCGGCAATGATCATCGACGCGATGGACCTGCTCTACGCCGAACGCTTCGACGGCTTCTGCATCGTCTCCAGCGACAGCGACTTCACCCGGCTGGCCTCGCGCATCCGCGAGTCCGGGCGCATCGTCTATGGCTTCGGCGAGAAGAAGACCCCCGAGCCGTTCCGCACCGCCTGCGACAAGTTCATCTACACCGAGGTGCTTGCTGCCTCGACCGCCACCGAGGCCGAAGCCGCGCCGAAGCAACGTTCGGCCAAGGAGCTGCGCGGTGACAGTCATCTGATGAACATGCTGCGCCATGCCATCGAGGCGGCGTCGGATGACACCGGCTGGGCCGGCCTCGGTGCAATCGGCAGCATCATCAACAAGCAGTCGCCCGATTTCGACTCGCGCAACTACGGCTTCGCCAAGCTGAGCGGACTGATCAAGGGCGTCGGCCTGTTCGATACCGAGGAACGCCAGATCGGCAACGGCAAACACATCTACGTGCGCCCACGCGTCGCAAAGAAATGAGCAATTCGAAGTGAGCGACCCGCTGCACCAGCACCTGTTGGCTGCCTTGGCGCGCTTGCCAGCGGCAACGCTGTGCGTGGCCTTCAGCGGCGGCCCCGATTCCACCGCGCTGCTGCACGCGCTGGCGCAGCTCCCCGCCGCACGTGCGCGTGGCCTGCGCGCCTTGCATGTCGATCACGGCCTGCACGCCGACAGTGCCGCATGGGCCGGACGTTGCCGACGTTTCTGCGCCTCGCTCGGGCTGCCGTGCGAGGTTCTTCGGGTGCAGGTCGACACCGGCAACGGCGACGGCCTGGAAGCGGCTGCGCGGCGCGCGCGTTACGGCGCACTCGCCGCGCATCTGCACGATCGCGAATGGCTGCTGCTCGGCCATCACCGCGACGACCAGGTCGAGACGGTCCTGCTCAAGCTGCTGCGCGGCGCCGGCCCCGACGGGCTGGGTGGCATGCGTGCCTTGCGCCCGTTCGGCCCTGGCCAGCTGTGGCGGCCCTTGCTGGACCTGTCGCGACAACAACTGCGCGATTACGTTGAAGTACACGCGCTGGAGAGCATCGATGATCCCTCCAATGCCGACACCCGGCTCGCACGCAACCACCTGCGCCACGAGGTCCTGCCGCAGCTGCTGCGGCACTGGCCGCAAGCGGCAGATTCGATCCTGCATAGCGCGGCACTCTGCCATGCCGCCGCCGACGCCTTGCGGGCACAATGGCTGACGGCGTTCGGTGCGCTGCACGATCCTGCCACCGGCAGCCTGGATGCCGCCGGCTGGCTGGCGCTGGATTCCGCATTGCGCGAACCACTGCTCGACCACTGGCTGCATGCACGCAACCTGCCCGCACCGACCACCGCACAGCGTCGGCAGATCGAGCGCCAGTGCAGCGCACGTGCCGGCCAGTTGCCATGCATCCGCTGGGCGGGCGCCGAACTGCATATCTGGAAAGGCCGGCTGTGGGCCCTCCCGCCAGCACGAACTGTTCCCTTCGACTGGCAGGCCTCCTGGCACGGCGAGCTGCTGCTCCTGCCAGACGGCGGCCGGCTGTCGCTGACCGAAGCCGGCGCTCGTCTGGCCGGGCCGCTGACCGTGCGGCTGCGCCAGGGCGGCGAGCGCATCAAGCCGGCCGGCGACGTGCACACCCGCGAGCTGCGCCACCTGTTCCAGCAAAGGCAGTTGCCGCCCTGGCAGCGCAACACCTGTCCGCTGCTGTATGCCGGCGACGAGCTGGTTGCGGTGGCCGATCGCTGGATCACCAGCCATGGCGCCGCGATCTTCCAGCAGACCGGCGGCGCCCCGCACTGGCTGCCGGCGCGTTGATCCAGGTCACCCCGGCAACCCTGCTGCGACCTTGCGCCGATTGATTCCGTGCGGCTGCTGCGTTAGCGTTGCGGGCCATGGCCAAGACCGCTCCCGCTTCCAGCAAGACCCCGCCTGCCGCCGACTTCGAACACTCCCTCGACGAGCTGGAGCAACTGGTCGCGCGGATGGAAGGCGGCGAGATGAGCCTGGACGAATCACTCACCTCGTTCGAGCGCGGCATCGGCCTGTATCGTCATTGCCAGCAATCGCTGCAACAGGCCGAGTTGCGCGTCCGCCTGCTGCTTGACCCCGATGCTCCCGAAAACGCCGAACCGTTTGAACCCGAACTCTGAGCTTGGCCCCGCCCTGCAGGCGCTGATCGTCCGCGCCGAACAGGCGCTGGATCGCCGCCTGCCGCCGGCCGCACAATCCCCCGCCGAGCTGCACCACGCCATGCGCTATGCCGTACTCGGCGGCGGCAAGCGGCTGCGCCCGCTGCTGGTGTACGCCGCGGCGCATGCACTGGGCGAAAATGGCGTGTCGCTGGATGCCGCCGCATGCGCAGTGGAGCTGATCCACGCCTACTCGCTGGTGCACGACGACCTGCCGGCGATGGACGACGACGCCATGCGTCGCGGCCGGCCGACCTGCCATATCGTATACGGCGAAGCGATGGCGATCCTCGCCGGGGATGCGCTGCAGGCGCTGGCCTTCGAGATCCTGGCCAACGACACGACGGGCCGCATCGATGCAGCCACCGCCATCGGCATGCTGCACGCGCTTGGCCGCGCCTGCGGCGCCGAAGGCATGGCCGGAGGCCAGGCACTGGACCTGGCCGCAGTCGGCCGCAAGCTGACGCTGGCCGAGCTGGAGCACATGCATGCCTGCAAGACCGGTGCGCTGATCCGCGCCTCGGTACAACTCGGCGCGCTGGTCGCCCATGCCGACACCGGCACGCTGCAGGCGCTGGATCGCTACGCCGATGCGCTTGGCCTGGCGTTCCAGGTACGCGACGACATCCTCGACGTGGAAGGCGAATCGGCGGTGATCGGCAAGACCGCCGGCAAGGACGCCGCCGCCGACAAGCCCACCTTCCCCTCGATCATCGGCCTCGACGCCTCGCGTGCCCGACTGGCCGAGCTGACCGCTGCCGCACTAGGCGCCATCGAGCCCTTGGGCGAACAAGGCGTGTTGCTGCAGGAACTGGCGCATTACGCCGCGCATCGCGCCTACTGACCGCCCAGACGCACAAGTGCGAAAGCCGCCGGATGGCGGCTTTCGCGTCGCCACCAGGTCGCGGTTACTTGATCAGGCGTAGCGTGAACGGATAGCGGTAACGCACGCCTTCGTTGGCCTTGATCGCCGCGATGATGGTCAGCACCAGCCACGCAAGGCCGATGATCACCCACAGCGGAATCGCGATGATCAGGCCGATGCCTAACGTCATGACCGACAACAGCAGCAGGATCAGGAACGCGATCGCCACCGTGATGTTGAAGTTCAGCGCCTCCTTGCCCTGATCGTCGACGAACGGCATGGTGTCCTTCTTTACCAGCCAGATGATCAGCGGGCCGATGAAGCAGCCCCAGCCGCCGCCGAAGGCGCCGGTGAGAATGGCCCCGAGCAGCGAGGAAAGGTGCGCGAACATCGCCCACTGACGTTCTTCGGTCGAGGGCACGCCAGCCAGCGAAGGATCGCCCGGCGCAGGCGGAATGACGGACTCGGGCGGAACGCTCATGCGTATCTCCTCAACGTCGACAGCTTCTCTATTGACAGCCGGCCGGCCCAGCGCCGGTGGTGTGGATGCTAGCAAGCCTTGCGCGTTTTTCCGAGTGAACTTGCGGCAGGGGGCGGAAGCTTGCGGCAGGCTATTCGCCGGCCACCGTCATCCGCTCCAGCAGGATCGAGCCGGTCAGCAGGTGCGAACGCGGATCGACGTCCGTGCCCACCGCCACGATGCCGGCGAACATCTCGCGCAGGTTGGCGGCAATCGTGATCTCCTCGACCGGATAGGCAATCACGCCATTCTCGACCCAGAAACCCGCCGCGCCGCGCGAATAATCGCCGGTGATGGTGGACACGCCCTGGCCCATCACCTCGGTCACCAGCAAACCGGTGCCCATCCGGCGCAGCATGCCGGCGAAGTCGTCCTGCGCATGGTCGGCACTGCCCGCTTCGACGATCAGGTTGTGAATGCCGCCGGCATTGCCGGTCGACTCCAGCCCCAGCTTGCGCGCCGAATAGCTGCCCAGCACGTAGCGCGCCAGCACGCCGCCCTCGACCAGGGTGCTGTCGCGGGTGGCCACGCCTTCGGCATCGAAGTTGCCGGAGCCCTGGCCGCGCTGCAGATGCGGCCGCTCGTGGATGTTGAGCCATGCCGGCATCACCGGCTTGCCGACGTGGTCGAGCAGGAAGCTGGCCCGCCGATACAGCGCCCCGCCGCTGACCGCGCCCAGCAGGTGGCCGATCAGTCCGCGGGCCAGCTCCGGCACAAACAGCACCGGGCACTGCCGCGTCGACAGGCTGCGCGCGCCCATGCGCGCCAGCGTGCGTTCGGCCGCCTTGTCGCCCAGCGCCTGCGCGCTGATGAAATCGCCGGCCGCGCGCACGCTGTCGTACCAGTAGTCGCGCTGCATGCCGTCCTCGTCGCCGGCGATCAAGGCCAGCGACAGCGAATGCCGCGTGCCGCGCTCGCGCCCGACGAAGCCGTGCGAATTCGCATAGACCGACACGCCCTGCCCGGCCTGTACGCTGGCGCCGTCGGAGTTGCTGATGCCGGCGTGCGCGCGTCCCGCATCCTCGATCTCGATGCCCAGCTCGATCGCCCGCGCGGTATCGATATCCCACGGATGCCACAGGTCGAGATCGGGAAAGGACCTTGCCATGCGTGCAGCATCGGCCAGTCCCGCCGCCGGATCGGCCTCGGTATAGCGCGCGATCGCGCAAGCCTGGTCCAGCGTGGCCTGAATCGAATCCGGATGCAGGTCGGCGGTGCTGGCCGAACCCTTGCGCTGTCCGAAGTACACGGTGAGCCCGAAGCCGCGGTCGCGGGTATGCTCGACCGTCTCCACCTCGCCCAGGCGCACATTCACGCTGAGGCCGGTGTCGATGCTGGCTGCCACCTCCGCCTGGCTTGCGCCGGCGGCGCGGGCGCGACGGATCACGTCCTCGGCGAGTTCGGCCAGCCGGTCGAGTTCGGCCTCACTTCGATCCGTGTGGCTGCGATCCGGGCTGATGACAACTTCGCTCACGTTGGGCTTTCCTGGGGGTTAGACGGGTAGAATAAGCGGTTCGCGACCGCTGCACCTCCAAATGGGGGCCGCGGCAACGAAATGCAAAGAGCTGCGGAGAACGCCATGCAACTGACCGCCGGCATCTATCGCCACTACAAGGGCCAGCGCTACCGCGTGCTGGGCACCGCCCATCACAGCGAGACGATGGAGCCACTGGTGGTCTACCAGGCGCTGTATGGCGATCATGGCCTGTGGGTACGCCCTGCCGCGATGTTCAGCGAAACCATCGAGCTGGATGGCGAGCCGATCGCCCGTTTCGCGCTGGAGCAGGCCGAGCCTGCAGCCGACGCCGACACCCACGCCTGACCCACGCACCACCTTCCGGAATTGAAATCGTGAGCCCAAGCCGCAGCCGCAACCAGACCGAACTCGACGACCAGGAGTACGGCCCCAGCCGTACCCAGCAGCGCCGCGAGGCACTCGCCGTGCTGGTGCTTGCGCAGCAACTGGTCGATCTGCAGCCGAGCCGGCTGGCCAAGCTCGACCTGCCGGAAGACGTGCGCCGCGAAATCGACGTCACCCGGCGCATCACCGCGCATATCGCGCGCAAGCGCCAGATGGCGTTCCTTGCCAAGGTCATGCGCCGCTATGGCGAGGAAGACTTCGCGTCGGTGCGTGCCGAACTCGGCGAGAATCGCGAGAAGCAGCGTCAGGAAACCGCCGCGATGCATCGCCTCGAAGCGATGCGCGATCGCTTGATCGCCGAGGACGAAGGTGCGTTGTCGGAATTGATCGCCGAGCATCCGCAGGTCGATCGGCAGCATCTGCGGTCGCTGGTGCGGCAGGCGCGCCTGGAAAAGGAAATCCCGAACAAGCCGCCGCGGGCGTATCGGGAGATTTTTCAGTTGTTGAAGGATCTGGCGCAGAAAGGCGATTCGGCCGAAGGCTGAGTGCTCTGCGACACCTTGCGCGACGCGCGTATACAGGTCCTCCCAGAGTCGTCATTCCGGCGAAGACCGGAGGAGTTTTTCAACAGCGAAGCTGGTCATCGCTTCTGCCTTTCCTGCACTTAGGTATCAGAGCGAAGAGCTTTCACCCTCCTCCGGAGGGCGAGGTTACTTTTCTCTTGGCCACGCAAGAGAAAAGTGACTCCAAAACTCGGGTCAGCTCGAGTGCATTTTTGAGAGGCTGCTCCTGGCCGATAGGTCCAAATTGTCCCTGACACCTCTTGGCCTCAACGGCACGCAGGGGAGTCCGCGAGTGCTGCCGATAGATGGTCGGAGAACGCACGTACCTTGGCGGCGCGACGGCGTTCGGGTGGGCTCACCAGGTTGATCGGTAACGAACTGGGCTCCCAGCCCGGAAGTAGGATCTGTACATCTCCACTGGCGATCAGATCCTGAAAGAGCCAGGTGGGCACGTAGGCAATGCCCAAACCGTCGATGACCGCCGCCCGCAAAATCTCCTCTGAATTCGTCTGCAAGGAGCCCTCGACGCGCACGGACGCCGTTGACCCGTCGGCCGTTCTGAAGTCCCACACATTTCGGGTGCGCATTTCCGTGTAGACGATGCACGGGTGGCGTTTCAAGTCGGCCGGGATCTGCGGTGTCGGCCGCTCCGCCGTCATGGCGGCGACGAATGAACGACTCGCGACCACGGCCAGCCGGGTAGTGCCGATGCGCCGCGCGACCAGCGTGCTATCGGCGAGGTTGCCGATGCGTACGGCGACGTCGATGCCGTGCTCGACCAAGTCGATGAAGCCGTCGTTGAGTCTGAAATCTATTTTCACACCGGGGTGGGCGGTGAGAAACGAAAGCACGTGCGGTCGCAGCACGCGCGTGCCGAATCCGACCGAAGCGGCCACTCGGAGCCATCCGGTGAGCTGCTGCTCGCCCCGGCGCAACTGGCTCTCGGCCTCCATTACCTCGGCGACCAGCCGTCGGGCGTCTTCGAAATAGCGTTCGCCATCGTCGGTGAGCGAGAGCATGCGCGTCGTTCGCGTCAGCAGCTTCACGCCCAGATGCCGTTCAAGCGCCGCCACCTGCTTGCTCACCGCACTCTGGGTGCTGGACTGCTCCCGCGCCACGGCCGAGAAGCTGCCCGTCTCCACGACGCGCACGAAGGTGTGCATGGCCGACATGCGATCCACAAGCTGCCCTTATTGATGCCACGTTGGACTGAATGTTAGGCCAAATCCTGGTCTACCGGCGATCTGGTTCTGCAATCACAGTTCACCCCACTGAGTCATCACTGCCACTGGAGCCCCTCATGAACACCATAACCGTGCCCACCTACGACCACGTCTCGCCGGCCAACCAGGCCATCTTCGACAGTATGAAGAAGAAGTTCGGCTTCGTCCCGAACCTGTTCGCCACCTTCGCGCATTCCGAAACCGCGCTGGCAACCTACCTGATGCTGAATAACTCCAAGAGTTCGCTGAGCCCGAAGGCGCGCGAGGTCATCAACCTCGTGGTCAGCCAGGTCAACGACTGCGCCTATTGCTTGGCGGCGCATACGGCGGTGGGCAGCATGCTCGGCTATACGCCCGAGCAGATTCTGGAGATCCGCGGCGGCGGCGTGTCCTTCGATCCGCGCCTGGATGCACTGGCCAGGCTTGTGCGCAACATCGCGCTGGAGCGTGGACATGCCGACCAGGCTCTGGTGCAGGCCTTCTTTGCAGTCGGCTGGACAGAAGCCAATCTCGTCGATGCGATCGTCGCCATCGGCGACAAGATGACCACCAACTTCCTGCACTCCACCACGTTGGTCCCGGTGGACTTCCCTGCCGCGCCCCCGCTGAACAGTTGACGTCCTCGCAGGACTCAGGAACCGGCCACGAGCGGCATTTCAACCACGACCGGGTATTCCCGGCAGAAGGCGGTTGCAACCCGGCAGACCCGGGCACTGGTCGGTCGTGGTCGGCGGACTTACCAAAATTCACACGCTAAAACTGGAGTAATTGCCATGACCCAAAACCATGACGAGCACGAGGCGACACCTCCCTGGGACGCAGCGTCGGTAAACCTGACCTCGAAAGAGATGGCACCGGGCGTGTTTGCGGTGATGCCTGACGACGTATTCGCCAAGGACCACGTCGCTACGACGGGGGGCTTTGTCATCGGCGAACGAAGCGTTTTGGTTGTCGAGGCCATGTTGAACGGCGATCTTGCTTCCCAGCTCATCGGGCTGGTCCGCCAGCAGACCTCGAAGCCGATTCGCTTCCTCGTCAATACCAGCTATCACGGCGACCATGCGTACGGGAACTACGTGTTTCCGGAAAGCACTGTGGTGATCCATCATCCCGCGACCAAGCGCTACCTGGACGAGAACTTTGAAGACGATCGCCGCTTCACGCTCGGCCTCATGGGCAAAGGCAATGGCATTGAGCGGGTGCAGTCTCGCAGCGCCGATATCACTGTCTCGGACTTCATCAGTGTCGATCTTGGTGGTCGAACGGTCGAGATTCGTCACTTTGGATTTGCGCAGACGCCAGGTGACCTGGTGATCTGGACGCCGGACGCGAAGGTTCTGTGGGTGGGCAACATGATCCAGGCTCCCTCTCCGGCGCTCCCGTGGCTTCTTGAAGGACGTCACCGGGACACCATCGAGACGTTGACGAAGGTTCGCGATTTCCTCCCCGAAGACGCGACGATCATTCCGGGACACGGCCGCCCCATGCGACCGGCGGATATCGACTTTCCGATTCGGTATCTGCGCGAGCTTGATACCGCGGTCAGCGCCGCGATCGCAGCGGGTGAATCGGTCGAGGCTACGCTCGAGGCGGCCGGCATGTCGCACTACGGCGAATACAGCTTGTTCGACTGGGCGCACAACACGGTCAACGTGCCTGCTGCGTACGAGGCCATTCGACAGATCCCCAAGTAGAGAAAGCGCAGCGTTCTGCCATGCGAAGACCTATGGCAGCGCATGTCTCTTCCGCGCCCGGTGGGATTCGCCAACACCGGAGCGATGGCTGCACTAATCAGAATGTCCGCTTCACGGCAGGTCCGACAGCGCCTGCCCGACGATCGCTGGGCGACCTGTTTCATCCCTTGCGAACGGCGGCTTTGCGACAGGCACACCTAGGTCGCTGACCGTCTCTTCATGGCCGTTTGTAGACATACCAACTCACACGTCAAATCGAAAAGCTTGGCTTCGCAGGCTGTTCCGCTCTCGCAAGCGCGCAGCGGTTGCGCACCGGGTACGGGCCAGGATGGCACGCTGCTCTACCCGGCCCCCCTGTGCGGCGGTGAGTCGGGGACGACAGGCACCGAAGGGGGAATCGACATGGATGTCGATTCCTGTTCGTCAGGGCAGGATGCCCTGTCGAAAAGCCCGGCCCCGGCTCACGGACTTGCCGCCCATGAATGGGCGGCAAGCGCCAAGCGGGGTGGCCTTCTCCTTTACTCCGGGCATCCTGCCTTCCGCCCTTCGGGCCGGCTTCGCCGTTCGCGCCGCTCCTGCGGCGCAGTGGTTGCTTTTCTCTTGGCCACGCAAGAAAAAAGTGACTCGGCTGCCACAGGCAGACGAAAGCTCTTTGCTCTGATGCCTAAGTGCAGGAAAGGCAGAGGCGATGACCAGCTTCGCTGTTGAAAAACTCCTCCGGCCTTCGCCGGAATGACGACTTGGAGGTCTGGTGCGGGCCTTCACCGGAATGACGAGGGTTCGAGTTTGGTGCAAATACCCAGACTTACGAAGCCGTTCCACCCACCGTCATCGCATCAATCTTCAACGTCGGCTGACCGACACCGACCGGCACACTCTGTCCATCCTTGCCGCACACACCGACGCCGTCATCGAGCTTCATGTCGTTGCCGATCATCGAGACGCGGTTGAGTACCTCCGGGCCGCTGCCGATCAGGGTGGCGCCCTTCACCGGAGCAGTGATCCTGCCGTCCTCGATCAGGTACGCCTCGCTGGCGGAGAACACGAACTTGCCGTTGGTGATGTCGACCTGGCCACCGCCGAAGTTCGGCGCGTACAGGCCCTTCTTCACCGAGCGGATGATCTCGGCAGGATCGTGCGTACCGCCGAGCATGTAGGTGTTGGTCATGCGCGGCATCGGCAACGTGGTGAACGATTCGCGGCGGCCGTTGCCGGTAGGCGCCATGCCCATCAGGCGCGCGTTGAGCTTGTCCTGCATGTAGCCCTTGAGAATGCCGTCCTCGATCAGCGTGGTGCACTCGGTCGGCGTGCCTTCGTCGTCGATGCTGAGCGAACCGCGACGCCCCGGCAGCGTGCCGTCGTCGACGATGGTGACGCCCTTCGCGGCCACACGCTGGCCGATGCGGCCGGAGAAGGCGGAGCTGCCCTTGCGGTTGAAGTCGCCTTCCAGGCCATGGCCGATCGCCTCGTGCAACAGCACCCCGGGCCAGCCGGGGCCGAGCACCACGGTCATCTGACCGGCCGGCGCGTCGATCGCGTCGAGATTCACCAACGCCTGGCGCACCGCCTCGTCGGCGAACGCCAGTGCGCGGCCGTTCGCCATCAGCTCGGCATAGCCGTAACGGCCGCCACCGCCGGCGCTGCCCTGCTCGCGGCGACCGTTCTGTTCGGCGATCACCTGCACGTTGAGCCGCACCAACGGACGCACGTCGGCCGCCAGCGTGCCATCGGAGGCGGCGATCAGGATCGTGTCCATGGTGGCGGCAACGCTGACGATGACCTGCCTGATGCGCGGATCGCGCGAACGTGCATACGCATCGACTTCACGCAGCAAGGCGATTTTTTCGGGATTGGGCAGGCTCTCGACCGGGTCGATCGCCGGGTACAGCTGGCGTGCGCCGTTCAGCGCCAGCGGCTTGCCGGCGCCGCGGCCGTCGTGCGCGATCGCCCGCGCCGCTTTCGAGGCTTCCAGCAGCTGCGGCAGCACGATCTCGTCGGAATAGGCGAAGCCGGTCTTCTCGCCGCTGATCGCGCGCACGCCCACGCCCTGCTCGATCGAGTGGCTGCCATCCTTGACGATGCCCTCCTCCAGCAGCCACGACTCGCTGCGCGAATGCTGGAAGTACAGGTCGGCGGCGTCGATCGCCGGGCCCATCAGCTGGGTGAACACGCGGTCGAGGTCGCCGGTGGCGAGGCCGCCGGGGGTAAGCAACTTGCTCTGGGCTAGCGCGATCAGGGAATCCATGGTGCTCGCTTTCTGCGGTCGATCAGGAACTATCCCACATGGGGTTGCCCTGGACCGCTTTAAAGCGGTGAACGGGATGTCTGGGCTACCATGCAAACCGGCGCCGGCCGGCGTCGAAGGGGGAAATCGCAGGATGAGTGAGCATTCCAGGCATGGGGGCGCCCGCAAGATCATCAACCACGTGGTGAAGGCGCCAGTCGCGGAAACCCGCGCGCTACTGCACGACGATGGCGAGATGAAGCCGGGCCAGGGCTGGATCAGCAGCACGATCGCACTGTCGCTGGGCTTCCTGTGCCTGCTGGCGGTACTCGCCTTCCACTTTCCGCAATACCTGACCACGCCGGACCTGCGCCACAAGTATTCGGTGGACGTGCTGCGCCAGGTGCTGCTGGTCGGCCTGCTGGTCGCCGGCGGCATCTCGCTGGGCAATCTGGTGCTCAACCGTCAGCGCAACATCAATATCGTGGCGTTCGTGCTGGTGTTCGCCGCGGTCGCGCTGGGCGGCTCGCGCGTGCCGGTGGGCAACTTCCCCGATCACACGCCGTATATCGGGCTGGACTGGTTCATCCTCGACCTGCTCGGCTCGACCCTGATCTTCGTGGTGATCGAGAAACTGTTTCCGCTGTACAAGGGCCAGGCGATCTTCCGCAAGGAATGGCAGACCGACCTGAAGCATTTCGCGGTTAACCACTTCATCGTCGGCCTCGCGCTACTGACGGTAAATTTCCTGCTGCATCACCTGTTCGGCTGGCTGGTCAGCAGCAACTTCCAGCAGACCGTGCAGCACATTCCGTTCCTGCCGCAGCTGCTGCTGTGCGTGCTGGTGGCGGACATGGCGCAGTACTGGACGCATCGCGCGTATCACGAGGTGCCGTTCCTGTGGCGCTTCCACTCGGTCCATCACAGCGTGAAGACGATGGACTGGCTGGCCGGCTCGCGCCAGCACATGCTGGAGCTGATCTTCACCCGCGTCTGCGTGCTGGCGCCGCTGTACATCCTCGGTTTCAGCGAGGCGGCGATGAACGGCTACATCCTGATCGTCGGTTTCCAGGCGGTGTTCAACCACGCCAACGTGCACCTGCCGTGGGGGCCGCTGAAGTATGTGCTGGTGACGCCGGACTTCCACCACTGGCACCACGCCTCCGACGACGAGGCGATCGACCGGAACTACGCGGCGCACTACGCTTTTCTCGACTATCTGTTCGGCACCGCCGTGAAGTCGAAGAACAAGTTCCCCGAACGCTATGGCGTGGTCGGCGACTACATGCCCGACGGCTTCGTGAAACAGCAGCTGTTTCCGTTCCGCCGGCACGACACGGCAGCGGAACCGCCGGCCTGAGCCGCCGGAATCAGTGCCCGATCGAGCTTGCCGGCGCCGGCGCGACGCTACCCGACGACGCCGGCAGGCTGCCAGGCAGCACGGCTGCAGGCGGGGTGACACCATGCTTCTCGACCAGGGTCATCACCGGCTTGTCCCAGCTTCCGGTGATCTTGTAGCGCGCACTGGCCGCCTGGTTCAGGCCCCTGCCGAGCAGCCCCTGCACGGCGAACCCCGCCGCCGCGCCGATCGGACCACCAACCACGGCACCCACCAGCGGCAGGCTGTTGCCGATGTGCGGCACCACGATCATCTGCTGGTCGTAATCCTTGGTCCGCAGGCCGGTACGGCCGCTGACCCGGACATTGGCCGCCGGCCCGTCGATCGCGAGGTTGCTGGTGGTGGCATTGCCATCGGCCAGATGGAAGTCGCCGACAATCGAATCGAACGCCAGTCCCTTGCCGAACACATCGCCGAAATCCAGGCTGAGCCGGCGCGGCAGCTCGGCCAGCGAAACCAGGCCCAGCAAACGCCCCACCCCAGGCGATGATGCCTCGGGGATGCGGCCGTCGTTGACGTGGATGCTGAGCGTGCCGTCCATGGTAGCCAGCGACAACGCGCTGGGCGCCCCGGGCCAGCTGGCATCGAGTTCGTCATGCGTCTTGCCGCCATTCACCAGCCCGTCGTAACCCAGGGCTCCGAGCATCTCGCCGAGATCCTCGGCTGCGAAACTGATCTTCATATGCGTATGGCTGTTGCTGGCACTGCCATTCCAGTCGCCGCTGGCGTTGATCTGCACCCGGCTGGACAGCGCACGCAGCTGCTCGATGTGCAGGCCATTCGCGGTGGGCCAGGTTTCCAGGCGCGCCTCGCCGAGCTTGGCGTCGCCCAGGCGCAGATCGCCCACCCACATGTGAAACGACGGCAAGGTGGCCGGATTGACGCCGGTATTGGCCGGATCGACTGCCGGCATCGCGCCGGCGCCCGTCGCTGCCGCCGGCGACGTCTCCGCAGTCGGACTCTTCGGCCAGTACAACCGCTGCAGGCGCACCGTGACGCCACGCTTGTCCAGTTCCTGCGTGGGCACGCTGAAATTGCCGGCCATCGCGACACCGCTGATGTCGGCGCTCAGTGCATCGCTTTGCGGCTTCACCTGGATCGTCATCGCGCCGAGCGGATGATCGAACCATTCAGCCTGGTCGGTGCTGACGTCGATGCTTTCCAGACCCGGGCCGTTGCCGCCACTGCCGCCCGCCGCCAGTTGCACCCAGCCGGTGACATCGAGCTGGCTCGCATGGCCGCGGATGCGCAGACCTTTCAGCGGCAGCGCATCCGGCATCTGGTCGCCAAACGCCAGCGTGCCCGCCACCGGCTGCTTCGGATCGGCGGGCAGGCGCAAGCGCTCGCGCATCACCTGACCCAACGCCACCTGCACATCGCTGCCGCTGACCGGCAGGCCCAGTGTCAGGTGCAACGGCATGCCGGCCTCCGCCGACTTGTGCAGCGGCGCCGGCAGGTCTAGCGCGGTGCCGAGCAGCGGCGAATCGACGCTGAGGGTCTGGCTGAGCGCATCGTGGCCGGGAATCTTTGCAAGCACGTAGCCGATCGTGAAATCGCTGCGTCCGTGAGCCAACTGTCCCAGCCAGGCCAGTGACGGATAGTCCTGCACCAGCTCCGCAACCATGTAGCTGCCTTGCAGTTGCGCCGACAGCACGGTGGCGGGATCGCCGTTGGCACCTGCTACTGCCAGCTGCAACTTGGATGGCTGGCCGTGATAGCTGGCGACCAGCGGGCCGGCCTGCATGCCATGCAGATCGAAGCGCAAGGGCCCGTTGAGCTTGTCCAGCTTGAGGTTCCACTCCGCTGCGCTCAGATCGGCGTCCTTCAGCTGGGCGGTGCCGCTGAGCCGGGCGTCCTCGACCTTCTTCAGCGGCAGGCTCAGATGGAAGTCGAACGTGCCGCTGCCGCCCACGTTCAACTTGGCCAGCGTATCGGACTGCTGGCTGGCGATCGGACTCTTGCGCACGAAGTTCATCAGACTGGCGCCACTGCCGCTGCCCTGCACGTTGAGGTCGAGCAGGCCGTCACCGAAATCCGGAATCAACGCCACCGCCTTGTCCACCTTCACGCCCAGCGACTGGCCGCCGCCAGCCTCAATCAGCATGCCGCTGTTGATGAAATTGGCCACGGCGCTCACGTTTTCCGCGCGCGGCCACGCATCGCCGTAGTTGAACGTGAGGTCGCTGATCTGCGCGCGCGCCTCGAAACGGCCTTCGTTGTGATGGAACGGCCAGTCAGCCAGATCTCCGCGCACCAGCACCTGGGCCTGGTCGACGTGACCGGACACCAAAGCCCGATCCAGCCAGGCGACCGTCTGCGGCGGCATCACGCTGACCGGCCAGAACAGCTTGGCGGCCGGCACGTCGGCATGATCCACCGAGGCGTAGATGTCCAGGAATGGCGCGCCGCCCTGTGCCGGCAGGATCGCCTCGCCGCGAGCCTGTCCGGCGTAACCGGTACCGACGAAATCGAGGGCATCGGCACCGATGTGCCAACCGTCGTCCTGCCGCCAGAATGCCAGCGTGCCGGCCAGCTTCGACAACACGAACGGCTGGCGGAACAGATGGGAGAACTGCAACGTGGCAGGCTGGGCCGGCAACTCCAGCGAGATCGCCTCGGCATCGCCGCGGAATTCGCCATGCAGATCGTTCAAGCCCGGCAGCTTGCCGACCGGGTCGATACCCAGACCCTGAAAAGTCACGTCCAGCGCGCGCAGGCCGCCGGCGCGGTCCCACTGCAGTGCAACCCGGCTCAGGTCGCCGTGAGGTTGCCCGCTGCCCAGCCACTGCGCCAAGCCCGGCGGCAGATCCGGCGCCAGCGCCAGCCAGGGCAGCAGCGGGGCCAGCTGCAGCTCCCGCGCAGCGACACCGACGCTAACCTGCGGGGTGTCAGGACGATCCAGGCGGAGTGCCAGCGCGCCGCCATCGTCGCCAGCCCAGCGTATGTCGTAGCCATCGTCGGTCTGACGCAGGCCAGCCAGCCCATGCAGGGCCGGCACACTGGCCGTGGCGCCCGCTGGGGAGGTCACCGCCAAGGCATCCAGGTCGAAGCGGATCAAGCTGTTGGCCACGCTGCCCTTGCGCCAGTCCAGCCACGCCGACAATCGACCATGTCCCTGATCGGCCGTATAGCCGTCCATATCGATGCCGTCCAGCAGCGGCTTCAGCTCGACATCGTCGGCGCCAAGCCAGACCTGTCCGCTGCTGCCGTCCTCGCGAAAACGCCCCGCCGTGCGCAGCGCCGTGTTCACGCCGCCGCGCTGCAACAGTCCGCCGAAACGGATCTGGCTGCCCTGCCGGCTCAGTCGCAATTGCGGCGCCAGCAACGTGTAGTGCCTGCCACGGATGGCATCGGTGACATCGACCCGCAGATCCTCCAGCCACAGGTCCAGTGAAAGCCGGCCCGGCGAGAACGGCTGCTTGTTGGCGCCGCCGGCGACGCCGATGCCGTTGACGTGCCAGCCATCGG
Organism: Rhodanobacter sp. B04; assembly: GCF_002001125.1. Classification (GTDB taxonomy): domain Bacteria; phylum Pseudomonadota; class Gammaproteobacteria; order Xanthomonadales; family Rhodanobacteraceae; genus Rhodanobacter. The sequence continues at coordinate 144,808 of NZ_MUNV01000026.1, read as the reverse complement.
CGTCACGTGCCAGATCCAGTTGCATGCCACGCACATGCAGGTTGAGCAGGTGTCGCGTCGGCAGCAGCCAGCTACCGAAATCCAGCTTCAGCTCGGACTCCGGCAGCTGCAGCACGGTGCCTTGCTCACCCGGCGCCATGCCTACCGTCACGTTGTGCATCACGAACAGCGGGCCGGACGGCGTCCAGCGCCCTTCCATCGAGATGAAACTGACGGGGCGCTGCACGCGCTGGCTGAGCTGCGCGGCCACCCACGCCGGATGTCGCGCCAGCAGCGGCAACAGCAGTTGCGCCAGGGCCATCAGCACGGCGAGCAGGATCACGCTGACGCCGGCCACCCAGCCCAGCGCACGCGCGCAAAGATGAAGCCGCTGCCGCCACCGCTTGTTCACGCGTGGCAATCCGGACCGTGTTTACAGCAAGACGACATCAAACTGTTCCTGCGAATAATGCTCTTCAGCTTGAAAGCGTATGCTTTTGGAGATGAACTCTTCCAGTTCGGCCACCGCGGTGGACTCTTCCTCCAGGATGCGGTTCACCACCAGCGGGTTGGCCATCACCAGCAGCTGCTGGGCATTGAACTGGCGCACCGCGCGGGTGATCTCGCGGAAGATCTCGTAGGTCACCGTTTCGGCGGTCTTCAGCACGCCGCGGCCGTTGCAGGCCGGGCATGGCTCGCACAGCTGCCGCGCCAGGCTCTCGGTGGTGCGCTTGCGGGTCATCTCGACCAGGCCCAGCGCCGACATCGGGTACACCGTGGTCTTGGCGTGGTCGCGCGCCAGGCCCTTGGACAGCATGCGCAGCACTTGGCGCCTGTGCTCCTCATCGTTCATGTCGATGAAGTCGATGATGATGATGCCGCCCAGGTTGCGCAGCCGCAGCTGGCGCGCCGCTGCCTGCGCCGCCTCCAGGTTGGTGCGGTAGACGGTCTCCTCCAGGTTGCGCGAGCCGAGATAGGCACCGGTGTTGACGTCGATCGTGGTCATCGCCTCGGTCTGGTCGACGATCAGGTAGCCGCCGGATTTCAGCGGCACCTCCTTCTTCAGCGCGCGCTGCATCTCGTCCTCGACCCCGTACAGGTCGAAGATCGGCCGCTCGCCGTCGTAGTGTTCGATGCGGTCGTCCAGGCTCGGCATGAACTTGTGCACGAACTTCACCACTTTCTCGTAGGTCGCGTGCGAATCGACCCGCACCTTCTCGATGTCGTCGTTGAGCATGTCGCGCAGGCTGCGCAGCGGCAGCGACAGCTCCTCGTAGACGCGCTCGCCCACCTTGGCCTTGGCGATGTTTTCCTGCACCACCCGCCACACCTTGGTCAGGTAGGCCACGTCGAAGGCCAGCGATTCGGCGCTCTGCCCTTCGGCATTGGTGCGCACGATGTAGCCCAGCGGGGTTTCGCCGATCAGCGGGGTCAGCACTTCGCGCAACCGCTGGCGCTCGGCTTCGTCCTCGATCCGGGCTGAAATGCCCAGCGTGCGGGCGTACGGCAGCAGCACCAGATAACGCGAGGGAATCGACAGGTGCGCCGACAACCGCGCGCCCTTGGTGCTGATCGGATCCTTCACCACCTGCACCACGATCTCCTGGCCCTCGTGCACCAGTTCGCTGATCGAAGGGGTATGACCGTTGCCGTTGCCATTCGGCTCGGCGCCATCGGCGGACGGCGCCGGCCGCACGATATCCGAGGCATGCAGGAACGCCGCACGCTCCAGTCCGATCTCCACGAACACCGCCTGCATGCCGGGCATCACCCGCTGCACCCGGCCCTTGTATACATTGCCGACATAGCCCCGCTTGGAGGCCCGCTCGACGTGAACCTCCTGCAACATGCCGTTCTCGACCACCCCGACCCGTGTCTCGCGTGGGGTCACGTTGATCAGTATTTCTTCGCTCACCGCATACTCCCCCGGACAAGTCATCTTTATAGCGGCTGCAGCCACAGGCTGTCGATGAACCTTGGCCGGGAAACCGCATTCCTGCGTCCGATCCCTCAAAATAGGCGTCCGGCGCGCACGAAATTGCCGCTGGCAACGACTTTGTGCGACGGTGACATCACCGGGGGCGCCAACTCCGATGGCAAGCCCCGGTCGACCGGACAACCCTGGAGAGAAGCATGACCACGCCGATACTGCTGGCCTGGAGCGGTGGCAAGGACTGCCTGCTGGCGCTGCAGCGCCTGCTCGCCGATCCGCAATGGCAGGTGGTCGGCCTGCTCACCACGGTCAACCGCAACTACCAGCGCGTGGCGATGCACGGCGTGCAGCGCGAGGTGCTGCTGGCACAGGCCGCCGCGCTGGGGCAGCCGTTGCTTGAAGTCATGCTGGACTGGCCCGGCAGCAACGAAGCCTACGAACAGGCCCACGCCCAAGGGCTGGTCGAGGCGCGCATGCGCTGGCCCGGCATCCGCCATTGCGCCTTCGGCGACCTGTTCCTGGAAGACGTGCGCGAATACCGCGTGCGCCAGCTCGGCCGCGACAACTGGCGCGCGGTGTTTCCGTTGTGGGGCGAGGACACCGCCACGCTGTCGCGACGCTTCGTCAGCGAAGGCCATCGCGCCATGCTGTGCTGCGTCGACACCCAGCAGCTCGATGCCGGTTACTGCGGCCGCGACTACGATGCCGCCCTGCTCGACTCGCTCCCGGCGGGTGTCGATCCCTGCGGCGAACGCGGCGAGTTCCACACCTTGAGCTACGCCGGCCCGCTGTTCCGCCAGCCGCTCAAGCTGCGTCGCGGCGAATCGGTGCTGCGTGACGGACGTTTCCAGTTCACCGACTTCCTGCTCGACAACAGCCGGCTCGACGACCATGGCAAAGCTGGCTGAAAGCCACATCCTGCCCGATGTGCTGCGACCAGGCCTGAGGCTGGTGTTCTGCGGCACCGCCGCGGGCAAGCGCTCGGCCGCCGAACGCGCCTATTACGCGCATCCCGGCAACCAATTCTGGCGCGCGTTGCACCAAGCCGGGCTGACGCCACGCCAGCTGTCGCCCGCTGAATTTCCCCTGCTGCACGATTACGGCATCGGGCTTACCGACCTGGCCAAACGCCATGCCGGCAACGACAACGAACTGCCGCGCGATGCTTTCGATGTACCCGCCCTGATCGCCAAGATCGAACACCATGCGCCACGCCTGCTCGCGTTCACCAGCAAGAATGCGGCACGCGCGCTGCTGGGCCGTAGCGTCCGCTATGGACTGCAGGATGAGAGCATCGGCAGCACGCGCTTGTTTGTATTGCCGTCACCTTCCGGGCAGGCGCGCGGTCACTGGGATCTGTCGCCGTGGAAAGCACTGTCAAACTACGTCAGCAAGCCTTGATCGCTGGAATCCACCCGAGAATGCATCAACGTTCGTGCAGCCCTCAATCGATCGGCGTCTGCCGATCCTTGCTGACATCACGCTCCGGCACCACCGCTGCCTTGTTCGTCCATGAGCCACGGATATAGCTGACCACCGCCGCCACTTCGGCGTCGCTCAGCTGCTGCGCGAACGGCGGCATCGAATACGGCCGTGGATTGGCTGCCGTCAGCGGTGCAAAACCACCCAGCAGGACTGCGCGGGTCGCGTTGATGCCGCTCGGCTCGGTGACCGAGGAATTGCCGTCGAGCGGCGGGTAGATGCCGGCGACGCCGTTACCATCCTTGCCGTGACAATCCGCGCAATGCTGCGTGTAGATTTTCTCGCCCTGCTGCACGAGCGAATTCGCATTGAATGGCGACGGCTCCTCCGCTGCCGGAGGTCGTGCCGGCAACGAGCCGAGATAGGTCGCCACCGCGCGCAGGTCGTCGTCGCTCATGTGCTGGGTGCTGCCTGCCACCACGTCGGCCATCGGGCCGAACGCTGTACCCTTGGCCGACTGGCCGGTTTTCAGCAAGTCGACGATATCCTGCTCGCTCCAGCCATGCAGGCCGCCGTTCCGCCGCGTGCTCAGGTCCGGCGCATACCAGTTCTGCAACGGAATCTGGCCACCGGTCAGATGCATGTCCTGCGGCGTACCGCCGAGCGAGTCGCGCGCCGCATGGCATTCGTTGCAGTGGCCCAGGCCCTGCACCAGATAGGCGCCGCGATTCCACTGTGCCGTCTGTTGCGGATCAGGCTGGAACACGCCTTCCTTGAAATACAACGCACGCCATGCGGCCACGCTGTTGCGCACGCTGTAGGGAAAATCCAGCATCAACGGCCTGGACGTCTGATGCACGGCCGGCAGCGACTGCAGGTAAGCGAACATCGCCAGCGCATCGTCGTGCGTCACCTTGGTATACGAGGTGTAGGAGAACGCCGGATACAGCAGTTCGCCGTGACGGCCCTTGCCGGCATGCAACGCCTGCCAGAAATCCTCGAAGCTCCAGTCGCCCAGACCGGTGTCGCGATCCGGCGTGATGTTGGGCACCGGGATATTGCCGAATGGCGTCGCCAGCAAGCGGCCTCCGGCAAACGCGGCGCCGCCCTGCGCGGTATGGCAGCCGGCGCAATCGCCAACCTTGACCAGGTATCCGCCGCGCGCGATCAAGGCGGGATCGTGCAGCGTGGCGGCAGTCACCTTGCTCATCGCCGGCGATGTCGGTTGATGACCGCCACCGAAAAACAGCCAACCCACCAGCAGCAAGACCAGTATCGCGATCAACAGCAACAGCCGACGCAACCACTTCATGTACCGTCTCCCGTCGCGCCCAGGACCCCGCACGGCAAGGGCGGCGTCACCGAACCGGCAGCCTGCGCATGCGTGTCCGCGGGCAGCTGGCGGCTGGCCAGCGCTGCCGCCACCGCGGTGATGTCCGAATCACTCAGCCGGTTGGCGATCACCGCCATGCAGTCCGGCGCCACCGTGCCGCGGGTATGCGTGCGCCAGGAACCCAGCTGCGCGCTGAGGTAGTCATACGGCAGACCGACCAGCCCCGGCGTGGACGGTTGCACCCCGGTCAGCTGGTTGCCGTGGCAACTGGCGCAGGCGGGAATCCTGCTCGCGGGATCGCCCTTGCTGACCAGTTGCTCGCCACGCTGCAAGGTTGCCGCAGAAACCGGCGGCAGCGGCGAGCGGCTGTACGGCACCTGCTGCGCCGCAAAGTATTCGGCAATCTCCTGCATGTATGCCGGGCTCAGCTGGCGCACGGTGTATTCCATCGGCGCGTACTTGCGCAGGCCGTTCTGGAAATCCTGCATCTGCCGCGCCAGGTAGGCGGCTGGCTTGCCTGCCAGGCGTGGAAAATAGCCGCTGCCGGGCGTGCCTTCGCCATGCACGCCATGGCAGGTGGTGCAGGCGGCGATGCGTTGCTGCAGGGTATCGGGAATCTTCGGCGCGTCGGCTGCACGAGCCGCTGCAGCAATCAGCATGGCGGCTGCAAGCAGCGCAACGGCAACGATGGGCGTGGCAGGGCGCAACTTGGTGTTCGTGTTCATGCCCGGAGTATAGGCGTGGCCGGCAGCGGCGATTCATCCGTCATGCGGCTAAGCTGGGCTGTCGCGACAACATGCCGCATTCGTCGAATCGGGGGATCTCGTGAACCGCTCATCCGTCTCTCTCGCTGCGCTCCTCGCCGTGCTGCTTGCCACGCCGGCCATCGCCACCGATGAAACACCGCCCGCTGCGGCCTGGGCGTCGATCGCGCAACTGCAGCAACGCATGGACGCCGGCATGCTCGACAGCCGGCAGCTGACGCAGCAGTTCATCGCACGCATCCAGCAGATCGACCGGTCGGGCCCCACGCTGCGGGCGGTACTGGAGACGAACCCGGATGCCATGAAACTCGCCGGCGTGATCGATGCGAGGCACCGCAAGGCGCATGGCCCGTTGCATGGCATCCCGGTACTGCTGAAGGACAACATCGACACCGGCGACCGCATGCTCACCACCGCCGGCTCACTCGCGCTCACCGATGCACCGGCGCCACGCGATGCCGCACTGGTGGCGCGCCTGCGCAAGGCCGGTGCAGTGATCCTCGGCAAGACCAACCTCAGCGAATGGGCGGACATGCGTTCCGATCACGCCAGCAGCGGCTGGAGTGGCGTCGGCGGCCAGACGCGCAATCCGTATGCGCTCGATCGCAACCCCTGCGGATCGAGTTCAGGCTCGGCGGCAGCGGTGGCGGCTGGACTCGTCACCGTGGCGATCGGCACCGAGACCGACGGCTCGATCATCTGCCCCGCCTCGATGAATGGCATCGTCGGGATCAAGCCCACCTTGGGATTGGTCAGCCGCAGCGGCATCGTGCCGCTCAGCCACAACCAGGATACCGCCGGTCCGTTGGCGCGCAGCGTGGCCGATGCGGCCACCCTGCTCGGCGTGATCGCCGGCAGCGATCCACGCGACCCCGCCACCGCCGAGGCGGACAGGCATGCCACCGACTACACCCGCTTCCTCGATCCCGATGGCTTGAAGGGCAAGCGCATCGGCGTGGTGCGCCAGCTGGCCGGCAATGAACCAAATGCGGATCGCGTGCTGGAACAAGCGATCGCCACGATGAAGGCACAGGGTGCGACCATCGTCGACCCGGTCACGCTGCCGCATCTGAGCGAACTGAACGCACCGGAGTCGACGGTCCTGCAGTACGACCTCAAGCACGACCTCAACGCCTACCTGGCCACGCGGACCGGACTGAAGGTGCATACGCTGGCCGACCTGATCGCGTTCAATCAGCGCGAGGCGACGCGCGAGATGCCATGGTTCGGCCAGCAGTTGTTCGAGCAGGCCCAGGCCAGGGGTCCACTCACCGACCGTGCTTATCTCGATGCACAGGCCAAGACGAAACAGCTGGCCGGCCCGGAGGGCATCGACGCCGCCCTGGCGAAGGATCATCTCGACGCCTTGCTGGCGCCGTCATGGGGTCCGGCCTTCGTCACCGACCTGGTGCTAGGCGACCATATCGTCAGCGGCGACCCGAACATCGGCGGCGCCTCGCAACCCGCCGCCGTCGCCGGTTATCCGTCGATCACCATACCTGCCGGCTGGGCGCATGGCCTGCCGGTCGGCATCGTGTTGTTCGGCGCGAAGTGGAGCGAGCCCACGCTGATCTCGATCGGCTACGGCTTCGAGCAGCATCGCCATGCCTGGCAGCCACCGCAGTTTCTCGACACGGTGGATGGCAAGCCGCAACTTGCCGGCAGCCCGTAAATTTCCCCAACTCGGCCACATGGGCAACCGGCTGGCCGCCCTGTTCGGCCCGGTCGGCAGGGCAGGCTATGGCAGTCGCTGGCGTGAAAGACAGCAGACGTCGTCACGACCGCCACCTTCCCTTCGATTCACGGACCATTCGTATGGATAGCCACATGAAGCGATTCGCCTGCCATCTGTTTATCGGCGTGGCCGCCATCGCCGCGTTGTCGGCCCATGCCGAAGAACCCAGCTGGCACCAGCCGCACAAGCCATTCCAGGTCTACGGCAACACGTACTACGTCGGCACCGAGGGTCTCAGCGCGATCCTGATCACCTCGCCACAGGGCGATATCCTGATCGACGGCACATTGCAGCGTAATGCGCCGCTGATCGAAGCCAATATCCGCGCCCTCGGATTCCGCATCGAGGATGTACGCGTGATACTGAACTCGCATGCGCATTCCGATCATGCCGGTGCCATCGCCGAACTGGCTGCTGCCAGCGGCGCACATGTGCGGGCCAGTGCAGCGGGCGCGCGCGCCCTGATGGCTGGCGGCAACGATCCGGAAGATCCGCAATTCGGCGAAGCACTACGCTACCCGCCCGTCGCCCACGTCGACGTGGTGCCCGACGGAGGCACGGTGCGCGTGGGCAACATCGAGCTGACCGCGCACTACACGCCTGGACACACGCCCGGCAGCACTTCGTGGACATGGCGCTCATGCGCAGGCGGGCGCTGCCTGGACATGGTCTACGCCGACAGTCTCAGCGCCATCAGTTCGGACGGTTTCCATTTCAGCGACGACGCCACGCACGCGCATCGCGTGGAGGATTTCCGTCGCTCCCTGACGACGATCGCCGCGTTGCCCTGCGACATCCTGATGGTTCCGCATCCCGACGCCATCGGCTTCATGGAAAAAGTGACGGCACGCGATCGTGGGCGGCAGCCCAATCCGCTGATCGACCCGCATGCCTGTCAGGCTTATGCCGCCGCTGCAGGTGTCAAACTCGAAGCGCGCCTTGCCAGGGAACGGCAGGATCACGCCACGCATTAGACACGTGACGGCCCCGCCTTCACGCCATGCACCGTCAGGCCATCCCGCCCGACTTGCGCACGATCAGCATCGCCAGCTCCAGCGACTGCTCGTAGTTGAGGCGCGGGTCGACCATCGACTTGTAGGCACGATCGAGATCCGTCTCGGACAGATCGCGCGCGCCGCCCATGCACTCGGTGACGTCTTCGCCGGTCAGCTCCAGGTGCACGCCACCCAATCGCGTACCGGCCGCGGCGTGAATGTCGAATGCCTGGTCAAGTTCGCCGCGGATATTGTCGAAGCGGCGGGTCTTGTAGCCGTTCGAGGTGCTCTCGGTATTGCCGTGCATCGGATCGGCCACCCATAGCACGCGGCGCCCCTCTCGCTTTACCGCATCAAGCAATGGCGGCAGTGCGCTGGCGATCTTGGCGTTGCCCATGCGATGGATCAGGGTCAACCGGCCCGGCTCGTCCTGCGGGTTCAGTGCATCGATCAGCGGCAGCAGCTGCGCCGGCGTTACCGACGGTCCAACTTTCACCGCGATCGGATTGCGGATGCCGCGGAAATACTCCACGTGCGCGCCATCCAGCGCGGCCGTGCGCATGCCGATCCACGGGAAATGCGTGGACAGGTTGAAGAAGCCGGGATGGCGCGGCACCTGCCGGGTCAACGCCTGTTCGTAATGCAGCAGCAGCGCCTCGTGCGAGGTGAAGAAATCCACCTTGGAGAACCCGGCGATCGGTCCGGCCAGCGTCTCCATGAAGCGCAGCGAATCGCCGATGCCGGCGACCATCTGGCGGTATTCGGCAGCCAGCGGCGAATGCTCGACCCAGGCCAGGTCCCAGTATTCCGGGTGATGCAGGTCGGCGAAGCCGCCGTCGATCAGCGCGCGCACGAAGTTCATGGTCAGCGCCGAGTGCGCATGCGCCTGGATAAGCCGCTGCGGATCGGGCCGACGAGCCTGTGCGGTGAACTCGGGGCCGTTGACCACGTCGCCGCGAAAACTGGGCAGCGTCTGCCCATCGCGGGTCTCGCTGTCGGTCGAGCGCGGCTTGGCGTACTGGCCGGCAAAGCGGCCCACGCGCAACACCGGCTTCTTCAGCCCGTGCACCAGCACCAGGCTCATCTGCAGCAGCACTTTCAGCCGGTTGGAAATGATCGGGCTGGTGCAATCGGCGAAGCTCTCCGCACAATCGCCGCCCTGCAGCAGGAAACGCTTGCCTTCCTGTGCTTCGGCCAGCGACTGCTTCAACGCCAGCACTTCCCACGAAGTCACCAGCGGCGGCAGCCGGGCCAACTGCGCACTGGCCGCAGCCAGCTCGGCCGCATCGTCATACTGCGGCTGCTGCAACGCCTCGTGCTGCTGCCAGGAATCGGGAGCCCACTGAGTGGGCACGGTGGCGCTGGACAAACCGGCATTCATGGGTAAGGCCCTGGTCACGGTGAAAGCATTCATTTCTGGGAGGTCTTGCGGCGCGTCGTGGCCACGATTGCCAGCACGGCCAGCACGATGAACCAGAGCAGGGTCCAGGCTGGCATCGGCAGGCCGAGGATCGGTTCGACCTTGGCGCATTCGCCGGAGCCGGTGAATACCAGCTGCAACACCTTGGCGAACGGAAACGCGCTGAACAGGTAATCCAGCGGCGGTCCGCAGGATGGAACCTGGTCGGCCGGCAACGACTGGATCCACAGGTGACGGCCAGCCACAGCGATACCGAAGATCGCCCCGAGCAGTGCGCCACCGGTATATACCCAGCGCCCGCCGCCGCGTGGCGCATGCAAGGCGCCAAGCAGGAAGAACAAGGCCATCACGAGGAAGCCCACGCGTTGGAAGATGCACAGCGGGCACGGAAACATGCCCCAGTGATATTCGGCGAACAATGCAAAGCCGAGCAGGCCGGCACAGATCAGGAAACCAGCGAGAAAACTGACACGGTACGACCAGCGGAATGGATTCATGGCACTTTGCTGCGTTGCGGAACAACGACATTACCTGTTCGTTGCGGCTCTGTCAGCAGGGTTGCGAGCTTCCATGAGAAATTTGCCGCCGTCATATGCGCACAAAGCAAAAACCCGGCAGGTTTCCCGGCCGGGCTCTTGTGTATGGACGTCTGAATACCTGCGCGTACGGGCTTCCCCGAACGGCTTATTCGGCGTCGACTGCCTCGACCTGCGGACGACCGACCAGCTCGACATACGCCATCGGCGCATTGTCGCCGGGACGGAAGCCGCACTTGAGGATGCGCAGGTAGCCGCCGGGACGCTCGCTGTAACGCGGCCCCAGCTCGACGAACAGCTTGCCGACCGCTTCCTTGTCGCGCAGGCGCGAGAAGGCCAGGCGGCGATTGGCAACGCCGTCGGTCTTGGCCAGCGTGATCAACGGCTCGGCCACGCGGCGAAGTTCCTTCGCCTTGGGCAGGGTGGTACGGATCAGCTCATGCTTGATCAGCGACGAGGCCATGTTCTTGAACATCGCTTCGCGGTGGCTGCTGGTGCGGTTGAGCTTGCGACCGGATTTTTGGTGGCGCATGGCAATGACTCTCTATCTGTTGTTATGAAAAACCGGCACTCAGGTCCGATTTTCCGCGGTTGCCCGCTATTATGAGCCCTGTAAGAACGGGCTCTTATGAGAAGTGCGGCCATGAACGGCCGCTTCTGGCACCTGGCGAGAGGGCCAAGCCCAAACTCGCCAGAACGCCGGTATCACATGCGATCATGTGCGATCGCAAAACAACCCATCAACCCAGCTGCATGCCGTGCGAAAGGCCCGGTGGCGGCCAGTTCTCAAGCTTCATGCCGAGTGCGAGACCACGCCCGCCCAGCACATCCTTGATTTCCGTCAGCGACTTCTTGCCCAGGTTCGGCGTCTTCAGCAGCTCGACTTCGGTCTTCTGTACCAGATCGCCGATGTAGTAGATGCTCTCGGCCTTCAGGCAGTTGGCCGAACGCACGGTGAGCTCCAGATCGTCGATCGGACGCAGCAACAGCGGATCGAAACCGCTCTTCTCCGCCTTGTCGGTGGCGCTCTCGCGACGCGAGAAGTCGCCGAACACCGACAGCTGGTCGTTGATGATCTCGGCGGCCTTGCGGACCGCGTCTTCGGCACCGATCGTGCCGTTCGTCTCGATGTCCAGCACCAGCTTGTCGAGGTTGGTGCGCTGCTCGACACGAGCGGCGTCCACTTCGTAAGCCACGCGCAACACCGGCGCGAACGACGCATCCAGCTGCAGGCGACCGATCGGGCGCGCCTCGTCATCCGGATGCTGGCGCGTGCTGGCCGGCTGATAGCCGACGCCGCGACGCACCTTCAGGCGCATGTTGAGCGCGATGTCCTTGGTCAGGTGGCAGATCACGTGCTCGGGGTTGATGATTTCCACCGAGTGGTCGACGACGATGTCGCCGGCCGTGACCACGCCCTTGCCCTTCTTGGACAAGGTCAGGGTGACTTCATCACCCGTATGCTGACGGATCGCCACGTCCTTGAGGTTGAGCAGGACTTCGATGACGTCCTCCTGCAGGCCTTCCAGGGTGGTGTATTCGTGCAGCACGCCATCGATTTCAACCTCGACGATGGCACTGCCAGGGATCGAGGAGAGCAGTACGCGACGCAGCGCGTTGCCCAGGGTGTGACCGAAGCCACGCTCGAGCGGCTCGACCACCACCTTGGCGCGGTTGGCTCCGAGCTGTTCGACGCTGAGGCCACGAGGCCGCAACACACTAGTTGACGAAACTGCCATGCAGAGCTCCGGTAATTACTTCGAGTAAAGCTCGACGATCAATGCTTCATTGATGTCGGACGGCAAATCACCGCGATCCGGCACCGACTTGAACGTGCCTTCAAATTTCTTGGCGTCGACTTCGACCCAGATCGGACGCAGGTCCATGGTGTCGAACACGGTCGCCGCTTCCTGCACGCGCAACTGGGAGCGTGCCTTCTCGGTCAATGCGATCGCATCGCCCGGACGGACCTGGTACGAAGGAATGTTCACCTTCTTGCCGTTCACCAGGATCGCCTTGTGGGCAACCAGCTGGCGAGCCTGGGCGCGGGTCACCGCGAAACCCATGCGATAGACGACGTTGTCCAGACGGCTTTCGAGCAGGCGCAGCAGGTTCTCACCGGTGTTGCCCTTGAGGGTCGACGCCTTGGTGTAGTAGTTGCTGAACTGACGCTCAAGCACGCCGTAGATGCGCTTGACCTTCTGCTTCTCACGCAGCTGCACGGCATAGTCGGACATGCGCATGCGCTTGTTCGCGCCGTGCTGGCCGGGCTTGTTTTCCAGCTTGCACTTGGAGTCCAGCGCGCGCGCCGGGCTCTTCAGGCTGAGATCTGCACCCTCACGACGGGCGAGTTTGCAGGTAGCTCCACGATAACGGGCCATGGGTATGCTCCTTAGACTCGACGCTTCTTGGGGGGACGGCAGCCGTTGTGCGGAATCGGCGTGACGTCGATGATGTTGAGCACCTTGTAGCCCAACGCATTCAGTGAACGCACCGCCGACTCGCGGCCCGGGCCTGGGCCCTTGATGCGCACTTCCACGGTCTTCACGCCGTAGTCGCCAGCCGCGCGGCCAGCCTTTTCGGCGGCAACCTGGGCAGCGAACGGGGTCGACTTGCGCGAGCCACGGAAACCGGCGCCGCCGGCAGTAGCCCACGACAAGGCATTGCCCTGGCGATCGGTGATGGTGACGATGGTGTTGTTGAAGGAGGCCTGCACGTGGGCCACGGCATCCGTGACAACGCGCTTGATCTTCTTCTTGGTCTTGACCGGCTTAGCCATATTCGGAATCCGTTACTTCTTGATCGCGCGACGGGGACCCTTGCGGGTACGTGCGTTGGTACGCGTGCGCTGGCCGCGCACCGGCAGGCCGCGACGGTGGCGCAGGCCACGGTAGCAACCAAGGTCCATCAAGCGTTTGATGGCCATACCCACCTCACGGCGCAGATCGCCTTCGACGGTGTACTTGGCGATTTCGTGGCGGATCTTCTCCACCTCGCCTTCACTGAGGGACTTGATCTGGGTGGTGGGAACCACGCCAGCATCCACGCAGACCTTCTTGGCTCGGCTGCGGCCGATACCGTAAATGCTCTGCAGACCAACCCAGACATGCTTCTGGACCGGCAAATTGACACCCGCGATGCGCGCCATGATGTACTTTCTCCGATGCGTTTCGTGCGCGGTAAACGCGCAATTCTAACCTGAATTACCCTGACTGGAAAGCCCTGCGACACCGCGGTGCCGCCACTTCCCCACTATGACCGATCCGTTGACAGCCTCAGCTGCGGCGCAGATTGGCCTTCTTGAGCAGACTCTCGTACTGGTGACTGACCAGATGCGCCTGCACCTGAGCCGTGAAATCCATCACCACCACCACCACGATCAGCAGCGACGTGCCACCGAAATAGAACGGCACATGCCAGGCCTGCTGCATGAACGATGGCACCAGGCACACCAGCACCAGATACAACGCGCCCACACCGGTCAGGCGAGTCATCACCGAATCGATGTAGCCGGCCGTGGCACGACCCGGACGAATGCCCGGAATCAGCGCACCCGACCGTTTGAGGTTGTCGGCCGTCTCGTCGGCGTTGAACACGATCGCCGTGTAGAAGAACGCGAAGCCGATCACCAGCACTGAAAACACGATGTCATACAGCGGATTGCCCGGACTCAGCGACTGCGTCAAATCCTGCAACCAACGCGACTGCTGACCGGTGCTGAACCAGCTGATCGCGGTGGCCGGAAACATCAGCAGGCTCGAAGCGAAGATCGGCGGGATCACGCCAGCCATGTTGATCTTCAGCGGCAGGCTCGAGCTCTGGTTCATGTAGGCCTTTTGCCCACCCGAACGCCGTGCATAGTTCACTGTGATACGCCGTTGGGCGCGCTCCATGAAGACCACGAAGGCCGTGGTTAGCAGCACCGTGCCGACAACCAACAACAGCGGCAATGTGTTCAGCTCGCCACTCGCATTCATTCCGAGCGTATGCACCACAGCGCCCGGCAGACCGGCGACGATGCCCGCGAAGATCAACAACGAAATGCCGTTGCCGATGCCACGCTCCGTCATCTGCTCGCCCAGCCACATCAGGAACATCGTGCCGGCCGTCAAACCGACCACCGATGACATGATGAAGCCGAAGCCCGGCGTGTAGACCACCGGCGCGCCACCGGCCGCGACCTGCCCCTGCAACGCCATCGCGATACCGAACGACTGGAACGCTGCCAGGCCCACCGTGGCATAGCGCGTATACATCGTCATCTTGCGCTTGCCGGCCTCGCCCTCCTTGCGCAGGCCCTGCAGCCCGGGAAGCACCGAGCCCATCATCTGGAACACGATCGACGCCGAGATGTACGGCACCACGCCGAGTGCGAACACCGAGAAACGAGCCAGCGCACCACCCGAGAACATGTTGAACATGTCCATCAGGCCGTTGCCGTTGACCAGGTTGGTCATCGCTTCCGGATTCACGCCCGGGACCGGAATGAAGGAGCCGAGGCGGAACACCATCAACGCACCGATCACGAAGAAGATGCGCTGACGGAGTTCTGTCAGCTTGCCGAGCTTGCCGAGTGCATTGCCCTTGGCTGCAGCCACCGTCGATTACTCCACGCTGCCGCCGGCAGCCTCGATGGCTGCCTTGGCGCCGGCGGTAGCCAGCAGACCCGACAACTTCACCGCGCGACCGATTTCACCCTTCAGAACCACCTTGACCTTCTTCGCGCGGCTGCTGATCAGGCCCGCCTGATGCAACGCGACGACGTCGATCACGTCAGTCTTGAGGTTGGCCAGCTGATACAGGAACACTTCCTGGCTCTCGGCCTTCTTCAGCGAACGGAAACCGACCTTCGGCAACCGGCGCTGCAGCGGCATCTGGCCACCTTCGAAACCGTACTTGTGGGTACCACCGGCGCGGGCATGCTGACCCTTGTGGCCACGACCGGCGGTCTTGCCCATACCCGAACCGATGCCGCGACCGACGCGCAGGCGCGTCTTGTGCGAGCCGGCGGCCGGCTGAATGTCATTCAAACGCATGATGCTTACTCCTCGACCCGGACCAGGTAATAGACCGTGTTGATCAGGCCACGCACCTGCGGGCTGTCCTTCAGTTCACGGACGTCGTTGATCTTGCCCAGACCCAGCGCTTTCACGCTCAGGCGATGACGTGCCTGCACGCCGCGCAGGCCCTTGACCAGGCGCACGCGCACGGTCTTGTCGGCGGTTTGTTGAGACTTAGCCATTGCCGAGCACCTCATCCAGGGTCTTGCCACGCTTGGCGGCGATCTTCTTGGGCGAGGCAACGGCCTGCAGACCCTTGATGGTGGCGCGCACCAGGTTGATCGGGTTGCGCGAACCGACGGCCTTGGCCAGCACGTTCTTCACGCCGACCACTTCCAGCACGGCGCGCATGGCGCCACCGGCGATCACGCCGGTACCTTCGGAAGCCGGCTGCATGTAGACGCGGGCGGCGCCGTGGTTGGCCTTGATGGCGTACCACAGGGTGCCGTTGTTCAGCTCGATGTTCACCATCTGGCGGCGGGCACGCTCCATCGCCTTGGAGATGGCGACCGGCACTTCACGCGCCTTGCCATAACCGAAGCCGACCTTGCCCTCGCCGTCACCGACCACGGTCAGTGCGGTGAAGCTCATCTGGCGGCCACCCTTGACGGTCTTGGCCACGCGGTTGACGGCGATAAGCTTCTCGAGCAAGCCGTCCGAATTTTCGCGATCGTTAGAAGACATGTTCTTTTCCATGTGCCCGGCAAGGCCAGGACTTTTGCTTGCGACTGAGCCGCTTGGAGTTGTAGGTGAAGCAACGGGGATCAGGACCTGCCTGATCTCCAGGTAGCGCTTTTAGAACTTGAGACCCGCTTCACGCGCGGCATCGGCCAGCGCCTTGATGCGACCATGGAAGCGGAAGCCGGAGCGATCAAACGCCACCGACTCGATACCCGCTGCCATAGCGCGCTCGGCGACAGCCTTGCCCACGGCCGCAGCAGCGGTCAGGTTCTTGGTGCCCTTCAGGCCTTCGGCAACCGACTTCTGCACGGTGGAGGCCGCAGCCACCACGTTCACGCCGGAAGCATCGAATACCTGCGCATAGATGTGCTGACCCGTGCGATGCACCGACAGGCGGGCCACGGCCAGCTTGCGGATATGGCTACGCGTGGACTTGGCGCGACGCAGGCGATTTTCGTTCTTGTTCATCGTTAATTCCTCGAAAGCGGATCGGCTTGTATCAGGAGCTCTTTTGAAGAGTCTGGCCATGGACGGCCAGTCTTTCGCGGAGGGACCCGCATTACGCCTTCTTGGCTTCCTTCAGCGTGATCTTCTCACCGGCATAGCGAACACCCTTGCCCTTGTAAGGCTCCGGCGGACGGAAGCCGCGAATCTTGGCTGCCACCTGACCCACGATCTGCTTGTCGGTGCCCTTGATCAGGACCTCGGTCTGCGTCGGGGTTTCGATGCTGATGCCTTCCGGCGCCTCGAACACCACCGGGTGCGAGAAGCCCAGGCTCAGGTTCAGCGACTTGCCCTGCATGGCGACGCGGTAACCCACGCCGACCAGCTCGAGCTTGCGCTCGTAACCGGTGGAAACACCGGTGACCATGTTGGCCAGCAGCGCGCGAGCGGTACCGCCGAACTTGTCGTCGGTGCCTTCAGCGAGGCTGATGGTGGCAACGCCATTGTCCACGGCGACGGTGACGCCCGGCAGGTGATGCACGGACAGCGTGCCCTTCGGGCCCTTCACGGAGATCGCGTCAGCGGCGACGGTCAGCTCCACGCCCTTCGGCAGGGAAATCGGTTTCTTGGCTACACGTGACATTGAATGACTCCTTATGCCACTTGGCCGATGACTTCGCCGCCCAGACCCTTGGCACGGGCCTGCGCATCGGTCAACAGACCAGCGGAAGTCGAGATGATCGAGATACCCAGGCCGCCGAGGACCTTCGGCAGCTCGTCCTTGCCGCGGTAAACACGCAGGCCGGAGCGGCTGACACGGGAAATGGTCTCAATGGCCGGCTGGCCTTCGAAATACTTGAGCTTGATCTCGAGCACCGGCTTGCCTTCCTCGGTGGAAGTCTTGGCGTCGAGGATGTAGCCCTCGTTCTTGAGAAGGTTGGCGATCGCCACCTTCAGTTTCGACGACGGCATACGAACGACCGGCTTGCCCATCGACTGGGCATTGCGGACGCGCGTGAACAGATCGGCGATGGGATCAGTCATGCTCATGAAAACATCCTTCAGAGTGCACCGATATCCGATAAAACCGGAAATCAATCAAATTGTGAGCCGACAAAACGTCGGCCTGCTTTGCGCAGACCGCCGACTATATCAGCATTTCCAGAATTTAGCGAATCTCGATGCGGTAGTCGCATCAGCGGCTGCGCAAACGTGCAGCCGGGTGAACCGGTCGCGAAGCCTCGACTCCGCGAACCGGTCCGTGTCGGGTATTACCAGCTGGCCTTGCGCAGACCAGGCACGTCGCCGCGCATGGTCGCTTCACGCAGCTTGTTGCGGCCAAGACCGAACTTGGCGTAAACCGCACGCGGACGACCAGTCAGGGCGCAACGGGTGCGCTGGCGTGACGGGCTGGCATCGCGCGGCAGTTTCTGCAACTTGGACTGGGCCTCCATCTTCTCCTCGTAGGAAGAGCTGGGGCTCAGCACGATCGCCTTCAGGCCGGCGCGCTTGGCGGCGAACTTCTGGACGAGCTTGGTCCGCTTGATATCGCGGTTGACCATCGAGGTCTTTGCCATGGGTATCTCTCGCGTCTATCAGTTGCGGAACGGGAAGCTGAATGCAGTCAACAAGGCCTTCGCCTCGTCGTCGGTCTTCGCGGTAGTGGTAATGGAGATATCCATGCCACGCAGCGCATCGACCTGATCGAAATCGATCTCAGGGAAGATGATCTGTTCCTTGATGCCGAAGTTGTAGTTGCCACGACCGTCGAAGGCGCGTGCCGACACACCGCGGAAATCGCGGACGCGGGGCAACGAGATGTTGATCAGGCGGTCCAGGAATTCCCACATCTGCGCACGGCGCAAGGTGACCTTGCAGCCGATCGGCCAGCCGTCGCGGATCTTGAACGAGGCCACGGAAACGCGCGCCTTGGTCGTGATCGGCTTCTGGCCGGAGATCTTGGCCATGTCGGCCACGGCGTTCTCGAGCACTTTCTTGTTGCCCGCCGCTTCGCCCACGCCCATGTTCAGCGTGATCTTGGTGATGCGGGGAACCTGCATCACATTCTGGTAGCCGAACTGCTCGGTGAGCTTGGCCACTACCTGGTCTTTATAAAAACTTTCAAGGCGCGTCATGATCGTGTTCCTTACGCGTCCACGACCTCGCCAGTCGAACGGAACACGCGGACCTTGCGCCCATCTTCGAGCGTTTTGGTGCCGACGCGTTCACCCTTGTTCGTGGCGGGGTTGAACAGCTGCACATTGGAGAGATGGATCGAGGCCTCACGCTCGACGATGCCGCCGGCCTGGTTGGCCTGCGGATTCGGCTTAGTGTGGCGCTTGACCAGATTCACGTTGGAGACGAACACGCGATCGTCTGCAACACGCAGCACATCGCCGCGCTGACCCTTGTTTTTGCCGGTGATCACGAGGACCTGATCACCTTTGCGGATACGGTTCATGTCTTGACTCCGCTCAGAGCACTTCGGGAGCAAGCGAGACGATCTTCATGAACTTCTCGCTGCGCAGCTCGCGGGTAACCGGCCCGAAAATACGGGTGCCGATCGGCTCGAGCTTGTTGTTGAGGAGGACCGCTGCATTGCCGTCGAAACGGATCAGCGAACCATCGGGACGGCGCACACCCTTGGCGGTACGAACCACCACGGCGTTGTACACCTCGCCCTTCTTTACCTTGCCGCGGGGAATCGCATCCTTCACGGTGACCTTGATCACGTCACCGATCGCGGCATAACGGCGCTTGGAGCCGCCGAGCACCTTGATGCACATCAGTTCCTTCGCGCCGCTGTTGTCCGCTGCGGAAAGCGTGCTTTGCATCTGGATCATGGCTGCACCCTCCCTTAGACTTTGGCGCGCGTGATGATTTCAACCACGCGGTGATGTTTGGTCTTGGACAACGGACGGCACTCGGCGATACGCACGAGGTCACCCTCGTTCGCACCGAGGTCGTCCTGCGCATGCAGCTTGGTCGAACGGCGGATGATCTTGCCGAGCAGCCAGTGCTGAACCTGGCGCTCGATCAGCACGGTGACCGTCTTGTCCATCTTGTTGCTGGTAACGCGACCTTCGAGGGTACGCGTCTGCTTTTCTGCTTGAATCTGGTTGTCGCTCATGTCAGCCGTCCCTTACTTCTTGCCGCCGAGCACAAACTTCGTGCGGGCGATGTCACGCCGAACGCGGCGAAGCTGGTGCGGCTGAGTGAGCTGGCCGGAGCCTTTCTGCATGCGCAGATTGAACTGCTCTTTACGCAGATCCAGCAGATGCTGGTTCAGCTCTTCGGCCGACTGGTTATTGATATCTTTGGTGGCCATCACATCACCGCCCGGGTAACAAACTGTGTCTGCACCGAGAGCTTGGCGGCGGCCAGGCGGAATGCCTCGCGTGCCGTTGCCTCGTCGATGCCCTCGATTTCATAGAGCATACGGCCGGGCTGGATCGGGGCGACCCAGAACTCGACACTGCCCTTGCCCGCGCCCATTCGCACTTCGATCGGCTTCTTGGTGATCGGCTTGTCCGGGAACACGCGGATCCACAGCTTGCCGCCACGCTTCACGAAACGGGTGATGCAACGACGGGCGGCTTCGATCTGGCGCGCGGTGAGCGCACCGTGGGTCGTTGCCTTCAGGCCGTACTCGCCAAAGCTGACGAGGTTGGAACACTGCGCCAGACCGTCGTTACGGCCCTTGAACTGCTTGCGGTACTTGGTTCGCTTGGGTTGCAACATGGCAACTCTCCTTACTTCGCAGACCGCTCGCGGCGGCCGTCACCGGCCTCGCGACGCGAATCATTACGACGACCTTCGCCACCTTCGCGGCGCGGCTGCGAGGACGGCTCGTCCTTCGACTCCTGGCCCACCTGGCTCAGGTCAAAGACCTCGCCCTTGTAGACCCACACCTTGATGCCGATGATGCCGTAGGTGGTCTTCGCCTCGGCGGTGCCGTAGTCGATGTCGGCGCGCAGCGTATGCAGCGGCACGCGACCCTCGCGGCTCCACTCGGAACGGGCGATCTCGGCACCGTTCAGACGACCGGACACGTTGATCTTGATACCCAGGGCGCCGAGGCGCATCGCGTTGCCGACCGAGCGCTTCATCGCGCGACGGAACATGATGCGGCGCTCGAGCTGCTGCGCGATCGACTCGGCCACCAGCTGGGCGTCCAGCTCGGGCTTGCGCACTTCGTTGACGTTGATGTGCGTCGGGACGCCCATCATGTCGCTGACTTCCTTGCGCAGCTTCTCGATATCCTCGCCCTTCTTGCCGATCACCACGCCCGGACGGGCGGTGTGGATCGTCACGCGCGCGGTCTTGGCCGGACGCTCGATCTGGATCTTCGAGATGCCGGCGGCGGCCAGCTTCTTCTTCAGCATGTCGCGGACCTTGATGTCGGCCACGAGATACTTGGCGTAATCGCCCTTGTTGGCGAACCACTTCGAGTTCCAGTCCTTGGCAATGCCGAGGCGGATACCGGTGGGATGAACTTTATGACCCATCGTCTATATCCTCGGTCAGTTACCAACAACCACAGTGATGTGGCTGGTGCGCTTGAGAATGCGCGAACCGCGGCCTTTGGCGCGGGCGTGCATGCGTTTCATCGCCGGACCTTCATCAACGAAGATGCTGGCCACTTTCAGCTCGTCGACGTCAGCACCGAGATTGTTCTCGGCGTTGGCGACGGCCGACAGCAGCACCTTGCGAACAAGGACCGCAGCCTTCTTGTTGGTGTAGGTGAGCACGTCGCTGGCCCGGCCCACGGGAAGCCCGCGGACCAGATCAGCCACCAGGCGTGCCTTTTGCGCCGAGATGCGGGCGCCACGCAGGATCGCTTTGGCTTCAGTGCTCATCACTTACCCTTCTTGTCGCCGACATGGCCCTTGAACGTACGGGTCACCGCGAACTCGCCGAGCTTGTGCCCGACCATGTTCTCGTTGATCAGTACGGGTACGTGCTGACGGCCGTTGTGAATAGCGATGGTCAAGCCAACCATTTCCGGCAGGATCATCGAACGACGCGACCAGGTCTTGATCGGACGCTTGTTGTTGGCGGAAACCGCAGCTTCCACCTTCTTGACGAGGTGAAGGTCGACGAACGGACCTTTCTTCAGAGAGCGAGGCATGTCGGTTTCCTGTTACTTCGTACGACGACGCACGATGAACTGCTGCGTGCGCTTGTTGTTACGGGTCTTGTAGCCCTTGGCCGGCGTGCCCCACGGGCTGACCGGATGACGACCACCTGAAGTCTTGCCTTCACCACCACCGTGCGGATGGTCGACCGGGTTCATCACCACACCGCGAACGGTCGGGCGGATACCCAGCCAGCGCTTCGCGCCAGCCTTGCCGAGCTTCTTCAGGCTGTGCTCGCCGTTGCCGACTTCGCCAATGGTGGCGCGGCAGTCGACCGAGACGCGACGCATCTCGCCGGAGCGCAGACGCAACGTGGCGTAACCGGATTCGCGAGCCACCAGCTGCACCGAGGCACCGGCGCTGCGGGCGATCTGCGCACCCTTGCCCGGACGCAATTCGATGCAGTGGATCGTGCTGCCCATCGGAATGTTGCGCAGTTGCAGGCAGTTGCCGGCCTTGATCGGCGCATCACGACCCGACACCAGACGATCGTCCACCTGCACGCCCTTCGGCGCGATGATGTAGCGACGCTCGCCATCGGCGTAGCACAGCAACGCGATGTGCGCGGTGCGGTTCGGATCGTACTCGATGCGCTCGACGCGGGCGGCGATGCCTTCCTTGTCGCGCTTGAAATCGATGATGCGGTACTGCTGCTTGTGACCGCCGCCACGGTGACGCACCGTGATGCGACCATGATGATTGCGACCGCCAGTCTTGGACTGCGACTCGGTCAACGCCGCGTACGGCGCGCCCTTGTACAGGCCTTCCGTACGGACGCTTACCGCGTCACGACGGCCCGGCGAGGTCGGCTTGTGGTTGATTAATGCCATCTCACAAAACTCCTGGCTCAGGCCTTGGCGGACACGTCGATGGTCTGACCATCGGCAAGACGCACGTAGGCCTTGCGCTTGCCCTGGCGGCTGCCAGCGCGGAAACGGAAGGACTTGACCTTGCCCTTGGTGTTGACGAGGTTCACTTGCTCGACCTTGACGTCGAACAGCTTTTCCACGGCAGCGCGGACATCGGCCTTGGTTGCCGCGGGGGCAACGACGAATACGTACTGGTTGTGCTCGGCCAGACGCGCCGATTTCTCGGAGATGTGCGGCGCGCGCAGCGTATCGAGAATGCGTTCGTTGTTCATGCCAGCCACTCCTCGATCTTCTTCACCGCGTCAACCGTGACCACCACATGGTCGGAGCCGACCAGGCTGACCGGATTCAGGCCCATCACATCCAGCACATGGATATACGGAATGTTGCGCGCAGCCAGGAACACCGCCTCGTTCGCATCTTCCGACACCAGCAACACGCGACCGGACACTTCCAGCTCGGCCAGCTTGGCGACCATCGCGGAGGTCTTCGGCGTCTCGACGCCAAAACTCTCGACGACCTTCAGGCGACCCTGACGGATCAGCTCGGAAAAGATCGAGCGGATCGCGACGCGGTAAGCCTTGCGGTTGACCTTCTGCTCGTAGCTGCGCGGCTTCGCCGCGAAGGTGCGGCCACCACCGACGAAGATCGGTGCACGGTAATCACCGTGACGGGCGCCGCCGCCCTTCTGCTTCTTGAATTTCTTGGTGGTACCGGACATCTCGCCGCGCGACAGCTGCGACTGGGTGCCGGCACGGCCGCCCGCCTGGTAGGCGATGACGACCTGGTGAACCAGGGCCTTCTTGTACTCACCGCCGAACACATCGTCCGACACGTTGAGTGACTTGGCGCCAATAACATTGAGTTCCATGGCGTCTCTCCTCAGCTCTTCGTCGTCGGGCGGATGATGACGTCGCCACCGGTTGCACCCGGCACCGCACCCTTCACCGCGATCAGATGACGCTCGGCGTCGACCTTGACCACTTCCAGACCCTGCTGCGTGCGGTTGACCGCACCCATGTGGCCGGACATCTTCTTGCCCGGAAACACGCGGCCCGGGGTCTGACGCTGGCCGATGGAGCCCGGCGCGCGATGCGACAGCGAGTTACCGTGGGTGGCATCACCCATCTTGAAGTTCCAGCGCTTGATCGTGCCCTGGAAGCCCTTGCCTTTCGACACGCCGGCAACGTCGACGATCTGGCCGACGGTGAACACGTCGTCTGCCTTGATCTCGCTGCCCACGGTGTACTTGCCGAGATCGTCGGCAGACACGCGGAATTCCCACAAGCCACGACCCGGCTCAACCTTGGCCTTCGCGTAGTGACCTTTCAGCGGCTGCGTCAGCAGGTTCGCACGCTTGCTGCCCGCAGAAACCTGGACGGCGCTGTAGCCATCGTTGTCGTCCGTCTTCAACTGGGTCACGCGGTTCGGCGTCGCTTCAATCAGCGTCACCGGAATCGAGCGGCCATCTTCAGTGAAGAGTCGGCTCATGCCGCATTTGCGGCCAACCAATCCGATACTCATCTTCGTATCCTGTCTGTCGCTCAACCGAGCTTGATCTGAACGTCTACGCCAGCGGCGAGATCAAGCTTCATGAGCGCGTCCACGGTTTTGTCGTTCGGGTCGACGATGTCGAGTACACGCTTGTGCGTACGGGTTTCGTACTGGTCGCGTGCATCCTTGTCGACGTGCGGCGACGTCAGAATGGTGTAGCGCTCGATCTTAGTCGGGAGCGGAATCGGGCCGAGTACCGTTGCGCCAGTGCGCTTGGCCGTCTCGACGATCTCACTGGCCGAACGGTCGATCAAACGATGATCGAACGCCTTGAGCCGAATGCGAATCTTCTGGTTCGCCATAACCGTGTCCTGTTGTCTAAAGAACAAACTGTGAATCGGAGTGGCTTCTCACCACCCCGCACAACCCATTGAACTGCTTGTGATCTACAACAAGTCCGCCAGGCAAATGCCCGCCCGGAAGACCCAAAAACGCTGAGCAGACCGCAACTCGGCCTGCTCAGACAGAAAACATGACGCGGAAATCATTCGATCGACAGAAAACATCTTCCACGATCAAGACTTCCCGCAACATCCTTGTAGGCGAATTCGAAGCGCTTCCTGCACCTCATTTCGCGGTAAACCGGTCAATATGATGATTGCCCGGTGAGTTAACTTGGCAACTATAGCCTATCTGCAACCGCAGAACAAGCCTTGCAGGAAACCGCCCGTTGCACGGGCGGCTTCCACATTACCGCTTACTTGATGACCTTGGCCACGACACCGGCGCCGACGGTACGGCCGCCTTCGCGAATGGCGAAACGCAGGCCTTCGTCCATCGCGATCGGGTGGATCAGGCTCACCACCATCTTCACGTTGTCGCCCGGCATCACCATCTCCACGCCTTCCGGCAGCGTGCAGGCACCCGTCACGTCCGTCGTGCGGAAGTAGAACTGCGGACGGTAACCCTTGAAGAACGGCGTATGACGGCCACCCTCGTCCTTCGACAGCACATACACCTCAGCCTCGAAGTCGGTATGCGGGGTGATCGTGCCCGGCTTGGCCAGCACCTGCCCACGCTCCACGTCGTCACGCTTCAGGCCGCGCAGCAGCAGACCGGCGTTGTCGCCCGCCTGACCCTGGTCCAGCAGCTTGCGGAACATTTCCACGCCGGTGACCGTGGTCTTCTGCGTGTCGCGGATGCCGACCACTTCGATTTCGTCGCCGACCTTGATGATGCCGCGCTCGATACGACCGGTCACCACGGTGCCGCGGCCCGAGATCGAGAACACGTCTTCCACCGGCATCAGGAACGGCTTGTCGATCGTGCGCACCGGCTCCGGGATGTAGCTGTCCAGCGCATCGACCAGCTTGATGATCGACGGCACGCCGATCTCGCTCTGGTCGCCTTCCAGCGCCAGGCGGGCCGAACCGTGGATCATCGGGGTGTCGTCGCCCGGGAAGTCGTACTTGGACAGCAGCTCGCGCACTTCCATCTCGACCAGCTCGAGCAGCTCGGCGTCGTCCACCAGGTCCGCCTTGTTCAGGTACACCACGATGTACGGCACGCCCACCTGACGGCTCAGCAGGATGTGCTCGCGCGTCTGCGGCATCGGGCCGTCCGCGGCCGAGCACACCAGGATCGCGCCGTCCATCTGCGCCGCACCCGTGATCATGTTCTTCACATAGTCGGCATGGCCCGGGCAGTCCACGTGCGCGTAATGGCGCACCGGCGACTCGTATTCCACGTGGGCGGTCGAGATCGTGATGCCGCGCGCCTTCTCTTCCGGCGCCGCGTCGATCGCGCTGTAATCCTTGAACTCGCCACCAAAACGCTCCGCACCGACCTTCGTCAGCGCTGCCGTCAGCGTCGTCTTGCCGTGATCCACGTGACCAATCGTGCCGACGTTGACGTGCGGCTTGGTGCGTTCGAATTTACCCTTTGCCATGACTCTGAACCTCTAGAAAAGAACGGTATATGTTGGAAAGTCGGCCTTATCAGGCCTTCTTCATGACCTGCTCGGCGACATTGTTCGGCGCTTCGGCGTAGTGATCGAATTCCATCGTGAACGTGGCGCGACCCTGGGTCAGCGAGCGGATCGTCGTCGCGTAGCCGAACATTTCACCCAGCGGCACCATCGCATCGATGGTCTTGCCCGACGGCGTGTCGTCCTGGCCCTGAAGCAATCCACGACGGCGGCTCATGTCGCCCATCACGTCGCCGACGTAGTCTTCCGGCGTCACCACCTCGACCTTCATGATCGGCTCGAGCAGTACCGGCGAGGCCTTTGCGAAGCCCTGCTTGAATGCCATCGATGCGGCGAGCTTGAACGCCATTTCGGACGAGTCGACGTCGTGGTAGGAGCCGAACACGAGCTTCACCTTCACGCCCACGACCGGGAACCCGGCCAGCGGGCCGCTGGTGATGGTCTCGCGCAGACCCTTTTCGACCGACGGGATGAATTCCTTCGGAATCACGCCACCGGTGATGTCGTTGATGAAAAGGAAGTCGTCCTTCACGTTCGGATCCGCACGATCGGCCTCGGTCATCGGCGACAGCTCGATCACGACGTGACCGTACTGACCCTTGCCACCGGACTGCTTGGCGTGCTTGTAATCCGACTTGACGTCCGACGAACGGATCGTCTCGCGGTAAGCCACCTGCGGCTTGCCGACATTGGCCTCGACGTTGAACTCGCGGCGCATGCGATCCACCAGGATGTCCAGGTGCAGCTCGCCCATGCCCGAGATGATGGTCTGGCCCGATTCTTCGTCCGTGCGTACGCGGAACGAGGGATCTTCCGCGGCCAGACGGCCGAGGGCGATACCCATCTTTTCCTGGTCCGACTTGGTCTTCGGTTCGACCGCCATCGAGATCACCGGCTCCGGGAACGTCATGCGCTCCAGGGTGATGATGTGATCCTGCGCGCACAGCGTGTCACCGGTGGTCACGTCCTTCAGGCCGACCGCGGCGGCGATGTCGCCGGCGCGGACCTCCTTCAGTTCCTGACGCTCGTTCGCGTGCATCTGCAGGATGCGGCCGATGCGCTCTTTCTTGCTCTTGACCGGGTTGTAGACGGCGTCGCCGGAATTCAGCGTGCCCGAGTAGACGCGGAAGAACGTCAGCGAACCGACGAACGGATCGGTCATGATCTTGAACGCGAGCGCGGAGAACGGCGCCGCGTCGTCGGCCTTGCGCGTGGCTTCGTTGTCGTCTTCGTCGATACCCGCGACCGGCGGGCGATCGGACGGCGACGGCAGCAACTGCACCACCGCGTCGAGCATCGCCTGAACGCCCTTGTTCTTGAATGCCGTACCGCAGAAGGTCGGAATGACTTCGTTGGCAAGCGTACGCAGGCGGAGACCGGCGATGATCTCGGCCTCGCTGAGGTCACCCTCTTCGAGGTACTTGTTCATCAAGTCTTCGGTGGCTTCGGCGGCGGACTCCACCATGAAGGCATGCGCTTCGGCAGCCTTGTCGGCCAGGTCCGCCGGAATATCCCGGTATTCGAACTTCATGCCCTGGGACTCCATGTCCCAGATGATCGCCTTCATCTTGAGCAGATCGACCACGCCCTCGAAGCCTTCCTCGGCACCGATCGGCACCTGCATCGGCACCGGATGCGCGCCGAGGCGCGCCTTCAGCTGGGCGACGACCTTGTCGAAGTTGGCGCCGGTGCGATCCATCTTGTTGACGAAGGCCAGACGCGGCACCTTGTACTTGTTGGCCTGACGCCACACCGTCTCGGATTGCGGCTGCACGCCACCGACCGCACACAACACGAACACCGCACCATCGAGCACGCGCAGCGAACGCTCGACTTCGATCGTGAAGTCGACGTGTCCCGGGGTGTCGATGATGTTGAAGCGATGCTGCTCCATCGAGCCGTCCATGCCTTTCCAGAACGCCGTCGTTGCCGCCGACGTAATGGTGATGCCGCGCTCCTGCTCCTGCTCCATCCAGTCCATCGTGGCCGCGCCGTCGTGCACCTCGCCAATCTTGTGACTGACACCGGTGTAGAACAGGATGCGCTCCGTGGTCGTGGTCTTGCCGGCATCGATGTGGGCCATGATGCCGAAGTTGCGGTAGCGCTCGATAGGAGTGGTGCGTGCCACGTGGATAACCTCTAAAAAGTTTGTTGCTCGCAACGAGGGGAATCTGAGATTCAAACCGCCCGTTGCGGACGATGCTTACCAGCGATAGTGCGAGAAGGCCTTGTTGGCTTCTGCCATGCGATGCGTCTCTTCGCGCTTCTTCGCAGCACCGCCGCGGCTTTCCGAAGCCTCAAGCAACTCGGCAGCCAGCTTGCGCGGCATCGAGGTCTCGCCACGCTTGCGGGCGGCATCGATGACCCAGCGCATCGCCAGCGCCATGCGGCGACCCGGACGCACTTCGACCGGCACCTGGTAGGTGGCGCCACCGACACGGCGCGACTTCACCTCGACCGCCGGAGCGATGTTGTTGAGCGCCTTTTCGACCAGAGCCACCGGCTCGGCATTCTTTTCACCGATGTGCTGCAATGCACCGTAGACGATGCTCTCGGCGACGGATTTCTTGCCGCTCTTCATCACCATGTTGATGAAACGGGCAATCAGCTGGCTGCCATGCTTGGGATCGGGCAGAACCAGACGGGCGGGATGTGAACCTTTACGCGACATGTTTCGAGTCCTTTACTTCTTCGGGCGCTTGGCGCCGTACTTCGAGCGCGATTGACGACGCTTGGTGACGCCAGCGCAGTCGAGGCTGCCGCGCACCGTGTGGTAACGCACACCGGGCAGATCCTTGACGCGACCGCCGCGGATCAGCACCACCGAGTGCTCCTGCAGGTTGTGGCCTTCACCACCGATGTAGCTGATGATCTCGTAGCCGTTGGTCAGGCGCACCTTGGCAACCTTGCGCAACGCCGAGTTCGGCTTCTTCGGGGTGGTCGTGTATACGCGCGTGCAGACACCGCGACGCTGCGGACTGCTCTGCAAGGCCGGCGACGCACTCTTGTACGTCTTCGGGCTGCGGGATTTGCGCACCAATTGGTTGACTGTCGTCATGCGAAGCTGTTCCTGAAAACATAAAGGCAGCCCGAATAAGCTCGGTCTGCCAAGAAGCGGGAATTTAACATGAGCAGCCTGCCATAGGCAAGCTGACGCTCTGCCGTCCTGGGCCCGAACACGAGGTGCGTCCATGCACCTCATTTCGTATGTCAGCGAGTGAAGCCTTGAACAGGCTTACTCGACACCGTTATCACTACCGGCCGACGCCTCGGCAAACGAGACTGCGGGCGCGGCGCTGGAAAGAGTCTCCAGCTCCGAGGCGGTCAAACCACCCTGGCGACGACGCGATGCGTGGTACGCCAAACCCGTGCCTGCCGGAATTAGACGGCCGACAATAACATTTTCCTTCAGGCCACGCAAGCCATCGCGCGTGCCACGAACCGCCGCTTCGGTGAGGACGCGGGTGGTTTCCTGGAACGAAGCCGCCGAGATGAACGACTCGGTGGCCAGCGACGCCTTGGTGATGCCCAGCAGCACCGACTGGTACTCCGCCGGACGCTCGCCCTTGGCCACCGCACGATCGTTCTCGCGGTTGATCCGCACGCGCTCGACCTGCTCACCACGCAGGTAGTGACTTTCGCCCGGCTCGACGATCTCGACCTTGCGCAGCATCTGGCGAATGATCGACTCGATGTGCTTGTCGTTGATCTTCACGCCCTGCAGGCGGTAGACGTCCTGAATTTCCTTGACCAGGTACGAAGCCAGCGGCTCAACGCCCAGCAGGCGCAGGATGTCATGCGGACTCGGCTCGCCGTCGACGACGGTTTCGCCCTTCTCCACGTGCTCGCCTTCGAACACGATGACCTGACGCCACTTCGGAATCAGCTCCTCGTGCTCGTTGCCGTCGACGTCCTTGATGATCAGACGCTGCTTGCCCTTGGTGTCCTTGCCGAAGCTGATGATGCCGGAGCGCTCGGCAAGGATCGCCGGCTCCTTCGGCTTGCGCGCCTCGAACAGGTCGGCCACGCGCGGCAAACCGCCGGTGATGTCGCGGGTCTTCGAGGTTTCCTGCGGGATACGGGCCACCACGTCGCCCACGCCCACTTCGGCGCCATTCTGGATCGACACGATCGCACCGGCCGGCAGGAAGTACTGCGCGGCGATGTCGGTACCCGGCAGCTTGAGCTCGCGCCCCTTGCTGTCCTCCAGGCGCACGATCGGGCGCAGGTCCTTCGCCTGCGTACCGCGACGCTTCGGATCGGTGACCACCGCCGACTCCAGGCCGGTCAGTTCGTCGGTCTGGCTCTGCACGGTGACGCCATCGAGGAAGTCGATGAAGCGCACCACGCCGGCCACTTCGGTGACGATCGGATGGGTATGCGGATCCCAGCTGGCGACGGTCTGACCCGGCTTGACCGGCGCACCGTCCTTGACCGAGATGTTGGCGCCGTACGGCACCTTGTAGCGCTCGCGCTCGCGACCGTTGGTATCGATCACGCTGACTTCGCCCGAACGCGACACCGCCACCAGATGGCCTTGCTTGTGCTGCACCGACTTCAGGTTGTTGAACTTCAGCGAACCGGTGGTCTTCACCGTCACGTTGTCCACGGCCGCCGCACGCGAAGCCGCACCGCCGATGTGGAACGTACGCATGGTCAGCTGGGTACCCGGCTCACCGATCGACTGCGCGGCGACCACGCCCACGGCCTCGCCCATGTTGACCAGGTGGCCGCGGGCCAGATCGCGGCCGTAGCAGAGCTTGCACACGCCGTGTTCGGCGACGCAGGTGATCGGCGAACGCACCTTGAGTATCTGCACGCCGGCCTTGTCGAGCTTCTCGACCAGGGCCTCGTTGAGCAACGTATCGCGGGTGACGATCGGCTGGTCGTCGTCGCCAGGGGCATAGACGTCCTCGACCACCACGCGGCCCAGCACGCGCTCGCGCAACGGCTCGACCACATCGCCGCCTTCGACGATCGGCTGCATGATCACGCCTTCCTCGGTACCGCAGTCGTCCATGGTGATGACCACGTCCTGCGCCACGTCGACCAGGCGGCGGGTCAGGTAACCCGAGTTCGCGGTCTTCAACGCCGTATCCGCCAGGCCCTTACGAGCACCGTGGGTGGAGTTGAAGTACTGCAGCACGTTCAGGCCTTCGCGGAAGTTGGCCTTGATGGGCGTCTCGATGATCGAGCCGTCCGGACGTGCCATCAGGCCGCGCATGCCGGCCAGCTGACGAATCTGCGCCACGGAACCACGGGCGCCGGAGTCGGCCATGATGTACAGCGAGTTCATCGACTTCTGGTTGACCATCTTGCCGTCGGCATCCATCACCTTCTCGGTGCCGATGCCGTCGATCATGGCTTTCGCCACCAGCTCGCTGGTACGCGACCAGATGTCGACCACCTTGTTGTAGCGTTCGCCGGCAGTGACCAGGCCCGACTGGTATTGCTGCTGGATCTCGACGACTTCCTTCTCGGCTTCCTCGAGGATGGGCTTCTTCTCGGCCGGAATCAGCATGTCGTCGATACCGATCGAGATGCCGGCACGCGTGGCGAAACGGTAACCGGTGTACATCAGCTTGTCGGCGAAGATCACCGTTTCCTTCAAGCCCAGCAAACGGTAGCTGGAGTTGATCAGGCGCGAGATCGCCTTCTTGGTCAGCTCGGTGTTGGCCAGCTCGAACGGCAGGCCTTCCGGCAGGATTTCCGCCAGCAGGGCGCGGCCGACCGTGGTGTCGACGATCTTGGTCTCGTGCGTGCGGGTGCCGTCCTCGGCCACGTGCACCAGCTTCAGGCGCACCTTGACCTTGGCATGCAGTTCGACCGCACGATTGTCGTAGGCACGACGCGCTTCGGCGATGCCGGAGAACACCATGCCGGAACCCTTGACGTTGATCAGCTCGCGGGTCATGTAATACAGGCCCAGCACCACGTCCTGGGTCGGCACGATGATCGGCTCGCCGTTGGCCGGGCTGAGGATGTTGTTGGAAGACATCATCAGCGTGCGCGCTTCCAGCTGCGCCTCGATCGACAGCGGCACGTGGACGGCCATCTGATCGCCGTCGAAGTCGGCGTTGAACGCCGTACAGACGAGCGGATGCAGCTGGATCGCCTTGCCTTCGATCAGCTTCGGCTCGAACGCCTGGATGCCGAGACGATGCAGGGTCGGGGCACGGTTCAGCAGCACCGGATGCTCGCGGATCACCTCTTCGAGGATGTCCCACACCTGGCCTTCCTCGCGCTCGACCAGCTTCTTCGCCGCCTTGATGGTGGTGGCTTCGCCACGCGCCTGCAGCTTGGCGAAGATGAACGGCTTGAACAGCTCCAGCGCCATCTTCTTCGGCAGACCGCACTGGTGCAGGCGCAGGGTCGGACCGACCACGATCACCGAACGACCGGAGTAATCCACGCGCTTGCCGAGCAGGTTCTGGCGGAAGCGGCCCTGCTTGCCCTTGATCATGTCGGCGAGCGACTTCAGCGCGCGCTTGTTGGTGCCGGTGATGGCACGACCACGACGACCGTTGTCGAGCAGCGCATCGACCGATTCCTGCAGCATGCGCTTCTCGTTGCGCACGATGATGTCGGGCGCATTGAGCTCGAGCAGACGCTTCAGGCGGTTGTTGCGGTTGATCACGCGCCGGTACAGATCGTTCAGGTCGGAGGTGGCGAAACGGCCACCATCCAGCGGCACCAGCGGACGCAGGTCCGGCGGCAGCACGGGAAGAACGGTCAGCACCATCCACTCCGGCTTGTTGCCGGATTCCAGGAACGCCTCGATCAGCTTGACGCGCTTGGTGAGGCGCTTGAGCTTGGTCTCGGAGTTGGTCGAGGTGATCTCCTCCTTCAGGCGGATCACTTCGCCCGGCAGGTCGAGCGACTTCAGCAGCTCGTAGACGGCCTCGGCGCCCATGCGGGCATCGAACTCGTCACCGTGCTCTTCGGTCGCTTCCAGGTACTGGTCCTCGCTGAGCAGCTGCCCGCGCTCGAGCGCGGTCATGCCTGGATCGATCACCACGAAGGCTTCGAAGTACAGGATGCGCTCGATGTCACGCAGGGTCATGTCCAGCATCAGGCCGATGCGCGAGGGCAGCGACTTGAGGAACCAGATATGCGCGGTCGGGCTGGCCAGCTCGATGTGGCCCATGCGCTCGCGACGCACCTTGGCCAGCGTCACTTCCGTGCCGCACTTCTCGCAGACCACCCCGCGATGCTTCATGCGCTTGTACTTGCCGCACAGGCACTCGTAGTCCTTCACCGGTCCAAAGATCGCGGCGCAGAACAGCCCGTCACGCTCCGGCTTGAAGGTGCGGTAGTTGATGGTTTCCGGCTTCTTCACTTCGCCGTACGACCACGAGCGGATCAGCTCCGGCGAGGCCAGCGCGATCTTGATCGCGTCGAAATCCGGCGTCGCGCGCTGCTGATTGAACAGGTTGAGCAGATCTTTCATTGCTTAGGCTCCTGTGACTGCGCGGGTCACTTGATCTCTTCCAGGTCGATGTCGATGGCAAGCGAGCGGATTTCCTTCACCAGCACGTTGAAGGATTCCGGCATGCCTGCGGACATCTCGTGGTTACCGTCGACGATGTTCTTGTACATCTGGTTGCGGCCCAGCACGTCATCGGACTTCACCGTCAGCATTTCCTGCAGGGTGTAGGCCGCGCCGTAGGCTTCCAGCGCCCACACTTCCATCTCGCCGAACCGCTGGCCGCCGAACTGCGCCTTGCCGCCCAGCGGCTGCTGGGTGACCAGCGAGTAGGGGCCGGTGGAACGCGCATGCATCTTGTCGTCGACCAGATGGTTGAGCTTGAGGTAATGCATGTAGCCGACGGTGACCGGGCGATCGAACGCTTCGCCGGTGCGGCCGTCGAACAGCGTGGTCTGACCGGACTCGGGCAGATCCGCCAGCTTCAGCATCGCCTTGATCTCGGTTTCCTCGGCACCATCGAACACCGGCGTCGCCATCGGCACGCCTTCCTGCAGGTTGGTGGCGAGCGTGAAGATCTCCTTGTCGGTAAGCGACTTGAGATCCACATGCTGCACGGCACCGGCCACATGGGTGTTGTAGATCTGGTCGAGGAACTCGCGGATCTTGGCGACCTTCTCCTGCGCTTCGAGCATCTTCTGGATCTTCTTGCCCAGGCCCTTGGCGGCCCAGCCCAGATGGACTTCCAGAATCTGGCCGATGTTCATGCGCGAAGGCACGCCCAGCGGGTTCAGCACGATATCGACCGGCACGCCATCGGCGGAGTACGGCATGTCTTCCACCGGTACCACGTTGGACACCACGCCCTTGTTGCCGTGACGGCCGGCCATCTTGTCGCCCGGCTGGATGCGGCGCTTCACGGCCAGGAACACCTTGACCATCTTCAGCACGCCCGGTGCCAGATCGTCGCCCTGGGTGATCTTGCCCTGCTTCTCCTTGAAGCGCTTGTCGAACTCCTCCTTGTGGCGCTTGACCTGATCGGCCGCGCGCTCGAGGAACTCGGTGACTTCCTCGTCCTTGACGTTGATCTTGAACCAGTCGTCCTTCTTCAGGCCGTCGAGGTAGGCATCGGTGATCTCGGTGCCACGCTTCAGGCCGCCCGGGCCGCTCATCGCGGACTTGCCGAGCAGCTGGGTGCGCATGCGGCTGTAGATCGCGCCTTCGAGGATGCGGAACTGGTCGTCCAGATCCTTGCGGATCCGCTTGACCTCGGTTTCCTCGATCTGCTTGGCACGCTTGTCCTTCTCGATGCCGTCGCGGGTGAACACCTGCACGTCGATGACGGTGCCGTCCATGCCCGGCGGCACGCGCAACGAGCTGTCCTTCACGTCGGACGCCTTCTCGCCGAAGATCGCACGCAGCAGCTTCTCTTCCGGCGTGAGCTGGCTCTCGCCCTTCGGCGTGACCTTGCCGACCATGATGTCGCCGGCCTTCACCTCGGCACCGATGTAGACGATGCCCGACTCGTCTAGGCGCGCGAGCGCCTGCTCGCCCACGTTCGGGATGTCGGCGGTGATTTCCTCGGCGCCCAGCTTGGTGTCGCGCGCGATGCAGGACAGCTCCTCGATGTGGATCGAGGTGTAGCGGTCTTCCTGCACGACGCGCTCGGACAGCAGGATCGAGTCTTCGAAGTTGTAGCCGTTCCACGGCATGAACGCGATCAGCATGTTCTGGCCAAGCGCGAGCTCGCCCAGATCGGTCGACGAACCGTCGGCCAGCGTGTCGCCCTTCGCCACCACGTCACCGACGTTCACCAGCGGACGCTGGTTGAGGTTGGTGTTCTGGTTGGAACGGGTGTACTTGGTCAGGGTATAGATGTCGACGCCGGCGTCGTTGTCGCCGACCTCTTCCTCGTTCACGCGCACCACGATGCGCGCAGCATCGACCTGGTCGATCACGCCGCCGCGCTTGGCGGAGACGATGACGCCGGAGTCACGCGCCACCGCGCGCTCGATGCCGGTACCCACCAGCGGAGTCTGCGAACGCAGGGTCGGCACGGCCTGGCGCTGCATGTTCGCACCCATCAGGGCGCGGTTCGCATCGTCGTGCTCGAGGAACGGCACCAGCGCCGCGGCGACCGACACGGTCTGCATCGGCGAGACATCCATGTAGTCGACTTCGCTGGACGGACGCAGCTCGGACTCGCCACGGAAACGGCAGGACACGAAGTCCTCGATGAAGCCGCCGTGCTTGTCGAGCGGTGAGTTCGCCTGCGCGATCACATGGTCGCCTTCCTCGATCGCCGACAGGTAATCGACCTTGTCGGTCACCTTGCCGTGCGCGACCTTGCGGTACGGCGTCTCCAGGAAGCCGTAGGTGTTGGTGCGCGCGTACACGGCGAGCGAGTTGATCAGGCCGATGTTCGGGCCTTCCGGCGTTTCGATGGTGCAGACGCGGCCGTAATGGGTCGGATGCACGTCGCGCACTTCGAAGCCGGCGCGTTCGCGGGTCAGGCCGCCCGGCCCAAGAGCCGAAACACGGCGCTTGTGGGTGACTTCCGACAGCGGGTTGTTCTGATCCATGAACTGGGACAGCTGGGAGGAGCCGAAGAACTCCTTCACCGCCGCCGCCACCGGCTTGGCATTGATCAGGTCCTGCGGGGTCAGGCCATCGGCCTCGGCCAGCGACAGGCGCTCGCGCACGGCACGCTCGACGCGCACCAGACCGATGCGGAAGGTGTTCTCGGCCATTTCGCCGACCGAACGCACGCGACGGTTGCCGAGGTGATCGATGTCGTCGACGGTGCCATGACCGTTCTTGATGTCGATCAGCACCTTCAGCACGTCGAGGATGTCGGACGTCTCGCCCTGCTCCTTGACCAGCCGCTGCGATTCCTCTTCCTTGCGCTCGCTGAAGTACTTGTGGTCGTACAGCACGCCCGGGCCAAGGATGTCCTTGCGGCCGACGCGGCGATTGAACTTCATCCGGCCCACGGCCGACAGGTCGTAGCGGTCGAAGGTGAAGAACAGGTTGAAGAACAGGTTCTGCGCAGCGTCCTTGGTCGGCGGCTCGCCCGGACGCATCATGCGATAGATTTCCACCAGCGCCTCCAGCGGCGTCTTGGTGTTGTCGATGCGCAGGGTGTGCGAGATGTAGGCGCCGCGATCGAGGTCGTTGACGTACAGCGTCGGCACGGTCTCGATACCGGCCTTGCGGAAATTCTCCAGCTGCTCGGCGGTGATCTCGTCATTGGCCGAAGCCAGCAACTCACCGGTCTTGCTGTCGACGATGTCGATGGCGAGGATGCGGCCGACCGGGTAGTCGTCCGGCACTTCCAGCGCGGTGATGTTCTCGGCCGCCAGCTGCCGCACGTGACGCGCGGTGATGCGCTTGCCGGCTTCCACCAGCACCTTCCCGCCGATCGCCAGGTCGAAGCTCAGCGTTTCGCCGCGCAGACGCTCGGCGACGAGCTCCAGCGTGGTGCCACCCTTCTTGCCCAGGTGGAACACGTTGTGTTCGAAGAAGATGCCCAGCATCTCCTCGTTGTTGTAGCCGAGCGCGCGCAGCAGCACGGTCACCGGCAGCTTGCGGCGACGGTCGATGCGGGTGAACAGCGCGTCCTTCGGATCGAACTCGAAGTCGAGCCACGAACCACGGTAAGGAATCACGCGGGCGGAGAACAGCAGCTTGCCCGAGCTGTGCGTCTTGCCGCGGTCGTGGTCGAAGAACACGCCCGGCGAACGATGCAGCTGCGAGACGATCACGCGCTCGGTGCCGTTGATGATGAAGGTGCCGGTGTCGGTCATGAGCGGAATCTCGCCCATGTAGACCTCCTGCTCCTTGATGTACTTGACCACCTTCTTCGAGGCCGGGCTGTCCTTGTCATAGATGACCAGGCGCACCGTGGTGCGCAGCGGCGCACCGTAGGTCATGCCGCGGTTGCGGCATTCGCGTTCGTCGAACGCCGGCTCGCCGAGACGGTAGTCGACATATTCGAGTGCGGCATTGCCCGAATAGCTGGTGATCGGGAATACCGACTTCAGTGCCGCATGCAAACCCTTTTCGCCGCGCTGTTTGGGCGCGACATGCTCCTGCAGAAACTCCCGGTAGGAATCAGTCTGGATGGTCAGCAGGTTCGGCACGCCCAGTACAGGCGGGCGCTTGCCAAAATCCTTGCGGATGCGTTTCTTCTCGGTAAACGAGTAGGCCATGATCGGTAGCGCCTCGGTTCGCAGTGACGCCGGTGGTGCACACACCGGCTGAATGAAAAATCAGGTGTTCACAAATCCGTGGATCTGGGAATCGAGAATGTGGAATCGTCTGGCGATTCCGCATTCTCCATTCCCCTCGCCACTCAACTCTTTCACGCCTAAGCAGGCAAAGCCCGGGGGCTCACGCCCCCAGGCTTGCTTGACGCTAGATCA
Source organism: Rhodanobacter sp. B04 (assembly GCF_002001125.1). Lineage (GTDB taxonomy): Bacteria > Pseudomonadota > Gammaproteobacteria > Xanthomonadales > Rhodanobacteraceae > Rhodanobacter. The sequence continues at coordinate 107,168 of NZ_MUNV01000026.1, read as the reverse complement.
AACTGACGACGCGCAAGGCGCCAATTACTTCAGTTCGACCGTGGCGCCGGCAGCTTCGAGTTCCTTCTTGAACTTGTCGGCGTCTTCCTTCGACACGGCTTCCTTCAGGACGCCGCCGGCCTCGGTGAGGTCCTTGGCTTCCTTCAGGCCCAGGCCGGTGATGGCGCGGACAGCCTTGATCACGTCGACCTTCTTGGCGCCGGCGTTCTTCAGGATCACGTCGAACTCGGTCTGCGCTTCGGCAACCGGGGCCGCCGCCGCCGGACCAGCGACGGCGACCGGAGCGGCGGCGGACACGCCAAACTTCTCTTCGATGGCCTTGACCAGATCCATCACTTCCATCAGCGACTTGGCGGCTACGGCTTCAACGATTTGTTCGTTGGACAGGGACATTTGATTTACCTCTGGGGTTGATTCGATTTAGTAAGTAGACGGCGAACTTAGGCGGGCTCGACTTCGGCCGGGGCTTCGGCGGCGACTTCGCCACCACCCTGCTTGTCGGCCACGGCCTTGACGGCGCGGGCAAACATCGATGCCGGTTCGGCCAGCAGACGGGCCAGCATGGCCAGCGCCTGTTCGCGGGTCGGCAGCGAGGCCAGCACGTCGACGTGCGCAGCCGGCAGCAACTTGCCTTCCACCGAGACGATTTTCGCCTTCAGCTTGTCGTTGCCCTTGGCGAATTCCTTGATCAGACGCCCGGCAGCGCCGGGCTCTTCCATCGAGAATGCGTACAGCAGCGGACCGACCAGGGCGTCCTTGACGACCTCGAACTCGGTACCGGCCACGGCGCGCGACGCCAGCGTGTTCTTGACGACTCGCAAGTACACATTGGTTTCACGGGCCTTCTTGCGCATCGCGGTCATCTGCTCGACCGTGGTGCCCGCGTACTCGACAGCAATCAAGGAGTGAGCCTTCGCGGCAACTTCTGCCAGTTCGGCGACTACTTCATGCTTCTGAGACAGATTTAGAGCCATTGCACTCCTCCAAATGAACTCCGCTTACGGCTCCTGCCGCTTGCGGTCCTGGGCGACGCCCTCCTTGACGTCGAGGACACGAGGTGCCCCGGGTGTTGGCCTTTCCAGAACAGATCGAACAATTCCAGATCGGGCAGCACCATCTGCGCAGGCCGGATTCACAAGTAACCCGATTAAGCGGTCCCGCTGGCGACGACGGCGATTCCATGCCAGTGCGAGCGTCCTGCCCGTCGTCATCGCGCGCTGATCGCGCCTGCGGTCTTTGACGGCTGCTCCGGCCTGCGCGGCCGGGGCTGCCTTCAAAAACTTGCCCGCATCGGCGAAACCGCCGCTGCGGGACTTGAGTCTTACTTGGCTGCGGTGTTCAGCGACGAGGTATCGACGGCAACGCCGACGCCCATCGTGCTGGACAGGGCAACCTTCTGCAGGAACTGACCCTTCGCCGTGGACGGCTTGGCCTTCAGCAGGTCGGCGATCAGCGTGTTGAGGTTGTCCGCGAGCTGGGACGCCTCGAAGCTGGCCTTGCCGATGGTGGCGTGGATGATGCCCGCCTTGTCGTTGCGGAACTTCACCTGGCCGGCCTTGGCATTCTTCACCGCGGTGGCGACGTCGGCGGTGACCGAGCCGTCCTTCGGGTTCGGCATCAGGCCGCGCGGGCCAAGCAGCTGGCCGAGCTTGCCGACCACGCGCATCGCGTCCGGCGTGGCGATCACGCGACCGAAGTCGAGATCACCGGCCTGCATGCGCTCGGCCAGGTCGTCCATGCCGACCGCGTCGGCACCGGCGGCCTTGGCGGCCTCGGCCTTCTCGCCCGGCGGGCAGAACACGGCGACCTTGACAGTCTTGCCGGTACCGTGCGGCAGCAGCGAGGAACCACGCACACCCTGGTCGGACTTCTTCGCGTCGATGCCAAGGCGCACGGCCACGTCCACCGACTCGGCGAACTTCGCCGTGGCGTTGTCCTTGACGATCTTCAGCGCCTCTTCCAGGCCATAGAACTTGCCCGGCTGCACTGCGGCCTGAGCCGACTTCATACGCTTCGTGAGCTTTGCCATGTCTTAACCCTCCACTACCAGGCCCATGCTGCGCGCGCTACCCGCAATGGTGCGCACCGCCGCGTCCAGATCCGCCGCCGTCAGATCCGGCTCTTTCTGCTTGGCCACATTCTCAAGCTGAGCGCGGGTGACCTTGCCGACCTTGTCGGTATTCGGCTTCGGCGAACCCTTGGCCACGCCGGTGATCTTCTTCAGCAGGATCGTGGCGGGCGGGGTCTTGGTGATGAAGGTGAAGCTGCGATCGGAGTACGCGGTGATGATCACCGGAATCGGCAGACCCGGCTCCATCTTCTGCGTGGCGGCATTGAACGCCTTGCAGAATTCCATGATGTTCAGGCCGCGCTGACCGAGGGCGGGGCCCACCGGCGGCGACGGGTTGGCCTGACCGGCCTTGACCTGCAGCTTGATGTAACCAGTAACTTTCTTTGCCATTGGATTTTCCTCGCGAGTCCAGGCGCCTTGCGGCTCCTCGCTGTGCACCGGTCCGTGGATGGAAGGAACGGATCCGCCTCATGCGGATCCTGAAACACGGGCACGCCGGATCGAAAAAGATCCAGCGTGAACCGCGCAGTATAGAGATTGGTCAGGCTTTCAGCAAGCCCCGTGCCAAGATGGCGAAGCAGTCCGGATCAGGCCTTCTCGACCTGACCGAATTCCAACTCGACCGGGGTCGAACGACCGAAGATCAGCACGGCGACGCGCAGGCGGCTCTTCTCGTAGTTGACTTCCTCGACCACGCCGTTGAAATCGTTGAACGGGCCTTCGGTGACGCGCACCATCTCGCCCGGCTCGAACAGCACCTTGGGCTTGGGCTTCTCGACACCTTCGCGCACGCGACTGAGGATGGCGTCGGCCTCGCTGTCCTTGATCGGCAGCGGACGATCGGCGGTGCCACCGATGAAACCCATCACCTTCGGGGTTTCCTTGATCAGATGCCAGCACTCGTCGTCGATCCGCGGCGACTTGCCCTCGGTATTCGTCTCGATCTGCACCAGCACGTAACCCGGGAAGAACTTGCGATCGCTGCGGCGCTTCTGGCCGCCACGCATCTCGATCACTTCCTCGGTCGGCACCAGCACTTCACCGAACTTCTCTTCCATCCCGGCGCGCTTGATACGCTCGTCGAGGGAACGCTTCACCTGATTCTCGAAACCCGAATAGGCGTGCACCACATACCAGCGCTTGCTCATGCTCACCTCAGGCACCCAATTTCAGCAGCCAGTCGAGAATGACCGACTTCAGGATCAGGTCAATCAGGCCGAGCAGCAATGACAGCACGATCACCACCACGATGATGATGCCGGTCGTCTTGATCGTCTCGTCGCGCGTCGGCCAGACCACCTTGCGCATTTCGAACTGCGACTCGCCGATGAAGTTCCGGACGCGACGCCCCAATGCGGTGAACGCCGCAATCGCCAGGGCGATCACCAGCGCAGCCAGCACGCCGAGCAGGCGCACCGACGAGGAAATGCTGCCGTCCCGCCCGAACCAGGAATAGGCGACGATACCGGCAATCAGCACCAGCCCCGCCAGTACCAGCTTGCCGATGTCGGCGGCGTTCGTGCCCTTGGGCTGTTCTGCCTTGGTATTCATGCACTAGTGATCGGATGCCAGCAGCACGCCGAACCTCGCGGTCGGCCTTGCCATCGTCACCCGTCTCGATCCTCGGGGAAGTGGCACGCCAGGAGGGACTTGAACCCCCAACCTGCGGTTTTGGAGACCGCTGCTCTGCCAATTGAGCTACTGGCGTACATGGCTTGAACTTTAAACACGATGGCGAGCGGCCTTGAGTCCGCTCGCCCCGTGAGCTTTGAACCTCGCACCGAAGCGCGACGCCCTATCTTACTTGATGACCTTGGCCACGACACCGGCGCCGACGGTACGGCCGCCTTCGCGAATGGCGAAACGCAGGCCTTCGTCCATCGCGATCGGGTGGATCAGGCTCACCACCATCTTCACGTTGTCGCCCGGCATCACCATCTCCACGCCTTCCGGCAGCGTGCAGGCACCCGTCACGTCCGTCGTGCGGAAGTAGAACTGCGGACGGTAACCCTTGAAGAACGGCGTATGACGGCCACCCTCGTCCTTCGACAGCACATACACCTCAGCCTCGAAGTCGGTATGCGGGGTGATCGTGCCCGGCTTGGCCAGCACCTGCCCACGCTCCACGTCGTCACGCTTCAGGCCGCGCAGCAGCAGACCGGCGTTGTCGCCCGCCTGACCCTGGTCCAGCAGCTTGCGGAACATTTCCACGCCGGTGACCGTGGTCTTCTGCGTGTCGCGGATGCCGACCACTTCGATTTCGTCGCCGACCTTGATGATGCCGCGCTCGATACGACCGGTCACCACGGTGCCGCGGCCCGAGATCGAGAACACGTCTTCCACCGGCATCAGGAACGGCTTGTCGATCGTGCGCACCGGCTCCGGGATGTAGCTGTCCAGCGCATCGACCAGCTTGATGATCGACGGCACGCCGATCTCGCTCTGGTCGCCTTCCAGCGCCAGGCGGGCCGAACCGTGGATCATCGGGGTGTCGTCGCCCGGGAAGTCGTACTTGGACAGCAGCTCGCGCACTTCCATCTCGACCAGCTCGAGCAGCTCGGCGTCGTCCACCAGGTCCGCCTTGTTCAGGTACACCACGATGTACGGCACGCCCACCTGACGGCTCAGCAGGATGTGCTCGCGCGTCTGCGGCATCGGGCCGTCCGCGGCCGAGCACACCAGGATCGCGCCGTCCATCTGCGCCGCACCCGTGATCATGTTCTTCACATAGTCGGCATGGCCCGGGCAGTCCACGTGCGCGTAATGGCGCACCGGCGACTCGTATTCCACGTGGGCGGTCGAGATCGTGATGCCGCGCGCCTTCTCTTCCGGCGCCGCGTCGATCGCGCTGTAATCCTTGAACTCGCCACCAAAACGCTCCGCACCGACCTTCGTCAGCGCTGCCGTCAGCGTCGTCTTGCCGTGATCCACGTGACCAATCGTGCCGACGTTGACGTGCGGCTTGGTGCGTTCGAATTTACCCTTTGCCATGCGCGCTAAACCCCGATGGAGTCAATGAGTTGGAAGGAACCTGCCCTTGCGGGGCTGACCGTAATGGCCGAATGAATGGTGCTCATAACAGGAATCGAACCTGTGACCTCTTCCTTACCAAGGAAGTGCTCTACCGACTGAGCTACATGAGCACTGAACGCAACGCGAGAGCCAATGGAGCGGAAGGCGGGAATCGAACCCGCGTAATCAGTTTGGAAAACTGATGTTCTACCATTGAACTACTCCCGCCCTGCGCGGAACTCTTGCTGGTGGAGGGAGGTGGATTCGAACCACCGAAGGCGTAAGCCAGCAGATTTACAGTCTGCCCCCGTTGGCCGCTTGGGTATCCCTCCAACAAAGAACGCGTATTGTGTGGATCGAGCCTCAAACTGTCAACACCTTGTGAGGCCAAATCCGCTTGTCGAAGTGAATTCCCGACAAAAATCCGACCCCGCTCAACCCACGGATGCGGCACGCAGATCGACCAGCTTCTCCATTCCCTTGGACAGCTCCAGCAGCTGCTTCGCCTGCGCCTGCAACTGGCGCTCGCTGTCGTCGTGCGGCTCCCAGTGCGGCACCGGGGTCGGCTTACCGTCCGGGCGGTCCAACGCCACGAACACCATCACGCAGCTGGTCGCCAGCCGGTGCTCGCCCTTGCGCAGATCCCGTGCCAGCACATCCACGGCGAAATGCATGCTGGAGGTTCCGGTATGGATCAGCCGGGCCCGTACCGTGACCATGTCGCCGATCAGGATCGGTGCGACAAACTGGATCCCGCTGACCGAGGCGGTAACGCAATACGCCCCGCTCCAGCCCACGGCGCAGGCATAGCCGGCCTGGTCGATCCATTTCATCACCATGCCGCCGTGCACCTTGCCGCCGAAATTGACATCGGTGGGTTCGGCGAGAAAACGGAACGTCACTTCGTGCTGTTGTCCTGGCATCAGTCTGCTGTCTGGGGGCAAGATCCGGGAGCATGATTATGCCCCGACTAGGGATGGTCTGAATAATTCGTCACCCCAGTGAACCCCGAACTGGGGGCAAGAGCTGGGATCCAGGGCCGTTGCAGGTCGCTGAATACGCTGGTTTCCAGCTCTTGCCCCCAGTTCGGGGTTCGCTGGAATGACAGGCAAAGGCCCATTCAGGCCATCCCTGGCAGCCATACCCCAGTTGCCACACACCGCCTTGCAGCCGACATCGCTTCATGGCTAGATGCAGAACAGGACGGGGGGGGGCACCGCATGGTCTTGCGAAGCATCGCATCGCGAATGGCGCTATGGGTTCTCGCCGGCTCGACCCTGGTGTTAGCTGCCATCGGCACTTTGCTGCTCAGCCTCACCCGCGCGCAGATCCTGCAGCTCACCCATCACGAAGCCGCCGCCCTGGCCGCCAGCGCCGGCAGTGAGATCCAGGCGCGAATCGACCGCGTCGCCATTTCGACGCAGATGCTCGCGACCATCATCGCCACGCGGCAGGACAGTGCCGAACCGCTGTTGCGCGACACCTTGCAGGCCAATCGCGACATCGACGGACTGGCTGCCGCCTTCAAACCGTCATCGGACCCGGTCGACGCCCGCCCCTACTCGCCCTTCGTGAGCCGCCTGGACCATGGCGCGTTGGCCAGTCGGGACCTGTCCAGTGATGCCAGGCCTTACTGGAACAGCAACTGGTTCCTGGGCGGACTGAGTTGTTCGGCTGGCTGCTGGCAGCGCCCGTTCCTGTCACTGTCACGGCAGCGGCAGCTGATCAACTATTCGGTCGCCATCAGCCGTGCAGGACACCCCATCGGCATCATCAATGCCGATGTCACGCTCGATTGGTTGCATCAGGTCCTGGGACATCTGGACAAGCCGGAAGGCGCCTATGTCTTCGTGATCGACAGCGATGGCGACTACCTGGCGCACGACAATCCCGTACTGGTGGGCAAGCGCGGCACGCCGGAGCTGCTCAACGCGGTGGCCAGCGACCAGGCCGAGTCCGTGCGCCTGCCGGTCGCACAGAACCCGCAGGTGCATGGTGCCGTGTGGGTCTATTCCGCGCCGATCGAAGGCACCCATTGGCGACTCGGCCTGGTGGTGCCGGAGATCCGGATCTATGCCGGCGTGCGGCGGATCTTCCTGTGGGGTCTGCTGCTTGGCATGCTCGCCCTGCTTGGCGTGGCCCTGATCACGTTGTTGACCATCCGCCGCACGATGGCGCCGCTGGGCGTGCTGGCCGACCGAGCCGAGCATGTCGCCCGCGGCGAACTGGATTTCGAACTGCCGCCAACCAGTCGCCATGACGAAGTGGGACGTCTTACCCTGTCGTTCGATCAGATGCGCCACGAACTCGCGCTGCATCTGCAGGACCTCGCGCGGGTCGCACGGGAAAAGCAGCGGCTGGCCAGTGAACTTGAAATCGCTCACCAGATCCAGATCGGCCTGCTGCCGAGCGAGCACTACCTCGACGCCGTCTGCGCACACTTCGAACTGCATGCGGCGCTGCGCCCGGCACGGGCGGTCGGCGGCGACCTCTACAGCTATTTCATGCTCGATCCTGAACGCTTCTTCGTGATGGTCGGCGACGTCTCCGACAAGGGCATTCCGGCCGCCTTGTTCATGGCACAGACCATCACCCTGGCCAAGGCGCTGGCGCCTCGCGCACAGACTCCGCAGAATCTCCTGCGGCTGCTCAATCTCGAACTTTGCCGAGGCAACGACAGCTGCATGTTCGTCACCCTGTTGTGCGGTTTGCTCGACACGAATAGCGGCAACCTGGTGCTGGCCAGCGCCGGGCATGAACCACCCATTCTGTGTGGCCAAGGCACACCGAAGCTGCTGAATTTCGCCACGGGCGCCGTGCTCGGGCTGTATGAGGATTCAGACTATCCGGAACACCACCTGCGTCTGCACCAGGGCGAGACCCTGCTGATGTATACCGATGGCATTACCGAGGCGAGCGACGATCATCAGCATATGTATGGCATCGAACGCACCGTGGAATGCCTTGCACAGATGCCCGCGACCGCCTCCACCGCGGGCTATATCGAACGGCTGCTGGGTGATGTCGATCGCTTCGTGGCCGATGCCGTGCAGGCCGATGACATCACCCTGCTGGCACTGGCCTGGCATGGTGCCGCGCAATCGCACACCGAGGTATGCATCGCCGGCCAGCTGGAGGATGTATTCGTCGGACTGGATCGCTGCGAGCACCTGCTGCAGGAAGCCGGCGTGGCGCCCTCGTTGCGTAGCGACGTACGCCTCGTGCTGGAAGAACTCCTGGTCAACACGGTCGAGTACGGCTATCCCGACGGTCGTTCTGGCCAGATCCGCGTCCTGCTGCATCCCGGACCGGATGCCGTCATGGTCGAGTTGATCGATGACGGCATTGCCTTCGATCCCATGCACCCGCCCGATCCAAGCCTCCCCGGCGACCTTGCCGACCGCGAGCAGATCGGCGGTCTCGGCATTCACCTCGCACGCACCATGACCAGCGAAATGCGCTATACACGGCATGCCCATGGCAATCATCTGCTGCTCCGATTCATTCACCCGAACCAGGACGGAACTTCATCATGACGCTCAGTCTGCACAGTGAATTCCCGGCACCCGATCGTGTCATCGTGCAAGTTGGCGGTCGTCTTGACGCGATGACCTTCGGCGAACTCGACGAGGCTATGCTGGCCCTCCTTCGGCAACTCGACGATGGCGGCACCGTGGTGATCGACCTGGCCGGACTCGAATACGTCAGCAGTGCCGGGCTGCGCAGTTTCGCCCAGATCCGCAAGCGCATGCGTGCCCGCGGCGGATACACCTTGCTGCTGAACCCGCAGCCGCAGGTGCGCAAGGTGTTCGAGATCGTCAAGGCGGTTCCGGTGAACGAGGTTTTCACCAGTACGCAGGAACTCGACGCCTACCTGGATCGCATGCAGCGCCGGATCATCGAGGGCGACAGCGACGCGTGAGCAGCGCAGCTTCAGCCGTCAGCGTGACGCCGAAGGCAACACCAGCGGATCACTGCCGTAGATCGCCACATGCGGGACGCCGTCGGCACCGATCCAGCCGCGGTACATGCCCTCGGTGTTGAACGGCATCGACACGCTGCCGTCGGCGCCCAAAATAATCGCGCCGCCATCGCCACCCATCTGCGGTATCTCTTCGTTGATCACCGCCTTGCCGGCCTGCTCGGCGGATTCGTTCAACTCGGTCATGCGCAGGCAGATCTCGCGCGCGGCCGAAACGCGGATGTAGTACTCGCCCCAGCCCGTGCCGGATACCGCGCAAGCAACGTTGGCGTAGTTACCCGCGCCGACGATCGGCGAATCGCCCACGCGACCGTATCGCTTGTCGGTCATGCCGCCGGTCGAGGTGCCGGCAGCAAGTCGGCCCTGGCTGTCGCGGGCGAGCGCGCCGACGGTGCCGAAGTGCTTGAGCGCCAGCAGCCGTTCGGTCAGCGGCACGCCGGCCGCATCGTCCTTCAGCGCGTGCTGCAACTCCTGCCAACGCCGGTCGGTGCGGAAATACGACGGATCGACCAGCTTGAATCCCTGCTCCGTGGCGAAGGTTTCCGCGCCGTTGCCGACCATCATCACGTGCGGCGAGTGCTCCATCACCGCACGCGCCAGCAGGATCGGATTCCTGACCTGATGCACTCCCGCCACTGCGCCTGCCGCCAGCGTCGAGCCGTCCATGATTGAGGCATCGAGCTCGTTTTTCCCGTCATGCGTGAACACCGCGCCCTTGCCGGCATTGAACAACGGATCATCCTCCAGCACGGTGATCGCGGCAGTCACCGCATCCACGGCCGACTTGCCCGACTTCAGCTGCGCATAGCCGTTGCGCAGCGCCAGCTCCAGCGCGGCGCGCGCCTTCGCCTCGATCTGCGGCGTCATCCCAGCACGCTCCACGCCGGCGCCGCCGTGGATCACCAGCACCGGTGCATGTTCGCCATGCACGTTCAATTCACCGTCACGTGCATCGGCGAGCGCCTCGAATACCGGCCGGTGCACGCTCAGGTCGCGCAGGTCGATCGTGCTCTGCGTGCCGATACCGGTCACCCGCGTACCGGGATAGTCCAGCGGTTTGCCGCCCTCGATCCGTACCGGCTTGCCGTCCGGTCGCACCAGCCACGCAAAGCCGTTGTTGATCGTGAACAAGCGACCGATGCCGTTGCCGTCGACGCAGAGCGCCGCGTCCTGATCCACTCCGAGACCGACAACGCCGGAATGCCCCTCGTACCGCAGCTTGGCGACGAAGCCGATCAGCCGTCCGAGCCGCCCGCGCGCATTGAAGTGGGTATCGGTTATCACCTGCTGCAGATAGGGCAGGTGCATGAAATCATCGACCAGGGTCATGCCCTTGCCGAGCGGATGGCGCAGCGCATCCTGCGACTCCATGCTGCCGCCATCGAGCGCGCCATAGGCGTAACCACCGAGGATGGCCAGGCCGGCGCTGGTGCCGCCGATCGGCTTCCCATGTGCAACATGCTGATTCAGGGCGACGTTCAGCGGCGTGCCTTTCCAGAACCGCACGTAGTTGGACTGGTCACCGCCGGCAATGAAGATGCCGTCGGCATGCCGCACGATGTCCAGCACCTGCGGATCGCTGGCCGCCGCACGACTGTGGAACACCAGCGTCTGCACCGACGCCACCCCGCCGATATCGGTGTAAAGCTCTTTCTGCATCTCATCGGCGCCGGAGGCACGCAGTATCACGACGTGGCCGTGACCGCCCTTGGCCGCAAACCAGGCGAAGGCCTTGTTCGGCCACTTGCCGCCGCCCATCAGCATCAGAGCCGCCTCGGTATGGCCAGGCCTTGGCGCGTTCAGGTCGCCGATCTGGTAGTACTCGTAACCGTTGCGCGTGGCGGCCGGGTTCTTCGAGGCCGCGCTGGCATCCATGCAGACCAGTACCAGGCACAACGCCAGCAGGGCTGAAAAGCTGGCGCGAACTGAACCGGATAAATAGCTGAGCGAAATCATCAGTCGATATTCCGTCGAAGGGATGCATGGTGATTTTTCGGGTGCACGCAGCACGTCACTGCATGGAGTTCATCTGGGTCGGGACGAACGGACACGCCAGATCCCCCACGCCGTCGCGCACATTCGCTGCCACGGGCTCATCTGCGCCGCGCAGCTGTCTTTCGCTGACGGATTGGCGTTACTGTCGCCGTCGTGGAAGACACTCTCGACAACTGGTTCATACGCGAAATCCTGGTGCACGAGAGCGCGCTGATGCGCTATCTGCTGCGCAGCTGGTATCGCCGCGACGAGATCCATGACCTGCGCCAGGAAATCTACATACGCGTCTACGAGGCCGCGGCGAAAGCACGGCCGGCGATGCCGAAGTCCTTCATGTTCACCACCGCTCGCCACCTGATGACCGATCGTCTGCGCCGCGGGCGGGTCGTCTCGATCGATGCCGTGGGTGATCTGGATGCGCTGAACGTCCTGATAGATGAGATATCGCCGGAACGCCGGTTGAGCGCCCGCCAGGAACTGAAGCGCCTGACCGAAGCGTTCGACAGCCTGCCCGACCGATGTCGCGAGGCGGTCTGGCTGCGCCGGGTCGAGGAGCTGCCGCAAAAGGAAGTGGCGATGCGCATGGGCATCGGTGAGAAGACCGTGGAAAAACAGCTCGCCAAGGGCATGCGCTTGATCGCCGACTATTTTTTTGGCGGCGGCCAAGCGCAGCACGCGCCACGTCACGCTGCAGCCGGCATCGAACATGGAGGCGCTCATGACCAGCAGCAGGCAGATTGAACTCACTGCCTCCGCGTGGCTGGCCAAGCGCGACGCGGGCGCGTGGTCCGCGCACGACCAGAGCCAGCTGGATGCATGGCTGGCTGCCTCGGTTGCCCATCGCGTGGCTTTTCTGCGCCTCGATGCAGCCTGGCGGCAGAGCGACCGCCTGAAGGCCTTGGGTGCAGGCGTGCCGGCCGGCGTGGTGCCTGCGCGCGGAACCTGGGGCGTGCTTCCGTCTCACGGCCCGCGTGAAGTGCACGGTACGGTTGAGGCACAGCTCGATCGGTCGCAACACGACGCGCCGACTGGCAGTAACCCGGCAAGGTTCATGAGCGGCCCACCGAAGGAGAACCGCCGTCGCCTGCTTCGCTATGCCGTCGGTGCCGTCGCCCTGGTGATGATCGTGTCACTCGCCCTGGGTTGGCGACGTTACTCGGCGGTGGATCAGGCGCTTTATCGCACAGCCGTTGGCGGCCTGCAGGATGTGCCGCTGGCCGATGGTTCCGTCGTGACCCTGAGCAGTGACAGCCGCATGCTTGTCACGCTTTCCCGTGGCGAGCGCCGCATCGATCTGCAGCAGGGCGAGGCGTTCTTCAAGGTGGCCAAGGATCCCGACCGGCCGTTCGTGGTCAGCGCCGGCGAGCGCCGCGCGATTGCCGTCGGCACGCGTTATGACGTGCGCCGCGATGCGGCGGACCTGCGCGTGATCGTGACCCAGGGCGTGGTGCGGCTGGAGTCGGACAACGGGCCGGATGGACATCGCCAGCCAACCACCCTGCTTCCAGCCGGCAGCATCGCATTGGCAAGCGACACCGGGGTCGTGGTGCAATCCGGCTCGATGCAGCAGGCCGAAGAGCTCCTGAACTGGCGTAATGGCTTCATTTCCTTCCACGACACGCCGCTGGCCGCCGCCGCCGCGGAATTCAACCGTTACAACACCCGCAAGATCGTCATCGGCGACGCCTCGGTCGGCGCCATTCGCGTGGGCGGAAATTTCCGCTGGTCCAATGCCGACAGCTTCGTGCGGTTGCTCGAACTGGGCTTCCCGGTGCAAGCCGTGCGCAGTGACAAGACCATCGTCCTGAAGCGCCGGTAACGCCGCGTCGCGAATTCTCACCCGAGCCAACCACCCGCAAGAAGCAATGCACCATCCGGACCCGGCGTGCCCGGGGATGCCCGACGCAAACATGGCATGCGGGATTTGCGACATCCATACGTCACGCTAATCGATGGCGCCATCAGGCGCGCCACCCTGGGGAGAGGGTGACCATGATCCGTCCGTTCCGCACCACGCTGCTGGCCCTGGCCTGCTCGGCATCCGTCGCGGCTTACGCACAAGCCGACACCGTCAGACAGATCCGGATTCCGCCAGGCGATCTGGTCGCCGCGCTCGACAGCCTGGCCGCGCAGTCCGGCGCACAATTCATCTATCAGGCGGACCAGCTCAAGGGACTGCATACGCAAGGCGTGAATGGCGCGCTGTCGACGGACGATGCACTGAAACGCCTGCTGGACGGCACGGGCTTCACCGTTCATCGCGATCCTTCCGGAGCCGTGGTGATCCTCAAGACAAACGACCCGCATACCCCGCCACCGCGATCGACCCCCACCCACCCTTCAGCTGCCGCCGCAGCCGACCCGCAGACCGCCACCAAGCTCGAAGCGGTCCAGGTCACCGGCTCACGCATCCCTCGCGCCCAGATCGAGGGGCCAGCGCCAGTCACCACCATCACCGCGCGGGACATCACCAACAACGGTTTCGCCACCGTCGCGGACATGATGACCTCGCTGACCCAGAATCTCGGCGCGCTGGACAACAACCAGAACACCAATGGCTTCTCGCCGGGCGCGCAGGCGGTCGACCTGCGTGGGCTGGGCCCGAACCACACGCTGGTGCTGGTGAATGGGCGGCGCATTGCCGACTACCCGCAATCGTACGGCGGCAACAGCAATTTCACGGATATCTCGAACCTGCCCACCTCGCTGATCGATCGCGTGGAAATCCTCAGCGGCAGCGCTTCGGCGATCTACGGTTCGGACGCCATATCCGGCGTGATCAACTTCATCCTGAAGAAGAAGGCCGATGGCACCACCGTGGATTTCCGCGTGGGCGATACGCAGCACGGCGGCGGCAGTTCGCAGCGCCTGCAGATCTCCAGCGGTTTTTCCAGCGGCAAGTTCGACTCGGTCTTCGGCGTGGAGTTCGTCCATCAGCAGCCACTGTGGGGCTACCAGCGCAGTTTCACCGATTCGCGCCTGGATGCTCCCGGAGATCCTTCCCGGATTTCCGCCAGCCCGGTCTTCACGCGTATCGACGAGGACGGCGACTACATCGATCCGGGCAAGGCCACCTGCGACGCATTGTCCGCGCTTGACCACGGCTCGATCGTCTACGCCTATCGCCGGAATTACGGTTACTACTGCGGCAGTTACAAGGATGTGGGCTACGGCACCATGGAGAACGGACGCAAGGCGGTCAATTTCTATGGCACCGCCAGCTACCGCCTGACCGACAACATGGAGGCCTTCCTCGATGTGCAGGCGGCCACTTCGCACCAGGACAGCTACAACACGCCGCTGCAATGGCAGAACAGCTACCAGCTCAATGGCGATTCCACGCCGATCCCGTTCTACAACCAGGCCACCGGCCAGGTCGAGCAATGGCAGCGCAAGTATTTCACCATCGAGGAGAACGGCGGCTTTGGCCCCGGCCTGATCAGGAACATCAACAACACGTTGTCGCTGAATACCGGCATCAAGGGCAGCATCCCCGATACCAGCTGGACCTACGAGGCGCTGTTCGGACATTCGCAGAACGAACTGGAGAGCAAGGAACCGGCATTGATCTCGGCCAAGGCGCAGGCGCTGTACCTGGGCCCGTCGCTGGGCATCGACCCGGACAGCGGCTATGACATCTACAACGCGCCGATCAGCCGGTTGTACACCCCGCTCACCGTCGCCGAGTTCCGTTCGATCACCCAGGACTCGATCGATCACGACAAAAGCCGCGCAGAAAATTTCAGCCTGACGATGACGAATACCGACCTGTTCGACCTGCCGGGCGGCTCGGCCGGCTTCGCCGGTGTCGCCGAATACGGCAACCAGTATTACGGACTGAAACCCGATCCGTTGTCGCTGGACGGCACCTACTTCGGCCTGCACAACACCGGCGCGGTGGGCTCGCGCAATCATGCCGGCATGGGCGTGGAATTCAGTGCGCCAGTGCTGTCGACGCTGACCCTCACCGCCGCGGGCCGCTACGACCGCTACGAGTACGGCCCGACCACCGCGGGCAAGTTCACCTATTCGCTGGGCGTCGAATATCGTCCGTTCGACAGCCTGCTGTTGCGCGGCTCGGCCGGTACCGGCTTCCGCGCCCCCGATCTTTCCTACCTGTATGCCGGACTCAGCGGCTCGAGTTCGGACGGCACCGACTACTACCTGTGCCGCCGCGACGAACCCGGGTCCGGCCCCGACTACTACGATGATTGCAGCAATGGTGACGTGGGATTCAACGGCCGCAGCCATGGCAGCACCACGCTGAAGGACGAAACCAGCAAGTCGTTCACCTATGGCTTCGTCTACTCGCCGGTCCGCAACCTGGACATCAGCGCGGACTACTACATCATCAAATTGAACAACGAAGTGGAGTACCAGAGCAGCGACACCATCCTGCGCGAGGAGGCCGACTGCCGGCTGGGACAGACGGCCGCCGGCGTGCCGGTCGACATCAACTCCGGGCTATGCCAGCAAGTGTTAAGTCAGGTTGTACGCAATTCCGCCAGCGCCCCCAGCAATCCGGAAGGCATCACATCGGTACTCGTGCTGCCGATCAATGCCGCGGTCGACCGCACTTCCGGCGTGGACTTCAACACGCACTACCTGCTTGAAACGCAGCACGCGGGCACGTTCGATTTCAACCTCGGCCTCACCTATGTCGCCACCCACAAGGTGCAGCTGTTCAAGGGCGACCCCACGGTAAACGAGCTCACCGACCTGTACGACTATGTGATCCCGCGCAGCAAGGCTGGCTACTCGGTGGCCTGGACGCTGGGCAGGTTCACCACCACCGTGCATGGCTCACGCCTGGGCGGCCTGCCCAATTACGACGGCACGCAGCGGCTCGGCCCCACCTTCGTGTACAACGCGTCATTCAACTACCGCTTCACACCGCGCGCCACGTTGACCTTCGTGGTGGACAACCTGTTCGACAAGAAGCCGGCACCGGACAGCACCTGGACCAGCTACCCGTATTACTCCAGGAGCTGGTTCAACCCGATCGGCCGCGCCTACTTCATTGAAGCCAGCTATCGTTTTGGCGGCAGCGCAGGCCAGTGACGTTCTCGCATCACATCGCGTGGCCCCGCGCCGTGCGATGTACTGCCCATTGCAGCGGCGAAACGCATGCACGACTCGATCCATCCAGCTCGATCGAGCCCATATGTGCCGTGCAGGAAACTCAGACGTTGAACAGGAAGTGCAGCACGTCGCCGTCCTTGACGATGTAATCCTTGCCTTCCTTGCGCAGCCGCCCGGCCGCAGCGGCGCCAGCCTCGCCCTTGTACTGGATGAAGTCGTCGTAGCTCATCGTCTCGGCGCGGATGAAGCCGCGCTCGAAGTCGGTATGGATCACGCCCGCGGCCTGCGGCGCGGTGAAGCCGCGCTTGATCGTCCAGGCGCGCACTTCCTTCACGCCTGCAGTGAAGTAGGTCTGCAGGTCGAGCAGCCGGTAGCCGGCGCGGATCACCCGGTTCAGGCCAGGCTCGTCCAGCCCCATGTCCTTCAGGAATTCGTCGCGGTCGGCATCGTCCAGCTGCGCCATCTCTTCCTCGATGGCCGCGCAAACCGGTACCACTTCGGCGCCTTCGATGGCGGCGCGGGCGCGTAGGGCATCGAGCAGGGGATTGTTTTCGAAGCCATCGTCGGTGACGTTGGCGATATACATCAGCGGCTTCAGGGTGAGCAGGAACAGGTCGCGCACCAGCGCCTTCTCCTCTTCGTCCAGGCCCAGGCTGCGCGCCGACCGGCCTTCATTGAGGCCGGCCGAGAGCTTCTGCAACACCGGCTTCCGCGCCAGCGCTTCCTTGTCGTTCGCCTTGGCCGCGCGCTCGGCGCGGTTCAGCGCCTTGTCCACCGACTCCAGGTCGGCCAGCGCCAGCTCGGTATCGATGGTCTCGATGTCGGCGATCGGATCGACCTTGCCGGCGACGTGGATCACATCGCCCTCGAAGCAGCGCACCACATGGGCAATCGCGTCCACCTCGCGGATGTGCGCCAGGAACTTGTTGCCCAGACCCTCGCCCTTCGATGCACCGGCGACCAGCCCGGCGATGTCGACGAACTCGACGGCGGTCGGGATCACCTTCTGCGGATTGACGATGCCGGACAGCGCGTTCAGGCGCGGATCGGGCACCGGCACCACGCCGACGTTCGGCTCGATGGTGCAGAACGGGAAGTTGGCCGCAGCGATGCCCGCCTTGGTCAGCGCGTTGAAGAGGGTGGACTTGCCGACGTTAGGCAGGCCGACGATGCCGCATTTGATGCCCATGGGGGTTTTCCGGTGGGGAAACGCCAGACGCAAACCGATCGTTGGACAGGCTTGCGACTGACGTCTGCCGCTGTAGTTGAGGTGTTACTTGCGTTTGAGATCTTCGGGTGTGTGCAACTGCTGCATCGCCTTGTCGAACTGGCCATCCACCGCCAGCGGCAGCACGTCCAGCGCACGCGCGATGCCGTCGGTGATCGCATTCTCGTCCTGCGCCGACGGCCGGCCCAGCACCCACGGCGTGACCTGGTCGCGATGGCCTGGATGACCGATGCCCACGCGCAGCCGATGGAATTTGCCGTGACCGAGATGCGCCATGATGTCGCGCAGGCCGTTCTGGCCACCGTGGCCACCGTCGAACTTCATGCGCACGGTGCCGGCCGGCAAATCCAGGTCGTCGTGCGCGACCAGGCACTGCTCGGGCTCGATCTTGTAATAGCGCAGCGCCGAAACCATGGCGATGCCGCTCTTGTTCATGAAGGTGGCCGGCTTCAGCAGCCAGACCGGCTCGCCGCCGAGGCGCACCCGGCAGGCCTCGCCGTGCAGCTTGCCGTCGAAGCTGAAACGCTCGCCCTGCCCGGCCGCCAAGGCGTCCACAAGCCAGAACCCGGCGTTGTGCCGGGTTCGGAGGTATTCGGCACCGGGGTTGCCCAGTCCGACGATGAGTCGCAAACCAGCCATGCAGACAGGCAGCAGTGACGCCCCACGCTCCGATGGAGCGCGGGGCGACGCGGCTTACTTCTTGTCGTCCTTCTTGGCCGGTGCAGCGGCCGGAGCCGCAGCGGCGTCGGCCGGAGCTTCCTCGACCTCTTCCTGCACGGTGTTGGCCGTGACCACCGCGATATCGTGGCTCACGCCCAGGTGCAGGGCGGGAACTTCGACGCCGGCCGGCAGCTTCAGCTGCGACAGGTGCACGATGTCGCCCGGCTTCAGGTCGGCCAGGTCGAGCTCGATGAACTCCGGCAGGTTCTTCGGCAGGCAGGAGATTTCCACTTCGGTGAGGTTGTGCGAGATCACCACGCCCGAGGTCTTGCCGGCGGCCGACTTCTCCTGGTTGAGGAAGTGCAGCGGCACGCTGACGCGGATCGCCTCGTTCTCGTTCACGCGCAGGAAGTCCATGTGCATCATCAGCTGCTTGAACGGGTGCTTCTGCCAGTCGCGCACCAGCACCTTCTGCACGTTGCCGTCGACGTTCAGGTCGAGCACCGAGGAGAAGAACCACTCGTGCTTGGCGGCGAGCAGGATGGTGTTGTGCTCGATCTGGATGCTCTGCGGAGCCTGACCGGCGCCGTAGACGACGGCCGGCACGAAGCTCGCGTGACGCAGGCGGCGGCTCGCACCTTTCCCCTCGTCCTTGCGGCTCTGTGCCTTGATTTCATGAGTCTTGATCATTTCAGTACTGCCTTGGGTAGATGAACCGCCTCGCGGCGGCCGTTTGACTTTTCCGCGACCAGAAAAGTCGGTGTGTCATGGCGACCAGGTCGCCGTGACGATTAATCCACGTACAACGAACTCACCGACTCGCCAAAGGCGATGCGGCGAATGGTTTCTGCCAGCAGTTCGGCGACCGAGAGCTGGCGGATCTTGCTGCATGCCTGCGCCTCGGCGCGCAACGGCAAGGTGTTGGTGACCACCAGCTGGTCGAGCTGGGAGCCCTCGATATTGCTGATCGCCGCGCCGGACAGCACCGGATGCACGCAGTAGGCGACCACCTTGCGGGCGCCGCGCTCCTTCAGCGCCGCAGCCGCCGCGCACAGCGTGCCGGCGGTATCGACGATGTCGTCGACCATCACGCAGGTCTTGCCGTCGACGTCACCGATGATGTTCATCACGGTGGACACGTTCGCCCTTGGCCGGCGCTTGTCGATGATCGCCAGATCGGCATCGTCCAGCCGCTTGGCGATGGCGCGCGCGCGAACCACACCGCCGACGTCCGGACTGACCACGATCAGGTCGTCCATGCTGTGGTTGCGCCAGATGTCCGCCAACAGGATCGGCGAGGCATAGACGTTGTCCACCGGAATGTCGAAGAAACCCTGGATCTGGTCGGCGTGCAGGTCGACCGTCAACACCCGATCCACGCCCACCGTGCCGATCAGCTTGGCCACCATCTTCGCCGTGATCGGCACGCGCGCGGAACGCGGGCGGCGATCCTGGCGGGCATAGCCGAAATACGGCATCACCGCGGTGACACTGGCGGCCGAGGCACGCTTGAGCGCATCGACCAGAGTCATCAGCTCGAACAGGTTTTCCGCGCTCGGCGCGCCCGTCGGCTGAATGACGAACACTTCCTGGCGGCGGACGTTCTCCTCGATCTCGATCTGTACCTCGCCATCGCTGAACTTGCCGACCAGCGCCTTGCCGAGCGGCACGCCCAGGCGGTGGGCGACGTCCTCGGCCAGGGCACGATGGGCGTTACCGGTAAACAGCATCATCGGGGTGGACGTGTCCACGGTTGTTTCCTCGAAACCAACGACCAACATGAGTGGCTGGGGCGGCAGGATTCGAACCTGCGAATGCGGGAATCAAAATCCCGTGCCTTAACCAGCTTGGCGACGCCCCAGAATTTGTGTTCGCTCGTATCTGTACCCGTCGACCGCCGCCATGCCCCTTGGCAGACGTCGGCTTGTCGCATTGTTCAGTTCATGCCGCGATGACGCGACAACGCATCCTGCAAGGGTGAAACCTCGACACCTGAGGCCATCCAAGCCGTGAATGCCGTCGGGCACTGTGCGGCTACCGCCACGACCCGATCGAATGATTTCGCCTCCAGAAACACACAGCCGCCACTGCCGGAAAGCCGCGCCTCACCGAACCGGCCCAGCCAGTCCAGCGCCGCAGCGACCCGCGGATGCCGCGCGCGCACCACTGGCGCGAAGGCATTTTCCTTCGTTTCGCCGGAAGCAAAGGATGAAATTGTCGCCCGCGGGGCATTTCGTGTCAATTCAGCGGCTTGAAAAAGCGCTGCGGTCGGCACCGCCTCGTGCGGGTCAAGCACCACGTAATGGCGCCGCGGCAGGCTGATCGGGGTGAGTTTCTCGCCGATGCCTTCGGCCCAGGCCGAACGACCGCGCACGAACACCGGCACGTCGGCGCCCAGCTGGCGACCGAGTTCGGCCAGCACGTCCACGTCCAGATCCAGCCGCCACAGCCAGTTCAATGCCACCAGCACGGTCGCCGCGTCGGAGCTGCCGCCGCCCAGGCCACCGCCCATCGGGATGCGCTTCTCCACCTCGATCTCGGCGCCGGCTGCGACGCCCGCATGCGCCTGCAGCAGCCGCGCCGCCCGGACCACCAGGTCGGTCGCCTCCGGCACACCAGGCACCTCGCGCGTGCGCCTGATCGCGCCGTCGTCGCGCACGCGCAGACGGATCTCGTCGCCCCAGTCGAGCAGGCGGAATACGGTCTGCAGCTCGTGGTAGCCGTCCGGCCGCCGCCCGGTGATGCGCAGGAACAGGTTAAGCTTCGCCGGCGCCGGCCACACCCTCCATTCGCCCCGCGACAGCGGCAACAGCGGACGGCTCATGAACACCCGCAGATGGTCGGGAAAGCCATTCTCCCGATCACGCTGGCGTGCAAAGGCAAACATCGGCTCGTTCTTGTCGACCACCGCAAAACCATGTTGCGCGTAGAACGGCGCATTCCACGGCACGTCGGCCAGGGTGCCCAGATCGACGCGGCGGTAACCCGCCGCGCGCGCCCATTCGCAGGCATGCTCCAGCAGAGCCGCACCGATGCCGCGCCGGCCATGCTGCGGCAGCACGTCGAGTTCGGCGATGCCGATGCCGCCGCTGCCGAGATCGGTATCCAGCCAGACGAAGCCGACCGGTACCGCCGCCGCATCCAGCGCCACCCAGACCAGCCCGCAACCGATCGCCCGCTGCAGCAGCTCCGGCGGGATCGACACGGCCGCATAGGATGCCCACGCCGGATGGCCGCGGAACATCTGCACCGCCGCGCGCTCGATCGCGCACAGCGCATCGGCCTGGGCCGGGTTGGCGCGTTCAATGGAAAACGTCATGCGCGGGATCAGTTGAAATGCCACGACTCGATCGAAAGCCGCACCTTGTAGGGCGACTTCCCGGCGAACACCACGACCGGCAGTGGCGGCTGACGCGACTCGTCCCACTTGCGGTAGTCGACGCTCCAGCCGTCCTGCTGCAGCAGCGAAGGCAGCCGGTTGCTGCCGAAGCTCAGTTCGGCCTCCCCGCTGTCGGCACGCAGGCCGAGCACCCATGCGCGCAGGTCGCGCAACGGCACTTCCCAGCCCAGTGCCTTGTGCATCAGGAGCTCGGCATCCGGTCCGTGCAACGGGCCGCCGTCCAGCCCTTCGAGCAGGGCGCCATCCAGACCGCCGCTGAGACGGAAATTCATGCCGGAGATCGCCGGTCCACGCAGCACGAACTCATACTGGTCGCCGTTTTGCGTCCAGCTGAAACTGCCGCTGCCACCCGATTTGCCATCGGAAACACCGAGCCGGCCTTCCAGCGTCCAGTGATCGGCATGCGCCAGCGCCTGTTCGCGTGAGGCCTGCGCGGCGAGCAGGCCGGCATCGCCCTTGACGCGCACGGCCGGCACGCAGGCAGCAAGCAACAGCGGCAGGATGGCCGCGAGAATCCGTAGGCTTCGTTTCATGGATGCAGTCGCTTCAGGGTTTCCTGCAGGCTGGCGCTGCGCGGATCGAGCTTGCGCACCTCGTCGAAGATCTGCTGTGCATCCTGTCGACGGCCCTGTTTCCACAGCACCTCGCCCAGATGCACGCCCACATCGGCGTCCTTGTGCGCCAGCCATGCACCTCGCAGGGTCTGCGCTGCCAGGTCCAGGTGACCCAGCCGGTATTGCAGCCAGCCCCAGGAGTCGGCGATCGCCGGATCGTCCGGCTTGGCCTTGCGCGCCGCCTGCAACAGCTTCTCTGCCTCGGGCAGGTCACGGTCGGCATCGGCGAGGGTATAGCCCAACGCGTTGCTGGCATCGACATCGCCCGGCTTGAGCTTCAGCAGATGCTGGAAATCCTGCACCGCCTGATCGATCTGGCCTGCCTCGGCATAGGCCAGGCCGCGGCTGTAGAGCAAGGCCGGATCGTCCGGCGCCACCTGCAGTGCACGGCTGAATGCCTGTTCGGCCTGCGCATATTTCAGTTCGCGCAGATACAGTTCGGCATCGACCTGATAAGCCTGTTGCAACTGTTCGGGCTGATCGAGGTAATCCGCCTGCAGCTGATCGAGCAGCTGGTGCGCCTCGGCCACCTTGCCCTGCGCATGCAGGATCAGCGCGCTGCGCAGATCCGCGTCGAACGCATGCGTATCGTTGTCACCGACCTGGCCATACCAGGTCAGCGCCTCGGCATCGCGATGCTGCATCTCGGCGAGCTGGCCAAGCAGGTAGGCGCTCTGCTCGCGCACATCCTCCGGCGCCTGCTGCAGTTGCTGGTACAGCGCCGCCAGCGTCTTGTCGTCGTTGTTTCGCGCGGCCAGCGCCGCACGCAGGGAATAGGTGTCGCCGTTCTGCGTGCCATGCTCAAGCACCTTGGCCGCGCCGGCATAATCGCCATCCTGACTCAGCATGCTGGCGTAGGCCACGCGCAGCTGGACATTCTGCGGCGCCTTGTCGAGCGCCTTGTGCAGCAGCGTCCGCGCGCCGGCGCGATCGCCGTCCCGGAACTTCATCTGTGCCGCCCAGACGTAGGTCTCGACGTTCTTGAAGCGCTGCATGGCGGCCTCGGCGATCTGCACGGCATACGCATGCCGGCCGAACTTGTCGCCCAGCTCGCTCATCGCCAGCCACGCCTGCGGATCGGCGGGCAGCCGCTGTGGGGTCGCCAGTGCCTCCAGCAGCCGGGCCGCCTGGGCCTGGTCGCGGGCGCCCACCAGCACGCGGCCAAACTGGCGCCATGCATCCTTGTCGCCGCTGCCGATCAACAACTCCAGCTGGCGACGCGCCTCGTCGCCATCGCCGCGATCCAGCGCCAGTTCGGCGCGCGCCTCGGCCATCGCCACCGGTTTCGCACCCAACGCCTGCCAGCGATCCAGCGCACGCTGGGCGGCACCGCTGTCATGCACGGCGATCGCCAGCCGGGCCGCGCGTTCGGCCACCTGCGGATCGTTGCTGAGTGCCATCGCCTTGTCGTAATAGCCGGATGCCGCCTTCAGGTCCGTGCGACCCAGCGCCATCTCGCCGGCCAGCAGCTGCGCCAGCACGTCGTGGTCGGCATCAGGCGTGGTCACCACCAGTCGCGACAACGGCTGAACCGAGACTGCGGACTGCGCCTGCCGCGAAGGCCCGCTGGCACACGCCACAAGGCTGAGCGCCAGCGCCATCGCTGCCGTAAAATGCCGCAGTTGCTTGAACTTGGCCGCCCTGCTCCGCACACTACTCTCCGTCAATTCGTCTGTTTCGGCGGTACCGACCATCACATCGGGCGCCTGATCAAGCTTAGCCTACGCCGCCGACACCTGCCGCCGGGATGTTCCTCACACCATGCCGCTGATCGCCCTCGGGCTCAATCACCTCACCGCGCCGGTCAGCCTGCGCGAGCAGGTGGCGTTCGATGCGGACGCCGCCGGCGAGGCGCTGCTCGAACTGACCCGCGAGCCTGGTGTGGAGGAGGCGATGATCCTTTCCACCTGCAACCGCACCGAGCTGTACGTCGGGGTGAGCACCGGTGCCGAGGACATCCCGCAGGCATGGCTCAGCCGCCATCATCATCTGACCCCCGGCAAGCTGGGCGAGTTCCTGTACCGGCACGACGAGCAGGACGCCGTGCGCCACATGTTCCGCGTCGCCACCGGACTGGACTCGATGGTCCTCGGCGAACCGCAGATCCTCGGCCAGGTCAAGGACGCCTACCAGCAGGCACGCGAGGCGCAGGCCCTGAAAGCGCCGCTGGACCGCCTGCTGCAGCACACGTTTGCGGTGGCCAAGCGCGTACGCACCGACACCCGCATCGGCGCGCACACCGTATCGGTCGCGTACACCGCGGTACGGCTGGCCGAACAGGTATTCACCGACCTGCAGCAGGCCTGCGTGCTGCTGATCGGCGCCGGCGAGACCATCGAGCTGGCCGCGCGCCATCTCGCCGAGAAACAGGCACGCCGGCTGATCGTCGCCAACCGCACGCTGGAAACCGCGCAGGAACTGGCCGGCCGCTACGGCGGCTACGCGATCGCCCTGGCCGACCTGCCACAGCACCTGGCCGAGGCCGACATCGTGATCTCCTCCACCGCCGCACGGCAGCCGGTGGTGACCCGCGGCATGGTCGAACAGGCGATGGCGACACGCCGGCGCAAACCGATGTTCATGGTCGACATTGCGGTGCCGCGCGATATCGAAGCGACGGTCGGCGATTTGCCCGATGTGTACCTGTACGGGATCGATGACCTGCGCCAGGTGATCGACGACAACCGCCGCTCGCGCGAGGCCGCCGCCCAGGAGGCCGAGGCGATCATCGACCTGCAGGTGGATCGCTACATGGCCTGGCGTCGCGCGCTCACGCTGCGCAATCCCGCACTGGACATGCGCCAGCATGCGGAGGTCTACCGCGACGAAGTGCTGGACAAGGCCCGCGCCATGCTCGCGCGCGGCAAGCCGGCCGACGAGGCGCTGGCCTTTCTCGCCAACACGCTGACCAACAAGCTGCTGCACCACCCCAGCGCGCGCCTGCGCGAGGCGGCACTGAGCGGCGACCTGGACCTGCTGCAGGCGGCGGAGCGACTGTACGGACGGGATCAAGAAGTGAGTGAAGAGTAGCGAGCAATTGGAGCAAGCACCTCCGCCGCCTTTACTCTTTTCTCACTTCTCTTCACTCACTCCTCAGCCATGACCCCATCGATCCGCCGCAAGCTCGAAGCACTCGCCGAGCGCCACGAGGAAATCGGCCTGCTGCTGTCGCAGCCGGACGTGCTCGCCGACAACACCCGCTTCCGCGAGCTGTCGCAGGAGTATGCCCAGCTCGAACCGATCGCCGGCTCATTGCGCGAGCATGACCAGGCCGAACGCGAACTGGCCGAGACGCGCGCGATGCTGGACGATCCCGAACTGCGCGAGATGGCGGCCGACGACATTTCCCGGCTGGAGCGGCGCCTGCTCGATCTCGATGGCGAACTGCAATTGCTGCTGTTGCCGAAGGATCCGCGCGACGAGGCGAACCTCTACCTGGAAGTGCGCGCCGGCACCGGCGGCGACGAGGCGGCGATATTCGCCGGCGACCTTTTCCGCATGTACCTGCGCTACGCCGAAAACCGGCGCTGGCACGTCGAGGTGCTCAGCGAGCACGCCGGCGAACACGGCGGCTACAAGGAAATCGTCGCCCGTGTCGAGGGCAAGGGCGCCTACTCGCAACTGAAATTCGAATCCGGCACCCACCGCGTTCAGCGTGTGCCGGAAACCGAATCGCAGGGACGCATCCACACTTCGGCCGCCACTGTGGCGATCCTGCCGGAACTGGACGAGATCGACGAGATCGAGATCAACCCGGCCGACCTGAAAACCGACACCTTCCGCGCATCGGGCGCCGGCGGCCAGCACGTCAACAAGACCGACTCGGCGATCCGCATCACCCACCTGCCCACCGGCACCGTAGTGGAGTGCCAGGAAGAACGCAGCCAGCACAAGAATCGTGCCCGCGCGATGAGCCTGCTCAAAGCGCGCCTACTCGATGAGGCGCAGGGCAAACAGAGCGCCGCACAGGCCGAATCGCGCCGCCTGCAGGTAGGCTCGGGCGACCGCAGCCAGCGCATCCGTACCTACAACTATCCGCAGGGCCGGATCACCGACCACCGCATCAATCTCACCCTGTATCGCCTGCCCGAAGTCATGCAGGGCGACCTGCGCGAATTGATCGACACGCTCACCCGCGAACATCAGGCCGATGAATTGAGAACGCTGACGTCCGGTTGAAGATCGCGCTTGGCGACGATGCAGGCATACGTTAGCGTTGTCGGATGAATGCTTTCCAATCCCCCGAACTCGATGCCCTGTTGGAGCGTCTGGCCCAGCTGATCGAAACCGCCGCCTGCGCCGAAGCGGCGCAGCTGGCCGAAGAGGCGCTGCCACGCTTTCCGGACTCCGCCGAACTGCTGCGTCTCCATGCGATTGCCGCGCTGCAGCTTGATCGTCGCGAGGATGCGTTGCGACTGTTGCAGCAGGCCGAGCAGCTCAGCCCCGACAGCCTGCCCGTGCAATGCAACCTGGCCAGCGTGGAAATTGCCGACAACCGTGCCGATGACGCGATCGAACGCATGCGCGCCGCACTGCGCAAGGCGCCCGGCAATCCGACGATCCTGCTGATTCTCGGCAATGCGCTGATGGCTGCGGCGCGTTATGCGCAGGCACGCGAGTCCTATGCGATGGCGACCCACGGCATGCCGGCTCATCCAGGCCTGAGGGTCAACCTGGCAGCAGCCGAACTGGAACTTGGTCATCCCGAGCAATGCTCCGTCCACGCCAGTGAGGCACTGCAGATTGCACCACGCATGGGCAGCGCCCATGCCATGCTGGGCCAGGCCCATCGCTTGCGCGGCCAGGCCGCCGAAGCGGCACAAGCTTTCTTGCGCGCCGAACAACTGGAGCCGGCAGAGAGCGAGCATCCTTACCATGCCGCACTCATGCTGGATGACCTGGGCCGGCTGGACGACGCCCAGGCAGCCTATGCGCGCGCGCTACAGCTGAATGGCAACCATGGCGCCGCACTCAGCCAGCGCATCTACACACTGCGCCGGCTCTGCCAGTGGAGTGAGCTTGACCTGTTGAGCGCACGCTTGCGGGTGGCGGTTGCCGGCGGCATGCGCGGCGTCACTCCCTTCAGCTTTCTCGCCGAGGACGCCTCGGCCGAGGAACAGCGCCATTGCGCCGAGACATTTGCGGCCACCATCGAAACCCAAATGGCACCGTTGCGCCGGCAACTGGCCTTCATTCATCCGATGCCCGCCGCCGACACCCCGATCCGGATTGGCTTCGTCTCCAATGGATTCGGCGAACACGCAACCGGGTTGCTCATCGTGGCGATGCTCGAAGCGCTCAAATCCAGCGACCTGGAGATTCACCTCTACGCCACTGCTCCCAGTGACGGCGGCGCGATCCGCCAACGCCTTGAAGCCGTCTGCCACGTGCACGACATCGCCGATATGCACCTTGCGGCACAGGCGCAGCGCATCCAGGCCGACAGCATCGAGGTCTTGATCGACCTGAGTGTTTATTGCGAAGGCTCCAATGCCAAGTTGTTTGCCCTGCGTCCGGCCCCGTTGCAGGTCAACTGGCTGGGCTACCCGGGCAGCTCCGGCGCACCCTGGCTGGACTACATGCTGGCGGATGCAGTCGTACAGCCCGATCATCTGCGCGCCACCATCAGTGAAAAGCTGGTGCGGCTGCCGCGCTGTTTTCAACCCAGCGACACCAGCCGGGCCATCGCGCCGGCGCCGGGGCGCGAAGACTGCGGCCTGCCTGCACGAGGCATCGTGTTCGCCTGCTTCAATGCGAGTTACAAGATCAATCCAGCGTCCTTCACCCGCTTCATGGATATCCTCGCGCAAACCCGGGACAGCGTACTGTGGCTGCTGAGCGGACCTGAAGATGCCAACCATCGGCTGCGCGACCAGGCCCTGCTGGCCGGCATCGCGGCGGAACGCCTGATCTTCATGCCCAAACTGCCGCATGCCGAATACCTGTCCCGCTACCAGCATGTCGATCTGTTTCTCGACACCCTGCCCTACAACGCCCATACCACGGCTTCCGATGCACTGTGGGCAGGTTGTCCGGTACTGACCTGTGCCGGCGAAACGTTTGCCGGCCGGGTGGCCGCCAGCCTGCTCCAGCATGCGGGTCTGCCCGAACTGGTGACTGAGGATGAGGCCGCTTTCGTGGCCCTGGCGGTCAGCCTGGGCGGCAATCACCAAGCCTTGCAGTTGTTACGGCATCATCTGGAGCAGCAACGGATCGGCGGCAGCCTGTTCGACATGGCCGGCTACAGTTCCGATTTCCGACGTGCGGTGCAGGCGATGGTCGCCAGGCGACGGATCGGCCGCCCGGCTGCCGATATTGATATCCACTAAAAACCATCAGGTGCCGCAATGGGTGAGCACGCCGGGCATTACAGCAAAGAGCTGGAAAAGCTGCAGCACAATCTGATCCGTCTGCAGCACGAATTGCACGTGAGCGGCAAGCGCCTCCTGGTGATTCTCGAAGGCCGCGACGCCGCCGGCAAGGGCGGCGTGATCAAACGCATCACCGAGAGCATGGATAACCGCGGCTACCGCATCGTCGCACTGCCCAAGCCGAACGAGCGTGAATCGACGCAGTGGTATTTCCAGCGTTACGTCGAGCATCTGCCCAGCGCCGGCGAATTGGTGCTGTTCGACCGCAGCTGGTACAACCGCGCCGTGGTGGAGCCGGCCATGGGCTTCTGCAGCAAGGCGCAGTACTCGGCATTTCTCAAAGCGACGCCGACCTTCGAAAAGCTGTTGACCGACGATGGCATCATCCTGCTCAAGTACTGGCTGGCGGTGGATCAGGCCGAGCAGGAGCCGCGCCTGGCCGAGCGCGCCAACGACCCGCTCAAGCGCTGGAAACTTTCACCGGTGGATCTGGCCGCACGCAGGAAATATGCCGCAATGGGCAAACTGCGCGACACCATGATCGAACGCACGCACACGACCAACGCTCCCTGGTTCGTGGTCGACTTCAACGATCAGAAACGTGGCCGCATCAACCTGATCCGGCACCTGCTGCAACAAGTGCCATGGCATGACGCACCGATCGCCGACGTGAAACTGCCCGCGCTGAAGGGCAAGCCGAAACGCGAGCACGTTACCGACAAGGCCGTGTGGGTACCCGATACGTTCTGAGCCTCAGCCCGTATGAAATCCGCGCAGCTCCTGCGCGGGCATCTCTGCCCGGCTGACCGCATCCACCTTCGCTGCCGGCGGTCCCTGGCGCAGCCATCGCTCCAGCGCATCGAGCGCTTCCGCCGTACCGCTGGCCAGCACTTCGACCCGACCATCCGGCAGGTTCTTCGCGTGACCGGTCAGCCCCAGACGCAATGCCTGATCACGGGTACTGGCACGATAGAACACGCCCTGCACCCGCCCACTGACGATGAATTTCGCCGCCGGCATCACTTGCCGTCGATGGCCGCACCCAGCGAAGCGGCGGTGACCGGGCCGACGAACGGCTTGGCCACCTTCCCGTCCGGGCTGATCAGGTACGTGGTCGGCAAACCACGCGGCTCGTCGAAATCCTTCAAGGGTTTGTCCAGCGTAACCTGGGCGATCGGATATACCACCGGATGCTTGGCGACGAAGGCCTTGATGTCGGCCGGATCGCTGTCGTCGTAAGCCAGCCCGATCGCGACGACGTTCTTGTGCGTGGCGACGAACCGCGAAATATCCGGCATTTCCTTGATGCATGGCACACACCAGGTCGCCCAGAAATTGACGATCACCCATTTGCCGCGCTGTGCCGCAAGATCGAAGGTCTTGCCGTCCAGCGTAGTGACCTTGAGCGTGGGCTGCGCCGGCATTGCCGCATGCGCGGGCGCGATGCACCCGCATGCGAAGGCCAACACAGCAAACGATTTGAACAGTGTCATGCAGTTTCCTCGGATTCGATGGATGCCGGCGCCGGGAACACCTGGTGCAGCCGCGTACCCAACTGGATGTCCAGCGCCACGGCCACCCTGGCGAGCACGCCGATCAGTTCGGCAGGCAATTCCAGGCCAAGCTGTGCCGCTTCCTCGGCGGGCCTCAACGGCAGACGATAACCGGTATGGCTGTAGATCCGCAGCAGGTCGGTACTGTCGAGACTGCGACAGAGCAGCCAGCCGCCCGTCTCGCCCTGCCGGATCAACTCGGCGCGTCGCAGATCGTCGAAATAGGCGGCAATCAATCCACTGCGCAGATACGGCTCGCGCAGTCGCACAGCCGCCGGATCCACACAGTTACCCGCGCGCTGCGCCTCGATGAAGTGCCGCAGCACCACCATCAGGCCGAGGAACTCCGACCCTTCCGGCAGGCTTTTGTCCGGTGCCTGGTATTCGAAGGATGAGATCGACGCGGCAATCGACGCACCAAGGATCACGATGATCCAGGACAGATAGATCCACAGCAGGAAGATCGGCAGCGCCGCCAGCGCACCATAGATCTGCTGGTAGGTATGCGCGCCGTGCACGAACCAGCGGAAACCCCATCGCGCAAACTCGAACAACAGCGCGCCGAGCAACGCGCCGATCGTCGCATCGCGTTTCGCCACGTGCCGATTCGGCACCACCACGTACAACAGCCACAGCGTGATGAAGGTGACCACGAACGGCAGCGCGCGCAGCAGCCGGCCACCCAGCCCGAGCTGCACGGCCGTGCCCTGCAGCAGGGGCAACGCCGTGATGTACGAACTCACCGCGAGGCCGCCGACCACCAGGATCGGCCCCAGCGTCAGCGCCGCCCAGTACAGCAGCAGGCGCGAGACCCATCCGCGTGGCCGCTGCACCCGCCAGATCCGGTTCAACCGGTCCTCGATGCTGACCATCATCGAGATCGCGCTGAACAGCATCACCAGGATACTGATGCCGGTCAGCCCGCTGGCATTGCTGGCGAACACCTGCAACGCCTCCTGCACATGATGGCCGGCGGCCGGCACGAAATTGCGGAACACGAAATCGAGCAAGGTATCGCGTGCCTCCGCGAACACCGGAAACACCGAGAACATCGCCAGCGCCGCCACCATCAACGGCACCAGCGACACCAGTGTGGTGTAGGACAACGCTCCGGCCGTCTCGAAACACTTGTCGTCGACGAAGCGCTGCCAGAGGAAGCGGCTGAAACTCGAGGTGCGGTCGCGGTCGTAACGCAAGGCCATGGATATCCCTTCGTGGATTGCCACCCCGCCACAGGCGCGACGGCAACATCGGCGGCATCACTCGTTACACTAGCGCATCGCCACTGAACGTCCCAAATGCATGGACATCCTCGTTCTGTACTACAGCCGCAGCGGCCACACCGCCCAGATGGCGCGATTGATCGCCCGCGGCATCGAGGAAATCCACGGCATGCGTGCCCGTTTGCGCCAGGTGCCGCCGGTGGCGCCGGTGACCGAAGTGGCGCAACCGCCGGAGCCCGAGGACGGTGCGCCGTATGTGCAAAAGCAGGACCTGCTCGACTGCGTCGGCCTGGCCATGGGCAGCCCTACCCGCTTCGGCAACATGGCCGCGCCACTGAAATATTTTCTCGATTCCACCGGTGCCGAATGGGCCAGCGGTGCGCTGGTCGGCAAACCGGCAGCGCTGTTCACGTCGACCAGCACCATGCATGGCGGCCAGGAGTCCACCCTGCTGACGATGGCGCTGCCGCTGCTGCATCACGGCATGCTGCTGCTCGGCGTGCCCTATACCGAGCCGGCACTGACCGCCACGCAGAGTGGCGGCACGCCGTACGGTGCCAGCCACGTCGCCGGCGCCAAGGGCGACAACCCGATCAGCGAGCACGAACGCGAACTGGCGCGCGCCCTCGGCCGCCGACTCGCCGACACCGCGCGCAAGCTGGCGGACGGCGCATGAGCACTCGCATCGCCCTGCCGACGGAACAACGGCTGGGCCTGCTCGGCTGGGCCGCACTGGTCCTGCTGCAACTGATCTGGCATGCGTGGCTGTTCCCCGCGCAGACCATGCCGACATGGCTGGTGCTGGCGATCACCGTGATTCCGCTGCTGCTGCCATTGCTGGCGATCCGCAATCCGCGCCGCGCCCTGCTGTGGATCGGCATCCTCAGCCTGTTCTATTTCTGCCACGGCATCGCCGAAGGCTGGAGCTCGTCCAGCGAACGCTGGCTGGCCCTGGCCGAGATCGTGCTCACCCTGTTGCTGATAGGAACACTGGGGGCTGGAGTGCGGCGTCCACGCAACTCCGCGGCCCCGCCAGCGCCGTGAGTGACGGTTGACCACGCCGCTCACGGCGCGTCGTGCAGCAGTAACTGCAGCTCTTGCTCGCGCCGTGCCTGCGGCAGACCCGCCAATTTGCGCACGTTCGCGTAAAACGCGGGCCACTGCTTGCCGGCACGCCGGAACAGCACCCCAAATGCAGGCGTCCACTGGTCATACAGGCCGAACGGCAGCAGCCGCGCATTGTTGATTGGCGCAGCGACCCAGGCATCGTAACCATGCTCGCCCGGCCAGTCGCGGTCGCGCCATCGCGCGTAGCGCTTGCGGAACGCCTCGATCTCGCGTTGCTTGCCCACGGACATCGCTGTTTCGCCCACGCCGCTGGCATACAAGGCCTTCAGGCGCTCACGCAGATCCAGCACGAGCCGGGTGAACCCGTCATCCATCGCCTGGGCACGACCGTCCTGCGGCGGCAGGCCGCGTGACTGTCGCCATTCGCGCAGGCCCTGGTTCTGCACGAAGGTGGCGAAGGACTCGTTGAACGCCGTATCGTCCTTCACATAGATCAGCTGATGCGCCAGTTCGTGGAAGATCGTGCTGTCGAGTTCGTCGTCATCCCAACTCAACATGCTGCTGAGGATAGGATCGGCAAACCAGCCAAGCGTGGAATACGCCGGCACGCCACCTATCCAGACATCGTCGCCACGCGCCTTCAGCTGCGCCGCATCGGCCTTGGCGGCAGCCTCCTTGAACCAGCCGCGATAGGCGACGCAGCCGCTGACCGGAAAACACTGCGGCAACGCCTCCACCGAGAAGCGCGGCGTGGCAAACACGTTCCACACCACGTATGGCCGATGCAGCTCGACATAACTGGTGTAGCTGCGGTTGTCCGGCAGCCCCAGATGCCGCGAGGCGAACCGGCGTGCCTGCTGCGCCAGGCGCAGGCGCGCGGCGAGTCGCGCATCGGTGGCCGGATCGGCCACCACGGCACTGACCGCACGTCGATGGACCACCAGCTCGCCCTGGCCATGTGCAGCCTGTGCGTAGTAGCGCAGGCTGCTGCAGGCACAAAGCACAAGGCCCATCGCCACGACGGTGATGAGCCTTGAAAAGCGAATCGGTCCTGACATGCATCGGGTTGGGGGCATGCCGCGATTGTGCCTGAAGCGTCAGGCTTGCCTAGTGGTGATGGTTGTACCCGCCGACATGCCCATGCTGGACACTGCCGTGTGCACCCTGCCAGTGACCGCCCGGCCCGCGGTAACCGCGATAACCGTAACCACCACGGTAATAAGGGCCGCCGCCGTACCAGATCCCCACACCCGGCGCGTAGCAGCAACCGTAGTAGCCGTAATAGTCGTAGTAGCCTGGCGCTGCGTAATAACCGCCACCGTAAACCGGCGCCACCTGGCTGTAGTAGGCGCCGCCATAGCCGGT
Organism: Rhodanobacter sp. B04; assembly: GCF_002001125.1. Lineage (GTDB taxonomy): Bacteria > Pseudomonadota > Gammaproteobacteria > Xanthomonadales > Rhodanobacteraceae > Rhodanobacter. Next base: position 73,544 of record NZ_MUNV01000026.1, on the reverse strand, counting down.
ACTGCGTACATAACCCGGATCGTAATAGCAGCCCGACAGGGTCGCCGCCGCGACGACCAGCGCAAGGCTCGCAAAGAGGCGTTTCATGACCTGTCTCCTGCTGGAGTGACAGCCTCATCATGCGCCGCAACGCTTGAACGCGTGCTAAGTTTCCGCACCGTTTCGATCGGCATTCATCCGCCAGCCATGTGCCATCGCACGGATGCAACCGGCTGGGTGAGCACCATGCCGAAACGTCAAAGCCGGCGGGCTCCTTCCAATCGGATCAGAAGCTCGGGCGCTGCAGCGCATCGAGGAAATGGGGCAGCACCCGCGGATCGACCAGCAGGGTGACGGCCACACCATAAACCGCGCCCCACAGGTGCGCACTGTGATTGGTGTTGCCCTGCCCGCGTCGATCCATGTAGATCGAATAGCCGGTGTACAGCACGGCATAGACGATCGCCGGCATCGGTATCACCAACACGATGATCCGCGACCATGGTGCCAGCAGAATGTAGGCAAACAGCACCGCCGACACCGCGCCGGATGCCCCCAGGCTGCGGTAGCCCGGATTGCCTCGATTCTTCAGGTAGGTCGGCAGGATCGATACCACCAGGCCACCGATATAGAACAGCGCGAAACCGAGCATGCCCAGTCGCGCGGTGAACAGCCCTTCCATCTGCCGACCGAAGAAAAACAGCGTGATCATGTTGAACAGCAGGTGGTTGAAATCCGCATGCACCAGCCCGTAGGTCACCAGCCGGTGGTATTCGCGCTGGCGGCTGATCGCCGGCGGCCACAGGATCAGGTCGTCCATCAGCCGGCTGTTCTTGAACGCCATGAACGAGACGATGCAGGTGATGGCAATGATGAGCAGGGTGATCGGCATGAACGGTTCCGCTGTCGGTCGCAAAACGCGCATCTTGGCGTCCTGGCCGGTTCTTGTCGACTTTCCGCCGGTGCCGCGCCTGGCATGGGTGAGCGCTCATGCCTCGTTTCCGCGCGGATATTCCGAAAGATCACTGCACGGACCGGTGATGCACGGCTATCATTCGCGGTTTTACGCGACCTCTTGTCGCGGCACGGAATCATGACCTTGCTTCGTTACCTGCACCTGGACGTCTTCGCCGCCACGCTCGGCGGCGGCAACCATCTTGGCGTGGTGCTCGGCGCGGACAACTGGACCGTGGCGGAGATGCAGCGTTTCGCGCGCTGGACGGCACTGGTCGAGACCACCTTCGTGCTGCCGCCGACCGCTCCGAAAGCCAGCTACCGCGTGCGCATCTTCACGCCGCACAAGGAAATCCCGTTTGCCGGCCATCCCAGCATCGGCAGCGCGCACGCCGCGCTCCAGTGCGGCATGGCCGAACCACGCGATGGCCTGCTGTGGCAGGAATGCGGCGCCGGCGTGCTGCCGATCCGGGTGGAAGGCCATGGCGCCAGCCGCGAACTGCTGTTGCAGTCGCCCGGTGAACGCGTGCTGGATACCGGCCGCGAGGCGCATCCCTTACTGCCGTCGGCACTGGCCGGCATCGAACCCGGCGCGCTGCCGCCGGCACTGGTCGACGGCGGTCGGCGCTGGTGGCTGGCCGAGGTTGCAGATGAAACCAGCCTGCGCGCCTGGCAGCCTGATCACGCCGCGATTGGCGCGCTGGCACAAGCCAGCGACAGCATGGGCCTGTGTGCGTTCGCGCGCAGCGCAGGTGGCGCATATCAGCTGGTCGTGCGGGCATTCCCGGCAGGCGTCGGCATCGTCGAGGATCCGGCCTCCGGCGCCGCCAACGGCCTGATCGCCGCCTACCTCGCCCATGCCGAGCCGCAGGGCACGCTGGCCCGCGGTTACCGCGTCAGCCAGGGGCGCGAGATCGGCCATGATGCACGCTTGGTCGTGCAGATCGTTGGCAGCTCGATCTGGGTGGGCGGGCACAGCCATACCGTAGTCGATGGCACACTGGACTGGGACCCGCGTCTGGCCGGATGACCCAATGGAAACCTAGCCGCGTTCATCCAGATGGGCGCGGCGGGCGGCGACCAGCGCCAGCGCCGACCAGTCCAGCTCTGCATCACCCATGGCCAGCGCTTCCAGCAGGCTGTCACGCAGCACACCTGCAAACGGCAGCGGCACGCGCGCTGCCGAACCTGCGCCCAGCGCCAACTCGACATCCTTGAGACCCAGCGGCAGCTTGAAGCCGGCCGGCTTGAAGCGCTGCTCGGCGATCAGCTTGCCGTAGCCCTGATAGGCCGGTGCGGCGAACAAGGTATTTGTCATCACATCGAGGAAATCCGCCGCACTGACGCCATGCGCCCGGGTCAGCGCAGTCGCTTCGGCCATGCTCTCGATCGCCGCGGCCAGCATGAAGTTGCCGGCGATCTTCGCCACGTTCGCGCGCTCCGGCGCATCGCCCAGCGGCCACAGCTTGCTGCCCATTGCCTCCAGCAGCGGCCGCACGCGTTCGATCGCCGCGGATCGGCCGGCAACGAGAATATTCAGCTTCGCCGCGGCCGCCATGTCAGGACGTCCAAACACCGGCGCCGCGACATACGCCAGCCCGCGCTCCGCATGTTCCTCGGCCAGCTGTTTCGCCAGTGCCACCGAGATGGTGGCGTGATTCACATGCACCATGCCGTGATCCATCGCATCGAGCAGGCCGCCGTCGAGAAACACTTCGCGCACGGCCTGATCGTTCGCCAGCATGCTGCACAGCACCTCGCCCTGCGCGGCGCGATCGGCGGTGCGCACCACCTTGGCGCCGAGCGAGGCAAGGGCTTCGGCCGCAGCCTCGGAACGATTCCATACCGTCAGCGTGTGCCCGGCAGCCAGCAGGTTGCCGGCCATCGCGCTGCCCATCGCGCCGAGCCCGATAAATCCGACTTTCATGCAGGTTTCCTCATGCTGATCCGGCATATAGTGGAACATGCGCCACATTCAGCCCGCGCGAAATTTTCTGCGCATCGCGAGTCGAAGATCCACCTCAAGCCACCTCGCCCGCCGCCTGTCCCGAGGCCCACGCCCACTGGAAGTTGTAGCCGCCAAGCCAGCCGGTGACGTCGACCACCTCGCCGATGAAATACAGCCCCGGCACCCGTTTCGACTGCATCGTGCTGGAGGACAGGCCGTCGGTGTCGACGCCGCCCAGCGTCACCTCGGCGGTGCGATAGCCTTCGGTGCCGCTGGCGGTGATCGGCCACGCATTGAGCTGCGCGCCGATCTGCGCCAGCTCGGCTTCGCGGTACTGGCGCATCGGCCGGCTTTCGAACCATTGCTCGCACAGCCGCTGCGCCAGCCGTTTCGGCAGCACCTCGCCGAGTACGGTTTTCAGTTCCGCCAATGGCCGGGCCGTGCGCTGCTCAAGCAGGTGCGGGCCGGCCTCCATGTCCGGCAACAGGTCGATGCGCAGATCGTCGGCGGGTTTCCAGTACGAGGAAATCTGCAGGATCGCCGGACCGCTGATCCCGCGATGGGTGAACAGCAGGCCGGCGCGAAAACCTTGCCTGCCGACCTTCGCTTCCACTGCAGGCAGCGCCACCCCGGCCAGATCCTGGTAATGCTCCTGATGCTTGCCACTCAAGGTCAGCGGCACCAGCCCGGCGCGGGTGGGCAGCACGGCATGGCCGAACTGGCGGGCCAGTTCGTAACCGAAACCGCTGGCGCCCATGCTGGGAATCGACAGGCCGCCGCTGGCCACCACCAGCGATTCGGCATGCACCTCGCCACGCGCGGTGAGCACGCTGAAACCTTGCGGCGTCTTGCGCACCCGCTGCACGCCGCAGCTCGCCTCCACCGTGACGCCGGCGGCGGCGCATTCGTCCAGCAGCATGCGCACGATCTGCTTGGACGAGTCGTCGCAGAACAGCTGGCCGAGCTCCTTCTCGTGGTAGGCGATGCGGTGTTTCTCGACCAGCCCGATGAAATCGGCCGGGGTGTAGCGCGCCAGCGCCGACTTGGCGAAATGCGGGTTCGCCGAGAGATAGTTCGCCGGGGTCGCGCCGGTATTGGTGAAATTGCAGCGGCCACCGCCGGACATCAGGATCTTCTTGCCGACCTTGTTGGCGTGATCGACTACCAGTACATGACGACCGCGCTGACCGGCGGCAATCGCGCACATCAGTCCCGCGGCACCGGCGCCGATGATCAGCACATCCGTTTTCAAGAATTCACCATGGTTGCGCCGCGTTGCATTTGCTCGTCATCCCTGCGCAAGCCGGGATCCGCGGCCCTTGCCGCCAATGTTGCACCGGATTCCGGCCTGCGCCGGGATGACGAAGAGGGAATTCGCGCATTATCGCCCAGTCGCATCGCTTACACTTTGCGCCTGTTTCCAGCGAGCCGCCGCCATGCCCTCCTTTGACGTGATCTCCGAAGTCGACAAGCACGAGCTGACCAACGCGCTCGACCAGGCCAACCGCGAGCTGACCACGCGCTTCGACTTCAAGGGCGTGGATGCGAAGTACGTGCTGGATGAATTCGTGATCACCCAGAGCGCGCCCAGCGAATTCCAACTGCAGCAGATGCTGGACATCCTGCGCGCCCGGCTGGTGGCGCGAAAGATCGACATCCGCGCGCTCGACGTCGGCGACCCGGAAACCAACCTGGGCGGCTCGCGGCAGAAGATCACCGTGAAGCAGGGCATCAAGCAGCCGGTCGCGAAGAAGCTGGTGGCCTCGTTGAAGGCCGCCAAGCTCAAGGTCGAGGCGCAGATCAACGGCGACAAGCTGCGCGTCAGCGGCAAGAAGCGCGATGACCTGCAGGATGCGATGGCGGTATTGCGCAAGGCAGAGGTCGAGCTGCCGCTGCAGTTCGACAACTTCCGCGATTAAGCCGTCAGCCCTCGAACATCAAGCTCTCGACAGCAGCCGCCCGCCCATCGCGGCATTGACAGCCACCACCACGGCTACCGCCAGCGCATGCGTCAGCAGGTCGGTGGCGGCAGCATCGTAGGCATGGCAGATTTCCAGCAGGCTCGCCGAAGCCGCCGCGCTGGCCAGCCCGATCAGCACCGCGGCAAGTATCGGCCGCAACGGGCAGGCACGACGCAGCAGCACGATCAGCAGCGCGGACAGCGGGATCGAGAAGCCGATGATGAAGACCAGGCAATCGGCCGACTGATGCATGCTGGCGACCTGGGTGCCCGGAGCGATCCACGTGCGCAGGCAACCCAGGCCGCTGGCGCCGATCCACAGCAAGGCGCCCGGCAACGGCAGCCATGCCCAGGACGCGCGCCGTCCCGGCACGCCCAGCGCAAACGCGGCCCACGCCGCGGTGATCGCGGTGATCACCGCACCCACGCCGGCCCAGCGGAGATCCGGCGTGCCGGCCCAGCGCCGCAACATCGGCTCCGCGCCGTAATGCATCAGCAGCACGACCGCGATCGCCGCCACCACCAGCATCCAACCTGCGGTGCGCAGCCATGGCGGCAACAAACGACGCACCGGCACCAGTTCGGTACCAAGGCGGTCGATCAGTGCCTCATAGGGTCGCGGGTCGGACATGGTTTCAGGACTCTCCATGGAAACGTTCGCGCAGCGCCTTCAGTGCGCGATGCAGGTTCACTTTCAACGCACCGGTGTTGCGCCCGGTGAGTTCGGCCGCCTCGCTCAACGAGCGTTCGTGCAGGCCCAGTTGCTCCACCGCCTCGCGCTGGCCCGGCGGCAGTTCGGCGATTGCCGCGCGCAGGCGCTGCGCACGCTGCTGGCTTTCGGTGGCCGCACTGGCATCGTCGATGTCGGGGTGGCTGTCGAGCGCGAATTCGTCGTGCAACTCGCGACTGTCGCGGCGACCGCGGCTGCGCAGCGCATCGATCGCACGACGGTTGGCGATCGCGGTGAGCCATGCATCGTACGAACGGGTCGGATCGTAAGTATGACGCGCACGGTGCACGGTGATCAGGGTTTCCTGCACCACGTCATCCAGATGATCCGGCGCCACGCCCTGGCGCCGTGCCGCCGCACGGATCAACGCCACCGAATCGGCCAAGAGCTTCTCGTAGGCACGCCGATCGCCCGACTGCGCGGCAGCCATCCACGCCGCCCGACGCTGGTCGGGCGTTTCGCTGGTGCTGGCGGCGGCGGATTCGACTGGCACGGGCCGGACGAGACTCATCCCACGGAAAAGTCCACTATCTAGACCCATGAAGCCGGTGGCGGTCAAGGTTTGCGACATGCTCAGCCTACGATGGAACGTCTATCAGGTCTTCGCTGCATCTATGGCCGGCGTTACCTCGTACCTGCAGGTAACCGCTGCGAGACTGCCGGCGAATAACCAGACAACCTCCCACGGATGACGCTTCCATGCTCGTGTTGATCCTCGCCTACCTCGGCGGCGTACTGACCATCCTCAGCCCGTGCATCCTGCCGGTGCTGCCGTTCGTGTTCGCCCGCTCCGACCGCCCGTTCATGCGCAACGGGTTGCCGATGTTGCTGGGCATGGCGATCACGTTCTCGGCGGTAGCCACGCTGGCTGCCCTCGGCGGCGGCTGGGCGGTGCATGCGAACCAGTACGGCCGCTACGTGGCAATGGTCGTTCTGGCCTTCCTCGGCCTGACCTTGCTGTCGACCCATCTGGCGGAATGGATCAGCCGCCCGTTCGTGGCGCTCGGCAACCGGTTATCGCAGCGCTCCGCCAGCGATGGCGACTCGATCTGGGGTGCCGCCGGCCTGGGCGTGGCCACCGGCTTGCTGTGGGCACCGTGTGCCGGACCGATCCTCGGCCTGCTGCTGACTGGTGCCGCGCTGAACGGTGCCAGCGTGCAGACCACCTTGCTGCTGCTGACTTATGCGGGTGGCGCGGCGACCTCGCTGGGCCTGGCACTGCTGATCGGCGGCAAGGTATTCGCGCTGATGAAGCGCTCGCTCGGCGCGGGCGAATGGGTGCGCCGCGTGCTCGGTGTACTGGTGCTCGCCGGCGTGGCCTGCATCGCGCTGGGACTCGATACCGGCCTGCTCACCCGCGTCTCGCTGGCCAGCACCGGCGGCATCGAGCAGAAGCTGATCAACGCGGTGCGCCCGGCACCGGCGCCCGAACCCGTGCTGAAAGCCGGCGCGCCGCTGCCGGTGGAAGGCGACATGCCGTCGCTGGCCGGCGCCACGCAATGGCTCAACAGCCCGCCGCTGACCACCGAATCGCTGCGCGGCAAGGTGGTGCTGGTCGACTTCTGGACCTACTCCTGCATCAACTGCATCCGCTCGCTGCCGTATGTGCGCGGCTGGGCCGACAAGTACAAGGATCACGGCCTGGTGGTGATCGGCGTGCATGCGCCGGAGTTCGCGTTCGAGAAGGATCCGGCCAACGTGACCAAGGCGGTCAGGGATTTGGGTGTCGATTACCCGGTCGCGCTGGATAACGACTACGCGATCTGGCAGGGCTTCCACAACGAATACTGGCCGGCGCATTACTTCATCGATGCACAGGGTCAGATCCGCCATCACCACTTCGGCGAGGGTGGCTACCGGGAAAGCGAGGACGTGATCCGCCAGCTGCTGACCGCGGCCGGCCAGAAGGATCTGCCCGGCGGCTATGTCAGCGACGACCATCACGGCGTCGAAGCGGCCGCATCGAACGACCCTGCCCGCTCGCCGGAAACCTATGTCGGCTATGCCCGTGCGCAGAACTTCGTCGGCGGCAAGGTGACACATGACGACAGCGCGAACTACCGCGCGCCCGGCTCGCTCGCCGCGGATCAATGGGCGCTGGATGGCCACTGGAACGTACACGGCGAAAGCGCCCAGCTGGATCAGGCCGGTGGCGCCATCGTCTACCGTTTCCGCGGCCGCGACCTGCACCTGGTGCTCGGCCCCGCCAGCGACGGCAAGCCGGTCCGCTTCCGCGTCACCATCGACGGCAAGGCACCTGGCACCGACCACGGCATGGATACCGATGCCGACGGCAACGGCACGGTCAGCGCGCAGCGCCTGTACCAGCTGGTGCGACAGGCCAACGGCAGCGGCGAGCGGCTGTTCCAGATCACCTTCCTCGATCCCGGTGTGCAGGCATACGCCTTCACCTTCGGCTGATCCTTTCATCCACAGCTATCTCCACGGAGGTTGCCATGTCACGTCTAGATGAAACCCTCGCCATGGATCGCCGCCGCTTCCTGCGCGCGGCGCTCACCGGCGGTGCGCTGCTGGTGGCCGGCGGTGGCCTGGTCATCCCGCGCCTGTTCGCGGCCGACAGCGCGCCGGTCGGCAAGCCCGGCAACGTGCTGCTGGAGATCTTTGCCGACAACGGCCGCGACCTTGGCCCGCGCCAGGTGCCCAAGCTGGTGCTGAGCGATGCGCAATGGCGGCAGCGGCTGTCGCCGCCGGCGTTCGACGTGATGCGCCGCGACGGCACCGAAATGGCCTTCAGCGGTCCGCACGAAAAACCCGGTATCGGCCTGTTCCGCTGCGCGGCCTGCGCCACCGCGCTCTACGACGCGGCGACCGAATTCGACTCCGGTACCGGCTGGCCGAGCTTCTGGCAGCCGATCGCGGCTCGCAATGTGCTGCAGCACAGCGACAACAGCTTCGGCATGGATCGCACGGCGATCAGCTGTGCCGGCTGCGACAGCCACCTCGGCCACGTGTTCGACGACGGCCCGCAGCCGACCGGCCTGCGTTACTGCATGAATTCGGTGGCACTGCGCTTCGTGGCGCGGACGACCAGCTGAGCTGTACCGGCGATATACCGGCGATGTATGGCAGATGACCTGCCTGAACATCGCTGTTGATATCGCCAAGCCGGCACGCGCATATACTGCAGGCGTCTTCCACCCGCTGGAGATCGTCCGCATGAAACGCCTGACCCGTTTTGCCCTTGCATCACTGTCCCTGGCGTCGCTCGTACTGGCTCTCCCTGCGCTCGCACAGGACGCCTATGTCACCGGCAACGTCAACATGCGTGCCGGCCCCGACCCGAGCTACCCGCTGATCGACCAGCTCCCGGCCGGCACCGGCGTCAGCGTGCAAGGCTGCACCAATGGCTGGGAATGGTGCGATGTGATCGCCGAGGACAACAACCGTGGCTGGGTAGCCGGCAATTTCATCGGTTACCAATACCAGGACCAGCCCGTGCTGCTGCCCGAATACGGTGCGCAGATCGGCATACCTATCGTCAGCTTCGTGATCGGTGCGTATTGGGACAATTATTATCGCGGCCGGCCGTTCTATCGTGATCGCGATGACTGGTATCGCCGCCGCATCGACATCCGCCCGCCACCTCCGCCGGTCCGTGACCCGTACCGTTACCATGGGCCGGTGCGCGGCGAACCTGGCCCCGGTTACCACCCCGATCCGACATATCGGCCGTCGCAACCTGGCCATCTGGGGCCGGTCGGCCCCGCGCATGCCGTACAACCGTTGCAGGAAGGGCGCCCGCCGCAGTACGGCAACCATCAACCAGCCCCCAATCATGGCCAGCCGGCACGGCCCAGCAATGAAAGGCCCAAGCCGCCAGAGCACAAAGACGATCACGACAACCACTGATCTTCAGATCACGCCATGACGGCCAGCGGGGCGAACCAAGGATCGCCCCGTTGGCCGGTTACACTGGTCGCCCGCCCTGCACCCGGTATTTCCAAATGTACCGACCGTCGCTGCTGACTGCCGCACTGCTGCTTGCAGTCGCTGCGATCGCTCCATCCGTCTGTGCCGCCACGGATCTCTCCCGGCTCGACGTCATCGATCGCCAGGTCGGCACGGGCGCGGTCGCGCGCAACGGTGCCGTAGTCGAACTCAACTACATCGGCTGGCTGTATGACGAGAACGCGAAAGACCACCACGGCGCGAAAGTCGACAGCTCGTACGACCGCGCCCAGACCATCAGCTTCACCCTCGGGGAAGGCAAGGTCATTCCCGGCTGGGACAAGGGCATCAAGGGCATGCGCGTGGGCGGCAAGCGCACCCTGCTGATCCCGCCGAAATTCGGCTACGGTGGCCGCCGCGTCGGCAATGCGGTGCCACCCAACGCGTCGCTGGTATTCGATATCGAACTGGTCGGCGTGCACTAGCCTCCCTCTTGCCGCGGCCTCTTCCCGCGGATCGTTCCGCGGTCAATACTCCGGCATCGCCACTGTCAGGTATTGCCATGACCGAGCTGTTTTCGCCCGACGTGCTCGCCCCGCAGCCGCTCGATCACGCGCTGGCGCTGCCGGCGCGCTATTACATCGACCCACGCATGCCGCTGCTGGATGGCGCCGCAGTGTTTGCGCAGAGCTGGCAGCTGGTGTGCCACCAGTCGCAGCTGAGCGGCGTCGGCGACCATGTGGTGACCGCGATCGCCGGCCTGCCCCTGCTGATCGTGCGCAGCGACGAATCCACGATCCGTGCGTTCCACAACGTGTGCCGGCATCGTGCCGGACCGATTGCCAGCTGCGACGGCCGTGGCGCGACTGCACTGCGCTGTCGTTACCACGGCTGGACCTACGGACTCGACGGCGTGCTGCGCGGAGCCCCGGAGATGGGCCGCACGCCCGACTTCAACCCGGCCGAGATCCGCCTGCCCGAGGTGCGCGTGCAGGTGTGGCAAGGGCTGGTGTTCGTCGCCACGGGCGAGGCGCCGCCTTTCGGGGATTTTGTCGCCGGCATCGATGCACGACTGGGGCCGGAGCGCTCGCTGGCCGGCTTCGAATTCCATCATCGCGCCAGCTGGGAGGTGGCGTGCAACTGGAAGGTCTACGTGGACAACTACCTGGAGGGTTACCACGTGCCGCACATCCACCCAGGCCTCAACAGCGTGCTCGACTACCGCAGCTACATCACCGAGACGGCCGCGTGGTATTCGTTCCAGTTCAGCCCGCTGGAGAGCGGCGACGACCTCTACGGCAGCGGCGAGGCGTTGTACTACTTCCTGTATCCGAACGCGATGCTCAACATCCTGCCCGGCCGCTTGCAGACCAACCGCGTGCTGCCGCTGGGCGTGGACCGCTGCCGCGTCGAGTTCGACTTCTACTACGCGCCGGCGATCACGCCCGAAGCGCTGGCGCGCCGCGCCAGGGACATCGCCTTCAGCGACGAGGTGCAGGACGAGGACGTGACGATCTGCGAGGACGTGCAGCGCGGCCTCGCCTCCGGCTCCTATGAGGCCGGCCGGCTCAATCCGCTGCGCGAGAACGCGGTGCACCACTTCCACGAACTGCTGCGCCGCGCCTATCGCGAACACGCATGAGTCCCGACACACGCCCGGCTTGGGCTGCGGCGGCTGATTGCGGCGACGGTCGGCAGCATGATCGGTTCCGGCGTGCTCCTGCCGTCGGGGTGCTGGCACCGTACAGGCCGGCAAGCCTGCACAGGCTGGGCGGTGATCCGTGGCGGCGCGCTGTTGCCAGCCGGGCTTGCGCGGCAACCCCAACAGGACCAGAGTGGACAGGCATACATCGCGACACCACGCATGTTGGGGATGCTCTTTAGCGGACAGCAACTCAGGAGATGTCAACGATGAAACGTCTTGCATGGTTGGTTGTTTCTTCACTTGCACTGGCTGTACCCACCCTGGGCCGTGCCGCCGATGGCTTCGTCACTGGCAACGTCAACCTGCGCGCCGGACCCGACTCGGCATATCCGCTCATCCTCACGATTCCTGCCGGCACCCCGGTCGATATCCAGGGCTGCACTACCGGCTGGGAATGGTGCGACGTGATCACCATGGGCGCACGCGGCTGGGTCGCCGGCACGTTCATCCAGTACCAGTATCAAAACCAGCCGGTGGTGGTGCAGGAGTACGGCGCGAACATCGGCATTCCGATCATCAGCTTCGTGATCGCCAGCTACTGGGGCAACTACTACAGCAACCGCCCGTTCTATCGCCAGCGCAATGACTGGTACCGCCGGCCGATCATCAGCCGGCCACCGCCACGGCCCATCCATCGCCCGCCACCGCGCCCGCAGCCGGGCAACGGAAACAGGCCGCCGCCGCGCCCCGGCATCGGCAATCCAGGCCATGGCAACCGCCCATCGCCGGGCCAGGGCAATCGGCCGCCACCGAGCCAGGGCAATCGTCCCTCACCGGGTCAAGGCAGCCGTCCCACGCCAGGGCAAGGGAATCGTCCGCCTCCCGCACAAGGGAATCGTCCGCCGCCGGATGGCCAGCAAGCTAACCGACCACCGCCCAGCCAGGGCAACAGCCCCGGCAATCGTCCAGCGCAAGGCCAGGGCAATCGACCCAAGCCGCAGGCCCGACCAGCATCTGACGACAAGAACAACAACGGCCACTGAGGCGTTGTCCTCGCAAGACGCCGCGGCCAGGCCGCGGCGTCCTTGCAACTGGAACCCCAGCATGGCCTGGCAGGATCCACACCACCGGATCAATCGCGGCCTGCCCACGGCCACCAGCCGCAGCCGGTTTGCGCGTAGCGATCCGCCGCATGCTCGAAAGGATTGCGCGCCCGGATGCCGCCACGCAGCATTAGTACAAGGACAGTAACAACGGGCCCAGCAGCAGGTATTGATACACGTGCGCGCGCTCATGGTCAGCCGGTGACACGGGCAGTTCGGCACCGCGACCGACACGCTGCGCGTACGTGAGGCATGTCGCATCCAGCCGCTCACCGGTGTGCGCGATCACGTTGCCAAGCGTGAGCGCGCCTCCTCCCCACGGCCAGCCGCGTATCACCAGAGCCAGTTCGCGGCGCCGCCGCCAGCGCATGCGCGTGCGCCGAACCTGAAGCCGACGCAAGCTGCGAGCATACCGAGCATGGTGTTCGGCAAGGTCCAGCACATGCCGAGTGCAATCGCGCCATGCAGCAAGGGACGCGGCAAGGATGACCTGGCACCAGGGCAATGTTTTTGCATGTTCAACGGCGTCCCCTCTGCGGCCAGCTTGGGTTTGCGGCCCGGCGCCGCCATCTAGCCACGCATGGCGCGGTGCGCCGCCCTTGCCGGAGTCTGCCATGAGTACGTCCTTGAGCATTCCCTGCCCGCACTGCGGCGCACTCAACCGTGTGCCAGCCGAACGCCTGGGCGAGCAGCCGGCTTGTGGCCGCTGCAAGAAGGCGCTGTTCGACGGGCATCCCGTGGAGCTGACCGCCGCGAATTTCGACGCGGTCGCCGGCCGTGGCGACCTGCCGGTGCTGGTGGATTTCTGGGCGCCCTGGTGCGGGCCGTGTGTCGGCTTTGCGCCGGTGTTCGTGCAGGCCGCGGGCCAGCTGGAGCCGCGTCTGCGGTTGGCCAAGCTCGATACCGAGGCGCAGCCGCAGCTGGCGCAGCGCTTCCATATCCGCAGCATCCCCACGCTGATCCTGTTCCGGCAACGCCGTGAAGTCGCGCGGCAATCCGGCGCGCTCAGCGCAGCGCAGTTGCAGCAGTTCGTCCAGGCGGCGCTTGCACAGGCCTGAACTGTCACGACCCATGCCTTTGTGCACAGTCCGACCGCGCCGCAGGCGGTTAGGCTTGGATCTTTCCCCGATGAGGAACGATCCGTGCGCAAGTCCTTGCAAACCGCCCTGCTGGTGGCCCTGATCACCGCTGGATTCACGACATCGGTGCCGGCTGCAGATACCCACAAGCCAGCAGCGACGCAAGATGCCGCCAGCAGCAACGGTTTCCATCTGCCACCGTTTCCGGCCGATGCACACGTGACCCAGTCCACTAGCGTGGACGGCAAGACGCTGAAGTACACCGTCACGGTGGGTTCGCTGCCGGTACGCGACGAAAAAGGCGACATCACCGGCGAGGTGGTGTTCACCGCCTACACCATGGCCGGCAAGGACCGGCCGGTGACGTTCGCGCTCAATGGTGGCCCGGGCGCCTCATCGGTGTATCTGAACCTCGGCGCGATCGGCCCGAAGAAAGTGAACTTCGGCGTCGAGGGCGACAACCCGTCCGACCCGGCGACGCTGCACGACAATCCCGGCACCTGGCTCGGCTTCACCGACCTGGTGTTCATCGATCCGGTCGGCACCGGCTTCAGCCGCGCGCTGGTGGACGACAAGGAAGCCACCAAGCAGTTCTACAGCACCGACAGCGACATCAAGTACCTCTCGCGCATCGTCTACGACTGGCTGGTGAAGAACGCCCGCATGACCTCTCGCAAGTACCTGGTCGGCGAGAGCTACGGCGGCTTCCGCGGCCCGCGCATCACCGACTACCTGCAGACCCAGCTCGGCGTGGCGATGAACGGCGTGGTACTGCTGTCGCCGTATCTCGACCCGGCTGCATCGAACGACGAAAACGTCTCGCCGCTGCCGTGGATGCTCACCCTGCCGTCGATCGCCGCCGCCCATCTCGAACGCGAACACAAACTCACCGCCGAGGCGATGGCACCGATCATCGAATACACCCGCGGCGAATATGCCAGCGACCTGATGCGTGGCCGCGCCGATCCGCAGGCCACCGACCGCGTGGTAAGCAAGGTGACGGCAATGACCGGACTCGATCCGCTGTTCGTGAAACGTTCCGGCGGGCGACTGGAAACCCAGGCCTATCTGCGCGAGGTGTACCGCGCCGAAGGCAAGCTGGGCAGCCGCTACGATTCCAACGTCACCGCCTGGGACCCGTTCCCGTACGCGCCGCACCAGCGCACCGGCGATCCGATCCTCAACGGCATCATCGCGCCGACCACCAGCGCGATGGTCAACTTCGTCACGCAGATGGTGGGCTGGAAATACGATGGCCGCTACAACGCGCTGAGCTACGAGGTTAACAAGCTGTGGCATGAGGACGACGACGCCAACCAGGGATCGGTGTCGCAGTTGCGCGAAGCGGTCGCCAACGATCCGGGACTGCGCGTGCTGATCGCGCACGGCTGGGACGATCTGTCCTGTCCGTTCATGGCCTCGGTGCTGATCGTCGACCAAATGCCGGCGATGGGCGACCCGACCCGCGTGCAGGTCAAGGAGTACGCCGGCGGCCACATGTTCTATAGCCGCCAGGACAGCCAGGCCGCACTGACCAGCGATGTGCGGGCGCTGTACGGCGTGAAGTAGTTCATCCTGCCGGGGCGTGCCATCTACGCCCCGGCTTGCGCCTCCGATCAGCCGGCGCAGGGATTCAATGGATGCGGGTGCCGGCGCGCACCAGATATTGCAGGCTGAACATCTTCTCCGGATCGGTCCACACCTGCTGCACGGCCAGTCCGGCACGGGCAGCCAGCGCGGCAAAATCGGCCAGCGAATACTTGCAGCTGTATTCGACCTGCATGGCCTCGTCTTCGTGGAACGGCACGTTCACCCGCCCGACTTTTACCTGTTGCTCGCGGCGACTGACGATATACGTCTCGATGCGCCCGGCCATCGGGTTGTAGTGCGCACGGTGGGCAAATCCCGACAGCTCGAAATTGCTGCCGATCTCGCGGTTCAACCGCGTCAGCATGTTGAGGGTGAATGCTGCGGTGACACGGGCGCGATCGTTGTAGGCTGCCTCGATCACCGCAGGGTCTTTCTTCAGGTCCACGCCGATCAGGATGCCGCCGGCATCGCCCATCTCGTTGCGCATCTTGCGCAGCAGCGTCGCCGCCTCGCGGTTCTCGAAATTGCCGATGGTCGAGCCAGGGAAATACAGTACCGTGCGACGTGGCGCACGCGGCGGGATCGGCAGGCGCAGCGGCTTGCTGAAATCGGCGCACAGCGGCTGCAGCGGCAGCGACGCAAATTCCACCGCCAGCCGCTCCACACTTTGCCGCAACGGCTCCGGCGAAATCTCCACCGGCACATAAGCCACGGGCGACTGCAGATGCTGCAGCAACATGCTGGTCTTGTGTGCGTTGCCGCTGCCGTATTCGACCAGCCGCACTTCGCTGCCGAGAGTATCGGCAACGCTCTGTGCATGCTCCGCCATCAAGGCAATTTCGCAGCGGCAGAGATAGTACTCCGGCTGCTCGCAGATCCGCTCGAACAGGGCCGAGCCGCGCTCGTCGTAAAACAGCCACGATGGCAACCGCTTGGGTTTGAGCGCGAGTCCGCGCTGCGCGATTTCCAGCAAATCGTTTGTCGGCGGGCGACGTTCGTCGTCGCTGACGCCACAGGGTTGCACACTGCTCATCGGTCCTGTCCCAGTCGCAGCCCGGCAAACTGCCAGCGGGCTTGGGGTGGAAAGAAATTGCGGTAACTGGCGCGAAGGTGATCGCGCGGGGTGACGCAGGAACCGCCACGCAACACCCACTGGCCGCACATGAACTTGCCGTTGTATTCGCCCAGCGAACCGGGCAGCGGGCGAAAGCCCGGATAGCTGACGTATGGCGAGGCGGTCCATTCCCACACATCGCCGTACAGCTGCAACAGGCCTTCGCCAGCCGTTGCCGCACATGGATGGAAGCGCTGTTCGTCCTGCAGGTTGCCGTTGATGGCGATGCCCTGCGCGGCCGACTCCCATTCGGCCTCGGTCGGCAATCGGGCACCCGCCCAGCGTGCAAACGCCTCGGCCTCGAAATAGCTCAGGTGGCATACCGGCTCGTGGGGATCCAGCGCACGCACGCCGGCAAGGGTGAACTCGCTGTCCAGATCGGGCTGCCAGTAGAGCGGACGCTCCCAGCCCTCGCGCTGCACCATGGACCAGCCGTCGGCCAGCCACAGGCCTGGTTCGCGATAACCGCCCTCACGCACGAACGCCAGGTATTCGGCATTGGTCACCAGCCGGTTGGCCAGCGCATGCGGCTGCAGCAGCGTGTGATGGCGCGGGGTCTCGTTGTCGAACGCAAACCCTTCGCCGCGATGACCGATGTCGACAATGCCCTCGCGGCCATCGAGAAAGCGCAGCGACACTGTCGCAGCCGACCGAGGTGTGAGCGCTACCGATCGGTATGACGGCCGCAGCGGATTGCTCCAGAACGCATGCTTGATGTCGGTGAGCAGCAATTCCTGATGCTGCTGTTCATGTTGCAGGCCAAGCTCGACCAGCGTCGCCAACTCGGCGTCCCCGTTACGCTCAAGCAGTTCGCCTACCGCATCGTCGATATGGCGCCGGTAGTCGTGCACTTCATCCAGCGTGGGGCGTGACAGCAGGCCGCGCTGCGGCCGTGCATGCATGGGCCCGATCGACTGATAGTAGGAATTGAACAGGTAATGCCACGCCGTATCGCGCGGCCGATAAGCGGCATCACGCCCGAGCACGAACTGCTCGAAGAACCAGCTGGTATGCGCCAGATGCCACTTGCCAGGACTGGCGTCCGGCATCGACTGCACTAGCAGGTCTTCGGCACTGAGCCCGGCGCACAACGCCAGCGTCTGCTGGCGCACCTGCCGGAATCGGGCGGCCATCGACTCCAGGACGATCAGGGGCCGACTTGCCACTACGGACACCCCGGCCCAGCCATCCATGAGGATGCCGCTGCAAGGATGATGATGGATGGGTCGAGCCGAAACATGCGCGACAGCATGCCCTGCCTACCGTTCAATTCCCGTGATACCCCGATGGCAATTCCATGGCGGGCGGAAGGGAAATCATCACGCCGAAAACAAGAAGCCCGGCTGGATGCCGGGCTTCTTGATGCCAATGGCCTGATCAGTCCGATCAGTTGCTGTAACCGTCGTCGCGGATGTAGCGCGTCGGCGGCGGGGTATTGCTGTAGACCACACCCGGCTGGGTGTAGACCACCTGCGGCTGCGCGTAAACCACGTTCGGCTGCGCGTAGACCACCGTCGGCTGGCTGTAATACACCGGGGGCGGAGCCAAGGCATTGGCCACCAGCCCGACTACGGCGCCGGTAACAAGCGCACCGGCAATCCAGCGACCGCCACTCCAGTAACCGCCGCCATGGTAGTAGCCGTGATAACCCCCACGGTAGCCGTAGCCATGACCGCCCCAACCACGCGCGGACGCACTCAGTGGCATCGCCACGGTCGCCGCAACAGCAAGGCCCAAGGCCAACATCTTGCCTGCACCACTGAAACGTTTGGTCATGACACTTCTCCGTTGATACGGTGCCTATGCTCGGCCTGGCGTGCTTAATGTGGACTGAAGCGTTTACTTTTTGATCCGGGCCGTCTCCCACGGATTAATCCCGGCGTCAGGTTTGCGCCGGCGCAGCAGCCAGCAGCCGTGGATATCGGCGCGACGGGCAAAATCAAACGGGATGCTGGGCACGGTCCAGTCCTCGATCTCGAAGCGCTGCTCCAGTCCCGCGCGATCGAGCTTGAAGCGGCGGAAGTTGTTGGAGAACACGATCACGCCATCGCGGGTCAGCCGCTCGTTGCAGGCATCGAGCAGCTTCACGTGGTCGCGTTGCACGTCGAAATCGTCGGCGCGCTTGGAGTTGGAGAACGTCGGTGGATCGACAAAGATCAGCCCGTAATGGCCGCGGTCGCGCTGCAGGAATTCCAGTGCATCGAACTGCATCAGCCGGTGGCTCGAACCGCTGAAGCCGTTCAATGCAAGATTGCGCGAGGCCCATTCCAGGTACGTGGCCGACAGGTCCACACTGGTGGTTTCCAGTGCGCCGCCGGCTGCCGCGTGCACGCTGGCGGTGGCGGTATAGGCGAACAGGTTGAGGAAGCACTTTCCGTCCGCCAGTTCGCGCACTTTAGCGCGCACCAGCCGGTGATCGAGGAACAGCCCCGTGTCGAGATAATCGGTGAGGTTGACCAGGAACTTCAGGCCGCCCTCGTCCACCTCGATGAACTCGTTGCGCTGGTCGAGCTGGCCGTACTTGGAGCCACCCTTGCCGCGCTCGCGCGTCTTGATCGCGATGCGCTCGCGCGGAACACCGAGCACTTCACCGGCGACGCGGGCGATCTCGCGCAGCCGCAGCCGCGCGATGTCGGCAGGCACATCGGCCGGCGCGCGGTATTCCTGGACATGCAGGTGATCGTCGCCATTCGTGGCGCCGTAGACATCGATCGCCGCGGCGTACTCGGGCAGATCCTGATCGTAGGCACGCCAGCAGTGGATGCCTTCGCGGGTCAGCCGCTTGCGCAGGTGCTTGAGGTTTTTCTCCAGCCGGTTCTTCAGCATCTGCGCGCCGGCCGACAACGGCTTCGGTTCGCGCGGTGCTTCTTCGCGCCGGCTCAGGTCGAAGGTCAGCAGCACGGTTTCCAGTGCACCGTTGTACAGCGCATAGCGCTTGTCTGCATGCAGCTGCATCGCACGCCCGAGTTCCACGTCGCCGGCCAGCACGGCGGCGCGCCAGCCGGTGAAGCGCGTGCGCAACGTGTCGCCCAGCGCGCGATACAGCTTCGGCATCTCGGCGCGCTCGCCCAGCCGTTCGCCGTACGGCGGGTTGGTGATGACCAGGCCGTAATCGACACCGCTTGGTGGGGCGGCATGCGTCATGTCCTGCCGGTCCAGCGTGAAGAAGCCGGCCACGCCCGCTTCCTGCGCATTGCGGATGGCGGTCTGCACCATGCGCGGGTCGGCGTCGCTGCCGAAGAACACGCTGCGCAATCCGCGCAGACCGGTTTCGGCGCGCTGCTTCGCTTCGTCGAGCAGGCCGCGCCACAGCGCGATGTCATGCTGCTGCCAGCCGAGGAAACCGAAATACTCGCGGCGCAGGCCTGGCGCCACATCGGCCGCCATCAGCGCGCCTTCGATCAGCAGCGTGCCGGAACCGCACATCGGGTCGAGCAAGGCACCGCCGGCGGCATACACCTCAGGCCAGCGCGCACGCAGCAGCATCGCGGCGGCGAGATTTTCCTTCAGCGGCGCTTCTCCCTGCATTTCCCGCCAGCCACGGCGGTGCAGCGGCGAACCGGCCAGATCGAGCGACAAGGTCGCGCGGTCGCGACGCAGGCGCAGGTTGATGCGGATGTCCGGTTCGTCCGTGTCGATCCCCGGCCGGCTGCCGTCACGCTGGCGGAACTGGTCGACCACCGCATCCTTGGTGCGCAGACCGATGAACTGGCTGTGGGTGAGCTTGCTCATCGCGGTGCCGGCATCCACCGCGAAGGTGGCGTGCGCGGCCAGGTGCTGGCTCCAGTCGATCTCCTGCACGCCGCGATACAGCGCATCGTCATCGGCTGCATCGAACTCGGCCAGCGGCAACAGGATGCGACTGGCCAGCCGCGACCACAGGCAGGCGCGATAGGCGGTTTCCAGCGTGCCGGAGAAATGCGCGCCGGCCAGCGCCTCGCGCACGTCGTTGGCGCCGATCGCGATCAGTTCGTCGCGCAGCAGGTATTCCAGCCCCTTCGGGCAGGTGGCAAAGTAGTGACTCATGCGCTCACCGCCAAACGATCGAGCAGGTCGCGGAACTGCGCGGCGATCATGTCCATGCTGGCGCCCAGCCGATGGTCGTCGTCCAGCAGCAGCAACGGCAGCCGGCGCCGGGCAGCGAACGCCTGCACGCCGGCCAGCGGACACACCTCGTCGCGCCAGCCATGAATCAGCATCGTCGGCACGTCACGGCGCAGATCGAACGCGCGCGCGTAGCCGGGGATCTCGCTCGGCGTGGCCAGCAGCAGCAGGCCAGCCACCGGCACATCCAGCGAGACCAGCCCGGACACGAACGCACCCATGCTGGACCCCACCAGCAGCGGCGGTGCATCCAATGCCTCGATGGTGGCGCGCAGGCGGGCGATGCGCGGCGCCACCGAACCGGCATGGCCGCGCGCATCGTCGGTGCGGTAGTCCGGCCGCTGCGTGCGCCAGCCCAGCGATTCGGCCAGGGCGGCCAGCACGCTGACCTTGATGGCGTCCGGGCCGGAATCCGAGCCGTGCGAGAGAATGATCTGGCCGCGCATGGCGGTCTCCATGAAAACTTCGAAAAGCCAAGAGGTGCATGGTAACAGGCGACGTTTCCGCCCGACCCTGACGCATGCGAGACTTGCCCGATGCCACTGACCATCCATGACCAGCCGCTGCCCTACGTCGCCCGCCTGCCCGAGCGCCCCGCCAGCGCGGTTGAGCTGGTGGTGATCCACTGCACCGAACTGCCGGACCTGGCCACCGCCCGCGAATACGGCGAGAAAGCCCTGTACGACAACGGCAGCGGCAACAGCGGCCATTACTACATCGATCGCGACGGCACGGTGTACCGTTACGTTCCCGGGACCCGCGCGGCGAACCACGTGCGTGGCCACAACCCGAACTCGATCGGCATCGAACTGGTCAACCTCGGTCGTTATCCGCACTGGTGGGATTCGCATCACCAACAGATGACCGAGCCGTACACCGCCGCCCAGATCAGCGCGCTGCGTGCCCTGCTGGCCCAGCTGCGCCATGATTTCCCGAACCTGCGGCAGATCGCCGGCCACGAAGACCTGGATACCGCGATGATGCCGGCCAGCGACGACCCCGCGCTGGAAATCCATCGCAAGCTCGATCCCGGCCCGCTGTTTCCATGGGCCGCGGTGCTGGATGGCAGCGGGCTGGCGCGGATCGGCACGCGCTAGGCGCCACTCTGCGGCCGCTATAATCGCGCCTTCGCCGCCACAACGAGTTCCTCCCCATGTCGCCAAACCACGTCACCGAACTGGTCGAGCTGTTGCAGCTCGAACGGCTGGAGGACAACCTGTTCCGCGGCCAGAGCCGCGACATCGGCACCCGCTTCGTGTTTGGCGGCCAGGTGCTGGGCCAGGCGCTGGCGGCTGCACAGCAAACCGTTGACCCGGAACGCGAGGCCCATTCGCTGCACGCCTACTTCCTACGCGCCGGCGATATCGATGCGCCGATCGTCTACAGCGTGGAGCGTGCCCGCGATGGCGGCACGTTCTCGTCGCGGCGGGTACTGGCGATCCAGCACGGCCAGCCGATCCTGAATGGCTCGATCTCGTTCCAGCTTCCGGAAAACGGC
Source organism: Rhodanobacter sp. B04 (assembly GCF_002001125.1). Lineage (GTDB taxonomy): Bacteria > Pseudomonadota > Gammaproteobacteria > Xanthomonadales > Rhodanobacteraceae > Rhodanobacter. Next base: position 51,931 of record NZ_MUNV01000026.1, on the reverse strand, counting down.
GTCGAACACCAGACCTCGATGCCCGAGGTGCCGGCACCGGAAGACATCGAACCGCTGCACCCGCTGCCGCCGGATGAGCTGGCCCGCTTGCCAGTGAAGCTGCAGCGCTGGCTCGGCATCGACGGCCCATTCGAATTCCGCCAGGTTTGGCCGCGCGATGAGCGCCACCCGGCCAAGCGGCCGCCGATCCAGCACATCTGGTTCAAGCTGACTTCGCCGATCAACGATTCGGCGATCCTGCATCGCGCGCTGCTGGCGTATGCATCGGATTTTCACCTGATCGGCACCGCCACTCTGCCGCACGGCATCTCCTATCTCACCCACAACGTGCAGATGGCCAGCCTCGATCATGCGCTGTGGTTCCATCGCCCGTTCCGCGTCGACGAGTGGCTGCTGTATTCGTTCGACAGCCCCACCGCGCAAGGCGGCCGTGGCCTCGCGCGAGGACAGATCTTCAGCCGCGACGGGCGACTGGTGGCCTCCACTGCGCAGGAAGGATTGATCCGCGTCCGCCAGCCCTGAGCGCACGAACGGCCGGCCCATCCGGATCAGGGCCGGTCAACGAGGTAAACTGCGCGCATGCGCCAGATCTATACCTCGCCCCGCCCGGAAAACATCGATCGCGTGGTCGCCCTGATGGCCGAACACGGCATCGAGGCTTCCGTGGCCAATCGATCGAACTACAACCGCCCTACCTGGCAACGCTTCAGCTACTCGCAGCGGCAGGAAAACCGCGACAGCTGGGCGCAGGTGTGGATCACCAGCGCCGACGACTACACCAGGGCGCGCGCGCTGCTGCGCGAGATCGGCATCGAGCCGGTGATCCGCCACGCCGAGGAACTGGCCGCCGCGCGCAACCCCACGCCGGAGATGCGGCGCGGCCACACCGTGGCCCGCGTGCGCCGCATCGTGCTGATGCTCGTGCTCGCCGCGTTCGCGATGGTGCTGCTGCGCTACCTGCACGTCGTCTAGCGGAAACCTGACGCGCCGATGGTGCCGCGCCCACAGGCAGGCATAGAATCGGGCCATGCGCCGCACCGACCAAGTCCGCCTGTTCCAGACCCTGCCGCACGCGTGCGGCTACTACGCCGAGCGCACGGCGCAGAATCTGGTGCTGGATCCGGCCGCGCCGCATCTCGACCGCCTGTACGGACCCGCGCTGGAGCGCGGCTTCCGGCGCGCCGGCGGCCACCTGTATTTCCCGCATTGCCCGCAGTGCCACGCCTGCACGCCGTGCCGGCTCGACGTGGCGAACTTCCAGCCCGATCGCACCCAGCGGCGCTGCCTGAAACGCAACGCCGACCTCGTCGTCAGCGAATCCATGCCCGGCTACAACCGCGAACGCCACAGCCTGTACGAGCGTTACCTGCAAAGCCGCCACCCCGGCGGCGGCATGGACGATGCCGAAGCCAGCGACTTCCGCCGCTTCCTCACCGCGCCGTGGAGCCCCACGCTGTTCCTGGAATTGCGCCAGGGCGAGCGCCTGCTCGCGGTAGCCGTCACCGATGTCTGCCTCAACGGCATTTCAGCCGTCTACACGTTCTACGACCCCAGCGAAAGCGCACGCAGCCTCGGCACCTACGCGATCCTGCAACAGGTCGAACTGGCCCGCCGCCGCGGCGTGCCGTGGCTGTATCTCGGCTTCTGGATCGACGGTCACCCGAAGATGGATTACAAGCGGCGCTTCAGGCCGTTGCAGGTACGCACGGCCGAGGGCTGGCAATCCATGCCACGGGCATGACACCCGACGGCGGTCATCGCACCCCGGATGACTGTTGCGTCCGGGGATACGGGAACAGCTTCTCCAGCGGAATCGACAAGCCGTCATCGCCGACCACGCGGCAATGCCCGCGATTGAGCTGGCGCGGTTCGCTGACGCCGCAGCTGTGCGCGATGATGCCGACTTCCTTCATCACGTTCGTGGCGTAATGGTAGACGCGCTCGCTCTTGTCCAGCACCACCAGGCCGCGCTGCAGCTTCGGGTTCTGCGTGGTGATGCCGGTGGGACAGGTGTTGCGGTTGCACTGCAGCGACTGGATGCAGCCCAGCGCAAGCATGAAGCCGCGCGCGGAATTGACGAAGTCAGCGCCGAGCGACAGTGCCCACGCCACGTCGTAGGCGGTGATGCACTTGCCCGAGCAGACCACCTTGATGCGCTCGCGCAGGCCCTTGACGATCAGCATGTCGAGCAAGGCCGGCAACGCTTCATGCAAGGGCAGGCCGACGCCTTCCATCAACGTCTGCGGCGCCGCGCCGGTGCCGCCCTCGGAGCCGTCGACGATGATGAAATCCGGTGCGCTCTCGATGCCGCGCTGGTGCACTTCATCGCATAGCTCGCTGATCCATTCCACCCCACCGAGTACCGCCTTGAAGCCGACCGGCTTGCCGGTGAGTTCGCGGATGTGGTTGATGCTGTCCATCAGTTGCGACACGTTGCCGATGTCCAGATGGCGATTCGGGCTCTGCGAATCCTCACCGACCGGGATGCCGCGGATCGCGGCAATCTCCGCAGTGACCTTGGCGCCGGGCAACAGGCCGCCCATGCCCGGCTTGGCGCCCTGCCCCAGCTTGATGCTGACCATCTTCACCTGCTTGTGCGCGCAGATCGCCAGCAACTTGCCGTCGTCGAGCCTGCCGTCGGGGGTGCGCACGCCGTACTTGGCGGTGCCGATCTCGAAGATGATGTCGCAGCCGCCTTCGAGGTGATACGGCGCCAGGCCGCCCTCGCCGGTATCCATCCAGATCCCGGCCTTGGCCGCGCCGCGCGACAGCGCGCGTACCGCCGGCGCCGACAGCGCGCCGAAACTCATCGCCGAGATGTTGAAGAACGGCGCATGGCTGTACGGTTCGCGCGCATACGGGCCGATCGTCACCGGCACTGGCTTGACGTGATCCACGCCGAGGTCCGGGAACGGTGCGTTGACGAAGAACGGCACGCCTTCGCCGCGCAGGTCGCGGCTGGAGCCGAACGCGTTGGTGTTGTCGACGTCCTTGGCGGCGCGGTACACCCAGGTGCGCTGGGCGCGGTTGAACGGCATCTCCTCGCGATCGCTGGAATACAGGTACTGGCGGAAAAACTCGCCCAGATGCAGGAACCAATAGCGGAAATGGCCGATCACCGGGAAGTTGCGCAACACCGCGTTGCCGGTCTGGTTGCGGTCGACCACCCAGGTCACCAGCACCACCATCACCGCCAGTGCCAGCAACAGCAACGCGAACGCCGTGCAGAGTTCCACCACCACGACCAGCCAGTGCGCGAATCCGCTCGATTGCATATCTGCTCTCCTCTCGATCAGCTGCCGTATCGATCAAGCCTAGCGCATCGCCAAGGCTTACAACTCGATGCGTAGACGCCCTGCGGCGCGTACCGCCTTGCCCACCACCGCCTCCAGCGACTCGGCGCGCGCCAGCGTCACCGCCATGCGCCGGCGACCATTGACGGTCGGCTTGCCGAAGATGCGCAGCTGCGTATCCGGCTCGGCCAGCGCGTCGCCGACACCGTGGTAGCGCGGCGCAGTGCTGTTTCCTTCGACCAGCACCGCGCAGGAAGCCGACGGGCCGTGTTGACGGATCACCGGAATCGGCAGGCCCAGGATCGCCCGCGCGTGCAGCGCGAACTCGGAGAGCTCCTGCGAGATCAGCGTGACCAGGCCGGTATCGTGCGGACGCGGACTGACCTCGGAGAAAATCACCGCGTCGCCCTTGACGAAAAACTCCACGCCGAACACGCCCCAGCCGCCGAGCGCGCCGGTCACCGCCGCCGCCTGCCGCTGCGCTTCTGCCAGCGCGACTTCACTCATCGGCTGCGGCTGCCACGACTCGCGGTAGTCGCCACCCTCCTGGCGATGACCGATCGGCGCGCAGAAGCTGACGCCATCGGTATGGCGCACCGTCAGCAGGGTGATCTCGTAATCGAAATCCACGAAGCCTTCGACGATCACCCGGCCCTTGCCGGCACGGCCACCGGACTGCGCGTAGTCCCAGGCGTGCTGCAATTCATCGGCACTGCGCACCACGCTCTGGCCCTTGCCGGATGAACTCATCACCGGCTTGATCACGAACGGGTAGCCGATCACGGCAACCGCCTCGCGATACTGTGCTTCGTCATCGCAGAAACGGTATGGCGAGGTCGGCAGTTTCAGCTCCTCCGCCGCCAGCCGGCGGATGCCTTCGCGGTCCATCGTCAGCCACGCCGCACGGGCGGTCGGAATCACCCGCTGCCCTTCCTTCTCCAGTTCGATCAGGGTGGGCGTGTGGATCGCCTCGATCTCCGGCACCACCAGGTCGGGCTTTTCCAGCGCGATCACCGAGCGCAGCGCGTTGCCGTCGAGCATGTCGATCACATGGCTGCGATGGGCAACCTGCATCGCCGGCGCATTGGCGTAGCGATCCACCGCGATCACCTCCACCGCGTAGCGTTGCAGCTCGATCGCCACCTCCTTGCCCAGTTCGCCGGCACCGAGCAGCAGGACGCGCAGGGCATGATCGGAATGGGGCGTACCAAACGGCTTCATCGGGTTCTCCGGCGCAGGCAAAGCGGCATTGTATGCGGCCGGGAGGCCCATCAGGCCGCCCGATCCGGGTTCCATGCCAGTTTGCACGGCAACGGCTGGCCGGCACTTGCATATGATATCTATTTGATATCTACTTTTCGCATCTCAGGGAGACAACACCATGAACGAACGCAATGGCTTTTCCATCGCCGGCATCCCTTTCATCGGCTTCTGCATCGTGCTGGCCGGCGTCTGTGCGGCACTGATTTTTGGCGCCGATCCGGCGCAACCCGTGCTGCATATATTTCTCGGCACCGCCCTGGGTGTGCTCGAGGTGTTCCTGCTGAAGGGCTTCTTCCAGGTCGCACCGAACGAAGGCCAGGTGCTGCAGCTGTTCGGCAAGTACGCCGGCACCGTACGCGAGGCAGGCCTGCGCTGGACCAATCCCTTCTACACCAAGCAGCGCCTGTCGCTGCGCGTGCGCAACTTCGAGAGCGGCAAGCTGAAGGTCAACGACAGCGACGGCAACCCGATCGAGATCGCCGCTGTCGTGGTATGGCAGGTGGTGGATACCGCCGAGGCCGTGTTCTGCGTGGACGATTACGAGAACTACGTGCATATCCAGAGCGAATCGGCGCTGCGCCAGATGGCACAGAGCTATCCGTACGACTCGCACGACGACGGCAAGCCCTCGCTGCGCAGCCACGGCGACGAGATCAACACACATCTGCGCGACGAGATCCAGACCCGCCTCGGCAAGGCCGGCGTGCAGGTGGTCGAGGCGCGCATCAGCCATCTCGCCTACGCCCAGGAAATCGCCCAGGCGATGCTTCAACGGCAGCAGGCTGGCGCGATCATCGCGGCGCGTACCCGGATCGTCGAAGGCGCCGTCAGCATGGTCGAGATGGCGCTCGACCAGCTCAGCAAGCGTGGCGTGGTACAGCTCGACGAAGAGCGCAAGGCGGCGATGGTCAGCAACCTGCTGGTGGTGCTGTGCGGCGAGCGCGGCACCCAGCCGGTGGTGAACACCGGCACCTTGTACAGCGGTTGAGGAGCACCGCGTGGCCGCCATTCTCATCATCATCGCCATTGCAGTCGCCGCCGGCATCGCGCGACATCGCCGGCAGCACTGAGCGCGCATGGCTTCCGATAAAAAAGCCTACCCGTTGCGCATCAGCGCGGCCGTACTCGATGCGATGCAGCGCTGGTCCGACGACGAGCTGCGCAGCGTCAATGCGCAGATCGAATACGTACTGCGCGAGGCGCTGCGCAAGAACGGCCGATTGAAACCCGAAAAAGCCGCACCGCCGGCCGACGACGACAATCACTGAGAGTAACCAGGGGCACCCGATGACAGCCACATGGGAATACAAGGTCGTGACGCTGAAGCACGGCGGCGGCGGCCTCAAGCTCAGCCTGACGCCCACGGACGATGAAACCATCAGCGCGCTCAACCGCGAGGGTGCGCTTGGCTGGGAACTGGTCAATGCCGTCTGCGTCGGCCCTGCACAACCTACCCTGCTGTACTTCAAGCGGCCGCGTTGAGCGGCGTCATCCCGAGGAAGGAACCGTCATGAAGAGAATCGTCTGCACGACCTGTATCGCACTCGGCCTCGCCGCCGGCATGGCGCACGCCGCCGGCGCCGATTGCCAGGCCACCTCCACCAGGCTGCTCGATCATCTGGACAAGGGCGATTACGCCGGAGCCACCACCGACTTCGACGACCGCATGAAAGCCGGGCTAAGCGCCGACCGGCTGGCCAGGATATGGCCTGCCGTCGCACAACAATTTGGTGTGCGTGGAACACGTGAGTCGCCTCGACTCAGTCAGGCGGATGGCCATGCCTTGGTGATTACTTCGCTGCACTACGGCCAGAACCTGATCGACGCGCAGGTGGCCTGTGATGCCGATGGCAGGATCGGCGGTTTCTACATCAAGCCCCACCGCTGAGCGCCAGCATGACGCAGCCCGATCCGGCCATACGTGGACCGCACCTGAAGCTGGCGCTGTGGCTTGGTCTTGCCGCGATGCTGGCAACGCTGGCGCTGAGCCCCTATCTGGTCGCCTTGATGCCGCTGAAATTCGCTGCATCACCCGTACCGCCATGGCTGCTGCTGCCGGCCCAGGCCCTGCAGGCAGGCGTGCTGTGCTGGCTGCTGGGCTGGCTGGGCCTGTTCCTCGGCGCACGGCACGGACTCGATGCGCCCTGGCTGCGCGCGTGGATTTATCGCCAGCCGCGCGATCCTGCCCGGCGCGCGCGCTGGTGGCTGGCTGCCATGCTCGGCGTGCTGGCCGGGCTGCTGGTGATCGGCATCGACCGGATCCATGCACCATGGCATTCCGCCGGCACCGGCACAGCCTTCGGTTCGGCCTGGCGCGGTGCGCTGGCTTCGTTCTATGGCGGCATCGTCGAAGAGACCGAATGCCGCTTGCTGCTGGTCAGCCTGTTCGTGTGGCTGCTGGCATGGCTCAACCGGCAGCAGGCGCAGGCGTGGATGTTCGTCGTCGCGATCGTGCTGGCCGCACTGCTGTTCGGCGCCGGTCACTTGCCGGCCGCGTTCGCGATCGGCATCGCGCACGCGCCGTTCGCGATCGCCCGCATCGTGCTGCTCAATGCGCTGGTCGGCTTGGTAACCGGCACGCTGTTCTGGAAGTACGGGCTGGAGCACGCGATGCTGGCGCACTTCTGCGCCGACCTGGTATTGCACGTGGCGCTGCCGCTGGCGGCCAGCCTCTGACGCGATATCAAGGTGCGCTGGAGGCAACCGTCTTCAGCTGCGGCAGCTTGAGTTCGTTCCGCGTGCCGTCGTCATCGATCACGAACAGGCGGCCATCGTGTTGTGCCAGTTCGGCGACATCGCCCACCGCACTGGGGCCGAGCCGCTGCAACGGCCGTCCATCGGTGGCGTCGTAGACGATCAGCTGATTGGCCCGATCATCGGCGACCAGCAGCCAGTCGTGGCTGGCGTCATGCCAGCGCATCAATGAACCGGACCCCGGCAACGGGCGAACCAGACCGAAACCATTCAGCACGATCACCAGCAGCCCGGCCAGCATGCCGGAGGCGGCCAGCCATGGATGGGCGCGCAGGATCGTCGCGAAGTTCATGCCGGCATGCTGACGCGACGGCGTGACAGGCGAATGACGGGGCCGGAATCACTCCTCGCGGGTGCGCAGCGACAGGCCCAATGCGATCCAGCCGCTGATGAAGGCCACCCCGCCGAACGGGGTGATGATGCCGGTCCAGCGTGGCGCGCCCAAGGCCAGCGCATACAGGCTGCCGCTGAACAGCACGATGCCGAGTGCGAAAGCCGCCATCGCGAAACGGCCGCTGCGGCCACGACCAAGCCCGATGGCAAGCACCAGCGCCAGTGCATGCCAGGCGTGGTAGTTCACCGCGGTGCGCCACAGATCGCCGGCATGTTCGTCGAGTACGCCACGCAAGGCGTGCGCGCCAAACGCCCCAAGCAACACGGCGCTGGCTCCGGCAGCGCCGGCCAGCAGGCCGACGCGGGTACTGACAGGTTGTCGCAGCATCAGTGAATTCTCCGGCGGCCGAACCCCTGCCGCAGCCGCTGTCGTATGCTTGATCGCTTGAAGATTCCGGATTCTCGCATGAAGCCCCGCCATCCACTGCGCATCGCCCTGCTCTTGCTGCTGCTTGCCACCGGCTTGCTGCTCGGCGGCTGCCAACGCAGCGAGCCGTTGCCGCTGCGGCTGACCAATGTCAGCGGCCACATGCCCGACCTCGATTTCAAGCTCACTGACGATCACGGCAAGGCGGTCAGCGGCGCCGACTATCGCGGCAAGGTGGTGCTGCTGTATTTCGGCTATACCCATTGCCCGGATGTCTGCCCGCTGACCCTGGCGCACCTGCATGTGGTGATGCAGCGGCTGGGGCCACTGGCCGATGGCGCGCGCATTCTGTTCGTCAGCGTCGACCCGACCCGCGACACGCCGGACGTGATGCATGCCTACGTCAATGCCTTCGATCCACGCGCGGTTGGGCTCACCGGCAGCCCGCGCATGGTCGAGGCGCTGGTCAAGCGCTACCGTTCGTCATTCACCCGCGAGCCGGCCAGCACCGACGGCAACTACGAGGTCAGCCACGGTTCGGCCATCTATCTGTTCGACCGTGACGGCCGCGCACGCGCGCTGGCCACACCGGCAGCCTCGCAGGATGACATCGTGCATGACCTGCACCTGCTGCTCAGCACCGGAGCCACGCCATGAGGGCACGCCGCTTGTCGTTCCTGCTCGCCGGCCTGTTGCTGACCGGTGGCGCGCATGCCAGCGCGGCCGAGCACGTCCATGCCAGCCACGCCTGGATCCGCGTGTTGCCAGGCAACCTGCCTGCGGGCGCCTATGTCACGCTATCCAACGATGGCGACATGGCGGCCGCGCTGAGCGGCGCGCACAGTACGACGTACGGCGAGGTGATGCTGCACCGGAGTTCCAGCGAAGGCGGCATGAGCCGCATGGCGATGGTCGACTCGCTGAGCGTTCCGGCCCATGGTTCGGCCGTGCTGGCCCCAGCCGGCTATCACCTGATGCTGATGAAACCGACGCGGCCGGTGCAGCCTGGCGACTCGGTCAGGCTGATCCTCCAGTTCACCGATGGCAGCACCCTGCCTGCCGATTTCCTCGCACGCCCGGCGAATGCCGTGGATGCCGGCGAAGATCGCGCCATGCCGGCCATGGGCATGAAATCGATGGATCACGCCGCGATGCCACAGGCGGGCCACTGACCCACGCTGCCGATCAGTCCGGTGCGATCGCATCGACCGCCGCGTGCGCTGCCGGACGCCGCCGCGGCAGGCTGCGTGGCAGCCGCCCGTTGCGCGACAGCCGCAGCCACTGACGCAGCGCCAGCAACCCACCGATCGACTCGATCAGGGCTGCCGGCACCCAGGTGATCACGCCGCCGATCAGTTGACCGGTCAGCACGTTGAAGGTGAACGCGCGACCGCAGATCTCGAAGATCGGGTACAGATCCGTCTTGGAAAACGTGACGATGGCGCCGGCGAGGATCTGCGGCGTCATGGTGACCGCCGGCGACAACACCCGCAAACCGGCGGTCATCCGTCCTGGCGGATGCGGCCGGTGATCGAGCACCAGCGACCAGTAGGCGAACCCGCTGATCAGCATCGTCCAGTTCATGAAGCGGTAGATCCGCCAGTCCAGCATCGCCAGTGTCTGCAGCGACGGGATCAGCCAGATCAGCACGAACACGACGAACAGCAGCGTGGCCAGCAGCGGGTTCAGGATCACCGCGCTGATCAGGCGCCATGGCCACGATCGCTGCACCGGCCGCAGTACGCGCACGCGCCACGCCAGCGGTAGCCCGGCCCGCAATACCGTGGCCGGGTAGGTGGCAACGATCAGCAAGGGGGTCAGGTGATGCAGCAGCAGTTGCTGGATGCGGTGCATGAAGAACTCATGCTCGGCGTAGTAGTCCAGATAGGTCTGCAGCGACAGGTAGATGATCGCCATGCCGGTCCAGAACGCCAGCTTGCGACCGAAGCTCACCGAGAGCCGGCGACTGCCGCGTGCGTAGAGCACGCAGGTCGACAGGAAGATCGCGAGAAATACCCACGAGAACTCCCACGGCACCAGCCATTTCAACAACGTTGCCATCACGTCAGCGCACCAGCGACCCATCCGGGCCGGAACTTCGGCTCGAAACCCCGCAACGCTCCAGCATAATGCCGCGCACGCCGCCTGCCTTGCGGCAGATTGACGCCGGCATGCTCCGGCCGACCGGCGCCATCACCTGCGCCGGCGGCTGAACCGGCTGCGACGCCAGCCGTAGAGGAGCCCGATCAGCACCACCAGCACCGGCACCAGCACGATATTGATGAATTTCACGCGCAGGCCGAGTGCATCGATCTCCGCGTTGAGCTGATGCTGCACTTCGCGCAGCTCCTGGTTGATCGCGAGCTGGCGTTGACGGAACTGCTCGATCTCCTGCCGCTGCTCGGCGGAGACCGCGCTGCCATGGCTGCCCTTGGACGGCTGCAGCTCATCCAGCCGGCGCCGGGTCTCGGCCAGCTCCTGCTCCAGCTCATGTTCCTTCTGCAGGAATTTCTGGTCGGCCACGTTGCGCAGCGCATCCACCCGCGTGAATGGACGCTGCGAAGTGGAACGGCCGCGGATCGACAGCAGTGCCGAGGAACCGTTGAGGTTGTCCACCAGGTTGGTGAGAAAGTCGCCATTGTTGGCGAAGGCCTGCATCATCGTCTGGCCGAGCATGGTCTGCGGCTCCACCCACAGCCGGTCGCTGAGCAGGTCGGTATCGGCGACCAGGATCACCTCGGCATTCGGCGCGGACTGGGCCAGGTGCCCCGCCTCGCCGGCGCGCTCGGGAAACGCGCTGTTGAAGGTGCCGCGCAGGCGCGCCGCCAGCACGTAGTGCACATTGTCCGGCTGGTAACCCTGCAACAGCGAGCCCGGGTCATTGCTTGCGTCCAGCACGCGTTGGGTGGGCACCACCTCTGCCTCGGCGGTACTCTGCAGCAGCGGTATCAGCCGCGTATGCGCGTCCGCGGCAAGGTCGAAATAACCGGCACTGGAGACATTGATGCGCTGCAGGCTGGCGGTGATGGCATCGTTGCGGTTGAGCTCCTGCGCGCCAAGATCGAGCATCGCCGGATGGTTGAGGCTGCTGCCGGCCAGTTCGATCTGCAGTGCGCGGGAACGATCGAGTACCACCTTGCGCGGGTCGTACAGCACACCCCACGCGGCGAACAGGTGCGGAAGATCCGAGCTGTGATCGGGAAACGTCGGACTTTCGGCGGCGTACGGCGTGGCGTCGAGCTCCGCATCCGGATCGACGAATACCGCCAGATGACCGCCACGCAGCACATACTGGTCGATCGCATACTGCGCATCGAGCGTCAACTGCTTGGGATGGATCAGCAGCAGCACCTTGATGCCGTCGTCGACATGTTTCAGCGTGGCCGCATCGAGCATCCTCATGTCGAACAACTGATCGAGCTGCTTTATCGCCGTCCACACGGGCTGGCCTAGCGCCGGATTGCCTGCGACCGGCAACGCACTGACCACACCGATCGGCGGCTTGCTGGCCTGGTTCAGCTCGTACAGCAGCTTGGCGATGTCGTATTCGAGAAACGTCTCGCGCGCCGGATCGAAGAACGGAATCGCCAGCGTCTTCTCCACCGTCTCGCCATCGGTACTGGCGACCGTGGCGCTGCCGGCCAGTCCGAAGAACACCCGCTCGCCGTTGCTGCCGCCATTGGCGGCGGTCAGGCCGCCGCCTTCGGCGCTGGCCTCGTCGTCGGAATACGGCACCGGATCGATCACCTGCAGCCGGATGCGGCCATGCGAGCGCGCCACCATCTCCTGCAGCATCTCGTTCACCCGTTGCTCGTAGCTGCGCAGCTGCGGCAGGTCGCGGGTGGCGTGCTCGGAGAAATACAGGGTCAGCCGCAGCGGCCGCTGCAGCGTGTCGACGATCTGCAGCGTGCCCGGCGTCAGCGTGTACAGCTTGTCGGTGGTGAGATCGATCCGCGACGCGTGCAGCCAGCGGCTGCTGACCACGATCAACGGCACGAACACCAGCACCAGCAGCATCAGCCCCGCATACAGCGCGCCGCGCCGGGTCAGTTGCAGCGGAACGGAAAACACAGGTGGCAGGCGCAGGCGGGGCATGCGTCAACGCGTCCGTTTCAGGTCGAGCAGCAGCACGCCGGCGAGCAGCCAGCCGATCGTGCTGAGCAGGAAGTACAGCAGGTCGCGCACATCGAGCACGCCGCGCGCGATCGCCTCGAAATGCCGCAGCATGGACAGATGCGCCACGCCATTGACCAGCTTGCGCGGCAGGGTGCCCTGGAAGAAATCCAGCACCTGCGGTTGCCCGGCCAGGATCAGCAACACGCAGACCAGCGCGGTCAGGATGAAGGCCACCACCTGGCTGCGGGTCAGCGCCGACAGGCAGGCACCGATCGCGATGAAGGTGCCGGCCATCAGCCAGCTGCCGAGATAGCCGGCCAGGATCACGCCGTTGTCCGGCGAGCCCAGATAGTTGACGGTGATCCAGATCGGAAACGTCAGCACCAGCGCCAGCCCGATGAACAGCCACGCCGCCAGAAACTTGCCCAGCATCGCCTGCCACAGCGTGATCGGCAGGGTCAGCAGCAGCTCCAGCGTACCCCCCCTGGTCTCCTCCGCCCACATGCGCATGGTCAACGCCGGCACCAGGATCAGGTACAGCCAGGGATGCATCACGAAAAACGGCTGCAGGTCGGCCTGTCCCCGCTCGTAGAAGTCGCCGGCGTAGAACGTGAGGATGCCGGCCAGCACCAGAAAGATCACCAGGAATACATAGGCCACCGGCGTCACGAAATAGCTGCGCAACTCGCGTCGCATCACCGCGCCCAGCTGACTCATGCCCGGCCTCCTGCCGCCACGCCGGCATGGCGGCCAGCATCGGTTGTTATCTGCCGGAACACCTCGTCCAGCCGGCCACGCTCGAGCTGGATCTCCGAGACTTCCAGCCCCTGCTCGCGCAGCAGCTGTTCGACGGCGTCAAGGATGCGCTCGCCAGGCTTCGGGAACACCGTGATGCGGCCATCCAGCGGATCCACCTCGATCGCCGCCACCTGCGGCAAGCGACCCAGCATCTCCTGCGACATGCCGCTGCCTGGCGCACTGAACGACACCGCGCCGTGGTAGCGCGAACGCTGCTCCAGTTCGGCCGGGGTGGCATCCGCCATCAGCTTGCCGCGGGCGATGATCACCACGCGGTTGCACAGCGCATGCACCTCTTCCAGCAGATGGGTGGAGATCAGGATCGTGCGCTCGCGCGCCATCACGTCGATCAGCTGGCGCACCGCGTGTTTCTGGTTCGGATCCAGACCGTCGGTGGGCTCGTCCAGCATCAGCACCGGCGGATCGTGCAGGATCGCCTGGGCCAGTCCGACGCGCCGGCGCAAGCCTTTTGACAAGGTGTCGATGCATAGGCCCAGCACCTCCTCCAGCTGCAGCCGGTGCACCACTTCGTCGAAACGACGGAAACCGACATCCGGCCTGAAGCCGCGCATGCGAACGATGAACTGCAGGAACTCGCGCACCGTCAGCTCGCCGTAGCTCGGTGCGCCTTCGGGCAGATAACCCAGCGCGCGTTTTGCCTGCAAAGGTTCACGCACCACATCGTGCCCGCAGACCCGCGCCGTGCCCGAGGTAGGCACCAGGAACCCGGCGATCATGCGCATCGCGGTGGATTTCCCCGCGCCGTTGGGTCCCAGCAGGCCCAGCACCTGACCCGGTTCGACGCGGATGCTCAGTGCATCCACCGCGGTCAGGTTGCCATAGCATCGGGTGAGCTGGTCGGTTTCGATCATGTCCGGTGTGAGACTGTGCTTGAACGCACCAACGATTGCCGGCAACCGTGGCTGTTTACGACGTGGAGTGTCCGGCAATGTACCGCAAGACACCCGGGAAATTCGGCGGATGCCGGCGGCCAGACGCTGGCAGATGCCGATAAAGAAAAGGCCCTTCCGTCGGAAGGGCCTTTCGAGTCTTGCGACCGGCCTTGGCTCTTACTGAGCGGCACTGGCCGGTGCGGCAGCCGTGCTGGCCGGAGCCGGCGCGGTGCCGGAAGCTGCCGGGGCATCCGAATCGGGCGACGGCGGCTGGATGCCGGCGATCTGCTCCGGCGTCTGTGTCGGCGCGTTGGTGATCGGCAGGAACACGTTGTACTTGGCGTAGCGGGTGATGCTGCCACTGGCGTCCTTCTGCGCCGGCGTGGCCACGATGTCGTAGACCGGGCTGACCACCTCGTCGAAGGTGTAGCCATGGGTTTGCGCATAGGCCTTCAGCATTTCGCGGGTCTGCGGGACGCCGGCGAACGTGCCGTTCCAGACACCCTTCAGCGCCGCGCCGCCAAACGCCAGCGTGGCGCGCACATTGCCATCCACCACCAGGCGACCGAAGCGGTCATGGCTACCCGCCGCGAGCGTGGCGCTGCTGGCGGCACCTGCGCTGCTGCCCTCGGCCGGAGCAGCGGATGCATCCAGCGACGGTGCGGTCGGTGCGGTCAGCTGCGTGCTCTGGCCATTGACGCTAAGCGTGCTGGAGTCGATCGGCAGCGCCACATCAAAACCGAAGGTCTGGTCACCGAAGTTGGTGATGAACAGGATCGGCGTACCGGTCACGTTCACGCCCAGCTTCTTGGCCTCGGCCTGCAGTTGGGTCGATACCTTGGCGACCTCGTCATCAACCGCGTCGTTGCCATCCTTGCGCTGGGTCGAGGTGGAGATCAGCAGCACCGGCGTAGGCTGGGTCTGCTCGATGTACGGAACCAGCTGGCTGTAATCGACATTCGCCACGCCGGCCAGCACGTTCTGCAGGTTGTTCAGGCTGAACTGCACGAAGGCATCGGGATCGCCATGGATGTACATGCTGGAAAACCGGTTGATCAGGTTCCAGCCGTAGGCCACGTCATACGACCAGGTCACCTGGGTGAGCTGGCCGCGGCTGCCCTGGCGCTCCAGGTCCAGCGTGAAATGCTTGTCGAAGCCGCGCCAGTCGTTGTCCAGGTTCCAGACGACGCTGGCAGTCTTGGTGTTGCTGTCGATCTTGTCGAAATCCGGCGTGGCGCTGGCGACGGTCAAGCCACCGTTGCCCACCTTGGGATCGTTGCTGGTCCAGCTGACTTCGGCACCTGGGCCAAAGGCCTTGCCGGAAAAGCTGAACTGCGCATTGCGATCATAGTTGCGCAGCACGACGTAGTCCGGCAGCCGGCGGAAGTTGTTGAGCACATCGTAGACCTGGCGCATGTCCTTGCCGATCACCAGCTGGCGTTCCACATGACCACTGCCGGGCATGACCACGGCCGCCACCACACCGATCACCGCGACGATGACCAGTGCAACAAGAAATTCAAGGACACGCATCATTCCAGAGTTCTCCGAGCGTCTCTTACGCCATACCTAAAGATGTCGCCCCAGCGCCACGCGCGCCTGCCCGAAGGGTCGTTCCGAGGGCCATGACAGGGGGTCGGCAAACGCCGAAGCTACGGATGTTACTTGCTCGCGGGCTGGAACGCCATCTGCCGCTGCACGCACTTCTGGATGGCCAAAAAAACGAGGAAAAACAGACATCGCGCCACGCAAGACCTGCCACCGAACTTGTCTCGCCAGCGCCGTGCCGCCGCGCCTGCGGGCAGCCTCCAGGCCAGTCGGCCTCAGACGATGCCCATTTCCAGCGCCTTCAACACCGCCCGGGTGCGGTCGCGCACGCCCAGCTTGGAAAGGATGTTGGAAACGTGGTTTTTCACCGTACCTTCGGCCACCTTCAGCGAGTTGGCGATTTCCTTGTTGCTGTAGCCGCCGGACAGCAGCCGCAGGATCTCGGTTTCGCGCTCGGTCAGCGGATCGGGCTGTTCCAGGCTGGTGAAATGGTTTTGCATCCGCGACACCCCCGCCATCAGCCGCTGGGTGACCATCGGCGCCACCAGCGAGCCGCCACCGGCGACCGTGCGCACCGCCTCCACCAGTTGCTCCAGCGAAACATCCTTCAGCAGATAGCCGCGGGCACCGGCCTTGAGGCCCTGCAGGACCAGTTGATCGTCGTCGAAGGTGGTGAGGATGATGGTGGGAGGCAGCTCGTTGCGCGCCGACAGTGCCTGCAGCACCTCCAGCCCGCTCATGTTCGGCATGCGCAGATCCAGCAACACCACGTCGGGCCTGATCCGCGGGATCTCCAGCACCGCCTGGGCACCGTCGGCACATTCGCCAATCACACGGATATCTTCAGCCAGGTCAAGCAGCGAGCGGACCCCCTGGCGCACCAGATTCTGGTCGTCGACGAGACAAACGGAGATCATCGCGCATCCTCGGAGAAACGTGATTCAGGGGGTGATTTGAAACCGGCAGGCCGGCAAAAACGCATTCTGCCATGCCGGCGTGAGCCATCAACATTAATTACGACACATTCAGCGCCGGCGGCTCAAATCGTGACGGCGCATGCGCCAGTGCGGTGTGTTCGCCCAGTGGCAGGCGCACGGTCAGGGCGAAACCCCGTCCCGTCGCGGTATCCAACGTCAGGCTGCCACCGAACTCGACCAACCGTTCGCGCATGCCGGACAGGCCGTTGCCGGGTTCGATCTGGTCGACGCCACGCCCGTCGTCGCGTGCATGCAGGCCCAGCAGGCTGGCGTCGGCATAGGCAAAATTGAGCCACAGGTTGCGCGCACCGGCATGCCTGGCGGTATTCGTGATGATCTCCTGCGCGCAGCGCAGCAACACTTGCGCGCGCCGCGGATCCTCCACGCTGAAGCGCGGCGGCATGATCACGTGCACGTTCAGTCCAGGCACGCCCTCGGTGAGGCTGCGCAAGGCCTGGGTCAAATCGATCGCATCGTCCTGGCGCAGCTCGCTGACCACTTCACGCACATCGGCCAGCAGCAGCCTGGCCGTGCTCTGCGCCTTGCGCACATGCGCACCGGCAGCTTCGTTGGTGAGGTGGCTGGCCACTTCCAGGTTCAGGCTGAGCGCGGTCAAGTGATGGCCGATCAGATCGTGCAGGTCGCGGGCGATACGCATGCGTTCCGCGATGCGGCTGGATTCAGCCAGCAGCGCGCGCGTGGCGCGCAGTTCGGAATTGAGCCTGCGCTGTGCCTCGCGCTCCTCGGTCTGCTGGCTGGCCACGGCCGAGGCCACAAACACCAACACGGCGATGCCCAGGTACAGGCTGGCCTGCAGGAAACTCAGCGTGAAGCTGTGGTCATACTCCGGAAAGGTAGCGAAGATCGGCACCAGGATCAGCTGCTGGAACACCAGCCAGAACACCGCGAGCCAGAACGGCAGCAGCCAGGGCAGCGCCACCGAGGCGACCACCATCAGCATCGCCGACAGCCCGCTGTGGCTGTACCAGCCCACCGCCATGGCCGCCGCCGTCATGAGGGCCAGCCCGAGCAGTTTCAGGCCCGGGTAACGCCGTGAGCCGAGATTGCTGGTCAGCAGCCAGTACATCAGACCGAAAACCAGATAGCACAGCGTCCACAACAGCAGCGAGAAATTCGGGCGCTGCAGTTGATTGAGGCGCTCGGTGGCCCAGTTGGTGATCAGCGGCGTGCCCACCGACAGGTAGGTGAAGAAACCCGCATAGCGGAGCAGACGAATGTGGTTGAAAAATGGCCAGCGCATGCGACGCATCATTGGCCGTGCGCGATTTTCGCGCAATGCGCGAGAAGTCATGCCTGTCGCCGCGGCAAATTCCGTGCTACCGCTGCTTTACGAAGCCTTTACATGTGCCCTTGCGAGATGTGCCGGCCCCGGCCGCATGCCATAATGCGCCCATGTATGAGGTCGACCCGTCGGCCTTGGTTCCTGTACCCATGTCATTGCGGAGCAACGAATGGCCCTTGCCATCCGCGACGTGCGCGAGCACGACCTGGATGCCGTGCTGGCGCTCAACAACGCTGCCGGCCGCTCCATCCTCGCCCTCGACGCCACCCGGCTGCGCTATTTCTACGAGCATGCCGAGTATTTCCGTGTGGCCGAGATCGACGGCCACCTCGCCGGATTCCTGATCGCGCTGCGCGAAGGCGGCGATTACGAAAGTCCCAACTACCGCTGGTTCGCCAGGCATTACCCGCAATTCGTCTACATCGACCGCATCGTGATCGCGAATGCCTATCGTCGCCATGGCCTGGGCCGCATCTTCTATTGCGACGTGCACAGCTACGCCGAGGTGCGCGTGCCGCTGCTCACCTGCGAGGTGTTCCTGGAACCGCGCGACGACGTGGTAGTGCTGTTCCACGGTACCTACGGCTTCCAGGAAGTGGGCCAGCAGCGCATGGGCGAACATGGTCCGCAGGTGAGCCTGCTGGCCAGGGACCTGCCCAGCTACGCCTACGTGCGCGAGACCTACCTGGATCGCGGCGGCCTGCCCGACGTGCCCTGGCTGGCCGAGCGCGACCGCTCTTCCGTATCTCATTCCACCCCGCGCCGCCTCGCTGGAGAGCGGCGCCCATGAATGCAAAAATGGATACAACAAACGACGCCTGCGACCTGCGCTTCGGCCAGGTCGGCATTGCCTGCGTGCGTGTGCGCCGGGTCGACGCTGCCGCACTGTGCGATGAACTGGAACGCCGCGTGCATGCCGCACCACAGATGTTTTCCCGTGCCGCGGTGGTGCTGGACCTGAGCCACCTGCTCAATCTGCCGGACGACGGCACCGTCGACGCCATGCTTGAGGCCGTGCGCAGCGCGGGCATGCTGCCGGTGGGCCTGGCCTATGGCACCAGCGAGACCGAGGCGCTGGCCAGGCGCATGGGGTTGCCGCTGATCGCCAAATTCCGCGCGGCTTACGAGCCGGCCAGCGGCGGCCCGAGCCCGGTCGCCATTGAACCTGCCGCTCGCGCCGAGACGCCGGTACCGGCTCAGCGCGAGCCGATCCTGTCCGCGCCGACGCCCGGCGGCATGCAGGGTGCCCAGCACCATGCCGGTTCGGTGCGTTCGGGTCAGCAGATCTACGCGCGCGATCGCGACCTGATCGTCACCGGCGCCATCGCCAACGGTGCCGAGGTGATCGCCGACGGCAACATCCACGTCTACGGTGGCCTGCGCGGTCGTGCCATGGCCGGTGCGCAGGGCGACGAAAAGGCGCGCATCTTCGTCTCCGACTTCCGCGCCGAGCTGGTGGCGATCGCCGGCCACTATCGCGTGTTCGAACAAATTCCTGACGACCTCAAAGGCCAGTCCGTGCAATGCTGGCTCGAAGGCGAAAAACTGTTGATCGCAAAGCTGTGATCATCGACAACAAGAACGACAACAAGAACTACACCGGGAGATGGGCCATTGACTGCTGAGATTATCGTTGTCACCTCCGGCAAGGGCGGCGTCGGCAAGACGACGACCAGCGCCTCGCTTGCCACCGGCCTGGCGATGGCCGGCAAGAAAGTTGCCGTGATCGATTTCGACGTCGGCCTGCGCAACCTCGACCTGATCATGGGTTGCGAGCGGCGCGTGGTGTACGACTTCGTCAACGTGGTGCACGGCGAGGCCACGCTGAAGCAGTCGCTGATCAAGGACAAGCGCCACGACAACCTGTACGTGCTGGCCGCCAGCCAGACGCGCGACAAGGATGCGCTGACCCAGGAAGGCGTCGAGAAGGTGCTCGATGGCCTCTCGGAGGATGGTTTCGACTACATCGTGTGCGACTCGCCGGCCGGCATCGAGAAAGGCGCACACTTGGCGATGTACTTCGCCGATCACGCCGTCGTGGTGGTGAACCCGGAAGTCTCCTCGGTGCGCGACTCGGACCGCATCCTTGGCCTGCTCGCCAGCAAGACCCGGCGCGCCGAGCGCGGCGAAGGCGCGGTTACCCAACACCTGCTGCTGACCCGTTACAACCCGGCCCGCGTCGCGATCGGCGAAATGCTCAGCGTGAAGGATGTCGAGGAAATCCTCGGCATCGAGGTGGTCGGAGTGATCCCCGAATCGGAAAACGTGCTGACCGCCTCCAACAACGGCATCCCGGTGATCGTCGATGCCAATTCACACGCCGGTCAGGCCTATAGCGACACCGTGGCTCGAATCCTCGGCGAAGAGCGTCCGCTGCGCTTCATCGACGTGCCCAAGAAGGGCTTTCTCCAGCGCGTGTTCGGAGGTTGATCACGATGGGCATTCTTGATTTCCTGAAGCGCAAACCGGAAGCGACCGCCAGCGTGGCCAGGGAACGCCTGCGCATCATCGTGGCGCAGGAGCGATCCACCCGCGGCGCACCGGACTACCTGCCGATGATGCGCAATGAATTGCTCGAAGTGATCAAGAAATACGTCCACGTCGACATTGAGGCGATCAACATCAACGTCGAGCGCGACAGTGGTCACGAGATCCTCGAGCTGTCGGTCGCCTTGCCCGAAGGCAAGCCGGCGGCCGTGTAACGTTCGCCAACCGTTATCGCCGGAAGCCATGCCTAGCCTGGCTTCCGGCCTGCCGACCCGCGCGGTCCGCGCACGCGCATGCACCCTGAAACCGACATCCAGCAAGAATCCAGCGCCCCTGCCGACGGCGTGATGCGGCTGCGCCAGCTCGGCTTCGACGCGCCCGCAGCCCTGCTTGCCCGCTTCGGCCTGCAGCTTCACCGGGTCGGGCCCGGCCAACCGATCCCCGGCAGTTTCTGGGGGGACGAGGAAGCCGGCATCATCGGCAATGCCGTGCATGCCCGCGACGACACACCGGTGCATTCGCTATTGCACGAAGCCTGCCACCTGATCGTATTGCCGCCGGAAAGACGTCTGGACGTCCATACCGATGCGACCGACTCGATCGAGGAAGAGGACGCCACCTGCTACCTGCAGATCGTGCTGGCCGACGAACTGCCCGGCGTGGGACGTGCACGACTGATGGCCGACATGGATGCCTGGGGGTATTCGTTTCGGCTCGGCTCGACCCGCGCCTGGTTCGAGCACGACGCAGGCGAGGCAAGGTCATTCTTGCAGGCGCGCGGCCTGGTCTGAAAGCGTGTCACCCGGCCGCCTCCGACTCAACGGCACGAGACATGCGGGTCGCCCGGCACATACCAGCGCCAGGGCTTGTCCATCGCACGGGTAATGCCGATACGTTCCGTCACCGTGGGCACGTCCGGTGGCGGCATGCCGTCGTCGACAATGCTGAAACCGCCGCGGCCGCTGACCAGATCGACGCCGTCCTGCGCAGCATCGATACCCATCGCCTGACACAGCCGCGCCGGACCGCGGCACAGGTCGCGATCACGGCGGCAGGCAGGTCGCGCGGTGCGCATCGCATCGAGCCCGTTGAGTGGCGCCAGCGCACGCAGCAGCACTGCGACACCCTCGCCTGCTTCCCCGCATACCGGATTGCAGCACCAGTGCATGCCGTAGGTGAAATATACGTAGAGCAGGCCCGGGGCACCGAACATCGTCGTGTTGCGCGCCGTCCGGCCATGCCATGAATGTGCCGCGGGGTCGTGTGCCCCGTTGTAGGCCTCGGTCTCCACGATGCGCCCGCGGCGACCGTCAGCATTGACCAGGACCTTGTTCAGCAGCGCCACGGCGACCACGCACGGATCGCGCCGATAGAACGCACGATCAAGCCTGCCGCGCCGATCAGGCATGTGCAGGCCGCCGTTGCACGCCCGCATGCGACAGGTTGGAACCTGGACTGTTGCAGCCGCCCCTTTCCCGCATGGACAGGGCGCGCCCGGCCTGTGTTTGCCTGTCCATCCAGATTGCCCGCCCATCGCCACTGATCGAACCGGAAGATTACGCCGCCTGCGTGGCCTGTGCAGCATGCCAACCCGGTCACAAGGGCCACCGGCACGGCACTGGCCTGGCGCATTGTCACCGCCTAGAGTTCCCCCCAGGCTCCACATGGACGGATCGCATTGGAGGGCACCATGGTCAACCGCAGGCTTGTGCTGCTGTTCGACGGCACCTGGAACAAGCCCGAGTCGAATACCAACGTCGAGCGCCTGCGCCGCCTCATCGCGCCGCGTGACGCCGGCGGCATCGAGCAGCTTGTCAACTACATTCCCGGCGTCGGCGTGAAGCCCGGGCTGACCCATCTGCTCGGCGGCGCTTTCGGCTATGGCCTGTCGAGCAACGTGATCGACGGTTACCGCTGGTTGTGCGCCACTTGGCAACCCGGCGACGAACTCTATCTGTTCGGCTTCAGCCGTGGCGCCTACACCGCGCGCAGCCTCGGCGGCCTGATCCGCAAATGCGGCCTGCTCAAGCGCGGCGCCGACGGCAACGCAAGCAACGCGGATATATCCACCGCCTACGATTTCTACCGCGACACCACCAGCAAGCCCGATGACCCGGCGGCAGTAACCTTTCGCGCCCGCCACTCGATCGAGATCGGGATCCACTTCATCGGGGTATGGGATACGGTCGGCTCGCTCGGCATACCGGATACCGCTTCGTGGTTTCCGTATGCCCGCTCGCACTATCAATTCCACGACACCGAGCTCAGCAAGATCGTCAAATATGCCTATCAGGCGCTGGCGCTGGACGAGCACCGCGCCGATTTCGCGCCAGCCGTATGGACACGCAATCCGGACAGCGTGAAGCCCGGCGAGAGCCTGACCTCGAAGAAACTCGAACAAATCGAGGTCGAACAACGCTGGTTCATCGGTTCGCATTCCGACGTCGGCGGCGGCAACGATCGCGATGGCGCCGGGCGCAAGCCCGATCCACTCCCGGACCTGTCGCTGGCATGGCTGCAGCGCAAGGCGATCGGTGCCGGCCTGGCCTGCCTCGAGATCATGCAGCCGCCCGCCGATGCCGACAGCGGCGTACCCCGCAATTCCTACGCGGAATTCATGAGCGGCATCTACAAGGAGTTCAAGCCACCTTTCGACCGCTGCATAGGCACCGGCGTCAATGAAAAGGTGGATCCCTCGGTGTGGGACCGCTGGCTCGCCGATGCGAGTTATCGGTCACCCTCGCTGGCGCAGGCGCTGACCCGTGCCGTGGTGCTGATGTCGGTCGAGGCCGTGGTGGTGCAGGACGTCCCGGCCCGAGGTGACCCACCATGGACACCGGCCTAGTCCCTTGTCTGCACGGGGTCTGCGCCGGCAGGCCACAGCGCATCAAGCTCAACGTGGCTCGGCGATCTGCGCCTGCAGCTCGGCCACTTGGATGGCGCCCACCTGCGCATGTTCCAGCGCCCGCCGTGCAATCGCGTGGTACCAGCCCCATGCCAACGCGCCGGTCACGGTCAGCGTCGATGCGCCCAGAGCGAGTTGCAGCATGGTGCCCGAGAGCAGTGGCGACAGCATGCCGGCGACGAAGCTGCACAGCAGCAGACTGGCGAACGCCTGCACCGAAGAAATGCTGCCGCGTTGCTGCGGGAAGCGGTCAAGCAACAACAGCGTCAAAGTGGGGAACGCCAACTGGACGCCAATACCGTGCAAGATCAGCGGCAACATCGACCATGGCAGCCGCGACGCCGGGAATACCAGCGCCATCAGCAGATGCAGCGCGCAGGCCAGCAGCATCACCGCATACCCCAGATTCACCGTGAAACCAGCGCTGCGCCGTTCGGCCATGCGCCCGGACAGCCACGCGCCTCCGATCAGGCCGGTCACCACCGGCAGGAACAGCCACGGAAAACCTGCCGCCGACAGGTGCAGCAAGCCGCGCACGATGCGCGGTGCCGAGGCGATGTACAAAAACAGTCCGGCGAAATTCACCGAGCAGGAGATCAGCAGCGGCCAGAACGGGCGATCGCGGCCGAACGATACATAGCTGGCCAGCAGCGGCCGTGGCGCAAACGACGTGCGCCGCGCCGGCGGATGACTCTCCGCCAGCAACAGGGCGAGTGCCAGCGCCAGCAGCGTGGTGAACCCCGCCAGCACCCAGAAGATGCCGTGCCAGCCTCCGAGCGGCAGCAGCAGTGCACCGACCATCGGCGCGATCACCGGCGCCACCCCGAAAATCATCATCACCTGCGACATCAGTCGCTGGGCGGCTGCGCCCTCAAGCGTGTCGCGGATCACCGCACGCCCCACCACCAGGCCCGCACCGGCACACACGCCCTGCAGGCCGCGGCAGGCCAGCAGCATGGCGAACGAGGTCGACATCGCAGCACCCACCGAGGCAAGCGCATACACCAGCATGCCGGTGACCATGACCGGCTTGCGCCCGATTGCATCGGAGATCGCCCCATGGAACAGGCTCATCGCTGCATAGGTGACCAGGTAGACGCTGAGCAGTTGCTGCAGCGCCGTGTCATCCACCACGAAACGCGCGCCGATCAGCGGAAACGCCGGGAACACCGCATCGATCGAGAACGGGCCGATCATCGACAGCGCAGCAAGCAGCCACGGCAGGCTGCGCAGCCTTGGGCGGGTGATGGAACTCATCAGCAGAATGACCAGGCAGCGCGAAGCGGGCCAGTATAAGCCCCGGACGAGCTATTCCCGACCAGACCCGTCAGTCCGGCGTGCTGGAGAGGTCTTGGTTGCCTGGGTTACCAGTGCGCTCAGAACGCACGACCTGGCACACGCACCGAACCCTCCATCAGCACCCGGGCGCTGCGGCTCATGATCGCCTTGGTCACCTGCCATTTACCATCAACCAGGGCAGCTTCCGCACCCACGCGCAAGCTGCCGGAGGGATGGCCAAAACGGACGGATGTACGCTCACCGCCGCCAGCGGCCAGGTTCACCACGGTGCCGGGAATGGCGGCGGCCGTGCCGATCGCCACCGCCGCCGTACCCATCATCGCGTGATGCAATTTGCCCATCGACATCGCGCGCACCAGCAGGTCGATATCCGCGGCAGCGATTTGCTTGCCGCTCGAGGCGACGTAGGCCGAAGGCGGCGCTACAAAAGCCACCTTGGGCGTGTGCTGGCGCTGCGCCGCTTCCTCGATGTGCTTGATCAAACCCATCCGCACCGCGCCATGGGCACGGATCGTCTCGAACATCGCCAGCGCCTTCGCATCGCCGTTGATCGCATCCTGCAATTCGGTGCCGGTGCAGCCGACGGCGGCGGCGTTGACGAAAATGGTCGGGATGCCGGCGTTGATCAGCGTGGCGGTGAGCGTGCCGACACCCGGCACGTCCAACTCATCCACCACGTTGCCGGTCGGGAACATCGCCCCGCCCCCCTCGCCCTCATCGGCCGGATCAAGAAATTCCAGCTGCACTTCGGCGGCAGGAAAGGTCACCCCATCCAGCTCGAAATCACCGGTTTCCTGTACCTCGCCATCCGTCATCGGCACATGCGCCATGATGGTCTTGCCGATATTCGCCTGCCAGATCCGCACCGTGCAGATGCCATCGTGCGGCACGCGGCTCGCCTCGACCAACCCACTGGCGATCGCAAACGAACCGACCGCCGCCGACAGGTTGCCGCAGTTGCCGCTCCAGTCCACAAACGGCTGGTCGATGGATACCTGGCCAAACAAATAGTCGACGTCGTGATCCGGGCGCTCGCTGGCAGACACAATCACTGTCTTGCTGGTGCTGGAGGTCGCTCCGCCCATGCCGTCGGTCTGCTTGCCGTAGGGGTCGGGGCTGCCTATCACCCGCAGCAACAGCGCATCGCGCGCCGCCCCCGGCACCTGTGCTGCCGCGGGCAAATCCTGCAGGCGGAAGAACACGCCTTTGCTGGTGCCCCCGCGCATATAGGCGGCAGGGATGCGGATCTGGGGAAGGTGGTTCATCGGGAATCCTGTTTCGTGGTTCATGTCAGTATGCTCCCCCTCTCCCCACCCCCTCTCCCACAAGGGGAGAGGGGCTTTCAAAAGCTTCAAGAAACCTCGCACCTGCAAACGTGCCACCTCCCTCTCCCCTTGCGGGAGAGGGATCGAGGGAGAGGGGTGCTCTTACAACCCATCAAGCCTGCGCCGACGCCAGGAAATCCTGCGCAAACCGCTGCAACACACCGCCAGCCTCATAGATCAGCAGCTCTTCCGCCGTATCCAGTCGGCAGGTCACGGGTACATCCACGCGCTCGCCATTCCGCCGATGGATCACCAGGTTCATCTCCGCCCCCGGCGTGCATTCACCGGTCACATCGAACGTCTCGCTGCCATCGATGGCCAGCGTCTTGCGGTCGACGCCCGGCTTGAACTCCAGCGGCAGCACGCCCATGCCGACCAGGTTGGTGCGATGGATGCGCTCGAAGCCTTCGGCCACGATCACTTCCACGCCAGCCAGGCGCACGCCCTTGGCGGCCCAGTCGCGCGAGCTGCCCTGGCCGTAGTCGGCGCCGGCGATGATGATCAACGGCTGCTTGCGCGCCATGTAGGTTTCGATGGCTTCCCACATGCGGGTGACCTGGCCTTCCGGCTCGATCCGCGCCAGCGAGCCCTGCCGCACCGAACCGTCGTCGTTGCGCACCATTTCATTGAACAGCTTGGGGTTGGCGAAGGTGGCGCGCTGGGCGGTCAGGTGGTCGCCGCGGTGGGTGGCGTAGGAATTGAAGTCCTCTTCCGGCAAGCCCATTTTCGCGAGGTATTCGCCGGCGGCGCTCTTGGCGAGGATCGCGTTGGATGGCGACAGATGGTCGGTGGTGATGTTGTCGCCCAGCACGGCCAGCGCGCGCATCCCGGTCATCGTGCGGACGCCGGCCAGCGCACCTTCCCAATACGGCGGCCGGCGGATATAGGTGCTCTGCGCACGCCACTCGTACAGGGGATCGACCTTGAGGCCACTGATGCCGCTGCGGGCAAACATCGGGTCGTAGACCTGACGGAACTGCTCGGGCTTGACGCTGGCGGCGACGATGGCATCGATCTCCGCATCCGTTGGCCACAGATCTTTCAAGGTGACCGCGTTGCCTTGCTTGTCGATGCCCAGCACGTCCTTCTCGATATCGAAACGGATGGTGCCCGCGATGGCATAGGCGACCACCAGCGGCGGCGAGGCGAGGAAGGCCTGCTTGGCATACGGGTGGATGCGGCCGTCGAAGTTGCGGTTGCCCGACAGCACGGCGGTGGCGTACAGATCGCGCTCGATCACTTCCTGCTGGATCTTCGGATCCAGCGCACCGCTCATGCCGTTGCAGGTGGTGCAGGCGAAGCCGACGATGCCGAAGCCCAGTTGCTCCAGCTCCGGCAGCAGCTTGGCCTCTTCCAGGTAAATCTGCACCGCCTTGGAACCCGGCGCCAGCGAGGTCTTCACCCACGGCTTGCGGGTCAATCCACGCGCGTTGGCGTTGCGTGCCAGCAGACCGGCCGCGATCACGTTGCGCGGGTTGCTGGTATTGGTGCAGCTGGTGATCGCCGCGATGATCACCGCGCCGTCGGGCATCAGGCCTTCGGCCTCCTGCGCGCGGGCCTGGCCCAGGTTGCCGGCGATGCCGCGCTCGGCCAGCGCGCTGGTCGGCAGCCGCTTGTGCGGGTTGCTCGGCCCGGCCATGGTGCGGACGACAGCGGACAGGTCGAAGTGCAGCACGCGCTCGTACTCGGCGGTGGTCAGCGCATCGGCCCACAAGCCGGTTTCGCGGGCATAGGTTTCCACCAGCTTGACCTGCTCGTCCGCGCGGCCGGTCAATTTCAGGTAATCGATGGTCTGCTGGTCGATATGGAACATCGCCGCGGTCGCACCGAACTCCGGCGTCATGTTGGAGATGGTCGCGCGGTCGCCCAGGGTCAGTGCAGTCGCGCCTTCACCGTAGAACTCCAGATACGCACCGACGACTTTTTCGTTGCGCAGGAACTCGGTCAACGCCAGCACGATATCGGTCGCGGTGATGCCCGGCTGCGGCTTGCCGCTCAGCTCCACGCCGACGATGTCGGGCAGGCGCATCCATGAGGCGCGACCGAGCATCACGCTCTCGGCCTCCAGCCCGCCCACACCGATGGCGATCACGCCCAGCGCATCCACGTGCGGCGTGTGGCTGTCGGTGCCGACCAGCGTATCCGGGTACGCCACGCCATCGACCGCGTGCACTACCGGCGACATCCGCTCCAGGTTGATCTGATGCATGATGCCGTTGCCCGGCGGAATCACATCGACGTTCTTGAACGCCCGCTTGGTCCAGTTGATGAAGTGGAAACGGTCTTCGTTGCGGCGATCCTCGATCGCACGGTTCTTCGCGAACGCATCGCGGTCGAAGCCCGGTGCCTCCACCGCCAGCGAGTGATCGACGATCAACTGCGTCGGCACCACCGGATTGACCAGCGCCGGATCACCGCCCTGTTCGGCGATCGCATCGCGCAAGCCGGCCAGATCCACCAGCGCCGTCTGGCCGAGGATGTCGTGGCAGACCACGCGCGCCGGAAACCACGGGAAATCCAGATCGCGCTTGCGCTCGATCAATTGCAGCAACGATGCGTCCAGCGTCGCCGGGTCGCAACGACGCACCAGGTTCTCCGCAAACACGCGAGAGCAATACGGCAGCGTGGCGTATGCGCCCGGACGAAGCGCATCGACCGCCCCGCGCGCGTCGAAATAATCCAGTGAAGTCCCCGGCAAAGGCTTGCGGTTGGCTGTATTCATGACTGGCTTCTGAGTTCGTGAACGGACGATCGGGTGCGGCACATACCGCCCGATCCGATCCACCATTGTAGCGGGCGGGCTCGATCCGGGCAGAACCGGGGAATCACCGCATAACTTCCGCGGCGACAGCATTTGCGTCGCGTGGCGTGCCCTACGGCCGCCAGTTCGCGTTCTGCTCCCAGAACGCCACGCTGCGCCGGTACGCCGCGGGGTCCAGCGGCACGCCCGAACCGCCCTCATCCACCCCGAGTGCATTGCGCATCATCGTGATCGGCGCCATCGGGATCTCCTCCGGCAGCTCGGTGTAGAGGCAGCCGACGACACCCCAGTCGGCCTCGATAGGCGTGCCTTCCCTGGCCAGCTGCTCACGGTCATAAAGGATGACCAGGAGGTAGTTGGCCACCGGCACGTCCAGCCCTTCGAACCAGCGCACCAGTACCGGCAGCTCCGCCGACGAGCGCGCTTCATACGCCGAACGCAACAAGTGGCGGTTGGCCTCGGTGATGGGTGCGGTCAGGCAACGCGTCGACGTCCAGTTGCGATGCACATGCAGCTTGCAGAACGAGGCGTAGCCGTCGAGCACCTTCAGCGGGGCGTCGTCGTTGAGGCGGCATTCGAACTCCTCCGCCGTGCAGTCCTGGATGGTGTTGCGGCGAGCGTTGCGGGGAAACAGGCGGGTGCGGGCGAACGGGGTGAGCACAATGGACATGAAAAACATCGCAAAGGGAAACCGGGATCAGGGTAGCCTGTCTGCTCCCCTGCGCGTCGAGCGCACTCGGCAAACGAAGCTGCTGCCGCGTCGCTGAAACAGCCGACGATGTTTGACGTTCGCGACCCCGACCCGTACACACGGAGCCCTTGACGCTCTGCCCGCCTGATCCACTACGATGGGCAACGGGAGATGGCATGCCTCCCGTTTCGCGAGCGCCTGCGGCATTCCCGGAACAAACCACCTCTCGTCCGTCGTTGAGGTTGATGATGCCTGCACCACCGGCTTCCGGCGGCGCAGGCGTGCCTGCCACCGCGGCAACCGGACACTTTCATTGTCAGGAGACGCGCTCGTGGGCTTTACCGGATTTTTTGCGATTGGCATCGGCGGCGCCTTGGGCTGCTGGCTGCGCTGGGGCTTGGGCGTCCTGCTCAACCCGTTGTTCCCCACCCTGCCGTTGGGCACCTTGGCGGCGAACCTCGCCGGCGGCCTGGTGATGGGTTGCGTGATGGGCCTCTTCGATCACTTCCAGACGCTGCCGCCGGAACTGCGGCTGTTCGTGTTCACCGGCTTCCTCGGTGGACTGACCACGTTCTCCACCTTCTCGGCCGAATCCGCCACGCTGCTGCTGCGCCAGCAATACCTGTGGTTCAGCGGTCACGTGGCGGTGCATGTGGTCGGTTCGTTGGCGATGACCGTGCTCGGCATCTTCCTCACCCGCAGCCTGCTGCGTCACTGATACAGGAGCACCGCATGAACCAGGAAAACGTGCAACAGGGCGTGCACCTGACCTTCTATTGCCATCTGCGCGCGAAGCACGACGGCATGCTGCTGTCCGAATGGTTGTTGGGACAGGCCAAGGAACATGGCCTTGGCGGCGGCTCGGTGTTCCGTGCGATCGCCGGATTCGGTCGGCATGGCGTGCTGCACGAGGAACAATTCTTTGAGCTGGCCGACGATCTGCCAGTCAAGATCGAGTTCCTGCTGCGCGAGGATCAGGCCGAGTTGCTGCTGCAACTGGTGCGCGTGGCCGACGTCGACGCCACATATGCACGCTGGCCGGCAAGCTTTGCCGTGGTGAGCAAGCACTGACATTCACGGACTTCATCCGCGGCGAGGCAACGCATGGGCCAGGACGACTTGAAGAATCGCGCCAGCGAACTGCTTGAGCAGGCCGGCATCCGCATCGACGGCGATGCCCCGATCGACCTGTGCGTGCATGACGAGCGCCTTTACGCGCGCGTGTTCGCGCACGGCTCGCTGGGCCTGGGCGAAGCCTACATGGACGGCTGGTGGGATGCGGACGACCTGCCCGGCCTGTGCACCCGGCTGCTCACCGCCGGGCTGGACCAGGAACTGAAGACCCTCGACACCTTGCTCGCCCATCTGAAGGCCCGTTTCATCAACCTGCAACGCGGCGAGCGCGCGTTCGAGATCGGCAGGGTGCATTACGACCTCGGCAACGACCTGTTCCAGGCCATGCTCGGCAAGCGGCTGGTGTATTCCTGCGGCTACTGGGCAAAAGCCGACAACCTCGACGACGCGCAGGCGGCCAAGCTCGACCTGGTCTGCCGCAAGCTGCAGCTCAAGACCGGCCAGCGCGTGCTGGACATCGGCTGCGGCTGGGGCGAGGCGCTGAAGTATGCCGCCGAACACTACGGCATCGAGGGTGTCGGCATCACCGTGTCGCAGGAGCAGGCCGATTATGCGCGTGAGCTGTGCGCCGGACTGCCGATCGAGATCCGCCTGCAGGATTACCACGACATCAACGAAGGCTTCGACGCGGTGTATTCGATCGGCATGTTCGAGCATGTCGGCGGCAAGAACTATCGCGCGTATTTCGAGACGGTAAGCCGCTGCCTGAAGGACGACGGCCTGTCGCTGCTGCACTGCATCGGCAGCAACGGCGCACCCGCGCAGACCGATGCGTGGATCGACAAGTACATCTTCCCCAACTCGATGATTCCCGCCGCCAGCCAGCTCACCGCCGCCATGGAAGACCTGTTCGTGGTCGAGGACTGGCACAACTTCGGTGCCGACTACGACCGCACGCTGACCGCGTGGCGCGCCAACTTCGATGCCGCGTGGCCGGCACTGTCGACCCGCTACGACGAGCGCTTCCGGCGCATGTGGCACTACTACCTGTCGGTTTCCACCGCGGTCTTCCGCAGTCGTCGCGATCAGTTGTGGCAGCTCGTGCTGAGCCCGCACGGCGTATCCGGCGGCTATCGTGCAGCGCGCTGACGTCGTGCATCACCATCAGGATGCCGCCATGGCAGAAGCCCTCCGGTCTTCGCGCGACGTCATCATCCGTACCGATGCATGGGACGAGGCCATTGCGTTTATGGCGCGCTGCTTGGCCTGCCGGTCAGCCGCCGCAGCGACACGCTGATGGGTTTCGGGACCGGCGCGTTTTACCTCCATGTCGAACGCGGCCATCCGCATGGACCTGTGTTCGACTTTCTCGTCACGGACATCCAGGCCACCAGGCGGCGATTGCAGGCCGCCGGCTGCGCGGTCATCGAGGAAGTCGCTTGGTACCGCGCTGCTACATGCGCGACCCGCATGGCCTTGTGCTCAATCCTGGCCCGGCGCGTAGTACCGCGGAATAACCTCGATGGCGCCTCGGCACATGCCCTCGGCATGCGCCCATCTTCCGGCACACGGCAAAATCTGCGTGCACGGCGTGATTGAATCCGCTCCGCGCTTGCCGCGACACTGTCAGGCATGAAGCCCGTCTCGCTCGCCCGCCTGCTTGTATGCGTCGCCCTGCTGCTGCCCATGGCAGCCATCGCCAACCCGGCGCTGTGGGTCGTGCGCAATGCCCACACCACCATCTACCTGTTCGGCACCGTGCACTTGCTGCCGAACGATGCCGACTGGCATTACCCGGCGCTGGACAAGGCACTCGCCGCCAGCGACTCGCTGACCATCGAGCTGGCTGACGACGATACGGCGACCATGCAGTCGCTGGTGTTGCAGTACGGCCTGGATCCAACCCATCCGCTGTCGGATCAGCTCAGCGCCACCGAAAACGCCACCTTGCAACAAGCCGCCCAGAGCGCTGGCCTTCCTGGCGGTGCGCAGACCCTGCAGATCATGCGGCCGTGGCTGGCTGCGTTGACGCTGACCGTGCAGCCGCTGCTCAAGGCCGGGCTCGACCCTGCCCATGGCGTGGACAAGTTGCTCAAGGCACAGATGCTGCAGGCCGGCAAGCCGGTGAACGGCATGGAGACTTCCGAGCAGCAGATCCGCATGCTGGCCGACCTGCCGCCGGGCGTGCAGCTGGATTTCCTGCGCTCGGCCCTGCGCGACATCGACAAAGGGCCGACCGAACTCACCCGACTGATCAGCGCATGGAAGGACGGCGATACGGACAACATCGCGCAACTCGAGAACGACGAGATCCGCCGGCAGTCGCCGGAGCTCTATCAACGCCTGCTGGTACAGCGCAACCAGGCCTGGGCCGGCAAGATCGCCACCATGCTGCAGCAGCCCGGCACCGTGTTCATCGCCGTCGGCGCCGCGCACCTGGCCGGCCCGGACAGCGTGCAGGCGCAGTTGCGCAAGCTGGGTATCGAAGCAGCGCGCCAATAATCCGCGCCTCTGCTTTTGTTTGGAGTACGCCCGTGCGCGACGCCATTCGCGCATTCGCCGCAAGAACCATCAGGCACGGGGCGTTCCTACACGAGTTCGGCGCTTTCTGGCACCATCGTCCGGTTATCCGCGCAGCCTGCGCGCTACCTGATTGATGCAAGCCCATGAACCTGCAAGCCAATTACGAACAGATCCCGCTCAAGGAGTACGCCGAGCGGGCCTATCTCGACTACTCGATGTACGTGGTGCTGGACCGCGCGTTGCCCTTCGTCGGTGACGGCCTCAAGCCGGTACAGCGGCGCATCATCTACGCGATGAGCGAGCTGGGCCTGGCCGCCACCGCCAAGCCGAAGAAATCCGCCCGCACCATCGGCGACGTGATCGGCAAGTTCCATCCGCACGGCGACAGCTCCTGCTACGAAGCGATGGTGCTGATGGCGCAGCCGTTCTCGTACCGCTATCCGCTGGTCGACGGCCAGGGCAACTTCGGCTCGCCGGACGACCCGAAGAGCTTCGCGGCGATGCGTTACACGGAGTCCAAGCTCAGCCCGATCGCCGAGGCGCTGCTGGGCGAGCTCGGCCAGGGCACGGTCGACTGGGTACCGAACTTCGACGGCACCCTGGAGGAGCCGAGTTGGCTGCCGGCACGCGTGCCGCACGTGCTGCTGAACGGCTCGATGGGCATCGCGGTGGGCATGGCCACCGACATCCCGCCGCACAACCTGCGCGAGCTGGCCAGCGCCTGCATCCGCCTGCTGGACGACCCGGACGCCACCGTGGCCGACCTGTTCGAGCATGTGCGCGGCCCGGATTACCCGACCGAGGCGGAGATCATCACCCCGCGCGCCGACCTGCTGGCGATGTACCAGAGCGGCGGCGGTTCGGTGCGTGCCCGCGCGGTGTACCAGCGCGAGGAAGGCAACATCGTGATCACCGCGCTGCCGCATCAGGTCAGCCCGTCGAAGATCCTCGAACAGATCGCCGCGCAGATGCGCGCGAAGAAACTGCCGATGATCGAGGACCTGCGCGACGAGTCCGACCACGAGAACCCGATTCGCCTGGTGATCGTGCCGCGCTCGAACCGCGTCGATGCGGACGAGACGATGCAGCACCTGTTCGCGACGACGGATCTGGAAAAGAGCTTCCGCGTCAACCTCAACATGATCGGCCTGGACGGCCGGCCGCAGGTCAAAGACCTCAAGCGCATCCTGACCGAATGGCTGGCGTTCCGCACCAGCACGGTCACCCGGCGGCTGGAACACCGGCTGGCCAAGGTCGAGCGCCGCCTGCACCTGCTCGAGGCGCTGCGCATCGCCTATCTCAATCTCGATGAAGTGATCCGCATCGTGCGCAGCGAGGACGAGCCCAAGCCCGTCCTGATCGCCCGCTTCAAGCTGTCGGAGGAACAGGCCGACTACATCCTCGAAACCCGCCTGCGCCAGCTGGCGCGGCTGGAAGAGATGAAGATCAACGCCGAGCGCGACCAGCTCGAAGAAGAGCGCGCGAAGATCAGCGTGCTGCTGAAATCGCCAGCCAAGCTGAAGGGGCTGATCAAGGACGAGCTGCGTGCCGACGCCGCCAAGTTCGGCGACGACCGCCGCTCGCCGCTGGTACAGCGCGAAGCCGCGCAGGCGCTGGACGAGAGTGCGCTGGTCGCCAGCGAACCGGTCACCGTGGTGTTGAGCCAGAAGGGCTGGGCACGCGCGGCCAAGGGCCACGACATCGACGCCGAAGGCCTGAATTATCGCGAAGGCGACGGCCTGCTCGCCGCGGTGAAGGCACGCACCACCCAGCAGGTGGCGTTCATCGATTCCACCGGTCGCAGCTATTCCACCCCGGCGCATACGCTGCCCTCGGCGCGCGGCAATGGCGAACCGCTGACCGGGCGCTTCAGCCCGACGGCGGGGGCCAGCTTCGATGCGCTGATCGCCGGCGATAACGATACCCGGCTGATCCTCGCCACCGATTTCGGCTACGGCTTCGTCACCCGCTTCGAGTCGCTCACCGGACGCAACAAGGCCGGCAAGCAGATCATCAGCCTCAGCGATGGCGCGCATGTCCTTGCGCCGCAGGTCAGCGCCGACCCGGCCCGGGATCGCATCGTGGTGGTCACCACCGAAGGCCACCTGCTGATGTTCTCGGTGGCCGAGTTGCCGGAGCTGGACAAGGGCAAGGGCAACAAGCTGATCGAGGTGCCGAAGGCGAAACTCGCCAGCGGCGACGAACGCATCGCCGGCGTCGCCGTGGTCAGCGAGGGCAGGGGCGAGGTCACCCTCTACGCCGGTCAGCGTAAACTCACCCTGAAATGGTCAGACCTGGTCGAGTACGGCGGCAACCGCGCCACCCGCGGCGGCCTCTTGCCACGCGGCCTGCGCCGGGTGGAGCGGATCGAGACGACGGCCTGACCCGAGGAGCGGCAGGAACTTCCTGGGGCCCGGTGTTTCAAATAGGGATGTGCACGCCAACCCAGCATCGTGCGTTGAACACGTCATATCTCCGGAGCACGTATGAACATGAAACGTCTGATCATCGCCTTGGCAGGCGCCCTGCTGGTCGGTTCGGCTTGGGCGCAAACGGCCACCAAGCCACTGAACCTCAAGCTGCCACCCGGCGACATACCGGCCTCCAGCTCGACCACCGCCCAGCCGGCAAGCGCCAGCTCCACCGCAGCAACCGCCAAGTCGGCACCGGGCACGTATTACGGCGATACCAGCGGACGCATGAGCGATAGCCGAACCGCCGATGCAGCGACCTGCGACGACTCCAAGTACAACGATGCCCAGGTGCACGGCAGCGTAGGCATGGGCGTGGTCGCCGGCAACCACGTGAGCGGCAACTACCAGACCGGCGAAGTCAATATCACCAAGCCCCTCGGCGATTGCGACCACCCCACCGGCGCCATCAGCTTCTCGGTCGGTGTCGGCCAGGGCAATTTCCATGGCAGTCACGGCTACTGAGCCAGGAGCCACATGACGCTTGG
Organism: Rhodanobacter sp. B04; assembly: GCF_002001125.1. GTDB lineage: Bacteria > Pseudomonadota > Gammaproteobacteria > Xanthomonadales > Rhodanobacteraceae > Rhodanobacter. The sequence goes on along the minus strand of NZ_MUNV01000026.1, from coordinate 16,202 downwards.
CTGGCGATCAGCAAGTCCAGCATGCCGGGTCAGCTATTCGCAACGTAGGGAAGCGAACGATGCACGGTGAGTACAAGATGCCCGGCGGCAAGCTGGTGGTGATCGACCTTGACGTGCATGACGGCCGCCTGGCGAAAGTGCAGCTGAGCGGCGACTTCTTCCTTGAGCCTGACAGTGCATTGCACAGGATCAATGCCGCGCTGGACGGTCAACCGGCGGATGCCGGCGAGGCCACGTTGGCCAACGCGCTGCGCGCTGCGCTGTCACCTGACGTGATGATGTACGGCGTGTCGCCGGAGGCGATCGCGGTCGCCGTGGGCCGTGCCCTGCACCGGGGTTCCGAGGCATGATGCGCACCGACTGGCGCGACCACGACTGGCAGCTGATCCACACCATTCCGCAATCGCCCGCCCTGCACATGGCGCTGGACGACGTGCTGACCCATGAGGTCGGCGCCGATCGCCGCGCCCCGACGCTGCGCATCTGGGAATGGGCCGCGCCGGCGGTAGTGATCGGCCGCTTCCAGTCGCTGCGCAACGAAGTCGACGCCGCAGCCGCACAACGCCACGGCATCGAGGTGGTACGCCGGGTCAGCGGCGGCGGCGCGATGTTCATCGAGCCGGGCAACACGATCACCTACTCGATCTACGCCCCGCTTTCGCTGATCAAGGGCATGTCGTTTCAGGAAGCCTATGCCTTCCTCGACGCCTGGGTGCTGCAGGCACTCGGCGAACTGGGCATCAAGGCGTGGTACCAGCCGCTCAACGACATCACCTCCGCAGGGGGCAAGATCGCCGGCGCGGCGCAGACGCATCGTGGCGGCGCCGTGTTGCATCACGTGACGATGGCCTACGACATCGACGCCGCCAAGATGCTGGACGTGCTGCGCATCGGCCGCGAAAAGCTGTCCGACAAGGGCACCGCCAGCGCGGCCAAGCGGGTCGACCCGCTGCGCAGCCAGACTGGCCTGCCGCGCGAAGCGGTGATCGAACACATGATCGCCACCTTTCGCCGCCTGCACGGCCTGGCCGATGGCAGCCTGCAAGCAGACGAACTGGCCGCCGCCGAAGCCATGGCGCAAGGCAAGTTCGCCAGCGCGGCATGGCTGGCCGATGTGCCGTAGCCCGGGCAACTCTGGCGGGAGCGGTCGAGGCTGCCAGCGCCGGACCAAACCGCTACAGCCGCGTATACGACCACGATTGCATGCGACCGTCGCGATACGGCATCACGCCATGGAACGGGCGCGGATCGTCGTCGAACACCAGCGGCAGGAAATGGCGGTCGCCTTCCCACATCGGCAGCTCCATCAGCCTGTCGCGCCGCACCCATTCCAGCGTGCCTTCGTGATTGCCGCGGTGCGGCTCGCCGCGATAGCCATCGATGACGAAGATGAAGCCCAGCCAATCCTCGCCATGCTTGCCGAAACCCGGCCAGTTCAGCGTGCCGCGCAGGCGCATCGACTCGCAGACGATGCCGGCCTCTTCGAGGATCTCGCGTTGCATGCAGGCGGCGATGTCCTCGCCCGCCTCCATCTTGCCGCCAAGGCCATTGTATTTGCCCAGGTGCAGGTCGTCCGGACGCGCGTTGCGGTGGATCATCAGCACTTCGCTGCGATCTGGCGACAGCACGTAGCCGAGCGTGGCCACGATCGGGGTATACGGCATGGATGAAGTCCACGGCAAAAGGCAAAGTCTAGCGGCAGTCACCTGCACGCGCCTGACCACACACTGCACAAGCAGTCCCGAAACCGGGCTATTTCTCTTCATTCCTGCGGTTTCACAGCCGAACGGCTGGTCAAGCAGGAATCCAGCGGCTTTCAGTGACTGAATCAAAAGGCACTGGCTCCCTGCCTTCGCAGGGATGACGATGATTTTTCGAGGTTCCGATAGGGGCCTCTTGCCGGACTTGCACCGGCACGGCTGGGCGGCGACCATCGACACATGCGTTCCCATGCTCAACCATCACGACGCGATCGCCTCGCTCATCGCCTTCTCCGCAGCTTGCCGGCGTTGGCGCTGCTGGGCTGCCTGTCCGGCTGCACCTCGTCGGCCAAGGCGCTGGATAGCCGCGAAGTGGCCTTCGAGGGCCAGAATTACCGCGTGGTGCGGCTGGATCTCCGGCGCGAGCCGCTGAGCCTGCACTGGCGCGACCCGCAGAGCGGCCAGCCGTTCGGCAGCATCGATGCGCTGCGCCAGTGGGGCGAGGCGCGCGGCCAGCGCTTACTGTTTGCCACCAATGCGGGGATCTACGACAAGCAGTTCGCGCCGCTCGGCCTGTATGTGGAAAACGGCAAGACCGCCGTGCCGCTGAACCTGTCGCACGGCAATCCCGCCTCCGGCAATTTCTCGCTGCTGCCGAACGGCGTTTTCGCGGTGTATCCGGACGGCCATGCCGCCGTACGCAGCAGCGCCGCATTCAAGGCCGACGGCAAGCCCGCGCAGTGGGCCACCCAGTCCGGTCCGATGCTGCTGATCGACGGCAAGCTCAACGAGCAGTTCGTCGACGACTCCGCCAGCCTGAAATGGCGCAGCGGCGTGTGCGTGAAAACCCCGACCCAGGTGATCTTTGCCGTCAGCGAGGCCCCCGTAAACTTCCATACCTTCGGACGGCTGTTCCGCGACAAGCTGGGCTGCCGAGACGCGCTCTATCTGGATGGCAGTATTTCGCAGTTGTATGTCGACGGCGAGGGCTACGCCGGCGCACCGGCCCTGATGGTCAAACCGTATGCAGGCATCTTTGCCGTGTTTGCCAAGCCATGACGGCGCACACCCGGTCGACTGGCCGCTGGCGCATGCTGCGCGGCATTCTGCTCGCGCTGCTGGCCCTGCTGCTGAGCGCCTTCGCCACCGGCTGGTGGCTGCTCGCCGGCAGCCGTGCCCTGCTCGATGGCAAGCGCCCGCTGCCCGGCCTCGGCGCCAGCGTCAGCATCAGCCGCGATGCGCTGGGCACCGTCACCATCGAGGGAAAAAGCCGCAGCGACATCAGTTATGCGCTCGGTTACGTGCATGCGCAGGAGCGCTACTTCGCGATGGACCTGATGCGCCGCGTGGCCGCCGGCGAATTGTCCGCGCTGGTCGGTCCGGCAGCGCTCAAGCTCGACCTGAACCATCGTCGCCACCGCCTGCGTGCGGTCGTCGAAGCGGCTTATGCGCAGCTGCCTGCAGCACAGAAGCTTGAACTGGACCGCTACCGCGACGGCGTCAACGCCGGCCTCACCGATCTGCGTGTGCGGCCGTGGGAGTACATGCTGCTCGGCAGCAAGCCGCAGCCGTGGCGATCGGAAGACACCGCCCTGGTGATCGCCGCGATGTACCTGGATCTCAACGGCGACGGCCGCAACGAGCGCGAGCTGCACATCGCCCAGATGCGCGCGGCGCTACCCGGCCCACTGGTGGATTTCCTGCTGGCGCCCGACCCCGACTGGGAAGCACCGCTGAAAGGAGCCTTGTCGCCTGCACCGGTGATTCCGGCCGCCGACGTATTCGACCTGCGCCGCGCCGCGCCAGCCGTACCGCAGGGCAGCCTCGCCGCACTGGCATCGGCGCTCGATCCAGCACGCCCAGGCAGCAACAGTTTCGCGGTCGCGGGCACGCTTACCAGCAGCGGTGCGGGCATACTCGCCAACGACATGCACCTGGGCCTGCGGGTACCCAACATCTGGTTCCGCACGCGCCTGCGCTACCCCGATCCGCACGCGCCGAACGGTCTGCGCGACGTCAACGGCGTCAGCCTGCCCGGCACGCCGGCCGTCGTGGTCGGCTCCAACGGCCAGATCGCCTGGGGCTTCACCAACAGCTATGGCGACTGGCTGGACTGGGTCCGCGTGCTGCGCGACCCGGCCGATCCCGGCCGCTACAAGGTGCCCGAAGGCTGGGCACGCATCGAGAGCCATGACGAGCACATCCAGGTCAAGGGCCGGCCGGATACCCTGCTCAAGGTCGAGGACACCCGCTGGGGTCCGATCATGGCCAAGGACACCGACGGTACGCCACTGGCCCTGGCCTGGATCGGCGCGCTGCCGCGCGGCTACAACGTCGAACTGATGCAGCTGGAGCGCATGCCTGACGTGGTCAGCGCCCTGGACCTCGCGCCGCGGCTCGGCATGCCGCCACAGAACCTGCTGGTCGCCGACAGCGCCGGGCATGTCGGCTGGACCCTGGCCGGCAACAGCATTCCGCTGCGTGTCGGCATCGATCCGCAGCTGCCGTCCGACTGGACCAAACCCGGCAGCGGCTGGCAGGGCTGGGCCGCCCCGGCGCAGTATCCGCGTGTCGAGAATCCCGCCGACGGCCGCCTGTGGACGGCCAACAACCGCACGGTGGACGGCGATGCGCTGGCCCTGCTCGGCAATGGCGGCCACGACCTTGGCGCGCGCGCGCAGCAGATCCGCGACGATCTGCGCGCACGCGCCGGCTTCACCCCCGCCGACCTGCTCGATATCCAGCTGGATAACCGCGCCGTGCTGCTGAGCCGCTGGCAACAGCTGCTGCAGCAGACCTTGGCCGACCATCGGGATCCGGCTCTGCAGCAACTGCGTCAGCTCAGCGCGACCTGGCAAGGCCACGCCGCGATCGATAGCGTCGACTACCGCCTGGTGCGCGCGTTCCGCAGCAAGGTCAGCCAGGCGGTGCTGGCACCGTTCGCGGCACAGGTGAAGCGGCGCTACGGCGACTTCAGCTGGCCCGGCGAAAACAGCGCCGAAGCCGCGGTATGGGCGCTGATCCAGGCCCAACCGATGCAGTTGCTCGATCCGAAATACCACGATTGGCCGGCCCTGCTTGTCGACGCCGCACGCCAGACGGCCACCGAACTCGGCCAGCAGCCTGGCGGGCTCGCCGCACGCACCTGGGGCGAGCACAACCCCAGCGAGATCAATCACCCGCTGTCTGCGGCCCTGCCGCACTGGCTCGGCCGTCTGATCGACATGCCCGACCAGCCGCTGCCTGGCGACAACAACATGCCGCGCGTCGCCGCTCCCGGCTTCGGAGCGTCCGAACGCTTCGACGTGGCGCCTGGCCATGAGGCGCAGGGCATCCTGGAGATGCCCGGTGGGCAGAGCGACCACCCGCTGTCGCCTTATTTCGGCGCGGGACATGCGGACTGGGTCAAGGGCCGCCCCACCCCGTTATTGCCGGGATCGGCGCAGCACACGTTGATACTGGAGCCAGCCGCAGGCTGAGCCTGATTCGGGCGAAACCCACCGCCGTATGGTGCTCCTCATGCACGGCCTTTCCGCGCCAGGAACGTCAGGAACTCATCCTCCCGCACGCTGGCCACCGGCCAGCTCAGACGGAGGCGCATCAGCCACGGCAAGCGGGCCGGCTCCGACCGGTCTGGCGACTTGCCCATCTGCATCCGCAGGCTGGCCAGGTACATCGATCGCCTGACGGCCGTGCGCCGCTTCGTTTGGATGCTCTCGAAGCCGGCGGCCTTCAACATGCCAAGCAATCCGGCACGACTGAAAAGCAGCAGATGCCGCGGTGTTTCCAGACCGCGCCAGTTCCTGCCCCAATATCGCGCCCCGCGGCTTTCGATGTTCGGGGTATCGACAAAGATCACGCCACCGGGCTTCAGCAGGCGATGGACGGCCTGGAGGAAGCACCTGGGTTCATGCAGATGTTCCAGCACATGGCTCAGCGTGACGACGTCGAAACAAGCCGATTCGCTGGCGAACAAATCGACCGAACCCACCCTGGCATCGAGGTTGCGCTGCCGCGCGACCGCCACCGCCTTGGGATCGGTATCGATCCCTGTCACGCTCCAGCCTGCGTCGCGCGCGTTCACCAGAAAGTCGCCATTGCCACAACCGATGTCCAGCAGGCGCTGGCCCGGTCGCGGCTTTGGCAGATAGCGAAACTCCGCATCGCGCTTCTGCCGGCGCACCGGCAAAACCTTCGCCAGCCACACGCCCAGCCTGCTTGCCGGCTGCCGCCGCGTGCCGTAGCGGGAATTGAGATAGCCGTTCGTCAATGCCAGCTTCAGCTGCCGCACGGCACCCGGGTTGCCCGACCCGCCACGCGGGCTTTCGGCGGCGTGCGTGTAATAGACCCCATAGGCCTTGCCGATGCCCGCCTCGTTCGGTCGCGGGTCAAGATAGGCACTGTGGCAATGCGTGCAACGATAGAGATTCCAGCGGCCCGGAGCGACGAAGAAGGCGTTGTCCACCAGGCCGCCGTGGAGCATGTCGCGGTCACTGCCGCCACATACCGGACACGTCGCCACGCGCTCCAGTTCGTCGGCTGGCCAGGGGGCATGCCCAAGTGCCATGGATGACTCGCTTTCGATGCTTTCCGACATGTACTGATCCGCACGTTCCAGTCCCGATCGCCAGATGGGACAGTGCCACACGGAATCGATGCATGCCTATCGCAAGTCTTCACGCAGCAGCAATCGTTCACAAACCGTCCGGTATATCGCCGGCAATTGCTCCAGCTCCTCCAGTGCGACGCACTCGTCCACCTTGTGGATCGTTGCATTGACCGGGCCGATCTCGACGACTTCGGCGCCCATCGGCGCGATGAAGCGGCCATCCGAAGTGCCGCCGCCGGTGCTCTGTTCGGGATCGAGACCGTACAGCTCGCGGCATACGCCGACCACGGTCTTGCGCAGCAGGCCGCCCGGCGGCGTGAGGAACGGCTCGCCGGAAAGGTTCCACTCGCACTCGAAGTCGAGGCCATGCCGGCGCAGGATCGCCTCGGTGCGCGCACGCAGATCCTCCGCACGACTGGCCGTGCAATAACGGAAATTGATCAGCGCCCGCAGTCCGCCGGGAATCACGTTGTTGGCGCCGGTACCTGCGTTGAGGTTGGAAACCTGGAACGAAGTCGGTGGAAAGTCGCCATTGCCTTCGTCCCAGCGCTCGGCAGCCAGCTCGGCCAGGGCCGGCGCGAATGCATGGATCGGGTTCAGCGCCTTCTCCGGATACGCCACATGCCCCTGCACGCCACGCACGCTGAGCGTGCCCGACAGCGAGCCGCGACGGCCCACGCGGATCAGGTCACCCAGCTTTTCCTTCGCCGACGGCTCGCCGACCACGCACCAGTCGATGCGCTCGCCGATGGCACGAAAATGCTCGACCACCTTGCGCACTCCGTCGAGATTGGCCGGCCCCTCCTCGTCGCTGGTCAGCAGCAGGCCGACCCGGCCGCGATGATCAGGATGCGCCGCCACGAACTGCTCCAGCGCCACCACCATCGCCGCCACCGAACCTTTCATGTCGGCAGCACCGCGGCCGTATAGACGGCCATGGCGGATCGTCGGCTCGAATGGCGGGCTCTGCCACGACGCTTCCGGCCCGCTCGGCACCACATCGGTATGACCGAGAAAGGCCAGTGTGTGGCCGCTGTCGCCGTGCGTTGCCCATAGGTTGTCAACCTCACCGTAACGCAGATGCTCGACCCGAAAACCCGCATGGGTCAGTCGCTCGCCCAGCAGCGGCAGGCAACCCGCATCTTCCGGCGTCACCGAGCGGCGGCGGATCAGGTCACAGGCTAGATCAAGGACGTCGGACATGGACACTCACGGTAGACCAGGGAGGCAAAAGCCTGCGCAGCATACCAAGCCCGCGCACCGGCTTGCCGTCAGCCCGATCAGCCGCCCAGCAGCACACCCAGCAGATGGCCCACCGCATAGGTGATCATGGCGGCCGCCGCGGTGATGCCGAACTGGCGAGCCACCGAGAACAGCATGCTGCGTCCGGTGAACAGCGAGGTGCCGATGCCGATCAGGGTCAGCCCGGCCGCGGTGGAGCCGATGCTGCCCAGCAGCGCCGCATGGCCGCCAAGGAAGAAGTACGGCGCCACCGGAAACAGCGCACCGCACGCAAACAGGCAGAACGACGAGACCGCTGCGCCATACGCCGAGCCGCCGAGTTCGCCCGGGTCGACGCCCAGGTCCTCGCGCACCAGCATGTCCAGCGCGGCGCGCGGCGTCTCCGCGATATGCTCGGCCAGGTGTTCGGCAGCATTCGGTTCCAGCCCTTTCTCGCGATAAATGCCCGCGATGTGCTCCAGGCCATCTTCCGGTGCCACCGCGAGGCGCTCGGCCCGCTCGGTGATCTGCGCCTGGTAGAACTCGCGCGAACTGTTCACCGACAGCCATTCGCCCAGTGCCATCGAGCAGGCACCGGCCACCAGTCCGGCAAGGCCAGCCAGCAGCACGGCGCGATCGCCCGATACTGCCCCAGCCATGCCCATCACCAGGCTGACATTGGAAACCAGCCCGTCGTTGGCTCCCAGCACCGCGGCGCGCAGCGTATTGCCGCTCTGCGTGCGGTGCCGGCCATCGAGCATGCCATGCTCGCGCGGCGACACGAAATGGTCGCGATGACCGCTGCGATCCACCGGCGTGTCGTCGTGGTCGGCATGTTCCAGCCGCACCACGGTCGGCATCACGAACTCCGTGCCGAAGCGCTGCGCGAACCAGCTCAACGCGCGCACGCGCAGGCCGACGCGCATGGGCGGCACAGGCATGCCGAGCTCGCGCAGGCGCGCCTCCCAGAAACCCGCGTTGGCCTGTTCGCCAGCGGCGATGCGCCGATAGACACGACTCAATCGCGCATCGGTGGCCAGCTCAGCCAGCCGTGCGTAAAGCGCGCCATTATCGCGCTCGATCCGCAGATTGCTCGCAAACCGCCGCGCTCGATGATTCGTCATGTCGGCATCAATGACCGAACAGTTTCTTGAAGCCGTTGTCGGTGTAGCCGACGCTCACTGAACCGTCTGCCTGCACGACCACCGGGCGGCGGATCAGCGCCGGGTATTCCTTCAGCAGCAGCGTCCACTCCGGATCACTGCCGGGGTTCTTGCGCTGCGGCAGCAGGTTGCGCCAGGTGGTCGAGGACTTGTTGACCAGTTTCTCCCAGCCGCCGAGCTGCTGCGCCCAGGCTTTCAGCGTGGCCGCCGGCACGGGATCCGCGCGGTAGTCGACGAAGCTGTGTTCGACGTTGAACCGGGCCAACCAGTTGCGTGCCTTCTTGCAGGTATCGCAATTGGGCAGACCGTAGATGACCGGGCTCATTCGGCGCTCCGCAGCAGTTCGTTGATGCCGGTCTTGCTGCGCGTCTTCTCATCCACCTGCTTGACGATGATCGCGGCATACAGGCTGTGGCTGCCGTCCTTCGCCGGCAAGCTGCCGGATACCACCACGCTGCCGGCCGGCACGCGGCCATAACTGGTTTCGCCGGTGGCGCGATTGTAGATGCGTGTGCTCTGGCCCAGGAACACGCCCATGCCGATCACGCTGCCGCGTTCCACCACCACCCCTTCGACCACTTCCGAACGCGCACCGACGAAGCAGTTGTCCTCGATGATGGTCGGGTTGGCCTGCAGCGGCTCCAGCACCCCACCGATGCCGACGCCGCCGGACAGGTGCACGCCAGCGCCGATCTGCGCACAGGAGCCCACCGTGGCCCAGGTATCGACCATCGTGCCGGCACCCACGTAGGCACCGATGTTGACGTAGCTCGGCATCAGCACCGCATCCTTCGCGATATGCGCGCCGCGACGCACCAGCGCACCGGGCACCACGCGCGCGCCAAGGTTCTGCAGCTCGGTGTCATTGCCGTGGGCGAAGCGCAGCGGAACCTTGTCGAATGCCTGTGCCGGACCACCGTCGACCACGCGGTTGTCGTTGATGCGGAAATACAGCAACACGGCCTTCTTGAGCCACTGGTTCACCGTCCAGCCGCCGTGGCCATCCGGTTCGGCCACGCGGCGCTCGCCGGATTCGAGCAACTCGATCACCTGGTTCACCGCGGGGCGAAGGTGGGTCTCGATTTCGGCATGGGTCAGTTCGCTACGACGCGCGAAGGCATCGTCGATCAGGGCTTCAATGGCTTGCATGGGCGTTATTCACGAGTTGAAGACAAACGGGTGAAGGCAGGTGCCTTGGCTGACCGCCAAGAGTACACGGCTGCAACAGTCGTTGCCGCAACGACCGGCGAAATCGACCCGTCCTCGGCAACGGGGGATTGGAGTATGGGAACCCTGCCCTACCGGGCGCGACCTCGTGATTGGATTTGACACCACACCGGCGTAGATTGGGTCACCCGCATGCACAAATGCACGTGCCACCGCTTTCCGCCGAAAAGCTATTGGGCGACGGATTGCCTTGGCGCCGCTTCAAGACCGTACGTTGCTTGTCCGCCTTAGCGCCACTCACAGGAGAAGCGTCCATGAGTCAGCTGAAGATCGCCGTACTGGTTGGCAGTCTGCGCGTGGATTCGTTCAACCGCCGGCTTGCCCGTGCAATTGAAAAGCTCGCCCCGGCCGAATTCGGCTTCAAGCATGTCCAGATCAACGATCTGCCGCTTTATTCGCAGGATTTCGATGCCGCCTATCCGGCAGCCGCCATCCGCCTGAAGAAGGATATTGAATCGGCCGACGGACTGCTGTTCGTCACGCCCGAATACAACCGCTCGATACCCGGCGTGCTCAAGAACGCCATCGACATCGCCTCGCGCCCCTGGGGCACCAACTCGTTTGCTGGCAAACCCGGTGCGGTGATCGGTACCTCGGTCGGCTCGACTGGCACGGCACTGGCGCAACAACATCTGCGCAACGTGCTGGCCTATCTGGACGTGCCCGTGCTGGCCCAGCCGGAAGTGTTTATCCATTTCAAGGACGAATTGATCGCCGACGACGGTTCGATCAGCAACGATGGCACCCGGAAATTCCTGCAGGGCTTTGTCGACAACTACAGCGCATGGATAAGGCGCTTCGCCCGCTGAAAAATGCTACAGGTGGAGCGCGTCATGCATGAACAGATCCGCGAGGGATTCATGGTCTTCGTCGCCGACGGCGACGAAGGAGTCGGCTCCGTTCGCGAAATCCGCCACGGCCTGCCGGAGCTGGTCATCTATATCGAAAACGCGGGCGATTTCGTGGTATCGCTCTCAGCTGTCGATGCCGTTCACTCGGGCAAGGTGATCCTGGCCTGGGACAGGCTTAACCTTCGCCTGCAGAACGCGATCGCACACGCGCGCGATTCGGAAGATCCCGACTATGTTGCGCCGGACCAGGGTGAGCCTGAGGACGAATAGCGAAAATCCCGGGCACGGATTTTCGCTATCGCGCGGCGCAGGGTTGATCAGCAGACCCGAGTGATTCGCATCAGGCTGCGATCGCCTGTGTTCCATTCCATTTTTCAATATTTGCAGGCTAACTGGCCCGGGCATATGGATACCCGCCGCCAACCGGTTTTCGGGCACCTCCTGAACGGATTGAACAACTGGTTTTGTATCCATAATTTGTGATAATGCCGAAACCCTTCCAGCTGCGGTGTAAAGCCATGAGGCAATTCAATCTGGAGTCCTTGCTGGCGCCGATCAGCGATGACACCCCGTCGGGTGACGACCTGGAATACGACGCGGAATTTCTCGCACTCGAACGTGCCGCCGCGCCCAAGGCCGAGCGCGCGGTGGGGGACACCGTCAAGGCGGCCGAAGACCCCGATTGGGACAAGGTCATCGAACTGGCCGAAGCCGTGCTCGGCCGCTCCAAGGACCTGCGCGCCGCGGTTCACCTCACTACCGCCTGGATGCGAACTTCCGGCATGCCAGGCTGGAATGCCGGCCTGGGCCTGGTACGAGGCCTGCTGGAACACTTCTGGGACGACGTGCATCCGCAGCTTGATGCCGAAGACGACAACGATCCGACTTCACGCGTCAATGCCGTCGTTCCGCTTGGCGATGTGCAGGGCGTACTGCGCTTCTTCCGCACCACGCCTTTCGTGCAGTCGCCCCGCATGGGCCGGTTTGCCTTGCGCGACTTGCGCATCGCCAACGGTACATTGAAGACCACCACGGAGAGCAGCGGGCCGGAAGCATCGATGACTGAAATCGAAGCCTGCTGCATGGATTGCCCCGAGGAGGATCTGGTGGCGATCACTGCCGCCATCAGCGAGTCGCTCGAACACGCCAAGGCCATCGACCGCATTTTCACCGATCACGTGGGCAGCGCCGGGCCGGATTTGAAAACCCTGCTCAGCGACATCTACGAAGTGAAGAAGTTTCTGGATCCACAGCTCGCACGGCGCCTGCCGCAACTGGATGTGGCAGGCGAAGAGGATGGCAGCGGCGGGGGTGACGGCGGTGGCAGCGGGGGCGCCGTCCGTGCATCCACAGGCGCCATCAGCGGGCCGCAGGATGTCATCCGCAGAATTGACGAGCTGTGTGATTACTACAACAAGTGCGAGCCATCGAGCCCTGTCCCCCTGCTGCTACGCCGAGCGCAACGGTTGGTCGGCAGAGACTTCATGGACCTGCTCAAGGATCTGGCGCCAGGCGGCATCTCGGAACTGCGGATTGTTTCCGGCGAGCCCGAGGATAGCTGAGGCCAGGAGACTCAGGCCGAGGAGTGCCACGGATGCCCCACCCTGACGGGGCATCCTCGACGCAGTACACAACCGATGCCGGCATTTCAGCATGTGCTTGCGCACCATGTCATGGCCACGACCGCTTGGCCGACCTGGGCCGGATCGGTGATTCAGTAAACACCCTTGCAGGTACTTGGCGAGGTGTGCACGAAAATCTGATGAACCGACGGGTCCCAGCTCAGTGAATAACCGCCCTGCAAGCCGGCGGTGATGCCCGCCGATGCGATCTGGCTGATCGGCCCGATCGAGGCACTGTGTCCATCGCTGAAAGTCACGGTGGCCGTGATCGCGTAGCTCACTGGATCACTGCAGCCATTCGTGACGACTTGCTGCGACACGGTATTGCCGCCGGCGAGATCCGGCAGCGTTCCCGTCACGGGTGGCATCGCATGCTCGGCACCATTGGCGCGGCAAGTCGCCGTGAGCGCGTAGTTCACCGTAGCCTTCACGGGCGGCGCGGCCTGCACGACGGCGATGGCCTCCGGCTGTGCGGTACAGCCCACCAGGAACGCCTTGTGCTTGGACTGCACATGCAATACATAGCTGCCCGACTGGAGATCGGCACTGTTCGCCAGCTTCAACTCGATACGGCTTGGCGATACGCCAGTGACACTGGGCTGGATGGCCAGCCGCTTGCCCTGCCGGTCAGTCGCGCTGACCAACGGATCCTCGCACTGGGTATCGACCAGATTCGTACCCACCAAGGCGAAAGCCACTTCCTTGCTGCCGTTGCCCAGTACGAACAACTGTCGGTGATCCATGGTCTCGACCCCGTTGATCACGGGCTGCGTCTTGGACGAACCGGATTCGCTGGCAAGCAGATCCACCGTCGTGGCCAATGCATCCGCCATTGTTGTCGCATCAGCCGTAAGGCAGCCCTTGGTCGCATCGAGATACGCCTGCGTGCGCTGGACTGCTGCAGAGGCGCGATAAGCGCTGGCTTTTGCATCCGTGCCGATGATGTCGATCGGTTTTTCTGCGTCATTGCCAAGTGCCTTGCGCAGTGCTTCCGCAAGTTGCGCAAGCCGCTGACTAGTCGCCGCAAGACTGGAGTTGGGCAGGCTTGCGGCGCGGGCAGCCAAGTCATGCCGAGCCGTTTCAAGCTGGGTGAGAATGGTCGCTCCGGTCAGCCGGGGAGCGATCTGCGCCGGTACTGGAGCGATAAAGCACGGCGCAAGCAATCCGAACAAGATGCCTGCGCCGAGCCTGCCTGCTTTCATGAATGAATCATCCCATGCATGCCAATCAACTCACGGAATCACTGAACATCCTGCTGGCAATCCTGCTGATCCGGCTGATCCGGGTCGCAACCGCTTTGCTGGTCGGCAGGCAAGCGCAAACCGGACGGCACGATGCCGTACGACCGGTAGTTGGCGGTGATCACGCTCGGATCGATGTAAGAGTCGCCATGGTTGCCGTTCTGTGCGCTGCCGGTGCCCGTTGCCGTAGGCAGGTTGACCGCAAAACCGCCACCCAAGGGCAGCAGGTTTCCGCTGCTGTCCACCGCGTAGAAGTACGCGGGCGGCATACCTACATTGGCGACCATCTGCAGGCCGGTGCCCACCACGAAGATCGGTGCCGATGCCATACCCATGCGGCCAGTGGAACCCCATACGCCCTGTCCGTCGAACACCGTGGCATTAGAGACCTGCACGGCACCATTCTGGGAGATGGTGCCCGTCTGGAACAGGTTGCCATTGGTCACCGACAGGTAGAACGCCGAGGTGCCCGCATTCACGCTGAACGCGCTACCACCGACCGAAACCAGCGTCAGCGTGGTGGTGTTGGTCATGCTGAAACCGGCTGTGGAAGAGAAGTTGCCCAGCATGCTGACCATGTTGTTATTGGTCTGCGTGCTGCTGCCGAGCATGGTCGGGCCAACCGCCTGCCCGCTCAGCGTGCCTGCAGTGATGACGCCGGCGGTCCCTTCGGTGATCGCACCCGCCGATTTCAGCGTGGTCATCGTGCCATTTACGGAACCATTGATCGTCAAGCCACCCGATGTCGTCGTCAGTGCCGTGCTGGCGCCGCCATTCAGCGGCCCGCTCACCGTCAATGCCTGCGCGTTGGTCAGTGCGAAGTTTGCCGCACTGAAACTGCCCAGCGTACCGATCTTGTTCGCACCATTGAGCGTCGTTGCTCCGGCCGATTGGCCGTTCAGCGTACTCGCCGTGACAACACCATTCGCTCCTTCGGTGATGGTGCCTGCCGATTTCAGCGTCGTCGCAGTACCGTTCACGGCACCGTTGATCGCCAGATCACCCGAGGTCGTCGTCAGCGAGGTGCTGGCGCCACCATTGATCGGGCCATTCACTGACAGACTCTGCGCATTGGTCAACGCAAAACCCGCTGCGCTGAAGCTGCCCAGCGTGCCAACCTTGTTCGCACCATTGAGCGTGGTGCTGCCCACCGAGCTGCCCGTCAATGTGCCTGCCGTGATTGCACCGCCCGCACCTTCGGTTATTGCACCGGCTGAAGTCAGCGTCGTCGTCGTGCCGTTGACGGCACCGTTGATCGCCAGATCACCCGAGGTCGTCGTCAACGAAGTGCTGGAGCCACCATTCAACGAACCATCTACGGTCAATGCCTGTGCATCAGTCAGACTAAAGCCTGCTGCACTGAAGCTGCCCAGTGTGCCGATCACGTTCGTGCCATTCAGCGTCGTGGCGCCTGTCGAACCGCCCGTCAAGGTGCCGGCCGTGATTGCACCGCCTGTACCTTCGGTAATCGCACCGGCCGAAGTCAGCGTCGTCGTCGTGCCGTTGACGGCACCGTTGATCGCCAGATCACCCGAGGTCGTCGCCAGCGAAGTGCTGGCCCCGCCATTCAATGGGCCAACCACCGTCAACCCTTGCGCGTTGGTCAGCGCGAAATTCGCCGCACTGAAGCTGCCCAGAGTACCGATCAGGTTTGCGCCATTGAGCGTGGTCGCGCCCAGCGAACTGCCCATCAGGGTATCGGCTGTGATCACACCAGCCGCTCCTTCGGTGATCGCCCCGGCGGAGGTCAGCGTCGTCGTCGTGCCATTGATCGCACCATCGATGATCAAGTCGCCTGCGGTCGTCGTCAGCGTCACGCTTGGGCCACCGTTCAGCGGGCCGGTTACCGTCAATGTCTGTGCATTGGTCAGGCTGAAGTCGGCATTGAAAGCGCCAAGGACATCGACGTGATTGGCACCATCCAGATCGGTCGAGCCGACCGAACTTCCGGTCAACGTTCCGGCGGTGATCGCACCATTCGCCCCTTCGGTGATCGCACCGGCGGAGGTCAGCATCGTGGTCGTGCCAGATACCGCGCCATTGATCGCCAGATCACCCGCGGTCGTCGTCAGCGAGACATTCGCACCACCATTCAAGGGACCGTCCACCGTCAACGCCTGTGCATTGGTCAGGCTGAAGCCAGCGGCATCGAAGCTGCCCAACGTACCGATCTTGTTCGCACCGTTGAGCGTCGTCGCACCAACCGAGTGGCCGCTCAAGCTGCCTGTGGTCAGGCTGCCGCTGCCTCCTTCGCTGATCGCGCCGCTCGAGTTCAACGTCACCGTGGTGCTGTTCACTGCACCATTGATCGCCAGGCCAGCCGAGGTCACTGTCAGCGCCCCCGTGCTCGATGCACCCAGCGTCAATGCACCCGCATCCGTGATCTGCGTCGTGCCACCGGTCAGGCTCACCGCTCCCGTGAAGTTGTTCCCGGCATTGGCCAGCGTGATCGCGCCCGTCCCCGCATTGATGTTGCTCGTGCCGCTCACCGCCAGTGCGCCGCTCTCGCTGACCGCACCGTTGTTGCTGGTCGCCTGCAGGTTGCCGCCAATGCTGCCGCTACCCAGG
>NZ_MUNV01000013.1 GCF_002001125.1 Rhodanobacter sp. B04 | reverse complement strand
GCCACCGGTCAGGCCGACGCCGATCGATCCGAGGGAGATCGAATCGCTGATGGGAGCGCAAGCTGGCGTTGCGCAATGAAGCAAGGCGACCCAGGTGTCGTAGTCCGGCGGCGGCGGGTCAACATTGGGGGGGCAGTGCGTTCGGATATACGCCTTCTCCCCGGTAGGCGATTGCGGCAAACACGAGCCGATCTTCCGGGTCGATTTCAGCAGCGATCGAGCTGGGGTCGTCCACTTCGCGCACCGT
>NZ_MUNV01000015.1 GCF_002001125.1 Rhodanobacter sp. B04 | reverse complement strand
GCACTGCGGCCGACGCCGATCGATCCGAGGGAAATCGAATCGCTGATGGGAGCGCAAGCTGGCGTTGCGCAATGAAGCAAGGCGACCCAGGTGTCGTAGTCCGGCGGCGGCGGGTCAACATTGGGGGTGTTGAGTTCCATCCAAAACTGAGCCACTTCGCCGGGTGATTTTCGTCGAAATTTGAGCCACCTCCTACCACCCTCCGCTCACAGCACGAGCGGGAGCAACAGGAGTGATCGACGTGGCCCTATTGA
>NZ_MUNV01000002.1 GCF_002001125.1 Rhodanobacter sp. B04 | reverse complement strand
ACCATGGCACTGACATCAAGAAGGAGACCAAGACCCCGATCTCAACCCCGATCTGAGCTAACCTGCAGCACGAACGGGTGGCTCACTTTTCGATGAAAAACCCGGCTCAGTTTTCGGCGGAAATCAACAAACATTGGGGGGGCAGTGCGTTCGGATATACGCCTTCTCCCCGGTAGGCGATTGCGGCAAACACGAGCCGATCTTCCGGGTCGATTTCAGCAGCGATCGAGCTGGGGTCGTCCACTTCGCGCACCGT
>NZ_MUNV01000003.1 GCF_002001125.1 Rhodanobacter sp. B04 | reverse complement strand
CCTGGGTAGCGGCAGCATTGGCGGCAACCTGCAGGCGACCAGCAACAACGGTGCGGTCAGCGAGAGCGGCGCACTGGCGGTGAGCGGCACGAGCAACATCAATGCGGGGACGGGCGCGATCACGCTGACCAATGCCGGGAACAACTTCACGGGAGCGGTGAGCCTGACCGGTGGCACGACGCAGATCACGGATGCGGGTGCATTGACGCTGGGCACGTTGAGCACGGGCGCGCTGACGGCGATCAGCACGGGAGCGCTGAACCTGGGTAGCGGCAGCATTGGCGGCAACCTGCAGGCGACCA
>NZ_MUNV01000024.1 GCF_002001125.1 Rhodanobacter sp. B04 | reverse complement strand
TGGTCGCCTGCAGGTTGCCGCCAATGCTGCCGCTACCCAGGTTCAGCGCTCCCGTGCTGATCGCCGTCAGCGCGCCCGTGCTCAACGTGCCCAGCGTCAATGCACCCGCATCCGTGATCTGCGTCGTACCACCGGTCAGGCTCACCGCTCCCGTGAAGTTGTTCCCGGCATTGGCCAGCGTGATCGCGCCCGTCCCCGCATTGATGTTGCTCGTGCCGCTCACCGCCAGTGCGCCGCTCTCGCTGACCGCACCGTTGTTGCTGGTCGCCTGCAGGTTGCCGCCAATGCTGCCGCTACCCAGG
>NZ_MUNV01000004.1 GCF_002001125.1 Rhodanobacter sp. B04 | reverse complement strand
TTCAGCGTTAGGCGATACAGGGGTTCCAAGGTGAAATTGTTATACATTGCAATATTCGCGTTAGCCCCTCTTGCGCAAGCTGGCTCACTGGCCTACGTCGAGAAAGTCGATCTAGAGCCAATGGCTCTTGCTTATGCCAGCGCCGCAAAGCTGCCGGCGCTCAACAGCAAGCCGGGCTTTGCTCTCCGGGTCTGGTCGCGTGATTACATGCTAGGGAATGTGCATGGCACTGTGGTCGCAAGCGGGCAACTTCGCACATTCGATACCACCTCAAAATATGCACACGGCAACGTCATCATCAAGCCCGCTGCACTTAGCGCTTCTCGTTCTGCCCCTAATCAACGCAAGCTCGAGGCTTTAGTCATCGCGCTAGCACCGCACAACGGGACATCTATTTCATGTGGCGTCATGGATGGTAGCTCCGTCTTGATTCAGGCGACTTTCAACGGACGCACAGTTACGGTTAAAGCGGATAACCCAAGCCTTTGCCCGGACAAAGCTTCAAAGATTGTTGTTCAATTGTTGCAAGAGCTGCGCGCCGTGCCTCCGCGCAAAGTATCGTCTAACTACTCGTTCAAGGCGGACGGCTACGCCGCCGCTTAACTCCAGCGTTAG
>NZ_MUNV01000025.1 GCF_002001125.1 Rhodanobacter sp. B04 | reverse complement strand
TGAGTCTGGTGATCCCGCTGGGGCTGCCGCAGCAGGTACAGGCATGGGCCTGGGTCGAGTTGCCGTTCACACCGCTGCGCCAGCGATTCGAGTCGATCTCGCCAGCCGGTGGCCGGTTGGATTTGCGCCAGGGCGACGAGCACGGCGACCTGGCGCTGCTCTCAAGCGGAGGCGCCTCGGCCGAAACCGAACCGACCGGCAAACCGGTGCCCGGCAGTGCATTCAGTGTGGGAGTCGGCTTGCCCGGTGCCTTCATCGTGCTGCCGCACACATGGCTGCTGAGCGGTTTGCTGACCTTGCTGGGTTTGGGTGGAGGGTTCTTCCTGCTGCGCCTGCGCCAGCGTTTGCATGACGTTTCGGCTTCCGAGCCCGAGGAAATTGATTTGCCCGCAAGAATCGAAAGAGCCCCCGCCCCGCCTGCCCT
>NZ_MUNV01000030.1 GCF_002001125.1 Rhodanobacter sp. B04 | reverse complement strand
CCCCCAATGTTGACCCGCCGCCGCCGGACTACGACACCTGGGTCGCCTTGCTTCATTGCGCAACGCCAGCTTGCGCTCCCATCAGCGATTCGATTTCCCTCGGATCGATCGGCGTCGGCCGCAGTGGCGAGCCTCGGCTGGCTCGTCGACAGGACGGAACCCTGGTCACCATCGCGTTCGACCCGCATTGTGCGGCCATTCTGGTATGGGACGCGGCGCTGGATCGCTAACACATGGGCAGGCGTTTGCCGATGTCGGCCACGGTGGACATTGCGTCCGGTTGGCTTTGGGTTGTTGCGCCGAGGCGAGTCCCCCGTCGTCGATAGCCCGAACGCCAGCGCGGCAAATAACAGCGCCTTGGCGCCCAAGGGATATCAGGCAACCAAGTGGGCTCCCGGAAGCCCGCTCATCTGGTCAGAGGTGCTCCGCAACCTAACCAACCTTGAGCGGCCCCTCCCGGGCTGATTGGACGCTTGCGGAACCATCAACGCTACTGGAAATGGGCTGCCTGGACACATGAAAGGCGATGTCTGCTTGGGGTCGGATAACGAAACAAAGCAAGGTCGTTATCCGGCCACTTCGAGCCATTCGCAGCCATGAACGGCTCGCCTGCGCTTCAGAGATAGGTCACCGTCTGCAGCCGGCCCATGGCCGCGGTGCCGGCTGCGGTCGTCCGCTCGACCAGATAACGCAGCAGCTGGTCGGACTCGTCCGCGTGCAGCGTGCGCGTCGACGAGGCATAGAACACCTCTTGCTGATCCGCCGAAGCCGGGCCCATCAGGCAGTGGCCGATCTGTGTCGGTGCGCCCGACGGCAGCGGAGGGACGGCGATCGACTGGCTGGCAATCGGGCACGTAGGCTCGACCACGGCGCCGGCAAACTCGATGCGACCATTACCGCCCTCGGCCTCGACGAGGTCGGGAACCATCAGCGCCAACGCAAGAACAAACAGTGTGGGTGAGATATTCACGGTACGAATTCCACGAGTCGACGATGCATTCCGGATGTCGCTCGTTCGTGTCGTTCAGTGCATGCCCGAAATCGGCCGATGCATCTTTTGCACTGAAATTGCCGACCCCGGCGGTCAGTTCGCCCAGGCCAGCATGGGGAGGAGTTGCCGGCCCGTAGCGCTGGGATGCAACAGGACGCAGCGCGCGCACATGCCGCGCAGCAAGACGCGGCGCGCAGCGGCGGTGCGTGCGCTGCCGTCAAAGGTCCGAATGGCCCGGAGCAGGAAAGCCGGGTTGTCCAGCGGATGCCCGAAAATCGAACCGTGCTGCGATCTACCGGTGGCGGTGCACTCGACCTGGTTGCTCATGGCTGATGCCTGCAAGGAAACGAAAGACAAGGAAAGACGAGCAAGCAAGCTGCCAAAAATCGAAAAGAAGTGTGGTGCCCATCACAGCTTGAAAGTATCGATGCGATGTTTGGTGATGCATGCCACAACCAGCCAGGGATTAGGCCCACAGGAATGTCGCTGGCGTTTTCACATTTGTGGACGCGAGAACCCGGAAAGCGTGTCGCACATCACACTCCCGGCGCTTTCGTTCATGTTCGCTGGATGCATGCGGCAAGCCGGCCTGGATACATCCGCAGCAGATTTGCCCTGCGAGTGACGTAGCGCGTCCACTACCTACGTATCGTGGATAGTCTCCGACCCAAATCCATACACACGTACTCAATCGCAACGTCAGCGGCGCCCCAAGCCCACTGGATCATTGAGTAGTAGTGACTGGCCTTGCCAGCTCGGCCAGGGCACGGGATGCCATATCAGGGGACTGCGCCCGCAGATCCGGAGAAGTGCGGCACGGCACCGCACTCTGCTCTGATAGCCACTATTTCGCCGTC
>NZ_MUNV01000014.1 GCF_002001125.1 Rhodanobacter sp. B04 | reverse complement strand
CGCAGCTCCATCGAACGAAGCACCAATTCTGCACGTAGAGTGCGGTCAGCCCAAGCCAGCGCGTGCGGCAAATCAAGGATCATTTCCTGCCGGTGACCCTTGTCACGGATCTCCTGACCCTTCGCATACAGCTTGAGCGACCAACGCCGGGAGTGCTGGCCAAAGTACAAGGTGCTGCCCTTGACCAACTGACCGCGACCACGGTGCGACAGGTGCGCGGTTTGCTCGGCAGCCCTCAGCCAGGCGAGAACGTCGGACAAATTGCCAAGATGGTACGACTGGGTTTGATCGACACGGGTCAGCCGAACATCCCCGGACAACCATGCGGCCCTGTCCTCAGCCGTTGGAAGTAGACCCAGATCACCAAGACCCGAAAGATGGTCGAGGGTATGCACCACCAACGCGTGCACGTCATCGGAGCCCCACAGGTTGTGACCCTGAAAGAACTTCACCGGGTTACCGGAAATCTCCACATGGGTGAGAGGGTCCGGCGTATGCGTTGCTGTCCGAATGGTGAGGCAGGTATCGAATGAACCGCGAACGCTCGCTCGCTTACGACTCATCCACTGCAACTCACCACCGGGAGCAAGGGAGAGAACTTGGCCGCCGTCGATCGCGTGCGCATGGGCACAGGGCGCGAGGAACGTCAGCCAGTCGATCACTTGAGCAACTTCCGCTTACGAACAACCGCGCGCAGCTTGGTTAATTCGAGCTGGGCTTGCTGGCCACCCTGCACAGCACCACGAAGTGTTTTCGACATCATCGAGAGGCTGTCCATCTGGCCTGCCTTTGCGGCTTCCAGCGCCTCAGCCATCTGCGAAAGCTGGGGGGTCATGCTCACCAGCCATTCCCGGACGAAGCTCGCCTTGCCCGTTCCAGCAGCCTCAGCGAGACGACCAAGCACCAGATCGACCTCCGGGGGGAGGGTCAGATTCACACGACCGCCAACGCGATCCCGAGGGGTGGGTGCCTTTGCCATGGACGCACCATAACGGTAACCGGTAAACACCGCAAGGGGAGGATTACTGCCAAATTGGCACAAATGTGCGGTATCACTGAACCCGCACACCTCCCCAGCTCCTGCCCCCGGCGATGGTACGAAGCGCCACCCCTCCCCATGCCGGCGGGCGGCAAAGCCGCTTTCCGGCGGCATGGGGAGGGGTGGCTTTCTCCGTGTTCGGCGGTAATGCAGGAACAGCAGGTTTGGCGTGAGTGGTGCGCGTCGATCCCAGACACAGCGAAACACCTGGGAGGCGCAGCTCCGATGGGCGTCGAGATCAAGAACGAGCGTCCGGCCTGTCGGCCCCCTTCGGTAGGCGATAGCGGGCTTTACGCGTGTACTTCACCGGCGAACCGCCTATCCTGCATTCCCAACGCGTTTGGACGTCCAAACGTTCAGGCGATACGGCGGGGTTCCCAGTACAAATGCGTACCTTGCGCCCAGTCCGGCACCTGAGCAGGCACGGCTTCCAGCACCCGAACAAGAGGGACAACGTTGCTCTTTTCCTTCGGGTTCAGCGCGGCAATGTCGATGCCATGCGGGAGCAGCTCGGCCCGGTAGCGGTAGAACGTCCGAGTCGGCAGGATGGCGCGCAGATCAACACCCGACTCCCACGACTGGTAGGCCATGCGCAAAGAAGGCTTCATGGCGTCGAGAACAGCGGCGGAAAGGTGGGAGACGGTGTTCATGGTCATGGCTCCGAGGCGGTCTTGCAGTAACCGCGCGGTTACCGCTGAGTCTACACCGTCGAGTTGTGACCACGCGGTCACCATGTCCAGTCCGAGGCGGCGCAGCTCCATCGAACGAAGCACCAATTCTGCACGTAGAGTGCGGTCAGCCCAAGCCAGCGCGTGCGGCAAATCAAGGATCATTTCCTGCCGGTGACCCTTGTCACGGATCTCCTGACCCTTCGCAT
>NZ_MUNV01000029.1 GCF_002001125.1 Rhodanobacter sp. B04 | reverse complement strand
AACATTGGGGGGGCAGTGCGTTCGGATATACGCCTTCTCCCCGGTAGGCGATTGCGGCAAACACGAGCCGATCTTCCGGGTCGATTTCAGCAGCGATCGAGCTGGGGTCGTCCACTTCGCGCACCGTGTGCGTTGCAAGACCACCTGCGCAGTCGCTGTCGGCACAAATCAGGATGCGCAGGAGGCTTTCGCCGTCTTTGAGCATGGTGTAGCCCATGACCGGGCCGCCCTGCGCTCCGGCATGAAGTACCACCGTCTCGATGCCCGGTCCCGCACCGTGGCCTTCCTCTGTCCCAGGCATGGACACTCGCGACGTTGCGCTATTCCCCTTGATGACCAGTTCGCGCACTGTCACGGCACTACACAGGCGATCTGCGCAACGAGCGAACTGTATCGATGCATCCGCTCGACTGGCGCGATCAGGGCCCTTGAACGCGATCATGGCGCGCCCGTCGCGAGCCATGGCGATCGACGTATTGCTCGATCCGCGCCTGTCGAGCGCTCCCACGGCGATCGTGATCGCAGGTTGCGTACAGGTCGCATCCTGGCACCTGGCAAGGCGCAGCTGCGTCGCCAGCGTGTGCTCATCGAACACGGAATAAGTGATCAAGGGAAAGCCCTCCGATCCAAGGGCGAGCCCCAGCGCTTGACCCGACGCGACAGCGCTCGACGAGATCTTCGAGCATGGCCTGTCGTCGCAATGCACGAGCATCACCCTGCCTTTCGAGCTCGCGGCCGCCATCGGCAGTCCGTCGTGCCCGATCGCCAGCGCGACCGGGCTGTCCAGCGCTAGGGCATGGGTGGTCGTGGTCATGGCGTCGCCTCGGCATGGCGTGGTGCGGCAGCTGGCCATCAGGAGCCAGCCTCCACGGCCGGCTGCGGCGATCACCGCGTGATCCTCCGGATCGATCGCCAGGGCGGTCGAATCCCAGGTGTGTCCCGGCGTGGGAATAGCGATCGCATCATGGGCAATCACCGGCACGGGGATGGCGATCGCATGATGGGCAATCACCGGCGCGCCAGGCACAGTGCAGTGCTGCAAAGGATCTTCCCCCTTGTGATAGCAAGTCTGCGGCAGCCAGATGCTGGCTCCGGGAGACTTCTCCTTGAATTCCGAAAACATCGCGAGCTTCACTTTGCCGCCCGAGACATCGAGCACCAGATCTTCGCTGGAGTCAGCCAGACTGCCGAAGCACTGGGAACCGAAATCGAATTTCAAGGTTTCCGGATGCAGTTTCCACAGCAGCGCCTGGCGACCTTTGGATGGCCCGTTGAGGAAGGTCGATAACCGGTCCGCATCGTTCCAGCCATAGGGTTTGCGCGGCCCGAGTTGCTCAAGCACTTCGTTGGCCTGCGCAACGAACACAGCTTCCGGAACCTGCGCCTTGGCTTCATCGGAAAAGTTCGCGTAGAGCTCGTGCATGCGGCCTTGATCGAACAGGTCCTGGAGGCGCTCCACCTCGGCCAGCAGCTCATGCACCGAAGGCAACGGCGGCAAAGCAATCTTCGGGAGAGGCGAGTCAGGCACGTGTTCTGCGGTCTGCGGAAGGAGTGCGGCATTCGCAGGAATCGGGCTTGGCGTCAGCCACCAGTGGATCACTTCGAACGAGTGAGGTACGACCACAACAAAAGCCAGCGGGACGATCACGCCGTAGATGGCAATACGCAAGGCAAACGCAGGCATCCAACGCGATCTCATCTGGTTTTCTTTATCGGCTTGGGTATACCTTCTAACGCGTGGGCAAGCCGCATGGGGTTAAACCGCCCGTTCGGCATGGTAAGCCGATACGTGTTCCACCCCGTAAACGCGGACACTTCCGCTCTGATGGCAGTTGAATTTGCAGCAGTCTCAGTCGAAGCGCATCCGTCTTCAGGCCCATTCTGTCCGTAATACGGTCTCCTGACCGCCAACTCCCGCTCGACAGTTCGTTCAAGCAGACACGCTGACGTGCGCCGCCTGACTCCAGCAACCGTCGTGAACACAAACCTGTATTCATCGTTTTTGAATGGCTGCTTTGGGGCGATGTGCTTCAAGCGTCGGCTGTCCGGAGTTGGCCG
>NZ_MUNV01000005.1 GCF_002001125.1 Rhodanobacter sp. B04 | reverse complement strand
TCAATAGGGCCACGTCGATCACTCCTGTTGCTCCCGCTCGTGCTGTGAGCGGAGGGTGGTAGGAGGTGGCTCAAATTTCGACGAAAATCACCCGGCGAAGTGGCTCAGTTTTGGATGGAACTCAACAGGCAATAGTCAAAACGGCTCATCAGCTGCTGCAGCTGGATCGCAGACGATTACCTCGATAGTTAGTTCAGGGGGTAACGTGGATGTTGCAATAGCCGATACAGTAGTGACTGCCGTGAGTACAAGGCTTGGCTTCGCCAATGTTGATGCTAATACCGTAGCAACGTATGGAGCGTATGCCTACGCAGGAATTCAAGCTAATCCAACACTGGGACCTGGTAGGTATCTCGCAGGGCCAGTTTTTGGAATGGCGGGAGCGTATACCGATATGGAAACGAGCGCATTGGTCAAATCTGCAGGAGATCCATGTGATTGTAAGAAATAGCAACTTGTTGCTTGCCTTAAGGGCCGTTGCCTATGCCTGGTTGGCTGCATTGCTTATCTCTGTCTGCTATTACCTGCTTATTGGCAGGTTGCCAATGGGCATAGACGCAAAAGTCATCGGAATTTTGTGTTTGGGCGGCGGTCTTGGCTATTTTTTTCGACGTGCTTCTAAGAAGGGAAAATAATTTCTGTGCCGAAGAGTAGAGCGATCGCTCTACTAGCCCTCAGCGATTGTTGCCGTCGTTTGCGTCATATCGGGTGATGCGCTGCGCCTCGAAAACTCGCGTCTAGGGAAAAATCGCACCGAACTTAGGAGAAGGTGTCTTCGTCATCCGCTCGCTAACCCGCATCACGCCTAGGGAAGCCGACCTCCGGTACGACGAACTCGCGCCAGGGGCAACTATCTATGCCTATGTTGGCAATGACTCGCTTAGCTACGTTGATCCACTCGGTTTGTTGGTGAACTGGAGAGGCACGGGGCAGGCATTCGCCGGGGTAGATGAAGTTGGCGCGGGTTTCTTTCGATTTGATCTGACGTCCGATTGCGTAAATGGGAAGCCAAGAGCCCGGGAATCCCGGCAGATGCGGATCTACAAATAATCGCCACGCTATTCCGCACGGAGCTGCCGGCGCGCGGGAAGAATCGGCGCGAGATGCTGGCACTTTTTGATCGGTTTCGTAAGGATGCCGTCCTGATGAGGGAGCTACAGAAACGTGGCCTCCTGGATGCCGATCTATGAATCCGCAAAACGACCCCGTGCGGTGCGGCGCCAAGACCCGTTCAGGCGCTCCTTGCGCCTCTCCTGCGATGCCGAACTGCACGGTGGCACATCCATCGGCGGCCCGGTCGGCAACGACAACGCGGTCAAACACGGCATCTATCGCGCCCTGTTGACTGAAGACAGAATGACCGCATCATGTGCGCACTGTTCCTTCAATCTGCGCGCAAGCTATTGATTGATCGAGGAGATTCGTGGGGAAACCTCAGGGACGGAGGTAGTTAAATAAGCCTCGCTGGATTCAGTCTTGGTTATATGACTGTGATGGGCGGCCTTGCGGTCTTACGGGCTGCCTTGCGCATGGCCATTGCTCATCGGCAGCCAGCCGCAGGCCTCATCCATCACACCGATCGAGGCGTGCTGTACAGCTCAGGCAACTACGCCATAAGGGGCCGGAGGTAGTTAAATAAGCCTCGCAGGATTCAGTCTTGGTTATATGACCGTGATGGGCGGCCTTGCGGTCTTACGGAAGCTGGTTGTCCAAGGGTCTTTTCAACCATGGCCTGAAAACGTGGGTCACCCAGTGCTCGCCCTTGTTTCAGGTGCACCCGAATGGTTTCGATTTCATCATCGCTCATGCCCGCGTGCAGCCAAGAACGGTATCCGTTCGCGATCGCCGGGAAGGACATTGGGCGGTGCAGAGAACCATGGGTGGAGTTCCAGGGGAGGGGTCTCGTCGGTTCGTGCCAGTAATGAATACTCCGCCCTGATGGGGGGCTTGGGTGGCCAGTACAGCTTGCGCAGCGTAAGTCGTACGGCTTTCGCCATCGTGCATCCATGCAGCCTGGTCAGGTTGACGATGGCTTGCCAGCCCACCGCAAAACCGTGCTCCCGAAAAGCGTCGGCCGCAGGAGCAGCCGATGCGAGGTAGCAGAAGATCGTATCGCCGCCGCTGCCGGAGAAATGGCTGCGAACATCCTGGGCATCCGCTGCGTCATTCATGACGCGGGCAACGGCACAGCTCAGTAACCAGGCTGCCGGTCGCAGCGAGTGCTGTGGTAATGGGAAAGCAATAGCCGCATCTGCGAACTCGAGTGACTGTTGCAGGAGTTCAATGCCGAGTTGCTCCGCGATCTGGTGCCAGTGAACTGACATTCGCCATCGTCAGGGCCGCCACTGAAGCGGTTTGTCAATGCGATGTAGTGGTAGCACATTAGATCACCCGAATAGGAACATGAGCCTCGGCCGCCCCCAAGGTTTCGTTCAATAGCAGCGAGCCGTGTTGAACCCAGGCGTGGGCGGAGAACGGATCACAGGCCACTCCCATGACGAGGTGGGCGTGCAGGCCGCGCTTGGCTAGGAACCTGACCATCGACAGCGAGTCGATCAAGCAGCAGGTTTCGATGGGCACGTAGGGCCGCACGCGGTTGAAAGCGGCTGCTGCTTCAGCCAAGTCTTGCTGGACTTCAGGTACATCGACAGCGACAGGCGGGGTGCGGACGCGGCGGTACTCGCTCAAGCTTCGAAGAATGGATTTCAGGGACCATGTCCTAAGCTGCCAGCGCATCATGCAAACAATGATGAACACGTCCCTGATTGCGCCGGCCGAGACGCGCTGGCCCAAGCAAGACGTTTCAAGCACGCTTTGGTCGGGAGGTGCGATATCCGGTCCGGTTGATCTCCAGAATCCCCCCCTCGAACTTCGCGTGAGTAGGTTGTACCTGGCCAGTTCACCGACGTTGGACGCCCAACGGCACCGGGCTGACCGTTCGTCAGATTGCGCACCAGACGGTCAGCATGGATTGCGACGAAAACAATCCACCCCTGTTTTCGCTGTGGGGCGCGGAACAACTCTCGCTGAGCCAGGATTGCGCAGCCGACCACATGCAAGAGAGTTTCGATGGCGAAAACTGGTCGGGCCATGCCGACCACACCGATGATGAGGGCGAGGTCGTGGTCAGCTGGCGACCCGTGGTGCATTAGCCATTTGTTGCAGTCGACACGGCCCCTTCATTCGGCAGTCGAGCCGGACGCGAACGGTGGCGTGGCGAGAATCCTGATCGAAGCCTGGTGCCGACCTGCGATGACAATCGTCACGGCGGTTCGCTGACAGCATGTTCTGTTGCGGTTCGTGCCGGCAGGCGATGCTGTGCTCGACCCGCCAGTGCATCGCCAGCAGGGCGATGACGGCGGCGCGGGTCGATCGGGCAAGGGGACTTATGCGAAACAGGATGTCAGCACGTGCACGCCATTTTCCACTGATGCTGGCCGCCGCCTGCACTGTGGTCGCGAGCCTGGCGATGGTTCATGCGGATACGCTGCAGGCGTCGCCGCCGCCAGCAGTCGCGCCACGCAGCCCGGCGGCGCTGCAGGCGGACGCCCTGTTCTGGCAGACGCTGCACGGTGGCGACTACGCGCATATCCAGGCCGCGCTGGAGGCCGAAACGGGTGCGCACCTGCGCGATCCGCGTGACGGCACGACCACCGCCCACGTCGGCTTTCTGCACATCTGGCGTATCTCCGAGCGCGCGCGCCAGGCATCGGTGGCGCCCACGGTGACCGACGATGCGGTGCTGGCGCGCAGCTACTTCCAGCGCGCCGTGGATCAGCTGCCGGACGATCCGCGCTACCAGGGCTTTCTGGCCAGCGCGATGCTGGCCGAAGCGGGCATCCAGCACGACCCGGCGTTGCAGCAGCAGGCCACGCGCACGATGCAGGCGGCGATCAAGGCGTGGCCGGCGTTCAACCTGTTCACGGCGGGCTACGTGATGAGCGGCCTGGATGCGGCGAGCCCCGGTTTCCGGCAGGCGCTGGCATGGCAGTGGAGCAATCTGGACGTCTGCGCCCGCGAGCCGGTCGACCGCCGCCGTCCGGACATCGCCCGGCTGGCCGCCCGCATCGAGGCGACGCCTGCCGATGCGCGCGATCGGCGCGCCTGCAACGAGAGCGCGATCGCCCCGCACAACCAGGAAGGTTTCTTCCTCAACATGGGCGACATGCTGGTGAAATCGGGCGACTGGCAAACCGCACGCAGCATGTATGCGGCCGCCAAATCCGCCCCCGGTTACGCCAGCTGGCCGTTCCAGCGCGAACTCGAACGGCGCATCGCCGACGCGCCGGCGAACGTGGCGCGCTTCAACGCGGTGACTGCGCCGGGCAGCACGCCGCCGGCGCGGATGATGCTCGACTCGACGTTCGCCTGCATGGCCTGCCATCAGCGGTGAAGCGCAGGCACGGGCAGCGGTGACGGCTATCCCGTTCGATCGCTCGACGGTCTGGATGTCGCCTTCGCTTCAATCGGCGCCGCACCGACTGGAGCTCGAATCTCTGGGTTGTAGTCGACCAGCCATCGCCCAGCGTGTGCGCACACTCTCGGTGAGGTTTCGAAAGACGTGCAGGTGCAGCCCGCTGCGCTGGGGCATTCCGGGGTAGCCGTTCACCAATCCGCCTTTTGGCCGGACGTATACTGCTGCACCGCGGCCATGCGCGCCTGTTCCGGTCGCTGTCCCTTCCGCTTCGGGAGACCTGCCATGAAACCTTCCCCGCTGTTCCGCCTGCTGCTGGTGGCCTGCGTGGTTCTCGCCTCGATCGTTGCACGGGCGGCGACACCGCCGCCGGACAACGTCAACGTGCACTACAAGGATCCCCAGAACTTCACCGAGGCGAAGCGCGATGTCGGGGTGCACCTGATCGACCCCGCCGCTTACCTGAAGCCGTTCCAGGCCTACATCGCCCAGCGTGCTTCGCGCATCCTGGCACCGGGCCAGCGGCTGGACATCGAGGTGACCGATGTGGACCGTGCCGGCGAGTACGAGCCCTGGCGCGGGCCCCGCTTCAACGACGTGCGCATCATCAAGGACATCTATCCGCCGCGCATCGATCTCGATTTCACCCTGTACGGCGCCGATGGCAAGGTGTTGCGCGAGGGCAGCCGCAAGCTGCGAGACCCGGCCTTTCTCAACCACAACATGGCAGGCGACCAGGATTCGTTGCGTTACGAGAAATCCCTGATCGACCTCTGGCTGCGCAGGGGCACCGGGAAGCTCTGAGGATCGGCGGCGGGATGGAAGAAGCGGGTGTCGACTGCTACCCCTGCAATGAAGGTGTCGGGGACGAGCGGCGCCTAGTTGAGCTTGTCATCCCCGCGATGCAGGGATCCGGCGCATCTGACCGCCAGAAGTCGCCGGATTCCTGTGGCATGTCCCGGGCGCGACCGATCAGCGGCGAGTTTCCTCTTTCTGCCCGGCGCAAGCTGTATGACGTGGCTGTCAGCGATGCGCTGCTCGCATGCCCGGACTGGCTGGAACCAGTGAAGCTGCGGGCCGGCGTCCTGAAGCCGCAAGAGGACGCAAGGCGTTACTCGTGATACCCGCAAGGCGCATCATTTGGGTATGCTGGAAAACCACGTGGCCCTCTCCCCATGGAGTCGATGGATCGCGTGAATTCCACACATACGGGACTACCCATCATGAACCTGCCTCGTTCGTCGCTCGTCGCCTCCCTGATCGCCGTGGCCAGTCTTTCCGCCTTCCCCGTGTCGTCCGTGCGTGCTGCCGACAACCTTGGCGGAGCCAACACACTTGCTGGTGGCAACCCTGTGCCCGGTCTGTGCCTGCTCTCGCGCGAAGCGGTCTTCGCGCAGGCCAAGATCGGCCAGGCCGCCAGCCAGCGGCTGAGCCAGCTGGCCGAGCAGGCGAACAGCCAGCTGGAGACCCAGCGCAAGCCGCTCGATGCGGACATCCAGAGCTTCCAGCAGACGTCGCCGTCCTTGAGCGAAGCGCAGCGCAAGCAACAGGGAGCGGCCCTGCAGCAGCGCATGCAGGCGTTTCAGACCCAGTCCGGCGAGACAAATCAACGCATCCAGCTGACCCGCGCCAAGGCCATGCAAAGTATCAGCGAGGAGGCACAGCCGATCATCGCCAGCAGCTATACAAGCCATCATTGCGGGCTTTTGCTGAACCGTGACGCGGTGATCGCCGGCAACATGGCCAACGACCTGACCGGCGAGGTTATCCAGGGCCTGGACCGCAAGATCACCACCCTCAGTTTCAACCTGGAGCCGCTGCCGAGCGGCAACGGGAAGTAAGCAGAAAGCGGGGCGGTGGCAAATGGCGATAGCCGTCTCCGCCCCCGCTTCAAGAAAACCGGGTAGCTGAGGTTCACTTGTCGCGGGCCCGGGCGACAGGGAGCAGCGATGATCGAAGGCTCATGCCACTGTGGTGCGGTGCGTTGGCAGTTCGACGGCCAGCCCGCTGGGGCCACGGCCTGCAATTGCACGATCTGCCGTCGCTACGGCGTGCTATGGGCCTACGACTACGTGGACGAGGGCATTCGTGTCTCGGGGCTAACGCGGGCCTACGTCCGCGGCAAGGCGATCGAGTTCCACTTCTGTCCGGTGTGCGGGTGCGTGGTGTGCTGGCGCGGCCTTGAGACGGACGCGGCGGGGCGTCGCCGCACCGCCGTCAACCTGCGTCTGGCCGAGCCCGCCGCCGTGGCGCAGATCCCCATCGACCATTTCGACGGGCTGGACATGTTCGAGGACCTGCCGCGCGATGGCCGCTGTGTCGCCGACTACTGGTTTTGAGGCGTATCTTGGGCAGCGGCAGCAGGCCGAGCAAAGCTAAGGGGCGATCCGTGGATAATTCCGAACATCGGAAACAGGTCGTGTCGCGTTTTTCCTAGCACGGTTCCTTGAACCCGGATTTCCGACGCCGGGTTCCGCCGATTTGCAATGTCTCCGTGCTGTCCCCTTTCGCCGTCACGCGAGCCAGGTTGACATCCATGCCCAGTCATTCGTCGAACCCCAAGAAGATCAAGCCGCTGACCGCCCAGCACGTGAAGCTGCGTTGCCTGCGCTGCGGCCGCAAGGCGACCATGTCGTACGCCATCCACGCTGCGATCCAGAAGCTGGGCGGTGCCGGCGCGCTCGGTTGCTGCTTCGGCAACAACGGTGTGTTGTGCGGCGGGCAGATGGTCAAGTACGGGCCGCTCATCAAGCGCAGTCGCACGCTCGCGCTGTTGCCTACCTATGCCTGGGCCAGGGAGCGTGCCTTGCGCCAGCGGCGCAGCGCAGCGATGGCGGCGGAAGCTGCCATCGATCCGGACGATATCGACGAGAACGATGGCAACGACGATCCGGACTTCGTTCTCAGTCGTGACTTCGACATCAGCATGCGCCTCACGCCGGAAGACATGGAAGCGCCGCGCATCGTGCCGGCAGCCCTCACCATCGGCGGCCCGACCACGCTCACCGGGATATCCACCGGCCTGGTGTCCACCGGCAATGCCGACCTTGCCGAGCGGCTCAAGTCGACCAAGACGAACTCGCCCGCGCAGAAGTCCGCATGGCGGCATGCACTTGACGTCGGCGCACCGAATGCCGGGCGCTATCAGGTTGGCAGGCTGGCGCATTACGAATGGTGCCACCTGCAGGGGGTATGCCTGGGCGGCAAAACCAACGCCGCCAACCTGGTCTGTGGCCACTTTGCCGTGAACACCTACATGGCGGTGATCGAATCGGTGCTTAGCGGTTCGGGTACGCAGCGGCGGATCCGGGTTACCGCCTGGTGTGACAAGCAGTACGTCGCCGACTGGCTGCGCTACGAGGTCTTCGACCTGACCATGAACAACATCTTGCCGCAGGCGCGGGCGGACATCTGGATCGATGGGCGCATCACCAAGTTTTCGCAGAACGACCGGACCCGGGTGGCCGATGAACTCGCACGAGCTGGCCTGGGTTGAATCCGTTTTGTACGCGCTGCGGCTGCGTGGTGTGCTGGCGCGGTCATGAAGAAAATGCGGCGCGGATGATTCCGGCAGCAGGCGATGCCAAAGGTACCTTCCGTTGCGGCAGCCACGATGGAATGGATCAGTCAGGCGTCAACGCCATTGAGGGAGGAGTGGCTTGTCGTTCGGATGGACTTTGCTGGGTACGATCGGCCAGCTGATGCTGGCCAACTTGCTTTTCATGCTCGTGGTTTTTTCCGCAGGCGGCATCGTCACCGGCAATCGACTCGGCAGGCTTGAGGTGAAGGTCCTGGACCTGTCGATGTTTGCGCTGCCTGGCGTCTGCGTGCTGAGCGCGCTCATGGTGTTGTTCATGCACTGGCGTGGCGGCACGGCGGCTTCGTACTGGTGGTATGCGATGCCGCTGGCGGCGACGGCGCTGTATCTTGCGTATTTCACCGGATTGATCCGTCGCACGCAGCACGGTCGATGACGGGGACGGTGTTGCGGATACGGTCAGTGCCTCTCCCGTCGGCGACATCGCGCCCGCGACACCCGCGGGGCGTCGGTCGGGGCTGGCGGCGCTGAACCTATTCCTCCATGCCGATCAGGCTCTCGATGTCGAGTTCGGCGGAAAACAGCCCGCGATCCATCGCTTCGTCCCGGGTCAGCGAGGACCCGACGAAAGCCTTGGGCACGAGGCCGATTTTCTTGATCTCGCCGCTCCTGCTCACCTCGTAGCCAGCATGGTCGTACTTGATCTGATAGGTGTAGCGCTTGCCTTGAATACGTTGGTAAGTTGCTTTGCGCATCTCTGTAGCTCTTGCCGTGTGCCGATCTCGTCCATGGTTAGCGCCAGCTTCACGGTTCGTCCGGCGCGTCCAGTGAAAAGTTTTGCAAGATGCTTGCCAGATTGGCAGGGAGCCTCTGCGACAGGCACGCATCCCCCTGTCCTGGCGGCATGGAACCAGCTTCCACGGCACTGCACGCGGTCATCGCGTGCGGAATACGCTCCTTTGTGGCTGGGCTCTACCGGACGGGAGACATTACGCGCAGGGGCTTTCGCATGGCTGCGCTGCGTCAGGAAGTGACCCGTCGCGTACGTGGGAACGGACGGCCTGCAGGGACGACGAGCAGAAGTTCGGCGCTTGGAGAGTCGCTTCAGTGTTGCCGGGCGGCCAGCCAGCCGTGAACAGGGCCCAAGATCAGGATCGAAAGAAGTCGGGGTCGAAAGCGGTGGCCTGCACGCGGCAGCATGGCATGCAAGATATTGCGCGATCGTCGCAATGACACGGCGTATGTATGTGCTTAAGATGCAGCACGGCCGCCGCAAGACGAAGCCGCATGCGGGTCCTCTGGGGAGATACCAATGAATCGTCGTTGTCCGTCGTGGGCGTTTGTCGCGCATGCCACCTCGTCGCACTTGCGTCCTTTGGCTGCCGCGTGCGCTGCGGCCTTGTTCTTCATCATGGCAACCGGCGCGGCTTCGGCGCAGGAGACGGCAGGCCAGGCTCGAGCGAACCCAGCGACATCCGAACCGGCGCCGGCCAAACCGGACGCGAAGACCCCGGCGGCGGCCAGCAAGAAACCCAAGCCTCCCGTAGCTGACCTCAGCACCATCGTGGTGACCGGCATCAGCAGCAGCATCCAGAGTGCGATGAAGCTGAAGGAGGACTCCGGCAATATCGTCGAAGCCATCTCCGCCGAGGACATCGGCAAGCTGCCGGACGTCAGCATTGCCGACAGCCTGGCGCGCCTGCCTGGCCTGGCGACGCAACGTGTCGATGGCCAGG
Organism: Rhodanobacter sp. B04; assembly: GCF_002001125.1. Classification (GTDB taxonomy): domain Bacteria; phylum Pseudomonadota; class Gammaproteobacteria; order Xanthomonadales; family Rhodanobacteraceae; genus Rhodanobacter. The sequence goes on along the minus strand of NZ_MUNV01000005.1, from coordinate 623,459 downwards.
CCAGCGCCATCTCGATCCGCGGCCTGTCGCCCGACTTCGCCGGCACCACGCTGGATGGGCGCGAGCAGGCGACCATCGGCGAAAACCGTGGTGTCGAATACGATCAATACCCGGCCGAGTTGATCAACGGCGCGGTGGTGTACAAGACGCCGGACGCCAGCCTGGTGGGCCAGGGACTGTCCGGTACGGTGGACCTGCACACCATCAATCCGCTGGATCTGTCCAAGCGGACGCTGGTGTTCAATCTGCGCGGCGAGCACAACAGCGACGGCAACCTCAATCCCGGCACCGGCACCGGAGACAACGGGCACCGCGCGAGCTTCTCGTATGTCGATCAGTTCTTCGACCACACGCTGGGCCTGGCCATCGGCATCGCCCAAGTCGACCAGCCGATCCAGGAGAAGCAATACCAGGCCTGGTGGTGGAGCGCCGACAACGGCTCGGCGGGCATCGACCAGAATTGGGGCGGTCCGCACACGCCGGGCATGCCCGACAACGTGATTTCGCAGGAAGGCATGCAGTTGCGCGCGCAGTCGCAGGACCAGAAGCGCAACGGTTTGATGACCGTGCTGGAATGGGCGCCCAACGAGTACTACTACTCCAAGCTCGACCTGTACTACTCCACGTTCGACAAAAGGAAGTTCACCAACGGTGCGCAGTGGTCCAGCAGCCCGTGGGACAACATCTCCTACGACAACGTGGCGACTTCGCCCGGCCAGCCGTTGCCGATCGTCACCTCGGGCACGGTGAACGGCATCGCGCCGATCCTGCAAAACGAATACACCAAGGAGCATGACAAGCTGTATTCGATCGGCTGGAACAACAAGTTCTATGTCGACGACTGGACGGGCATGGCCGATCTGTCGTCCTCCAGCGCCACGGTGCGGCTGCATGACGCCTACCTGTTCAGCGGCCTGTCCAATGGCGCCTTCACCAGTGTCGGCTTCAACACGCCGGCCGGTTATGGCTATCCGGATTTCACGCCAGCGGTCGACCTGAGCAACCCCGCTTCCGCGGTCTTTACCGATCCGGACAACTACGGCTACAACGGTCGCGAGGAATTCGACCGCCAGATCGACAGGATCCATGCCCTGCGCCTGCAGGTGAGCCATCCGGTGGGGTGGATCTTCAGCAGCATGGATCTCGGCCTGGCCTATTCGGATCGCACCAAGACCAAGCAGGCCGATGTCAACTTCGCCTGGCTGGATGGCAACGGCTCCACCGATGCGACCTACCAGAACCACTACAGCACGCCGATCAATCCGGCGTTTCTCTACAACCCGTCATCGCTCGGCTATGGCGGGATCCCGGGCATCATCAACTACAACGTGCTGGGCGCGATGTACAACCAGTTCTACCTGACCCCGGAAAACGGGCAGGGCGACTGGAGCCGCAACTACACGGTGGAGGAAAAGGTTCCGCTCGCCTACGTCAAGTTCAACATCGACACGACGGTGGCCGGCATCCCGGTGGGTGGCAATGTCGGCGTGCAGTTCGTGCATACCGATCAATCCTCCGATGCGCTGCAGACCGATGGCAATACGCTGGTCGGCAGGATTGCCGGCGGCGCGTCGTACAACAACGTGCTGCCGAGCCTGAACCTGAAGGCCGACCTCGGCAACCGCCAATACCTGCGCTTCGGCCTGGCCAAGACCATGGCGCGCGGCCGCATCGATGACGAGAAGGTTTCCACGTCCGCCTATGTGGCGAAAGTCACCGATGGTCCGGCCGCGGGACAGGTGCTCTGGACCGGCAGCGGCGGCAATCCCCAGTTGCGGCCTTACGTCGCGGTCGGTACCGACCTGTCGTGGGAAAAGTATTTCGGCGAGGCGAGTTACGTGGCGGCGGCGGTGTTCCACAAGAACCTGCTGAACTACATCTACAACCAGACCGTCCTCAACTACGACTTCTCGCATTACACCAACGACACTCCGACGTTGATCCCGACCAGCAACATCGGCTCGTTCACCACGCCGGAGAACGGCACCGGCGGCAAGATGGACGGCCTGGAGCTGTCCGGCTCGCTGGAGGGCGGCTTGCTGGCGCATGCGCTGGAAGGGTTCGGCGTGCAGGCCAACTACTCGCTGACCAACAGCTCGATCCCGACCAGCTCCATTTCGGCGATTCCGGGCAGTCCGAGCACGCTGCCCGGCCTGTCGCGAAAAGTGGCGAACCTGACCTTGTTCTATGAACGCTACGGGTTCTCCGTGCGCGTGGCCGAACGCTATCGCTCGTCGTTCACCGGCGAGGCCGTGGCCTTGTTCGATCAGCTTGGCTACACCAAGATCCTGGCCAACCGCCAGACCGATCTGCAGTTGGGCTATGCGTTCTCCAGCGGACGCCTCGACGGGCTGTCGATCCTGTTGCAGGTCAACAACCTGGGCAACTCGGCGGACTCGACGGTGCAGGTCTCCACGCTCGCCAACAACGTGCCGCTGACCCGTCCGCTGGAATACGACACCTGGGGGCGCACCGTGCTGCTTGGCTTCAACTACAAGTTGTAGCCCTAGCGATGGGCCGCGAGGCGCCGCATCGCGGCGCCCTTGTCCGTCCGGTGCGACTCCAGGCGCGTGCTTCATATCCCGCGGGCTGGTGCCGCAGCAGTCGCGTGCTGCAGAATTATGCTGCCGGTGCAGCCCGCGTGCCTCAATGGAAACCACACGCTTGTAAAGTGTCAGGCGAATGCTCCAGACAAACGAGGCTTCCCATGGTCCCTACCCGATGCTTGTGGTTGGTATGCGCAGCGCTGGCGATGCTCGAGTGCGCGGCCAGCGTGCTGGCGGCCGACACGGCCGCGGCGAAAGACGTTCCATCTTTGGCGGCGCCATCGGCCAGCGATGGCGTGCCGGAGCGGACCCGCTATACGGACTGGCCGGCGATCAAGAGCCGCGTTTCCACCGATCCCGCGCTGGAAGCGCGCGTGCGGCACATCGTGGCAAGCATGAGTCTCGCCCAGAAAATCGGTCAGATGACCCAGGCCGAGATCAAGTCGATCACGCCGGCCGAGGTGACGAAGTTTTATATCGGCTCGGTACTCAATGGCGGCGGCTCCTGGCCCGGCGGGAGCAAGCACGCCGGGATCGCCGATTGGCTGGCGTTGTCCGACCGTTATTACGATGCATCGATGGCGACCGATGCGGCGATCAAGCTGCCGGTCATCTGGGGCATCGATGCCGTGCATGGGGACAACAATGTCTTCGGCGCCACGGTATTCCCGCACAACATCGGCCTGGGCGCCGCGCACGACCCGGCCTTGATCGAGGAGATCGGCGCGGCAACCGCCCGGGCGGTGCGCGCCACCGGCGTGGAATGGGCGTTCGCGCCGACCCTCGCGGTGGCACAGAATGCCCGCTGGGGACGCACCTACGAAAGTTTTTCCAGCGAGGGCCCGCTGGTGCGCGCCTATGCGCGCGCCTACGTCACCGGGCTGCAAGGTGGCTTCGGCGACCACAACGTGATGGCGACCGCCAAGCATTTCATCGGCGATGGCGCGACCTGGAACGGAACGGACCAGGGTGACGCCAGGGTCAGCCTCAGCGACATGATCAACGTGCACGGATCGGGTTACTTCGGCGCGCTCGAAGCCGGAGTGCAGAGCGTGATGGCGTCCTACAGCAGTTGGGACGACGTGGGCGCCGGCATCAATTACGGAAAAATGTCCGGCGCGCACGCCTTGTTGACCGATGCGCTGAAGGAGAAGATGGGATTCGATGGCTTTGTCGTTTCCGACTGGAATGCGATCGGCCAGTTGCCGGGCTGCAGCAACGCCAGTTGCCCGCAGGCGATCAATGCCGGCATCGACATGGTGATGGTGCCCGATGACTGGAAGGCCTTCATCGCGAACACCATCCGCCAGGTCGAGGACGGCCAGATCCCGATGGCGCGCATCGATGACGCCGTCAGCCGGATCGTTCGCGCCAAGTTGCGCATGGGCCTGTTCGGCACGCGGCCTTCGCAGCGCGCAGGGGCCGGTGCTGCCGGGTCATTGCAGAGCCGCGAGCTGGCGCGCCGCGCCGTGCGGGAATCGCTGGTGCTGTTGAAGAACAACCACGACGTGCTGCCGTTGAAGCCGGGCAGGAAAATCCTGGTCGTGGGAAAGAATGCCGACAGCCTGCCCAACCAAACCGGCGGCTGGTCGCTGACCTGGCAGGGCACCGGCAACGGCAATGCCGATTTCCCCCATGGCGAGACGATCCTGGACGGGTTGCGCCAGGCCGCCGGCCCGGCGAATGTCACCTACAGCGAAACGGCACAGGGCGTCGATCTGCAGCCCTTCGATGCCATCGTTGTGGTGATTGGCGAGACGCCCTATGCGGAGACCCTGGGCGACATCATGCCGTCGGCGACGCTGCGGCATAGCGATCGTCATCCGGAGGATCTGGCGGTCTTGCAGACGGTGGCCAAGGGCCACAAGCCCGTCGTTACCGTGTTCGTGGCCGGGCGTCCGCTCTACGTCAACAACCTGCTCAATCTCTCCGATGCGTTCGTGGCCGCCTGGTTGCCCGGGACCGAAGGCGCGGGCGTGGCCGACGTGCTGTTTGCAGGCCATGCCGGTGCGGGTTCCTACAATTTCAGCGGGACACTCGCCATGCCGTGGCCCGGTGTTCCCTGTCCCGACGCAAGCAATGGCAGTGCCAAGGCGACGCGCTGGCTGTTCGCGCCCGGCTACGGGCTGCGCTATCCCGCCAAGCATGCGATGGGTATGCTGCCTACCGATCCGGCCGTCGACGCCTGTGCCGAAGCGTCGGTACTGTCGGTGTTCCACACGCTTGCCGTGCCGCCGTTCTCGATGTACCTGGCCGGTGCGAATCCGGAGCAGCCCGCGCATGACATCGGTTCCGATCTGAACGCCGTGATCGAGTGGCCGGCCAGTCATCCGCTGCTGCGTTTGCGCACGGTGCAAGTCAACACCCAGCAGGATGCCAAGTCCGTCAGCTGGCTCGGCGCCGGCCGATTTTTTGCGCGCAGTCCGCAGCCGAGGAACCTGATGCCGCTGCTGGCCACCCATGCGGCCCTGCAATTCGATGTGGTGATCGCCACGCCCGCCAAGGGGCCGCTGAAGGTTTACATGGGATGTGGCGACCACTGCACGACCAGTGTCGACCTTGCACAGACCTTTGGCCGCTATGCGAACGGTACCCGCCATACCGTGTCGATCCCGTTAGCGTGCTTCGCCAGGAACGGCGCCGACCTCTCGCACGTCGATGTGCCGTTCGGCGTGCTGGCATCGCCGCCATTTTCCGCCGCGTTTGCCGACGTGAAAATCGTCGCGGGTACGGCGGCTGGACGCACCGACTTGCCATGTGCAAGCCTGGGAGCGCCGTGATCGTGGGGTTGTCGCAAGTGAGCCGGAACGTGGTCGACAGGTTTTGTGCGCACCATGGATGAGCGCAAAGGCGTTCCCGGTTGGGTGGCCATGGCATCCGTCGCCTTGATCAGCTTGCTTGCACTGGCTTCCCTTCATGCGCCGCGCCGCAGGTCTCCCGCGGCCGGGCCGAAGGTCACCCCCACGATGCATCCGATGATGCCCACCGTCCAGCTGTGGCTGAGCACGGCGGATCGCCGGCTGCGCCTGGTGCAGCAGCCCGACATCGAGATGAGTGCCGGCGGGTCGCTGCCCGCCGATGTGGTCATCGACACCCACAAGACCTATCAATCCATCGTCGGCTTCGGCGCCGCGCTGACAGACTCGTCGGCGTGGTTGCTGCAGAACAGGATGAGCGAGCAGCAGCGCGGCGCGTTGTTGCAGGAACTGTTCGGGCCGCCACCCAACCTCGATCTGAACATGCTGCGCCTGACCATCGGCGCCTCGGATTTCTCGCTGCAGCAATACACCCTGGACGATCTTCCGTTCGGCCAGGTCGATCCGGCATTGCAGCATTTCAATGTCGCCGCCAATTTGCATGACGTGATACCGACGGTACGCGAGCTCATGGCCGTCGATCCCCAGCTGCGCATCGTCGCGTCGCCGTGGAGCGCGCCGGCGTGGATGAAGGACAGCGAAAACCTGATTGGCGGGGCGTTGCTGCCGCAGTACGAAAGCACCTACGCGGACTATCTCGTCAAGTATCTCGATGCCTATCGCGGCTACGGCATCCCCATCTTCGCCTTGACCCTGCAAAACGAGCCGGGCTTTGTGCCGGTGACCTACCCAGGCATGGAATTGCCTGCGGCCACGCGGGTGCGCCTCATCGCGCAGTATCTCGGCCCGGCGTTGGCCAACCGCAAGCCAAGGACACGCATTCTCGAGTGGGACCATAACTGGGACCAGCCGGAGCAGCCCTTGGGCGTGCTGGCCGACCCCGATGCGGCGCGCTATATCGATGGCGTTGCCTGGCACTGCTACAGCGGCAGCCCGTATGCGCAGGGCAAGGTGCATCGCGCGTTTCCGAAGAAGGACGCCTACATCACCGAGTGTTCCGGCGGCGACTGGGAGTCCAGCAAGAACGGTGAGCTGCTCTGGTTCACGCGAGACCTGCTGCTCGCCGGACTCAGGCAATGGGCGCGCGGTGTCGTGTACTGGAACCTGGCGCTCGACGAGCAGCACGGCCCCCATTTCGGCGGATGTGATGCCTGCAAGGGCGTGGTCACCATCGACTCGCGCACGGGTGCGGTGAGTCGCAACGATGAATACTATGCGTTCGCCCACTTCAGCCGCTTCGTCTTGCCCGGTGCCGTCCGGGTGGGATCGAGCGCCACCGACAAGGGCATCGACAACGTGGCGTTCCGGAATGCCGCTGACGGGAGCATCGTGCTGGTGATGGTAAACAGCAATGCGCAGGCGCGCCGCATCTCGGTGATGCAGGGCCAGGCCGGTTTCCAATATGCGCTGCCGCCGCAGAGCGTGGCGACTTTCGTATGGAATCCGGATCGGGCAGGCGCGTGGGTGCGACGCGTTCTCGACTGGTTGAAAAGTGTCCGCTGACGATGGCCTGGATAAGTCTGTGTCCATCATTCCAGCGTCTTCGGTATCTTCAAGCGGTACTGGGTCCCAGCTTCCGCCGGGATGACGAGCTGTCCAGACTGTTCCTGGCAAGCGGGACGATCGGCGACCGCAATCAATTGGCTTACGCAGTGTTCCGACAGACGCCTATTCTCCAGCGAGAGGACCGCATGATGTGCCCAGCCTCCAGTTTGCTTCGAAACGCCGTTGCCGCGGCGCTGTTCCTTGCGTGCAGCGTCGGGCTTCCGCTTTGCGCACAGGCGGCGCCTGCCGCGCAGGGGCCGAAGGTCGTGGTGATCAGCCTGGACGCCTTTGCTGCGGCCAGCCTGCATGAGCCGGAGCTGCCGGCGCCCACGCTGCAGGCGTTGATGCGGCGAGGCGCCTATGCGGTTGCCATGCAGCCGATCAATCCCACCATCACCTGGCCCAACCACACCGCCATGGTCACCGGCGACGACGCAAGCCTGCACCACGTGCTGGTCAACGGGCTCATCGTCAACCAGCGCGCCGCCACGCCACCCAGGATCGAGATGTGGGTGCCGAAGTCCCGGCTGGTCGCCGTTCCCACCGTCTACGATGCCGCGCACCAGGCGGGGCTCACCACGGCGCAGGTGGACTGGGTCGCCATCGAGGACGCAGCGGGCATCGACTGGCCATTCGCCGAGCGCCCCGATCCCGACGGCGCGATCGAGCAGGATCTGCTGCGGCAGGGCGTGATCACCCATGACCAGCTCGTGCATTTCGGCGAGCCATCCCAGGCCTGGCGCGATCGTATGTATACCCGCGCGGCGATCGACATCATCCGGCAGCATCACCCCGACCTGCTGTTGCTGCATCTGCTGGCGCTCGACAGCATCGAGCACGAGACCGGCTTCGGCAACGACTCGGGACGCAACACGATCGCCTTCCTCGATGACCGCGTGAAGGAGGTCGTCGACGCGGTGCGCGCCGCCGGCGACTTCGACCGCACGACCTTCATCATCGTCTCCGACCACGGTCAGCGCAGCGTGCACCAGCTGTTGCACCCCAACGTCCTGCTCAAGCAGGCCGGCCTGCAGGCGGCCTCGGCGACCCAGCCCAGCTACAGCATCGTCGACGGGGGTTACGCCCTGATCTACCAGCGGCACGCGACGGCGGCTTCGACCGCGGCGCTGAAATCGCTCTTCGCGGGCAAGCCCGGCATCCGCTCGGTACTGACGCCCGCCGAGGCGGCGAAGTCAGGCTGGCCGACGCCGGCACAGAGCGATCAGGCGCCTGACCTGCTGCTCTACGCCACCGACGGCTACGCTTTCCGGGAGGGCGACACGGGCGACTATGTGACAGCGACCAAGGAAGTCGGCGACCACGGTTATCCGAACTCGGATCCCCTGATGCAGGGCATCTTCATTGCGGCGGGTTTCGGCATACGGCCGAAGGGTGAAATCCCCGCCTTCCTCAATGTCGACATTGCGCCGACGATCGCGCAGCTCCTGCACGTTTCGCTCGGCACGATCCAGGGCAAGCCGCTGACGGACATTCTGGAATCGCCGGTCGGCGTGGCCAAGTAGGCAGATCCGGCAGGCCAGTCAAACCCCTGTCGAGTTGCGCCGAGGCACACTGGCCGACTGCCGTGCCGGTCGGCGTTTCAGTCCGGTGTTAAAGTCGCAGGCTTGATATCCATGCAGAGCGAGCCACGCGATGAGCAACCATGCACCTTATCCGATCGGTACACCCGGGCTCCCCTGGGGCAAGCCGGAGAGGGCGGAATGGCTGTCGCGGCAAACCGCCCAGCGTAGTTACGCCGCGGACGTGCTGAGTGTGATCGAGGCACTGCGCGCGCGCTTCGACGTGTCGGAGTACGGCCGGCTTGATTACGCGCCTCACAGCTATCCGCTGTTCGCGATCATGAGCCGCGACTGGCGCGATGAACTTCCCATCATGCTGGTGACGGGCGGCGTGCATGGTTATGAAACCAGCGGCGTGCACGGCGCGCTGCAGTTCGTCGAGCAGCATGCGACGAGCTATGCCGGCCGGGCCAACCTGGTCGTCGCGCCGTGCGTCAGCCCGTGGGCCTACGAGCGGATTCATCGCTGGAACGCGGATGCGCTCGACCCGAACCGCTCGTTCCGCGAGAACAGCCCGGCGCGCGAATCGGCCGCGCTGATGCAGCTGGTCGCGCCGTTCCGCGATCGCGTGCTGATGCACATCGACTTGCATGAAACCACCGACAGCGACGAGAGCGAGTTCCGCCCGGCGCTGGCCGCCCGCGACGGCAAGGCGTACGAACCGGGTGAAATTCCCGACGGTTTCTATCTGGTCGACGACAGCGCGCATCCGCAACCGGCGTTCCAGCAGGCGGTCATCGCGGCGGTGGCGAAAGTCACCCACATTGCCCCGGCCGATGCCAAGGGCGAAATCATCGGTTCGCCGGTGGTGGCGCCGGGTGTCATCGAGTATGCGCTCAGCGAGCTTGGTCTCTGCGCCGGCATCACCAGCGCGCCGTACAAGACCACCACCGAGGTCTATCCGGACAGTCCGCGCGCCACGCCCGAGCAATGCAACGCCGCACAGGCGGCAGCGGTGTGTGCAGCGATCGATTTCGCGTTGGCGCATCCCGCAAAGGCTTTGGTCGAGCGGTAACCAAGCGGACGTTGCCGGCTTGGGCAGCGTCGGCTCTAAGGCCTAGAGGTTGCGCCGCGGCGGCACTGTCGCGCGCGTCGCGCCTGCTGGATGCGCGCGCTCGGTGGCTGGGGATCGCAACGGCTTCGGTGCGGTCGCATGGCAGGGGACGATGGCAGCGCAGCGAGGGTGGCGCGCTGTCGTTGCAGGTTTCGGTTCGTGGCAGTGGTCGCTAGCCGAGGGCTGCGCACGCACTTTTTTCAAGCCAGTCTGACGCCGTGCCTGGGCAGGATGAGCTGCGTCACGACGAACCGATGCTCCTTGATGGCATCGTGGAATTTGCGGTAGTCGGACTGTTCGAATCGCTCGCACCAGGTCGGCAGGCGGTCGCCGTCGGCATCCGCATCGGTGATGCCGGTGGCGAGGTCCTTCCACGAGCCCGATCCCTTGGAAACGTAGGCGGGAATGTCTTCCGCGAAGCCGGGGACGCTGCCACTGGCGAATGCCCGGGTCAGCACCTGCAATCGCTCGACGGGGTCAGCACTGCGGTTGGAGCCAAGCAGCGTCGCCAGTGCGGCGCTGACATCCGGCGGCAGTCCCGCTTGCTGGGCATACGCGCTGTCGCCGCTGTGAAATCCCTTGATGGCGCGGTAGGCCATGTCGGCTGCTTCCATGAAGATAAGCAGGTTGTCGCGCTTGAACTTCAGGCCGTGTCCATTTTCGTACTCCCACTTCGCCCACGGCTGGTCGGGAAAGTACAGGGCGGCACCATGGCCAAGTTTCACCACGTGGTCGAGGAAGCCGGTTTGGGCCGTATGCACCACGTCGTCGAGCGACTGCTTCAGTTTGCCCAGCCAGGTCTCGTGCGTGACGTCGTCGCTGCTAAGTGACCTCACCACGTTGTGGTCGCTGATCGTGCCGCTGAAGTTCTGGTGCGCCCAGGTGTCGATGTAGACATGCAGGGTGATGCCGAGCCGGTGCAGTGCGTTCTCCGCGCCACGGCTGTCGATGGCGTGGGTGACCATTTCCCGCGCGATCGTGCTGTCGGGTTTGCAGACCGACTTGTCCTCCAGCGTGCTGCCTTCGCCGGCGGGCAGGAAGTGGAATGGCGCCCAGATGCGCTTGTCGCTGGTGTTGTCGATGTTCATGTAGTCGAACATCTTGTGCGCGCTGGCAAATCGCTCGTAGCTTTCGCCGCCCTCGAACTCGAGCACGCCGGAGACGGTCGAGTCATCCACGTACTGGCAGGCATGCGCCACCGTTTCCGCGTCCGGCTTTTCCAGTCCGGCGAGCCGGCCCAGCAGGTAGATCACGCCGTAGTGAAAGTCGATGTTCATCGAGCCACCGTCCTGACGGGTTCCAGCCATGGCAAAGATAGCTGCAAACGGCAGTCACATACCGAGCAAATGACGCTGCTGTTCCGGCAAAGAGCCTATGCTGACAATCCATGCACGCCAAGAGGCTTTTTCAGCGATGAGCAATGTCTCCGGCAAGACGAGCAATGGCTTCGCCTACGAAGGGGACTACCAGCCCGCGAGCGCGGGCCGTGTGAACTGGACAGCGACCTTTCGCCATGAGGGTGATTACGCCGGCATGCGACACGGCTGTGTCCATGACATGCCAGGCGTCCCCGTGGCGACCATGGATGACGCAGTAAAGGCCGACATCGAGTCGACCTGGACGGATGCTGCCTGACGAGCTAGGCGCGTCGACGATCAGCGATCAGCCTCGCTCGCCGCCACGGCCAACCCGGACACCACGCCCAGCGAGGGGTCGCCCAGCACCAGCGGGATCTCCGGAAAGCAGGCTTGCACGCGCTCCTTGACTTGCGGCGAGCGCGACGTGCCGCCGGTGAGGAAGACGCTGGCGGGGAGTTCGTCGAGGTCGTTGCGCACGGTCGCGAGGGTGCGCTCCATCTGGCCCAGAAACGAGGCGATGGCGCTGTGGAAATCCTCGCTGTCGAGTTCGACCGCCAGGCCATGCTCGATGAAGTCCAGCTCGGCGCGATGGCGTGTCGACGCGCTCAGGGTGATCTTGCTGCGCTCGGCGGCCTGGTTGAGCCGGGTGGTGGCGCCCGGTTCCTGCAGGGCGCGCAGGCGCGAGCCGTAGGGCTCGTCGATCAGGCGGTAGTTCTGCTGACGGAACTCGCGCTGCTTGGGCAGGTTGTGCACGCTGGCGGCATCCACGTAGCGGTGCGCGGGCATGCTGATCCGATCCTTGCCCAGTTGCGGCATGAAGCCGTGCAGGCTGACGCTCACGTCGAGGTCGGTGCCGCCCTTGGGCAGGCCCCAGCTGCGCGCGATGCACGCGGCTTCGCCGCCGCCGAGCCGGGCATGCGCCACGTCGGTGGTGCCGCCGCCGATGTCGACGATCAGCGCGTGCTGCCGTTGCTGCAGGCTCTGGTGGTAATGCATCGCGGCGGCGGCCGGTTCTTCCAGAAAGGTCACGCTGTCGAAGCCGGCCGCCGCGGCGGCCTCGCGCAGGATCTCGATCGCCTGCGCCGAGCCCTGCGCGCCCATCGAGCTGCGGAACTCCACCGGCCGCCCGATCACCGCGCCGCGGACCGGCACGCCGAACTGGCGGCTGGCGGTGAGGCGGATGTGTTCGAGGATATGCGTGGCGATGTGCACGATCACCTTGCGCACCTGCGGGTCGAGCCGATAGCCAAACATCGACTTGGGCGACTCGATCAGGTTGCCGCCGCCGCTTTCCAGATAGCCTTCCACCGCTTCCTCGCCAAACAGCGCGTGCTGGAAACTGGCGACCGAGGCGCCGACGGCGCGGGTCTGTTCCTCCAGCCACTGCCGGCGTACCACGCGCAGTGCCTCGCGGCGCAGTTCGCCTTCGCTGCGCGATGCGGGTGTCTGTCCATGTGCCGCGGCAGCCGCGGCCAGCTGGCGCTGCTGGGTCCGCGCCAGACGCAGCTGGGCCTCCAGTTGTGCTTCCAGTGCCGGGGTCAAGCTGAAGTCGCTGGGGTCCGGCACCCGTTCGGGGAAGAACACCGCCGTGCGGAACTGCTCGGCGTCGCCGAAGCGCACCAGGGTCAGCTTGCCATCGATGATGGCTGCGGCGGCCGAATAGCTGGTGCCGAAATCGATACCGATGTGCATGGGTCACGTTGTCGCTGCATGGCAACCCGGCAGTATGACGGTTGCACTCGCGATGGCCTAGGCGTCGTGCGTGAAACAGGGGTGGCCGGGCTACACTTGCGCCTGTCAGCCCTCGACAGGATGTCCATGAACCGTCTGCCCGGCCTCGATCTGCTCCGTACGGTCGCCATCGTCTGGGTGATGCTGTTCCACTCGTTCATCGTCGGCGGCCTCGGTCCGGACTTCGCGTGGCTCTCGCGCTACGGCTGGGCGGGGGTGGACATTTTCTTCGTGCTCAGCGGCTTCCTGATCGGCACCCAGGTGCTGCGGCCGTTGCAACGCGGCGAGCCGTTGCCGTTCGGCGTGTTTTACGCGCGTCGTGCCTGGCGCATCCTGCCGGCGTTTGCGGTGGTGCTGGCGTTGTATGTGTTGTTCCCGGCGCTGCGTGAAGCGCCGGGGTTGCAATCGTGGTGGCAGTTCGCCACGTTCACGCTGAACCTGCTGATCGACTACGACCGCAACCAGGCTTTTTCGCACGCCTGGTCGCTGTGCGTGGAAGAGCATTTCTACCTGGTCTTTCCGTGGCTGGCGTGGTGGTTGACGCGCCGGCCATCCGCCGCGAGATTCGTCAGCGTGTGTGCTGGCGTGGCGATGCTCGGCATCGCCTTGCGTACGCTGGTCTGGTTGCACGACGCGGCGACCGATCCGCCACGCAACTGGTATATCGAGGACATTTATTACCCGACCTGGATGCGGCTGGATGGCCTGTCGACGGGTGTCGCGCTGGCCGCGTTGAGGGTCTATCGCGCGCAGGTCTGGGCACGGCTGCAGGCGCGTTCGAACCTCCTGCTGTTCGGTGGCGTGGTGGTGTCATGCCTCGCGTTCTGGTTGTTCCGCGATCGTACGGGTCTGCTTGCGAATGCGCTCGGCTGGCCGCTGCTGTCGTTCGCCTTCGGCTTGCTGGTGTTTGCCGGCGCGGATCGCCAGAGCCTGATCGGTCGCTGGCGGGTGCCTGGCACCGGCTGGCTTGCCGCCATTTCGTACAGCTTGTATCTCAGCCACAAGATTGCCTTCCATGTCGTGCAGACAAGCTTCGGCGTGTCGTTGCAGGGGCGTGGCATGCTCGCCTTCGCAATGTACGCGGCGGCCGTGCTCCTGCTGGGTGCGGCGCTGCACTATCTTGTGGAGCGCCCGTTCCTGCGCCTGCGGGAACGTCGGGAAAGCAACCGTGTCCGCAGGGCGCAGGCGGATGAGGGAAGCCCTGGGCAAGACCGGTGTGCTTGCGTGGCGGGGACGGCGGAATCACTCAACTGATCCCGCTCGCCGAACATCTTGGCGGGTGGGTCGCAAATCAGGCAGGGGAAAGGGGAATGAGTACTTACAATCCGTATGAGGCGCCGAAGGCTGATGTTTCGGTGCCGATGATCGACGAGGCTGGCATCGACGACGTGGCGAGTGCGCAGAAGTTGATCATCTACGCGATCCTGGCCTACTTCGCGGCGGTGGCCATCCAGGCCTCATCCATGGGGCCGGTGGGCTTTCTCGTGGCGTTGGGGGCGCTGGTGCTGGGTTTGGTCGGGACCTATCGCCTTTGCGCCAGCCTGGGGTTTTCGACGGGATGGCGAGTCATTCTGCTGGTGCTGATGTTCGTGCCGCTGGTGAATCTGATCGTGCTGCTGGTACTCAATGCCAAGGCGACGGCAAGATTGCGTGCTGCGGGATTCCGCGTGGGTTTGCTGGGTGCGTCGCGCTGAGGCATGCGTGCCGGCGGAAGCGGACTTTCGCCGGCATGTCCGCACACGGGCCGAGCGGGCGGCTGCACTTCCGCAGTGGTATTTTCCTTCGCTCACATGCTGGCCGTGACGTAGGCCCGGAGATGGATGTGCACAGATTGGCTTCGACGAGCGCCGTTCCCGCACTGATGGCCGTGGGGCTTTCCGTGGCCGTTGCCGCGGGCTCGCCACCCGTCGCGCCATTGCCCGCAGACGTTCTGTTCGACAGGATATCGGCACTCGATACGGCCGTATTCGACGCGTTCAACCACTGCAGCTCGCCGCAACAGCTGCAGCTGCATGCCAGTTATTTCGCACCCGATGTCGAGTTCTATCATGACGAAGGGGGTGTGACCTGGACCCGCAAGGAGATGATCGCCAAGACGGCGAAGAACGTCTGCGGTCATTTTCGCCGCGAGCTGGTTCCGGGCAGCCTGAGGGTTTTCCCGATCAGAAATTTCGGCGCCATCGAGCAAGGCGTGCATCGCTTCTGCCAATTCAGCACCGGTAACTGCGATGGCATCGCCGACTTCGTCATCGTGTGGCGCCAGCAGGGCGACAAGTGGCAGATCACGCGCGTGCTCAGCTACGGTCATCGCCCCAACAAGTGAGCCGGCCCAAGAGGTGATCGCCGGTGGAGGAGATGCCACGCATGCATTGCCTGCGGTGCCATGGGGCGCCGAGCGGCGACCGCCGTGGATATGGCGCATCCGACAGGCAGGGTACGGCGGTGCCGGTGGGGTGTCTGGCCGGGGTGTCGGCAGTCGGGTGGTGAAGATGCATGGCTTTGGGTTACGTTGGAGGTTGTTCAGACGAGGGGAGTCGTCCATGAAATACGTTCTTGCCATCCTGCTGATGGCCGTCGTGACGCTGGGTGTGACATCGGCGCGGGCCGCGCCGGCAGTCGATGCTGCAGCGGCCGTCAGTGCGACAACCGCGGCGGCCGGCACGGCGCATTTCGATGTGGATGCCGCCACCAACGCCTATATCGCGCAGTTGTCGCCGCAGGCACGGGCGAGTTCCGATGCGTATTTCGAGGGCGGCTACTGGCTGATCCTGTGGGATCTGCTGGTGGCGCTGCTAGTGGCGTGGCTGTTGCTCGGCACGCGGCTGTCGGCGCGCATGCGCGATTTCGCCGAGCGCATCACGCGCTTCCGCTGGCTGCAGACGGCCATCTATGCCGTGCAGTACATCCTGCTGACGACGCTGCTGGCGCTGCCGTGGAATGTCTATGAAGGCTTCGTGCGCGAACACCAGTACGGCCTGTCCACGCAGAACCTGGCGCAATGGTCGGGCGATCGGGCCAAGGAGCTGTTCGTGGCTCTGATCTTCGGCACCGTGGCGCTGGTGATCATCTATGCGGTGATACGCAAAGCCGCGCGCACCTGGTGGGTGTGGGGCGCGGGCGTGAGCATCGTGTTCGTCACGTTTTTCGCCACCATCGCGCCGGTATACATCGCGCCGATCTTCAACACCTACAAATCGCTGCCGGACAGCCCGCTGAAGGTGGAGATCCTGTCGATGGCGCGTGCCAACGGCATTCCCGCCACGGATGTGTACTGGTTCGATGCCTCGCGCCAGAGCAAGCGCATCAGCGCCAATGTCAGCGGCATGTTCGGCACCACGCGGATCAGCCTCAACGACAACCTGATGAACCGCGGCACGCCGGCGGAGGTCAAGGGCGTGCTGGGCCATGAGATGGGCCATTACGTGCTCAACCACATCTACAAGGGCCTCATCTTTTTCGGCATCATCATCGTGCTCGGCTTCGCTTTCGTGCGTTGGGGATTCGCCTGGGCGGAGCGTCGCTGGGGTACGCGTTGGGGCATCCGCGGCGTCGGCGATGTGGCCGGCCTGCCACTGATCGCGGCGCTGTTCGCGATCTTCATGTTCCTGTTCACGCCGGTAACCAACACGCTCAGCCGCACGACGGAGGCCGAGGCCGATGCGTTCGGCCTGAATGCCGCACGCCAGCCGGACGGCTTCGCCGAGGCCGCCGTGCAGTTGTCCGAGTATCGCAAGTTGCATCCCGGTCCGCTGGAGGAGTTCGTGTTCTTCGATCACCCCAGCGGCTGGAACCGCATCCACCGCGCCATGGTCTGGAAGGCAGAACACCTCGACGACGCGGATATCAAGCAAGAGGGAACGATTGCACGCTGATCCAACGACCGTGACGACGGCGTGGCGCATGCGCTCCGTCGATCCATGCACCGGCCACCTCGGCGGGATTCATTCAACGGAAGGAGTGCCGTCATGACATCTGGATGGGTCACCCTGGGAACGCTTGGCCAGCTGGCGCTGGCCGGTTTCCAGTTCATGCTGGTGATCGTTTCCGCCAGCAGCCTGGGTGCGGGACCGGCGCTCGGCAAGCTGGAGTCGGCGACTCTCAACGCTTTGATATACGTGCTCCCCGCCACCAGCATCGCGAGCGCGGCGATCGTGTTGTATCTGTACCGGCATGGCGGCAGCAGCGCAGGCTACTGGTGGTATGCGCTGCCGCTTGCGGCGACCCTCGGCTACCTGGTCTATGTGGTCGGCCTGAGCCATCGCTCGTAGCGAAAGGTGGCGTGTCCGGGGCGCCACTCTCTGATGCGCGTCCCCACCCCGGCGTTGGTGCGGTGTGGCGCGGCTCGGATCTTGCTTGCAAGTGCTGGTATCAGAACGGTGACAAGGCAGGATCATGTCAGAAGTGTACGAACGCTACGGCGAGTTGCCTCGCTTGCGAGACTCGCAACGGGCAGGCCAGCAGCTGTTGCCGCGCCGGGTGTACCGCTTCCGCGTGCTCGGCATGGGGGTTGCGGGCCTGCCGATTGCGTTGGTGCTGCGCGAGAACGGCGCGGCGCCGTGGTCGTTCGCGTTGCTGGTCTTTACCTGCCTGTTGTGGCCACATCTGGCCTATTTGCTGGCCCGGCGCAGCCCCCAGCCATTCCAGACCGAGCTGCGCAGCCTGATGCTGGATTCGCTGATCGCCGGATTGTGGGTGCCTCTGATGCACTTCAACCTGCTGCCTTCGGTGCTTCTGCTCACCGTGGCCACCGCCGACAAGATCAATACGGGTGTGCGCGCCCTGTGGCTGCGTTCGCTGCCGGGCATGGCGCTGGGGGTCTTGTTTGGCGGCATGCTGACGCATTTCGTCACCCGTTACGAAACCAGCCTGGTCGTGATGCTCGCCTGCCTGCCGTTGCTGGTGATCCATACCCTTGCCGTAAGCCTTGGCAGTTATCAGCTGGTGCGCATGGTGCAGGGGCGGAATCGCCGGCTTGACGAACTGAGCCGTCTGGACGGGCTCACCGGACTGGCCAACCGCCGGCACTGGCAGGACGAGGCCGGGCGGCTGCTGCAGGCCTGGCATGCCGACGGCAAGCCGGCCACCCTGATGCTGGTGGACGTGGATATGTTCAAGGCCATCAACGACCGTCATGGGCATGCCGTGGGTGACGACGTGCTGCGTCGCCTGGCCGAGCTGATCCACCGCCACATCGGTCCGGACGCCCATGCCGGCCGTCTTGGCGGCGACGAATTCGCGATCGTGATGCCGGGCCCGTTGCATGCTGCCGAAGTGGTGGCAGAGCGCCTGCGCCGCAGCGTGGAGACGCTGGACTTGTCGCACGTGCCTGAACTGCGCTGTTCGATCAGCCTCGGCCTGGCGCAGGCCAGCGAGGCCGGTCGCAGCCTGCGCGAATGGAGCGAGGTCGCCGACCGTGCGCTTTATCGTGCCAAGCATGCCGGTCGCAATCGCATGGCCAGCGGGACCGAGCCGCAGACAGAGCCGGCATGAGGGTTGCCGTCGTGCGGCTGCGTCCGCACTGATTGCCCGCACCTGCATCAGGCCGGTTCGCCGGTGGCTCGCGGTGTCGTGCGCACGAAACGAGGTGCCTCAATTCCAGGCCACCCGGCGGTGTGCGTGGTTGTGCTGCTTAGTGCGTCTCGGTCACGGGGTTGCCGGTGAACGTCAGCGTGTGGCCATCGTCCGACGCCAGTGTCAGCGACGGCGCATTGCCTATCGTGGACAGGATCAGGGTAGGCCTGCTTTGCAGCAGGTTGCTGATCGTGGTCTCGCGCTGCATCAGCGTCTGGTCGTGGCAGGCCATCATGGTGTGCATCATGGATGCGACCACGAGATGGTCCTCGACGATGAGGAAACTGCCGCCCATGTTGTTGCAGGCGTTGCGCACCCTGACCCGGCCGTCGGCGAAATCGAGTTGCAGCGGACGGTCCGGCAGGCCAAACAGTGCATCGAGGCGCTGGCCATGGCTGTCGACGGCATCGTGCAGCTGCCAGTGGTAGCGCGCGAGGGTGGCTGGCCAGGTCGATGCGTTTGAGCTGTCCGCGACGGTTGCAGCGGCATGCGCAGGCGGCACCGGTGCCGTCGTGCAGGCGGCGAGAGCAAGGGTGAACAGCAGCAGGTGGATTCTCATGACAGGTGTCCTCCAGTGCCGATTGAACAACGCATGGCGTGAACAAGGTTTGATGATGGCGTTCACAAAAAAAGCCGCGCCGGGCATGTGCCTGACGCGGCAAGAGCTTTGAGCCGACCACTGCCAGGAAGTCGGGAGCCGTCGCCGGAGGGTTCCGTCGCGGAGGAAGCAAGCTAGCGGGAGTGTGTCTCAGCGGTTGAGATGGTGACGTTCGCATCATCGGCGGCTCAGGTTATGGGCGTATGACAGGATGCCGGCAACGCGATGCATGCCAGGCCCCTTGCAGATGGATCGTTCCGAAGCCCCGTTCAGCCGTGCGGATGCCGGCGATATGGGCATGGCATGCGCGGCAAGCCGAGGTCGAGCCGGCCGTGGAGGTGGTGGCTGCTGGCGCGCCGACGATCAGCCGTGTGGCGTGGCGCGTGGGCGGCGCGGTCCCGGTGCTGAGTGCCGCCCCTGCGCCGCGTCGATGGTGTCGATCCAGCCGGCGCGCGAATCCGGGAATGCATCGGCATAGGGCACGTACGGCTTGATGTCGAGGATCGGGGTGCCATCGAGCAGATCCATGCCGCGCACGCGCAGCGCATGCGCCTCGATCGCCACCAATTCGACCGCGGACAGGCCAATCGCGTTCGGCCGGTGCGGCGAGCGGGTGGCCAGCACGCTGCGCTTGCCGCCGCCGCGTGGCGGCCGCACCTCGGCCTTCCAGCCTTCGCTGCGGTGGAACACGAAGACCAGCCAGATGCGCTCGAAGCCGGCCAGGTCGCGAAACGCCGCGGCAGGCAGATCTGCCACGAACTCGATGACCGCCTCGGCGACATCCCCGGTTTCGGTACCTTCCACCACGGTCGGCTGGTGCGGCGCGTCGATCCGTCGCGCATACGGCGAGCGGACGAAGGCAATCGGATGGCAGGAGAACGCGCTGGAGGTATCGTGCATGGTGGTCACGCAGAGCGGGATGGCGCCATTATCCATCTTCGTACTGCTTGCCATGGCTTTATCCACCTTCCCTGCCGAGGACGCCATGAAATACCTGGTCATGATCTACAACGACGATGCCCTGCTGGGCGCGTTGCCGGAAGGCGAGTTCGACGCGCTGATGCGTGGTTGCCTGGTGCACGCGGACGAGCTGCGCGAAGAAGGTTGTCTGCTCGACTCACAGCAGCTGGAGGCACCGGCCACGGCGAAGACGGTGCGTATCCGCAGCGGCAAGGTGACCGTCGTCGAC
This sequence comes from Rhodanobacter sp. B04, assembly GCF_002001125.1. GTDB lineage: Bacteria > Pseudomonadota > Gammaproteobacteria > Xanthomonadales > Rhodanobacteraceae > Rhodanobacter. The sequence continues at coordinate 603,411 of NZ_MUNV01000005.1, read as the reverse complement.
GGGCCATTCGCCGAGACCAAGGAATACCTGGGCGGCTTCAACCTGATCGAGGCGGCGGACATGGACGAGGCGGTGCGGATCGCCTCGGAATTTCCGTGGTCGCGTACCGGCTGCATCGAGATTCGCCCGGTGCGCGACGTGGCGTCGGTGCGGCGCCGGGTGGGCGCGTGATCTCCGGTGCTTCCCTGGTGACGGTGGACGCGCCACCATGCGACTCCTGCCCGCCCGTGATCCAGCCATGAATTCATACGACGACGACCATGATGCCGAGCGCGAATTCGACGATGTCGATGAGGACTCGGTCGAGGCAAAGGTGTGGCAGCTGCTGTTGCTGATCAATCCCGGCGACGAGGAAACCGCGCTGCTGCAGTTCAGCGACTACCGTGAGGCTATGGCCGACATCGATGCCGACGAAGTCGAGCCGATCGAGCTGATCGGACGGGTGATCGACTGGCGTTCCGGTTTCATCGTGGGCACGCATGACCTGCGCTCGCTGGTACAGGCGATCGACGAGCTCTCTTCGCGCTGGAACCTGTCGGTGGACTGGAACGGCGATCCGGACGACGACGAGTTCTTCGACGACCTGGATGCGGCCGAGCTGTTCTCGATCGCCTACGACCGGCTCGCCGAGTTCGGCTACACGCTGTGGGCGTGGGAAACCAATGGCGACACCTATGCCGGCTGGATGACGCTGACCCGCGACGGCGAACCGTTGCGCGAGCTGGCCACGGCCCTGGGCATCAATCTGCGGCTGGGCAGTGAAGTGAGCTGATCGGAGACGACAGGGCGATGCACGGCATCACTTGCCATTTTCATGAACAACGAGTTTCGGATCATTCCATGCTGCAACTGATCGGTTTCGATGGCGACGACACGCTGTGGCACAGCGAGGGTTACTACCGGCAGGCGAACGAGGAGTTCGCCACCCTCGTCGGGCGCTACGTGGACCTGGCCGACCAGCAGGTGCACGACAGCATGCTGGCGACCGAGCAGCGCAACCTCAAGCTGTTCGGCTACGGCGCCAAGGGCATGGCGCTGTCGATGGTGGAGACCGCGATCACGGTCACGGACGGCCGCATCAGCGCGGGCGATATCCATCGGCTGATCGAGCTGGGCAAGGACGTGCTGCAGCATCCGGTGGAACTGCTGCCGGGCATCCGCGCGGCGGTCGAGGCAGTGGCGCAGCATCACGCGGTGGTGCTGATCACCAAAGGCGACCTGTTCCACCAGGAAAAGAAGGTCGCGCAATCGGGCCTGGCCGAGTTGTTCCGGCGCATCGAGATCGTGTCGGAAAAGAACGCCGATACCTACCGGCGCGTGCTGGCCGAGTTCAGGCTGCAGCCGGCGCAGTTCGCGATGGTCGGCAATTCGCTGCGCTCGGATATCGAGCCGGTGGTGAAGCTCGGTGGCTGGGGCATCCATGTGCCGTATCGCGTGACCTGGGCGCACGAGCTGGAGCACGATCTCGGCGACGACCATCCGCACGTGATCACGGTGGATGCGCCATCGGCGATTCCGGCTGCGGTGGCGCAGTTGCGTGAGCGGGCCGCTTGAATCGCGCGCGCATGAGCGGGTTTGTCGCGAGCAGGCCGGATTGAGCAGGTCGGATTGATCAGGAGCGCCACACGATGCATGCCCTGTTGTTCGAAAAGTTCGGTGGCCCCGAGGTGTTGCATTGGGGCGAGCGACCCGATCCGATCCCGGCACCTGGCCAGGCGCTGGTACGCATGCGCAGCGTCGGGTTGAATTTCGCAGACGTCTACCGGCGCAATGGCAACTACCACCTCAGCGGCACGGCGCCGTGGATTCTCGGCTACGAGGGTGCTGGCGTGATCGAGCAGCCGGTCGCCGGCGATGCGTTGTTTCCGCTCGGCACGCGGGTCGGATTTGCCGACATGCCGTATGCGAACGCCGAGCTGGTCGCGGTGGATCTCGACAAGCTGGTCCCGTTGCCGGATGACATCACCTTCGACACGGCTGCAGCGACCTTGCTGCAAGGCTTGACCGCGCAATATCTGGTGACCGACAGCTATCGGGTACGCCGCGGCGATGTGGCCGTGGTGCATGCCGCAGCCGGTGGCGTGGGTCAGCTGCTGGTGCAGATGTTGAAGGCCGTGGGCGCAAGCGTGCTGGGCGTGGCATCAAGCGCCACGAGACGCGCGGCGGTGCGGGCCGCCGGCGCGGATGCCGCATGCGGCTACGACGAGCTTCTCGCGCATACGAAACAGCTGAGCGCCGGCCGTGGCGCCGACGTGGTTTACGACTCGGTCGGACGCACGCTGGGCGAGAGTCTGGCCGCGGCACGTATCGGCGGTACCGTGGTGTTCTACGGGATGGCGGCCGGTGATCCCGACCCGGTCGACCCGCGTCTGCTGATGGACCGTTCGCTGACGCTGACCGGTGGCGATCTGTGGAACGTGCTGACCAGTGCGTCGATCCGGCGCGAGCGGGCGGCGGCGCTGTTTGCGCAGATCCGTGCCGGCCAGCTGCAGCCGAACATCGCCGCGCGTTTTTCGCTCAGTGCCGGCGCGCAGGCGCATGCGTATCTGGAAAGCCGCGAGGCGATCGGCAAGGTGCTGCTGACGCTGTAAGTGACGCGACCCGGCGCGCTCGACAGGCGCCGGGTGCCGGATCACTCCGGCTCGTCGGCCTGCTTGTCGTCATCGAAGCCGGTGTAGTCGTCCGGGAAGATCGGTGTGCCGTCGTCTTCCAGTCCCAGCATATCGGCCAGTGCCTTGGCGGCGGCGGTCTCGGCGATGCCCTTGTCGCGGAAGCTGCGGTTTTCGCAGATCGCGAAATACATCGGGAAGCCGCTCTTGCGCGGGGTCACCGCGAGCCAGGCGGAATAGCGTGAGCCTTCGAGCGTGGCGCCGGAGCGGGCAAGGTAGTTGTCGAACTCGCGCTCGGCCATCGGGGGTCATCCACTAGAGGGAGAGCACAGTGTATCGCCTGGCAGGCGTGACGCAGCGTCAGCCGGACAGGTTCTCGTCGGCTTCCAGCGGCAGTACTTCGTGAAAGACGCTGTAGTCGATGATGTTGATGCCGGCATCGTCGACGCGGACGAGGTCGGTGTAACGATGGTTCCAGCGCAGGTCCTGATGACTCCATCGCTGGCGCGCCAGCATGGATTGCGAGGTAGTCTCGTCGATGCCTTCGAGGCTCAGCAGGAAGGCCGACTGGGTACGTTCCAGGGTTTGCGCAGTCTCGCCGTAGAGCGGGCTGCTCTCGTCGATCACATGCATCAGGCTCCAGCTCAGCATGAAGATCGGATGGCGATCGCGCACCAGTTTCAGATCGTAGATCTTGCGCAGCCTGAAACCCTCCGGCGAAGTTTCAAGACGCAGCAGATGCAATTGCGCAGAGGCTTCGGCGATCACGTTCTGCCGGGTGTTGGCTGCGCGGACCATCAAGGTCTGCCTGCCGTCGATCATGCGCACGATCGGATGATTGGTGAAGATGATCTTCGCGCGCGGACGCGAGAAGCGCGAGAAGATCAGCCCGGTGACCACCGCGATGCAGGCCATCCCGGTGAAGATTTCCACCGTGGCCACGATATGCGCGTAGACAGTCTGCGGATGCATGTCGCCGTAGCCGACCGTGGCCAGGGTCTCCACGCTGAAGAAGAATGCGCCGGCGAAACCATGCGGATACTGGTTCGCGATGGGTTGCGTGCCGAGCTGGTAGATCCCGGCAAAGAGGGTGTTGAGCAGCAGGAAGGCCGCCGCGGCCAGGCCGAAGAACACCGGCCAGCTCACGGTCAGCGCACGATGATAGACGTCGTCCCAGATGCGCCGGGACAGCCCCTGGCTGACGAACTGCCGCCCGGCGATGTCGATGATCCGTGGTCGATTCAGGAAATGCAGCATCTGCCTGGGAGTCTTCGCAAGGATGGAAGCCACTCGGGCCGGGTGGCAGGACGGATCGATTGTAGCGCGCGCGGCAACGGCATCCGGCGACGCCGGCTTGTGGCAAGCTGCGCTATCCATGTCCCGGTATGCACCCATGCTGACGCCCTTCGATATCGCCTGTCCGTATTGCGGCGAAGCCACCGGGATCCTGGTCGATGCCTCGGCTGGCGATCAGTCTTACATCGAGGACTGTCAGGTCTGTTGCCGGCCGATCACCCTGAGTATCCGGATCGATGCCGACGGCGACGCGCAAGTGAGCGCGGCATCCGAGAATGAGGCCTGATGGAATCGGCCGTGCTCATGCGATGGCCTTGCCCGGTGCTGCGGCGATGATCCGCGATGTTTTGCCGGTGCCGCGCATCGTGCTGGATACCAATGTATGCCTGGACCTGTTCGTGTTCCGCGACCCGCTGTGCTCGCATTTGCTGGCGGCGCTGGAACGTGGCGCGGTGCAGGCAGTGACGCGCGACGATTGCCGCGAGGAATGGCAGCGCGTGCTGCATTACCCGCAACTGCCGATCGATGACCGGCAACGGCCTGCCTTCGACGCGGCTTTCGATGCGCTGGTCCAGCGGCTGCCGCCCGAAGAGGCGACGGCAGGCCAGGATATGGTCTTGCCACGTTGCGGCGATCCGGACGACCAGAAGTTTCTGGAGCTGGCGCTGGCTGCGGGAGCCCGCTGGCTGCTCAGCAAGGACAAGGAACTGCTGAAGCTTGACCGCCGCACCCGCAGTGCCGGGCTGTTCGCGATCCGCTTGCCGCAGCTGTGGTCGATTGCCGACCTACGCTCGCACGGCGTGCCCGGATCGGGATGAGCGGCGGTTTCAGGCGCGCCGCAACTCACTTGTCGCAGCGATCGCGATGCCTTGCGCCTGCAGGGTGGCGCGGATCGCGGTGTCCGTGTCGGGCGTCACCGGGCGGCTGAGATCCCATAGCAGGCTGGCGCGCAAGCCGAGTTCCAGCGCGTCTTGCGCCGTCCACAGCACGCAGACGTCGCGGGCCAGGCCACATACGAACACTTCGTCGACATCGCGTTGCTGCAGCCAGCCGGCCAGCCCGGTAGGCGGCCGCAAGCCGGCCGGGCCGTGGTTCTCGCGGAAACCGCTGTAGGAATCCACGCCGGGGTTGCTGCCCTTGCGGATCACCGCATCGAGGGCCGACCAGTCGATCGCCGGATGCAGCTCGGCGCCGTGCGTGCCCTGCACGCAGTGATCCGGCCACAGCGTCTGCGGCTGGCCGTACAGATCGATCTGTTCGAACGGCGCGCGGCCCGGATGCGAGCTGGCGAACGAGACATGTCCGCGCGGATGCCAGTCCTGGGTCGCCACCACATGGCTGAACATGCGCGAGCGCAGCAGTGCATCGATACCCGGCACGATCGCGTCGCCTTCGTGGCAGGCCAGTGTGCCGCCGGGCATGAAGTCGGGCTGTACGTCGACAACCACCAGGGCGGCATGGGGCGAAATGGAATGGCTCATGCGGGGAATTCGAAACCGGAGGCGACAGGGGGAGTCTAGCGCGGTCATGTCGTGGGCCGGGGCATGCGCGGCTGCAGGCATAATGCATGGGCCATCCCAGACGGAAGCCGCCGCACCATGCATTACAACCAGAACTGGATGGGCTACGGCATCGTCGGTGGCATCGAGGCCGGAGTCATTTCCGCGCTGGCGGGTTTGTTGCTGTTCGGCGTGTTCCATTGGCTGGGACGTCGCAACGGCTGGAGTTACGGCCCGCAGATCGGCTGGTCGTTCCTGCTGGCCACGATACTCACGGCGAGTGGCGACCTATGGGATCTGTTCTATTTCAACTACGCGCGCCTGCAGTCGCTGCAGCTGCTCAAGGCTAAACTCGCGCAAGTGCATGACCCGGACAGCATGGGGCTGCGCGTGCTGTGCGAATTGCTGGGCGTGGCTCTGGGCATCTACATCGGTTGGGTGCTGTGCAGCGGCAACGGTAGCCGGCGCGCCGGCAGCCCGAATAAACGGGGATAACCGCTGCCGCCGGCCGGCATGAACGGCTTCGGCGTGGCGCCGCCGCCATCGCCTACAGGACCGGATCGAACAACCGTGCCACGTGCATGGCTACCCGGCGCAGATAGCTTGCGTCGCGGTATTCGTGTTCGTCGATGGCACGGGCGCGGTCGAAGTCCGCCGCCAGCATGGTTTCCACCTCGCCGGCAAACGCCCGGTCGACGATCAGGGCGCTGACTTCGAAATTGAGCCGGAACGAACGGCTGTCGAGGTTCATGCTGCCGATCGCCGCGCTGTCATGATCGATCAGCAGCGCTTTCTGGTGCAGGAAGCCGGGCTGGTAACGGAACATGCGGATGCCGGTGCGCACGGCATGGTAGGCGTGCAGGGTGGAGGCGAGGAAAACCGTGCGATGGTCGGGCCGCGCCGGGATCAGCACGCGCACGTCGACCCCGCGCAGCACCGCCAGTTGCAGCGCCGAGCGCACCGCGTGATCCGGCACGAAGTACGGCGTGCTCAGCCATACGCGCTCGCGTGCGGCGTGAATGGCGGCGGTGAAGAACAGCGAGCCGGTTTCCAGTTCATCGGCCGGACCGCTGGCCACGATCAGCGCGCTGGCATCGCCCGCGCCGGGCGCTGGCGGCAGCATTGGCGGCAGGTTGCCGGTGATCCATTGCCAGTCTTCGGCAAAACGCTGCTGCAGATCGGCGACCGCCGATCCACGCAGCTCCAGCTGGGTATCCCGCCACGGCGCCAGCGGCGGTTTCAGGCCCAGGTATTCGTCGCCCACGTTGAGGCCGCCGACGAAGGCGCAGCTGCCGTCGACCACCACGATCTTGCGGTGGTTGCGGAAATTCAGCTGGAAGCGGTTGCGCCAGCGATGGGTCGCGAACGGGTGGATCGCCACGCCGCCGGCGCGCAGCGTGTCGACGTAGTGGCGCGGCAGGTCGTGGCTGCCGACGCCGTCGAACAGCACGCACACGCGCACGCCGGCCGCGGCGCGTTGCAGCAGCACCTGCTGCAGCCGGCGGCCGAGGCCGTCGTCGTGGATGATGAAGAACTGCACCAGCAGGTAGCTTTCCGCGGCGGCCATCGTCGCCAGCATGGCGTCGAACGCGGCTTCGCCATCGATCAGCAGCCGCAGCCGGTGGCCGCCGCGGAACGGACGCCCCTGCAGGGCGCTGATCGCGGCGAAGCGGGCACAACCCGGATCGATGGCGTGCCCGTCCGTGCTGACCGGCGACAGCGGCGCCGGTCGCCGCCGCCGCCCGGTGCGGTAGCCCAGGAAGCGGCTGGAGCCGAGGTACAGGTAGGGCAGCAAGGTGACATACGGCAGCAGCAGCAGGCCAAGTGCCCAGCCGATGGCGCCCTGCGGCGTGCGTGTGCGCATCACCGCATGCATCGCTGCGAAGGCGCCCAGCAGGTGCAGCAGGAGGATGCAGGTGGTGAGCACGCTGGCGGTCATGGCAGGCTGCGCAAGCCGGCTAGTCGCCCAGTAGCTGATCGGCGAGGTTGCGGGCCTGCTGGCGGATCTCCGGCATGGCGGTGGACTCCCACAGCGTACCGCGCAACAGGCTGCCGATGGCAAACAGGTGCTGCCAGCTGCCGCCGTTGTGGTGCAGGCGGCCCGTCGCGTCGGCCTGGACGCCCAGGCCGAGCGGATCGGCCGCGATGTGCGCGTTGGTCACCAGTTGTCGCACCAGTCGATGCCGGGTACGGCGCACGTCGGTATCCAGGCCGACGGTCTGGATCACCAGGTCGGCTTGCAATGTGCGCGTCTCGCCGGCATGGTTGAGGGTGAGCTGCAGAGCATCGTCGACAAGCTCCACCGACTGCACGCGACCGCGTTGACGTTGCAGCTGGCCCGCCTGTTCCAGGCCCGTGATCGAGTCGAGTACCTGCGGTGGCATGCGATGGCGCATGCGTTCCCAGGCCCAGCGTGCATGACGCAGGAAGCGCGCGCGCTGCTCCAGCGGCAGCACATGCCACAAGCCGGAGGTATGCGGTCGCAGGCTATCGATGACCGGGCGCCAGTCGGTTTCCTGTGCGCATGCTTCGCGCAGCAGGTGCAGCCAGCGATGGATCTCAGGCGCGTCGCGCATTGAGGCGATCAGCTCGGCGCCGTCATCGGTCGGTGCCGTGGCCCTGGACAGATGCGCGGTGGGCAGCAGGCCATGGCGGGAGATCGCGGTGAATTCGGTCTGTGGCCATTGCGCGGCAAGTTCCAGCAGCACGTCGACGGCGGTCAGCCCCAGGCCGATCAGCGCCACCTTGCGCGGCGGCGGATGGATGTTCGCCGCATCGGCCAGCAGTTGCCACGGATCCATCACATAACGACCGCTCTCCAGCGAGGCGGCGTTGACGCCACCGAGCGGCTGCGGCGGCAACGCGCCGAGTGCCAGGACGGCGGCGTCGGCCCGATGGCTTTCCTCGCCGTGGATCAGCGTGACGCCATCGCTTTCGGGAACCAGCGCATCGACGGTGAACGGGATGATGTTGACATCGTGTCCGTGCGCCTTGCCCTGCTCCAGCGCGCGCACGATTTCCGCCTCGAGATAGTCGCCGTAACGGCGGCGTGGCAGGAAATCGGTGCCGGCAATCGCCGGGTCGTCGCGCTGCAGGAAGTCCAGGAAGCCGCGTGGCTTGCCGGCGAACATGCTCATTGATGCCGCCCGCACGTTCAGCAGATGGCGATCCGAGCGGGTGCCATACGCGACGCCGCGCCCCGGCGCAGCGGTAGCGCCGGCATACCAGTCCAGATGCAGCGGTTGCGGTGGCTGGCGCTCCAGCAGTTCGCCGAGCAAGGTCGCTGCCGCGGCACCGCCGCCGATGATGGCGACCCGTCGAAACATGAAATTACCTGTGTGAGTGGCGTACGGTCAGCCGCGCAGGCGGCCGGCGATGCGGCTGTACTGCGGCTGTGCGATCCAGCTGCCGGCAGGGCCGGCCTGTTCGTATGCGAAGAACTGCTCCAGGCTGCCGCCGTAGACGTGCAGGGTCAGCGCGGTATCGTGCTTCGACAGATTGCGGCAGCGGTGCGCGTGGTTTTCGTCCCCTTCGAACCAGGTGCCATCGCCTGGGCCGAGCCAGTCGCGGCCCAGCATGCGCAGGTCGCCCGAGGCCTGGTCGCGTGCATACGACTGCACTTCCAGTGCGCCGGCGAGGGCCACTTCCAGCCCCCACAAACCGGCGTGGTCGTGTACCGGGGTGAGGTGGTTCGGGGGCCATGCCATGACCAGCACGCTGAGTGCCGGCTTGTTGCGCTCGGCCAGCAACCAGCGTTCGAAGCCGCGCTGGCGTGCACGCAACGGGGCCAGGCGGTTGGCCAGCGTCGCCGCATTCTGGTGCACCACGCGGCCCAGTTCACGTGCCATCGTGGCCAGATCCGGTTGCTCGGTGCTGCCGTACTCAAGCGCGATCTCGCGCAGCGTTTTCAGGGTGCGGCTGTGCTTGCCCATGCATGAAGCTCTACAGGGTAACTGAGCATCAGTGGAGCATGGCCGTCGTTAAAGACGTGTAAGCCGATGGCGGGTTTCTACCATGACTTTTGCACCATGCGCCGGACGTGCGAGACGTCCATGCTGGGCCTGCGCCGGTGGCCTCGAAACGCTTTCATGGTGGCGGTTCGGGTTGCCGCGCACCGCGTGCGGTGCGACCCGGCAGGTGATGCGCAGGGACCTGCGATTCAGTTGAGTGGTTGCCGTGGAAGGGCCCGGTCGGCATGTGTTTGTCGGCCGGGCCTTCCGTTTGTCGGACCTATTGTTCCTGCAGTGCGAAGCTCACCGGGACGCGTGCACATGCACGCACTGCCTGGCCGTTCACCAGTGCCGGCTGAAAGCGCCAGCCGGCCAGCACCTGTTCGCGTGCGCTGCGATCGAGCAGGGCATAGCCGCTGCCGTGTTCCACCTGCACATCCACCGGCTTGCCGCTCTCATCCACCAATACGCGCAGCAGCACGGTGCCCTGCATATGCTGGCGCATGGCCTGGACCGGGAACTGCAGTGGCGCCGAGCGATAAGCCAGGCTTGCCTCGACCGGTGCTGAAGCCGTCGGTGCGGTGCCGATGCCGGTGGGACGCAGGGTCGGCATGGTCGCCGGCGGGACGGCGACCTGTCCGTCAATGCTGGGTGTCACCACGGGTGGCGTGGTTAGCGGGATCGGCTGCTGGCGTGCCTGCGGCAAGGCCTTGGGCTGCTTCAAGGGCTTCAGTTCAATCGCTGGCGGCGGCGTCACCTTGGCCGGAGGATCGATGAAGTGGATCTGTTGTGCGGGCGCCAGCGTGTGAATCGCAGCCAGCTGCGCGGGCATGATGGGCCGTGTGGCGATCAAGATGACGGCAAGGTTGAGGGCGATCGCGGCACTGAGCGCAGCGATGCGTGTGGGATCGGGGCGACGAGCAACAGCCAGGCCTGCGGACGACATGAGCGACCTCCTGACGGCAGTTTGGGATGTTGCGTCCGTCACGCTGCGCAAGGGCAGGGGGATCGTGCGGGCGCAATTGCAGCGTATGCCTGTTGCAGGTTATTGCGCAAGTGGACGGCTGGACGTCCATATCGGGAATTTTTGAGTGCGGCTCGCTTGCCGGGCTGGTGGCAACAGCGGCTGCGTTCGGCAAAAAAATGCCCTGCGGGGAGGCAGGGCAGAACGCGGATGGCAGGGGGATGGGTTGCATCCGCGGCGGCAGTGTCGTCGGCAGTGCATGCGGATGGCGTGCAATTGGGGTGAAGGGGGATTTAACGCAGCGCTTGTCCGCTGGCGTGGCGGCTGGACCGTGGCCATCGGTATGCAAGCGCCGGTGTGCCGGGTAAGGTAGGGGCGGCGTTGGGTAGTACCGCGCCTTGCCAGGAGTTTCCCCATGTCCGCCACATCCGGCACTGTCGTGCCGCGCTACAGCTTCGGTGATGAACTTGCCAGCAGCGTCATCCACGGCATCGGCATTGTCCTGAGCATCGCCGGGCTGGCCACGCTGGTGGCGTTTGCCGCGCTGCACGGCAATGCGCTGGCGGTGGTCTCCTGTGCGGTGTTCGGTGCCTCGCTGGTGTTGCTGTACACCGCATCCACCCTGTACCACTCGATTTCCGTGGCCGCGGCCAAGCCGGCCTTGCGCGCACTTGATCACATGGCGATCTACTTGTTGATCGCCGGTACCTACACCCCGTTCACCCTGATCGCACTGCCCGGCGCCTGGGGCTGGAGCCTGTTCGTGGCGGTGTGGGCGCTGGCGCTGGCCGGCATCGCGCTGGAGCTGGGTCTATTGCGGCGCTATCACAAGCTGGCCGTGCTGCTGTACGTGGGCATGGGCTGGATCGGCATGATCGCGTTCAAGCCGCTCAGTGCACACCTGCAGACCGGTGGCATGCTGCTGCTGATCGGCGGCGGTGTGGCCTATACGCTGGGTGTACCGTTCTATCTGTGGCGGCGGCTGCCCTATCACCATGCGTTGTGGCACGCGTTCGTGCTGGCCGGCAGCGTGCTGCACTTCCTCGCCGTCCTGCTGTACGTGCTTCCCGATGCGCCGGCGTGAGCATGCCGGTTGCGCTGCAGGCGATGCGCCGCGAGCTCGAGGATGCTGCCACCCACCTTGGCCGGCCGCACGACCTGCGTTTCAAGCCGATGTTCGGCGGCCTGATGGCATTTCTGGGCGAGCAGCCATGCGCATGGCTGACGTTGGACGGGTTGGCGTTGAAACTCGCGCCGGCCGATCAGTCGGCACTGCTGGGGCTTGAAGGTGCATCGCGACTGATCGCCAAGCCAGGTGCGGCGCCGAGCCGGCATTACATCATCGTGCCTTCGGCAGTATGTCGCGATACGGCAGCGCTTGCCGGCTGGCTGGCGAGAAGCGGGCAGGTGCGCGCTGCGCAACGGCGCTCAGGACTTGCGCCCCGTCATTGAATGACGGGGTGGCATCGTGGCGACAGGCTGGAGCCTGCCGCCACGACGGGTTCAGTGTTTCTGACGTGCGGGGATGAATTGCGTGCGCACCGCCTCGGCCAGTTGGGCCGGTGGCAGCAGGCCCTGGCCGATCACGAAGTCGTTGAATGCCATGCGATCGAATTTCGGCCCCAGCGTGAGCTCGGTTTCCAGCCGCAGCTGCTGGATCCGCATGTAGCCGTAAAAATACGATGCGGCCTGGCCCGGGCTGTTGAAGGTGTAGCGATCGATTTCCTGGCGCGCCATCGGCTCGGACAGGCCGACGTCGTGGATCAGCACGTCCTTCGCCCGTTCCTTGCTGATCAGGCCGAGATTGAGCATCGGATCGAGGTAGGCGCGCGCGGCGCGCATCATGCGGGCCTGCAGCGCGGCGAACTGGCCAGCCGGCGGCTCATACGGCAGCATCTCCGATTCCGAATACAGCGCCCAGCCCTCCACATTGACGCTGTTGAAGGCGAACAGGCTGCGCGCCAGCGACACGCCGCGTTCGAGCATGGCGGCAAACTGCAGCTCGTGGCCGGGGCGGCCTTCGTGCGAGGTGAGCGTCCATGCCGCGGCCTTGAAGGTGAAGTCGTCGTAGCTCTGGCTGGTGTCGCCTGCCTTCGCCGGCTGGCCGGTGCTGAGCACGAACGTGCCCTTCTCGCCGTGGTTGTTGATGAATGGCGGCGGGTCCATGTGCGGCGCCGGGATCTGCGCATTCTCCGCATCCGAGGCCAGGCGCATCTGCATCGCACGCTGGGGCAGGGTGACGATGTGCTCGCGGCGGATGATCGCCTCGATCTGGCCGAGCACTTCGTGGTACCACGGCAGCACCTGGTCCTTCGGCAGCTGCTGTTTCTTCAGCGCCTTCAGCACGTCGCGGTAGTCGGTGGCGTCGATGCCCTCGGCTTTCGCCACCACCGGCGCAAGCATCTGCATCGCTCCGCGCATCTCGACGAATTCCAGTTCCGCCTGCTTCATCAGTTCCTGCGGCGGGATGTCGATGCCGACCTGCTTGAGCGTGTAGGCATAGAGCGGTTCGGGCATGCGGAAGTCGGTGCGTGCATGCGGCAGCACGGTGGTGCGCACCCAGCCGTCGTAATCCTTCAACTGTTGCGCGAGCGTATCCAGCGCGGCCTTGCCCTCGGCGTTGTCCAGCTTGTACTTGGTGAACAGCTGGCGGATGCCGTCGACGTAGTGCGAGGTGTTCTCCAGCTGCTGCTCGACCTGGCCCTTGTAGGGGCCAAGCAGGGCCTTGTTGCCCAGCCGCTCGGTGGTCTGTGCCTCGGCCAGCTGGGTGATCGGCGTGCAACCGGGCGTCTTGCCGATGTAGCACTGCAGTCGGGCCAGCGCGGACGGTCGACGCTTGGCGTCGACGTCGTCCTTCAACAGGGCAAATTCGCCGCCGAAGATCAGCTGGCCGACATCCTGGAACGGCAGCAGGTATTTCGCGTTGAGGTCGATGCCCTCGATCTGCTGCGCGGTGGCATCGATCATGATCTGCAGATCCTGCTGCACGTTGGCGTCCTTTTCGGTCGCCAGCATGTTTTCCAGCTTGCCCTTGGCATCCACCAGCGCCGCGCGCGAGCGTGCGTCGATGCCGGGCTTGAGGTCGGCGACCTTGTCGTCGTAGCCGGGGACGCCGATTTGCGAAGCGAACTCCGGACTGAAGCGAGCCAGCGTATCCAGCAGCACCTGGGCGTCTGCATTGCTGCGCGCGACCCAGGCGGGGGGCGTGGTGGTCTGGGCATGGACCGAACCGGCGGCAGCCAGCGCGGTTGCCATGGCGATGGCGAGATATTTGGACATGGGCACGGTTCCCGAGGAGGTGGCCCAGCCTAGGAGAGTGCGCCGGCCCGGCGCCATGTGCCGAACGTCGTGGCGCTCAGCTGAGCAGCATCGCTGCCCCGAACAGGCCGACCATCGCGAAGGAGAGCACCAGTTTGACGAGGGTGCCGAACAGCAGGCCAAGCCAGGTGCCAAGCCCGACATGCGCCGAACGCAGCACGCTGGTGCCGGACGCCAGTTCGCCGGCGAGCGCGCCGAGGAACGGCCCGAACAGCAGGCCTGGGATGCCGAAGAACATCCCGGCCAGGGTGCCTGCCGTGGCTCCCCACAAGGCCAGTTTGCTGGCACCGACGCGCTTGGCGCCGAGGGTGCTGGCGACGAAATCGATGATCACCCCGATGCCGCCCAGCGTGCCGATGATCAGCAGCCACCACAGCCCCAGATGCCGGTAGCCGTCCACCGCGGCGACCAGCCAGATGCCGCCGAAGATCATCGGGATCCCAGGCAGCGACGGCAGTACCGCACCGGCCAGGCCACCGACGATCAGCAGGGCGGCAAGCACGTATAACGCAAGGTCCATCATGTGGGTCCCGGGGCGGTGGTGGCGGCATTGGAGCAGAAACGAGTGAAGAGGGGGTGAGATATCGAGAGGTAGAGCATCAGGGCGCAGCTTCTCTCACTCCTCTTCACTCACTTCTTGACCTTGCGCTACTTCTCCACGAACGCCCGCTCGATCACGTAGTCACCCGGTTCGCGCGTACGCGGCGAAGCCTGGAAGCCGCGGCCGTCGAGCAGCGCGCACAGGTCGTCCAGCATCACGGGACTGCCGCACAGCATTGCGCGGTCGGTTGCGGGATTCAGCGGCGGCAGGCCGGTTACCTCGCTCATCACGCCGTCGACGATCGCATCGGTAATGCGACCGCGGTTGCGGAACGGCTCGCGCGTCACCGTGGGGTAATAGATCAGCTTCTCGCGCACCAGTTCGCCGAGGTACTCATGCTGCGGCAGTTCGTGCTCGAGGTAATCGGCATAGGCGAGGTCGTTGATGTGGCGCACGCCATGCGCCAGCACGATCTTGTCGAAACGTTCGTAGGTGTCCGGATCGCGGATGATGCTCATGAACGGTGCCAGCCCGGTGCCGGTGCCTAGCAGGTACAGATGCCGGCCAGGCTTCAGGTCGTTCAGCACCAGGGTGCCGGTGGGCTTGCGCGTGACGATCAGGGGGTCGCCGGGCTTGAGGTGCTGCAGGCGCGAGGTGAGCGGGCCGTTGGCCACCTTGATCGAGAAGAACTCCAGGTGTTCTTCCCAGTTCGCGCTGGCGATCGAATACGCGCGCATCAGCGGACGCCCATCCGTCTCCAGCCCGATCATCACGAATTGCCCGCTGTCGAAACGGAAGCCGGGATCGCGCGTGGTGCGGAAGCTGAAGAGGGTGTCGTTCCAGTGCTGCACGTCGATCACGTGCTCGGTCGCCATTGCCACCATGGTGGGTTGTCTCGTCGGGTTGCCGTATCGGGATGTCGGGGTTTGCACGCCTGTCCTTCCGTCAGGCCGGAGGCAGGGATTCGCGGGGAGGGCGGCATGGCCGCGGTGCCTTGCGAGCGCCGGGTCGAGCTCGGCGACTGGCGGCCAAGGATACGCGAACGGGTCGCATGGCGCCTGTGCCTGCCGCCCTGCGGCGAGCCGGCGGCTGCCAGCTACTACAATGGCGGCATGTCCATCCCGCTTTCGCCACGAACCAGCCCTCTCCCTGCCGACGACTGGCGTATCTGCGTCGCCCCGATGATGGACTGGACGGATCGTCACTGCCGCTATTTCCACCGCCTGCTGTCGCCCCATGCGCGGCTGTACACCGAGATGGTGACCAGCGCGGCGCTGGTGCGCGGCAGGCAGTTGCGCCTGCTCGAGCACAGCCAGCAGGAGCATCCGGTCGCCCTGCAACTGGGCGGCAGCGACCCGCATGAGCTGGCGCAGGCGGCGCGCTTCGGCGCCGCGGCCGGCTACGACGAGATCAACCTCAATGTGGGCTGTCCGTCGGATCGGGTGCAGTCCGGCCGCTTCGGGGCCTGCCTGATGCGCGAACCGGCCTTGGTCGGCGACTGCGTGAAGGCGATGCGCGACGCGGTCAGCGTGCCGGTGACGGTGAAGTGCCGCATCGGCGTGGACGACCAGGACGACTACGCCGGCCTGCAGCATTTCACCGAGACGATGCTGGAAGCCGGCGTCGGGGTGCTGGTGGTGCATGCGCGCAAGGCGTGGCTGCAAGGCTTGTCGCCGAAGGAGAACCGCGAGATTCCGCCGCTCGACTACGAGCGCGTATATCGGCTCAAGCGCGAATTCCCGGGGCTGGTCGTGGTGATCAACGGCGGCGTCACCACGGTCGAGCAGGTGCGGGCGCATTTGGCCCAGCTGGATGGCGTGATGCTGGGGCGTGCCGCGTATCATGATCCGTACCTGCTGGCGCAGGTCGAGGCGGCGCTGTACGACGAGCCGCTGCCGCAGCGCGACGAGGTGCTACGTCACCTGCGCCCGTATGTGGAGGCGGAGCTGGCGCGCGGCACCGCGTTCAAGCACATCAGCCGGCATCTGTTGGGGCTGTACCAGGGCGAACCGGGGGCGCGCGCGTTTCGGCGCACCCTGAGCGAAGGGGCGCATCTGCCCGGGGCCGGCTGGGCCCTGCTTGAGCAGGCGCTGGCGCCATGCTCGGTGGCCGCGTGACAGCCGACGGCCGTCAGGTCAGTATTCAGCCCCGATTGCCTACGCTGAGCGCCTCGGCTTCTGCCGGGCGGGATCTTCACGCATGACAACCCACAAAAACTTCATTCCCGTTCTGCTGATATGGCTGCTGGTTGCCGCGGCGACGGCATCGGCACAGTCGGCCGAGCCGGGGATCACGCTGGATCAGGCGGTGCTGAAGGTGCAGCAGGAAACCGGCGGCAAGGTGTTGTCGGCCGAACAGCACCGCGTGGGTCGTGGGGTAAAGTATTTCATCAAGGTGCTCACGCCGGACGGGCATGTGCAGAAGTTGGTGGTTTCCTCCGAGGCGAGCAAGAATTCAGTCCCGGCACAGTCAACCAAGAACCCGCCCGTGAAGAACGCGGGCAGCAAGGAGAGACACTGATGCGCATCCTGTTGGTGGAGGACGAGGCGCCGTTGCGCGAGACGCTGGCGGCACGCCTGAAGCGTGACGGCTTTGCGGTCGATGCGGCGCAGGATGGCGAGGAGGGCATCTACCTCGGCCGCGAGGTGCCGTTCGATCTGGCGATCATCGACCTGGGCCTGCCCAAGATGTCCGGCATGGACTTGGTCAAGGCCTTGCGCGAGGCGGGCCAGCGTTACCCGATCCTGATCCTGACCGCGCGCGGCAGCTGGCAGGACAAGGTCGAGGGGCTGAAGTACGGCGCCGACGACTATCTGGTCAAGCCGTTCCATGTCGAGGAGCTGCTGGCGCGGATCAACGCGCTGGTGCGCCGCGCCAGCGGCTGGTCCAAGCCGATCCTGGCCTGCGGCATGATCAAGCTGGACACCACCGCGCAGACGGTGACGGTGGAAGGCAAGCTGGTCGACCTCACCAGCTACGAGTACAAGGTGCTGGAATACCTGATGCTGCATGCCGGCGAGCTGGTCTCCAAGGCCGACCTCACCGAACACATCTACCAGCAGGATTTCGACCGCGATTCCAACGTGCTCGAGGTATTCATCGGCCGCCTGCGCCGCAAGCTCGATCCGGAAGGCACCCTCAAACCCATCGAGACGGTACGTGGACGCGGATACCGCTTTGCCATCCCGCGCACCGACGGCGACGACGAATGAGCCTGGCTCGCCGGGCCGGCCGCTGTCACTGGCGGCCCGCGCGGCGATCGCCACCGGTTTCGTGCTGGCCGGTTTCCTCGGTCTGGTCGGGCTGACCCTGTCGCAGGCGAACAAGGAACGTGCGCTGACCGCGATGCACGACCGGCTGCAGAATTTCGCCATCGCCTACATCACCAACACCGACGTAAACCGCAACGGCAAGCTGCTGCCGCCGAACGATACGCTGCCCGATCCGAAATTCTCGCAACCCGGCTCCGGGCTGTATGCGGTGGCGGTGGGCGAACACGGCTTCCACTGGGAATCGTCGTCGGCGATCGGGCGCGATTTCAGTTTCCTGAAGCTGCTTGAGCCGGGCCAGGACCAGTTCGTCGGCCCCATCGATACGCGCATGGGTCGGCTGTACTACTACAGCTATGGCGTGGCGCTGGACACCGAGGAGAAGAAATCGGTGAACCTCACCATGACGGTGGCGCAGACCGAGGCGCAGTTCGAGGGCGACAACGCGGTGTTCCGGCGCACGCTGGTGGTCTGGCTGTCGATCCTCGGGGTGATGCTGATCGTGCTGCAGCTGCTGCTGCTGCGCTGGAGCCTGACTCCGCTGCGCAAGGTGGCCAGCGACATGAGCCGGGTCGAGCACGGCGACAGCGAGCAACTGGACAGCCAGTATCCGCTCGAGCTGACCGGGCTGACCGAGCGCATCAATGCCTTCATCACCAACGAGCGCGAACAGCGTACCCGCTACCGGCACACGCTGGCCGACCTCGCGCACAGCTTGAAGACCCCGCTGGCGGTGATCCGCTCGCAGTTGGAGTCGGCCACCGGCGACGAATCCTCGCGGCGCAACGGCGTACTGGTGCAGGTGCGGCGAATGGACGAATTGGTGGCCTACCAGCTCTCGCGCGCCGCCACGTCCGGTCGGCAGACCTTTGCCAGTGCGGTGCCGATCGCTGCCCATGCCGAAGATCTGGTGCAGAGCCTGGAGAAGGTCCATGCCTCGAAGAATGTACTGTGCGAGTTCGATATCGAGGATGGCGCCGTGTTCTACGGCGAGCAGGGCGACCTGCTGGAGCTGATGGGCAACCTGCTGGAGAACGCCTTCAAATGGGCGGGCCACCGCGTGCTGCTGGAAGTGAAGATGCAGCCGCAACCGGGGCGCCAGCGGCCCGGCCTGCGCATGAGCGTGGAGGACGATGGCCCCGGCATCGCCGAGGACAAGATCGAGAAAGTGCTGCAGCGTGGCGTGCGCGGGGACGAGCGCGTGCAAGGCCACGGCATCGGCCTGTCGATCGTGCAGGACATCGTGCATGCCTATCAGGGCGAACTGGTGGTCGATCGCTCGCCGGAGTTCGGTGGTGCCCGGTTCAGTGTGACTTTGGCGGCGAGTTGACGAGACAAACAGCTGGGTTCACCGCGCGCGACAGAATCCGGGCGGTTCGCAGCCCTCGGCCGGTGAACGGCCGTAGAACGCTTCCAGCAACTCCGCGACCGCCGGCTCGGCCTTGCGTAGTAGTGCGGGTTGCGAGTAGTGCAACTCGCTGACCACGGCGAAATATTCGCTGGCGCTTTCCGCCGCATAGTGATCGATCGGGCTTTCGTGATTGTCTGTCGGCGTGCTGAGCAGGCGATCGTGGGCATGCTGGAACTGCTCGATCCAGCGTCGCCGTGGAATCTCCACCAGCGGCGGTACGCCATCGGGCGGCCCGTCGAGCATGTCCAGCTTGTGTGCCATCTCGTGCACGACCACGTTGTAGCCGTCCCACGGCTGCTCCAGGTCAAGTTGCACGTCGGCCAGCGACAGCACCAGCGGATCGCGCTGCCACGCTTCGCCCGCCAGTGTCTCGTCGCTTCCGGTGACGAAACCGGTGCGATCATCGTGATGGCTGCGACGTACCTTGAACTCACCCGGATAAATCAGCACGTCGCGCCAGCCGCGCAGGCTGCCGGCTCCCTGCTGCAACGCCGGCAGACAGGCTTGCATGGCGATCAGCAGCCGCCAGTAGTCGTCCAGCACGGCGCCCGCCAATGCGTGGAAATGTTTGCGGGCCAGAAATAGCGTGGCGAGTCGGCGCAGCTGATGCTGTCGTTCGGGATCCAGTCGACGTGCCAGCGGGCAAGCCATCAGCGCACGTCGCCACAACGGGTCGGCAATCGGCGCAGGTTCGAAGCGTGCCCGCAGTGATTGCCACCAACGTCCTGGCATGGCGCCTGATGTTACTGGATGGATCCAGGCAGCAGCGATTGCCAGCCCAGATGTGGCTGGCGAGAGGGTGCCGGTGCTGAGGAGGTGCCGTTGGAGCGATCGCTGCCGTTGCCGGAGGCGCTGCCCGAGCTTTCGCTGGCGCTACCGCGCGACGGTGTATCCCGCGTTAGCCCCAGCGCATCGCCACCCCCCGCGCTGCTGTCTCGCGAGCTGGTGCTGTCGGCAGTCGCATGCTGGGTGTTGTCCAGCTCCTGGGCATCCAGACTCGTTGCGCAGACGCTGCCGATGCCGGCAATGCACAAGGTGCAACCGATAAGCCAGTGTGTGGCGCGCATGGCGATCGAACTCCCTGACCCGCAAGCGAAGACTTGGATCGTCTCAGAAACATCGTTGCGCTGCCAGTGCTGCGCCCGGATAGCCATTTGCCATGAGGCTCCGCCGCGACGGCATGCCGCGTGCCGTACTGGCCGGGCTAGAATTCGTGCATGCCCATCCTGCCGAATCTCCCTGACTATCGCAGCCACTGGCCTGTGGCCGTTCCTTTGGGTGGTGCGGGCTGATGCAGCCGGCGCAGTTGCTGGCCATGCTTGCCGCGGGTGAACCGCTCTCCGGTACCAGCCTGGCCGAACAGGCTGGCGTGACCCGTGCCGCGATCTGGAAGCAGGTCGAGGTCCTGCGGGCCCGTGGTGTGCCGATCGAGGCGCGCGGTGCGGCCGGTTACCGGCTGCCATGGTCGCTGCAGATGCTGGATGCGAAGCTGATCCGCACCATGCTGCCGCCCACCTTGGCGCGCCGACTGGGTGCGCTGGAGGTGCACTGGGAGCTGGATTCGACCTCCAGCGAGTTGCAGCGGCGTGGTGCCGTGGCGAAGGATTTCAGTGTGCTGCTGGCCGAGACGCAGACCGCCGGCCGCGGGCGGCGTGGACGCAAATGGCTGTCGCCGCCGGGGTTGAACCTGTATCTGTCCTGCCTCAAACGCTTCGAATCGGGGTTTGCCGCGTTGAGCGGCCTGTCATTGGCGGTCGGCGTGATCGTGCTGCGCGCGATGGAGTCGCTGGACATCGCCGGCGCCGGTCTGAAATGGCCGAATGATCTGCTGGCCATCGAGGATGGCCGCCCGGGCGGCAAGCTGGGCGGCATCCTGGTTGAGCTGAGCGGCGAATACCAAGGTCCGTGTGCGGCCATCATCGGGATCGGCCTCAACCTGCGGCTGACCCCGGCACTGCATGCGCAGGCCGGGCAACCAGCCAGTGATATCGCTGCGCTGGCTGGCGGCACGCCACCGGACCGTAACCGCATGGCTGCAGCGCTGATCGCTGGCCTGGTGGAGGGTTTGGAGCAATTCGAGCGCGACGGTTTTGCCGGCTTTGTCGCCGACTATGGCCGACACGATCTCCTGCATGGCCAGCCGCTGCAGTTGAGCGGTTCGCTTGGCATGTTCGGTGGCATCGGCGCCGGCGTGGATCACCGTGGTGCGTTGCAGGTACGTCTGGCCGATGGAAGCCTGCGTTCGATCGATAGCGGGGATGTCACGGTGCGACGCGCATGAGGCTGCTGCTCGATCTGGGCAATACGCGACTGAAGTGGGCACTGCAGGCGCAACCTGGCTCCTGGCTGGCGCATGGTGCGGTAGGTTGGCAGGAGGACGTCGCTGTGGTTTTGCAGCTGGCCTGGTCATCGCTGCCGCGACCTGACCAGATCGCCGCCGGCTCGGTGGTCGACAGCGTGCGTGAGGCCGTGGTGACAACCAGCGCCGTACGGCAGTTCGGGCGTGAGCCGAACTGGTTGCGGACACCAGTCAGCGCCTGTGGCGTGCGCAATGCCTATGCCGAGCCGCAGCGTCTGGGCGTGGATCGTTTTCTGGCCATGGTGGCAGCGCATGCCGATGGGGCTGCACCATGCGTTCTGGCAGGCGTCGGGACGGCGCTGACGCTGGATGCGCTGACCGCAGCCGGCCAGCATCTGGGTGGCTTGATCGCACCTGGGCCGCAGCTGATGCAGCAGTCCTTGCAGGGCGCCACGGCACGGGTACGGCCGGAACGCCCCGGCGAAATTCTGGAGCTGGCGGACAACACGGCCGATGCGGTGACCTCGGGTTGTTGGCAGGCGGCGGCGGCCCTGATTGAACGCTTTGCCACCCACATGGCGCCGCGGCTGGGCGGCTCGGCATCCTTGGTGCTGGGCGGTGGTGATGCGGAGGCCTTGCTGCCCTTGCTTTCGCTGCCGGTACGGCTGAGCCACGATGGCGTACTGCGCGGCCTGGCATTGTGGGCCGATGCGCAAGTGCCAGCATCCTCGCCCGGATAGAATGTGGGTTGCTGCCGGTGATGGGGGTTCGATGTTCCTGCGTCTGCTGTTTGTGCTCTTGAGTGCCCTCAATATTGCTGTGGGTGCATGGCTGTTGCTGGGCCAGCCGTACGCCCGCGGCGGTAACCCGACCGACTCCGGGGTGACGGAGCTGCGCCTGCTGTCGGAGCTGCCGGTCGCTGCCGGCACAACCGGCATGCCAGCTGCAGGGTCGAGCGTGGCTGGCGCGTCACCGGCCATCAGCTATAGCTGCCTTGCGCTGGGGCCGTTCTCCACGCCGCAGGACCTGCGCAATGCACGACAGGCGCTGACCGCCCAGGTCACGCGCATGCGTTCGCGCCAGGAGCAGACCAGTCTGACCAGCGGCTGGTGGGTGTATCTGCCGGCTGCTGCGAGCCGCGCGCAGGCATTGGAGCAGGCTCGACAACTCGGCGCGCATAATCTCAACGACTACTTTGTGGTCAGTTCCGGGGATCAGCCCAACACCATTTCCCTTGGGGTGTTCAAGGATCCAGCCAATGCACGCAACCGCCGCGACCAGGTGGTCGCCGCCGGCTTTCCCGCCCGCATGAGCGAACGCAGCGAAAGCGTGCCCGAATACTGGCTCGACCTGGTGGTACCCGACGGCAGCCGCTTCGACTGGCGCAGCAGGATCAGTGCCAGCGGCATTGGTTCGCACAGCACCGGCTGTTTTTGAGTACGCACGATGGAGCCTGCTAGAATTGCTGACTTTCGCCGGCATAGCTCAGTTGGTAGAGCAACTGATTTGTAATCAGTAGGTCGCGGGTTCGATTCCTGCTGCCGGCACCATTCCCGGTCATCGCGTGCGACCTTGGTTCGGCGATCGCCTGCCATTTCAGCGGCCTCACACGGTTGGCATGTGCCTGCCGACCCAGCTGAAAACTATCGGATGGCATGTTGCCTGATCGGCTTCCGAGCATGCCCTCGCGGGAAAGCCGGTCCCGTTTTGCGCCTCGCGCCGTGCATCGCGTGGTATCAAGTACCTGTCGTCCGCGCCCGCGGATTCATACCGATGTCGCATCGGTCTGCACGCGCAGTCCGTATAGTCGTTTGAGCCGTGTCCATGGGTGCGCCGACGACAAACGGCCGCGGCCGAGAGCGATCGAACTGGAGCTTCGATGCGTCTGTGACCGGTTTATGCGGCGTGTGCAGCCTTCAAGGTATTCGCATCCAAGCTGCATCT
Organism: Rhodanobacter sp. B04; assembly: GCF_002001125.1. GTDB lineage: Bacteria > Pseudomonadota > Gammaproteobacteria > Xanthomonadales > Rhodanobacteraceae > Rhodanobacter. The sequence continues at coordinate 580,311 of NZ_MUNV01000005.1, read as the reverse complement.
AGAATAAAAAATAAGCCCGCCGAAGCGGGCTTGATCCATCTATAGGGCTAGGGGGAATGGGACGGTGATCGCCTCACGGCGGCAGTGGTTAGCTACATAGGTGATGCAAATCACATTTACCCATATCGCCGCGCATGAATTTGTGATCTGCATCACAGATCAATTTCAACGCAGCATCGTGCTTGTCATGCACTGGTCATTCGGTGCGCAGCGATCCAGCAGCGCCCTTGGCGTTCGCCCGGGAAATTATTCAAGGTCGGTGTGGATTCAGGATGATTTTTCAGACGGCTTCTATGCCGAGCCAGCGGCAGGGGCAGGGCATCGACGCGAGCTCTTTACTGTTCGTTGATATCTTGGGCGGCCCATAGGCAGGAGTTGTCGAGTACATGAACGTATGGCTGAACGCGCAACCAGCGTTTAACGCCTTCGTCGCAACTCATGCACTTCGGTGCCGGCACGCTGCTGAGCATGGCTAGCCAAGAGGCCGGATCATGCAAACGCTCTATGTAGTGCAAGGCTTTCATGCAGTGGATGGTGCCGTCTTGCCTGGGAAACCGGTGCTGCACGGTATGGAAGAGTTTGCACGGCGCTGCGGCGAACAGTTGGCCAGCCAATGTGAGGGTGTGCTGGTGTATGCACAGGGCGCCGATACGGATCGCGGCATATATTCGGATCCGATCGTTCTGGCCAAATATGGACGCGTGCCGGATCCGCAACAGCACAGCCTGTCCGGTTATCGCTGAGCGGACGACACGGCATTCGCTGCCGTGGAGCATGCATCAGCGCGAACCAGGCGCATGCCTGGTAGTGCGTGCCAATGCCGGAGTTGCGCGGGTTCTCTTTGTGACCGACCCAGCGGCGGTACGGCACGAATAGTCAGCGCGACGGCACAGCCGGACGTCGGCTGTAGGCCGCCGCCGACATACGCCACGCGTGGCAGCAACGAAGCTGGAACAATCCCGGATTTCATGAGCGTCCTGGGGAGGCGTCGCATATCCGGGCATTCCTTTGCTGGAGGGTGCAACGATGCGTGTTGTTTTGACCATCAAGGAAAGTAGCCACGGTTTGTGGTGCATCAGCAGTGGCTCGACCGTGCTGTTTGATGGATTGCGCCTTGCGCATGCAATCCGCCTGGCCCGTGGGCTTGCGCGCGAGGAATATGCCAGTTCTGGTCGCACAGTCTGTGTCGAGATGGTTTGTGCGGAATTTGTTATCGATCTGGCTCGTTACGCTGATTCGGATATATCAGCTCCCGCCAAGGCAGCGTGATTCTTGACAGCTGCTTGCATTGGCGCATTGGCAGGCACGCGATTGCATACCTTCCCATGCACTTTGCGAGCGTGGCTTGCGTCGTGGTCGAGCCCGGGTGATTGCCGCAAGGGGACTCGGTGGACAAGTGCACGGGCCCGATCTTGGTCCAGGCAGGTCGCGCCAGCCGGCTGGTTTGCAGAGACCACTCACCAGCTGCTTGGGGGTGTTTGTCATGAGATTGCAAGAATGTGCGCAAGGCGTAAAAATTTGCTAAAGTCCGCCTGACCGCTGCACAGGGGCAGCGGAAGGGTGAACTACATGCACGCGCTGCTTGCTCATTCCGCCTTCTGGCGGGGAGTGTGGTTGTTTGCAGGGACGCTGTTGGGGAAAGTTGTTCCAGATACGGGGGCTGCGGAGGTAGCCACCGGTCGCGACCTAGTCTCTTGGAGTTCCGGTGCACGGTCGCGCCGTGAGGATGAGCTGGCGCGAAACCGCCAGCTTGAACCCAATTAGATTGCCGTCGTTCCTTCGTAGCCGTGGCGCCCAGTCGGGTGCAGTGGCCGAGGTCTAGTGTCCTCGTTTCGGATTCGCTTGCGCCGCAGGCCATCTTCAAGCGCGCTTCGGCTTTGAGCATAGCTCCTTCCGTCAGGCTCGCACGGCGCCGATCGGCCCGTTCCGGTAAACTCCGATCAGCTCGCGCTGGCTCATGTCGTGGGTCGTCGCCATTACAACGATGCCGGCTGTGCGCCGGCATCGGCCTGCGCCGGTTGGATGCCACAGGCAGGTACTCATCTGATGAACAAACGGATCGTTTCATTGATCGGCGCGCCGACCGATATCGGTGCCGGACATCGCGGTGCCGCGATGGGTCCGGAAGCGTTGCGGGTAGCCAATCTGGCCGCCAGGCTGGAGCGTCGCGGACTGACCGTGGTCGATCGCGGCAATTTGCAGGGGCCGCTCAATCCGTGGCAGCCGCCCACACATGGCTATCGTCATCTGGATGAAGTCGCGGTATGGAATACGGCTGTCTATACGGCTGTTCACCAGGAGCTTCAAGCCGGACGCCTGCCGATCATGCTGGGCGGTGATCACTGCCTGGCGATCGGTTCGATCTCGGCGGTGGCGCGACACTGCCACGACCAAGGCAAGCGGCTGCGCGTGCTGTGGCTGGATGCTCACACCGACTTCAACACCGCGCAGGCCACGCCGTCGGGGAATATCCATGGCATGCCGGTGGCCTGCCTGTGCGGCACCGGGCCGGCCGAACTGACCGGACTCGGCGGCAACACACCAGCAACCACGCCGGATGTTTTCCGCTATATCGGCATCCGCTCGGTGGACGAGGGCGAAAAGCAGCTGGTGCGCGAGGCACGCATGAGCGTGTTCGACATGCGTCGCATCGACGAGATCGGCATGAAGGGCGTCATGGAAGAGGCGCTGGCCGGCGTCGACGGAAATACCCATCTGCACGTGAGCTTCGATGTGGATTTCCTCGATCCGAGCATCGCCCCCGGCGTCGGCACGACCGTGCGTGGCGGTCCGGATTACCGCGAGGCGCAGCTGTGCATGGAGATGATCGCCGACACCGGCCGCATGGCGTCGCTGGACATCGTCGAGTTGAATCCGGCGTACGACAAGCGCAACCAGACCGCCAAGCTGGCGGTGGACCTGGTCGAGTCGCTGTTTGGCAAATCCACGCTGCTGCGCTGAGTGCACCGGCCCGAAGACATTACAAGCGAAACCTATGCAGACTCGAGTCCTCACCGGCATCACCACCACCGGTACCCCGCACCTGGGCAATTACGTGGGCGCGATCCGCCCGGCCGTCGAGGCCAGCCGGCGCGTCGATGTCGATGCGTTCTATTTCATGGCCGACTATCACGCGCTGATCAAGAGCGACGACGCGGCGCGCATCGAGCGCTCGCGGCTGGAGATCGCCGCGACCTGGCTGGCTGCGGGACTGGACCCGCAACGCGTCACTTTCTACCGGCAGTCGGACATCCCGGAGATTCCCGAGCTGACCTGGTTCCTCACCTGCGTCGCCGCCAAGGGCATGTTGAACCGCGCACACGCGTACAAGGCAGCCGTGGACCGGAATACGGAGACCGGTGAGGACGCCGATGCCGGCATCACTGCCGGCCTGTACATGTATCCGGTGCTGATGGCGGCCGATATCCTCGCGTTCGATGCGCACAAGGTGCCGGTGGGTCGTGACCAGATCCAGCACATCGAGATGGCGCGCGACCTCGGCCAGCGTTTCAACCATATCCACGGCCGCGAGTTCTTCGTGTTGCCGGAGGCGCTGATCGAGGAGCAGGTGGCGACCTTGCCGGGGCTCGATGGCCGCAAGATGTCCAAGAGCTACGACAACACGATCCCGCTGTTCGCCGGTGGCAAGAAGCACTTGCGCGAGACGATCATGCGCATCGTCACCGACTCGCGTCTTCCGGGCGAGCCGAAGGATCCGGACAGCGCTGCGCTGTTCACCATCTTCCGTGCGTTTGCCAGCGAGGCCGAGACGACAGCGTTCCGCCAGGCGCTGCTGGACGGCTTGGGTTGGGGCGACGCGAAGCAGGTGCTGTACGAACGCATCGAGACCGATGTGGCGCCGATGCGTGAACGCTACGAGGCGTTCATGGCCGATCCGGCCGCCATCGAGGCGATCCTGCAGCAGGGCGCGCAGAAGGCCCGCGCGATCGCCACACCGAAGCTTGCCGCCTTGCGCGATGCGCTGGGGTTGCGTTCGGCCGGTACCTCGGCGACCACCGCGGCTCCGCCGAAGACGGCCACGAAGCAGGACAAAATGCCGCGCTTCGCCAGTTTCCGCGATGCCGATGGTAAGTTCCGTTTTCGCCTGTTCTCCGCGGAAGGGGAGGAGTTGCTGCTGTCGATCCCGTTCGCCGATCCGAAGGCGGCTGGGGCGCTGCAGAAACGCCTCAAGACATTGGGTGCCGCCGGTGCGGTGCTGCAGATCCAGCCCCAGGGCATGATCCTGGATCTGGACGGTGTGCAGGTCGCCAGCACGCCCGATTACCGCGATGAGCAATCACGTGATGAGGCACTGGCGCAGTTGCGCCAGGCGCTGGATCAGCTCGCTGCGCAGGATTGATGTGCAGCGGCTCAAGCCGACGGAGTGATTGATCGATGCGTTACCTGGCCATCCTGCTGCTGGCACCGTGGCTGCTGATCCTGTGTTGGGCTTACTGGGCCTATCCGAAAAGCCTCCCGCGGACGTCGGGCCGGCGCATTTTCGATTTCGTGGCCCTGCTGCTGGCGATGATCGGCGCGGTGCAATGCGCGGTGATCGGTTTCGACATGGTCGAGCTGCCGCCGGTCGACCGGTTTGGTCGCGCGAGCGGGGGCATCTGGCAGCAGGTCCTGCCGGCACTGTATGGCTACGGTGCGTTTGCCGCGGTGCTGGTGCTGGCGATGCTGTTGCGCCACGCCTGCTGGGGACGCCGTCGCTGATTTCGACGGCCGGTCGCCGTCAGTCCCAGCGATTGAGGTGAGGGCCGAAGGCATCGCGTTGCGGGCGCACCACGCAGAAGCGGTGGCCGCTGGGCGCCTCCATCACCCACCAGCACCCGCGCATGAAGGACACCCGCTTTGCTCCCAGTCGCTCCAGCCGGCCCACTTCCGCTTCCAGATCGTCAGTCTCGATATCCAGGTGCACGCGGCTGGGGTGATCCACCCTCTGCAGCAGGATGATCGGCTCATCCGCGTCGGTTCCTAGTTCAGCGTACTTGCCGTCGCCGTCCTGATCGGAATTGGCGACAGGCTTGCCCAGCGCCTGGCTCCAGAATGCGGTGGCCGCGGCGAGATCGTCGCCGCAGCAGTCGAGGACGAGGGTGCTGAGTCGGCTGTGGTGCATGATGATCTCCGCTGGATTCGGGGCGTCCCTTCCACGCCGGCACGCGTGAACCCGGCGCAATGCGAGAATACCGCCCATGATGCCGCTCAAGTATCTCCAGGCCTATCCCGCCACTTTGCAGGACAAGGTGCGCCAGCTGATCGCGCAGCAGCGCCTCGGCGAGCACCTGGCGAAGCGCTATCCGGATCGCCATGCGGTGCAGAGCGACAAGGCGCTGTACGCCTACACGATGGATCTGAAGCAGCAGTACCTGAAAAATGCGCCGGGCATCGACAAGGTGCTGTACGACAGCAAACTCGATGTGGTGCGCAACGCGCTGGGGCTGCATACCGCGATCTCGCGCGTGCAGGGCGGAAAACTCAAGGCGAAAAAGGAAATTCGTGTGGCGGCGCTGTTCAAGGCTGCCGCGCCTGAATTCCTGCAGATGATCGTGGTGCATGAATTGGCGCACCTGAAAGAGCTGGATCACAACAAGGCGTTCTACCAGCTGTGCCAGTACATGCTGCCGGATTACCATCAACGGGAGTTCGATCTGCGCGTGTATCTGACCTGGCGCGAACTACCCGCAGCGGTCGATGCGGACAAGCGAGAATGACGATGGATAGTGCGGCGCTACAGAAATACCTGCTGCGGTTGTTCGAGCGGCATGATGTCGAACTAGAGGCGGACGAAGACGGCTGGCTGGTCACCGACGACGACTTTCCGGCGATCCGTGCCGAGTGGCATGAGGGCGCCGCCGGCGAGCCGGGCCGTCTCGATATCGACGTGGTGCTGAGCGAGGAGCGTCGTATCGAGGAGAGCTTCGCCGGTATCGGTGGTGGTGACGCCGGTTGCCGCGATGCCCTGCGCGCGTTCGAGCAGAATATTTTCCATCTGCTACTTGCGGCCTGCTGGTACGTCACAGACGACCGCAAGATGCGGATCACCGCTTGGGATATTGGCGTGCGCGCGTGGGACGTATTCATCGGCCCGTTCACCGTGCGCGGTGCCGACGAAAACGCTGTGCCCATTCCGCTTGAAGCACTTTCGGCGATCGAAACCGCATTGAAGCGTGAAGTACTGGCACCGGAACTGCATTGGCTGCGGCTGGTGCACCAGCACGGAACGGACGGCAATGCGCGTTGCGAAGTGCTGCTCGACAACGAACCCTGGACCGCGGGGACGCTTGCGCTTGATTCCGTCGCGTGGCCGGTGAGCGGGTACGACTACAGCGCGCGCTGTTTCATGCTGCTGGACGTGCGCGACTACTGACCCGCCGCCGGAAACAAGCAGGGCGCCCGAAGGCGCCCTGCTTGTTGATGCATGACAACTCAACTCAGTTCGGCAGCGCCAGATCGTCCAGCATCGCCTTGAGGAAGCGCGCGGCTTCGCCGCCGGTGGCGGCGCGATGGTCGAAGGTCAGCGACAGCGGCATGCGGCGATGCACCTCGATGCCGCCGATCACCGCGACCACGTCGTGGCTGAGCTTGCCGGCGCCGATGATGGCGACGGTCGGTGGCACCACCACCGGGGTGGCGTAACGGCCGGCGAACATGCCGAAGTTCGACAGGCTGATGGTGTAGCCGGACAGCTCCGAGGCCGGGATCGAACGATCCTCGACCTGCGTGCGCAGGCGCTTGATCGCGGCGCGGATGCCGGCACCGTCGAGCACGTCGGCGTTGCGCAGCGCCGGCACGAACAGGCCATCGTCGGTGTCCACCGCGATGCCGATGTCGACATGTGGATGCAGGGTGCGGGTGAGGTTCTTGCCGTCGAACCAGGCGTTCAATGCAGGTACCGTCTTGCACGCCGACACGATCGCGCGGATCAGGCGGGCGGTGATGTCCTGCTTGCCGATCCAGGCATGCAGGTCGGCGTCGTCGACCAGGGTGGTCGGCACGACCTGGGCATGGGCGTCGGCCATCACGCGAGCCATGTTGCGACGGACACCCTTCAACTGTTCCGGTTGGCCGCTGGCCTGTTGCGACGGCGGCGCGGTACGCACCGGCTTGCCAGCGAGCGATACCGGTGTGCGTGCCTGTTCTTGTGGAGCTTGGCCAGGCTGCGGCAGCTCGGGTGCCAGGTGGCGACCGGCAGAAGCGGGCACGGCACGTGCCGGTGCTGCGCCGAGTGCGGCCGAACCGTTCGCGGCGGCGTCCTTGACGTCCTTCATGGTCACGACGCCGTCGGCACCGCTCGGGCGTACGCGGGTCAGGTCGACCTTGAGCTTCTTCGCCAGCGCGCGCACGGCCGGTACCGCCTTCACGCCGCCAATGCTGGCGGCCTGCTCGACGTGCACGTGACTGCCGCTGACCATCGCGCCGACCACGGTGCCTTCGTCTTCGCGATCGTTGCCGCCGCTTTCGATCTCGCCGCCGTCATCGGACGCGACCGCCTTGTGGCTGTCGTCCGCGGCCGCGCTGCCGGCGCTCTTCTTCGGGCCGTGATGATGGCCGGTGGACTCGGCCTCGGCGCGCTGCTTCGCGTTCGGATCGGGCTCGAACTCGGCCAGCGCGGAACCGGTCTCGATGATGTCGCCGGCGGCGCCATGCAGCTTGGTGACCTTGCCGGTGTAGGGCGAAGGCACATCGACCACCGCCTTGGCGGTTTCCATCGAGCACAGCGGCGCGTCGAGCTTGATGCTGTCGCCCACCTTCACGTGCCACTCGACGATGGTCGCGTCGGGCAGGCCTTCGCCGAGGTCGGGCAGGTAGAACGTCTTGATATCAGCCATGGAATTTCATCCGGGAATGGGAAATAGGGAACGGGGAACGGGTTGGGCTCGCGAGAACTTCATGTTCCTCGTTCCCTATTTCCCGTTCCCGAGCCTGATCAGCTTGCCGCCAGCGTACGCTTCGCCGCGTCGACGACGCGTTCCACGCTCGGCAGGTATTTCATTTCCAGGCGGAACAGCGGAATGTGCGTGTCGAAGCCGGTGACGCGTTCGACCGGCGCGAGCAGGTCGTAAAGGCACTCCTCGGCGACGCGCGCGGCGATCTCGGCGCCGAAGCCAGCGGTCTTGGGCGCTTCGTGCACGATCACGCAGCGGCCCGTTTTCTGTACGGATTCGGCAATCGTGTCGAAGTCCAGCGGGGTCAGCGTGGCGACGTCGATCACTTCGGCGCTGATGCCCTGCGCAGCCAGTTCGTCGGCGGCTTCCAGCGCTTCCTTCACCTGTGCGCCCCAGGTCACGATGGTGACGTCGGTGCCGTCGCGCAGCACGAAGCACACGTCCAGCGGCAGCGCCTCGCCGTCGTCCGGCACCTCTTCCTTGTACTGGCGGTAGATGCGCTTGGGCTCGAAGAACATCACCGGATCCGGATCGCGGATCGCGGCGAGCAGGAGACCGTAGGCGCGCGCGGGCGAGGACGGCATCACCACGCGCAGGCCGGGGATGTTGGTGAACAGATGCTCGTTCGCTTCCGAGTGGTGCTCCGGTGCGCGGATGCCGCCACCCCACGGCGCGCGCCATACGGCCGGCACGGTGAGGCGGCCGCGGGTGCGGTTGCGCATGCGCGCGGCGTGGCAGGCGATCTGCTCCATCATCGGATAGATGAAGCCTTCGAACTGCGCCTCGGCGACGGGCTTCATGCCCTGCACGGCGAGGCCGACGGTGACGCCGGCAATCGTGGTTTCGTCCAGCGGCGTGTCGAGCACGCGCAGTTCGCCGAATTTTTCCTGCAGGCCCTGGGTGGCGCGGAACACGCCGCCGTTGAGGCCGACGTCCTCGCCCAGCACCACGACGCTGTCGTCGTGCGCCATTTCATAGGCGAGTGCCTGGGTGACCGCTTCGATGAGAGTGATTTGTGCCATGACTCAATGACCCTTGGTTTCAAGCGAGAGGACGTAATCGCGCTGCTTGGCGAGATCGGCGGGGACTTCGGCGAAGGTGTAGTCGAACATCGCCGAGACCGGCTGCGTCTTGGTCTCGAGGTAGGCGTTCACCTCGTTGTCCATCCACTCGTCGCACTCGGCCTTCCAGGCCTCTTCCTTCGCGTCGTCCCACACGCCCTTGGCGACCAGCCAGTTGCGCAGGCGCACCATCGGCTCCTTCGCCCAGCCGTCCTTCACTTCCTGCTCGCCGCGGTAGCGACGCGCATCGTCGGCGGTGGTGTGATCGCCGAGGCGATAGGTCACCAACTCCAGCACGCTGCCGCCCTGGCCGCTGCGCGCGCGTTCCAGCGCGTCTTCCATCGCCTTGCGCACGGCGATGATGTCGTTGCCGTCCACCTGGATCGAGAATAGGCCGGCCGCAATGCCCTTCTGCGCCAGCGTCGGTGCGCCGGACTGGATCTTGCGCGGTACCGAGATCGCCCACTGGTTGTTGACGATCACCGCCACCAGCGGCAGGTTCTGTGCGCCGGCGATGTTGATGGCGCCGTAGAAGTCGCCCTTGGACGAGCCGCCGTCGCCGATCGTGCACACGGCCACACGCTTCTCGCCGCGGATCTTGAACGCCAGCGCGGAACCGGCGGCATGCAGGCACTGCGTGGCGATCGGTACCGACCAGGCGAAATCGTGGCGTGCCGGCTCCTTCTGATAGTCGTTGCCGCGCTCGTCGCCGCCCCAGTACATGTAGACCTCGCGCGGCTGCACGCCGCGATACAGCTGCGCGCCATATTCGCGATAGCTCGGCGCGTATACGTCTTCGGGTCGCATCGCGCTGCCGATGCCGACGTGCGCGGCCTCGTGGCCAAGGCAGCTGGCATAGGTGCCGAGCTTGCCGGTGCGCTGCAGGGCGATCGACTTGGCGTCGAACACACGGGTCGACAGCATCAGCTTGTACAGCTCGACCATGTGGCCGAGGTCCTTGGCGAACTCGGGCAGATCGTCACGGACCTGCTTGCCCTCGGCATCGAGGTACTGCAGGTATTCAATTTCAAACTTGGCGGCGATGGTCACGACTCGCTCCGGGGTGAGGAAGAGAGGGAAGGCACTGGACAGGCATTTTACCGGGGGTGGGTGGCGGCCGTATGTCCGGACAAGACCGCGCTTGATAACAGGCTGGCATGTTGCACTGCAAGGTACAGCGCAGCATTCGCAGGCGTACGGAATGGCAATCCAGCGGGCGTCTGCAAGGTGTCTCGATGGATGGCCGCGCGTCGAGCAACTCGGCCAGCAGCCTTGCAGGTGCGATTCTCCTGCAGCGGATCAAGCCCTTGCCGTGCGACAACCGTTACCATGGCCGTTTTGAAGCACAGCGGGACACCATGAGCGACAACCAGCGCGACATCGAGGCCGGCATCCAGACGGATCTGAATGGGCAGATGAGCTATGGCGGCTACCTGCGCCTGGAGACTCTGTTGTCTGCGCAGCAGCCGCTGAGCCAGCCACCGCATCACGACGAGATGCTGTTCATCGTGCAGCACCAGGTGGCCGAGTTGTGGATGAAGCTGCTGCTGCATGAGCTGAAGGCGGCCGTGGCGCATTTGCGGGTCGACGATATCGATGCCTGCCTGAAGATCCTGGCGCGGGTGAAGCAGATCCAACGCCAGCTGTTCGAGCAATGGGCGGTGCTGGAGACGTTGACGCCATCCGAATACCTGGAGTTCCGTGGCGTACTCGGGCCGTCGTCGGGCTTCCAGTCGCTGCAATACCGCATGATCGAGTTTCTGCTCGGCAACAAGAATGCGCAGATGCTCAAGGTGTTCGCACACGACCCAGCCGCACACGCAGCGTTGTCGGCCGTGCTTGAAGCGCCAAGCCTGTATGACGAGTTCCTGCGCTATCTGGCACGGCGTGGACATGCGGTTCCAGCCGAACAATTGCAGCGCGACTGGACCCAGCCGCACCATCGCAACGACGCGCTGCTGCCGGTGCTCAAGCGCATCTACGAGCAGCGCTCGGGTTTCTGGCCGGAATACCACATGTGCGAGCAGCTGGTGGACGTGGAGGAGAGTTTCCAGCTGTGGCGTTTCCGCCATATGAAGACGGTGGAACGGATCATCGGCCAGCGCCGCGGCACCGGCGGTTCATCCGGCGTCAGCTTTCTGAAAAAGGCACTGGATCTGGAGTTCTTCCCCGAACTGCTGGACGTGCGCACCGTGCTGGGTAGCTGAGCTGCGCGACGGCGTCGCTGACCTCGCGCGAGCGAGCGGCGGCTTGCACTTTCCGAGATGAATCGCCCAGGGAAATCCATGAACCAGACTGTCGAGACAAGCGCCGCGCCGGACTATCCGCAAATGCTCGGCCACCCGCGTCCATTGTGGATGCTGTTCATGACCGAGTTCTGGGAGCGCTTCGCGTTCTACAGCGTGAGCTGGGCGCTGGCGCTGTACATCGTGGCGCATTTCTACAATGGCGACGCGTCCGGCGAGGCCTGGGCCAGCAGCATCTTCGGTGCGTATACCGCACTCATCTACGCTTCCAGCATATTCGGCGGCTACGTGGCCGACCGTATCATCGGCTACCAGCGATCGATCCTGCTCGGTGCGCTGGTGATGGCGCTGGGCCTGTTCGTGGTGATGTTGCCCAGTCGCGACGTGTTCCTGCTCGGGCTGGCGATGGTGATCGTCGGCAATGGCCTGTTCAAGCCGAACATTTCCTCGATGGTGGGCCAGCTGTACGGCCGCGATGATCCGCGGCGCGATCGCGGCTTCACCTTGTTCTACATGGGCATCAACGGCGGCGCGTTGCTGGCGCCGCTGTTGACCGGCTGGATGGCCAGCTATTTCACCGACACGCCGATGCAGCAGAACTACCGGATCGTGTTCGGTGCCGCCGGCGTCGGCATGTTGCTCAGCCTGCTGTGGTTCTGGTTCGGACGGCGTGGCCTGCAGGGCGTGGGTCGCCCTGCGCCGGAGGCGGCCAGCCGGATGCGCGTGGCGTGGGTGTTGCTGGGCATGCTCGTCGCGGTGCCGCTGGTATACCTGCTGCTGGCGTTCGTCACCACCGGTCTGTCGTGGATGCTGGGGGCGCTGTTCGCCGGCGCGGCGGCGATGCTGCTGGTCGAGGCGGTCAGGCATGGCCGGGTGCAGGTCGATCGGGTGCTGGCGATGCTGGTCATCTTCGCCTTCAACATCCTGTTCTGGATGTTCTATTTTCAGCTCGGCACCTCGTTCAATTTCCTGGCGGAGAACCTGGTCGACCGGAAGATGTTCGGCGGCTGGGTATTCCCGGTGGGCTGGTTCCAGTCGGTGAGCCCGCTGGCGATCATCGTGCTGGCACCGATCGTCACCGTGGTCTGGAGTTTCCTGGCGGCGCGCCGGAGCGAGCCGTCGATCCCGCGCAAGTTCGGCCTTGGCCTGATTTTCAACGGACTGGGTTTTGCGGTGCTGATGTATGCCTTGTCGCGACTGCTCGGTGCACACGGCCTGATTCCGTTCTGGCCGCTGGTGCTGTGCTACGTGCTGCAGACGGTGGGCGAGCTGTGCCTGTCGCCGATCGGACTTTCCATGGTGACCAAGCTGGCGCCGCCGCGGCTGGTCGGTCTGGCGATGGGCGGCTGGTTCCTGTCGCTGGCGGTGGGCGGCAACCTGTCCGGCCTGCTGGCCGGGCATATCAGCGGCGACAGCGGCATGACCGTCGGTTCGGCGCTGAGCGGCTTCACTTTCAGCTTCTGGTTGCTGGCCGGCTCGGGCGGGCTGCTGTTGCTGATCTCGCCGCTGATCAACAAGCTGATGCACGGCGTGCGCTGACCGGGCGCCCGCCATCGGCATGAGAAGGGCGGCCCTCGGGTCGCCCTTCTTCGTTTTGTCGCGCGCATTCCGGCGCGAAACCGACGCATCGTGCTGCACTGCATTTGACGCCAACGGCGCTCAGCGGTTACACCTTTCGCAAAAATTTACGTATCCGCACGTGACGTGCCGACCCGCCAGCAGGAAACCCCATGAGCCAGACCACCGACACGACGCCGCGCGCCGCGCCCGATTATCCGCAGTTGCTGGGCCATCCGCGGCCGCTGTGGATGCTGTTCATGGCCGAGTTCTGGGAGCGCTTCGCGTTCTACGGCATGCGCTGGGCGCTGACCCTGTACATCGTGGCGCAGTTCTTCGATGGCGACAGCGCCGGCCAGGCCTCGGCCAGCCGCACCTACGGCGCCTACCTGGCGCTGGTGTATGCCACCGCCGTGTTTGGCGGTTACGTGGCCGACAAGATCATCGGCTACCAGCGCTCGATCCTGCTCGGCGCGGTGGTGATGGCGGCCGGCCTGTTCATGGTGATGGTGCCGAACCACTCGACCTTCATGCTCGGGCTGGCCACGATCATCGTCGGCAACGGCCTGTTCAAGCCGAACATTTCCTCGATGGTCGGGCAGCTGTATGCGCCGGGCGATTCGCGTCGCGATCGAGGCTTCACCCTGTTCTACATGGGCATCAATGCCGGTGCGCTGATCGCGCCGGTGCTGACCAGCATGCTGGCGACCAAGGTATTCGGCACGCCAGGCCACCAGAACTACCACGTGGTGTTCGCCGCTTCGGGTGTCGGCATGCTGATCAGCCTGGTGTGGTTCTGGTTCGGTCGTCGCCAGCTCGGCCACGTCGGCATGCCGGCGCCGGAAATCGCCAGCCCGATGCGCGTGGTCTACGTCGCGCTGGGTGTGCTGGTGGCGGTTCCGTCGGTCTACCTGCTGATGGACAAGGCCGGCGCCGTGGTGTTGCAGTGGCTGCTGACCGCGCTGTTCCTCGGCGTGGGCGTGATGCTGGTGGTCGAGGCGATCCGCACCGGCCGGGTGCAGATCCAGCGGGTGATCGCGATGCTGATCATCTTCACCTTCAACGTGCTGTTCTGGATGTTCTTCGAGCAGGCGGGAAGTTCGTTCAACTTCCTCGCCCAGCACATCGTCGATCGCCGGATGTTCGGTGGCTGGGAGTTCCCGATCGGCTGGTTCCAGTCGGTCAATCCGGTCGCCATCGTGCTGCTGGCGCCGCTGGTGACGCTGGTGTGGGCGTGGCTGGACAAGCGTCGCATCGAGCCCTCGATTCCGCGCAAGTTCGGGCTCGGCCTGATCGGCAACGCGTTGGGTTTCGCCGTGCTTATGTACGCCCTGTCCAGCCTGGTCGGCGACGACGGCATGATCCCGTTGTGGACGCTGGTGCTGTGCTACGTGCTACAGACCGCCGGGGAACTGTGCCTGTCGCCGATCGGCCTGTCGATGGTGACCAAGCTGGCGCCGGTGCGGCTGGTCGGACTCGGCATGGGCGGCTGGTTCCTGTCCACCGCCATCGGCAACAACCTGGCCGGCCTGTTCGCCGGACATGTCAGCGGCGAGAGCGGCATGACCGTGGGCTCGGCCTTGTCCGGCTACACCATGGGTTTCTGGATCCTGCTGGGTGGCGGCATCCTGCTGTTCCTGGTCGCGCCGTTGATCAACCGGCTGATGCACGGCATACGCTGATCCAGTCGGGTTGAATCGCCACCAGGAAGGGCAGCCATGGGCCGCCCTTCCTGGCGCAGCATTCAGGGCTTCGCCGGTTGCAGTTTGTCGAGGATGCGTTCCAGCCAAAGGCGTTCCTCGGCGTCGAGCCTCGCCAGTACCTCGCGTTCGCGCGCACGCGCCATCGGTGCGACCTCATCGTGCATGACCCAACCTGCCTCGGTGAGGCTGAGTACCGAGCGGCGCTTGTCGTCGTCGTGGATCGCGCGGCTGACCCGCCCGGCCTCGACCAGCCGCGCCAGCGCACGGCTCACCGCCACCTTGTCCATCGCGGTGCGCTCGGCCACTTCGCGCGCGGACAGCCCGTCGAAACGGGCCAGTACCGCCATTACCCGCCACTCGGTCACCGAGATGTCGTAGCGGCGCTGGTAGTCGTCGGCGATCGCCTGGCTGATCGTGTTGGACAGGATCGACAGCCGGTAGGGCAGGAAATGCTCCAGCTGCAGCGGGGCGTGCTCGGCAGTGGCGGGGACAGGCTGGCGTTTGGCAGGCATTGCGGCGGTGTTCCTTGCAAATGGTTTCATATGAAACTATAACGTGAGGATTATCCCGATGGTGGCACGCTCGCGTGCCGGCCATCGTGCACCGACACACAGGAGAGCGCCATGAACGCCCAGCCGAACCTTGGCATGCAGGTCACCACCTTCGAGAACCCGATGGGTATCGACGGTTTCGAGTTCGTCGAGTTCGCCGCGCCCACGGGGCGCGCCGGCGAGCTGCACGACCTGTTCAAGCGCATGGGCTTCACGGCCGTGCTCAAGCACAAGGCACGGCCGATCACCGTGTACCGGCAGAATGGCGTGAACTTCCTGGTCAATGAAGACCCGGATTCGTTCGCTGCCGAGTTCGCCGGAAAGCACGGCCCCAGCGCCTGCGGGTTCGCGATCCGCTTCAAGAAACCATCCGGCGATGTGCTGGCCACGGTACTCGGCAACGGTGGCGAGGCGGTGACCGACAAGGCCGACAGCAAGGCGGTGAATGCGCCGGTGGTGAAGGGCATCGGCGACTGCATGCTGTACCTGATCGATCGTTACGGCAGCGCCGGCAGCATCTACGACGCCGACTACGCGCCGATCGAAGGTGCCGATCAAAACCCGGCCGGCTTCGGTCTGACCTTCATCGATCACCTGACCCACAACCTGTACTTCGGCAACATGCAGAAGTGGTCGGATTACTACGAGCGGTTGTTCAACTTCCGCGAGATCCGCTACTTCGACATCAAGGGCGCCAAGACCGGCCTGGTGTCGAAGGCGATGACCGCGCCGGATGGCGTGGTGCGCATTCCGCTCAATGAATCCAGTGACCCGAAGAGCCAGATCAACGAATACCTCGACGCGTATCACGGCGAAGGCATCCAGCACATCGCCTGCTTCACCGACGACATCTACACCACGGTGGAAAAAATGCGCGCCGCTGGCGTGGAGTTTCTCGATACACCGGACGCGTACTTCGAAGTGATCGACGTGCGTGTGCCGAATCACGGTGAAGACGTACCGCGGCTGGCGAAGAACAAGATCCTGATCGACGCCGACCTGGAGACCAAGCAGCGCAAGCTGCTGCAGATCTTCACCCAGAACGCGATCGGCCCGATCTTCTTCGAGATCATCCAGCGCAAGGGCAACGAAGGCTTCGGCGAAGGCAATTTCCAGGCGCTGTTCGAGTCGATCGAGCGCGACCAGATGAAGCGCGGATTCCTGTAAGGAGCGGCTACATGGGGACGATGGTCAGCAACGGTTACCAATCCGGCTTCGGCAACGAGTTCGCCAGCGAGGCGATCGCTGGCGTGCTTCCGGAGGGACAGAACTCGCCACAGCGGGTGGCGCATGGGCTGTATGCGGAGCAGTTGTCGGGCACCGCATTCACCGCGCCGCGCCACAGCAACCGACGCAGCTGGCTGTACCGGATCCGTCCGGCGGCAGTGCATCAGCCATTCGAGCCGCTGGCGCATGCCACGTTCCATAACCGTTTCGACGAGGCACCGGCCACGCCGAACCAGCTGCGCTGGAATCCGTCGCCGATGCCGTCCCGGCCGACGGATTTCGTCGATGGCCTGGTGACGCTGGCCGGCAACGGCAGTGCCAGCGAGCATGCCGGCATGGGTATCCATGTCTATACGGCGAACCGTTCGATGCAGGGGCGGTTTTTCTACGACGCCGATGGCGAGCTGCTGATCGTGCCGCAGCAAGGCGCCTTGCGACTGGCCACCGAGCTGGGCGTGCTGGACGTAGAGCCGCAGGAGATCGCGGTGATCCCGCGCGGCGTGCGCTTTCGCGTGGAACTGGTGGACAGCGAGGCCGATGCACATGGAAGTGCGAGTGCCGCGGGCGCAGGAAGCGCAGGAGCGGCACGCGGCTATATCTGCGAGAACTTCGGCGCGCTGCTGCGCCTGCCGGATCTGGGTCCGATCGGGTCGAACTGCCTGGCCAATACGCGCGACTTCCTCACCCCGCATGCGGCGTACGAAGACGTCGAAGGCGCGTTCGAGCTGATCGCGAAATTCCAGGGCGCGCTGTGGTCGGCAAAGATCGGCCACTCGCCGCTCGATGTGGTCGCCTGGCACGGCAACTACGCGCCGTACAAATACGACCTGCGCCGCTTCAACACGATCGGTTCGATCAGCTACGACCATCCCGACCCGTCGATCTTCACCGTGTTGACCGCGCCGAGCGACACCGCTGGAACGGCGAACATCGATTTTGCGATCTTCCCACCGCGCTGGCTGGTGGCGCAGCACACGTTCCGTCCGCCGTGGTTCCACCGCAACGTGGCCAGCGAATTCATGGGCCTGATCACCGGCGTGTACGACGCCAAGGCCGAAGGCTTCCTGCCCGGTGGCGCCTCGCTGCACAATTGCATGAGCGGGCACGGCCCGGATGCGGCCACGTTCGAGAAGGCCTCGGCGGCCGACCTGTCGAAGCCGGACGTGATCGGCGGCACCATGGCCTTCATGTTCGAGACGCGCAAGGTGATCCGGCCCACGCAGCAGGCACTGGCATCCCCGCAGCTGCAGGGCAATTATCACGAATGCTGGCAGGGCATCCGCAAGCATTTCGATCCGTCGCAGGCGTAAGTCATTCGCCGCACCGTTCTGTCTGGAGAAACACATGAAGCTGGGAAGTCTTAAGGAAGGCGGCCGCGACGGTACGCTGATCGTGGTCAGCCGCGATCTGACCAAGGCGGTGAAGGCCGGCGCCATCGCGCCGACCTTGCAGGCCGCGCTGGACGACTGGTCCAACAGTGCGCCGCGGCTGAACGCGTTGTCGGACGAATTGAACGAGGGCAGGGCCAGCGGCGCGTTTGCGTTGGACATGACGGCACTCGCCTCGCCGCTGCCGCGCGCGTATGAGTTCGTCGACGGTTCGGCCTACCTTCCGCACGTCGAGCGCGTGCGCCGCGCCCGCGGTGCCGAGGTGCCGAAGTCGTTCTACACCGATCCGCTGATGTACCAGGCGACCAGCGCCGGCTTTCTCGGTCCGCGCGATCCGGTCGTCGTGCCCAGCGAGGATTACGGCATCGACCTGGAAGCCGAAGTGATCGTGATCACCGACGACGTGCCGATGACGGTGACGCCGGCGCAGGCGTCGGAGCACATCCAGCTGGTCGGCCTGGTCAACGACGTGAGCCTGCGCGGGTTGATCCCGAACGAACTGGCCAAGGGCTTCGGCTTCCTGCAGTCCAAGCCGCGTTCGGCGCTGTCGCCGGTGCTGGTGACACCGGATGAATTGGGCGACGCGTGGCAGGGCGACAAGCTGCACCTGCCGATGCGCACCTGGCTGAACGGTGCGTGGTTCGGCGAGGCCGAGTGCGGCGTCGACATGCAGTTCAGCTTTGCCGAGTTGGTCGCCCACGTGGCGAAGACGCGGCCGCTGACCGCCGGCACGATCGTCGGCTCGGGCACCATCGCGAACGAGGACACCGGCAAGGGTGCGTCGTGCCTGGCCGAGCAGCGCACGGTCGAGACATTGCGCGACGGCCAGCCGAGCACGCCGTTCCTGAAGTTTGGCGACCGCCTGAAGATCGATATCACCGATGCCATGGGCGCTTCGATCTTCGGTTCGATCGAGCAGCAGGTCGTGCCTTACCAAGGCTGATGCCATCATTGACAGGGCCCATGTCGGGCCCTGTCATGGGCGGGCCCGCGCAACATGCGGTTAGAGCGGTGGGTTGTGAAGGCGCACCATATAGCGCCTGGCGCGGCGATGGCATGGTCAACGGAATCCTTGGATGGAGCAACCGCTACCAGATGAGATCGTCCGGTACCTGGAATTGCTTGTAGTACTCGTCGTCGTTATCGTTGCCGGCAGCGGTGCTGCGGCCATGGTCGAGCACGATCATCGCCGCATCGCGTGCGTAGACCTTGTCCGCGGCGGCGCGGGGTAGCAGTTCGTAGCCCTGGTCGTGGCGCACGACTACCAGCGTGCCGCTGGCCAACTGCGCGCGCAGCGCCTCATTCACCAGCACACTGCGGATCGTGTCCCCATCGGTGAAGCGGTAGGCGATCTCGCCTTCGCGTTTCTGTTTGTGGCTCTCGACGATCTGGTGGATCTGTATGCGCTGCTCGTTGGCGCGCGCCTGCGCGTTGCGCTCGGCCGCCAGCGCGCGATCGCGCTCGGCACGCTCCGCCTGCAGCCGCTGCGCATCGACCTGCTCGGTGGCAGGCGCCACCGGCGCCTTGCCTTGGCGCTGCTTGGTCTGCTCGCGCACCACCTGGGCCACCTTGTTCTTGTTGACCAGGCCGGCTTTGAGCAGCTGTTCTTGCAGGGGATTGCGCATGCGGACGATGAGGTGGCTGGGCAGGATCGCAGGTGTGATTGTACCGGCGTGGCCCACATCCGGTTCTCGTGGCTGATTCTTCGTCCATAGGCCAGCATGACGAACTGGCCCGATCCCCGTTGGCGAAACTGGCCAAGACCGCGGGGTGGGCGTCCCTCCGTTTCGGCATGCCTGCGATGTTCGGCCTCGTCTTTCTGGTCACGGCCATGTTCTACTTGCAGGCCGGATTCCGTAGCAGCCAGTTACTAGCGAGGTGCATCATGTCCACAGTCACGCTCAAGGGTCAGCCAATCAGCATCAATGGCCAGTTTCCGTCGGTGGGTACGCCGGCACCGGCGTTCAGCCTGGTCGGCGGCGACTTGTCCGACGTCACGCTGTCGAATTTTCCGGGCAAGCGCAAGGTGCTGAATATTTTTCCGAGCGTCGATACGCCGACCTGCGCGATGTCCGTTCGGCATTTCAACGAGTCGGCCAGCCAGCTCGACAACACCGTGGTGCTGTGCATCTCGGCCGACCTGCCGTTTGCGCAGGCACGCTTTTGCGGTGCCGAAGGGCTGAGCCGGGTGGTCAATCTGTCGCTGATGCGCGGACATCAGTTCCTCAACGATTACGGCGTGGCAATTGCCAGCGGCCCGCTGGCTGGCTTGGCCGCACGCGCGGTAGTGGTGCTGGATGCACATGACAACGTGATTCACGCCGAGCTGGTCAGCGAGATCGCGCATGAGCCGGACTATGATGCGGCCTTGGCCGCGTTGAGCTGATGCTATGGACAAGGCGTGGGCACCGAGCCCACGCCTTGCGGGTTCACTTCCGAGACTGTCCCACGATCGGGATACCGAGCGGTCGTGCTTGCAGATGTTCCGGCAAATTCAGACCCAGACGCAGGCTTCGGCCGATACGTTCGGCGTATTCGGTCATTTGCGCTGTACCGGCCTCATCCAGTATTTCGGGTGTGGTCTCTCGCCACAGCGCGAGCCAGCGTTCGAAATGTCCGGGACGGATCGCCGGCTGAGCGCGATGGACGCCCATCGGATTGCCGCGGTAGCTGTTCGCGCGCAACGCCACCGAACACCAGAAGGACGTCAGTAACTTCTTGTGTTCGTCCCAGTCGTGCACGGCCGCGTTGAATACCGGGCCGAGCAGCGGGTCGGTACGGACCTTGTCGTAGAAGCGGTCGACCAGCCTTGCGATGCCTGCCTCGTCGAGGATGGATGAGGTGTCCATGCCATCCATGATAGGACGTACCCGCGGTCGACCCGTGCGGCGTATCGCCGCTGCGCAGGCGGTGTCGCGGCGGTGATTGACGATTCGCGCGATCAACGAAAAACCGCGCCGGTTGGCGCGGTTTTCATCTCGGAAAAGGCCCGGCTTATTTGGCCGCGACCACCCGCACCATTTCCAGGCACTTGTTCGAGTAGCCCCACTCATTGTCGTACCAGCTCACCAGCTTGACGAAGGTATCGTCGAGCGCGATGCCGGCCTCGGCGTCGAAGATCGAGGTGCGTGCATCGCCGCGGAAATCGGTGGCGACGACCTTGTCCGTGGTGTAGCCGAGGATGCCCTTCAGGGCGCCTTCGCTCTGCGACTTCATCTCGGCGCAGATCTCGGCATAGGTGGCGGGTTTGTCCAGCTCGACGGTGAGATCGACGACCGAGACATCCGACGTCGGCACACGGAACGACATGCCGGTGAGCTTCTTGTTGAGCTCGGGGATCACCACGCCGACGGCCTTGGCGGCACCGGTCGAGGAGGGAATGATGTTTTCGAGGATGCCGCGGCCGCCGCGCCAGTCCTTGTTGCTCGGGCCGTCGACGGTTTTCTGCGTCGCGGTGGCGGCGTGCACGGTGGTCATCAGGCCGCGCTTGATGCCCCACTTGTCGTGCAGCACTTTGGCCAGCGGCGCGAGGCAGTTGGTGGTGCAGCTGGCGTTGGAGACGATTGCCTCGCCGTTGTACTTCTTGTCGTTGACGCCGAACACGAACATCGGCGTGTCGTCCTTCGACGGCGCCGACAGGATCACTTTCTTCGCGCCCGCGTCCAGATGCTTCTGCGCCGTGACCTTGTCCAGGAACAGCCCGGTGGACTCGATCACCACGTCGGCGCCCACGTCGCCCCACTTCAGCGCCGCCGGATCGCGCTCCTGGGTCAGCCGGATGGTCTTGCCGTTGACCACCAGTTGGCCGCCTTCCACCTTGACGTCGCCCTTGAAACGGCCATGCACCGAGTCGTAGCTGAGCATGTAGCCAAGGTAGTCCGGCTCGAGCAGGTCGTTGATCGCCACGATCTCGATGTCGTTGCCGAAGTTCTGCACGGCAGCGCGCAGCACGTTGCGACCGATGCGGCCGAAGCCGTTGATGCCGACCTTGATGGTCATGAGGGGGCGTCCTCCAGATGGGAATGAAAACGTGACCGCGACTGGCGGCCGGCAAAGCCGCGATTTTACAGCCAATCGCGACCTGGCGCTTGCCGCCGCCGGCGAGCGGCGCCACCACGGCGGGGCACAAAGTTCCAAGCCGACTGTGGCAGACTGTTTGAAATGTCCTGCCGGATCATTCCCATGAGCTTCACTCGCAGCGCCACCACCGTTCTGCTCGCTTGCCTTGTCATAGCGCCCGCGCAGGCATGGGGGCCATTAGGCCACAGCGTGGTCGCCGAACTGGCGCAGCGGCATCTCAGTCCAGCGGCCGAGGCCGAGGTCGAGCGATTGCTGGCGCCGGAACACACCACGTCGCTGGCCGACATCGCGAACTGGCCTGACCAGATCCAGGACGATCCGGCGCGTGCAGCCCTGTGGAAGCAGACCCGTAGCCAGCACTACATCAATTTCCATGACGGCGATTGCGATTACGTGCCGCCGCGTGATTGCCGCGACGGTCGCTGCGTGGTGGCCGGGTTGCAGTATTACGTCGGCGTGCTGGGCGATCGCAGCCAGCCGGATGCCGCGCGCCGCGAGGCGTTGAAGTTCGTGGTGCATTTCGTGGGCGACATCCACCAGCCGCTGCATGCGGGTTATCGCGACGACAAGGGTGGCAATACCTACCAGGTGCAGTTCGACGGCAAGGGCAGCAACCTACACAAGGTATGGGACTCGGGCATGCTGGGTACCCGCCACCTTGACTGGCAGGCCTATGCGCAGCAGTTGGACTCACCGGTGCCGGTGGCACTGCCGCTGCCGATCGCACCATTGGACAACCCTTACGCCCAGTGGGCGGAAGAGTCCTGTCGGATCACGGCGGCAGCGGATTTCTATCCGGCCGACCACCAGATCAACTCGGCGTATGTTGATGCCGAATTGCCCGTGGCCGACCAGCGCCTGCGCGAGGCCGGCCGGCGGTTGGCCGAGGTGCTCAACCTCACGTTGACGCCGGCAGCACCAGTGCGCTGAAGCGCCAAGGAGTGCCGCAAGGCGTTCTTGCGGCCTACTCACCTGGCCTGGTTTGGGTCGTGTCTGGACACCCAGACATCCATCGCATACGTTTCAGGGCTGGCGCCACGGCTCGCATCTGCTAGCCTCGACAGCATGACTAACACTCCCCTACGCCGCACCAAGATTGTGGCCACCCTTGGCCCCGCCACCGACGTGCCGGGCATGCTCGAGAAAATCATCGCCGAAGGCGTCGACGTGGTTCGCCTGAATCTGTCGCACGGCCAGCCCGACGATCACCGCGCGCGGGCCAACGCAGTGCGCGCAGCCTCGGCGGCGGCCGGCCGCGAAGTCGGCATCCTGGCTGACCTGCAGGGGCCGAAGATCCGCATCGAGACGTTTGCGAACGGGCCGGTGGAACTGGTCGACGGCGCACCGTTCGTGCTGGACTGCCGTCCCGATGCGCCAGCCGGCGATGCCTCCCGTGTGGGTGTGAGCTACTACGAGTTGCCGCAGGACGTGCATGCTGGCGACGTGCTGCTGCTGGATGACGGCCTGGTCGCACTGACCGTGCTGGAGGTGGTTGGCGCCGAGGTGCGCTGCCGGGTGCTGATCGGCGGCAAGCTGTCCAACCGCAAGGGCCTGAACCGGCAGGGCGGCGGACTCTCGGTGACGGCGCTGTCCGACAAGGACAAGGCCGACATCAAACTGGCGGCCGAAATCGGTGCCGATTTCCTGGCGGTATCGTTCGTGCGTTCGGCCGAAGACATGCATCAGGCGCGTCGGTTGCTGCACGAGGCAGGTGGCGATGCCTCCTTGGTGGCGAAGATCGAGCGCGCCGACGCGATTCCGGTGCTGGGCGAGATCATCGATGCGTCGGACGTGGTGATGGTGGCGCGCGGCGATCTGGGCGTGGAGATCGGCGACGCCGAGCTGCCCGGGTTGCAGAAAAAGATCATCCGCGAGGCGGTGGCGCACAACCGCGCGGTGATCACCGCCACCCAGATGCTGCAGTCGATGGTGCGCTCGCCGATCCCGACCCGTGCCGAGGTGCTCGATGTGGCCAACGCGGTGATCGACGGCACCGATGCAGTGATGCTGTCGGAAGAGACGGCTGCCGGTGCGCACCCGGACAAGGCCGTGGCGGCGATGCGCCGGATCTGCCTGGGTGCCGAGCGCCAGTTCGAGCCGAAGGAGGATCTGGCTTCCGCAGGCCACCGCCTCGACCGCACCGATCAGGCGATTGCCCTGGCCGCGATGCTGCTCGCCGGACAGCTGGGCGTGCGTGCGATCGTCGCACTGACCGAGTCCGGTGCCACCGCGCAATGGCTGTCGCGCTACCGCACCGCGGTGCCGATCTATGCACTGTCTCCGCTGGCCGGTGCGCGCCGGCGCATGCTCATGCTGCGTGACGTGCAGCCCGTCGAGTTTGCCCATGTAGGCCTGAATTCGGCGGCCACCGCCCGCGCCGCGGTGCAGCAGCTGTTCGCGCAAGGTCGCCTGAGCGAAGGCGATCGTGTAGTCCTTACGCATGGCGACCATGTGGGGCAGGGTGGTGGCACCAATACCTTGAAGCTGCTCTCGGTCGGTGCCGACGGCATGGTCGAAAGTCTGCGCGACCTCTGATCCGGCGGCAGTCGCGTGCCTCAATGCGCGGTGCGCGATCGTCCCTGACGCCAGCATTGCGCAGGACGGTTAAACTGTATGCATCAGGGTTTCCCCGCCCTGCCCAGGAGGTCGCCATGAAAACGATAGTTCGCCCGGCTCTGGTGCTGGCTTTGACGTTGGGTTTTGTGGCGCCGGTACTGGCGCAGACGCGCAAGGTCGATCAACAGGACCTCTACCGTTACTGGATACAAATCAATCCCAAGGTGCAGATGGATGCGCCTAACAGCGGGCTGAACCTGGACAAGCCCGGTTGCGTTGCGGTGACCTACACGATCGGCTCCGACGGCGTGCCGATGAACGTGCAGGTGGTCAAGCTGATGCCCAAGAGCGATCTTGGCCCGGCGGCGCGCAGTGCGATATCCAACTTCCGCTACGGCCCATCGCTGAGCAACCGTATCGCCGAGCCGATCGATACGTATTACGTGGTGCTGTTCAACGCCCCCGAGGACAAGGCGCAACACCAGCAGCTGGTGGATGCCTGCAAGCTGCCGGGCTACGCCGCCTGAAGTGACGCTGGTCTCGACGCGGGGCTGCGCAGCCGCTGTCGCCGATCTGGCTTATAATCGTCGTTTTGAACCATGCCGCTTCGTCATCGAGGCGGCTTCAACCTTGTGCGGGCGTTGCCGTTCGCGCACTACGGAGTCGCCATGAGTATTGAAGATCTCGAAAGCATCGCCCTGGCGATGGTCGCGCCCGGCAAGGGCATCATCGCCATCGACGAGTCGACCAACACCATCAAGAAGCGGTTCGAGGCCGTCGGCATCGAGAACACCGAAGAGAATCGCCGCGCCTACCGCGAGTTGCTGCTGACCACGCCGGGTCTGAACGAGCACATCTCCGGCGCGATCCTGTACGACGAGACGATCCGCCAGTCGACCAAGGACGGCGTGCCGTTCACCCAGCTGATGAAGAAGCTCGGCATCATCCCGGGCATCAAGGTCGACAAGGGCCCGCAGCCGCTGGCCGGCTTCCCCGGCGACGTGGTCACCGAAGGCCTGGACGGTCTGCGCGAGCGCCTGCAGGAATACGCCAAGCTGGGCGCGCAGTTCGCCAAGTGGCGCGCGGTGATCAACATCTCCGAAGACAACCCCAGCTCCACCGCGATCGAGGCGAATTGCCACGTGCTGGCCCGTTACGCCGCACTGTGCCAGGAAGCGGGCATCGTGCCGATGGTCGAACCCGAAGTGATCATGGACGGCGACCACAGCATCGAGGTCAGCTACGAAGTGCACGAGGCCGTGCTGCGCAGCCTGTTCAACGCGCTGTACGAGCAGAACGTGATGCTGGAAGGCACCATCCTGAAGGTCAGCATGGTCATTCCGGGCAAGGATTCGGACGAGCAGGTCGACGTCGAGGAAGTCGCCGAGGCCACCGTGCGCGTGCTCAAGACCACCGTGCCGGCCTCGCTGCCGGGCATCGTGTTCCTGTCCGGCGGCCAGACCGACCTGCAGTCCACCGCGCATCTGAACGCGATGAACCAAATCGGCCCGCACCCGTGGCCGCTGTCGTTCTCGTACGGTCGCGCCATGCAGCAGGCGGCGCTGAAACTGTGGGCGAAGGACATGAAGGCGAACTACGCCGAAGCGCAGAAAACCGTGCACGCCCGCGCTCGCGACAACGGCCTGGCTGCGCTGGGTCAGTGGAAGGGCTGATCCCGCGAAAGCGCACTCAGCAGGCCGTCCAGGCCTGCTGAGGTAGAAAAAGAACGGGCGCCTTGCGGCGCCCGTTTTCGTTGCAGACCTCGATCAACCGATCAGAAGCGGTATTCCGCGCTGGCCGAGACCATGTCGGTGCTCAGATCGACATTGTGCTTCTTCGCGTCGAAGTAATCGTAGTTCAGGCCGACACTGAGGTTGCGGGTGATGTTGTAGCCCACACCGACACCGCTGTACCAGCTGTTGTCACTCAGGCCCTTGTTGACCGGGTTGACGTCGTTGCTCAGGCCGTGTCCGGTCCAGCTATAGAGGCCGGCGCGGCCGCTGAGGTACCAGTTCGGGCTGAGATCCAGATGGGCGTTGGCGCCTGCAGTCCAGCCATGCAGCTGGGACTTGCCCGGGGCGATCACCGGTTGGCTGTTGAAGATGTTCTTGGCGCGGATGTTGCCAAGGTCGTTGTAGCCCACTTCGCCACCCAGGGAGAAGTTCGGTGCCAGCGACCAGCGGTAGCCGCCATTGAGCGCATAGCCGGTGTCATGGCCGTTGTCGTACGGGCCCTGATTGATGGCGGTACGGCCGACGCTGCCATTGACGAACCAGCCGCCGTTGTCGGCGGGTGCGTTCTGCGCGAAGGCGGCAGGAATGGCCAGTGCACCGGTGGCGGCGAGGGCGAGGGCAATAAGTGTCTTTCTCATGGAGAGTCTCCTGTTATGACAAAAGCGGTCGCCGGCCGGTAGGGGAGTGGGCGCGACGCCGGGTGTGGCCAAACCAGAGTTCGGCAAGCACTCACAGTTAGATGGAGTTGCCACGGGAAGATTCAATACTCATAAGTACAGTATTAATCTTGAGTTAAGTTATGGGCAAATACTTGACTTACCGAAGAAACGGGCGCTGCTGCGCCCGCTTCTGGTGTGGCCGGCAGGCAAGAGCTGATCAGAAGCGGTATTCCGCGCTGACGTTGTAGGCGCTGGTCTGCAGTTCGACGTTCTTGCCGGTGCCGTTGTAGTAGTCGTAGTTCAGGCCCAGGCTCCACTGCGGGGTGATGTTGTAGCCCACGCCGGCGCCGGCGTAGTAGCGAGTGCGGTTGAACTGGGTGAAGGTGGGGCTTGCCGCGTCGGTGAGACCTTCGCCCTGGGCGTAGAACGCACCGCCACGCAGCTCGCCGTACCAGCTCGGGCTGAGGTTGTAGCGCAGGTCAAGGCCGGCGGTAGTGCCGCGCAGCTTCGATTTGGCCGAATCATCACCGGCCAGGCCACGGGCGCTGACGCGACCCAGATATTGGTAGCCGACTTCCATGCCGAGCGAGGTTTCCGGATTGATCGCGAAGCGATAACCGCCCTTTACGCCACCATCGGGTGCGCCATTGTCGTAAGGACCCTTGCTCAAGTCCGAATAGCCGGCGTTGGCGCCGACATACCAGCCCTGTTGGGCGGTCGGAGCGGTGTCCTGGGCAAACGCAGCTGGGATGGTCGCCAAAACGGCGGTGGCAAGGGCCATAGCGTGTAGTGTCTTTTTCACGGGGGATATTCCTCTTGTTCTGGATATGCACCGCGGGGCCTCGGGGGAAAGGCGTGGTCGCGGCTAGGCTGCTGCATGGGGCTGCAGCGCCGGGTCATTAGACGTTGGCGTGCCTGAAGGGTTTCAACACCGAATGGTTCAGAATTAAGCGGGAGTTAATGTCAAGCCGCTGGCGGATGGTGAGTCGATGCGTATGAGGCGAAGTGCGGGCGACAGATTTCCACTGATCGGCGACAATGCCCGCTTTTCGCCGACGCCTGCCCGGAGCATTGCCTGATGACCACCCGCCGCGAACTCGCCAACGCCGTGCGCGCTCTTGCCATGGACGCCGTGGAGGCGGCCAATTCCGGCCATCCGGGCATGCCGATGGGCATGGCCGATATCGCCGAGGTGCTGTGGAACGACTTCCTGCAGTTCAACCCGGCCAACCCGAAGTGGTTCAACCGTGACCGCTTCGTGCTTTCCAACGGCCACGGCTCGATGCTGCAGTACGCCTTGCTGCACCTGACCGGCTTCGACCTGCCGATCGAGCAGCTCAAGCGCTTCCGCCAGCTGCACTCGAAGACCGCCGGCCATCCGGAAGCCAGCGAAACCCCGGGAGTGGAAACCACCACCGGTCCGCTCGGCCAGGGTCTGGCCAATGCGGTCGGCTTCGCGCTGGCCGAAAAAGTGCTGGCGGCACACTTCAACCGCCCCGGCCATGCCGTGGTCGATCACCACACCTATGTCTTCCTCGGCGACGGCTGCCTGATGGAAGGCATCTCGCACGAAGTCGCCTCGCTGGCAGGCACCTGGCAGCTTGGCAAGCTGGTCGCGATCTACGACGACAACGGCATCTCGATCGACGGCGAAGTGCATGGCTGGTTCACCGACGACACGCCGGCGCGCTTCGAGGCGTATGGCTGGAACGTGATCCGCGGCGTGGACGGCCATGACGCCGACGCCGTGAAGCAGGCGATTGCCGCCGCGACCGCACAGAATCACAAGCCCACCCTGATCTGCGCCAAGACCATCATCGGTTTCGGTGCGCCGAACAAGCAGGGCAAGGAAGAGAGCCACGGCGCCGCGCTGGGCAAGGCCGAGATCGCCGCTGCGCGCGCGCAGCTGGGCTGGAATTACGCCCCGTTCGAGATCCCGGCCGAGATCTACGCCGGTTGGGATGCCAAAACTGCCGGCGCCAGGCGCGAGCAGAGCTGGAACGACGCGTTCGCCAAATACGCCGCCGCGCATCCGGAACTGGCGGCGGAGTTCACGCGTCGTCTCGCTGGCGAGCTGCCGGCCGACTGGGCCGCGAAGTCGCAGGCCTATATCGCCAAGCTGCAGGCGGAAGGCCCGGAAGTGGCCTCGCGCAAGGCCTCGCAGATGACGCTGGATGCGTTCGGTCCGCTGCTGCCGGAACTGATCGGCGGCTCGGCCGACCTGGCCGGTTCCAATCTCACCAAGTGGAAGGGCAGCCTCGATGCCACCACCGGCAACAGCTCGGATGGCAAGGGTAACTACATCTATTACGGCGTGCGCGAGTTCGGCATGAGTGCGATCGCCAATGGCGTGGCGCTGCACGGCGGCTTCATTCCGTACGACGCCACGTTCCTGGTGTTCTCCGACTATGCGCGCAACGCGGTGCGCATGAGCGCGCTGATCCCGGCACATGCGATCCACGTCTATACGCACGACTCGATCGGCCTGGGCGAAGACGGCCCGACCCATCAGCCGGTCGAGCATATGGCCTCGCTGCGCTACATCCCGAACAACCAGGTCTGGCGTCCGTGCGATGCGGTGGAATCAGCGGTGTCGTGGAAGGCGGCGATCGAGCGCAAGGGCGCGCCGGCCTGCCTGATCTTCTCGCGGCAGAACCTCAAGCATCAGCAGCGCAACGAGCAACAGGTCGCCGACATCGCGCGCGGCGCCTATGTGTTGTCCGATCCGCTGGATACGAAATTCCAGGCGATCCTGATCGCCACCGGTTCGGAGGTGGAGCTGGCGATGGAGGCGGCACGCACGCTGGCGCAGCAGAACGTGCCGGTACGCGTGGTGTCGATGCCGTGCACCGAGGTATTCGACGCGCAGCCGCTGGAATACCGCGAAGGCGTGCTGCCGGGCTGGTGCCGTGCCCGCGTCGCGGTGGAAGCGGCGACCGCGGACTTCTGGTGCAAGTACGTGGGCCTGGATGGCGACGTGGTCGGCATGACCACGTTCGGTGCATCGGCGCCGGCGCCGCAGTTGTTCGAGCATTTCGGTTTCACGGTGGCGCATGTGGTGGATGCGGTGAAGCGCGTGATTCGCTGAGCCCAGCGCTGACCGGCACCAAAAGGCCGCGGCATGCCGCGGCCTTTTGGTGAGCTGAAAAACCAGTCAGGCTGTCAGCAAGCCAGCCAGTTCGTCCGGCGTGGCGGCAATCGCGCTGGCGCCGGCCAGCTCCAGTTCGGCGCGGCCGCCAAAACCCCACAGTACGCCGATGCCACGCACGTGGTTGGCCACCGCGCCTTCGATATCGAAACGGCGATCGCCGATCATCACGGTGTTTTCGGGCTTGGCGTCGAAGTCCGCCAGCGCGGCGGCAATCATCGAAGCCTTTTCGCTGTGCGCGCTGCCCGGATCTGGCCCATACAGGCGCAGAAATGCGTCGCCGAACGGCAGGTGCCCGATGATCGGTGCAGCGTGTCGTTGCGGCTTGCTGGTGACCACGACGAGCTGATGCCCGGCATCGAGCAGTCGCTGGATCAGCGACTCGATGCCGGGATAGATGTCGTGTTCGCGCCAGCCATCCGTGTGGAAACGCTCGTGATAATGCTCCACGGCGGCCTCGATCCGGACCGGATCGTGATCCAGCAGCGGCGCGAAGCTGTGCCGCAGCGGTGGGCCGATCCATCCGCGCAACTCCTGCTGCGACGGCGCCGGCACGTCCAGTTTCGCCAGCGCGTGTTTCACGCAGGCGATGATGCCGTGCTCGGAGTCGATCAGCGTACCGTCGAGGTCGAACAGGCAGAGCATTACTTGGCCGCACGCGCCTTGAGCGCGGTGACCGCCGGCAGTTCCTTGCCTTCGAGGAATTCGAGGAAGGCGCCGCCGCCGGTGGAGATGTACGAGACATCGTCCGCAATGCCGTACTTGTCCACCGCGGCCAGCGTGTCGCCGCCGCCGGCGATCGAGAACGCCGGCGATGCGGCGATCGCGCGTGCCAGTGTCTCGGTGCCCTTGCCGAAGGCGTCGAACTCGAACACGCCGACCGGTCCGTTCCATACCACCGTGCCGGCCTTGGCGATCAGTTCGGCGTAGCGCTTGGCGGTTTCCGGCCCGATGTCGAGGATCATCTCGCCGTCCTTCACCTGGTCGACCGGCTTCACCGTGGCCGGCGCCTGCGCGGAAAACGCCGGCGCCACCACCACGTCGACCGGCATCGGCACTTCGGCACCCCGGCGCTTGGCGTCGGCGAGCACTTTCTTCGCGGCGTCGATCAGATCCGGTTCGTACAGCGAGTTGCCGACCGAGTGGCCCATCGCGACGATGAACGTGTTGGCGATGCCGCCGCCGACGATCAGCTGGTCGACCTTGCCGATCAGGTTGTCCAGCAGGGTGAGCTTGGTCGAGACCTTGGAGCCGGCGACGATCGCCAGCAGCGGATGCGCCGGATGTTCCAGCGCCTTGCCCAGCGCGTCCAGCTCGGCCGAGAGCAGCGGGCCGGCGGCGGCGACCGGGGCGAACCGGATCACGCCGTGGGTGGACGCCTGCGCGCGATGCGCGGTGCCGAAGGCATCCATCACGAAGATGTCGCACAGCGCGGCGTACTTCTTCGCCAGTGCCTCGTCGTCCTTGCCCTCACCGACGTTCATGCGGCAGTTTTCCAGCATGACCACTTCGCCGGCGGCCACGTCGACGCCATCGAGATAGTCGGTCACCAGCCGTACCGGCGTGCCGAGCCTGTCGCCGAGCCACCGTGCCACCGGCGCCAGCGAGGACTCGGCGTCGAACTGGCCTTCCTTGGGCCGACCCAGGTGCGACAACACCAGCACCTTCGCGCCGGCATCGCGGGCGGCCCGGATCGTCGGCAGGGCGGCGTCCAGGCGCTGGGTCGAGGTGATCTGGCCGTGGTCGTCGATCGGCACATTCAGATCCTCGCGGATCAGGACGCGCTGGTCGCGCAGATCGAGGTCACTCATGCGGATGACTGACACGGCAGAACTCCAGTGTTGGGTTGAAAACGGTCGCGAACCTGCGGCAACCGCCTATTGTCCGGTGGCTCAGGCGCCGATGCAAACGGCGGCCGAGCGAAAGAATGCGTTGCCGCCGGTGATCTGTCGGGGCCAGACTGTGGTTAAACTGCGACTTTCGAGCAGGGGGACGACTCATGGCTACCGGGTTGGTGCTCTACGGCTATTGGCGCTCCAGCGCCGCCTACCGCGTGCGCATTGCGCTTAATCTGAAAGGGTTGAGTTACGAAACGCAGCCGGTGCATCTGCTGCGTGATGGGGGCGAACAGCATGCTGCGGCTTACAGCGCGCTCAATCCGCAGCAGCTGATCCCGTGCCTGCTTGACGGCGACCGGGTGATCACCCAGTCGCTCGCGATCATGGAATATCTCGATGAGATGCATCCCGAGCTGGAGACGGCCCTGCTGCCCGTCGACGCGCGAGGGCGGGCGCAGGTTCGCGCACTGGCCATGACCGTAACCTGTGACATCCATCCGCTGGGCAATCTGCGGGTGTTGAACCGGCTCGAATCGCAATTCGGCGCCGACGAAGAGCAGCGTGCCGAATGGTCGCGGCACTGGATCGCCACCGGCTTCAAGGCAATGGAGGCGATGCTGGTCGACAGTGCGGCGACCGGTCGCTACTGCCATGGCGAAACCCCAAGCATGGCCGATGCCTGCCTGGTGCCGCAGTACTACAACGCGCTGCGCTGGAAAGTGCCGCTGGACGATTACCCGACGCTGCGACGGATCTACCAGGCGTGCAATGAACTGGAAGCGTTCCAGCATGCCGCACCGGAAGCGCAGCCGGATGCGCCAAAAAGCTGAGGAGTGAGAGGATAGGAGTGAGAAGCGAGAGCGAGCGGGGCGAGACGGCGATGCCTTCTCTCACTCCTCTCCCCTCACTCCTTGATTCTAGAAGCCCATGCCGTACGGATCGTTGCCGGCCAGCTCCTGATTGTCGGTGCCGCCTTCGGCAAGCCGGATCTTGAGCGCAAGGCCGTCACGCGAGTCGGATTTGTTGAGCGCTTCTTCCAGCTCCACGCGGCCGTCCTTGTACAGCCGGTACAGCGACTGGTCGAACGTCTGCATGCCTTCCTGCAGGCTGCGATCCATCGCCTCCTTGATCTCGTGGGTCTGGCCACGGCGGATCATGTCGCGGATCAGCGGTGTGTTCAGCAGCACTTCGGCGGCGGGAATGCGGCGTCCGTCCTTGCCGATCACCAGGCGCTGGCTGATCACCGCACGCAGGTTCAGCGCCAGGTTCATCAGCACGTTCTTGTGCGCCGATTCGGGGAAGAAGTTGAGGATGCGCTCCAGCGTCTGGTCGGCGTTGTTCGAGTGCAGCGTGGCCAGGCACAGGTGACCGGTCTCGGAGAACGCGATCGCCGCCTCCATCGTGTCGGTGTCGCGGATCTCGCCGATCATGATCACGTCCGGTGCCTCGCGCATCGCGTTCTTCAGCGCCTCGTGGTAGCTGTGCGTGTCCAGCCCCACCTCGCGCTGGTTGACGATCGACTTCTTGTGGCGATGCAGGTATTCGATCGGGTCCTCGATGGTGAGGATGTGGCCCGACGAGTGGGTGTTGCGCTGGTCGATCATTGCCGCCAGCGTGGTGGACTTGCCCGAGCCGGTGGCACCGACCACCAGGATCAGTCCGCGCGGTTCCATGATCAGGTCGCGGAAGATGCTGGGCAGTTGCAGCTGATCGATGCTGGGGATCTCGCTCTTGATCGCGCGGATCACCATGCCCACTTCACCACGCTGCTTGAACACGTTGATGCGGAAGCGGCCGGCTTCCTTCACCGCCAGCGCCATGTTGAGCTCGAGGGTGCGCTCGAACTGCGGCACCTGGCCTTCATCCATCAGCGAGTAGGCGATCTTCTTGACCATGCCACCGGGCAGGCCGGTATTGCCCAGCGGGTACAGCTTGCCCTCGACCTTGATGTTCACCGGGGCGCCCGTGGTCAGGAACATGTCCGACGCGCCCTTGTCTACCATGAGCTTGAGGAAGTAACCGATATCCACAAAAGTCCCCTGTTTCTGAAATGCGCGTTGCAATGATGGATTATGCCCGCCCACAATACGTCGCGACACACTATGAGGAATGTGACGGTGCACATCTTTTTCCTGCCGACCAGGTTTCCTGGTCGCCTTCGTACGGCTGCCGCAGCCCTGACGCTGACCCTGGCGCTGGCAGGTTGCGCCACGGTGCCGCCCCCGGATGACTCGATGAACCTGGCGCAGACGCAGCTGCAGGCGGCGCGCGACGCAGGCGCGGCCGATTATGCGCCGGTCGATCTGGGCTTTGCGCAGGACAAGTTCCAGCAGGCCCAGGCCGCCATGGCCGAGCGCAAATATGCCGACGCGGCCAGTCTGGCCGAGGAGTCCCGGGCGGATGCCGACCTTGCACGCGCCAAGGCGCGGCTGGGAGCGGCACGCGCGCAGATCCAGGGCAAGGTCCAGGAAAATGACCGCCTGCGCGCCGAAGGTCAGCAGGCGGAGGCCGCTGCCGCTGCCGCAGAACAGCAGGCTGCGGCCCCGGCCACCGCTTCCTCGTCCACGCCGGTACCGACCGAGGACATGCCGGCGCCGGCTGCGTCGGTACTGTCCGCGCCGCCCCCCGGCAGCGGTTTCCAGACGGTGCCCGACAACACCCCGCAGCCAGCCTCGAGCTCCAGCACCCAGGGAGGCCAGCCATGAAGCGCTTCACAGCAACTTTCATCGCCATTTCATTGGCGTTGGCCACGATCGGCGCGGCACAGGCGCGGCAGGACGACATCGACATCGCCCGTCTGACCAGCAGCCTCGACCAGCTTGCCAACGACCCCAGCCTGGGCAGTTATGCCCAGGCCGAGCAGGCACGTGCGCGCGATGCGATCGGCCGCCTGGCGCAGGCCGGCCGGCATGATCGGGCGCATGCGCTGTATCTGGCGGAACGGCGGGTGGACCTGGCCAAGACGGCGGCCCAGCTGCAGGATGCCCAGGTCAAGTTGACCCAGCTCGACCGCGAGCACGACCAGATCATGCTCGACAACAGCCGGCGCGAGACGGAGATCGCGCGCCGCGAACTCGAGCGTCAGCGCCTGCAGTCCCAGCTGGCCCAGGAGGAGGCTGCGCGGGCGCAGGAGCAGGGCGAGGCTTATTCCCAGGCGGCCGACCAGGCGCGTGCCGAAGCGGACCAGGCGAAGAAGCTGGCGGCGGCGCAGGCCAAGGTCGCCAAGGCCGCACGCCGTGAGGCTGCGCTGGCTGCCGAGGCGGCCAAGGCGATGCGCTCCCAGATGCAGGATGGCAGCACCAGCGATGCGCCAGCGAGTGGCTCGAAGAAGCATCCGAAGAAGCCCGAAGGCCAGCCCTGACATCGGGCCAGACGCACTGGTCGCCCTTGCACGGGTGGCCAGTGCAGGGCTGGCTTCCGGTGTGGTTAGGTCGATGTAAAATGCTGTTTTTACAGCTTTTTTACCTTTGCCAAGATGTCTGGCCAAGTGTGCCCGACGGACTTGCGTCACCCCGGTCGGGGGAGTAGGGTCGAAGTCCCATGGGGCATTCCTGCCGCATGGGTCACTGACCTGAACCATGCACTCATTCCACGTTTACTTCTCCTCCTGCGCACCGGCATCCGGTCGCGGGGCGTGGTTGCGTGCGTGCGTTCAATCGTCTGCGGATGCTCCGGTTACGGGGCGCCGCACACCCACTCGTGAGGAGGTCGGATCATGTTTGAAAACCAGCAGCGTGAGGATGTCGAGGCATTGATGAAAGCTGATGCCGAGTTCCGCCGGCTCTACCAGCATCATCGGCAGCTCGACAGCAAGGTGCACGACGCCGACATCGGCGTACTTCCGATTGATGATGTCACCCTGGCCGGCATGAAGAAGGAGAAGCTGCTCGCCAAGGCACGACTCGAACGCATGTGGGCGGATCGGGCGCACCATATCCACTGAACCTGCGGTTTGACGTGAGCGCGGCCTCGGGCCCTTCCTGCGATATCGGAAAGGGTGCCGGGGCCGCCGCGTTTCCGGCGGCCCGCAAGGCGGCTCGGTTATCATGGCGATCCTGCCGGATCGGCGCGTCGGACGCGTGACCGGCGTTCCCAGCCACGGAGTCTCCATGACGGTCCACCAGAGTGTCCTCGAACTGATCGGACGTACCCCGATGGTGCGCGCGCAGCGCCTGGATGCCGGGCCGTGCGAACTCTACCTCAAGCTCGAGAGCGCCAATCCCGGTGGCTCGATCAAGGACCG
The DNA here is from genome assembly GCF_002001125.1 of Rhodanobacter sp. B04. Lineage (GTDB taxonomy): Bacteria > Pseudomonadota > Gammaproteobacteria > Xanthomonadales > Rhodanobacteraceae > Rhodanobacter. The sequence continues at coordinate 544,429 of NZ_MUNV01000005.1, read as the reverse complement.
CATCGGCCTGTCGATGATCGAGGGCGCCGAGAAGGCTGGCCGGATCAAGCCCGGCGATACCCTGGTCGAAGGCACGGCCGGCAATACCGGCCTGGGTCTGGCGCTGGTCGCGCAGCAGAAAGGCTACCGCCTGATCCTGGTGGTGCCGGACAAGATGAGCCGCGAGAAGATCTTCAACCTCAAGGCAATGGGCGCCGAGGTCGTGCTGACCCGCTCGGACGTGGCCAAGGGCCATCCGGAGTACTACCAGGACATGGCCGAGCGCATCGCGCGGGAAACGCCCGGCGCCTACTTCATCAACCAGTTCGGCAACCCGGACAATCCGCTCGCGCACATCCAGACCACCGGCCCGGAAATCCTCGAACAGATGGATGGCAGGGTCGACGCGGTCGTGGTCGGCTGCGGTTCCTCCGGCACCTTGAGCGGGCTGTCCAAATATTTCGCCGAGCATTCGCCGCAGACCGAACTCGTGCTGGCCGACCCGGTGGGTTCGATCCTCACCCAGTACATCAACGAAGGCACGCTTTCGACCAAATCGGCCAGCTGGATGGTCGAAGGGATAGGCGAGGATTTCCTGCCTCCGATCAGCGACTTCACACGAGTGAAAAAAGCCTACGCGATTTCCGACAGGGAGAGCTTCCTCACCGCACGCGAACTGCTGGCGAAAGAGGGTGTGCTCGGTGGTTCGTCCACCGGCACGCTGCTGGCCGCGGCGTTGAAGTACTGCCGCGAGCAGACCGCCGCCAAGCGGGTGGTGACCCTGGTCTGCGACACCGGCAACAAGTATCTGTCCAAGATGTACAACGACTACTGGATGCTCGACAACGGCTTCCTGGAGCGCGAGCGGCATGGCGACCTGCGTGACCTGTTGCTGCGCCCGTTCGCCCAGCGCGACACCGTGGTGATCGGCCCGCATGAATTGCTGATCACCGCCTACACCCGCATGAAGCTGTATGACGTGTCGCAGCTGCCGGTGATGGACGGGCACAAACTGGTCGGCATCGTCGACGAGTCGGACGTGCTGATGCATGTGCATGCCGATGAGACGCGCTTCCGTGATCCGGTGGCCACGGCGATGATCACCAACCTGCAGATGCTCGACGTGCGCTCGCCGATCGAGTCGCTGCTGCCGGTGTTCGAGCGCGGGCACGTGGCGATCGTGGTGGATGGCGAGCAGTTCCTCGGCCTGATCACCCGTATCGATCTGTTGAACTATCTGCGCCGCAAGGTGAACTAAGCGGGGTCATCCGGTTCGGGCCTGGCAGGCCCGACACCTGGCCATGAAAGCTTGCAGTAATGCAGCGTGGCCAGAATGACCGCTTCGTGACGGTGCCGGAAGCTTCGTCCTTTCTCAAAGGAAACCCAGTCGATGTGTGGAATTGTTGCTGCCACTGCCCAGCGTGATGTCGCTCCGCTGCTGATTGCCGGCCTCAAGGCGCTGGAATATCGCGGTTACGATTCATCGGGCGTGGCCGTGCTTGGCCAGGGCGAGATCCGCCGCGTGCGTGCCAAGGGCAAGGTGCGCGAGATGGAGGCGCTGTATCACGCCGATCCGATCCCCGGCGGCACCGGCATTGCGCATACCCGCTGGGCCACGCATGGCGTGCCGAGCGAGGCCAACGCGCATCCGCATGTGGCCGGTCGCGTCGCGCTCGTGCACAACGGCATCATCGAGAACTACGTCAGCCTGCGCGCCGAACTGCGGGCCGGTGGCCACGTGTTCACTTCCGAAACCGATACCGAAGTGATGGCTGCGCTGATCGATCGGCGCATCGGCCAGGGCATGAAGCTGCGTGAGGCAGTGTTGACCACCGTGCGCGAGCTGGAAGGCGCCTATGCGATCGCCGTGGTCAGCCGTGACGAACCGGGCCGCGTGGTCGGTGCGCGTCGCGGTGCGCCGCTGCTGGTCGGCGTCGGCATCGGCGAGAATTTCCTCGGCTCGGATGCGCAGGCGCTGATCCAGGTCACCAACAAGATGGTCTATCTCGACGAAGACGACGTGGTCGAGATCACCCGCGACAGCGTGCAGGTCTATGCCCTCGACGGGCAGCCGGTCGAACGCGCCGTGCATGAGAGCGAACTGTCTTCCGATGCGGTCGAGCGTGGCGAATACCGTCACTACATGCAGAAGGAAATCTTCGAGCAGCCGCGCGCCGTGGCCGACACGCTGGAGGCGCGCATCGGCGCGCATGGCGTGTTGCCGAACATCTTCGGCATCGACAGCGATGCCCTGCTGCAGCGCACGCGTGGCCTGCACATCATCGCCTGCGGCACCAGCTACCACGCCGGCATGGTGGCCAAGTACTGGATCGAGGAATACGCGCGGCTGCCGGTCAGCGTGGAGGTGGCCAGCGAGTACCGTTACCGCGAAGCAGTGGTACCGGCAGACACCTTGTTCGTGGCGATCTCGCAGTCCGGCGAAACCGCCGATACGCTGGCCGCGCTGCGCGAGTCGCGTCGCCGCGGCTACCTCGGCACGCTGGTGATCTGCAACGTGCCTGAATCTTCGCTGGTGCGCGAGGCGGACCTGAAGCTGATGACTCGTGCCGGCCCCGAGATCGGCGTGGCCTCGACCAAGGCGTTCACCACCCAGCTCGCCGGGCTGGCCCTGCTGGCGCTTGATCTGGCGCGCCGCAACGGCCTCGATCCGCAGCGTTACGAGGCGCTGTGCGCCGAGCTGCAGCATTTGCCGCGCGCGATCGAGGATGCCTTGAAGCTGGAACCGGCGATCGTCGAACTGTCGGCCGAATTCATCCATCACCAGCACGCGTTGTTCCTTGGTCGCGGCGCGCAGTATCCGGTCGCGCTGGAGGGTTCGCTCAAGCTCAAGGAAATCTCCTATATCCACGCCGAGGCGTATCCGGCCGGCGAACTCAAGCACGGTCCGCTGGCCCTGGTCGACGAGGACATGCCGGTGGTGGCGGTGGCGCCGAACGGCCCATTGCTGGACAAGCTCAAGTCCAACCTGCAGGAAGTGCGTGCCCGCGGTGGCCGCCTGATCGTGTTCGCCGACGGCTCGGCGGGCATGGACGACATGGCCCGTCATGGCGCGATGCTGCGGGTGGAATCCGGCGGCAGCTTCATCGCACCGGCCGTGTTCACCGTGCCCTTGCAGCTGCTGGCCTATCACGTCGCCGTGCTGCGCGGCACCGACGTCGACCAGCCGCGCAACCTGGCGAAATCGGTCACCGTGGAATAAGCCGGCCGCTCGCCGCATAAAAAACCGCGCTCTTCGCGCGGTTTTTTTATGCGACACCTTGCATGCCTCAGGTACGACCGTAGACGTCGTCGAAACGCACGATGTCGTCTTCGCCCAGGTAGCTGCCGGACTGCACCTCGATCAGTTCCAGCGCGACCTTGCCGGGATTGCGCAGGCGGTGCTTGCTGCCGAGCGGGATGTAGGTGCTCTGGTTTTCGCCGAGCAGGAACACCTTGTCGTCGCAGGTGACTTCGGCGGTGCCGGAGACCACGATCCAGTGTTCGGCGCGATGGTGGTGCTTCTGCAGGCTCAGCGACGCGCCCGGCTTGACCTGGATGCGCTTGACCTGGAAGCGTTCGCCCGCCTCCAGCGAGTCGTAGTTGCCCCATGGCCGGTGTACCACGCGATGCAGGGAGTGTTCGCTGCGGCCGGCAGCCTTCAGTTGATCGACGATCTTCTTCACGTCCTGCGCGGCATCGCGGTGCGCCACCAGGGTGGCATCCGGGGTGGTCACCACGATCAGGTCGTCGACGCCGACGGTGGCGAGCAGGTGGCGGTCGTGCGAACGCAGCAGCGAATGGCGCGTATTCACCGCCATCGTGTCGCCTTCGCGGTGGTTGCCATGCGCGTCCTTGTCGCCGGTCAGCCACAGCGCCGACCACGAGCCGATGTCGCTCCATGCGCAGCTGACCGGGATCACCGCGGCGCGGCGGGTCTTTTCCATCACGGCGTAGTCGATCGAGTCATCCGGCACCCGCGCGAACGCCTCGCGATCGATGCGCACGAAATCGAGATCGGCGGCTGCCTTGGCATGCGCCTCGCGCACGGCGGCAAGCATCTCGGGTGCGTATGCGGCCAGTTCCTCCAGGTAACACGCCGCCTTGAACAGGAACATGCCGGAGTTCCAGTCGTAGTTGCCGTCCGCCAGGTACGACTCGGCGGTGGCCAGGTCGGGCTTTTCGACGAACTGCTCCACGCGGTAGCCATGGCCATCGACTGCCTCGGCACGGCGGATGTAGCCGAAACCGGTTTCCGGGCGGTCCGGACGGATGCCGAAGGTCACCAGCCAGTCCCGCCCGGCCAGCGGCAGCGCCTGCTGCACGGCTTCGACGAACGCGGCGGTGTCGCCGATCAGGTGGTCGGCCGGCAGCACCAGCAGCACGGCATCGGCATCGCGCTCAAGGGCGCGCAGTGCGCCCAGCGCGATCGCCGGCGCGGTATTGCGTGCCAGCGGTTCCAGCAAGATGGTGGCGCCTTCGACGCCTGCTTCCAGCAGCTGGTCGGCGGCGAGGAAGCGGTGATCCTCGCTGGCCACCACGATCGGCGCAGCTACCCCGGGCAGCTGCCGGGTGCGCGCGATGGTCTGCTGGAACAGCGTGCCCTTGCCGGCCAGTTCAAGGAACTGCTTGGGCAGGTTCCTGCGCGATACCGGCCACAGCCGGGTGCCACTGCCGCCGCTGAGGATGAGGGGAATCAACATGGGCGCCGTATCCTTGTTCAGTGGCTGGATGGAGCGAGCTGGCGCATGACTTCGCGCAAGCCTTGCTGCCAGTCAGGCAGGGGGAAGCCGAAGTGCTGCTGCAAGCCGGTATTGTCCAGCAACGACCACGCCGGACGCACGGCGGGGGTGGGGTAGTCGGCACTGCCGATCGGGACTACACGCGGCGAATGTGCGAGCAGGCCACTGGCGGCAGCCTGCGCAAAGATCGCGCAGGCAAAACCATGCCAGGTCGTGGCACCACTGGCCACCAGGTGATGGGTGCCGTTGAGCTGGCGGCGCTGTGCAAGGTCGGACTGCTGCCAGCGATCAAGCGCGGCAAGGCTGGCGTTGACGATCAGACGGGTGTCGGTGGGGGCGCCATGCTGGTCGGCTACCACGCGCAGCTCGTCGCGCTCGGCGCCGAGGCGCAGCATGGTGCGCAGAAAATTCTGCCCGTGCGCCGCATACACCCAGGCCGTGCGAAAAGTCAGATGATCGGCACCGCTGTCGTGCAACGCCTGTTCCCCGGCCAGCTTGCTGCGGCCGTAGGCACCCAATGGGCCGGTCGCTGCATCGACCGCGTAAGGTTGCGGCTGCCGGCCATCGAAGACGTAATCGGTCGAATAATGGATCACCAGCGCGCCATGCGCGGCGGCCCAGTCACCGGTCACACGGACGGCTTCGCCATTCACGCGCGTAGCCAGTGCTTCTTCCTGTTCGGCGCGATCGACCGCCGTATAGGCAGCCGTGTTGACGATCACGTCGGGTTGAACACGATCGAACAGGGCCGGCAATGATTCCGGTATCGACAGGTCGGCGATCTCGCCCTGGCCACCCTGGCCCAGCACGCCGTCGCGACTGGCAACGATCATCCTGCCGCGCGCAGCCAGGCCGCCATGTTCGAGAAAGGTGCGGCCAAGCTGCCCGTTGGCACCAAGCAGCAGAATGTTCACGGCAGAAAATCCGGCAGGCGTTCGGGGGCGACATCCTCCAGCAGGGGAGCCTTGCCGTCCTTGTCGGACAGCAGGGGCGCACTCAGCGGCCAGTCGATGCCCAGTGCGGCGTCGTTCCAGCGGATGCTGGCGTCCGCCTTGGCATCGTACAGCGCGGTGCACTGGTAGGTGAACGTGGCGAACTCCGACAGCACGCAGAAGCCATGCGCAAAGCCTTCCGGTATCCAGAAGTGGCGATGGTTGTCGGCGGTCAGCATCACGCCGACCGACTGCCCGAACGTGGGCGAGCCGCGACGGATATCCACCGCCACGTCATACACCTCGCCTTCGAGCACGCTGACCAGTTTGCCCTGCGGATTCGGCCACTGATAGTGCAGTCCGCGCAGCACACCTTTGGCCGAGCGCGAGACGTTGGACTGGATGAAGTGGTGATCGATGCCAGCCTCGCGGTACTTCGCCTGGTTGTAGCTCTCGTAGAAAAAACCGCGGGCATCGCCGAACACCTGCGGTTCGAGGATCAGCGCACCGGGCAAGGTCGTCCCGATCACTTTCATCGCACGTGGCCCTGGCGAGTCAGCTGCTGCAGGTACTGGCCGTAGCCGGTCTTGGCCAGCGGGGCAGCCAGCGCCAGCAACTGTTCGGCGTCGATCCAGCCGTTGAGGTAGGCGATCTCCTCCGGGCAGCACACCTTGAGGCCCTGGCGGTTCTCGATGGTCTGGATGTAGTTGCCCGCCTCCATCAACGACTCGTGGGTACCGGTATCCAGCCAGGCGAAACCACGGCCGAGCCGTTCCAGCTGCAGCGAGCCGTCGTCGAGGTAACAGCGGTTGAGGTCGGTGATCTCCAGCTCGCCGCGTGGAGATGGCCGTAGCGCGGCGGCATAGTCGCAGACCCGGCTGTCGTAGAAGTACAGGCCGGTGACCGCGTAGCTGGATTTCGGCTGCGCGGGTTTTTCCTCCAGTCCGATCACGCGGCCGGAAGCGTCGAACTCGGCCACGCCGTAGCGCTCCGGATCCTTCACCCAGTAGCCGAACACGGTGGCGCCATGCTCGCGCGCGGCGGCGCGCCTGAGCTGCTCGGTCAGGCCGTGGCCGTAGAAGATGTTGTCGCCCAGCACCAGGCAGCTGGGCTGTCCATCGACGAAATCGCGGCCGATGGTGAAGGCCTGCGCCAGTCCGTCCGGCGAAGGCTGCACGGCGTAGCGGATGTCGATGCCCCACTGCGAGCCGTCGCCGAGCAGGCGCCGGAACATGTCCTGCTCGTGCGGCGTGTTGATCACCAGCACTTCGCGGATGCCGGCCAGCATCAAGGTGGCCAGCGGGTAGTAGATCATCGGCTTGTCGTACACCGGCAGCAGCTGCTTGCTGATCGCACGGGTGATCGGATGCAGCCGGGTGCCGGAGCCACCGGCGAGGATGATGCCTTTCGTGGTCATGCGCGAATCCTTGATGGTCCCGGCGCTCAGGCGCCAATCCTTGATGATCTCGGCGGTCAGGCGCCGAGGCGCTCCATACGATAACTGCCGTCGAGCACGCGCTGCACCCACGGCTGGTTGGCGAGGTACCAGTCCACCGTTTGCGCGATGCCGGTCTCGAGGGTCTGCGATGGCTGCCAGCCCAGCTCGTCTTGCAGTTTGCTGGAATCGATCGCGTAACGACGGTCGTGGCCCGGGCGATCCTTGACATGGGTGATCAGCGATTCGCGCGGGCGTCCACCGGCCAGCGGCTGGCGCGCGTCGAGCAGGGCACAGATGGTTTTCACCACGGCGATGTTCTCGCGCTCGGCATTGCCGCCGACGTTGTAGGTTTCGCCCACGCGACCGGCTTGCAGCACGCGGCGGATCGCGCTGCAGTGGTCGCCGACGAACAGCCAGTCGCGAATGTTGCGGCCGTCGCCGTAAACGGGCAGAGGCTCACCGGCCAGTGCTTTCTGGATCACCAGCGGAATGAGCTTTTCCGGGAACTGGTACGGACCGTAATTGTTCGAGCAGTTGGTGGTCAGCGTGGGCAGGCCGTAGGTGTGCTGGAACGCGCGCACCAGGTGATCGGAGGCGGCCTTGGAGGCGGAATACGGCGAATTCGGCGCGTAGGCGGTCTGCTCGGTGAACTTGCCCTCGGCGCCCAGCGAACCGTACACCTCGTCGGTCGACACATGCAGGAAGCGGAACGCCTCGTGCGCAGCGCCTTCAAGGCTGCGCCAGTAATCGCGGGCGCACTCGAGCAGCGCGAGCGTGCCGACGACATTGGTTTGCACGAATTCGGCAGGGCCGTCGATCGAGCGATCCACATGCGATTCGGCAGCGAAATTGACGATGGCATCCGGCCGGTGTTCGGCCAGCAGCTTGGCCACCAGCGCGCGGTCGCCGATGTCGCCGTGGACGAATACGTGGCGGTCGTTGTCCTGCAGCGAAGCCAGCGTGTCCGGGTTGCCGGCGTAGGTGAGCTTGTCCAGATTGATGACCCGCAGACCGTCCGCGACGGCCTGCAGCACGAAATTGGCGCCGATGAAACCGGCTCCGCCGGTAACCAGCAGCGAAGTGATGTGACGTGACGGGCTGTTCATCGGTCCTTCTTTAGTGTCGAATGGCGAACATTCGGGTGCGAATGGTTGATGGATGGACTGGTCGCCAGGTCAGGAAACCGGGACATGCGCACGGCGGATCAAACGCTAGTTTGCCACGATTGGTCATACGGATTTGAGGTGTGGCGTGGCTGGCGGACGACAGATGGTCAGTGGCGCTTCAGCGTCGAGCAGTACTTCAGACAGGGCACGGCATGAGGATGGAAGTGGCGAGAATGTCATTGCTTGGGCGCATCTGGGCCAGGCGGGATGTTTTCTGGGAACTGACCAAGCGCGATGTCGCCGGGCGCTACAGCGGCTCCTTTCTTGGCCTGCTGTGGTCGTTTTTCAACCCGCTGCTGATGCTGGCGGTGTATACCCTGGCTTTCCGCGTATTCCTCGGCATGCGCTGGCCGAACATGGAATCGGGTGCCGATTTTTCGCTGATGATCTTCTGCGGCATGATCGTCCACTCGCTGTTGGCCGAATGCATCACGCGTGCCCCGGGCGTCATCGTCTCGCAGAGCAACCTGGTGAAGCGGGTAGTGTTTCCGCTGGCGATCCTGCCTTGCGTCATGGTGGCATCGACGCTCTTCAATGCACTGCTCAGCCTGCTGGTGCTGCTGATCTTCGTGGTGGTCTCGCAACATGCACTGCATGCGACGGTGCTGTACCTGCCCCTGCTTTATGCGCCCTACGTGCTGTTGCTGTGCGGGGTGAGCTGGCTGATGGCATCGCTGGGCGTATTTGTCCGCGACGTCACCCAGATCGCTGGCGTGATCTCGTCGATCCTGATGTTCCTGAGCCCGGTGTTCTATCCTGCATCGAACCTGCATGAACCGTATCGCAGCTGGATTGCCTTCAATCCGCTGACCTTGATGATCGAGCAGACCCGGCGACTGGTGCTGTTCGGCCAGTCGCCGGACTGGCATGCGCTGGGCATCTATAGTGTGGTCGCAGTGGCCGTACTGCTGTCCGGTTACGCCTGGTTCCAGCGCACGCGGGATGGGTTTGCCGATGTCCTCTAGCGATGTCCAGACGATGCCGGAATCGTCCGGCGATGCGGTGATCGAGGTGCGTGGGCTCGGCAAGTGCTACCAGCTCTACGACAAGCCGGTGCACCGCATGCTGCAGAGCCTGGTTGGCGGTCGTCGGCGTTTCTACCGGGAGTTCTGGGCGCTGCGCGAGGTCGGTTTTGAAGTGCGGCGCGGTGAAACCCTGGGTATCGTCGGTCGCAATGGCGCCGGCAAGTCGACCCTGCTGCAGCTGATCGCAGGCACGCTCAAGGCCAGCGAGGGCGGCGTCGCCGTGCGCGGTCGCGTGGCTGCACTGCTGGAACTCGGCAGCGGGTTCAATCCGGAGTTCACCGGCCGCCAGAACGTGTATCTCAATGCCTCGATCCTCGGGCTGAGCCGCGCCGAGGTCGACGCGCGCATCGACACGATCCTCGCCTATGCGGACATCGGCGATTTCGTCGACCAGCCGGTGCGCAATTACTCGACCGGCATGGTGATGCGCCTGGCGTTCGCCGTCGTGGTTCACGTCGACGCCGACATCCTGATCATCGACGAGGCGCTGGCGGTCGGCGATGCCTTCTTCATGCAGAAGTGCATGCGCTATCTGCGCGAGTTCCGCAAGCGCGGCAGCATGCTGTTCGTCAGCCATGACGGCAGCGCGATCACCAGCCTGTGCGACCGCGCGGTATGGCTGGAGCACGGCCGCGTGCAGCGCATCGGCGACGCCCGCATGGTGATGGAGGCTTATATGGAGGCGTCGCTGGCCGAGCAGCAGGGCGGCTTCCAGTCGCGGCAGCTTCGTGCGGCACAGTCGTCCCGTACGCTGCAGGAGCGCCAGGTGGATCAACGGCAGGAGCTGTTCGATCGCTCGATCCTGCGCAGCGACGTGCGGATTTTTCCGTTCCGCCCCGACGCGGCCGGTTTCGGCGAGTTCAAGGTGCGGATCGTCCATGCAGCCCTGTGCAACGAGCATGGACAGGCCGTGGCGGCGGTAGTGGCCGGCGAGCGCGTGATGCTGCGCATCGAGCTGGCCGCAGACGCGGACACCGACAACGTGATAACCGGTTTCTATGTGAAGGATCGCCTCGGGCAACTGCTGTTCGGCGACAACACGGACTTCAGCCATGAAGGTGACTTCGCGGTCGCCGCGGGCCAGCATTTCCACGCCAGCTTCAGCTTCGTGATGCCGCGGCTGATTTCCGGCGAGTATTTCATCGCGGTGGGAGCCGCCGAAGGCACGCAGGAGCAGCACGTGGTACAGCACTGGATGCATGAGGCGTTGCGTTTCACCGCGACCGGGGGTTCCATGGTGGCAGGCCTGATCGGCATACCGATGCTGGACATTCGGCTGGAGCGGGTGACGAATGAGTGCTGACTTCATGCTGGAGAACCATCCGCTGATCCTGATGCGGCCGCGGATCATGCCGCCGTATGGCTGGGTCGGCCACATCCCGTTCGCGTATCTCGCGGTGGATCTGCTGCGGCCGGCCCGGCTGGTCGAGCTGGGCACGCATTCGGGCAATTCCTACCTGGCGTTCTGCCAGGCGGTGCATGCGCTGCAGCTGGACTGCCATTGCACGGCGGTGGATACCTGGCAGGGCGACGCGCATGCCCTGCATTACGGCGAGCAGGTGTACCAGGCCTTGCGCGCACGGCATGACCCGCTTTACGAAAATTTCTCTCGACTGTTGCGTCGCCCCTTCGACGAGGCGGTTGCGCAATTCGAGGACGGCAGCATCGACCTGCTGCATATCGATGGGCTGCATACCTACGAGGCGGTGCGCCACGATTTCGAGACCTGGCTGCCGAAGCTCAGCCACCGTGCGGTGGTGCTGCTGCATGACACGGCCGTGCGCGAGCGCGGCTTCGGCGTGGCGCAGTTCCTGGAAGAGCTGTCGGTGCGATACCCGTGCTTCGATTTCCGGCATAGCCATGGCCTGGGTGTTGTCGCGGTGGGTGCGGCGGTGCCGGCGCCGTTTGTCGCTTTCATGCAACACGCCCGAGGTTCCGCGGAGGCGATGCGCGGCTTCTTCGAGGCGCTGGCGGGCACCTTGGTGGATGCCGACGATCGTCCTGTGCAGGCCAGCGTGATCGAGCCGCAACCGGTGATCAGCCATCTCTATTATCGCGCGCAAGATGAGACGTTCGACGACAGCCGCATGCTGTCGCAGGCGATCGATGCGGTCGACGGCGTGGTGGACCTGCAGTTCGTGCTGCCGGCCGGCATTCGTCCCGATTACCTGCGGCTCGATCCGGCCGATCTGCCAGGCATTTATGGCATGGGCCGGGTTGCGCTGCAGCTCGGCGACGACTCACCAGTGCAGGAGCTGCCGCGGCTGTCCGATCGACTCGGGCATGTCAGCGGTGAATTGCTGCCTGCCGCCGGTACGTCATCGCTGCGTCTGGTGAGTTTCGATGACGATCCGAACGTCGAGTTCGAGATCGGCAGCGCCCTTGACGCAGGACCCCAAGGCGCCGCGTTGAAGGTGACCCTTCGGGTGGAATACGAGGCGATCATTGGCGCGCCGTTGCTGCGCCACCTGCTCGAACAGCAGGCGGCATCCCTGACCGATATGCGCCAGCTCTCGCATGCGCGCGTGGATGTGCAGAATCTGGCACGTGAGTTCCAGCTGCAGCGGGTCATGCAGCAGCAACTGGCACGTGAGTTCCAGCTGCAGCGGGTCATGCAGCAGCAACTGGCAATGGAAATCGATCACGTCAGGACCACGCTGCAAGGGAACCTGCAGCAACTGCAACAGAGCGTCGACACGCTGGCGAGACGCAATTTCTGGTCGCTGCTGAAGCGGCTCATCAAACGGGACTAGTGGGCAGGGTCACTGGAACATATGCAGTCCGCGTATCGATCACTCCGGAACTACCTGCGCTCGCGTTGGCTTGGCAGCGTGCTGACGCTGCAGCCGCTGGATCAGCTCACGCCGGTGATCGATGAGCCGGGCACATGGTGCGCCAGCGGCAACGATCCGAAATTTGAATGTGCGGGCGGTGGCTTTCCGCTGAAAGCCGGCTGGTATGGCTTTTCCATCGAGTTGCAGGATACCGATGGCGACCGGCTGGAGCCGGTACTGTACTTCGACTACGGACATGGCATGCATGAGTCGTGGTCGCTGCACCTGGGTTTCATACGGCCGGGCGCACGGCACCACACGGGTGTGGTGCTGCTCCTGCATGACGTGCGGCGGTTGCGACTTGATCCGGCAAGCATGCCGTGCACATTTCACGCCCAGCACTTGAAGATCAGGCGGCTGGGGCGCATCGGCGCCAGCTGGCGCATGTGGCGGGCCGTGACACGAGAGGCCGCTGCGGCGGGTGCCGACACCCATGGACTCAAGCTGGACGCATGGCGAAAGCTGCGAGAGCCCGGTGGGCGGCATGCCTTTGCGACATGGCTGCATGCGCTGTACGTGCGGCGCGACTCCAAGGCACCGACTTACGAGCGCTGGCTGAAGCTTTACGATCACGCTGTTTCGCCGGCACGGATCCAGGGCGACGGGCTGATATCGATATTGCTGCCCACGTTCAATACGCCGGAAGTCTGGTTGCGGCACTGTCTGGACAGCGTGCTTGCGCAGTCCTATCCGCACTGGGAGTTGTGCGTCGCCGACGACGCATCCACTGAGCCGCAGGTGCGGCTCGTGCTGGAGGAATACGCCGGCCGCAACGCCCGCATCCGGATCGTCTGGCGGGAGCGCAACGGCCATATCTCGGCCGCGTCGAACAGTGCGCTGGCCATGGCGCGGGGCGACTACGTGGCCTTGCTGGATCACGATGACGAGCTGCATCCTTGCGCGCTGGCCACGATTGTCGAGGCATTGCATCGTCATCCGCAGTGGCAGTTCGTGTATTCGGACGAGGACAAGATCGATGCCGATGGCCGACGCTACGATCCCTATTTCAAACCGAACTGGAATCCCGACCTGCTGCATGGCCAGAACTGCGTCAGCCATTTGGGCGTCTATTCGCGTGCGCTGGTCAACGCGGCAGGCGGATTTCGTGAAGGGCTGGAAGGCAGCCAGGACTGGGATCTGGCCTTGCGCTGCAGTGAACGGCTGACCACGGACCAGATCGGTCATGTCCCCGCGGTGCTCTACCACTGGCGGGCGATCGCCGGATCGACTGCACAGGGTGTGGACCAGAAGGATTATGCCCATGCTGCGGGGCGACGTGCGCTGCGTGAGCATTTTGCGAGGCTGGGCGAGGCCGCCCAAGTGATGGAGATCGAAGGACTCTGCGGCGTGTTCCGGATACGTCACCCGCTGCCTGATCCGTTGCCGCAGGTCAGCATCATCATTCCCACGCGCGACCGCGCCGATCTGCTGCGGCAGTGCGTGGATTCGATCCTCGCGCGGACCACTTACACGCACTATGAAATTGTCGTGGTGGACAACCAGTCGGTCGAGCCGGAATCGATAGCCTATCTGGCCGAGCTGGCGACCCATCCCAGGGTGCGCGTGCGGCGGCATGACCAGCCGTTCAATTTTTCGCACATCAACAACGCCGCGGTTGACGGCTGCCGGAGTGAACTGATCTGTCTGCTCAACAACGATATCGAGGTGGTCACGCCGGACTGGCTGGAGGAGCTGGCGAGCCATGCGATGCGTCCGCATGTGGGCGCCGTCGGCGCCATGCTGTACTACCCCGACGACACCATCCAGCACGCCGGTGTGGTCACTGGCGTGCACGGCGTGGCGGCACATCCCTATAGCGGCATGCCACGGGGCTACGCCGGCCAGATGGCGCGGGCGAAGCTGACGCAGGCGATGAGCGCGGTCACGGCGGCCTGCCTGATGGTGCGTCGGGCCACCTACCAGCAGGCCGGAGGCCTGGACCCTGCGCTGAAGGTGGCTTTCAACGACATCGATTTCTGCCTGCGGCTGCGGCAACTCGGCTACACCAACGTGTGGACGCCGTTTGCCGAGCTTTACCATCACGAGTCCGCGTCGCGCGGACGCGAGGACACACCGGAGAAGCGGGCGCGCTTCTCGCGTGAAGTGGAATTCATGAAGCGGCGCTGGGGCAGCCTGCTGGATCACGACCCGGCCTACAACCCCAATCTCACGCTCGCTGGCGAACCGTTCACGCTGGCTTTTCCTCCACGTGAATGGTCACAGACCACGGTCGAGGTGCCGCCGATGACGGCAGGCAGCGCGGCGGTGCACGAAGTCAGGGCTTCACTCGCATGAGGATGGGCTGGTTGAATCCCAGGGCCGGCAAACCGGGCCCGCTGCTGTGCATCGGCCACAGCCACGTGGCGTGCGTGGCCCGTGCTGCCGAAGCGGCGGGCATTCCGCTGACCGCGCTGAATTTCTGGGAGATGCCTGGCGCGATCCTGCACGATGGTGATGCGCCGCGGTTCACGCCGTCACTGGAACAGCAACTGCAGCAGCATCGCGGGCCGGTGTTCTCGATGGTCGGCGGGGCGGCGCACGGCGTGCTCGGCATGCTTGTACACCCGCGGCGTTTCGATTTCGTGTCGCCGGCCCGGCCGGAGCTGCCGCTGGATCCTGCCGCCGAATTGCTGCCGGCGTCGGCGGTGCGTAGCGTGCTGGCATCGTTGATGACCGAATATCTGGCGTTGATGCTGCAGATACGCCGGCTCTGCAGTGGCCCGATGTTCCATCTCGAGTCGCCGCCGCCGTATGCGGACGGCGTGCGCATGCATGCTGACGTGCCATGGGGCATGTTCCCCGGCATGTGCCGTGAGATCTCGCCGGCGCCATTGCGCTACAAGCTGTGGCGCCTGCATTCGCAGATCGTCCGCGAAGGGTGCGATGGTGCCGATGTCACCTTCGTGCCGTGCCCGCCCGAGAGCGTCGACGACACCGGGTTCATGCGCGAGCCGTACTATGGCGACGGTGCCCATGCCAATGCGGCCTATGGCGCGCTGGTGCTGGAGCAGATGAGGCGTCTGGCATGAAGCATCCCTACCAGCACATCGACGAGCGGCAGCGCTGGAGCCGGGCCATGGCTGGCCGCGCCAGCGCCGAGATCGATCCGGTGATGCCGCCACCGTTCCGGATTGCATCGCATACCCGGGTGGTGACTGCGGGCAGCTGTTTCGCCCAGCATGTCGCGCGCCACCTGCGCGAACACGGTCTGGCCTGCTTCGAGACCGAGCCGGCACACCCGCTGCTAGGCACTGAACTCGCCGAAACTTTCGGCTACGGCATCTATGCGGCGCGCTACGGCAATATCTATACCTCACGCCAGCTGCTGCAGCTGTGGCGGCGCGCGACCGGCGCGTTCATGCCGCTGGACGACGTGTGGGAGGACGCTGCGGGCTGGTTCGATCCGTTCCGGCCCACCATCCAGCCCGGCGGCTTCACTTCCCTGCGCGAATACCACGAGGATCGGCGCCAGCATTTCGCCGCGGTGCGCCGCGCCTTCAGCGAGATGGACGTTTTCGTGTTCACGCTGGGGCTGACCGAATGCTGGGCATCGCGCGAGGATGGCGCCGTGTACCCGCTGTGTCCGGGCGTCGCGGCGGGGTGCTTCGATGCATCCCGGCATGTGCTGCTCGATCTTGCGGTGGACGAGGTGGTCGCCGATCTGCGTGCCTTCATCGAGGAGGTACGTGCAGTCAATCCTGGGATGCGGATGATCCTGACCGTCTCGCCGGTGGCCTTGGCGGCGACCGCCAGGCCGCAGCATGTCCTGCTGGCGTCGACCCATGCCAAGGCCGTGTTGCGGGTGGCCGCCGAGCAGCTGGCGCGGCTGCCCGATGTCTACTATTTCCCGGCCTACGAGATTGTCAGCGCCGCCGGTCGCGAGTATCTGGCCGAGGATCGCCGCTCGATCCTGGAGGCAGGCGTGCGCCAGGTGATGTCGCTGTTTTTCCGGCACGTGCTGGACGGCGTCACTGGGTCGCCACCGGCCGTGGTCGGCAATGACGATTTGCTGCGGCTGGGCCAGGCGGTGATGGATACGCTTTGCGACGAGGCGCGACTTGATCCGCCGGCAGTCGATTCGACGCAGGAACAATCACAAGTGGAAGGGCATGATGGACAGCCATGAACTGGCGGACGAGAGCCTGCTTCGCGCGCAGGAGCTGATGCAGCAGCTCCGCTTCGACGAGGCGATCGCGGGCTTGACGCGATGCCGCCGGCAACAGGCCGACGAACGCATCGAGCGGCTGCTGGCGCTATGCCGCTATCGGGCTTACCTGGAGCAACCACCTGCCGCGGTGATCGCCGATCCCTGGTCGACGCCTCCCGCGGATCCGTTCGCCGGTGTTGCCGGGGTGCCGGAGATTCCCGCTGCAAGGCTGGATGCCCGCACGCTTGCCGCCGGCATCCGGCACCACGGGGCGCTGCTGGTCAGGGGGTTGCTGCAGCCCGCCGAGGCGGAGCGGCTGGCCGGTGGCGTGAGGCGGGCACTGGATGCCTGCACGGCCTGGCATGCAGGCGGCGAGGGCGCTTTCGAAGGCACCTGGTATTCACGCCTGCCGTTGCAGGACGACTGCGAACTGGCGCAGGCGCGCCCCTGGGTGGAAGGTGGTGGTGGCGTCTGGCTGGCCGACTCGCCGCGCATGCTTTACGAGTTGACCGAACTGTTCGGTGCCAGCGGCATCGCCCGGATGGTTGGCGAGTATTTCGGCGAGCAGCCGATGCTGTCGGTCGGCAAGTCGACCCTGCGCTGCGTGCCGGGGACGATCCGCCAGGCCGACTGGCACCAGGACGGCGCCTTCATGGGCGCCGACATCCGCAGCGTGAATGTCTGGCTGGCGCTTTCCCACTGCGGGGAGGATGCGTCCGGGCTGGAGTTGCTGCCGCGCCGGTTGTCGCAGGTGCTGCCCACCGGTACGCACGGCGCCTATTTCGACTGGTCGGTGGGCCAGGGCATGGTTGCCGAGACGGCGGCGGGCATGGCCACGGCCAGCCCCGTTTTCGCGCCGGGCGATGCGCTGCTGTTCGACCATTTCTTCCTGCACCGCACCGGTATTCCCGCCGCGATAGCGAAGGACCGTTATGCGATCGAGTCGTGGTTCTTCGCGCCGTCCGCCTATCCGGCCGGGCAGGTGCCGCTGAAACTCTAGGCGCCCGAAGGAAGCCTCAAGCGGCCATGCAGCCGGCGCAGAACGTCCGTGACTTGCTCGTTGAAGAGGTGCCTGGACAACGCCTCAACGGATGGGTCGGAGCGTTTGCGGGGACGATCTACGCACGACCCGCCAGGGCGCCGGTGGCGTTCCCGTGCTGCAGCCTGGCGATTTCCTGCCGCTGCGCCTCGATGATCTCGCGGGCGCGCTGCAACGCTTCGGTCCGTTTGGTCAGGCAGGTCTCGGTTCGGCCCAGCATGCCGCGCAACTGCATGCCGTCCGCCTCCAGCGCCTCGCAGGCCTGCAGCAGGCTTTGCGCGGTGAAGAAGCTGTCGATCAGCGCCTGCAGCGCAGGCGTCATCCGCGCCGCGGGCACCAGGATGCCCAGCCCGTTGAAGAAGGGCAGCTTGCGGAAAGTAAACTCGATGCCGGCGCTGGCGATATAGTCCTCGATCGCGGTAAGCACGCCGTTGCGCGGGCCGCCCTCGTGCATCGCATTGGCCAGCCAGCCGTTCACGCCCTGCTCGTCCAGTTCGGACTGGCCCGGCAGCATGCCCTTGTAGCTGTAGGCGTGCTTCTGCCAGCCGTCCAGGTCGTCCGGGTTGTAATACATGTCGCGGCGGGCGTAGGGCCACGCCACATCGTGCGACAGCACGATCGGCGGCGCCTGGCCGGCCTTCTCCGCACGCGCCTGCAGCAGGTTGAGTTCATGGAACACGGTGGCCCAGTTGTGGTCGCCATCGAGCAGTACCAGGTCCGGGGCTTCCAGCTGCGGGATCGCGGCGATGCTCTTCAGCGGCAGGAAGCGGTATTCGGCGGGGCCGAATTGCGCCAGTTCGTGCATCAGGGCCGGCAGCGGCGCCGGGTCGATGATGTCGGCGTGGGCACCGTGGGCGCGGCAATAGGCCAGCACGTGGCGGGTGTTCCAGCCGAATTCGGCGCCGATCTCCATGATCCGCTTCGGTTGCACGAGTTCGAACAATGGGCTGATGTAGCGGGGCCAGAAGCGGTTCATTGTGGATTCTCCAGAAGCGCCGGCTGATCCGGAGCGAGATTGTCGAGTGCGTCGTCGTAGCTGGCTGCGCTGGTGATCCCGCCCACCTTGCGCAGGTAGCCGAACGGGCTGGTGCTGACCAGCTGGCGGGTCAGGCTGCGGTCGACCACGAAAGGCGAGTCGCCGGCAGTGAACTCGCGGATCGCCTTGAAATGCTGGCGGCTCGAATAACCGAGCCAGGGTTGTCCGAACACGCTGCCCAGGCAGACCAGGTAGGAACGGTGCGAGACGAGCCGGCCCCAGGCCTGCAGCGTTGCTGGCGAGACATCCTCCATGCCGCTGACATCGAGCAGCACCAGCACCATCTCGGCGGTGGCAGCCCAGTTGCGCGCAGCCGCGGCGCTTGACGGATCGTCCGGCGCGCCATGCAGCGGCGTGATCCGCGCCGAGTGCGGCGCAGCTGCTTCGGCGTGAGCCAGATGCAGGATGCGTGCGCCGTCGATGCCGACCGCATGCGCCGTGCTGTCGACGAAGCCGACCAGCCCGCGCTCGGTTCCCACACTGATGATCGCGTCGGGCCGGACCTGGTGGATGATTTCCTGAAGGCTGACCAGGTCGGCCGGCGCCACCCCGGTGGGCAGGCCCAGCCAACGGACATCGTGGCGCAAACCGCATTCGGCGTAGACCGACATCAGATACGACTGCGCGCCGTCGTCGAACTGCGCGGACAAGCGGCCGGGCCGCACCTGTCCGGTGATGCCCAGATGCATCGGCATCAGCGTGCGCTGGCGCGTGCCCGTGGCGAACTCCGAGGGCATCCGGCCGCGGAAACTCAGATGGTTGCGCTCGACCCGCACGAAGCTCTCGCCGCGCAAGCTGCGGTAGGCGTTCGCGTACGCACGCACGCGGACGTCCTTCTCGATGTCGTCGACGTTGGTGGTGGTGCCGCCATGGAACTGGTGGAAGCTGGCCTCGCCCACCAGCGCCACCAGCGGCCCGGTCGCGACAGTGCTGGCGCGACGCCAGAGGTCCAGGTTGGCAAACCCGCCCCCGGCCTGGTCGAAGCCCTCGTCGAAACCGCCGATGCGATCGTAGAGCGCCGTCGGCAGCATCAGGCAGTTGGTCTCGGTGATGCCGTCGAACCACGGTTCGGGGTTGTCGCTCATCGGGGAACCGATGCGGAACAGGTCGTAGCCGTTGACCGGCCAGCGGATGCGCTCGAACAGCAGGTCCTCCTGTTCGCGCGTGTAGCCGACCAGGGTCAGCCAGCGCTGGTCGCCACCGACGAACCACTGGCGCAGGGCCACCACCGAATCAGGGTTTTCCTGCCAGGCCAGCGCGGCCTCGCGGAACACGCCGGGCGAGAGCACGTGCGCACCGTCGATCATCACCGCCAGGTATTTGCCGCGGGCCATCAGCGCGGCTTCGTTGAGCGCGGCGCATGGCGAGGCCAGCCTGCGGCTGGGGCGGACCAGGCGGAACTGCGGGCCGAAGCTGGCGATCCACTCCGCATCGAGCGGCGGGTCGGAGCCGTTGTCGATGCACAGCACCTCGTAGTCGAAGTCGCCATGGCCCTGCTGGTAGCCGCTGCCGAGCGAGGCCAGCGTGCGTGCCGCCTCGCGCTGCATGTTGTAGAAATTCACGATCACCGAAAGCGTGATGCTGCTGTCGGTACTGCGCTGCAGCGGTGCCGGTGCGGCGGCCGTTCCGGGCGTGCGGTTCGCTGCCGCGGAGGGCAGGTGGACACGAAACGGGATGCTCAGCAGAGTCCCGTGGTCGTCGGCGATGCGCAGTTCCAGCTCGTGCGAGTTGTCGTCGCGAAGTCCGTCGGGCAGCGCGACATCGAAGCCGCAGCAGCCATCGCCTTGATGCAGCTCGGAGAGGTCGGCACGCCACTGGTTGGCGTCGAAGCGCAGCCACTCGCGTCCGCCCTCGTGCAGCGACAGGGTCGGCGACACCTGCTGGCCATCCAGACGGCGCACCCAGCCATGCATGCGCTCCGGGCCGCATTGATCCAGCGAGCCCTGCAGGCGTGCACTGCCTATCGGCAGCGGCAGCACATCGGTGCCGTTTGAGCGGGCAATGGCCGGATCGTGGGCGGGCATGACATACGGACTGCCGACGCGATACCGGCTGCCGTCGCTGCCCATGGCAGTGACCACAAGCACGGTGCCGGCAGGCGGAAGCGGCTCGAGCCCGATGGCAAAGGCGCAATGACCGTCGCCCTTGCCGGCCATGGCCAGATCGGCGCGGAACATCGTGGCCATGCCGTGGCCGAGCAGAGCACCGTCAGCATGTACCTCGATGCGCAACTGCGACTGCGTTTCGTCGTGACTGCAGGCCCATCCCCGCAGCACATGGCCGTTCAGGTCGTCCACCACGCCTTCAAACTTGCCCGGGGGCGTGGAGTCGTTCAGGGGATCGCTCATCTATGTGAAGTCTCGCTGGAGTCCGGGCCGGAATGCCGCGGGCATGCAGGCATGCTGCTAAAGATCGCGTTTCCGGACGCGATCCGCAATACGGGCGGGTATGGCCAGGCGTGATGGCGTTCGCTAGATGAACGGATGCCGGGGCGTCGGTTCAGGTGAAGCGAGTGCGCCGGGTAAGATAGGCACTTTGCTTCAACCACTCCGGATCGGGACGCGCTTACCCCATGAAAAACCGCAGCAAGCCTGAAGTACTCGGCCTCGGCACCCGCGCCATCCATGCCGGGCAGCATCCGGATCCCAGTACCGGCGCGATCATGACGCCGATCTACGCGACCTCGACCTACGTGCAGGAGAGTCCGGGCAAGCACAAGGGCTATGAGTATTCGCGCACGCAGAATCCGACGCGGATGGCTTATGAGCGCTGCGTGGCCGACCTGGAAGGTGGCGTGGCCGGTTTTGCGTTCGCCTCCGGCCTGGCGGCGGCGGCGACAGTGCTGGACCTGCTCGACTCGGGCAGCCACGTGATCGCGATGGACGATCTTTACGGTGGCAGCTACCGCCTGTTCGAACGGGTGCGCCGGCGTTCGGCCGGGCTGGATTTCAGCTTCATCGACCTCAATGACAGCAGCGCGCTGAAGGCGGCCTTGAAGCCCAAAACGCGGATGATCTGGGCCGAGACCCCGACCAATCCCATGCTGAAACTGGTCGATCTGGCCAAGGTCGCCGCCTTCGCGAAGAAGCACGGCCTGATCCTGGTGGTGGACAACACGTTCTGCTCGCCGATGCTGCAGCGTCCGCTGGAATACGGCGCGGACCTGGTGCTGCATTCGGCCACCAAGTATCTCAACGGCCATTCGGACATGGTCGGCGGCATCGTGGTCGCCGGCAGCAAGGCCATGGCCGACCAGATGGGTTTCCTGCAGAACTCGGTGGGCGCGGTGGCCGGTCCGTTCGATGCGTTCCTCGCCATGCGCGGCTTGAAGACCCTGCATCTGCGCATGAAGGCGCATTGCGAAAGCGCACTGATCCTGGCGAAGTGGCTGGAAAAGCATCCGGCGGTCGAGCGGGTGATCTATCCGGGCCTGAAGAGCCATCCGCAGCACGCCCTGGCCAAGCGCCAGATGCACGGTTTCGGCGGCATCATCACGATCGAGGTGAAGGGCGGCCTGAAGAAGGCGCGTCGCATGCTGGAGCGCTGCGAACTGTTCGCGCTGGCCGAATCGCTGGGTGGCGTCGAGAGCCTGATCGAGCACCCGGCCATCATGACCCACGCCTCGGTGCCGGCGGCCAACCGCAAGCGGCTGGGCATCAGCGACGGGTTGATTCGGTTGTCGGTAGGTGTGGAAGACGTGCGGGACCTGCAGGACGAACTGAACCGGGCGCTGGCGTGATGCGCTGGCTGTCGCTGGTTTCGGGTTACGGGTACGTTTGATGCCGAGGCATGCCATCTCGCCGGCCGCACTCGTGCGCAGTACGTGGAAGCATCGCGAGCTGATCCTGCAGCTGACGCGCAAGGACGTCATCGGGCGCTACAAGGGCTCGTTGTTCGGGTTGGCCTGGTCGTACATCAGCCCGCTGTTCATGCTCGGGATCTATACCCTGTTCTTCACGGAAATCTTCCATGCCCGCTGGGGTGCGACGGATACCGGCAAGGGGCAGTACGCCACGGCGTTGTTCGCAGGCCTGATCGTGCATGCGATGTTCGGTGAATGCATCACGCGCGGCAGCCAGCTGGTGACGGACAACGCCAACTACGTCACCAAGGTGATCTTTCCGCTGGAAATCCTGCCGTGGGTTTCCAGCCTCACGTCGATGTATCACGCACTGGCAAGCCTGGTGATCCTCGCCGCGTTTTCGCTGATCTTCAACGGACACATCGCGGCGACCTTCCTGCTGTTTCCGCTGGTGTTCCTGCCGTTGATACTGATCGCCACGGCCGCAGGATGGCTGCTCGCGTCGCTTGGCGTCTACGTGCGTGACGTGGGACAGATGACCAGCCTGATCGTGATTGCCCTGCTTTATACGGCGCCGGTGTTTTTCCCGATGGATCATCTGTCGCCGAAGATGCAGGCGGTCATGCATTTCAATCCGCTGACGTTCCTGATCGTGCAGGCGCGCGAGGTGCTGCTGTGGGGTCACCTGCCGGACTGGTCGGGACTTGCACTCTATACCGCCGGTGCGTTGCTGGCCTGTTGGCTGACCTATGCCTGGTTCCAGCGTACCCGTGCAGGATTCATCGATGTCCTCTGAAATCATCCGGGCGGGCCGCACGGGTCCGCTGATCCGCGCCAAGGGCATCGGCAAGCGCTATCTGGGCTATGCCAAGCCGCATCACCGGCTGCTGCAGATGCTGGGCCGTAAGACCTATGCCAAGGAATTCTGGGCACTGCGTGATTTCGACCTGGAAGTGTGGCCGGGCGAGACGATCGGCATCATCGGCAAGAACGGTTCGGGCAAGTCCACCTTGCTGCAGATGATCTGCGGGCTGATCGAACCGACCATCGGCGAGATCGAGGTCAACGCGCGGGTGGCCGGCCTGCTTGAGCTGGGTGCAGGCTTCAATCCGGAATTCACCGGGCTGGAAAACGTCTACCTGAAAGCCGGCTTGCTGGGCATGGGCCGCACCCAGGTCGATGCCAAGCTCGATTCGATCCTCGCCTTCGCCGAGATCGGCGACTTCGTGCACCAGCCGGTCAAGACCTATTCAAGCGGCATGTTCGTGCGGTTGGCGTTTGCCGTGGCGGTGGCGGTCGAACCCGACGTGCTGGTGGTGGACGAGGCGCTGGCGGTGGGCGACGCGTATTTCCAGCGCAAATGCCATCGGCGCATTCAGGAGTTGCAGGAGGCTGGCAGCACGCTGCTGCTGGTCACCCACTCCACTGATGCGGTGGAGCGCATGTGCAGCCGCGGCGTGGTGATCAATGCCGGCAGCAAGGTATACGACGGACCGGTGCGTGGCGCCATCTCCGACTATCTGCAGCTGATCTTCGGGTCGCATGTGGCAGAGCCAGCAGGCAAAGCGGCGATCAAGGTGCTGGGTGAGACGGCCGACGATGCGGTCACCGAGCTGCTGGCTTCCGGCAATGCTGATGTGCTCTCGCAGCGCAGTGGCTATAACCGCGACGAGATCCGCGTAGGCAATGGCAAGGCGATGCTGGCCGATTTTCATGTGGTGGGGCAGTCGGGTGTGCCGATGCTGTTTCCGGGGCAACCCGTGGAGTTCCTGGTCAAGTACGTGTTCAAGTCTCCCTTGGGTCGCGTCATTTTCGGCATGCTGATCCGTACGCCCGAAGGCGAACTGGTTTACAGCACCAACACGTTCCTGGAGCGCGCAGAGGCATTCCACCATGAAGAGGGCGATGTCGTGGTCGTGCGCTGGAAGTTCAATGCGCATCTCATTCCCAAGCAGTACCTGATGACGTTCGGGATTTCGCAGTTCGACGAATTCGGGCAGGAGACCATCGCCATCGATCGGCGTGCGGATGTCATGGTGCTGGCCGTATTGGGTGACACGGGTGCTGCCCAGGGCGTCGCCAATCTGCAGGCAAAGTGCGAAATCGAAACGATGGTTGGTGCAGGTGGCAAGGGGTAATTCGCGTCATCCGCTTATTGTTGGACGGGTGGCGGGTAAGCTCATAGGGACTTCAAATTGCGTACCACACTGAACATCCAGGATCCGCTGTTCATCTCGGCCCCCAATGACGGTGGGTTGTTGTATGTGCATCGCGATCTGCTAATGCCCATGTTGCATGAGGACATCACGGGACTGTCGCCGACGGCGGATGGCCTGCTGTGGTGCGTGCAGACAGCGGGCAGCCCCCTGCTGCGCGAAGTCCGGCAAGGGCAGCTCGAGGCGATTCCGGTCGCGACGAACCCGCTGGATCTGCACGATGTGCTGGTCGATGCGACGGGCATCTATGCGGTATTCACCGAGACCAACCAGGTCGCACGCCTCGATGAGGCTTTCCGTGTGCAGGAAAGCTGGCGCTTCGGCGAAGAGCCGGATTGTGTGCACGTCAATTGCATCGCCATGCACAACGGGCGTCTGCTCGCCTCGATGTTCGGGGCATTCACCACCCACCGAGGTTACAAAGGCGAGACCCGGCAGGCCGGCAAGGTAGTCGATGTACGGACTGGTGCGACGTTGATCGAGGGGCTGTCCCAACCGCATTCGCTGGTGGCGGTGGGTGAGCAATTGTGGCTTTGCAGTTCGGAAGACTGCATGGTGCACATTTACGACAGGGAGTTCCGGCTCGAACGGCGAATCGCATTGCCGGGATACACGCGCGGGCTTGCCGTCGGCAAAGACACCGTCTACGTCGGCATCAGCCGGAGCAGAAATCTCGCGGCCGGCGAGGTTGGGCGGTTTGGCTCGGCCGTTGTCGCACTGCTGGATCGCCAGTCGCTGGAAGTCGTCGGTTACCAGCCGATTCCGTGGAACGAAATCTACGACATCCGGATCGTGCCATCGGCGGATCTGGTGACCAAGGTGATGGCATCCACATGGACGTACGAACGTGGTATCGCCCAGGCTGAGCTGGCACGGACCAAGGAGCTTGCCGCGGCAGCGGACGTCTCCAGCAAGGCTGAGCTGGCGCGCTTGCAGCAGCAAGCGGGCGACGAAATCAGGCGGATGCAGCAGCAGGTGTCATTGACCCATGACGCCATGCGGGTAACGACGCGGCATGCCGAAAGTCTGCAGGCGCAGTTGATTGATGCGCGTGGCGAAATCGTCAAGCGCGATGCGCGTATCCATGTGCTGGAGTTGGCCCGGAACGAGCTGGAACTGATCAAGTCCAGCCGCTCGTGGCGCTGGACGCGACTGCTGCGCTTCGTGACGCGCACGATCCAGCATCGTGGACTCAGCGTGGAAGATCGGCGCCGGCTGCTGCGTCGGCCGCTCGTTCCCGCGGTATCGGGAGCCTCGTCGGCAGCACACGTTGAGACGATGCCGGGCACGACGCCTTCCTTGGCGGATGTCCGGCTGGAACCGCCGTCCGGCATGCTGCGCGACTTCTTCGTGTGGGCCGTGATCGATTGGCACTTCCGCATCCAGCGCCCGCAGCACCTTGCGCGTGAACTGGCCGCGGCGGGTCACCGCGTGTTCTACATGTCGAACCATTTCATCGATCACCCCGGGCCCGGCTTCAGCGTCGAACCGCTGGACAAGGCAGGGCGCCTGTTCCAGATCCACCTGCACCTGCAGGGCAGTCCGGCGATCTACCACGCGTCTCCCGACGCCGCAGCGCAGGCGCAATTGCGCGAAGGGATCGGCATGCTGCTGGCATGGACGCACAGCCGCGCCTGCGCTTCGCTGATCCAGCATCCCTATTGGCTGGAAACGGCGCAGATATTGCCGAGCCAGCGGATCGTCTACGACTGCATGGATCACCACGGCGGCTTCGCCGACAATTCGGACGAAGTGCTGGCGCGCGAGCACGAACTGATGCGCGATGCCGACCTGCTGGTGGTGACTTCCGACTGGCTGCATGCCGAAGCAGGCAAATACAACGCGCACCGGATGATGATACGCAACGCCTGCCAGTATGAGCATTTCGCGACACCTCCCGCTCGCGTGTTCAGGGACGCGAGTGGCCGCAAGGTGATCGGTTACTACGGTGCGATTGCCGAATGGTTCGACCTGGATCTGCTGGAAAAGGTCGCCCGTCGCTTCAGCGATTGCCTGGTGTTGCTGGTCGGTGCCGATACCTGTGCAGCACGGCAGCGTTTGCGCGCGCTGGACAATGTGGAATTCGCCGGCGAGGTGCCTTATGCCGAGCTGCCTTACTACCTCGAAGGTTTTGATGTCTGCCTGCTGCCGTTCCAGGTCATTCCGCTGACCCTGGCAACCAATCCGGTCAAGGTCTACGAATACCTGAGTGCAGGCAAGGAGGTGGTGTCGATCGCATTGCCGGAGATCCGTCAGTTCGGCGATCTCGTGCGCACCGGCATTGATCATGCGACGTTCCTCGCTGCCGTGGATGAGGCCTTGCAGGCCGAACCCGATCCCGACCAGGTTGCGCGCCGTCGCCAGTTTGCGGCCGAACAGACCTGGGCGCACCGCGTGCAGGACCTGGTGCGGGGCATCGAGGAGCTGTCCGAACCGCGTGTAAGCGTGGTGGTCGTGACCTACAACAACCTAGATCTCACCAAGGCATGCCTGCACAGCCTCGAGCAATACAGCGACTACGCGAATCTCGAGGTGATCGTGGTCGACAATGCCTCGGCCGACGACACCCCCGACTACCTCAGGATGTGGGCGACGGAAGGTCGTGATCGCCATGTCGTGCTGAATGCGGACAATCGGGGTTTTGCCGCGGCGAACAATCAGGGCCTGGCGCTGGCGAGCGGCGATTACCTGGTGATGCTCAACAACGACACCTATGTCACGCCGGGCTGGATCGCCACCCTGGTCGGGCATCTGCGGCGCACCGCAAAGCTCGGCATGCTCGGCCCGGTGACCAACAACATCGGCAACGAGGCGCGCATCGAGATCCGCTATGACGACATGGACGACATGCTGCAGGCTGCCGGTGACTACACCAGCCGGCATGCGGGACAGCTGACCCAGCTGCGTACGGCCGCCTTCTTCTGCGTGATGCTGCGCCGTGAGGTGTACGAGACCGTGGGTGGGCTGGACGAGGCGTTCGGCATCGGCTTCTTCGAGGACGACGACTATTGCCGTCGGGTGGAGCAGGCCGGCTGGACGATTGCGTGCGCTGACGACGTGTTCGTGCACCACAATCTGTCGGCATCGTTCAACAAGCTCAAGCAGGAAACGCGACAGGCGCTGTTCGAGCAGAACAAGGCAATTTATGAGGCGAAATGGGGGGCATGGACCCCGCACAAGTATCGCGATGCGTGACTTCCGCAATGCATGTCAGATGGCCGGCCGGCTTCGAGTGCTCAAGCCACGGCTGGTGTTGCTGACTCGATGTCCTGATCCCTTGATCTGCCTGGGAGTGTTTGAGTGTTGACACGTGTGCGCATGGCTCCATGGGTCTTGTTCGCGGCGGGCTTCCTGCTGGCCGCCATCGGTTTCGTCGGCAACGCCATGTGGAGGCAGATTCCCTGGAGCCCGGCGGCTTTGCTGGCAGGGCTCGCGCTCGTATCACTGCTGCTGGCGTACGGGCTCGCCCGCCTGTTTCAGTGTCAGGCGGCGACCTCTGCGGCGGCCGTCTGGTTGGGGGCACTGGTTTACTTCGCCGGTATCTCGCCGTTTGCCTCGGTGCTGCTGATCACCGTGGCCGCGTTGGCGATAGGGAGCGTGCTGGTGCCGAAAGGCTGGGACGCACGCGTACCGCTGTCGGTTCTGGCCGGGTTGGCACTGCTCTGCGGCATCGTCGGTTGGTTGTTGCCATTCCCTCTTCACGGCCATGCGGTGTACACCCTGGCTCTGCTGGCCGTGATCATCTTGCGCCGGCGGGCCGTGCTTGACATGGTTGCGCCGTTGTCGCGCTCCTGGACAGCCGCCGTGGCCGGCTCGCCTTGGGCGGCCCTGCTCGGGGTACTGGTGCTGGGCCTGGTCTCGACCTGTGCCTGGGTGCCGACGATCCACTACGACGATCTGGCCTATCACCTCGGCCTGCCATACCAGCTCGAGACGCTGGGTTATTACCGGATGGACGCCGGGTCGAGGGTATGGGCGGTTTCGGCCTGGGCCGGTGACGTGCTGCAAGGCATGGCCCAGGTGGTCGCCGGAGGCGAGTCGCGAGGTCCGGTCGACGTCCTGTGGCTGATGCTCACCGTGACGATGATGTGGAAGCTCTGTGAGGCACTGCAGCTCAGTCCGCGCACGCGCTGGCTGGCGGTCGCCATCTACGCCAGCATGCCGATGACCGCCGGTACGCTCACGGGGATGCAGACGGAAGGAGCCACCGCGGCGGCGGCGGTTGGCGTGGCTTTGCTGATCCAGCGAACCATGATTCCCGGTCGCAGAGAGCTGCTGCTGGTGGCCTTGTTGCTGGGCCTGTTGCTCGGCTTGAAGGTGAGCAATCTGATGGTGGCCGGCCCCCTTGGCTTGTGGCTGCTGTGGCAATGGCGCGCGAAGCTGCCCTGGCGAACCCTGCCGCAAGCTGTCGTGCTTGCGCTTTTCGTCGGCGGGTCCAGCTATTTCTATGCGTATCTGCTGACCGGTAATCCGGTGTTGCCGCTATTCAACGGGTTCTTTCATTCAACGTATTACAACGCCTCGAATTTTCACGACGCAACCTGGGATACGGGCTTTCACTGGAGCCTTCCATGGGACCTGACTTTCCACACATCCCGGTTCATAGAAGGATCGGATGGCGCTGGCGGATTCACCTTGCTGGCACTGCTCGGTGGTCTTTTGCTCGCCGTGACGCGGCGCAATCTGCGGCCGCTGGCATTGATGGCGAGCTTGGTGTTCCTGCTGCCGCTGACCCAGATTCAATATCTCCGATACGCCCATCCAGCGATGGCGTTATTGGTGCCGGCGATGCTGGGCGGGTTACCTGCCGCAGATCAATCCAGGCGCCAGGCGCGTGTGCTTGCCTTGATGCTGGTAGGGCTGGTGCTGGGGAACCTGCTCTTCGTCGCGAACGGTGACTGGCAGTTGCGGCAGGGAGTCCTGCGGAACGTGCTGGTGCAAGGGCGCGCCTCGACCACCGATACGTATGCCCCGATCCGTCGTCTCGCGGCATTTATCCGTGATCGCTATGGTGCACAGGCGCGCGCGCTGATCATCGATGGTCAAAACCCTTTTGCTGCCGAGCTGGCCGGGAATGCCTTTGTCATCAATTGGTATGACCAGGAACTCTCGGCAATGGCTGCCGGCGCCGACGGTGATCCCAGTGGAGAACGGTGGTCTGGTTTGTTCAAGCACACGGGGGCAAACCTGCTTGTGGTGAACAAGGTCGGGCATACGCAGGCGCTCGATGCCGCCATCGACAAGGCACAAGGCGCCCGTGTCTACGAACTGGGTGACCTGGAACTTTGGACGCTGCATTCGGGCGTCGCAGGTATCGAGGTGCCTGCTCCGGCGCATGCCGTCGTCGTGAAATTCGATAGTTCGTCGACGCCGGCAGGTGCGACGGTCGTCAGTGCGGACCTGGACCTCAAGTGCAAGGCGGCAAATGTCCCCATTGTCATCAGCTGGGACGTTACGGAGGCGGACGGACAACACTGGCAGCGGGCCGAATGGGCCAGATGCCTGCAGACCGGCAAAGCCGAAGCATCGCTGGAGGTGCCCTTGTTGTCGAAGGTCACCGGTTTCAGCGTGAATGCCGCGCCTTCGCAGCCGGTGGATCTTCAGTTGCAATTGACCACGGCGACGGCGGCGTTTCGTCCGGATCTCGCGGCGGATCGCGATCTGGCCCTCCGCTTGCGTAGTGATCTGATAGGCACAGTGAAAATGTGGAACAAGGCGAGGCGGGCGGCACGGAAGGCGAAGCCATGAGCATCTTGCGGCAGGGCACCAGCTTTCTGTTCATCGGCGGCTGTCTGGTACTGGTCGACTGGGGCGTTTTCGTACTCTTGAGTGCATCAGGGGTGGATACGCCGATCGCGAATGTGGCCGGCCGTGTCGTCGGTGCATTGCTTGGCTTTGTGGCGAATGGTCACATCACTTTCGGCTCGGCCGGTTCGGCCCGTCTGGGCATGCATCGCTTCGGCCGCTTCGTGTTGCTCTGGCTGGTGATGACATTGCTGAGTACCTTTCTGGTGAGTGAAGTGGCGACCCATCTGAGTCTGCGGCTGGCATGGCTAGGCAAGCCGATGGTTGAAGCCGTGTTGGCCGCTGCCAGTTTCTTCATTTCCCGTCACTGGGTCTATCGTTGATCATGAATACGACATCGAATCCGCGTATCGCGGTGGTCATTCCATGTTTTCGCGTGAGCGCCCAGATTCTGGGCGTGATCGGGCGTATCGGTCCCGAGGTTGGCTGGATCCTCGTGGTCGACGATGCTTGTCCTGAGCATACCGGCGATGTCGTCGAGCGGGATTGCCATGATCCTCGGGTAGTGGTCCTGCGCCATCCGCAGAATCTCGGCGTGGGTGGTGCCGTGATGACAGGTTACGCGGCCGCGTGCAGCTTGCCGGCTGAGGCGGTGGTGAAGCTCGATGGCGATGGGCAAATGGATCCTGCCCTGATCCCGAGACTGGCCGCTCCCTTGCTGAAGGGGCGTGCCGACTACGTCAAAGGCAATCGGTTCTACCGTGTGGCCGATGTTTCGGGGATGCCGCCGGTACGGTTGTTCGGCAATGGCGTATTGTCATTCCTGACCAAGCTGTCGTCGGGTTACTGGCAGCTTTTTGACCCGACCAACGGGTTCACGGCGATTCATCGCGCCCTGCTGGCCGAGCTGAATTTCGAACACATCGCCAGGCGATATTTTTTCGAGTCGGATCTGCTTTATCACCTAAACCAGTTGCGCGCGGTCGTGGCCGAGATGCCGATGAGCGCCTCGTACGCCGACGAGCCATCGAGTTTGAAGCCAATGCGGATGATCGGGCCCTTCCTGCGCGGCAACATCCGGAACTTCAGCCGCAGGCTGATATACAGCTATTTCCTGCGCGGCTTCTCGGCGGCCTCGATGGAATTGCTCATCGGTTTTCCGCTCCTTGTGTTTGGTCTCGTGTTTGGTGCCTGGCATTGGTGGGGCTCCGTCATCGGGCGTGTGCCAGCGACAGCGGGTACCGTGATGCTGGCAGCGCTGCCGATTATTCTTGGAACCCAGTTCTTGCTGTCATGGCTGAACTTCGATGTGGCCGCAGAACCCAGGCATCCGGTGCATGCCACGCTCAGCCACCGCGCTCGCGAGGAATAGCAGCCTGGCAATGCCCATGTGAACGAAAACAGTCAGCCCAGCAGAGATCCGGATCTTCATGCACCAACCAAAGCATATCCTTTGCATCGTGGGCACCCGTCCCGAAGGCATCAAGATGGCGCCGCTGATCAAGGCGCTGAAGCGAGAACCCTGGGCGCGCGTGACGGTGCTGGCCACGGCGCAGCATCGTGGCCTGCTCGATCAGGTACTGTCGCTGTTTGATATCCAACCGGACGTGGATCTGGACATCATGCGCGCCAATCAGGCCCTGCCCGAGCTGACCTCGCGACTCATCACGGCGCTCGACCAGAAATTCACCGAGTTGTCGCCGGACGTGGTGCTGGCGCAGGGTGATACCACCACGGTGATGACGGCTGCGCTGGTGGCGTTCTATCGACGCACGCCGTTCGGGCACGTCGAGGCGGGTCTGCGCACCCATGACCTGGACAATCCGTTTCCGGAAGAGATGAACCGGCTGGTCGCGGGGCATCTGGCGAAGTGGCATTTCGTGCCGACCGAGCGTTCGCGCCAGAACCTGTTGCGGGAGGGCATTGCGGACACGGCCATCCACGTCACCGGCAATACGGTGATCGATGCGCTGCTTGAGGTGGCGGCAACGGATTGGCCGCTGGGCATTCCGCTGGATCCGGACAAGCGGCTGGTGCTGGTGACGGCCCATCGGCGCGAGAATTTCGGCGAGCCGTTTCGTGCGGTTTGCCGTGCCATCCGTACGCTGGTTGATCGCCATCCCGATATCGAGGTGCTCTATCCGGTGCATCCCAATCCCAACGTCAGCGAGGCGGCGCACGGGTTTCTGGGCGACCACCCGCGCATTCGCCTGTGCCAGCCACTGGACTACGCGCCGTTCGTCGAGGCGCAGAAACGTGCCTTCCTGATCCTCACCGATTCCGGCGGCGTGCAGGAGGAAGCGCCCGCACTGGGCAAGCCGGTGCTGGTGATGCGCTCCGAAACCGAGCGGCCCGAGGCGGTGGATGAAGGTGTCGTGCGGCTGGTCGGTACCGATGAGGCGCGCATCGTTGCCGAAGCCTCGCGCCTGCTGGATGACCCGGATGCGTATCGCCGGATGGCGCGCGGTGTTTCTCCCTACGGGGATGGCAAAGCCTCTCGGCGTATTGTCGGTGTGCTGCGTGCGGCGCTTTGCCCGGATCATGCACCGGCAGTGAGGGAGCCATGAGCATGTGGTGTCTGCCCGCGTGAGTCTTCCACGACGACCATCGCGATGGCGGCGGAAGGCCCTGCGCGCCAGCCGCATGCTGCGCTTTGCCGTCGACACCGCACGTCTTGCGGTGTCCGGGTTGCGCGCACGCTGGCACGGGAAGTCGACCAAGTCGCAGTCGCCCACGGGCAGTGCAGAGGTTGCCCCGACAGTGGCGGAGCAACCGGCAGCGGTATCGCATCCCGTATTCCGTTTCGAGGATGCGCCGCAGGTCAGCATCGTGGTTCCCGTCTATAACCACCTTGATCAGACCAGGCACTGCTTGCGCTCACTCGCGGCAGCCGGCGCGAAGTGCACCTTCGAGGTGATTGTTGTCGATGATGGTTCGACCGACGGCTCCGCCGAATGGCTGGCAGCCTGCCCGCAGGTGCGGGTGCAGCGCATGGCCGAGAATCGCGGTTTCGTCAGTGCCTGCAACGCAGGCGCCGATATCGCGCGCGGCCGATACGTGGTGTTCCTGAACAACGACACGGAAGTCACGGCGGGCTGGCTCGACGCCTTGATGGGAACCTTCGCAGTGCATCCGGATTGCGGGCTGGTTGGCGCCAAGCTGATCTATCCCGATGGGAGCCTGCAGGAGGCCGGCGGCATTGTGTTTGCGGATGGCAACGCCTGCAACTACGGCCGTGGCGGCAGCCCGCAGGATCCTCGCTACAATTTTGTGCGCGAAGTGGACTATTGCTCCGGCGCCTGCATGGCATTGCCGACCGAGCTGTTCCGATCGCTCGGCGGGTTCGATCTGCGCTATATGCCCGCCTATTACGAAGATACGGACCTCGCCTTCTCGGTCCGTGCAGCCGGCTATCAGGTGCTCTATCAGCCGCACGCCGAGGTAGTGCATTTCGAGGGCAAGACGGCCGGCACGGATGCCTCGCTCGGGATCAAGAGGTTCCAGCGTATCAATCGCGAGAAATTTGCGGCCAAGCAACAGCTTGCGCTGGCCGGCCAACCGAAGCCGGAGGATTTCGCGCACTCTCCCGAGCACTGTGCCACGCATCGTCGTGGCCAGCGCGTGCTGGTGGTCGATGCGGATTATCCACGGGTCGATCGCGATTCCGGTTCATTGCGCATGTTCAACATGCTGCTGCTGCTGCGTGAGCTGGGCTGCCATGTGCAGTTCTGGGCGACAGGCGCCGCCGGTGACGATCACGATGCACGCATGCTGGAACAGCACGGCATCGAACGCATCGTGGCACCGTCGCGTGCGCAAGCATTGCGCTGGTGGTACGCGCATGGCGACAGCCTTGACGTGGTGGTGCTGTCTCGCTTGCCCGTGGCGCTGAATTCGCTGCGGCTGACGCGCCGCTATGCGGCGCGGGCTGCATTGATTTTCGATACCGTCGACCTGCACTTCCTGCGCATTGCACGAGGCGCTGCCATGCATCGAAACAGCGCCGAAGCGGCCTGGGCAGACGAGCTGCGGCGTAGCGAACTGGAACTGATGCGCCAGGCCGATCTGACCCTGGTAGTCAGTGAGTACGAGCGCAACCTGTTGAGCGAGTTGGCACCGACGGCCGACGTGCAGGTTCTTTCCAATGTCCATCTTGTGCATGGACGGCAGGCATCTTTCGTTTCGCGGAAGGGCCTGCTGTTCCTTGGAAATTTCGAACACGAGCCGAATGTCGATGCAGTTCGCTGGCTGACTGAAGAGATCATGCCGCGATTGCGGGCCCGGCTTGCAGGAGTGAGCCTGCACATCGTCGGCTATGCGGGGGGCGACGTGTTGGCGGGCTTGGCCAGCGAGGATGTGCTGGTCCACGGCTACGTGGCCGATCTCGAGCCGGTGCTGCGCAGCGTGAAGGTGGCCTTGGCGCCGCTGCGCTACGGCGCAGGCGTAAAGGGCAAGATCAACATGGCGATGAGTCATGGCGTGCCGGTGGTGACCACATCGATGGGTGCGGAAGGCATGGCATTGGTCGATCGGCGGGATGCGATGATCGCCGATGACAGCGATGCGTTCGTGGATGCCATCGTCGAGTTGTATGTCAACGAAAAGCTCTGGTTGACGTTATCGGACCACGGCCTCGAAAACGTCCGTCAGCATTTTTCGGTGGAAGCGGCACGCACGACACTCAAGCGCATTCTGGCAGCGAAGTCGTGCCTCTGACGCAGCACTGAGCGGGCCACGGCCACCGCTTTCGCTCTTCGTGTTGCCTGTCCTGTTGCGGGCGCCGGCGTTTCCGTGGCTTGACCGCAGCATGGCGATGTCATACCAATGCAACCTTGGTGCAATGCTGTTGTCACAACGAGGTTGCGTTGCCATCGAGCATAAGCCTGCTTGATGGCGTGGTGGTGGCGACATTCCGCCCGTTGGATCTGTCTGGGTGGGTGGCACGCCAAACAAGCGAAAGCCCTTGTCCTGCGAGCGACTGGGAGGAGGTGAACGGCAATTCGCGCAGAAAGGGGCCCGGCGAATGACATCACGGCTACGTATCGGCAGTGCCATGCGCACCTTGCTCAGTGGCGGCAGCATACAGGCGACTTGCCTGCACATGCTGCTCATCGCGCTCATCAGTGTCATATTGGTCGAGCGACTCGACTCATCCCTGACCATGGGTTTTCATATCGGACTGGTCTGGCGCAATGCGTTGCCGGTAGCGCTGTTTATCCTGTTGATATACGGCCTGTGCGGACGCCTCCTGCTTTCCCTCATGTTGGGTAGCGGAATCACTTGGCTGGTGTTCGACGTGAACGCCGTCAAGGAACTGAATATGAATTTGCCGCTGTTGCCGGGCGACCTGGTGCTTGTGCATCAAGTGTTGGGCAACATCGGGTTCTTTGCGCACTACACCGGCCATCGCCTGGTATGGCTGGTGCTGGCAGCACTGCTGTTCGCCATCGTGACAGGCGTCATCTGGAAAGTTGAAAAGCACTGGCAGCGCGGCGGCAGGATCAGTCGCGCGACATGGACATGCCTGTCGCTGGCGGCACTCGTCACCATGTATCAAGGCGACGGCTTCTGGCGGGACGTCTATGGCGATGAGGCACTCCCCGGTTTCCAGCAATGGGATCCTATCCTGAGCGTGCAGCAGACCGGTTTCATGGCCGGGATGGTACGAACGACGCAGGAGTCGAGGATCAGCATTCCGCAGGCCGACAAGCCACTCGTTGCCGGTTTTGCGCAGAGCCACGCTGACGAGCTGAACATGCGCATGACGCGCAAAGCTCCCCTCGAGCTACCTGATATCGTGGTCGTGCAGAGCGAGGCCTTCTTCGATCCCGGCGTGCTGAAGAGTGTCGACTATGGTCAATTCGTGCCGAATTTCCAGCGCCTGGCCGCCACCGGAGTCAGCGGGAGCCTGACCACGCCCACTTACGGCGGCGGCACGATCCGTACGGAATTCGAGACGCTTACGGGTTATCCGATGCGGGCGTTTCCTTCCATCATGTATCCGTATTACGGGCTGGCCAGCGGATGGATGCCTACGGTGCCCCATCGGCTGGAGTCGTTCGGTTACTCGACGACGTTGTTCCATCCATTCCGCGCCGGCTTCTGGAATCGCCGACAGGTCATGCCCGAGCTCGGGTTCCAGCACGCTTATTACGAAAAGGATTTCGCCGGTGCGGCACGTGCAGGCGAATTCGTCTCTGATCATGCGCTTTTCGATTTCGTGCTTGCCCATTTTGACGAAGGCAACATGGGCGCGCAGTACGCCATGGTAATCACGATGGAAAACCATGGGCCATGGGACTACGACGTGGGTCCGCTGGCCAAGGTATTGAACGAGCATCCATTGCCACCGGGCCTGTCGGCAACCGGCACGCGGGAGATGACGTATTACCTTTCCCATCTGGTCAATGGGGATGCCGCGCTGGGTGATTTTGCGCAACGGCTGCTGGCACGTCCTCGATGGACTCTACTGCTTTTCTACGGCGACCATTTGCCGGCTCTCGATGCAGCCTACAAGGATCTTGGCTTCGACGATGGCAAACGCAGGGGGCAGCAGCACACCCGCTACATGCTGCTCTCCAACCGGCCGCTCGATCCGCAGATTCCGCGCCAGCTTGACCTCAGCGCCTATCAGTTGCCGGGGTTGCTGTTCGATGCCGTGGGATTGCCCGAGGATGGTTACCTGGCGCTTGCGTCCACCATCCGTACGGCTTGGGAGCAGGATCATTTGCAGCATGCGGAGCAGTATCGGCAGCTGCAGTTCAACGCGGCTTTGCTGGAGGTGAGCTGTGGTCACAAGCTCAGCGCTACAGGCAAATGCAAGCGCCAGGTGTTCTCCGCCAACGCCGACAACAACTGAGCGAAGCGAATGTTGGCGGCAGTGTATTGGTCATTCCGGCCGATCGGTGTCCGTGCCGCGTAGCCGGATATGAACGACGCTTATTGAAAAGGCGGTAAGGTCTCCTGACCGGGTCGAGGATGGAGCGGGCGAATGGTTGCATCGTTTTTGCTGGACGAGGGTGGTACGGACCTTCGAATCGAGCCTGTGGAGGCGCCGGGGCGCCGCGTACCGGCGCGCACCGGCGAAGGAAGCATCCGCCAGCTCACCAGGAGGGCGCTAGGTTACTTGCAGCGATCCATGCAAGCCCCACAAACGGACTTGAAGGGAGCGTGGGATTCGCGGTTCAGCATGGCCGATCGTTGGACCGAGTTTCCGCACCTGCCGCAGCGCGAGCGTGGCTTGATGATGCGTGCCGGCGAACGTCTCAGCCTGCCAGTCGTGACCGTGCCGCGTGAGCCGATCCTGTGGATGCGCTGTCTGCGGGCCGTGCCGCAGATCAGCGACGATGGATTGGACGTGGAGATATGGTCTGGCCGCACCGGCGAGCCAATGCAGTTGCTGATGACCCAGCGATTGGATAACTCGCAGGCAGGAGCCAGCCTGCGCGAGCTGACCATCGATCTGCCGGCGCCGGCGCAGAGCCTGCTTCGAATCGAGATCCGTTGTGGCGCGGGTCCGCAAGGACAGGACGCGGGTGATTGGCTGGGGTTGCTTGGCTTGGTGGTTTGCGCGCGGGACGAGCTCGATCTGTTGCGCGCACGCACCCACCACGCGTGGCGGCTGCAGAACGAGATTGCGCATTTCAGCCAGGTATATTCGGGCGACTTCTATCGTGATCGCCACAAGGATCGCCGCGCCAGCGCCGATGGCAGCAGTCTGCCGCGGGCATTGCCGCCTCGCCCGGCCGGTCATGCGGGCGAAATGCTCATGCGCGAGGCGCTCAAGGCACGCCTGCGAAAAGTGCAGCCGGCAGCGGGCGAAAACGCGTTTTCCTATGCCAACCGGATGCTGGCGACGGCCATCCCGGTGCAGCCCCCGGATTTCCCCGGGCGCCTGCGGGCTATGTCGGCACGGCAGGCGGGCCGGCCATTGCGCATGCTCGCGCTGTGCGCGGGTGAAGCTGCCATCGAGGGCGGCATACTTGCCGCGGCCGGGGTACCGGTCGAGCTATGCATCGTCGACGTCAATGCCGGCCTGCTCGATCAGGCGATGATGCACATGCCGGCCACCGTGACGGTGGATCGGGTACTGGGCGATGCCAACGACGTCGGCCCGCAACTGGGGCAGTTCGACGTAGTGAACATTACCTCGGGCCTGCATCATCTCGTCGAATTGGAGCGCGTACTTTCGGCGATCGCCGAGATCCTTTCACCCGGTGGCGAGTTCTGGCTGATCGGCGAACAGGTTGGCCGCAACGGCAACCGGCTATGGCCCGAGGCCTTGGATATCGCGAACCGCATCTTCTCGGCGTGGCCGGCGGACAAGCGCAAGAACCACAATACCGGCAAGCTGGACGAGAACATCCCGGATGTCGACTTCTCCGCGGGATGCTTCGAAGGCATCCGCAGCCAGGACATCATCGATCAGCTTGACCGACATTTCCTGCCGATAAGCTGCTACTTGCGCAATGCGTTCCTGTGGCGACTGGTGGACGTGGCTTATGCGACCAACTTCGACCTTGGCGACCAGGCCGACCGGGAACTGTTGATTCACGCCGCGGTGGAAGAGGCCATGCACTGGGCGCAGGGGGGGCGCAGCACGGAAATGCACGCCGTCTATCAGAGCAAATGGGCAGGAATGGCCGGGCTGATTGCAGCAAGCGACGGATCGATTTAGCCGCGCTTGTCCTGGCATCGAAGTCCCGTGTCGCTGACGCATGGCCTGCATTCGGCGGGCAATGCGTCAGTCAGCAAAGGAGCGTGCGTGCGCGCAACCGCGGTCACCTGCACGCGGCTTAACCGATCGCCTGCTCCAGCTCCGGAATCAGCTTGAACAGGTCGCCCACCAGGCCGATGTCGGCTATCTCGAAGATCGGCGCCTCGCCGTCCTTGTTGATCGCCACGATGGTGCCGGCATCCTTGATGCCGGTGAGGTGCTGGATCGCGCCGGAGATGCCAATCGCCATGTACAGCTCGGGGGCGATGATCTTGCCGGTCTGGCCGACCTGCAGCTCGCTCGGCACGTAGCCGGCGTCGACGGCGGCGCGCGAAGCGCCGACGGCGGCGCCGATCCGGTCGGCGAACTTGTAGATGATCTCGAAGTTTTCCTTGGAGCCGACGCCACGGCCGCCGGAGACGACCTTGCTGGCGCTCTGCAGGTCGGGGCGGTCGCTGCTGCCCTGCTTCAGTTCGACGAAGCGGGTATGCGTGGGCAGTGTCACGTCGATGGCCAGTGCTTCGATCGGCGCACTGCTGGCGGCATTGCCTGCGGCAGCCCACGAGGCGGAACGGATCGTGGCGACCACGGTGTGGCTGGCGTCGGCCTCGACCGTGATGATCGCGTTGCCGGCGTAGATCGGGCGCTTGAAGGTGTGTGCGGCTTCC
Organism: Rhodanobacter sp. B04; assembly: GCF_002001125.1. Lineage (GTDB taxonomy): Bacteria > Pseudomonadota > Gammaproteobacteria > Xanthomonadales > Rhodanobacteraceae > Rhodanobacter. The sequence continues at coordinate 504,947 of NZ_MUNV01000005.1, read as the reverse complement.
ACGCTCATCACGTCGCTGACCTGGGCCACGCCGAGCAGGGCGGCGACGCGCGGGGCGATGTCCTTGCCGAACGTGGTGGACGGCACGAATACGTGGCTGTAGCCGGCGGCAGCCTTGGCGATCTGCGGGGCCAGTACGGTAGCCAGTGCGTGCGCGTTGTCGGACCGCGCGATGGTGAGCACGCGGCTCACGCCGTCGATCTTCGCCGCTTCGGCGGCGATCGCGTCAGGCGCGTCGGACAGCACTAGCACGTCGATGGCGTCGGCTTTGACGGCCGCGGCGGCACTCACGGCGCGTGCGGTGGAGGAATTGAGTTTGCCGCCCAGATGTTCGGCGATGACCAGAATCTTGCTCATGTGTGTCTCCGAAGCTTTGTGCAGGGCCCCACCCTGTGGGCGATGCGACGAGAAGCACCGCCCACACGGTGGGCTCCTGCAGGATTGGGGGTTACAGCAGACCTTTCTGCTTCAGCGCCGCGACCAGTTCGGCCGCATCCTTCACCATCACGCCCTTGCTGCGCTTGGCGGGGGCCGCGTAGTGCGTGGTCCTCAGATGATCGTGCGCCTCGACGCCGAGCGAACCGAACTCGATGCTGTCGATCGGCTTGGACTTCGCCTTCATGATGTCCGGCAGCTTGATGAAGCGCGGCTCGTTCAGGCGCAGGTCGGTTGTGATCACCGCCGGCAGCTCGGCCTCGATCACTTCCAGTCCGGCATCGACCTCGCGGGTCACCGTGGCCTTGCCGTCGGCGATGTCGACCCTGCTGGCGAAGGTGGCCTGCGGGCGATCCCACAGCGCGGCCAGCATCTGGCCGGTCTGGTTGGCGTCGTCGTCGATCGCCTGCTTGCCCAGGATCACCAGTTCCGGTTGCTCCTTTTCGATCAGCTTGAGGAATACGCGCGCCGCGGTCAGCGGCTGCACGGCGTCGGCGGTGACTACGTGGATCGCGCGGTTGGCGCCCATCGCCAGGCCATTGCGCAGGTGCGCGGTGAGATCGGCCGGACCGATGCCGACCACGATGACTTCCGTGGCGACGCCTTTCTCGCGCAGGCGCAGAGCCTCTTCCAGTGCGATGTCATCGAACGGGTTGGCGGACAGCTTGACGCCGTCGGTGACCACACCGGTGCCGTCGGGTTTGACCTGGATGCGCACGTTGTAATCCACCACGCGCTTGTAGCCGACCAGAATTTTCATCAACGATTCCTTCTACGGGCGCCTGCGGGGCGCATGCGGTAATGAAGCAGCGCACTATTCTAACCCGAGCCGGCACCATGGCTCGGAAGTGGCCTGTATTCATCGTCAGGTCGCCCTTTGGCTGGCCTGGGCCGGTCTTTCAGTATGATGGGGCGCCGCCTGGCATGAGCGTCGAGGCGGTGTCTGCCGTTTGCCCGAGGACGATGGCCGGTAACGGTCGGCGCGGTTCATAGGGATGCGTCATCGTGACGGCCTGGCTATCTGCAGCAACGAGTGAGCATGACGCAACCCCGCCTTTCCATCGTGATCTGCACCTACAACGGGGCCGCCTACCTGCAACCGCAGCTGGACAGCCTGCTGGCGCAGACCCGGCTGCCCGACGAGATCGTGATCGGCGACGATGGCTCGACCGACGCCACGCCGGAGATCCTGCAGCGGTTTGCCGAACGTGCGCGGCATGCCGGCATCGAGGTGCGGCTGCGACGCAATCCAGCCAACCTAGGTTATGTGGAAAATTTTTCAGCGGGGCTGCGGCAGGCTGGCGGCGACGTGCTGTTCTTGTGCGACCAGGATGATGTCTGGCGGCCGGACAAGCTGGCCAGCATGGCGGAGCGCTTTCGGGCCGATCCATCCTTGTTGTTGCTGCACAGCGATGCACGCCTGGTGGATGCCGGTGGCGAGTCCCTCGGATGTTCGCTGTTCGATGCCTTGCAGCTGACCGCGGAGGAAAAGCAGGCGATCCATGCGGATCGTGCCTTCGAGGTGGTGCTGCGGCGCAGCTTCGTGACGGGCGCCACTGCCGCATTCAGGCGCGAATTGGTCGAGCTGGCGCTGCCGGTCGCGCAGGACTGGATTCACGACGAATGGCTGGCCGCGGTGGCGGCTGCGGCTGGCCGCGTCGATTTCATCGACGAGCCACTGATCGACTACCGCCAGCACGACGCCAACCAGATCGGCATGCGCCGGCGCACGCTGGCGATGAAATGGCGTGACCTGCTGCTTCCGCGTGGCCGGCTGTTGTCCGATGAGGCGGGGCGGCTGCGGCGGCTCGAGGCGTTCCTGGCGGAGGCAGGGCTTCGTGATGGCGTCGAACGTGCCGTGCAGATCCGGCACAAGCGATCCCACTTCGAGCGGCGTGTCGCGATCGGCCGATTGCCAAGGCTGCGACGGCTGCTGCCGGTGCTGCATGAGGCGCGCGAGGGTTGTTACGGGCTTTACGGCACCGGTGGCCGCTCCGTACTGCGGGATCTGCTGCGCCATGACTGAGTTATGCATGACCGACGTCTGCGCGGTGATCGTGAGCTATCAGCCCGAGCCTGCCGCCATATCGAGCCTTGTCGACAAGGTGGCGATTCAGGTCGGCGCTGTCGCGCTGGTCGACAATGCCAGTGCGGGCGGCTGGCAGCAGGCATTGGCCGAGAGCCTGTCGCACCGGGGCGGGGCATTGCTGGAGCAGCCGTACAACCTCGGTCTGGCGGCTGCGCAGAACATCGGCATCGCCTGGGCGCGCTCACACGGATATCGCCATGTACTGCTGCTGGATCAGGACAGCGAGCCGGATGCCGGGATGGTGGCGTCGTTGCGGCAGGCGCTTCAGGCATTGGCGCCGAACCGGATCGCTGCAGTGGGGCCACGCTTTCATGATTTGCGCGAGCATCGCGATGCACCCTTCGTGCGCATCGGTTTTCCGCTGAATCGCAAGCTGTGGTGTGCAAGCGATACCCAGCATATTGCCTGCGATTTCCTGATCAGCTCGGGTGCGCTGATTCCGCTCGAAGTGATCGATCGCGTCGGTCCGATGGACGAAGGCCTGTTCATCGACAACGTGGATCTGGAATGGAGCTTTCGCGCCCGGGCCCAGGGTTATGCCTTGTACGGCGCATGCGCGGCGACGATGCACCACAGGCTGGGCGATGCCCGTCGCGCGCTGCCTTTCGGCATTGGCCAGGTCGTGGTGCATGGGCCGCTGCGGCTTTACTACATGATGCGCAACCGCCTGTTGCTGTACCGGATGCCGCACACGCCACGCGCGTGGGTGGCCCAGGATGTGCCGCGCGTGCTGGCCAAGCTGTTGCTGTTCGGTGTACTGATCGGACCGCGGCTGCGCAACCTGCGTTGCATGCTGCGCGGCCTGCGCGATGGCTGGCGCGGGCAGCGGGGTGCGTGCCCGGCGGACCTGTCCGGGCATGATTGAGTCGTGTCTGATGCCGTCGCTTACAGGTTCTGGTAATTCGGTCCCGAGCCGCCTTCCGGCGTCACCCAGTTGATGATCTGATAGGGGTCCTTGATGTCGCAGGTCTTGCAGTGCACGCAGTTGGCCGCGTTGATCTGCAGGCGCTTGCCAGCCTCGTCGTCGACGATTTCGTAGACATTCGCCGGACAGAAGCGGGTGCAGGGGTTGCCGTATTCCTCCGCGCACTGGGTGACGCAGACCGAGGTATCGGCCACGTGCAGATGGATCGGCTGGTCCTCGTCGTGTTCGGTGGCGGCGAAGTAGACGCCGGCGAGGCGGTCGCGCGGGGCCAGCGTGCGTTGCACGTAGTCGCGTTTCGGCTCCTCCTGCGCGCCCAGCTTGTGCAGTGACGACCAGTCGGCCTTGTTCTTCAGCGTCCACGGCGAGCCGCCGCCGGTGATGGTTTCCCAGGCGGCGTTCAACATGCCGAACCACAGGCCCTTCTTGAACGCAGGCTTGATGTTGCGGACTTTCTTCAACTCCGCCATCACCTCGGAGCCGCGCAGCTTCGCGTCGAAGCCGGCAGATTTCAGCTCGTTCGCAACCAGGTGTTCGGCGGCGAGCATGCCGCTCCTGATCGCCTGATGCGTACCCTTGATCTTGGGCACGTTGAGCAGGCCGGCGGTGTCGCCGATCAGCAGCGCGCCCGGCATCTCGGTTTTCGGCAGCGACTGATAGCCGCCGGTGACGATCGCGCGCGCGCCGGCCGAAAGGATGCTGCCGCCGTCCAGCAGCGATTTCATCATCGGGTGGTTCTTCCATTGCTGGAAGGCTTCCCACGGCTGGTAGTTCGGGTCGCTGTAATCGAGCCCGCTGACGTAGCCGAGCGCGATACGATCCTGGTCCAGGTGATACAGGAAGCTGCCGCCGTAGGTGTGGCTGTCCGCCGGCCAGCCGAAGCTGTGCACGATCTTGCCCGGCGTCACGCGCCCGGTCGGCACCTGCCACAGCTCCTTGATGCCGATCGAGTAACCCTGCGGATCGCTGTCCCGGTCCAGCTTGAAGCGCTTGATCAGCTGCTTGGTCAGGCTGCCGCGCGCGCCTTCGGCCAACACGGTGACCTTGGCCTTGATGTCGATGCCTTCGGTGTAGCCGGGCTTGTGCGTGCCGTCCTTCGCCACGCCCATGTCGCCGATGCGCACGCCGGCGACCGAACCGTCCTCGTTGTGGATGGTGTCGGCGGCGGCGAAGCCGGGGAACACATCCACCCCCAGCGCCTCGGCCTGCGGCGCCAGCCACGCGCACATCGCGCCCAGCGAGACGATGAAGTTGCCGTGGTTGTGCATGCCCGGGGGCACCGGCAGCTTGCGGCCACCGGTCTTGCTGAGCAGCCAGAATTCGTCTTCGCCAGCCGGCACGCAAATAGGCGGTGGCCGGTCGCGCCAGCCGGGCAGCAGCGCATCCAGCGGCTGCGGCTCGATCACCGCACCGGAGAGGATCTGCGCGCCGATGGTCGAGGCTTTCTCGATCACGCAGACACTGACATCAGGCTGCAGTTGCTTGAGGCGGATCGCGAACGACAGCCCGGCCGGCCCGGCACCGACGACGACGATGTCGTATTCCATTGTTTCGCGTTCGCTCATGGCGGACTCCAAGCATCGCAGTAAGGCGGGCACGGTAAGCAGGCAGATGCCGTGCGTGAGGGTATGGACCAGGCGGCCATTGTCCGGTTTCACGTGCCGCGCGGCAACGCGTGTTGCGCTACCGCTTGCAATCGTTTCACCAGACGCGGTGATAATCCGGACACCTGCTGGGAGTTTTCATGAATTCGATGCCGCCGATCGCCGATCTGGACCTGCGCCGAGCTTCGTTGTGCCAGCTGTTGCATTGGTTGGCGGTGGGGCGCGTGCAGCCGCAGGCACTGGCGGATGCCTACCAGCAGGCGATCGAACGGCTCAATCCCGAACTCAACGCTTATGTGGATCAGCGTTCGGGGTTGCTGCAGGAGCAGGCACACATGGCGGATCGACGCCGCCGAGACGGCGTGATCGGGCGGCTCGACGGCATTCCGCTGGCGTTGAAGGACAATTTCGACATGGCCGGGTGGCCGACCCGTGCCGGTCTGCCTGGCCGCAACAAGCCAGCGCGCGATGACGCGCATGTGGTGGCGCGGCTGCGTGCATCCGGCGCGGTGCTGGTGGGCAAGACCAATATGGATGAGGGTGCGCTGGGCGCGACTACCAACAACCCGCATTTCGGCGCGACGCACAATCCGCACCGGCACGGCTACACGGCCGGCGGCTCCTCCGGAGGTGCTGCGGCAGCCGTGGCGGCAGGTCTGGCTGTGGCGGCGGTCGGATCGGACAGCCTGGGTTCCATCCGCATCCCGGCCAGTTACTGCGGTGTCTACGCGCTCAAGCCGACGCATGGCGAGATTTCCGCGCGCGGTCTGGTGCCGGCGGCACGGCGACTCGATGCGGTCGGTTTGCTCGCGCGCAGTGCGGATGACCTCACCGTGCTGCTGCAGGTGCTGGCCGGCTACGACGCGGATGATGCGCGCTCGCGCCGCCGCCGGGTCGCGTTCGCGCTGCCGGACTGGGAGCCGGGCAATCTGCGCACCGGCCTGCTGCCGGATCTGGCGGCGGTCGGCGTGCAGTCGGAGGTGATCGAAGTGTTCGAGGCGGCCCTGGCCAAGCTGCCGCATGCGCTCGGCGATCGGCGCACGGTGGATTTCGCCGACTGGGATTTCGCGCGCACCCGCCGTGCCGGCCTGTTGCTGATGGAGGCCGAGATGCTCGGCACCTTCGCTGCCGACCTGGCCAATGGCGAGCCTCCGGTGTCCGCGGGCTTCCGCGGCATGCTCGGTTACGCGGCGACCAAGAGCGCGGCTGACTATGCCGTGGCGGATCGCGTGCTCGATGCGGCGGCCCTGAAGATGCGCCGGTTGTTCGCCCAGGTCGACGTGCTGGTGCTGCCGACCACGCCGCAGGGTGCGTTTCCGCTGGATGGGCCGGTGCCCGATTCACAGGCCGACCTGACCAGCTTCGCCAGTCTCGCCGGTTGCCCGGCCGTCAGCCTGCCGATGGGCATGCTGCCCAGCGGATTGCCGATCGGCCTGCAACTGGTCGGCGCACGTGGTTCCGACTTGCGTCTGCTGGAACTGGCATCGGTGTGTGCGGCGACGCTGGACGTCGATCCGGTCTATCCGGTGCTTGCCTGATCGAGAGGGGATGCCTCGCCGCAGCCGGTATCGCTTGGATTGCCCCGTGCCGGCGGCGATAATGCAAGCCTTTCCCCGCAAGGCAGTTCCGTGATGACCGAGAAGACCGTACTCAACGCCACCCATCGTGCGCTTGGCGCGCGGATGGTCGATTTCGGCGGCTGGGACATGCCGATCAACTACGGCTCGCAGATCGAGGAGCATCATGCGGTGCGCCGCGACGCCGGCATGTTCGACGTCTCGCACATGACGGTGATCGACCTGCACGGTGCGCGCACGCGGGAGTTCCTGCGCCATCTGCTGGCCAACAGCGTCGACAAGCTGAAGGTCACTGGCAAGGCGCTGTACTCCTGCATGCTCAACGAACAGGGCGGCGTGATCGACGACCTGATCGTCTACTTCTTCGATGAGGCGCACTTCCGGCTGGTGGTCAATGCATCCACCCGGGTGAAGGATCTGGCGTGGATCGAGCGGCAGGCGCAGGCGTTCGGCGTGGAGGTGAAGGAGCGCCCGGATTTCGCGATGATCGCGGTGCAGGGGCCCGGCGCCCGCGCGAAAGTGCTCGGCCTGCTGCACGAGGTCGACCGTGCGCGCATCGAGAAGCTGGGCAAGTTCGCCGCCGCCGCCGCCCAGGGGCCGCACGGCATGCCGCTGTTTGTCGCGCGTACCGGCTATACCGGCGAGGATGGTTTCGAGATCATCGTGCCGAACGAACACGCCGTTGCCTTGTGGGAGGCGCTTGCCACGAGCGGCGTCGCACCCGCCGGCCTCGGCGCGCGCGACACGCTGCGGCTGGAGGCCGGCATGAATCTCTATGGCCAGGACATGGACGAGACGGTATCGCCATGGGAGGCGAACCTGGGCTGGACGATCGCGCTGGACGAGGGCCGCGCCTTCATCGGCCGTGCCGCACTGGAGCAGCAGAAGGCGACCGGTGTGCCGCGCGTGATGGTCGGACTGGTGCTGGACGACAAGGGCGTGTTGCGCCACGGCCAGAAGGTGCTTACCGCCAACGGCGAGGGCGAAATCCTGTCCGGCAGTTTTGCGCCGACCCTCAACAAGGCGGTGGCGTTCGCACGCATTCCGGCGGGGGTGGCGGGCGACGTACGCGTCGACATCCGCGGCCGCGAAGTGCCGGTGCGGCTGGTCAAGTATCCGTTCGTGCGCGACGGCAAGCCCTGCGAAGGGATTTGAGCGAGCTGCTGCCACGTTGTCATCCATGACACGTTTTTCCCCGCGGTGGATGTGGCTAGAATCGCCGCTTGCACCTTCAACTGAACACAACGACTGGACCCGATCATGAGCGAGATTCCTGGCGATCTGAAATTCCTCAAGTCCCACGAGTGGGCCCGCGCCGAAGACGACGGTCTGGTTCGCGTGGGTATTTCCGACCATGCGCAAGGTCAGCTCGGTGACCTGGTATATGTCGAGCTGCCGGAAATAGGTTCGGCGGTGAAGGCGGGTACGGGCGCTGCCGTGGTGGAGTCGGTGAAAGCCGCCTCGGACATCTACTCGCCGGTTTCCGGCGAGGTCGTCGAGGTCAACGAGCTGCTCAACGACAAGCCGGAAACCATCAACGAAGATGCTTATGGCGAAGGCTGGATCTTCCTGGTGCGCCCGAGTGATCGTGCAGAGCTCGACGAACTGCTCGATGCGAACGAATACGAAGAGCTGGTAGAGAACGACGACCACTGACGCCGACAACAAGGTTGTCTGATGTTACCGGCCGCCAAGTGCGGCCGGTAACGTTTCAGGACGACGCATTCCATGCATGCGGGCCGCGCATGCACGACATGAATCTGCCGCGTGATCGCTGCGAATCGATACATCCGCGATGCCAGACTTGCATCATGTCTTTCCAGTGCGATTCCCCTGGCGCATGTGCGCCAGGCATGCCGGCTCGGCATGGCCATCGCGAAGGGATATATGCGCTGGCTGTCCGAACGGTGGATGCCTCGGGTATGTGCGTTGATGCTCCAGGATGGGTTCGCCGAACCCGGCAGACGACGCTTTGTGTCGTTGTCCGGGCGCATGAGCAGCTCGCTCCAGTCGTGTCCCGTTCATCTGGAAAACAAGCGGCGGGCGCATTGAAAACATGGTTGGCTGCGAACGCTTTGCGATAAATTTCAATTTCCGATGTATCGCTTGATATTTTGTGAAAAGCCTTGATGCATAAGGGTTCTGAGGGTTATGTCGTTATTGCATTGATTTTCATATGGACGTATGGATGTCCATATGAATGTTCTTGACATCTTTCAAAAGCGTTGCCGCGACAGGGTTCTCGTCGGGTTGGGGGTGATGAAGCGGTTTGATTTCTTGACTAAAATCAATTGACAGCTGAAATCTTCAGGGATAGCTTTCGCAACAGATCACGGGGAACGCGCTTTATGGCGACAACGAAATTCATCAAGCCGTATATCGAACACGGTGAAAAGGCCAATGCAGTACGCAAGATCACTGTCTCGATTCCGCTGCATGTTTTGCGGCGGCTTTCCGATTTGCGCACCCACCGTCAAGTGAACAATCTTCGGCACGCTACCAACAGCGACTTGTTGGTTGAGGCGTTCCTGCACGCTTTTACTGGGCAACCACTGCCAACTGATGAGGAGCTGAGACGAACCATGGCCACTGCCAAGAAATCCGCCGCAAAGAAACCGGCCGCCAAGAAGGCCGCCAAGAAAGCCACCGTGAAGAAGGTTGCCGCCAAGAAGCCGGCCGCCAAGAAAGCTGCCGTGAAGAAGGTTGCCGCCAAGAAGCCGGCCGCCAAGAAAGCTGCTGCCAAGAAGCCGGCGGCCGCCAAGAAAGTTGCCGTAAAGAAGGTTGCTGCGAAGAAGGTTGCCGCCAAGAAGCCGGCCGCCAAGAAAGCTGCGCCGGCCAAGGTGGTGAAGGCCACCAAGACCGCCAAGAAGTAAGCAACACGCAATACGCGACACGTACCATCCAACAAGAAACGCAATCGACTTCTCTCCCCGCGGTGCCCAGCGCGGGGAGAGTACTTCGAGAAGACTTCGTCCCGGCCTGGCCGGGACGCTTCGTTTCCGGGGTCGAAAATCTCCCGCCATGATGATTGCGTGCCGCTGCGCCGACCGCGTTGGCCGGTGTTGTCATGCGTAGCGTCTTTGCTTAAGTGTGCCGCATGGACGTCCGGGGGCAAATTTCGAGTCGTGCCGTGAAATCACGCACGATTTGCCGTGCCGGGCTATTGGGGTTACCTTTTGCACATCCGCGCCGCGGTGAGTCCGGGGACTCGTCGCTCCTGGATCGACAGGGGGAAAAAGCGCGGGTATCTGTCGACACTCAGCGAGAGACCATGGATACCCGATACTTACTAGATACGCGCCGGCATGCGCGAGGTGCCATCAGGCCCCTGGTCATTGCCATCATTGCCATCATCGGCCTGCTTGCCGTGGCCGCTTGGTTCCTTATCATCAAGCCGCATCAGGAACTGATCATGGCGGATTCGGGGGGGCATCCGTCCACGCCGGTGTCCGCCGCGACGCGGGCAGCGCCACCACCGCCGGTGAATGTGGCGGCGATGGACGTCAACCAGCTGCTGATCGAGGCGCGTACCGCCATGAACCAGCAGCGTTACCTGGCCCCGGCCGGGAACAACGCCTTCGAATTCTACTTGCGGGTGCTGGTCAAGGATCCCGGCAACAAGGTCGCTTCGGATGCCTTGCGCGAGACGTTCCCGTTTGCAGCCAACTCGGCCGAGCAGTCGATCAATTCGCGTGACTTCAATGAAGCGCAGCGCCAGATTGATCTGCTGGCCAAGGCGGATCCGACCAACTTCACGCTGACCATCCTGCGTTCCAAGCTGGACGCCCAGCGCAAGACGCTGGACAAGGAGCAGCAACTGGCGCTCGATCAGCAGAAGAGCCAGCAGCAGGCCGCACAAAAGGCGGCTGCCGAAAAACTGGCTGCGGATCAGCTCGCCGAACAGCAGAAGGCACAGGCGGCCGAGCAGCAGAAAGAAAGGCCGACACACTCCACGCAGCCTGCGGGCCAGTCGGCAGGCACGGCGACCAAGCCTGCAGCAGGTGCCGAGGCGACCGCTGCGACTGGCAGTGCCACCGGCGGCGAGACCAGCGATGCCGTACTGGTCAAGGGCGCGGCACCGGATTACCCGCCATCGGCGTTGCGAGCGCATGAAAGTGGCTGGGTCGTGGTGTCGTTTTCGATCAGACCCGATGGGAAAACCGATGACATCCACGTGGTCGATGCGCAGCCTCGTCGGGTCTTCGATCGTGCAGCGATGGATACGGTGCGTCGGTATCAGTTCAAGCCGGCGATGAAGGATGGCGTTGCAGTGTCCACGACGCGCCAGTTGAAGATCGAGTTCAACCTCTGATTTAACTACACGGACGGAAACGGCGCATGCTTGCATGCGCCGTTTCCGTGTTGCGGAGTTGCAGGCGCCGAATCGTGCCTAGCTATGGAGTTTTCGAGCCAGGTCAGTTCTGGCGGCGTGTGATGCGGCGTTTCTTCTTGGGAATGGTCTTGCCTGGCGAGGGAGCGGTGCTCTCGATGCCGGCCCAGTCGACGTGAGGCAACCCGAGCAGGCCGTCAAACACCATCGGCATCAGCCCGCTCGGCGTCGGACCGGTCGAATTCCACATGGTGACTACGCCGGCATGGTATTTCGGAAAGAAACCGATCATGGTGCGGTAACCGGCGACGGCGCCGGCGTGAAAGACCAGGGTTTCCCCAGCGTACTGGTACACCCTCCAGCCCAGCGCATATTGCGCAGCGCTCAGCCTCGCGCTACGCCATGGAGTGGCGTGCAGTTCGGTGGGCGTGGCAATTCCGGGCGCATGCAATACATCGAGCAGTGATGTGGGCAGCACGTCCTGGCGTCCGCCCATTTGCGCGATCAGCCATTTTTCCATGTCGTGCAGGCTGGCGTTGACCCCGGCGGCGGGTGCCACGCGGTAATACGTTTCGCTGGGCTCGAACGGCACCCAGCCATGCCCGGCGGCCCGATGCGGACGTGCCCAGCTCTGGCTGGATTCCAGCGCGGCGCGACCATAGCTCGCCGTGGCCATGCCCAACGGGTAGAAGATGCGCTTGTCGACCAGGTGGTAGAAGAAATCGCCGGTGCGCGCGAGTACCACGTCTCCGATCATCCCGAACGCGACGTTCTGGTAGCCGTAGCACTGGCCCACGCCGCAGACCAGGTTGACTTCGTCCAGTTTTCGGACGAGCTCTTCGTAGGGAATGTCGCCCTCGAGCATGTTGTCGTAGGTGTTGTGCGGCAGGCCGAGTCGCTGCCCCAGGATGTCGCTTACGGTAGCTTCCGAAGCGGCCTGCATATCCTTGAGCTTGAAATACGGCAGCACATCGACCAGCTTGGTGTCCCAGCTGAGTTTGCCATCGTCCACCAGCAGGCCGGTGATTGCAGTTGCGAAGGCCTTGGACAGCGAGGCGAGCCGGAACACGGTATCCGCGGTCACCGGTTGTTGAGTGGCGGCATCGGCGTAACCGACCGTACGCTCGAACACCACCTTGTCGTTGACCACCACAGCCGTGGCCAGTCCGGCGACGGCATTGCGTTCGGCGAGCTGATCCAGCCAGCGCTGATAATCGGCCAAAGTGCTCTGGATGCGTGCTGGCGGTAGCGTCTGCGTGGTGGCGACAGCCCTGTTGACCGGAGCGATCACCGAAGTGCTCGCGCAGACTGGCAGGCAGATCAACCCAAGCACGCCCGCGATCACTGGAAAGAGCTTGCGAAACGGCATGGTATTCTGGCGAGGTTCCGGCGCGGGGATGCGTCGCAGGGTGGAGAATGTACCGATGGGTCTGATCATTGTTCTGGTTGTTGTCGTTCTGATTGTCTTGTACTTCGTGTCGATCTACAACGGACTGGTTACTTCGCGGAATGGTTACAAGAATGCTTTTGCTCAGATCGACGTGCAGCTGACCCGCCGACATGATCTGATTCCCAACCTGGTGGAGACGGCCAAGGGTTACCTCGCGCATGAACGCGGTACCCTGGAAGAGGTCGTACAGGCCCGCAACGCGGCAGTCAGTGGTTTGGCCGGTGCCAAGGCCAACCCGGGTGATCCGGGTGCGATGCAGCAGCTTGCCGGCAGCGAAAATGCTTTGACACAAAGTCTGGGGCGTTTGTTCGCGCTCAGCGAGGCTTATCCGGATCTGAAGGCCAACCAGACCATGATGCAACTCTCCGAGGAACTGACCTCGACCGAGAACCGGGTGGCGTTTGCGCGGCAGGCCTATAACGATTCCGTGCTGACCTACAACAACAGTCGCGAAGTGTTTCCGGCGTCGTTCGTGGCGAACAGCTATGGTTTCGCCGCCGCCGAGCCGTTGAAAGTCGAGGATCCGGCCGTACGCGACGTGCCGAAGGTTTCCTTCAGCTGATCGTCGGCGCCATCGCGATGTAGGTCGCGCTGATCTCTCCTGGGGGACTCGATGGATTTCTTTGCCCAACAGGCGCACGTGCGCCGCAGCACCCGGTTTCTGGTGCTGCTGTTCGTGCTGGCGGTGCTTCTGATCGTCGCCGCGACTGACGTGGTGGTGGTGATGACATGGTTCATCTGGGGTCACCATCATCGTCTGAGTCCGTCGGTCTGGGTCATCAGCAGCATCGTGGTCGTGGGCTTCATCGCGCTGTGCTCGATGTATCGCATCCAGAGCCTGTCGGGGGGAGGCCAGTCGGTGGCCGAAAGTGTCGGCGCCGTGCCTGTATCCCCGGATACCAATGACCCGCAGCTGCGCCAATTGCGCAACGTGATCGAGGAAGTGGCGATCGCTTCCGGCTTGCCGGTGCCGGATATCTACCTGATGCAAGACGAGCACGGCATCAATGCATTCGCTGCCGGGTACTCACCATCCGACGCAGCGATATGCGTGACTCAGGGTTGCATCGATCAGCTGAGCCGTGACGAGTTGCAAGGGGTGATCGCACACGAATTCAGCCACGTGCTGAATGGCGATATGCGGCTCAACATCCGTCTGATGGGGCTGCTGTTCGGCATCATGGTGCTGGCGATCATCGGCCGTCAGATGATGTGGGTCGGTGGTGGTCGCAGTGGTCGCCTGAGTGGCGATGACGGCAGGCAGGGGCTGATCGCACTGGCATTGCTCGGGATTGGCTACACCGGTTTCTTCTTCGGACGGCTGATCCAGGCAGGTGTGGCGCGTTCACGCGAATCGCTGGCTGATGCTTCAGCGGTTCAGTTCACGCGCCAGACTGCCGGCATCGCCGGTGCGCTGAAAAAAATCGCGGTCCTCGACGAGGGTTCCGCATTGCAGGCGGGCAACCGGCACGAAGTGGCGCACATGTTGTTCGGCGAGGCCGATGACACGTACGACGCGTGGTATGCCACCCATCCGCCGCTGCGGGAGCGAATCCGGATATTGGAGCCCGGTTTCCAGAATGAGGAATTGGTGCAGCTGGCGCAGTCCCTGAGAAATGCGTCGGTGGCTCGCGAGGCCGTAAGTGCCGACACCAGCGGGCCGCCCATGTCGGCTGCGTCCGGCGCTGCTCTGCTGCAGCAGGCCAGTGCAACCGGCACACCGGCCGCATCGGCGCAGCCAAGCCAGGCGGGTGCAGGGAGTTTCGAGCATGCAGCTGCCTTGCAGCAGAGCATCCCGGCCACGCTGACGAACGCGACGCAGCAGCCGGAGTCGGCATTGCCGTTGGTATTGGCTCTGGCCATGTCGGCGCATGACGATCTGCGGGCACAGCAGCGACGGACGATTGCCAATGCATTTGGCGACGATCTGCAATACGCCGTGACTTCTCTTGCCGGGCAGATAGAGGCGCTGTCTCCCGTCGTGCGCATGCCACTGGTCGCACTTTCCTTTCCGGCACTCAAGCAGCTGCCGCAAGGGCGTCAACAGACCCTGTTGACCACCCTGGAAGCGCTGGTCGGCATGGACAGCAAGGTCGATCTGGACGAGTACTGCCTTGCCCGTCTGCTGCGCGTGCAGTTGCTGGAGGCGATGCGACCACGCCGGGCACCGGTGGACGGCCAGAAGAAGTTGCCCGCATGCCGCGACAGCGTGATGTTGGTCTGCGCCGTGGTTGCCGCTCACGGCAGTACCGATGATGCCGCCGCAAGGCGTGCATGGCTGCTGGCGATGGATCAGGCATTTCCAGGCCAGGCGCCGACCTGGCAAACACCATCGCTGGACTGGCAGCAGCCATTTGAGCGGGCGCTGGATGATCTGGACGGCTTGATGCCTGCCGCGAAAGAGATCGTGATACTGAGCCTGCTCCGTGCGATCCGGGCCGATGGCGTGATCAAGGCGGCAGAGACCGAACTGCTGCGGGTAATCTGCGCCAGTCTGCACTGTCCGCTGCCACCGCAGTCAGACATTCAGGCTGGCTAGAGCTCAAACGTGGCCAAAGATTCAGTCTGCCGGCGCGCACGACCGCGTAAGGATTGGCGCATTGGCGTCGTAGCTGTTCATGGGTTTGCCAGCCTCGCTGGATGTGTCATGGACGCGTGCTAGTCTGGCCGCGTCCCACGCTGGATGTGCCCGTGAGTTTGCCCCGTCAAGCCGTTGTGGAACAAGCCTCCGCGCCGATGTTGTCCGCGCTGGCGTTCTTTTTCGTGATGACGTCGTACTACATCGTGCGACCGGTGAGAGATCAGCTGAGCGGGGCAGTTGGTTCATCGTCGCTGCCGCTGTTCTACGGTGCGGTCCTCGTGGTGATGCTGCTGCTGACGCCGGTGTTCGGCATGCTGGTGGCGCGTTTCCCGCGCAGGCAACTGCTTGGCTGGAGCTACAGCTTCTTCATCGTGTGCCTGCTTGTCTTCGTGCCGGCCTTCATGGCACAGGACCGCATCGGTGCACGTACGCTGGGCGTGATCTTTTTTGTCTGGGTCAGTGTGTTCAACCTGTTCGTGGTGTCGCTGTTCTGGAGCTTCATGGCCGACATCTTCTCCAGCGGCCAGGCCCGCATGGTCTTCTCGCTGATTGCGCTGGGCGGCATGGCCGGGGCGATCTTCGGCCCGCTGGTGACCAAGCTGCTGGTGCAGCTGATTGGCGTAGCACCGTTGCTGGTCGTTTCTGCATTGGCATTGGGTATGTCGCTGGTGCTGCTGTTGCGGCTTTCCGCACAGCATGATCGGCAGCCTGGTAGTCGCGGCGAAGAGGCGATCGGTGGCTCGCTGTGGGCTGGCATCAAGGAGCTGTGGTCGCGTCCGTTCCTTCGCTACATGGCCTTGTTGATGCTGTTTGGTGATGGCATCGGCACACTGGCTTATGCGCTCGTCGCCGATTACGCCAAAATGCATTTCACCAGCGCAATCGCGCGCACGGAGTTCTACAACGATCTGGATCTGGCAACCAACTTGTTCGGGGCATCGCTGCAACTGACCTTGACCCCGGTATTGCTTGTGCGGCGCGGGGCCGGCTGGGGTCTGGTGCTGCCGGCTCTGGTCAATGTCGTGCTGCTGCTGGTGGCGGCCGTGTGCGGCGGTGGCAGTTTGTTGCTGTTTGGCTGTCAGGTGCCGTTGCTTGCGCTGATGCTGGTCATGACACGCGGCTTCGCCTATGGCATGACCAAGCCGGCAGTCGATGCGCTGTATACGCGGGTGCCGCGCGAGACGCGATACAAGGGCAAGAATTTCGTCGAGACGGCGGTATGGCGCTTCGGCGACGTGGTGGTGACCGGCGCTGTGAGTGGCCTGCGCCTGCTGGGCTGGGGTATTGGCGGCATGGCCTTGCTGGGTGCAGGGGTCGCCGCATTGGCGGCTGTCGTGGCACGGCGGGCGGGCTGGTCACACGACCTGATGCCAGACGAACATGCGCGGGTCGCAACTGACGAACCGTCATCAGCGTGATCCTGACGGTTCGTCCTGCACGCTTGCTTCAGCTGGTGATGTAACGCTGCAGATGCTCGATCTGCTCGGCCTGCGCGTCGATCACGGCCTTGACCAGGTCGCCGATCGAGATCACGCCGACCACCGCATTGCCCTGCACCACCGGCAGATGCCGGATGCGGCTGTCGGTACACAACCGCATGCAGTCGAACACGTCGGTATCCGGGCCGACGGTGAGTGGCTCGCCGGTCATGATGTCGGACACGGCTGTCTGTGACGAGGAGCGACCCTGCAGGATCACCTTGCGCGCGTAATCGCGTTCAGAGACCACGCCGACCAGTCGTTCGCCGCGCATCACCAGCAACGCGCCGACCCTGTGTTCGGCCATGCGCTTGATCGCTTCGAGTACCGGCGCTTCCGGCGCAATGCTGAAGATCGTGCTGCCCTTGCTTTCCAGCAGATGCTTGACCTGGCTCATGCTTCGACCTCCTGCGGGCCCTTGGATGGGCCGTCTGTGACGAGTCTAACGCCGGCATCGGGCCGGCGTGTAGTGCAGCCGTGAAGCCGCGTCGCAGCAAGGACTCTCAGCGTGGATGACGCGGCAGACGCCGTTCCTCGATGAAATACAGCGGCCGCTGCTTGCTCTCGGCATAGTTGCGGCCGAGGTATTCGCCGATCACGCCGAGCGCGAGCAACTGCACGCCGCCGAGGAACAGGATCACCAGCATCAGTGTCGGATAGCCGCGCACCGGGTCGCCGTAGAACAGCGACTTGACCAGCACCAGGATGCCGTAGACGAAGGCCAGTCCGGCCGAGGCCAGCCCGACCCAGGTGGCCAGCCTCAGCGGTGCGGTGGAGAACGAGGTGATGCCTTCGATCGCCAGTTGCCCGAGGCGCCAGTAGTTCCACTTGGTGGTGCCGGCCTGGCGCGGCTCGCGCAGGTAGCGTACCGAGGTCTGCCGGTAGCCGATCCAGCTGAACAGGCCTTTCATGAAACGCTGGCGTTCGCGCAGCTGGCCCAGCGCATCCAGGGCGCGACGCGAAAGCAGGCGGAAGTCGCCGGTGTCGCGTGGAATCGCGGTATCCGACAGCCGCTCCATGCTGCGGTAGAACGCCGCCGCGGTGAAGCGCTTGAAACCACTCTCGCCTTCGCGCGCGCTGCGCGTGGCATAGACCACGTCATGGCCGGCCTGCCATTGCTCGACCAGGGCGGGAATCAGTTCGGGTGGGTCCTGCAGGTCGGCATCGATGACCACCGCCGCACCGGCGGTGACGGCATCGAGCCCGGCGGTCAGCGCCGTTTCCTTGCCGAAATTGCGCGAGAGCTTGAGCGCCCCCGTGCGTGGATCGGCGGCGGCCAGCGCCTCGATGATCGACCAGGTATCGTCACGGCTGCCGTCGTCGACGTACAGCACGCACGAGTCCAGTGGCAGCGAGTCCAGCACCTTGCCCAGCCGCTGGTGGAAGGTTTCCAGCACGGCCGATTCGTTATAGGCGGGAACGACGACGGTGAGTTGCGGCATGAGCGCAGCCAGCGGAAGAAGCGCTCATGCTAACCAACCACGGGCTGGCGGGCGAGCGTGCTGTTCAATGCGGCTGGCGCGGCGGGGCATGGCCTGCAACATAGGCCGTACCGCCAAGCTGCCCCATCTGCTGCTGGATCCAGCCGGCCCGACGCAGCACATAGGCGCTGGGCCGATCCGCATGCAGGCGGCGCGGATTCGGCAGCACGGCGGCCAGTCGCGCCGCCTGTGCCTGATCGAGCCGCGCCGGCGAGGTATGGAAGTACGTCTCGCTGGCCGCGCCCACGCCATAGATGCCATCGCCCAGTTCGGCGATGTTCATGTAAACCTCGAGGATGCGCCGCTTCGGCCAGCTCAGCTCGATCAGTACGGTGAAATACGCTTCCAGGCCCTTGCGCACGAAGCTGCGTCCATTCCACAGGAACAGGTTCTTCGCCGTCTGTTGGCTGATCGTGCTGGCTCCACGCAGGCGCCTGCCGTCGTCGGCTGCGTCAATCGCGTTCTGGATGGAGTCGAAATCGAAACCGTGGTGATAGGGAAACTTCTGGTCCTCGCCGGCCACCATCGCCAGCGGCACCCAGGGCGATATCTGGCTCCATGGAACCCAGTGCTGGCGCAGCCGGAAATCATGTTCGCCGCGGATCACTGCACCGAGCCGTCGTTCGAGCATGACCGCGGAAGTCCATGGCGGCACGAAACGCAGCACCAGCACCAGCAGCCAGCTGAGTACCAGCCAGGCCAGGACCAGCAAGGCCAGGGCGCGCAGCAGGCGGATCAGCATGGGGCGGCGGAACAAGGCTGGCATGGCAGTAGGCTGCGGAAAGTCGAGCCAGTATAAGGGCGTTGTTACGAACGCCCGGTGCCCCCATCTGTGGCGCCTGACCTCAAGAGTGCACTGCCGTGGAAAACCTGCCTGCCGACGATGTACTGCACCGCTTTCTGCTGGAACACGCCGGTGTGCGCGGTGTGCTGGTGAAGCTGGGCCCGACCTGGCGGGAGGTGGCGGCCCGCGCGGACTATCCGCCGGCCGTGCGGGCGCTGCTTGGCGAGACGCTCGCTGCCAGCGCATTGCTTACCGGCAACATCAAGCTGGATGGCGCGCTTTCGATCGAGCTGAAGAGCAGCGGCGCGCTGCGCCTGCTGTTTGCCGAGTGCACCGACCAGGGGCGGCTGCGCGGCCTGGCACGCTGGAATGAGCCGCTGCCGGAATCGCTGGCGCTGCACGAGCTGCCTGACGCGGGCATGGCGATCACCATCGGCAACGTGGAGCGTGGTCAGCGCTATCAGGGGCTGGTCGAGCTGCAGCACGCCGGTGTGGCCGAGGCGCTGGAGAATTACTTCGTCCAGTCCGAGCAACTGCCGGCGCGCATCCTGCTGGCCGCCGATGGCGAGCATGCTGTCGGCCTGATGCTGCAGAAGCTGCCCGACGAAGGCGGGCATCATGCGGCACAGGACGAGGATGCATGGAACCGCATCGTGCATCTCACCGCGACGCTGGGTGTGCAGGAATTGCTGACCGCTGCGCCGGAACAGTTGCTGTACCGGCTGTACCACGAGGAGTCGGTGCGCCTGTTCGAGCCGCGTGCGCTGGCGTTCGGCTGCAGCTGCAGCCGTGAGCGGGTGAGCGGGATGCTGCGTTCGCTGGGGCGTGACGAAGTCGAGGCTGCACTGGCCGCGCGCGATGACCAAATCGAGGTGATCTGTGAATTCTGTGCGCAGCGCTATCACTTCGACCGCATCGATGCCGAGCTCCTGCTCAACCACAACGTGGTGACTGCCGCGCCGGACACCACGCAATGACGAGGCTTGGACGGACTGGCCGCGATTCAGGCCGGCAGTAGGGAATTGTTCTTGCCCAGCCAGGTCCTGGCTGGTTGCGGCTCGGCGAACAGGAAGCCCTGGCCATAGCGGCAGCCGACCCGCAGCAGCGCCTGGCGTTGCGACTCCTTCTCGATGCCCTCGGCAATCACCTTCATCTGCAGCGAGTCGGCCAGCACCTGGATCGCGCGCACCAGCGCCAGTCCCTGGGTTTCCTCGTCGCCCTGCGGCAGCTCGATGATGAAGGAGCGATCGATCTTCAGCGTTTCGAACGGGTACTGGTGCAGGTAGCTCAGCGAGGAGTAGCCGGTGCCGAAGTCATCCAGCGCGACGCGGATGCCGTGACTGCGCAAATTCTTCAGCATCTGCTTGACCTGGGTCGGGTTCTCCAGCAGGGCATGCTCGGTGACTTCGATGCGGATGCAATGGGTCGGCACGGCATACTGCTCGAACAGCGCGAGCAGCCGCTGGTCGAGGTCGGCGGAACGGAAGTGCCGGCCGGAGACGTTGATGCTGATGAAACCCTCGGTGCCGATCAGGCGCACGGCCTGGGTGCAGACCTGTTCGAAGATCTGCCAGTCGATCGCCTCGGCACAGCCACATTCCTCGGCGATGAGCAGGAAATCATGCGGCGCCAGCAGGCCGCGCTCGGGATGGTGCCAGCGCAGCAGCGCCTCGTAGCCGACCACGCGGCCATCGGCGAGCTCCACGATGGGCTGGTAGAACGGCTCGAATTCATTGCGACTGAGCGCGTGGCGCAGGTCGCTTTCCATGTCCAGCAGCGAGAGTGCCTCGCGGCGCAGGCGGTCGTCGAACAGCGCCGCGCGATGGCGGCCGCCGTCCTTCGCGTTGTACATCGCCGCGTCGGCGTCGCGCAGCAATTCCTCCGGCTGCCGGTAGTGCGGGCTGGACAGCGCAATGCCGATCGATGCGGAGGTAAAGATTTCCTTGGTGCCGAGCCGGAACGGCGTCTGCAGCTCGTTGATGATGCGTTCGGCAATCAGCGTGGCCTTGCCGGTGTCGCTGATGCCTTCCAGCAGGACGGCGAATTCATCGCCGCCAAGGCGCGCGACCACGTCCCGGGTTTTCAGGCAGGCGCGGATGCGTCCGCCGACCTGGAACAGCAGATCGTCGCCGACCAGGTGCCCGACCGAATCGTTGATCACCTTGAAGCGGTCCAGGTCGATGAACAGCACGGCGAACTGTTCGCTGGGGTTGGCGGCGCAACGCTGCATCGACTGTTCCAGCCGCTGCAGCAGCAGCGTGCGATTCGGCAGCCCCGTGAGCGAGTCGTGCAGCGTCTCGTATTTCAGCCGTCGCTCGACCCGTTCGCGCTCGGCAATCTGCTCGCGCAGGTCGCGGTTGGCCAGCGCCAGCGCCCGGGTGCGTTCGGTCACGCGGCGTTCCAGCCCGGCATAAGCCTGTCGCAGGGACGCTGCTGCCTGTTTGCGCTGCAGTGCGTTGGCGATGTGGTAGCTGACGAAGGTCAGCAGCTCCTGATCGCGCTCGTTGTAGGTGTGCTCCGGCGAATAGCTCTGCAGCGCCATCACGCCCATGGATTTGCCGCCCCAGATCAACGGCACGCCAAGCCAGCACACCGAACGCGCACCGAAGTGGCTGATTTCGCCCATGGCCACCAGATGGTCGAGCTCCTCGGAGTCGGCCAGCAGCGGCTTGGCATGACGCAGCACGTATTCGGTGAGGCCGCGACCGTGGGCGCGCGGTGGCCGCACGCTGTCGACGTCGTCCACCGAATAGGGGAAGGTCAGATGTCCGCTTTCCTCGTCGACCAGTGCGATATAGAAGTTGCGCGCGTAGAGCAGGCCACTGATCACCTGGTGCATGGACGCGTAGAATTTTTCCAGGCTCTCCGAGGTGTTGGCGAGTTCGGCAATGCGGAACAGCGCCGCCTGCAATCTTTCGCCGCGCTGGCGTTGCAGCACCTGCTGGCGCAGCACGCGGTTGGCTTCCCGCAAGGCGGCGGTGCGGTCGGTGACCCGCCGGCCCAGTTCGATATGTGCCTCGTGCCGCTCCAGCGCAGTCTGCACGTGCTGGGCCACGTAGTTCAGCAGCTCCATGTCATGCTTTGAATAATGAGTGTCGGCACGATAGCTCTGCACCACGATGCCGCCCGCCACGCGCTCGCCACGCAGCAGCGGCACGCCGAGCCAGTGCTCGCAGCTAGGGCCCACCAGGACGAAGCGCTCGCCGAATTGCTGCCTCAGTTCGTCGATCGAACCCATCAACGGGCGCCCCTCGCGCAGCAGGTTCCAGGTCAGGCTGTGCAGCATGTCGTGCAGCGGCAGATCCTGATCGGGCGGCGGCGGGTCGTTGTCGGCGATATCGACGTAATAAGGAAAGCGAACGGTATCGGTGGCCGAGTCATACAGCACGATGTAGAAATTCTCGGCGTACATGAGGCTGCCGACGATGCCATGCAGCGAATGCATCATTTCGGGCATGTTGTGCCCCGAACCGGCCTGTTCGGCGATCGCGTACAGCGCGCGTTGCAGTCGTTCGGCCAGCGCGAGGCGCGAAATGGCCTCGTACAACCGGCTGGTTTCGGCCAGCTGGTGCAATCGGGTGCCCGCCAGTCGTCCCAGCCAGGCCAGCTGTTCACGCACGTCATCAGGCAGCGGCAGCTCGGCCGTTTCCAGGGTGAGCATCCGCGTCCCCTGGGGATCTTCGGCGAGGTCGACCTGGCTGCTCGGCAGACGGGTGGGCTGTTCGTCCAGACGACGCCAGCGCAACCTGCCATGGATGCCGAGATTGCCCAGCATGTTTTCGCAGATTTCCATCATGCTGGCGGCGTCGACAGCCCCGAACAATCGTTCGACGGCCTGATACAAGGCCGCAAGATCCCGTTCCGTCGAGGGCGGCTGGGATGAACGGATCGTCGGGGCGGAGCTCATTGGACGGTGGTTGGTTCCGGAACGATCCGGCAGGATCGACGTCGAACGCCTTTATAGCGTGTAAGTCGGGCTTGTCGCCAGCGATCACGGTCCCTCGCCAGGAACCTGCGTATGGTTGAATGGGTCTCAGGGAGCTTGCCTGCGCTTTTTGTGCTTGGTGGCAGGTTTTAGGGTGTTAGCAAAATGTAAAACTAGGTATACTGGCCATCGAATTTCGTACTTGAATGAGTGGTTCGTTCAAAGCCATGCGCCGCCTCGCCGCCCTGCTGCTGATCTCCCTGTTGCCGCTTGTCGCGGCCGGGCAGTCTGTGGATGGCGGCAGCGCGCAGGCTGAGCGCCTGCTCGCGCAGCCACCGGATCAGTTTACTGATGTCGAATCTGGCGTGGTTGTGCCGCTGTGGCGTGGCCGCGATGGCCACCTGCTGGCACTCAAGGCGGACAGCAGTAGCGGCGCCGATGCCTTGCGTCTGAATGCTCCGCTGGCGCTGCATGTGGTCGATGCGTCGACCGTGACGACGACGGGGTTGCAGTACGGGCTGGCTCCGAATCTGCAGGCACAGGCTGCAGTCAGCCAGAGCTCATGGGTCAATCAGCCGGTTCGGGTCATCGGCAGCGAAGTCGGTGCCACCTATGCCGTCGGGCGTTACAGCCTGGGCCTGAGTGTCGGCTCCACCAGCACGCCCGACAACAGCGTGGCATTGCCACGCGTACTGCCCAGTGTGGTGCCCAGCGTGGACGGTCTGTCCGGCTTCGACAGCAGCTCCCAGCTCAATGCGCGCGGCCGGCTTTCCTTTGGCAGCAGGAGCGGCATCGACCTTGGCGCCAGCGTGGGTCGCATCCATCTGCTGCCCGGCAACCTACTGGGCGTCAATACGCTGGACCAGAAGGCGCTGAGCTTCGGTGTCGATCATGGCGTGCTGAGCGGTGTCCTGATCGGCCGCAGCATGCAGCCCGAGGCCGGTATTCCGGGTGGTTTGAGCCCGGATCGACGCTGGAACAGCATCGATCTGGGCGTGACCTGGCGCCTGCCGTGGCGCGGTTCGCTGAGCGTCGGCGCGCAAAACCTGTGGTCGTCCGGCACGCCAGCCAATACTCCGGCGGGGCCCGAGCCGGATCAGTCACGTACGCCGTACGTGCAATATCACCAGGATCTCTGATTCGTCCTAGGTGCAGCGTCCGGTTCTTCCGCACATGAAAACGCCGTCGCTCAAGCGACGGCGTTCTCGTTTGGTAAACCTGGGTATCCCGTGCTCAATTTTGCTTGCGGATGCGCAGGTCGCCGCTGAAGGTTTCGACATTGATCGTGCCCTGGCCGTCGCCAAGGCGGGTATCCAGGTTGCTGCCGGGCCCATGTTCGGGCTTTTGCGGTGTGCCGAAATCGCTGCGCAGGTCGCCGCTGAAGCTGCTGGCGTGCAATTGGCCCGAGGTGGCTGCTGGCAATTGCAACTGCACATCGCCGCTCATGCTATCGATGCCGAGCTTGCCATCGGCAGCCAGCGCCCCGCTCAGCTGCACGTTGCCGGACACCGTGCTGAGCGTCAGGGTCTTCCATGGGCCGCCATCGGCCTGGATGCGGCCGGAGATGGTCTGCAGCTTCGCTTCGCTGCCAAGTGCAGGGGCGAGAATGTCGCCGCTGACGGTCTGCAGATCGGCCTTGTCGGCATGCCCGGCCAGCTCGATGCCGCCGCTGACGCTTTCCACTTTCAGTGCCGGCGTGCGCGCATTGATGCGAGCCCTGCCGCTGACCGTGTTGACGGCGATGCTGCCGCCAACGATACCGTCGATGACCAGCGGCGCGCTGATCACGCCGATATCGAGCGACGCTCCGCGGGGCACGTGCAATTCCAGCGTGCTGGATCCCATCCGGCTGTCGCCGCTCCAGTTGAACAGGCCCGAGCCGCGTTGCGGCTCGACCTTGACCGCCAGGTTGCTGCTGCTGCCGGTGATGGCCAGCGGCTTGGCGCCGTCGCCAAGCTGCCCGCGGACTTCCACCTCGTTGCGATCCCATGCAGTCACAGTCACCGAGCCAGCGATGTTGCTGACACTGACATGAACCGTCGAGGTGGCGTCATGGCTGAGCTGGATCGGAGTGCTGGCCAGGGCCTGGCCGACGCACAGACACAGCAGCAGGGGAGCGTAGCGGGCGGTTCTCATGGTCATTCCTGGGTTCAGCCGGCGTGGCCAGCCAGTTGGCGTAATTGCATCTGTTGGTGTTCGGTACGGTCAAGCAGGCGCTGCAGCGCCGGTGAGTCGGGTGCCTGCTGGATCGCCAGTTGCAGTTCCATGTGTGCGGCGTCCAGTTCGATCGCGGCACCGGCGAGGCGCGGATCAGCAGGCTTCCACGGCGTCGTCGCGGTGCTGGCGAGCGCGGCCGCGGCTGGCGCGTGCCGCAGTGCATGCCAGCCGAGCGCACCGGCCAGCAGCAGCGATGCGGCAAGACCGGAAGCGAGCAGCCAGCGCAGCGGGCGAGCGGGCCGCTGCTCGGGGATGGCGGTGGCGCGTGCGGCATCGGTAGCGTCCAGCGCGGCGTCGATCGCCACCCACAGGTCACGTTGTGGCGTGAGTGGCTGATGCAGATCGCGCAGTTGCCGGCGCCATTCGAATTCGTTCATGACCTTTCTCCCAATACCTTGCGCAGCAGACTGCGTGCCCGATGCAGTTGCGCTTTCGACGTGCCGACGGCCATGCCGAGCTCGCCGCCGATTTCCTCGTGCCGCCAGCCTTCGATGTCGTGCAGCACCAGCACGGCGCGTGCCCGCGGCGGCAACTGGCCGATCGCGCGTTCCAGTTCCTCGCGCTCGGCAGCGCAGAACGGCGTCTCGCCGGGATCCGGCAGCAGATCGTCGTCGAGCATGCTGACCGGATCGGCGTTGCGGGCACGGATGTCCATCAGCGCCAGATTTACCGCCAGCCGGTACAGCCAGGTGCCGAATGCACTCTCGTGACGAAATCCGGGCAGCTTCTGCCAGGCTCGGATGAACGCGTCCTGGGTCAGGTCCTCGGCGCGGGCGCGGTCGTAGCCGGCAAGCCGGTACACCGCGCCATGCACGCGATCCACGTGCAGTCGGTACAGCCGCTGGAACGCCTGGCGGTCACCGGCTGCCGCGGCGCATACGTCATCGGTGTCGTTGGCTCCCGACGGGGCAGGCGACATGGAGCTTCCAATGGCAGGGCAGGCGGCGATCATCTTGCCAGCTTGGATGCGCGGTCGCGCGAAAGGGTTTGCACGAGGCGGGTTGGGCGGCGCAATCACGCCTGCACAGACCGGTCGTGCGGACCGGCCTGTGTGGGCGCCCGCTCAGGAGGCTGCGGCTTCCCGCCTGGGCTGACCGGCGGCTGCAGCGAGCGCGCTGGCCACGCGCTGTTGTTCACGACGCAAATGCGCCGGCAGGCGTGTTCCGAAGCTGTCCAGGTATTCGCCGATCGCGGCCAGTTCGAGCTGCCAGCCGGCATGGTCCACGTCGAGCAGTTCGTCGAGCCGGTCGCGCTCGAGCGCGAGTCCGTCCAGCTTCAGTTCGCCGGTGTCCGGCAGGATGCCGATCGGTGTTTCGACGCCATCGACGCGCTCCTCGACGCGGTTGATCATCCATTCCAGCACGCGCAGGTTGTCGCCAAAGCCAGGCCACAGGAACTTGCCGTCCGCGCCCTTGCGGAACCAGTTGACGTGGAAGATCTTCGGCAGCTTGGCACCGGGTTGGTCGAGCGACAGCCAGTGCGCGAAATAGTCGCCGTAGTGATAGCCGCAGAACGGCTTCATCGCCATCGAGTCGCGACGCAGCACACCGACCGCGCCGGTGGCGGCAGCCGTGGTTTCCGAGCCCATCGCGGCGCCCATCAGCACGCCGTGGGTCCAGTCGCGCGCTTCCATCACCAGCGGCAGCAGCGAGGGGCGGCGACCACCGAACACGATGGCGCTGATCGGTACGCCCTGCGCTGCCTCGGCCTGCTCCGACCAGGTCGGGCATTGCCTTGCGCTGACCGTGAAGCGCGAGTTGGGGTGCGCCGCCGGGCCGTTGGCCGGATCGTATGGGCGCCCCTGCCAGTCGGTGACCGGCGTGCCGGGCAGGCCTTCCCACCATGGCTGGTTGTCGGCGGTGACGGCGACGTTGGTGAAGATGGTGTCGTGCGCGATGCTCTTCAGCGCATTCGGATTGGTCGCATGGCTGGTGCCCGGCGCCACGCCGAAGAAGCCGGCCTCGGGGTTGATCGCATACAGACGTCCATCTGCGCCGGGGCGCATCCAGCAGATGTCGTCGCCCACGGTCCATACCTTCCAGCCATCGCGGCGATAACCTTCCGGTGGGATCAGCATGGCGAGGTTGGTCTTGCCGCAGGCGGACGGGAAGGCCGCGGCGATGTAATGCGTCTCGCCCTGCGGGTTCTCGATGCCGACGATCAGCATGTGTTCGGCCAGCCAACCTTCGCTGCGGGCCTGGTGGCTGGCGATGCGCAGCGCGTGGCACTTCTTGCCCAGCAGGGCGTTGCCGCCATAGCCGGAGCCGTAGGACTTGATCGACAGCTCGTCCGGGAAGTGCATGATGAAGCGGCGCTCCGGATCCAGTTCGCCGGTGCAATGCAGGCCCTTGATGAACATCCCGTTCGAGAGCAGTCCCTCGCGCTCGATCCGCGCCTGCGCGGCGGCACCCATGCGGGTCATGATCTTCATGTTGGCGACCACGTACGCGCTGTCGGTGATCTCCACGCCGCAGCGGGCCAGCGGAGAATCGATCGGCCCCATGCAGTACGGGATCACGTACATGGTGCGGCCTTCCATGCTGCCGTCGAACAGCGCGTCGATCTTCGCGTGCGCCTCGACCGGATCCATCCAGTGGTTGTTCGGGCCGGCGTCTTCCTGCTGCGGATGGCAGACCAGGGTGAGGTGCTCGACGCGGGCCACGTCGGTGGGATGGGAGCGATGCAGGTAGCAGCCGGGGTGGGTCTGCTGGTTCAGCTCGATCAGGGTGCCATCGGCCAGCATCTGCTGCACGAGCAGCCGGTATTCCGCATCGGAGCCGTCGCACCAGTGAATCTTCGCGGGGCGGGTCAGTGCCGCCACCTCGTTCACCCAGTGCTCGAGTGCTGCCAGCTTGCTCGCCATCGTGTCCCTCATAAGGTCTTAGGAAAAAAAGGAACCGAAACGGTAGTTTGCGTGAACTGGTATTGCAAGGTTCCATGCAACAAAAACGGCGCCAGACGGCGCCGTGCGGGCATGCTGCGAGGCATATCAGACCGGAATCAAGGTCGCGATCATGTGTTCGACGTAGGCGTCGAATTCCTCGTGGTTGATCCGCGGCAGGCCCAGCGTGAAGTTCAGCTGCAGGAAGCCGACGTAGGCGGCATAGGTCAGCCGCGCACGGTTGAGCGCCTCGGGGGCCGGCAGGCCGGCTTCGCGATAGGCGGTGGTCAGGAACTCCATCCGTCGTTGCGAGACACGCGCCATCACGGGCACCACTTGCGGGTGATCCAGTGCTTTCAGCAGGGCGGCATACACGCGATGCGGCTGCAGCTCGTGTGCGACCCGGCGGAACAGCTCGGGCAGGCGCTTGCGCGGGTCGGCGATCTGCTCGATCTGGCCGAGCACTTCACGCTCGCCGTATTGCTCCCAGCGCTCCAGCGCCGCTTGCAACAGGGCTTCGCGGGTACGGAAATGCCAGTAGAAACTGCCCTTGGTGACGCCTAGCTGGCGTGCCAGTGCCTCCACGGCCAGGGCGCCGACGCCCTGTTCGGCGATCAAGTGCAGGGCGGCGAGTTCCCAGTCCTCGGCGGACAGGCGGGTACGTTCTGGCTTGCTGCTGACATTCATCCACGTATGGTAGCGATACCCCGCCGGTTTGTAATCTGCGGGGTGCAAGGTGTCTGAAATGAATGGATTTTCGGCATCGATCGGTGGCTCATCGCGCGCAAGTATTGACGACGCTTGCCGGAGCGATCCATACTCATCCGTATGGTAAACCTTGTCGACAACCTGGCCGTGCTCGAGCGCTTTCCGGTGGCGGATCTGCTGCTGGCGGTGGAAACGCACCATCCGGCCGGCCGGCCGACGCTGTTGTTTGCGCATGGTTTCGGCCAGACCCGCGGTGCGTGGAATGACGTGGCGGCGGCGCTGGCGGCCGCGGGTTGCCGCTGCGTGACGTTCGACAGCCGCGGCCATGGTGAAAGTGATCGCTTGGTCGACGGCGCGGACCCTCGACGTGGGTATCACATGAACCAGTTCGCCGACGACCTGTTGCGGCTGGCCGCGGCCCAGCCGCAACCGCCGATCCTGGTGGGTGCCTCGATGGGCGGCCTGCTCGGGATCGTGACTGCAGGCGAGATGCATCCGTCGCCATTCCGTGCGCTGGTGCTGGTCGACATCACGCCGCGCTGGGAAACCGCCGGGGTGGAACGCATCCTGGCCTTCATGCAGGCGCATCCGGACGGTTTTGCCGACTATGCCGAGGCGGCCGAACAGATCGCCGCGTACCTGCCGCAGCGACGCGAGCGCAAGAGCGAGGAGCAATTGCGCCCGCTGCTGCGCGAAGGCGCCGACGGCCGGCTGCGCTGGCACTGGGATCCGGCCCTGCTGGCCGGCGACCTCGTGCAGGAGAGCGAGCGTTACCAGCCGCGCCTGCAGGCCGCCGCGGTGAAGATCGACGTGCCGGTGCTGCTGCTTTCGGGGGCGCGCAGCGACGTGGTGTCGCGCAGCACGGTCGACGAATTCCTGCAACTGGTGCCGCATGCCCGGCATGTGGAACTGCCGCATGCCACCCACATGGTGGCGGGCGACGCGAATGACGCATTCACGCGCGAAGTCGTCCGTTTCGTGCAGAGTCTGGATCAACCCGAGGCCCGGCCCTGTGCCGGTGCTGCTCAACCGTGATGAGGTACTGAAGATGTCCGTGATACTGACCCTGCTGGCGGCCTTGATTGCCACCGGTGCCTGCGCCTACCACCGCAGCAGCCTGCGTACCTGGGCGATCGCCACGACCGTCGTCACGCTGGTGGTCGGCCTGATCGTGCATGCGCCATGGACGACGGTGATCCTGCTGATCATCGAGGCCGTGATCGCGGTGCCGCTGCTGATGGTGGATTTTCGACGCCGGCAGATCAGCGCGCCGCTGCTGAAACTGTTCGCCAAGGTCACGCCGAAGCTGTCCGAGACCGAGCAGACCGCACTGGAAGCGGGCACCGTCGGTTTCGAGGGCGAGCTGTTCTCCGGCAAGCCGGACTGGCACGAATTGCTGAAGCAGCCCAAGCCCGAGCTGAGCGTGGAGGAGCAGGCTTTCCTCGACGGCCCGGTGGAAGAACTGTGCGGGATGATCGACGACTGGCAGATCACCCACGAACTGGCCGACCTGCCGCCGAACGTGTGGGAGTTCATCAAGAAAAACCGTTTCTTCGGCATGATCATCCCGAAGCAGTACGGCGGCCTGCAGTTCTCCGCGCTGGCGCACTCGGCGGTGCTGCAGAAGCTGGCGACGATGTCGGCCACGGTGGCCTCGACCGTCGCGGTGCCGAACTCGCTCGGGCCGGCCGAGCTGCTGCTGCACTACGGTAGCGACGAGCAGAAGAATCACTACCTGCCACGGCTGGCGGTGGGCGAGGAAATCCCCTGTTTCGCGCTGACCGGTCCGTATGCCGGTTCCGATGCCACCTCGATTCCCGACTTCGGCATCGTCTGCAAGCAGGTCGTCGATGGCGTCGAGACGGTCGGCATCAAGCTCACCTTCGACAAGCGCTACATCACGCTGGCGCCGGTCGCGACCGTGGTGGGCCTGGCCTTCCGCATGTATGACCCCGAGCACCTGCTCGGCGAGAAGGAAGATCTCGGCATCACGCTGGCGCTGCTGCCGCGCGCGACGCCGGGCCTGCAGATCGGCCGTCGCCACTTCCCGCTGAACGTGCCGTTCCAGAACGGTCCGATCCATGGCAAGGACATGTTCGTGCCGCTGTCCACGCTGATCGGCGGCCCTCACATGGCCGGCCACGGCTGGCGCATGCTGGTCGAGTGCCTGTCGGTGGGACGCGCGATTTCGCTGCCGTCCAACGCCACTGGCGGTGTGCGTGCCGCCGTCGCCTCGGTCGGAGCGTATGCGCGCATGCGCAAGCAGTTCGGTTTGGCGATCGCACGCTTCGAGGGCGTGGAAGAGGCGCTGGCGCGCATCGGCGGGCTGACCTACGCCACCGCCGCGCTGTCGCGTGCTACTGCCGCCGCGGTTGATCGCGGCGAGAAGCCGGCGGTGCCGTCGGCGATCGCCAAGTACCATGCCACCGAGTGGGGCCGGCGCATCGCTGGCGACGCGATGGACGTGCTCGGCGGCAAGGCGGTGCAGCTTGGTCCGAAGAACTACGCCGGCCGCGCCTGGGAAGGCGTGCCGATCGCGATCACGGTGGAGGGCGCCAACATCATGACGCGCAGCCTGATGATCTTCGGTCAGGGTGCGATCCGCTGCCATCCATACGTGCTGAAGGAAATGCAGACGTTGGCGATCACCGATCGCGGCGAACAGCTGAAGACGTTCGATCGCCTGCTGTTCGGCCACATCGGTTTTGGCCTGTCCAACGCGGTGCGCAGCTTCGCCATGGGCGTTACCGGCTCGCGTATCGGCGACGCTGCCGGCGATGCCTATACGCGTCGTTATTACCGCAAGCTCGATCGTTATTCCGCTGCGCTGGCGCTGTGCGCCGATGTGTTCATGGGTGTGCTCGGCGGCAAGTTGAAGTTCAAGGAGAAGCTGTCCGCGCGTCTCGGCGACGTGTTGAGCTATTTGTACATCGCCAGTGCCATGCTCAAGCGTTACGAGGATACCGGCCGCCCGGAAGCGGATCGCCCGTTGCTGGCCTGGGCATTCCACGAATGCGTATGGAATATGCAGATGGCACTGGACGGAGCGATCCGCAATTTTCCGGTGCGTCCGGTGTCCTGGCTGCTGCGCGCGTTGGTGTTCCCGTTCGGTCGCCGTGAAGTGCCGCCGTCCGATCGCCTGGGCCGTCGGGTTGCCGCGTTGATCACCGCGCCCAGCGAGGCGCGCGACCGCCTGCTGGAATGGGTGTACCTGACGCCGACGGCCAACAACACGGTAGGTCGCATGCACGCCCTGCTGCCGGACGTGATCCTCGCCGAGCCGGTCGACCGCAAGTTCGCCAAGGCGCAGAAGAGCGGTCAGTTCAAGTCGCACGATTACCTCGACCAGCTGGTCGAGGCCGAGCAGGCAGGCGTGATCAATGCCATCGAGGCGGCGCTGCTCAAGCGCGTGCGCGAAGGCGTGTTCGAGTTCATCTCGGTGGACGACTTCGAGCCCGACGAACTGCGCGCGTTCAAGACGCGTGCGGACGGGAAGAAGCTGGCCAACGCTGCGTAGTTCCGAACGCGTAGTCGGCCCGCGCTGAATGTCTCCGCATGGCATCCGGCGCGGGCCGATGGCTGTCTGAGTACCTGCTACCGGGAGAATGGCGGATGAGTGCGTCTGTGCTGTCGCTGTACCGCCGCATCACGCGCTGGCCGGCGGGTCACTGGATCTTCTCGCGGCTGGTGTGCCTCAAGGCGCCATACTTCGCCACCATCGCGCCGCGGTTCGTGGCGCTGGAGCCGGGCCGATGCGAAGTGCGCATCCGCGACCGGCGGCGCGTGCACAACCACATCGGCACCGTGCATGCGATCGCGTTGTGCAACCTGGCCGAGCTCAGCGCCGGGGTGATGACCGAGGCGACGATCCCGCCGGAAATGCGCTGGATTCCCAAGGGCATGACGGTCGAATACCTGAAAAAGGCCGTGGGCAGCTTGCGTGGAGTCGCCACGCCTGCGATCGCGGCCAGCGCATCCGGGGATGGTCATGAATGGCCGGTCGACGTGCAAGTCACCGATGCCGCCGGCGAGGCGGTTTTCCGCGCGCGCGTCATGATGTGGGTGTCGCCACGCAGGCACGCCTGAGCGTGTGGACCGTGTTGCGCCGTGATCTGCCGGGCAGAAAAGTTCAGCTCGCCAGCACGCAACGATTCTTGCCGCCGCGCTTGGCTTCGTACATCGCGCGGTCGGCGTTCTGGATCAGCTGCTCGTCGGCGTCGGGCCGCTCACTGGGCAGATAGGCCGCGATGCCGATGCTGGCGCCAATCCGGACATTCACCGAACGGCCGTTGACACGCAGCGTGTAGGGCTCGCCCAGCGCCACGCAAAGCTTCTGGCAGAGTTCCAGCGCCCGCTGCGGGTCTTCGATGTCCTCCAGGATCAGTGCGAACTCGTCGCCACCGAGTCGTGCCACAGTGTCGTTGCCGCGCAGATGGGTCAACAGCCGCGCGGCGATTTCCTGCAGCAGCGCATCGCCGGCCGGGTGGCCATGGGTGTCGTTGACATTCTTGAAGCCGTCGATGTCGATGCAGGCCAGCGCGAAGCGATCATGGTGGCGCTGCGCGCGCTGGATCGCGACATGCAGCCGATCATGGAACAGCATGCGGTTGGGCAGGCCGGTCAGCATGTCGTGGCTGGCCTGATGGCGGACCATCGCCTCGATCAGTTCGCGCTCGGCAATTTCCTGGGTCAGCTGGTGGTTGCGCTCGGCCAGCTCGGCCATGGTCTGCTGCAGCTCGGCACGCGCCGCGTACAGCTCCAGGAAAACGCGCACCTTGGATTGCAGGATCGCGTCGTTGATCGGCTTGGCGATGTAGTCCACGGCGCCCGAGCGGTACCCCTTGAGCCGGTTCAGGTCGTCGGCATACGCCGCGGTGACGAAGATGATCGGGGTCTCGCGCAGCTGCTCGGCTTCGCCAAGCAGGGCGGCCACCTCGAAGCCATCCATGTCGGGCATGTTGACGTCGAGCAGGATCAGCGCGAACTGGTGGTCCAGGCACAATGCCAGCGCTTCGTTGCCGCTGCGCGCCTCGAAGATCTGCGCGCCACTCTGTGCAAGCAGGCGGCGCATCGCAACCAGGTTGGCGTGCGTATCGTCGACGACCAGGATTTTCGGGAGCATGGCATTCATGTCAGGCAGAGGCGGTTGAGCAGCGGAGCAATCTGTTCCAGTGGCATGCAGTAGTCGGCGCCGGCGATATCCAGCGCGGCCTGTGGCATCGCTGCCGCTTCGGCACTGGCAGGTTCCTGTACTACCGCAAGGCCGCCATGGGCGCGGATCTGCGCCAGGCCATGGGCACCGTCGCGGTTGGCACCAGTTAACACCACGCCGATCAATGCCGCGTGATAGGTATCCGCTGCAGAGTCGAACAACACGTCGATGGACGGCCGCGAGAAACACACCTGTTCGTCCACCGACAGCGCGAAGTGCCGGTCGTGTTCCAGCAACAGGTGATATCCGCCTGGGGCCACATGCACGACGCCGGGTCTGGCCGGCTGCCGTTCGGTTGCCTCGATCACCGGCAGCGCCGAATGGGCGGCGAGCAGGCCAGCCAGCACGCCGGCACCGCTGGCGGTATGGCAGCACACCAGCACGGCCTGCGGCAGCTGCGGGTCTAGCGCGTCCAGCAAAAGCTTGAGTGCGTTGAAGCCACCTTTTGAGCAGCCGATCACGATAGCCTCAGGCCGTTCCATCGTGTTCCTCCAGAGCTGGCTGACTGTTGCGCCGGTAAAGTCGCAGGGCGGCATCGACGGCGGTGAAATCGCCTGCCGTCGGGGCGAAATCCAGCGATTCCCGCATGCCCAGGCAGAGATGGCCGCCGCGCACCAGGCTGTCGCGAAACAGTGCCAGCGTACGGTTCTGCAGCGGATTGGAGAAATAGATCAGCACATTGCGGCACAACACCAGATGCGCCTCGCAGAACACCTTGTCGGTCACCAGGTTGTGATTGGCGAAGGTGATGTGGCGGCGCAGCCGCTGGTTCAACTTGATGAAGTCGTAGCGGGCACTGTAATAGCTGGCCAGCGACTGGCCGCCGCCGGCCAGCAGGTAGTTGCGTGACCACAGCTGGGCATCCCGTGCCGGGTAGATGCCTTCCTGCGCCCGCTGCAGGGCATCGGCGTTGAAGTCGGTCGCAAAGATATGGCTGCGCTCGTACAGCCCGGCCTCTTCCAGCAGGATGGCCAGCGAGTAAACCTCCTGCCCGTGTGCGCAGCCTGCCTGCCAGATGGTGATCTGCGGATACGACGCCAGTACCGGCAGCACATGCTGACGCAGGGCGCGGAACACCGGCGGGTCGCGGAACATCTCCGACACCGGCACCGACAGGCCCTGGATCACCAGGGGCACGAAATCCGGTTCGTGCAGCAGGCGTGCGGTGAGCGCGCTGATGCTGCCGCAGTGGTGGGTGTGCACCAGCTGGCGCACCCGCCGTGTCAGCGAGGCGGGTGCGTACTCGCTGAAATCATGGCCATGCCGGCGCTTGAGCGCCTGCAGGAACAGGTCCAGTTCGATCTGTTCCAGTTCCGCGTCGGGCAACGGTGCAGGCACGACAGTCAGCGTTGCAGCCAGACACGCATCATCGACGACAGCTTGTCGATGTCGATCGGTTTGGACAGGTAGTCGGTGGCGCCCATTTCCAGGCACTTCTCGCGGTCGCCGCGCATCGCCTTGGCGGTCAGCGCGATGATCGGAAGCTTGGCGAAGCGTGACTGCGCGCGGATCGCGCGGATCGTTTCGTAACCATCCATCGTCGGCATCATGATGTCCATCAGCACCAGTTCCGGTGCCTCGTCATCCGCCAGCGCCTTGAGCGCTTTCTGACCATCCTGCGCCATGTTCACCACCAAGCCCCAGCCGCGCAGCACCTTGGACAGCGCGAACAGATTGCGCATGTCGTCATCCACCAGCAGTACCCTGCGGCCGGTCAGTTCGGCTGCCAATGATGGCTTGCTGTTGCCGGCGCGGCGTGGCGCGTGCTGGATGCTGTGCAGGAACAGACTGACCTCGTCGAGCAGGCGATCCGGCGAGCGCGCGCCCTTGACCACGATCGAGTCGGTGTAATGGCGAAG
This sequence comes from Rhodanobacter sp. B04, assembly GCF_002001125.1. Classification (GTDB taxonomy): domain Bacteria; phylum Pseudomonadota; class Gammaproteobacteria; order Xanthomonadales; family Rhodanobacteraceae; genus Rhodanobacter. Next base: position 469,415 of record NZ_MUNV01000005.1, on the reverse strand, counting down.
CAGGAGATTCTCCTCGCTGCTCAGGTCACGGCCGGAGTACACCACGACCGGAGGTACGCCGCCGGGCTCCTTCGACAGCTGCTCAAGCAGCTCCAGCCCCGACATGCCGGGCAGGCCAAGATCGAGCACGATGCAGTCGTAGCGGGTATGCGCGGTTTTCTGCAGCGCTTCCTCGGCGCTGCCGGCCTCGTCGATCAGCACGTCCTCGGCATGCAGCATGCTGCGCACGGCGGTGCGCGAGTCGGCTTCATCGTCGACGATCAGCAGGTGCCGCTGATGGCCTGCGGAGAAATGCAGCAGGCGCTTGAACGCAGTATCGATCGCGGCGCGGCTGACCGGTTTGGTCAGGAAGCCGACCGCGCCGAGTTCGAGTCCGCGGGTGGCGTCGTCGGTCGCCGAAATGAAATGCACCGGAATGGCCCGCGTGGCAGCGTCGGCCTTGAGCTGGTTCATCACGGCCCAGCCGTCCATGGCCGGCAGCATCACATCCAGCAGGATGCCGGTGGGGCGATACTCGCGGGCCAGCTGCAGGCCTGCCTCGCCATCGGCGGCGGCCAGCGCGCGGTAACCCTTGCGATGGATCATGTCGGTCAGGATGCGCGCGAAGGCCGGATCGTCCTCGATCACCAGGATCGTGGTTTGGCCGGGCAGCAGGGAGTTGCGGTCGTCGTCGATGCTGTCCCGCAGCAGGTAGGACGACGATGGCCGTGCCAGTGGCTGCGGCCTGACCGGCGCCGCCCTTTCGGGCGTATCGCGCTGCTGCTCGGGCGGCGTTTCGGGCAGCAGCACGGTGAAGCTGCTGCCATGGCCGCTCTCGCTGTGCAGGGCAATGTCGCCGCCCAGCAGCATGGCCATCCGTCGTGAGATCGCCAGGCCCAGTCCGGTGCCGCCAAACTGGCGGCTGGTGCCTGCGTCCACCTGTTCGAACGCGTTGAAGATGCGTTGGAACTTGTCGGTTGGAATGCCGATGCCGGTGTCGCTGACCGTCAGTGCGAGCAGTGGCTGCCCGAGCAGCATCTCGGGGATCGTGACCTCGCTGCCGGGGCGGCCGATGCGCACGGCGACGCTGCCGTGCGCGGTGAATTTGAAGGCGTTGCTGAGCAGGTTGTTGGCGATCTGTTCGAGCTTGGCGCTGTCGGTGCGCAAGCCGGCAGGCAGGCCCGGTTCGATATCCAGCGTGAAGCCAAGGCCCTTTTCCTCGGCGACGTGGGTAAACGTGCGCTTCAGCCGTTGCTCCAGATCAGCCAGCGGCAGTTCGTCGATGACCAGTTCCATCTTGCCTGCCTCGATCTTGGACAGGTCGAGGATGTCGTTGATCAGGTGCAGCAGGCTGGTGCCGGCGTCGTGGATGATCTGTGCCGATTCGATCTGCTCCTCGTCGAGGTTGCCGCTGTCGTTGTCGGCCAGGCTGCGCGAAAGGATCAGCAGGCTGTTCAGCGGCGTGCGCAGTTCGTGCGACATGTTGGCGAGGAACTCGGACTTGTACTGGCTCGCCCGCGCCAGCTCGTCGGCCTTGTCCGCGGTCTCCTGCTGCAGTTCCTCCAGCACGTGTTTCTGCCGGTTGAGGCTCTCGGTTTTTTCGCGCAATTCCTCGTTGGAGGCCTGCAATTCCTCGGCCTGCAGGCGCAGTTCCTCCTCGGAGGCGACCAGCCGCTCGGACTGTTCCTCCAGCTCGGCCGTCTTGGCTTGCAGGGCTTCGTTGTTGTCGCGCAGCACCTCTTTCTGCTGCCGCATCACCAGTTCCGACACGCGCAGTTCATCGGCCTGCTCCTGTGTCTGCAGCAACAGGTCGTGTGTGCTGATGGCGCGGTTGAGGTTCTCCAGCGCCAGCCCGACGATCGGCAGCAGTTCTTCCAGCAACTGCAATTGTTGCGGCCTGAATACCGCAAAGCTGGCCAGTTCCAGGACGCCGATCAGCGTGTCGCGGTAGAGCACCGGCAGGATCGCGATGTGGCGCGGCAGCGCCTCGCCGCTGCCGGAGTCGATGTGCAGGTAATTCTCCGGCACGTCGTCGAGCATGATCGGCTTGCGCTCGATCGCGCACTGGCCCACCAGACCCTCGCCGGGCAGGTAGTGCTCGGCGGTGCGGTTGCTCAGGCGCAGGCCATAACTGCCCAGCAGGTCGAGCCGACGCCGCGCATCGTCGAACGAATAGAACAGGCCGACCCCGGCCCCGAACAGCGGCACCAGCTCGCTGGTCAGCCACTGCGCGAATTCCTTGTGGGTGGTGGCTTGCTGAAGCAAATGCGAAATACCCGAGACCTGGGTCTTGATCCAGGTTTGCAACTCGGTGTCGATCACCATGCGTTTGAATACCTGCAGGGCGCGGGCAATTTCGCCGATCTCGTCGCGGCGGTCGAGTTGATCGATCTCGAAATCATGATCGTGATTGGCCAGCCGGGCCATCAAGTCGGCCTTGCGCCGCAGTGGTCGCGTGATCAGGCGTGAAGTTAGGCCGATCACCGCGATGCCGAGCAGGATGCCGAACAGGGCGGCGATCGCATTGATGGTCTGGGTCTGGTTGAGCGTGCTGCTCAGCTCCCGGCTGCGCACGACCAGCAACTGGTTTTCCTCGCCGATCATCTGCTCGACGGCATCGTTCAGGTCCTCGATGCGAACCGTGCGGTGTTCCAGATAGTTCGACTGGATGCGCTGGAATTCCAGCGCCATCGCCACGGGGTCGGCAGTCTTCACGCGGGCCATCGCGTCGATCGCATTCACCGTGACTTCGCGCTGCCATTGCGCGGCCAGTGTCTCCAGGTTATCGATGCGCGATTGCTGCAGCGGGTTGTCCGCCATGAGCTTGCGCAACTGGGCAATGCGGTCGTGCAGGCCGCTTGCGCCGCTCTCGAACATCGCGCGCTGGTCCGCACGCTGGGTCAGCATGTAGCCGCGCGCGCCAAGCTGGCTGGTCTGCAGGGTATGCAGCACCTGGTCCAGTTCGAGCAGAACCTGGTAGGTGTGGACCGTCCAATAGCGATTGGTTTCCTGCCGGCGCAGCGAGTGCAGGGTCACCACGCTGGTCAGCAGGAACAGGCCGAGCAGCAACACGACCGCGTAGATGATCTTGCGCTGCAGCGGCTGGTCGGCCAGCCAGGAGAATTTCGATTGAGTCGGATGCATGGCGGGCCATCGCGGTTCGTGGGCGACCTGTCACACGATGGCTGGAACAGCCATCGTGCCATCGACAGGGTAGCCGGTGCGGCGATCGAACCAAAGATGCTGTTTTGCGGCGGGTCGGCCACGCTACCGCAATGAGGGGACTGTCAGCGCCGGTAAGGCACCGTCGAGCCGCGCCGCACCGCCGCAGCGAGCAAGGCGAGCGAGCACAGCGAGCACAGGCCCAGCGCGACGACCGAGGCCTCAGCGCCGAACGCGCCACCGCTCAGCCAGTCCGGTCCGGTGCGGGTGGAGACCAGCCAGCCGTCGACTTTCATGCCCGAGACCGGGATGCCGTAGACCGTACCCTGGCAGAAGTTCCAGGCCGCGTGCAGGCCCATGCAGGCCGGCAGTGAGCGGGTCAGGTGATACAGCAGGCCGAACAGCAGGCCGGCCTCGATCGCAATCGCCATCGAACTCCACCAGGTGGCGCCCGGATTGCTTGCGTGAGCGAAGCCGAAGAACAGCGCCGAGACCAGCAATGCCGCCCAGGTGCCCAGACCTTCCTCGACGATGCGAAACAGCACGCCACGGAACAGAATCTCCTCGCCGATGCCGGCGCCGATGCCGGCGACCAGCAGGGCCGGCAGCCAGTCGGCGTGCGCATTGAAGCCGGTGACGTGATAGCTGCCAAGCAGCCAGAGCACGCCCACTACCGTACTGAACAGCAAGCCGCCCGCCAGTAGGCCGCCGAGTGCGTCGGGCCAGCGCCGCAGTGCCAGTTCCGCCGGTCTGCGGCGCTCGACGATGCAGACCAGGAACACGTAGGTGACGATCGCCGGCAGCACGAAGACCGCAAGGTAGGCCAGTGCCGAGGTCATCGGCGTCTTGGCCATGCCTTGCGTGAGCACGTGCATGAGCGCCGAGGCCGACCGGTTCACCACGATGAATACCGCCATGAAGATCACGATGCGCGCCAGCGGCGAGCACACCAGCCAGCGCTTCCAGGCTGGCACCGTGGCCGGCGAGGCGTAGGCGAGCGACGGCGTCGAGTTCATGCGTGCAATTCCCCTGGGTGAAGTGCTGCAAAGCCTAGCGGGTGCGAAGTATCCCGTCTGCGTGACTTCCGCCACGCGAAGGCGCGTTACAGTTCCACCGATGCCGCGTGCTCGCGCGTGTTGGAGAAGCGCACCTGTGGCCAGCGCTCCTGCGCCAGCTGCAGGTTCACCCGCGTCGGCGCGATGTAGACCAGCTCGCCGGCGCCGTCGACCGCCAGGTTCATCGCGTTCTTCTCGCGGAACTCGGCCATCTTCTTCTCGTCGTCGCAATGCACCCAGCGCGCGGTGGTCACCGTCACCGGCTCGAAGCTGGCGTCGACGTTGTATTCGTCCTTGAGCCGGTACGCGACCACGTCGAACTGCAGCACGCCGACCGCGCCCAGGATCAGGTCGTTGCTCATCAATGGGCGGAAAAACTGGGTGGCACCTTCCTCGGACAGCTGCGCCAGGCCCTTCTGCAGCGCCTTCATCTTCAGCGGATCGCGCAGCCGGGCACGACGGAACAGTTCCGGCGCGAAGTTCGGGATGCCGGTGAAGTTGACCAGTTCGCCTTCGGTGAAGGTGTCGCCGATGGTGATGGTGCCGTGGTTGTGCAGGCCGATCACGTCGCCCGGGTAGGCGGTCTCGACGATCTCGCGGTCGCTGGCCATGAAGGTCAGCGCGTTGGCGATGCGCACTTCCTTGCCGGTGCGCGTCTGGAGCATCTTCATGCCGGCGTTGTAGGTGCCCGAGCACACGCGCATGAAGGCCACGCGGTCGCGGTGCGCCGGATCCATGTTCGCCTGGATCTTGAATACGAAGCCGCTGAGCTTGTCTTCCTCAGGCTGCACCTCGCGGGTGAGCGTGGCGCGAGGGCGCGGCGAGGGCGCATGCTCGACGAAGAAATCCAGCAGCAGCTGCACGCCGAAATTGTTCACCGCCGAGCCGAAGAACACCGGCGTCTGCCTGCCGGCGAGGTATTCGTCGATGTCGAACGAAGGCGCCGCGCCCTGCACCAGTTCCAGTTCATCGCGCAGCTCGCGCATCGCGTCGCTGCCGATCGCCGCTTCCAGCCCCGGCGCATCGAGACCCTTGAAGATGGTCGAATCCTGCCGGGTGAAGTTCTTGCCCGGCTCGAACACGTGCACCTCATCCAGCAGCAGGTGATAGACGCCCTTCAGCCGCTTGCCCATGCCGATCGGCCAGGTCAGCGGCGCGCAGGCGATGCCCAGCACGGATTCGACCTCATCCAGCAGTTCGATCGGCGAACGGCCCTCGCGATCGAGCTTGTTGATGAAGGTCATGATCGGCGTGTCGCGCAGCCGGCAGACTTCCATCAGCTTGATCGTGCGTTCCTCCACGCCCTTGGCGCAGTCGATCACCATCAGCGCCGAATCCACCGCCGTGAGTACGCGGTAGGTGTCCTCGGAGAAGTCCGCATGTCCCGGTGTGTCGAGCAGGTTGACGATCTTGCCCTCGTACGGAAACTGCATCACCGAGGAGGTCACCGAGATGCCGCGCTCCTTCTCCAGCGCCATCCAGTCGGACGTCGCATGCCGCGCCGCCTTGCGCCCTTTCACCGAGCCGGCCATCTGGATCGCGCCGCCGAACAGCAGCAGCTTTTCCGTCAACGTGGTCTTGCCAGCGTCGGGATGGCTGACGATGGCGAAGGTGCGGCGGCGGCGGGTTTCTTGCAGTTGGGTGGACATGGGTCACGGTTGGCTTGAGCACTAACCGTCAATTGTAGCTTGGATCCGGTGATGGCCTGAGAGCGCTTGCGTCACCAATACCCACCGCCAGCACTGGGCGTTCGCCGCCTGAGCCAGGCGCCTTCTCGGTAATTGGCTGCTGTTCCGGCTCGCCGATCTCGTGACCAAGGCCGACAATGGGCTCGCCAAATCGAGCTGAGCACCTGACATCGCAGTGTTTCGTGCCTATCCGTACAGCGTGAAAGCGGACACTTCTTTCATACGCCGATACGTTCGGGCGTATATCAGGTGGCAGCTTCTGACCGTCCAACAGACATGGTGGACGCCTTTCAAAAAGGTGGGTTTCGTCAGGCTCTGCGGGCATCATGGGCGGACTGTTCTCCCGCCGCGGCTGCGCTCATGTCATCACGTTCCACCATGGCTCCGGTCGCGCTTGCGGTAGGCATGCTGTTGATCAGCATGGTCTCGTACCAATGCGGCGCGTCGCTGGCCAAGCACCTGTTTCCGCTGGTCGGAGCGCAGGGCGCTACCGCCTACCGGCTGGGGCTCAGCGCGTTGATCCTGCTGCTGTGGCGGCGGCCGTGGCGGCGCTCCGGCGGCCGGCGCGACTGGCGGGCGCTATGGGGCTATGGCCTCTCGATGGGCGCGATGAACCTGGTGTTCTACATGTCGCTGCGCACGATCCCGCTGGGCATCGCGGTGGCGCTGGAATTCACCGGGCCGCTGGCGCTGGCGCTGTTCGGCTCGCGCCGGCTGATCGACTTCGTCTGGATCGCACTGGTGGTGGCCGGGCTGGCCCTGTTGCTGCCGCTGCGCGGGCAGGTGCAGGCGCTCGATCCGGTGGGCGTGATCTACGCGCTGGGCGCCGGCGTGGGCTGGGCGTTGTACATCGTGCTGGGAAAGAAGGCGGGCGCGGCCTACGGCGCGGACGCGGTGACGCTGGGCACCTCGATCGGTGCGCTGCTGGCGATCCCGTTCGGTGTCGCGTACGCCGGCAGCGCACTGCTGTCGCCGGCGCTGTTGCCGTATGCGCTGGGCGTGGCGGTGCTCAGCTCGGCGTTGCCGTATTCGCTGGAGATGGTCGCGCTGACCAGGTTGCCGGCACGCACGTTCAGCACCTTGTTGAGCCTGGAGCCGGCCATTGCGGCGATGGCCGGCGTGGCGCTGCTGGGCGAACGGCTGAGCCTGCTGCAGTGGCTGGCGATCGGGACGATCATCGTGGCGGCGGCCGGCACCGCGTTGAGCGTGCATCGGCCTGTGCTGACCGAACCACTGGTCAACTGAGCGCCGCCGACAAGGCGCCGCCGCATCCACTTTCTCCAAAGCAGCTTTGCAAAAAAAGAACCCGGGGATCGCTCCCCGGGTTCCTTAATCGCTGCGCTGACTTCCAGGTCGGCGCCCTGCATGAAGCGAAGCCTTACCTGGCCTCCTTCTCCATCAGCTTCTCGACCATGCTGGCCGGCACTTCCTCGTAATGATCGAAGATCATGGTGAAGTTGCCGCGGCCGCTGGTGGCGGAGCGCAGGAAGTTGATGTAGCCGAACATTTCGGCCAGCGGCACGAAGCCCTGCACGAAGGCATTGGCACCCTTCTGGCCCTGTTCGGTGATCGAGCCGCGACGACGGTTCATGTCGCCGATCACGTCGCCCAGATAGGTCGCCTCGGTGACCACTTCCAGCTTCATCACCGGCTCGAGCAGCTTCGGCTTGGACATCTTCTGCGCCTCGCGGAAGCAGGCGCGGGTGGCGATTTCGAAGGCGAGCGCCGAGGAGTCCACGTCGTGGAACTTGCCGTCGACGAGGCGTGCCTTGAAGTCCAGCACCTGGTAGCCGGCGACCTGGCCCTGGCGGGATTCCTTCGCGATGGCCTGCTCCACCGCCGGGATGTACTCGCGCGGCACGCGACCGCCGACCACTTCGTCGGAGAACACCACGCCGGTGCCCGGCTCGCCCGGTTCGAAGATGATCTTCACTTCGGCGAACTGACCCGTGCCGCCGGTCTGCTTCTTGTGCGTATAGGTATGCTCGACGGTCTGGCCGAAGGCCTCGCGGAAGCTGACCTTGGGCTTGCCCATGTTGGCTTCCACGCCGAGCTCGGTGCGCATGCGGTCGATGGTGATTTCCAGGTGCAGTTCGCCCATGCCCTTGAGCACGGTCTGGCCGGTTTCCTGATCCACTTCCATGCGCAGCGACGGATCGGCCTTGACCATCTTGTAGAGCGCGGTGGACATCTTGTCGACGTCGTTGCGGCTCTTCGGCTCGACCGACACGCTGATGACGGGATCCGGGAAGCGCATGCGCTCGAGCAGGGCCGGGTGCGCCGGGTCGCTCAGCGAGTCGCCGGTCTCGGTGTCCTTCATCGAGACGAAGGCGCAGATGTCGCCGGCGCGAACCTCGTCGATTTCCTTGGTGGCGTTGGCCTGCACTTCCACGATGCGACCCACGCGCTCCTTCTTGCCGCGGGTGACGTTCTGCAGCGTGTCGCCCTTCTTGATCACGCCCGAATAGATGCGGCAGAAGGTCAGCGTGCCGAACTGGTCGTTGATCACCTTGAACGCCAGCGCGCGCGCCGGCGCGTCGTCGGTCACTTCCTGCTCGCCGATGACGTTGCCGTCCTCGTCGACCATCGCGATGCCGCCGTTCTCGCCCGGGTAGGGCATGTAGTCGACCACGGCGTCGAGCAGCTGCTGCACGCCCTTGTTCTTGTACGACGAACCGCAGAACACCGGCACCAGCTTGCCGGTGACGCAGCCCTTGCGGATGCATTCCTTCAGCTTCGCCGGGTCGTGTTCGCCGGTCTCGATCAGGTGCTCGAAGGCTGCGTCATCCATCGCCAGCGCGTGCTCGATCATCTCCTCGCGCAGCTTCGGCAGCTGGGCGACCCAGTCGTTGTCGACGGTGGAGCCGAACTTCAGGCGGTTCTTCGCCTCCTCGAAGGAGACGGTTTCCCACTTGCTGTCCTTGTCGTCGGAGTGCCAGATGTAGGCCACGTTGGCGACCAGGTCGGCCATGCCGCAGAACTCGTCGCTGCTGCCCAGCGGAACCTGGCACAGCAGGGCCGGCGCGTTCAGGCGCTCGCGGATACCCTTCACGCAATGCGCGAAGCTGGCGCCGATGCGGTCCATCTTGTTGATGTAGCACACGCGCGGCACGTTGTACTGGTCGGCCAGGCGCCAGTTGGTTTCGGTCTGCGGTTCCACGCCGGCCACGCCGTCGAACACCACCACGGCGCCGTCGAGCACGCGCAGCGAACGGTTCACCTCGATGGTGAAGTCGACGTGTCCCGGGGTGTCGATCACGTTGATCTGGTGGCCCTTCCATTCGGCCGAGACGGCAGCCGACTGGATCGTGATGCCGCGCTTGCGCTCCTGCTCCATGTAGTCGGTGGTGGTCGAGCCCTTGCCGTCCTTGGTGTCGTGCACGTCGATGATCTGGTGCTTCTTGCCGGTGTAATAGAGCACGCGTTCGGTGGTGGTGGTCTTGCCGGCGTCGATGTGCGCAATGATGCCGATGTTGCGGTAAAGCGAGAGAGGTTTCTGGCGGGCCACGGTCTGGATTCCAAAAAGAGGCGTAGGACAAGCGTGAAGAGGCCAGCTCAGATGCTGTCCTCCGGGATGTTTTTCAATATGCCTGCGGGCTGGGCTGGATTTGCGCCGCCCCCGCGGGCAGGGTGCAAGTGCTTGGGACGCGGCACGATACCCGATAGACGGCGAGCTTGCTCGGATCGGTTCAGCCAGCGGGCGACGACGGGATGCGGATGAGGCGCTGCATGACGGTCATGCCGAGGCCTATTTTCCGCTGGGGCGGCTCAACAGGTCTTCGTAAAACGCGCCGAACGGCTTGTCCGGATGGGCGATCTGAATCTCCAGGATCCACAGTCCGCTCGATGGCGCTGCTTCCAGATCGCCAAGATCGCCGGCCTTGTGCACCGAATGCGGAAAATCGCCGACCCGGTGTCCCTTGATTTCGTGGTTGAGCCGCCAGCCCATCGCCTGCGCGCGTTCACCGGCAAACGCGTACAGCGCCTGGCCGCTCAACTCCTGCACACGCCATACCTCGGCCACTTCATGGAACAACCTGCGTGCGGCATCGGCGCAAGCCTGCCGCTCGGGTGCATGGCCCACCACGAAGGTCTCGCCCACGTCGCCCTCGTGGCCGTCGAATACCAGCCCGAGGTCGATGAAGTAGCTGTCGTTCTCGCCCAGCCGCACGCTGGGGTCGGAGCGCTGCCGATAGGTCTTGGTGGTGTTCGCGCCGATGCGGATCAATACCGGATGCCACAGCCGTTCGAAGCCAAGCTCGCGAAATACCTCGGCCGCCCCGGTTTTCGCCTCGTCCTCGCTGATGCCCGGATGCATGCGTTCGCGGATGCGGTGCAGCGCAGCCCAGGATTTTTCGCGGGCGTGCTGCATCAAGGCGGGATCGAAGCGTTGTCCGACAGTTTCGCCAGAGGGTGTCGCCATCGGTATCTGCCTGCTCAGGCCAGATGGACGAGTGCCAGCCCAATGGCTGCCGGCAACGCCTGTATCCAAAGGATCTTCCTGCTCGCCGTGAGGCCGCCGAAGATGCCGGCGACCAGCACGCAGCCGAGAAAGAACACCTTCACGCCGAAACCGGCGCTGCCCAGGCAGAGGCCCCAGATGAGTCCGGCGGCGAGGAAGCCGTTGTAGAGGCCCTGGTTGGCGGCGAGCGCCTTCGACTGTTCGGCGAATTCGGCGGTGAGCCCGAATGCGCGGCGGCCGGACGGCCGGGTCCACAGGAACATCTCCAGGATCAGGAACCAAACGTGCAGCAGGGCGATCAGGGCGATCACGACATGGGCGGCAATGGACATGACGCAGGTTCCCTTGGAAAGGCGGGTGGCGACGCCCGGTGCTCGGCGTCTTGCAGCGAAGTGTCGCAGCCGTTTCGATGCACCGCAAACGTGCGGGGCCGGGCTTGTGGCTCGCTCAGCCGTGCACTGCGGGCACGGGCGTCAGCACGGGAACAGCAGCGGCGACAATCGCCGGCTGGCCCAGCCGCCGCAGCCAGCGGTAATGCGAGGCGATACCGGCAGCGAACGTGCGGTGTTCGAGGTAGGTCACGCCGAATTCGCGGCAGGTCTCTTCCACCACGCGGGCGACCGCCGCATAGTGCACGTGGGAGATGCGTGGAAACAGGTGGTGCTCCACCTGGAAATTCAAGCCGCCGATCAGCCAGCTGAGTACGCGATTGCCGCGCGCGAAATCCACCGTGGTCTGCAGCTGGTGGATCGCCCATGGCGTGTCCATGTGCTGACCGCCTTCATCGGGCTCGGGAAACGCCGCCTGTTCCACCACATGCGCCATCTGGAACACCAGCGCCAGCAGGATGCCGGCGACGGCGGCGGTCACCGTGTAGAACAGCAGCACGGCACCGATCGAATGGAAGACCAGTGGCAGCCCGAAGGCGAGGGTGAAGAACGCCAGTTTGCCGGCCACGAACACGACCAGGTCCCAGCCGCGTGGCCGCGCGAACGGACGCTCGCCGACCGTGCCGGTGATCATGTCGCGGAAGTCGCCGTACAGATGCCAGCGGATCGCGGTGACGCCGTACAGCACCCACAGGTAGAAATGCTGCCAGCGATGCCACGGGCGCCGGGGTTGCCGTGGCGACAGGCGTCCCAGCACGCCGAGGTCGATGTCGCTGTCATGGCCGGCGACGTTGACCCAGGTATGGTGAAAGCGCGCGTGCTTCCACTGCCAGATGTACGAACTGCCGCCGACCATGTCCAGCGTCATCGCCATCAGCCGGTTGATCCAGCGACGCTCCGAATACGCCTGATGGCCGCCGTCATGCATGATGTTGAAACCGATCCCGGCCGTCGCCACGCCAAGCACGATGCTCAGCCACAGGGCCTGCCATCCGCTGGTCGCGAAGAACACCAGCGCCGCATAAGTGAGTGCGAACAAGGCCAGGATGATCGCCGTCTTCAGGTACATCTGCGCACTGTCGCGCTGGCGGCGACCGCTGCGCTTGAACTCGGCATCGACACGCCGGCGCAGTTCGCGGTGGAAGGAGTTGTCACCGCTGAACTTCAATCGCTCCCCGATGGCATGGTGTGGCGGAGGAGGAGCAGCGTTGTCCCTGCGATGAGGTGAATCGAGGGACATGGGCCTGCCTTCTGAAGGATGTGGGCTACATCATGACAGGTGTGACGTAACGCGGACGTTGATGGCCGTTCCAGCAAATTCGCGGCCTGCCCGGGGTACTCCGTGCGCGGCGCCCGTCAGCTGACGATGTCGTAACAATGGCGGCGATAAGCAGAATACTCATGCGGACGCCTTGAACGTCACCACCAGCACGTCGCGATGGGCTGCCAGTGTGGGGTCGAGCGGCGTCACCGCAGTGACGCCGTGGCAGACACGGGCATCGTCGACCAGCGCGGCGTCCAGTGCATGGGTGAGCGTGAAGCTGCCCAACAGGGTGCCATCGTGGGCGTGGATGGTGGTGGTGCCGCTCTCGATGTTGGCGCGGTCGATCAGCAGCACCAGCACGTAGTCGACGCCGTCGCGATGCACGCCCTCCGGGGTCGGCTCGCCGGCTTCGTCGGCGCGTGCCTCGATGCGGAACTGATGCACCTCGATATGCCAGTGGCGGGTAGCCGGCGCAAGGGCGCCGAACAACTCCCGGCAGTAGGCAAGGATGCGGCGCAGGCTGGCGCCTTCGGCGACCGCCGGTCGCACCGGCTCGAACCAGCGCTGGATATCGCCCTGCAGCGCGTTGTAGGTCAGGCTCTGGTAATGCGGCTGGTGCGGCTCGCGGCGGATCTCGCCGCTCGCGTCGGCGGAGAACACGGCATGCCGCCGGCGCCGGTGCCGCCCGCGTGCGGCCAGATAGGTGTCAGGACCCAGCTCGTTCCAGCTGGCCACGAACGCAGGCCAGTCGCCCAGTGCCTGCATCTGCAGCAGGTCGCGCATCTGGGCGGCGGTGAGAAAGGCAAAGCCGTCGCGTTGCAGCCGGGTGTGCAGCATCGCCGTATCGGGGTGTTCGGTCATGCGGATACGTTAACAGGACGCGGATGAAGCGATGCCGACCTGGCTGCCGTTGCCGCCAGGGACAGTCGAACAAATTTTGCCCGTCATGCCAGCGAAGGCTGGAAAGCTCCACAACAACGAAGCTGGTCAATCCAGCGCTTTTGTCTTTCGTGCCTTGCAGCATCGCGGGGTTCAAGCTCTTGTCCCCTGTCCGGAGTTCGCTGGGATGACGAATTATTCAGGTCACCCGCAGGGAATTCCCTTGTGGGGCAAGCGTGGCGGCGCCGGTGCCAGTCCAGGGTGGGGCTTCATCTTCGTCGCCGCTTCGCCGGAGGTGTTCCTGGTTGCCGGTTGGCCAGCGTGATCGGCTTGCGGCAATGGTGTGGTTGAGCGACATGCTTATGCTTCGCGTAGGCTGAAGAGCGTTATGACTAATAAACATATATGCGTTTAGATGTTTAGACGTCTATTGACACGAGCAGGACATGCGTCCAATATCGCCACACTCATCGAGACCGGCTGAGGGACAGGCCCTTTGAAGCCGGGGCAACCTGCGGAGCGTTTCCGCCACGGTGCCAACTCCTGCGGAGGTGCTTCGGCACCGACCGGTAGATGGGCGTCATCCGTAGCGCAGCTATCCGCTGCCGATCCCGGAGTGGCGACCTTTCCGGTACTGCGCAGGGCGATGCCTACCGGAGAGCGAGATGACCTTCCTGCCCGAAACCCGCTATGTCGAGACCAGTCACGCCGCGTTTGTCGAGGGCCTGGAGCCGCGACACGCGCGCCCGCAGCTGACCGCCCAGCGCAGCACGCGTCGGTTGCAGCTCACCCCCAAATACGGCAGCGGTCCGCGCGAGGTCGAGGTGCGCTACCTGTGGTGCGGCGCGCCGGATGCACCCACGCTGATCGTGCAGGGCGGCATCTCGGCCAGCCGCGATATCACCGCACTGGACGGCGACAGTGCTCCGGGCTGGTGGCAGGCGCTGGTGGGCACCGGTGCGGCAATCGATCTGGAGCGCTGGCGTGTGCTGGCGATCGACTGGCTGACCCCGGCCGAGCTGGGCGTCGACTCGGTATCCAGCGAGGATCAGGCCGACGCGCTGGCGGCGCTGCTGCAGGCGCTGGCGATCCCGCAGGCGCATGCCTTCGTCGGTTCCTCGTATGGCGCGATGGTGGCGCTGGCCTTCGCTGCACGCCATCCGCGTTGCGTCGATCGGCTGCTGTTGCTGGCCGGCGCGCACCGGCCGCATCCGCTGGCCACCGCGCAGCGCAGCGTGCAGCGCGGCATCATGCGGCTCGGCCAGTCGACCGGTCGGGTCGACGAGGCGCTGGCTTTGGCACGCCAGCTGGCAATCACCACTTACCGCGGCAGCGGCGAATTCGGCCGGCGCTTTGCCGGTGGCCCGGAATGGCGTGACGAGCGCTTCCATTTCCCGGTCGAGGACTATCTGGAGCATCAGGGACGCCGCTTCGTCGAGCGCTTCGATGCAGATCGTTTCCTTGCGCTATCCGAGTCGATCGACCTGCATGACGTGGCGCCGGAGCAGATCCCGACGCCCGCCACGCTGATCGGCTTCCCGTCCGACCGGCTGGTGCCGCTGGCCGACCTGTGCGAGCTGCAGCGCCGCCTGCATGGCCCGGCCACGCTGGAAGTGGTCGAGTCGCCGTACGGCCACGATGCCTTCCTCAAGGAACCCGAGCAGCTCGCGCCGCTGTTGCGCGAAGCGCTCGCCTGACTTCATCTGATAACTGACAAGAACTGGAGATCCACCCATGAGCGAGTCCGCCCCCTGTACCCGCGCCGTGCGCGCCGGCATCGAAAGCGACACCCAGCACGGCGCGGTGGTGCCGCCGCTGCATCTGTCGAGCAACTACAGTTTCGCGGGCCTCGGCGGCAAGCGTGCCTACGATTATTCGCGCAGCGGCAATCCCACCCGTGATCTGCTCGGCAACGCGCTGGCGGAACTGGAGCAGGGCGCCGGCGCAGTGGTGACGTCCAGCGGGATGTCGGCGGTGGCGCTGGCGCTGGAACTGGTACCGGCGGGATCGAAAGTCCTCGCGGCGCATGATTGTTACGGTGGTACGTGGCGCTTGCTGGATGCGTGGGCGAAGAAGGGGCGCTTCAGCGTCGATTTCGTCGACCTGACCGACAGCGTGTCGCTCGCCGCCGGCCTGGCGCAGAAACCGGCGCTGGTCTGGGTGGAGACGCCGTCCAATCCCTTGCTGCGGATCACCGACATCCGCCACGTGGCGCAGGCCGCGCATGCGGTCGGTGCGCTGGTAGTGGTCGACAACACCTTCCTGTCGCCGGCCCTGCAGCAGCCGTTGCTGCTCGGCGCTGATGTGGTGGTGCACTCCACCACCAAGTACATCAACGGCCACAGCGACGTGGTCGGCGGCGCGGTGGTGGCGCGTGAGCCGGCCGTGTTCGAGCAGCTGAAGTGGTGGGCCAATTGCAACGGTCTCACCGGCGCGCCGTTCGACAGCTATCTGACCTTGCGCGGTCTGCGTACCCTGTCGGTACGCCTGCGTCAGCATCAGGAGAACGCCGAACGCATTGCCGTGCAGCTGGATGCCCACCCCGCCGTACGCAAGGTGTATTACCCCGGTCTTGCCAGTCACGCTGGGCATGCCCTGGCCGCGCGCCAGCAGCAGGGCTTCGGCGCCATGCTCAGTTTCGAGCTGGAAGGCGATGTGACCCAGATCGAAGCGTTCGTCGATGGCTTGCAGTATTTCTCGCTGGCCGAATCGCTGGGCGGCGTGGAGAGCCTGATCGCGCATCCGGCCTCGATGACGCACTCGTCGATGGCGGTGGAGGCGCGTCACGCCGCCGGTATCGCCGACAGCCTGTTGCGGGTGTCCGTGGGCATCGAGGATGGCGACGACCTGCTGCGTGATCTCGATGCGGCGCTGCTGCGTGCCGTCGCCGTGGATAAATCCAAACGCCGGGTGATCGCATGAGCGCGGTACTGGTGGAAGCGGCTGCTGCGGTTGACCGGAAGCTGCCGCGCGCCACCCTTGCAACTGGAACCGCGCCCACGATTGCCATCGTGCTGCTGGGTACCGGCGTGGTCGGTGGCGCGTTGTTGAAGCTGCTCAATACGTCGGCTGCGGTCAGCGTACGGCTGGTCGGTGCGGCCAACTCGCGTCGCCAGCAGACCGATCCGGTCCATCTGGCCCATCGCAGCCTGCGCGAGCAGCTGAACAGTCAGGGCGATACGCGTGACAACGCCCACCTGCTCAAGGTGCTGGATGCCAGCGGTGCGGCGGTGAAGGTGATCGTCGACGCCACCGCCAGCGTGTCCCTGGCCTCACGCCACGCTGAATGGCTGGCGCGTGGTTGTCACGTGGTCACCGCGAACAAGGCGCTGGCGGGCGGCGAACTGCCCGGCTGGCGTGCGCTGCAGGCGGCGGTCGCGAATGGCGGTTGTTATGGCGATTCGGCCACTGTTGGAGCCGGCCTGCCGGTGCTGTCCACGCTACGCCGTTTGCGCACTTGCGGTGACAGCCTGCTCACGCTGGAAGGTGTGTTCTCCGGTTCGCTGTCGTGGCTGTTCAACCAGTACGACGGCAGCCAGCCATTCTCTGCCTTGCTGCGCGAGGCGCGTCGACTGGGCTACACCGAGCCCGATCCGCGCTCGGATCTTTCTGGCGAGGACGTGGCGCGCAAGCTGCTGATCATCGCCCGCAATGCCGGTTTCTCGCTCGGCACCGACGAGGTGGATGTACAGGGTCTGGTACCCGAGCCGTTGCGTGCGCTGGATACCGAGTCCTTTCTCGCACGGCTGGAGGAACTGGACGAGCCGCTGGCGAAGCTGCATGCCGACGCGAAGTCACGCGGTTGCGTGCTGCGCTTCCTCGCCCGCCTGAACCAGCGCGGCCGCGCCCGTGTCGGTCTGGTCGAAGTGCCGCTGACTCATCCGGCTGCGCGCCTGTACGGCACCGACAACCAGTTCGCCCTTACTACTACCCGCTACAACACCCAGCCGCTGGTGATCCAGGGGCCGGGCGCGGGGCCGGAAGTGACCGCACAGGCGTTGTTGGGAGATGTACTGGCGCTGGCCTGATGCTGCTTGGTCAGCGCACTCATTCGCTGTCGCTGAATCCCATGGATGCATGTGTGCCGTCGCAGAACGGCTTGTTCTGCGACTCGCCGCAGCGGCACAGGGTCATGCGGTTGCGCACCTCGTATTCGAAGCCGTCGGCACCGATCAATTGCACGCCGCCACGCAACCAGATCGGTCCGGAACAGTTCTGCGCAGGATCCTCGATCAGGCCGATCGATGGTTCAAGCGCGGGCTCGATCGGTTTGCCGGTCGCATTGTCCCAGGCCACCAGTCGCCCCGACGGACAGGCACAAGTCTGGCTGACGAAATGCTTGGCGGCGGAGGGATCGTCGGTCTGGTTGACCAGATTCCATACCTGGCCATGCGGATCGCAAAAGCGTGCGAACGCGCACAGGCCCTCGACATCGGTCAGCGACATGGTCGGACCGCGGATGACCTGAGCCTGTTCGAGATATGGCTGGCGACTCGCGGTTTCGCTGCCGTCAAAATCGACCTTCGCATGCGTGCCGTCGCAGAACGGTTTGTTCGCGCTATGGCCGCAGCGACACAGTGCGTATTGCTCCTCCGCAGCATACTGCTGCCCCTTTTCCCACTTTGTCGACTCGGCATCCTCGTTCGTGCCGATAGTCTCCTTGTGCAGAGGCAGGCCGCCCGAAACGAGATAGGGGCCGTTCTTCGAAATCTTGACTCGCGCACCGACTGGCTTCTGCGGATTCATCTGACGTCCCTCGGTTGAGCAACGTGAAGGCCACGATCCAAGTGTTTACTTTACAACTAAGGATGGTCTGAATAAGTCTTTGCCCGTCATTCCAGCGAACCCCGAACAGGGGGCAAGAGCTGGAATCCAGCGTCTTCAGTGTCTTGCAACGGCACTGGGTCCCAGCTTTCGCTGGGATGACGAGTTATTCGGGCTATCCCCACTGCTGCTGCTGTCAGGCGCGGATGTAGTCGGATGGGAGCATTCGAAACAAAAAACGCGCGGCGATGAGCCACGCGTTCTTGTTTGGTCAAATGATCGAAGCTCAGTGCCCGGTGATGCGCTCTGCTGTCGCCTCATCCGGTGGCACCAACGGCGAGGCCGGATCACTTTGCGCTTCCAGTTGCGCCGCTTCCACCGACGGCGTCCGCCAGCCGGACTTCACACCCCACAGATAGAACACCAGGCCGATCACCGCGACCACCGCGAGATCCACGCCGTAGGACAGATAGCCCTGGCCGCCGAAGGTGGTGCTGCCGGCCCATGAGACGAAGGCCAGTGTCGGCAGGTAGAACACCAGCCACCACGCACCTTTCATCTGACGCGCGAAGTCGTGCCAACCGCTCTTGGCCTGGTAGTACAGGTACACCGGTAATGCCACCACCATCAGCAGGATGATCTCGCCGGTCAGCGGCCACTTTGCCCAGTACAGCAGCTCGGTCGACATGATGAAGGCGATGCCGGCGAGCACTGGCAGGCCTTTCAGGCGCAGCGGGCGGTGCAGTTCCGGCGCGGTGCGACGCAGCGTCATCACGCTGATCGGACCGGTGAGGTAGGAAATGATCGTGGCTACCGAGATCACCGCCGCCAGCGTGCCCCAGCCGCGGAAGAAGAACAGGAACAGGAACGACACCACCAGGTTCAGCCACATTGCCGGGCGTGGCACGCCCGACTTCGGGTCCACCAGGCCGAGGATCTTCGGCAGCGTGCCGTTGCGCTCCATGCCGTAGATCATCCGCGCAGTGGTGGCGGTGTAGGTCATGCCGGTGCCGCTGGGGCTGATGAATGCATCGAGGAACAGCAGGTTAGCCAGCCAGAACAGGCCGAGAATCTTCGCCAGGTCCGCAAACGGCGAGCTGAAATCGAGGCCGTGCCAGCCGGCCTTGGCCAGCAGATCCGGCGGCACCGCGCCGATGTAGGCGACCTGCAGGATCACGTAGACGACGGTGGCGATCCCGATCGAGCCGACGATCGCGAACGGGATGCTCCTGCCCGGATTGCGTGCTTCGCCGGCGAGATTCACCGGACTCTGGAAACCGTTGAAGCTGAACACGATGCCGGCGGTAGCCACGGCAGTGAGGATGGCCGCGAAGTCCGTCACATGCGCGCCACCGTGGATGCCGACCGAGAAATTTTCAGGATGAAAGCCGCTGGCGATCAGCAGCAGGCCGGTCGCTGCCGGCACCACCAGCTTGAACACGGTGATCGCGGTATTCGAGTGAGCAAACAGCTTCACGCTCCAGAAGTTCATCAGGAAATAGACGATCACCAGCACCGCAGCGATAGCCAGGCCGATATGGCTCAGCTCTCCTTGTCCGCCCGGCACATGCGCGTACAGGTCCTTCGCCCATTGCCACTTCCAGCCGGACATGTACTGCACCGAGGCCTCGGCCTCCACCGAGATCACCGACACGATAGCGATCCAGTTCGCCCACGCGCCGATGAAGCCGACCAGCGAGCCATGCGAGTAATGGCTGTAGCGCACCATGCCGCCGGACTCGGGAAACATCGCGCCCAGTTCGGCATAGGTCAGCGCAATCGTCATGATGATCGCAGCACCCAGCACCCACGCCCATACCGCGCCGGGCCCGGCCAGGCCTGCCGCCTTCCATGCGCCGAACAGCCAGCCGGAGCCGATGATCGAGCCCAGGCCGGTAAGCATCAGGGCGAACGGGCCGACGTCGCGGCGGAGAGGGCTGGATGAGGACATGGAAGCTCCTGCGCGGGCGTTGATGCGCTGAAAGAGTCTGATGGTTGCAGAGTGCCCGCCGCCTGTCACCCGTCACAGGTCATCTGGGTGACGCGGACTTGCTGCTTGGCGAGTTCGGGCTGCCTGAAACGCGTCTTCTGCATTCACCGGAGTGACTTCAGGGGAGCCTCGAAACCGGTTTTTGCTCGTCATCCCGGCTTTCGCAGGAATGACGATGGTTTTCGGCATGCTCTTCAGGGAACCCTGAAACATTCCCGTGGCAACATTCCGCTTTCGCCGGGATGACATCCAATACGGTTCACGCATGGTTCCCTGAAATCGCATCCGCAGCAGATGGCGTGTACCTACTCGGTAATCATCTTCAGGTTGTCCTGGAACAGGTCGCTGTCGCGATCGCTGGTCAGGTCATACAGGTTGTAGCGCTTGTCCAGGCGTGCGCCGCCATCGCGCAGCAGGGGTTCCCACAGGATATTGGCGCTGCGCACGTGCGAGCCCGGCAGGATCAGATCGAACGGAATCGACACGTAGATGCCCTTGTCGAAACTGCCTTCGCCGAACTGCGCGGCCGACACGTTGGTGAAGGTGGCATAGGCGCCGATCTGCACACCGTTGCTGAACTTGCGCGAGATATCGATGGTGGTGCCCCAGTCGCCTGCCAGGTAACGGCCGGCACTGAGCTTGAGCGTGACGTCCTTGTAGCCCAGGTCGAAATAGCCGGTCACCTGGCCGGTGACGACGTGATAGTCGCGGAACGTGAAACCCTGATCGAAGCCGCGCTGCTTGACCCAGTTGACGTCGGCGCCGATGGCCCAGCGCTCGCCCATCGGACGGTAAAGCACTTCGCCGCCGGCACCGCCGAACATGCTCTCCAGCATGCCCGCATAGGCCATGCCGTAGAGATCGGTGTCCAGGCGCTGGGTCGTGGTCAGCTGGAACACCGGCATGGTGATGGTCGAACTGGTGAGGTACTCGCGGATATAGGTACGCACGCGTGGCAGCTCGCTCGGCGCGTCGTAGGTGAACTTGTCGTAGTTGTTGAGCAGGTTCGCGCTGACGTCGCCGCTCCACCACAGGTTCGGGGTGAAGTGGTAGTCGGCGTCGTAGTCGGCAGACACTTGGTACAGGATGAACGCGTTCGGGCCACCCAGGGACTGGCTGTAGTTGAGCGCCAGGCCGCCATCGAATTTCTTCGGCGTGGCCTGGTACAGCACTTCCTCGTGCTGCGGCAAGGGCGTGTCCTGTTCGACGCTGCGGCGGAACGATTGCAGGTCGATGTTGTAGTCGAGCAGGTCATCGAAGCGCTGCCGATGCACGCTGGTGGCGACCATCGGCATGCCTGCCTGGGTGTCCACCACGGTGAACCAGTCGATGTCCGGTCCGAGCTGGTTGTCCAGCACGCGGGCCGTGCGCCCCACGCCCTTGGCGGGATAGAAGTAACGCTTCTGCTCGCCCGTGACCACGATTTCGCTGTCGCGGCGGGTGATCTTGGACACCTCGATGCCGGCGTTGCTGCGCAGATCCTTGCTGACCGTCGCCCAATCCACCTGTTCCGGCGACTGCGTGGGCGGGGTCTGCGCGCGCACGGGCGGCGGTGGATCGAGCAGCTTGGCCGGCCCGGTGTCCTGGGCCAGGTTGGTGTGCAAGGTGAAGCCGAACATCGCGGTGGTGCCACGCTCGAAGGCCAGACTCACGTCGATGTTTCGATTGAGCCTGTAAACCGCACCGACGTTGACGGGCGTGCGTTGCTGCTGGTTGTCGTCGTGAGGTTCGTGCTTGTAATTGTTGCCCTCGTATTCCAGCTTCAGGATCAGCGGTTGCCATGGTGTCTGGTAGCTGATGCCGCCGAAGAGGGCGGTGGGACCGCGGAAGTAACGGTTGCCGCTGATCTCGCCGCCGCTGCCCAAGGTGCCGGTGGGGCGGACACTGAATTTGTCGCTGATGATATCGAACGGATTGCCGATATCGCCGCGGGCGCCCATGTAACCCCAGGCCAGACCCAGGCTCGCATCGACCGGCCCGAAGCGCTTGTTGGCGACGAAATATTCGCTGGAGAACAGGCCGGTACCGCCCAGATCGCGAATGCCGACCGCGAACGCCGGCAGGTAGCGACTTTCCTGCCACAGCCGCACCTTGGCGTCGATCGACTTGTCTTTGAGGCTCTGAGTACCACTCAGCGATTCAGGCCCATAGGGGATATTGGAGATGTCCACATAGCGGAAAACTCCCTCCAGCCATGGCAGCGGCTGCAGAGTGAAGTTGTAGCGGGTATACGGCGAGGTGCGGTCGGCGGTGAACGCCACCTCGCCTTCATCAGCCATCCGCGCGGTCGGGGTTTGCCATAGCCCGGCACCACCCCAGTCGCTCTGCGTAGGTGCGTTTTGCGCATGTACAGAACAAGCCATCAACCAGCCGGCCAGCGGTAGCAGGCAAGTGCAGCGACGACGGATAAGTTGGAGCCTGGTGTTCAAACCCACGGGTTCCTGTAGTGGTTTCTCAAGAGAGCGTCAGAAAGCCGTGGTGAACGCCATCCGCAAACAGGTGAAGGACAAGATCCCAAATCAGCACGCTGCGGCTTCAGCTCCTCCCCCTGCTTGCAGGGGGAGGTAGGGAGGGGGTGAAGCTCTTGCCAGAAATCCATCATTCCACCCCCGGCCCCGGCAACAACTGTGTCGCCAGAAACGCAGCCAGGTCGTCGTTCAATGACGGGTCAACCGGCTTGATCGCGTGAGTACTCAGCGGCACGTAGATCAAGGCGCCCGGCGCCAGCATCTTCGGCACGGTCCGGTTCCACAGGGCGACATCCTCTACGAACATACGGCCATCCGGTTCGATCACATAGATCGTGTCCCGATCGGCCTGGTCGGCCATTGGGCATGACGCCAGATAGAGACGGGCATCCTGCAGCGGCACCAATGGCAGGGAACACGCCTGTCGCACGGCACCGACCACGCGGATGGTGTCCGGGCGCAACGGGTAATACAGGCGATCGCCGTCGGCAAGCGGATGGTTCTCCGGCGCATCCACCTCCACCGCGCGCGGATCGAGCAAGGCCGGCTGCCTCCCGGTGACCGGCATCGGCTTGATCCAGTCCAGCAGGTTGCCGGCGAGCGTGGCCAGCTCCGGCTTGTCCTTGCTGATGGCGCGCTGCTGCAGGCTGGTCAAGTCAAACAATATGCCTGCCTTCAATCGCTGCTGCGATTCCCGCAGGCTCGGGCGAAGCCATGCTGCTCCAAGCATGTAGGCCGTTGGAAGCGGCCGGGCGGCGAGTGCGGCATCGCTGAGGCGGGCGTGATCCTTCAGCATGGCCGTTCTCTCCGTGGTCACGGCGCCGCCCACTTGCACCTGCATGGCTGCAGCAAATCCCGCTGTCGACGTCGCCAGCAAGGCCAGCGCATACGCGCAACGCAGCGCGCGCCTCATCCCTGCTTCTCCCGGTACGGGTGCAGTTGCAGCAGTTGCAGGATCAGACCTGGAGCCACCTGCTGCTCGCTCTTCCAGATGAAGCCATCCTGGGGATCGACCCAGTAGTGATTGATGGTGCGGTCATGCGCAGCCGGCGCATTGATCCGCTCATCCACGCGCAATACCTGATGGGTGGTGCCGAGAATGCTGATCTGTTCAGTGCCGGCCGGTATCAGTCTGGCATCAACATGCACGCCATAGCGGTAGCCGGGCGACCAGTCCTGCGTGTAGCTGTAATCCACCGGTGCGGTGAGCGTCTGCAGTCCACGCGCGAAGGGATCATTGGCAGGCAGCTGCAGTCCATCCAGGTTCTGATGCAGGCCGGCAGTCTGCACGATCCGACCATGCTCAAGGAACACCACGACCTGATGGGTGCCGTACCACGCCTGGCGCTGACCATCCAGGTTGCCGAGAATCAGGACCGCACTACCGTCAGGACTGGTCGCCTGCATCTGGTAATACGGTTTGGCAGCTACCTCGGCGGCGGTAGGTTCGACGTGGGGGTGACGCTGCACTGCCAGCTTCATGGTGTCGACCGACGAGCGCGACAAGTCCGTGCAACCATGCAAGCTCAGTAGCAGCAAAGAACCTGCAAGCAAGGAACGAGGCCAGCATCGCGTTGGCGTCGCGTACCTCGCAGCTGAGCATGCTTTCGACGTCGTTGTGCATGCAGTGTTCGTCAGCTGATCCGGTTGCAAGCCTGGGTCCTCATGTTCTTATCTGGCACAGTATTGAACTGTTTAAAAGGGCATTGTCTACGCGATTGCCAAAACTTGTGGAAGCGATTTCCATCGCGACAGCCTCGAAATTCGACGAGATGCACAAGCATTGCGACTCAAGTCAAACCCCACAGGCGTTTTCACGCTCCAACGAGGATCAATGGCCCAGTTCGTAATTTGCACTGGCCGCGCTGCTGATCAGGCCTGATACCGGTAACAACTGGCTCAGTAGGCGATTCCAGCGAGTAACGCCAGCAGGGCCAACGAATACAACATCACCTGGTTTCACCTTGAACTGGCTGGCCAAGGCAAATGCTACTGGCGATCGCGCATCGAGCTGGAACACTTTGGCTGGCGCTTGTTCGAGATCTTCCACACCACGGATCACATAAACCGCCTTGCCCTTGGATGTAGTCTCGTTGAGACCACCAGCACGGCCCAGCGCTTGGTTCAGCGTAAGATCGGAAGTCTTGAAGCGGATGGCCAAGGGATGATTCACCTCACCCACGACATAGGCTTCTTGGCGATCGTTGTAAGGCAGAAATAGACGATCACCCGGCTTCAGATAAATATCTCTCGCCACATTTCTATCGCTGTTCAGCGCATCTAAATCCAAGTGGTAATCATGTCCATCCCTGCTCAGTACCAAGCCAGACAGATTAGCTTGCTCGGTGTTGATGGTGGCTATGCCTAACGCCAGCGTCAGCGTCAGCGGTACCGCTGTGATCGGTTGAGGGTCGGTTTTCATGAAGGCACCCTGCAACAGCACGCGTTGGCTTCCATAACCGACAACACTGACATCAACCTGTGGCTTCGCAACGTAGGTGGCGAGCTTTTTGGTTATTGCTTCGCGCAGTTCCTCGATCGTCATGCCGGCAACCCTCAAGGGGCCGCCAATATATGGATAAAACAGCGTGCCATCCGAGCGCACGAGACGGCCATTGGCAATGGTTGCCTGCTGTGGGCCAGCTGGCGAGGTCAGCTCCGGATGATCCCAGACGGTGATGTAGAGGCTGTCGCCTGGACCAATACGATAGGGCTCAGGCTGGTACGTCAGCAGCGCATCTGGAATGGCAATTGCTTGTGCCGAAGCGCGGTTCATCGCCAGCAACTTCGGGGTGATCGGTATCAGCTCCACATGGCTATTGTCGGCAGAATCACCACGGACAAGACTGCTGGTAGACATGTGCTGTCCCGGCGCCCACATGCAGCCATGCAGAAGTGCCGTGAGGGCAATAAGGGTCAAGGAGGATAATTTTTTCACGATCAGGTGTGGCTCATCGATGTTCAGGAAGGCGAACGGCAGGCACAAAAAACGTGCCGAATGGGTCGGCACGTTTTTGACACCGTAAGGCGGAGACTTAATGAGTCCCGGTAGTGCCGCTGGTATGCCCGTTGCGGTGCGCGCCGACGGCGATAAGGGCAACAGCGGCAACAACAATGCCGACACCTACAACAGTAGCAGCGGTGACGCCGCCGGAAGACGCCGAGCTGGCGGCAGCTGCGCCAGCAACTGCCGGCTGCGATGATTGGTTCTGGTCATTGGGCTGAGGTGCGGCGGCGGCCTGTGCAAATCCCGAGACCATCATGCTGGAAGCAAGAAGGGTGGCAAGCATCTTCTTCATAAAATAGCTCCTTGTGACCAGGGTCCAGAGGTGGACGTGCAAGAGTATACCCGCACTCTACGTGAAGGAAGCATCGTGGCTACTCTCATGCCCTTACCTGACTAGGCAGCGTTTGCTATCTAAAATTCTGTCCAGAATGCTTTGGAATAGCTCCTCTCGATAGGCACAAAAAAGCCGTGCCGGGCGTACCCGGCACGGCTTTTGAACGAAGACGCCTGTCAGTGCGTCCCGGTAGTTGCGGCCTTTTTCCCGCCGCTACTCCCGCTGGCGACGACAATCACGCCGACGGCTGCGATACCTGCCACGACATAAAACGGGGTCAGATCACCCAGAGACTCCGTGCTGGCAGTCTTTGCACCAGGTACGGACGGTGCGAGGCTAGCGGGTGGAGGCGGTGCAGATTGCTGGCCACCTTGCGGCGAAGCCGGCTGAGCAAATGCAGAGCCCATCAGGCCTGCGGCCAGAAGCGCAACGATCAACTTCTTCATGGATAAGGTCCCCGGGTAACCGCGCTTTCACAAATTGTAGGCGCGCCTGCATTGAGTATAGCTGCAATGAAGCTGAAGGGTCCATATGCATCAAATCTTAGATAAGCCTTTCATGTACATGGTATTGGCTATACTAGCCGGCCGACCGGAAGGCATAGTTGTACATGTCGAGATGGGTATGTACATGGGCGTGTGGGAAGAGATGCTGAGAGGAGCCGCTGGCTTGGTTGGATGTACCTGCAAGCAGCGAGATCACCAGCGATTGTCCCGATCTCTAGCAGGGCTTGAGGAGTATTTCAGTACAGTGTTCAAACGGATATTGATTGTTTGTATAGGCAACATCTGTCGTAGTCCGACAGCCGAATACCTGTTACGTCAACATCTGGTATCACGTGATATCCAGCTTGGTAGTGCAGGTCTAGGTGCGCTGATAGGGGGCGGGATGGATGCTGCCGCGTTACAGCTGCTAGCGGAGCATGGCATAGATGGAACGGCGCATCGTGCGCGCCAGCTTACCCCGGCTATGTTGCGCGAGGCTGATCTAGTGCTCAGCATGGAAAAAAGTCATGTGGGCGCCATGACGCGGTTGGCCCCCGAAGCTAACGGCAAGATCTTTTTGCTGGATAAATGGTTGTTGGGACGTGATATTCCCGACCCGTATCGTCAGCAGCGAGAAGCTTTCGATCATGTTTACGGCATGATCAAGCAAGGCGTTGATAGCTGGCTGCGTTACCTCTAAGCATCATCAAATAAACTAAGGGACAACCACCTCGATGGCCGCTACACAAGACCTATCGCAGCGCGATGACGAAATTGATCTGGGTGCGTTGCTAGGCACGCTAAATGACCATAAATGGTTGATCGGTATTGTCACTGGCATATTTTTCCTGATCAGCATCGCATATGCATTGCTGGCCACTTCGATCTATCAGGCTAATGCAGTCGTTCAAGTTGAGCAGAAGGTACCGGATCTACCGGGCTTAAGCGCGATCACGCAGACGCTCGGTGCTTCCAACTCGGAGGCAACAACTGAGATTGCATTGATTACTTCACGGACCGTGATTGGCAAGGCAGTTAATAACCTAAATCTGACCATGGAGGTTAGTCCGCAGCGATTTCCACTAATCGGAAATTTCATTGCGGGCCATTATTCGCCTGAGCAATCTGGTGCAGTGGCTCCAGCTAAATTGGGACTGAGTCGTTATGACTGGGGTGGAGCAAAACTGGATATCTTCCAGATGGATGTCCCTACCTCTCTGTTAGACAAACCATTAGTCCTGATCGCAGGTGAGCGCGGAACTTATACGCTGCTGGACAATGATGGCGGCACCTTGGTCAACGGCCAAATGGGACAGTACGTCAGTGGGCATGGTGTGACTATGCAGGTTAAAGACCTGGTCGCCAATCCTGGGACGCATTTTAATGTCATCCGTCATCGTGAGTTGGCGGTCATCAACAACTTGCAACAGAGCATCAATGCCAGTGAGCAGGGCAAGGATTCCGGCATCATTGCGTTGACTTACGAAAGTGCAGATCCTGAGTTGGCTGCTCAACTACTTGACCAAGTCAGTGAAATTTATGTGCGACAGAATGTGGACCGCAATTCGGCTGAGGCGGCAAACAGTCTGAAATTTGTCAAAGAGCAACTGCCCAATGTGCGTCGTGATCTTGAAAAAGCCACTGCAGCACTGAATGCATTCCAGATTCGCGCAAATTCCGTAGATATCACGATGCAGACCAAGGCACTGCTGACCCAGGAGGTCGCGGTTGAAACCAACATCCAGCAGTTGCGCATGCAACTGGCTGACATTGAGCGTAGGTTTACTCCGCAACACCCGGCTTATCAGGCGCTGATGCAACAGATCGGTCAGCTGCAGGCGCAAAAGGATGGCATAGACAAGCAGGTCGGCAACCTGCCGGATACCCAACAGGAACTGCTCCGGTTGACCCGCGATGTCCAGGTGAGCAATCAAACCTACACGGGCCTGCTTAATCAGGCCCAGCAGCTGGATATTGGCCGCGCCGGCACGGTGGGCAATGTACGCATTGTCGACAAGGCGGCAGTGGATGTTACTCAGCCAGTCAGACCGAAAAAACTGGTGGTTGTATTTGGAGGCACGTTCCTCGGCAGCTTTCTAGCGATTGCTTTCGTGTTCCTGCGCCAGATGCTCAATCGTGGCGTGGAAGATCCCTCTGCCATCGAACAGCTCGGTCTGCCGGTGTACGCCTCGATTCCGATCAGTGTGGGAGAGCAAGCGATCTCCATGCACGGCAAACATGTGCATCGTGACGGTAAACAACATCTGCTGGTGATAAATTCCCCGGCGGACCTGGCTACTGAAGCCTTGCGCAGCCTGCGCACCAGCCTGCATTTCGCCCGCCTGGAGGCGAAAAACAATGTGTTGATGATATCCGGTTCCAGCCCCGAAGCTGGTAAGACCTTCGTTTCCGCCAATTTGGCGGCTGTCGTTGCCCAGAGCGGTCAGCGGGTGTTGCTGATTGACGGCGACATGCGCAAAGGTGCATTGCACAAAGTGGTGGGCGGCAAAGCCGATAACGGCCTTTCCGAACTGATTTCGGGTCAGGTTGATCTAGAGGCAGCGACTCGCATGATTGCGCCTTTGGATAGCCTGTACTTCATCTCCCGTGGCCAAATACCGCCGAATCCCTCCGAGCTGCTGATGAACGCCAAGTTCACCGCATTGCTAGATCAACTGAAGCCACTGTACGACTTGATCATCATTGATACTCCACCGATTCTGGCGGTTACCGATGCCGCCATCATTGGCCATCAGGCTGGTACCAGCTTGCTGGTGGTGCGCTTCGCCCTAAATCAGGCGCGCGAAATCGCGTTGGCCAAACAGCGCTTCGAGCAGAATGGTGTGGAGGTCAAGGGCGCCATCTTCAACGCCGTGGAGAAGCGCAGTGCGGGCTATTACTCCTACGGCTACTACGAGTACAAGACTGCCAAGTGAGTTTGTAGCTAAGGTAGGGTTTGCATTTACCCGTCATTGCGGCACAGATCTAGTCTGGAAATGGCGGGTTGACAATCGATTAGGGAAACGCATCGGGACATAAAAGCAACGGCCGGAATTCTCCGCCAGTCTTTCTCGATCGCCCGGCCTATGTTGAGACGACAGCAGGCTCCCCACAGACATCGCCATACGGAAGCACCATGCAGCAACTGGACAACGTGAAGATCGCCATTATTGGTTTGGGTTATGTGGGATTGCCGCTGGCGGTGGAATTTGGCAAGCAGTTCGACACGGTTGGCTTTGATATTCGTGCAACCCGTGTAGGTGAATTGCGTGCAGGCCGTGACAGCACACTGGAAGTGGAGAGCGATGAGCTGTCTGCTGTCGCCCGTTTGCATTACAGCGCGGAGCTGGAGGATATCCGCAAGTGCAATGTCTATATTGTCACCGTACCTACTCCGATTGATGCTGCCAAGCGGCCCGACCTCACCCCCCTGATCAAGGCCAGCCAGAGCATCGGCAAAGTGCTTAAACCTGGCGACGTTGTGGTCTACGAGTCCACCGTGTATCCCGGTTGTACTGAAGAGGTTTGTGTTCCGGTTCTTGAACAGGTATCCGGATTGCAGTTCAACCAAGATTTCTTCGTCGGATACAGTCCCGAGCGGATCAACCCAGGCGACAAGCAGCATAGGGTCACGACTATTCTCAAGGTGACGTCGGGCTCCACCCCTGAAACAGCCGACTTCGTCGATAGCCTGTACTCCAGCATCATCACCGCTGGCACGCACAAGGCTAGTTCGATCAAGGTGGCCGAGGCTGCCAAAGTTATCGAGAATACACAGCGCGATCTCAATATTGCCTTGGTCAACGATTTGGCTATGTTGTTCAACAAGCTCGGCATCGATACATTGGAGGTGCTGCAGGCAGCAGGAACCAAATGGAACTTCTTGCCCTTTCGTCCGGGCTTGGTCGGCGGTCATTGCATCAGCGTGGACCCGTACTACTTGACGCATAAGGCGCAAGAGGTAGGCCACCACCCAGATGTCATTCTGGCGGGGCGCCGCACCAATGACGGCATGGGGCCGTACATCGCCAACGAAGTGATGCGGCTGATGGTGCGTAAAGGCATTAACCCGGTTGAGGCACGCATTCTCGTGCTCGGTTTGGCGTTCAAGGAGAACTGTCCCGATTTGCGCAATACCCGAGTGGTGGACATTGTGCAGGCATTACATGGTTACAACGCGACAGTGGATATCCATGACCCTTGGGTGGACGCTATCGAGGCGGCACATGAATACGGGCTGACACTTGTTGCTCAGCCAGCCCAAGGTTCATACGACGCGGTGATTGTGGCAGTTGGTCATCAACAGTTCGCAAGCATGGGGGCCAAAGGCATTCGTGCGTTCGGTAAATCAGCATGTGTGATTTATGACGTGAAATACGTGCTGCCCCGTGAGTCGGTAGACGGGAGGCTGTGAGCATGAAGGTGCTGGTTACAGGCACGGCGGGCTTCATCGGCTCGCACGTCGCCTTGAAGTTGCTTGAGCGCGGTGACGAAGTTGTCGGCTTCGACAATCTCAATGATTACTACGATGTCAACTTGAAGAAGGCGCGCCTGGCGCGCCTCACGAATCATTCGAGGTACGCGCATGTAGAGGGTGACCTGGCTGATCGCGCTGCCGTGGAGAGGGCATTCCAAACGCATAAGCCACAGCGCGTGATCAACCTGGCGGCACAGGCTGGTGTGCGGTATGCCGCACAGAACCCTCACGTGTATGTCAGCAGCAACGTCACCGGATTCCTGCATATCCTCGAAGGTTGCCGTCATCACGGTGTGGAGCATCTGGTATTCGCTTCCACCAGCTCGGTCTACGGCGCCAACACCAGAATGCCGTTCTCGGAGCATCAATCCACCGAGCATCCGTTGACGCTTTATGCCGCTACCAAGAAAGCCAACGAGCAGATGGCGCACAGCTATGCGCATCTCTATGGCATTCCCAGCACAGGTTTGCGTTTCTTCACCGTATACGGACCGTGGGGGCGGCCGGACATGGCGCTCTTTCTGTTCACCAAGGCCATCCTTGCCGGTGAACCGATCAAGGTTTTCAACCATGGCCAGCACAAGCGCAGCTTCACCTACATCGATGACATCGTTGAGGGTGTGGTCCGGGTACTCGACAAGGTGCCTGGCAAGAATCCGGATTGGGACGGCAACGCGCCCGATCCAGCCAGCAGCGGTGTGTCGCCGTACCGCATCTACAACATAGGCAACGAACAGCCGGTGGAGTTGTTGCGCTACATCGAGGTTCTGGAGCAATGCCTTGGTCGCAAGGCGCACATGGATATGATGCCCTTGCAGCCTGGTGATGTGCCGGATACCGAAGCTGATGTTTCGGAACTTGCACTGGCCATCGGATATCGGCCAAAGGTATCGGTAGAAGAAGGTGTGGCGAATTTCGTTGACTGGTACAAACACTATTACTCGTGATTGAAGGCAGGCACACAGATTTCATGAAGAACTTTGCCCTCATTGGTGCTGCTGGCTACATCGCCCCGCGTCACATGCAAGCAATCAAGGATACGCGCAACCAGTTGGTTGCTGCTTATGACCCGAACGATTCCGTCGGCATCATCGACAGTCACTTTCCGGATGCCGACTTCTTCACCGAGTTCGAGCGCTTTGACCGGCATGTGGACAAATTGCGTCGTGCCAAGCACGACAACAAGATCGATTACATATCGATCTGTTCACCGAATTACCTGCACGATTCGCATATGCGCTTTGCGCTGCGTTCCGGTGCGGATGCGATCTGTGAGAAGCCTTTGGTGCTGAACCCGTGGAATATCGATGGTCTGCAGGAGATCGAGAAGGACACTGGCTGCAAGGTCAACACGATCCTGCAACTTCGCCTGCATCCAGCGATCATTGGGCTGCGCGAGAAAGTGCGGAATGGCAAGCATGACCGTAAGCACGAAGTAGACCTGGCCTACATTACCTCGCGTGGCCACTGGTACCTGCAGTCGTGGAAGGGCGATACCAAGAAGTCTGGTGGTATCGCCACCAATATCGGCGTGCATTTCTTTGACATGCTGCACTTCATCTTTGGCGAGATGCAGGACAATGTCGTGCATCACGTCAGCGACACCAAGGCCGCTGGTTTCCTGGAATACGAGCATGCCCGCGTGCGCTGGTTCCTCTCCGTGGATGTGGAAGACGTGCCCGGCGCGCTGCGTGCTGCAGGTCAACGCACGTTCCGTTCGATCACCGTGGACGCCGAGGAGATCGAGTTCTCTGGTGGTTTTACCGATCTGCATACGCGCAGCTATCAGGAAATCCTTGCCGGCCACGGCTATGGACTGGAGGCGAACCGCACCGCCATCACTACGGTGGCGACGATTCGCAATGCGCAGCCCATAGGCTTGCAGGGAAGCTACCATCCGTTCCTCAACCGTTGCCGCTGAGCATGCCTTCATGAGTTTCTACCAACATCCCAGCGCTATCGTTGACGACGGCGCGCAAATTGGCGAAGGCTCACGCATCTGGCACTTCGTCCATATCTGCGGCGGAGCGCGTATCGGCAGAGGTGTATCACTCGGGCAGAATGTATTCGTCGGCAGCAAAGTGGTGATCGGAGACCACTGCAAGATCCAGAACAACGTATCCGTGTACGACAACGTCACCCTGGAAGAAGGCGTCTTCTGCGGACCAAGCATGGTATTCACCAATGTATATAACCCGCGGTCACTGATCGAACGCAAGGACCAGTACCGCGACACCCTGGTGAAGAAAGGTGCCACGCTAGGCGCCAACTGCACCATCGTTTGTGGGATCACTGTTGGTGAATTCGCCTTCGTCGGTGCGGGCGCGATGGTCAACAAGGACGTGCCGGCCTATGCCTTAACCGTGGGTGTGCCGGCGCGACAGATTGGCTGGATGAGCGAATTCGGAGAACAGCTCGAGTTGCCGCTGCAAGGCAATGGCGAAGTTGTGTGCGAGCACACTGCCGCACGCTATGTGCTCAATGGTCATCAGCTGGTCAAATTGGATGCAACAGCATGATCGAGTTCAATGACCTGAAGGCCCAGCAGGCACGTATCAAGGACAAGATCGATGCGGGCATCCAGCGTGTACTGGCACACGGCCAGTACATCCTGGGACCTGAAGTGGCCGAGCTGGAGGAAAAACTGGCTGCGTTTGTCGGTGCCAAGCACTGCATCAGCTGTGCTAATGGCACCGATGCGCTACAGATTGCCTTGATGGCATTGGGTATCGGTCGGGATGACGAAGTCATCACACCGGGCTTCAGTTACATCGCAACCGCCGAGACAGTCGCGCTGCTTGGCGCAAAGCCGGTGTATGTAGATATCGATCCGCGTACTTACAATATGGATCCACCGCTGCTGGAGGCCGCGATCACGTCGAAGACTCGCGCCATCATTCCCGTTTCGCTGTATGGGCAGTGTGCGGATTTCGACGCCATCAACGCCATCGCCGGACGGCATGGCATTCCAGTGATCGAGGACGCGGCACAGAGTTTCGGTGCCAGTTACAAGGGGCGCCATTCGTGCAACTTGAGCACGATTGCCTGCACCAGCTTTTTTCCGAGCAAGCCATTGGGCTGCTACGGAGACGGTGGCGCCATGTTTACGAACAATGATGAGCTGGCTGTCGTACTGCGCCAGATCGCCCGCCATGGCCAGGATCGTCGATATCACCATATACGTGTCGGGGTGAATAGCCGACTGGACACTTTGCAGGCAGCAATTTTGCTGCCCAAGTTGGAAATCCTGGATGAAGAAATCGAACTTCGCCGCCAGGTAGCGAATAGCTATCACCATCTGTTGGGCGAAGTGGGCATTAACAGCACCCCACACATCGAGCCGGGCAACCAAAGTGTGTACGCGCAATACACCATTCGTGTAGACCACCGAGAGCAAGTGCAAGCTAGATTGAAGGAGGCGGGAATTCCCACTGCAGTGCATTACCCTTTGCCGCTGAACAAGCAGCCCGCTGTTAGCAACGACAGCAGCAATCTCCCGGTGGGTGATCTGGCTGCTAAACATGTGCTGAGCCTGCCGATGGATGCATATTTATCTTTAGACAAGATGAAAGTGATAGCGGCTGAGCTTCACCATGTCTGCTCGGGCGTCTGCGAAGAACAGTGAAATGCCTGTAGCGCCGTGGCGCCGATATATTATGTATCAAGATCAAAAGTATTTCGTTCAAGATTTTCGGGTGCTCGATTAACAATAAGCATTGTCTCAATCGGAAAGGTCGATATGAAAAATCTGATCAAAAAGATACCTGTGATTGGGCCATTCGCTCGAAGCGTATACAAAAAATGGCTAAAGCCATCCAAGCCATTCCAAGACTCTGAGAGTTACTGGGTCGATCGATATAAGTCCGGAGGCAATTCCGGCGCTGGTTCATATAATCGACTGGCCGACTTCAAGGCAGATGTGTTGAACGGCTACGTGGCGAAAAATAATATCCGTAGTGTCATAGAATTTGGCTGTGGAGATGGCAATCAACTGAAGCTGGCACGTTATCCGTCATACGTCGGATTTGATGTGAGTCCCGATATCGTGGCCACATGCGGAAAGATTTTTGAAACGGATACAACAAAAACATTCAAGCTGGTCAAGGATTATGCTGGAGAGACCGCTCAGCTAGCGTTGTCACTCGATGTTATCTATCATCTTATCGAAGATAATGTGTTTGAAAAATATATGGAAACACTATTCGATTCGGCACAAAGCTATGTGATTGTTTATTCATCCGATAAGAGTGACAAGCAGACATCTCATGTCAGGCATCGCAATTTCACCAAGTGGGTGGCTGAAAATCGGCGAGAATGGGAAATGCTTGAGCACGTACCCAATCGTTATCCGTACGCTGGAGACAATGCGACTGGATCGCTCGCAGACTTTTTTATATATGGGAAAATGCCGTCGGCATAGCATTTTTGAAAGTTTTTGTTCCAAGCAATACCGATGGACCAGCTTATTGTGCATGTTTTGATCATTCCATCGTGGTATCCCGATAAGCCGGGAGATATTACCGGAAGCTTCTTCCGAGAGCAGGCAATGGCTCTGCAACGATCCGGGTGCGTCGTGGGTGTGATTTATCCGCAGCTGAAATCGTTGCGGAATTGGCGTTCGGCTGCATCTGCAGCTTGCCGGACGCTGGAATTTGACGGAGCAATCCCGACACTTCGATCTCGCGGAGTGAACTGGTTTCCGCTCTTGCATGGTGCTGCATCGAGACTATGGTCACGACATGGGCTTGAGCTGTACAAAAACTATGTCAGCCAGTTCGGCAAGCCGGACATCATTCATGCGCATTCGGCACTTTACGCGGGCGAGCTTGCGAGGTTGCTATCGCAGCATGAATCCGTTCCCTTTGTGATTACCGAGCATAGCTCATCATTCTCCCGTGGCAGGGTAAGCAAGACACAGGCAAGGATCGCCAAGCAGGTATTCAATGAGGCGCACAGGAAATTTGCCGTGAGCGAACGGTTTGCATCTTTTCTCGACAATTATTTTGATGAAGAACCGTCGAGCTGGGAGGTGATGCCGAATATAGTCGACGGCATATTCCAGAACGTAATTGTGGAGAAGAGCCTCATCGACAAACATTTTGTGTTTGTAAGTATCGCGATGCTTGTTGAAGGCAAGGGTATTCACCATTTGATCACTGCCTTTGCCAAGGCGTTCTCGTCTGACCCACAAGTGGTTTTGAAAATTGGCGGCGACGGACCAGAACGGTCTCGTCTTGAACGCTTGGCCAAAACATTGGGGGTGTACAACCGGGTGGATTTTCTCGGCTCACTTACCCGGGCAGATGTGGTGCGTGAGATATCCAGTGCGGATGTCTTGGTTCACCCCAGCAGTTACGAAACTTTCGGTGTCGTCCTGATCGAGGCGCTTGCCTTAGGCAAGCCGGTAGTAGCAACCCGATGCGGCGGCCCAGATTCCATTGTGAGGGATCGTGACGGCATGCTTGTTCCAGTAAATGATGATGCCAGTTTGGCCATGTCAATGTCTGCAATTCGAGACAGGATCAGCGAATACGACCCCGAAGAGATTCGCCAATCATGTCTAGCGAGATTTGGCGAGCATGCGATCGTGGAGCGCCTCAAGAAGGTGTACACCGAAGTACTGGATAAGCTATCTACCGATGGAGTAAATCAAGTGCCTGGGCTAATTCACTAATGCTATCCGCATGAGCAAGATGAAAGTTGCGGGCTTTGCGCTCGGTCCCCTGGGTTCAGCCCTGATCGGTTTTGTAACTCTTCCGATGCTTGCGTGGTTCTTTACCGCTGAAGATATCGGTCGCATATCCATGCTTCAGGTGGCAACAAATTTTGCGGTCATACTTTTCACATTTGGTCTTGATCAAGGCTATGCACGCGAATATCACGAAGTCAGTGACAAGTCTGCTCTATTGAAAGCAGCGGTGGCGCCTGGGTTGCTTGCGTTGCTGATGCTCATGGTGGCTCTGTTGAGCTTTGATCCAGCCCTGCTTTCCAGATGGCTATTTGTTCTGAACGAACCAATGTTCAGCGCAGTAGCTGCATTCACGATTGTGGCAACCTTTGTTTCCAAGTTTTTTTCGATTATTTTGCGCATGGAAGAAAAAGGCTTCGCATTTTCCATAAGCCAGATTCTGCCCAAGGCACTCTTTTTGGCCATTGTTGCAGCGTATGCGCTATTCGGTGCGAAATACAATTTCTCCAAATTGCTGCTTGCCAATGCAGCTGCAGCTGCAGCAGTGACACTGATATATGGTTGGAACACAAGGCATGCGTGGATTCCGGCCCTTTCCTCATCAATCGACAGGGCGCAGGCAGGCCGTTTGCTGAACTTTGGCTTTCCACTGATTTTTGGCGGTCTTGCCTCATGGGCATTCATGGCAATGGATCGGTTGTTTCTGCGCGATATGTCCACTCTGACAGAGCTCGGCATTTTTTCGGTCTCGGCCAGCGTCGCCGCGGCGGCGGGCATTGTCTCGGGAATTTTCACCACGATCTGGGCACCGACCGTCTATCGGTGGGCGGCTGCGGGTGCTGCCAGACAGAAAATCGAGAATGTAACTACGCATCTGTTGGCGGCCATTCTTTCGATCTTTGTAATTACCGGATTGTTCTCGTGGGTGATATCTTATTTACTTCCGCATGCCTATGACCGAGTTCAATATTTGGTGGTAGCCAGTCTGGCACCGCCATTGCTTTATGCGCTGTCCGAATGCACGGCGATTGGCATTGCATTGGCCCGAAAAAGCATATATTCCATGCTGGCATCATTTATTTCAGCAGCCGTAAATTTTCTGGGAAATTATTTACTTGTGCCGAGATTTGGTGCGAGCGGAGCAGTGATTTCAACGGCTGTTTCCTTTATGGTTTTCCTTATCGTAAAAACAGAATTTTCTTGCCACGTCTGGCACGCTGTGCCGCGAACTCGGCTGTACAGCACGATGGCGTTGGTCACAAGCGCTGCGATCTGTTTTGTCCTGTTCGGCGAGAATAATAGATTATTATTCACGAGTATCTGGGTGGGTATTGGATCGATAGTTTTTGTCTGGTTTCGATCATCTATGCGGTTGGCTATGCATGCATGTGCGCACATTTTTCTTGAAGTGCGACGAAAGATTTTTAGTCGTGCAAATGAATATCGATAGTATGGTGAGACGGGTCGAAATTACGTTGTTTACGCTCTCTCCTTTCACTTACTTGAGGTCGATTATGAAATAAGCCTATCGATGGTATTTAGTGATTTTAACCGTGCTTGCAAAATTTATTGGGTAGCAACGTGAAAATTATCACCATAGTCGGTGCAAGGCCTCAATTTATTAAGGCTGCCGTTGTATCGCGTGCATTTGCCAATCAACGCTCTGATGTTCAGGAATTGATAGTGCACACGGGACAACATTATGACGCCAACATGTCGGATGTGTTTTTTGATGAACTGGACATTCCGCGACCAAAACATCATCTAGGGATTGGCGGTGGCACGCATGGTCAGAATACTGGGCGCATGATTGAGAAGATCGAAGCGCTATTGCTGACTGAACAACCTGACTGGATGTTGGTTTACGGTGATACTGATAGCACGCTTGCAGGTGCGCTTGCGGCGTGCAAGCTGCATGTCCCTGTTGCGCATGTTGAAGCCGGACTACGCTCTTATAATCGACGCATGCCTGAAGAAATCAACCGACTCCTGACTGATCATGTCGCCAGTCTATTGCTGGTGCCCAGTGAGCGAGCGCGTTGCAATCTACATAACGAAGGAATCAGCGGACCGAAAGTACAGGTGGTCGGCGACGTGATGTACGACGCCGCGCTTTATTATCTTAAAAAAGCCCGAAGACCTACTGTGCCGGTGCTAGATAACCTCGTCGAAAATGAGTTCGTGCTCTGTACCATTCATCGCGCCGAAAACACTGACGATGTCACGAGACTGACGAACATTCTTAGCGGTCTTGCTGCGCTGCCCACAGCGGTAATCCTGCCACTACATCCGCGAACGCGCGCGCGGATGACTAGTTCCGGGATCGAGTTTCCTGCCAACGTTCGCGTAATCGAGCCAGTGGGCTATCTGGAAATGGTCTGGCTGGAAGCACACTGCAGACTGGTACTCACTGATTCCGGCGGTGTACAGAAGGAAGCTTATTTTCACGGCAAACCCTGCATCACACTTCGCGATGAAACAGAGTGGGTTGAACTAGTGGAGATAGGAGCGAATTGCATCGTTGGTGCTTCTGCAGCGGCGCTGGAAGCGGCTTACGAGCGAATGCTATCAGGCCATATCTCTACAACCGTACAGCCTTACGGTAAGGGGCGCGCCGCCGAGCTCGTCGTAAAAGCGCTGTGAGTGCCATTGTAGACATGCTATACGGCAATTTCAGTGACCGTATCCAGGACAAACAAGTTGAGAGCCCATGGTGAGAAAGATTAATTTGTTCATCTTCGCGACCCATCACTCGTCCAACAACATTGCTTCGCAGCGGTTCAAGGGGCTGGTGAAATATCTGGATTTTCAGAAATATCGGGTCTTCATTTTTTCTCGCGAACCTAAAGAGGAAGCTAGTGCCCATACATTTCACAGTGATGCTGATATCACTGTGATGAACTTTCCAGGACATTGCGTCGGCAATGAATCTTCGGCATTGGGCTCGCTTCTGGCTTTGTTATCGGCGTTCTTTTCTTTTGCCCCGTTCCTCGTCAACCGGTTGTTCGGACGTAGTAATAGGGCATGGTTGATACATGCGTTGGTTGCGGCAGACACATTGTGTCGCGAGCGGCTGAAGAATGGTGAGCCATGCATTGCCATCGGTACTTACTCACCGATCGATGCGCTGGTTGCCGCGCGTTGTCTTTCCGTCAGGCATCAGATCCCTTGTCAGCAGGATTTCAGAGATGGGCTGACGTTCGAAGCACTCGGCAAACAGGGTAGGTTCAGGTCATTGATGAAGGCCCTCGTCGAGGAAAGAGTGGTCAGTGAATCCATATTGGTCACATCCGTGAGCAGGGCGCTGGTGGATGATTTCGAGCGACGCTACGCAGGCAAGAAAGTCGGTTTGATGCCGA
The DNA here is from genome assembly GCF_002001125.1 of Rhodanobacter sp. B04. Taxonomy (GTDB): domain Bacteria; phylum Pseudomonadota; class Gammaproteobacteria; order Xanthomonadales; family Rhodanobacteraceae; genus Rhodanobacter. The sequence goes on along the minus strand of NZ_MUNV01000005.1, from coordinate 429,964 downwards.
ATGGCTACGATCCAGCTGATTTTATCGTGCAAGAAGATGCAAACAGTGTTGCCGCCACTAATCTCGTGGCGCAAAAAGTTCCGCCAGATAAGCATTTGATCGGCCATTTCGGCCGCATTAGCGCGAGTGACCAGACCCGTATTGGAAGTCTGGAGTGCTTCGTGCGTTCGATGAACGCAAGTGCGGGTGCACGGCAGTACGCTCACGCACTTTTTGTCGGAGAATTGACAGCGCCAGAACACGATATTATCAGTCGACTGGAATGCACGTATAGCACGGTCGACTCGGTGGCGCGTCCGGTTGCGTTGCGACTGATGAAGCATTGCGAAATATTGCTGCTGATCACCGGTGATGGCACAGGTTGCGCGACAGGTAAATTGTTCGAGTATCTCGCAGCTGGTTCAGAAGTAATCTGCTTCTCCGGCGTCGTGAATGAGGCATCCCATATTCTTTCCGAGACAGGCGCCGGCGAGACCGTGCTGAAAACCGAAGATGCGAAGGCACAAGAACTGCTCAACAATGTGTTCACAGCGTCGCGACATACAATCGTGCGGCGGAAAATTGGTGTTTACAGCAAGGTCGAGCAGGTCAAACAGTTCGACCGATGGCTGACTGGCATGGTGGCTTGATGCGTCGCGAGCTTGTATGTCGGACACAACGCTCGACGATTTCCGTCGGGCGAGACGATGCGGGGGAGCGATATGACCACTGACGTGGGTTTGCCGGCGCCCGCCGGACGTGTCATGTCACGGCAAGGGCACGTGCCGCGGTCGAGTAGCCCGTGGCAACGCGTGTTGACTCAAGGCAGCATGTTCGTTGGCGCCGCCATGCTATTGCTGTTCCTGTCGGTGGTCATTCCGAATTCGCTGCAGATACCCACTGCCGTCATGCTGGCAATCTGCTTTCTACTGTGCCTGCCCGGCTTCAGGATGGTGCGCGGGCTAAAGACGGTCTTCATTTTCTATACGTGTTCGGCGACGGTGACGGTTCTCTTCATGGCCGTGGGCTTCTTGAGCGCAGCGCCGTTGATGGCCGCGGTACAGATTCCGGCGATTTACCTTGTCTCGCCATTTCTGTGGATCGTCATTGCTGCGCGGCTATTCAATCAGCTGGGTGAGGATCGGCTGGTCGAATGGCTTGTCTGGCTGGCCATCTTGTGTTGTTGCAGCGTGGCGATGTACTTCTATCTGTATAACACCCGTGGAGCAGATGCGGTTTCGTTCTTTACAGAATCGGCGAATGTAAATACGAAAGACGGCTATGCCGGTGCAGTAATGCATGTCTATGGATCGTTGATCTTCCTATGCGGTGGATTTTTCAGTTCGCCAGAACTGATCCGCAACAGGTTGCTGCGGCTGGTTCTGCTGGCATCGTTGCTTGTATGTGCGATCACGTCGGGGCGTGCGGCGCTCATCTTGTCAGTGCCGCTTGGATTGCTGTTGGGCATGGTACTCACGCCGCGCACAATCGGCAGTCAGGGGCGTCGATCGGTGATTACACAGGTCATGAAATACGGCTTGCCGGTGGCTTTTGCAGTCATCCTGGTCATGCTGGCGCTCAGTCAGTTCACCAAGATCAATCTGTCGCTTATTCTTGGTGGCGTCGCGAATAAGGTTGCGTCTGGTGGTGGCGACGAACGTGTAGGGCAGGCGCATGCTCTTTACGAAGGTATCCTGAATAGCGGTGGGATGGGCGTCGGACACGGCATCGGCGTGTCTTTCATTCGTAGCTCGGATTATCCGTGGCGCTACGAACTGGTATGGTTGGCGACTGTGCTACGAGTTGGCATCCTTGGTGCCCTCGTATATGCCGCGTTGTTTTTCGTGTATATCGCCAAGGTGCTGAAGATCGCGCTACAGCGTCGTCTCACGCCAGGCATGAAGTTTATGTTCTGTGGCTTCATCTGCGCATTCATTGCGTCCAGCACGAATCCATATATCGAAGCTTTCGCATTTCAGTGGATGTACGTACTCCCTGTGGTGGGTTTCTTTGTGGAACATTCGGCCGCACGGATGTCGGCTCCGAAATGAAGCAGCTCAAGGTAACCCTGTACTCGAAGTATTCGCGTATGGGCGCGAGTTCACGCCTGCGCAGCCTGCAGTACGTGCCGGTACTTGAGCAGCAAGGTATCGAAGTGCAAGTGCGCGAGCGTTTTTCGGATGCCTATCTGAAAGCTCGCTACGGCGGCAACCTGCTTGCGCTTGGCAAACAGGTCTGGAGGAGCTATTGGCAGCGCATCGTGCAACTTTCCCGCAAGGATGAGTACGATGTGGTGTGGCTTGAGGGTGAGCTTTTCCCGAAATTGCCATATTGGTTCGAATCAATGCTTCGTCGAACGGCTACGCCATACGTGGCTGACTACGACGATGCGCTATTCCACAACTACGATATGGCACGAAATCCGCTGGTCAGGTACGCACTCGGTCGCAAGATCGACAAAGTCATGCAGCACGCAGCCTGCGTGATCGCCGGTAACGGTTATCTCGCTGCACGCGCTACCCAAGCGGGCGCGAAACGGGTCGAGATCATCCCCACGGTGGTAGATCACCGACGTTATGCGGTAGTGACACATGGGGAGCGGGCGCAGCCTGTGATCGGCTGGATTGGTTCACCGAGCACGCAGAAGTACCTGCTTGATATCCGCGATGCACTGCGGCAGGTATGCGCAAAGCATGATGCGCGATTGCTGCTGGTCGGTGCCAGTGCGCAGATGGGCGAGCAGCTGGCGGGAATACCCATCGAGATTGTGCCCTGGAGTGAAGCAAGTGAGGCGGCCAGCATCGCCCGCATGGATATCGGTGTCATGCCGCTGATTGATGGTCCGTGGGAGCGAGGCAAGTGCGGCTACAAGCTGATCCAATACATGGCCTGCGGATTACCTGTCGTGGCATCGCCAGTGGGAGTCAATACGGACATCGTGCAGCACGGCACCAGCGGTTTTCTGGCTGCGGACACTATTGCCTGGCAAGAGAGCCTGGCTCGACTGGTACTGGATGTCTCCTTGCGCCGGCGCATGGGTCGCTCCGGACGTGAGCGGGTCGAGCACGAATATTGCCTTGAGGTACAGGCTCCACGACTGGCAGAAGTGCTGCGCAGTGTGGGTATCGGTGGAGTATCGCGACGCGATGGTGCCGCTATGGCATGACAGAATTGGACCAGGCGCCATGGGAGATGGGCGCATAACGCAATGGTTTCCAGAGCTCGCTTGAATGACCTTTCTTTTAATCGCCAGCTTCGCCGACTCGGTCCTGCATTTTCGCGGACCACTGATCGATGCACTGCAGGCGCGCGGCCTCGTCGTGCATGTGGCAGCCCCGGATCTGGCGCAAGGTTCGATGATGCGTACGCAGTTGCAGGCACGAGGCGTCATGGTGCACGACATCCCATTGCAGCGCACCGGCATGAATCCATTGGCAGACTTGCGTACGCTATTCCATCTGAAGAGGTTGATGCGCACGATAGGCCCCGACATCGCTCTGGCCTACACGATCAAGCCGGTAATCTATGGCTCGCTTGCGGCACGGTTGGCTCGCGTGCCGCGACGTTACGCGCTGATCACCGGGCTGGGTTATGCATTCACTGGCAATGACTCAAGCGACAGGAGCCGGCGTGGTCTGTTGCGTTCCCTGGCGCAGCGCCTGTACAGGCTGGCATTGGGAGGTGTGCACAAGGTGTTGTTTCAGAATCCGGACGACGAAGCTCTATTTCGAAAACTCGGTATCTTGCCATCGACAACGCCATCGTTCGTGGTCAATGGCTCCGGCGTCGACGTGGCAGCGTACAACGTGACGCCGCTGCCTACATCGCCGAGCTTTCTGCTCATCGGACGCCTGCTCGGCGACAAGGGTGTGCGCGAATACGTCGAGGCTGCGCGACGCATCCACGCAATGCATCCGCAGGTGCGTTTTACACTGGTCGGATGGATCGATGAGAACCCGGACGCGATTACGCAGCAGGAACTTGCCCAATGGATAGCTGAAGGCACGCTCGAGTTCGCTGGGCGCCTGAGTGACGTACGGCCAGCCATTGCTGCATGCAGTGTGTATGTACTGCCCTCGTACCGCGAGGGCACACCGCGCACCGTTCTGGAAGCGATGGCGATGGGCCGCGCGGTGATTACCACGGATGCTCCAGGTTGTCGCGAGACAGTGACCGATGGCGACAACGGTTTTCTGGTGCCGGTGAAATCGGTAGATGCGCTGGTGGCAACGATGCGCCGCCTCATCGACGAACCTGCGTTGATAGAGCGCATGGGTCGGCGCTCGCGTGAAATTGCCGAATACAAATATGACGTGCACAAGGTCAATCAATCAATGCTCGTGCAGATGGGTATCGCTTGAGCAGCCAGTTGCGAGGAAAAAATATGCAGGCAATACAGGAAACAGACGCCCGTTTTGACGCGGTGCTTGGCGTCGTGCGGAGCATTTATGGCGATGGGCCGATTCCGCTGCATCGGCCAGTGTTCGAAGGTAACGAGAAGCGGTACCTTTTAGATTGCATCGAATCGAACTTCGTATCCTCAGTCGGCAAGAAGGTGGTGGAATTCGAGCAGCAACTTGCCACATTCACCGGCGCAAAGCATGCCATTGCCACTGTCAATGGCACCGCGGCATTGCATGTGGCAATGCAACTGACCGGGGTGGATCGCGATAGTGAGGTCATTACCCAGGCATTGACCTTCATCGCGACCTGCAACGCGATTGCGTACTGCGGTGCGCATCCCGTGTTCGTCGATGTGGATCGAGAGACGATGGGCCTGAGTCCGGATGCTCTACGAGCGTTTCTGGCCACGAAGGTCGTTCGTCGCGATGGCAATGCATTCAACATGGCGACTGGTCGTCGGATCGCCGCCTGCGTGCCGATGCATACGTTTGGCCATCCGTGCCGGATCCAGGAGATCGTTGCGCTATGCGACGAATACGGCATCCCTGTGATCGAAGACGCTGCCGAGTCGCTTGGAAGCTACCGCGATGGCCGTCATACCGGCACTTTCGGCAAGCTGGCAACGCTGAGCTTCAATGGCAACAAGGTGATCACTACCGGTGCTGGCGGCATGATCCTCACGGACGATAGCGAACTGGCAAAGCGCGCAAAGCACATCACCACTACCGCGAAGGTGCCGCATCCGTATGAGTTCGTGCACGACGAGACTGGCTACAACTATCGTCTGCCGAACTTGAATGCTGCGCTCGGCTGCGCGCAGATGGAGCGGTTGCCGGAATTTCTCGAAATCAAAGCGGCCGTTGCCGCTCGTTACGCGGCATTCTTCGCAGGACAGGGCATGCACTTTGTGCACTCGCCTGTTGGTGCTATTTCCAACTACTGGCTCAATGCACTCGTGCTAGATTCGCTGGCCGAGCGTGAGGCGTTTCTCGAATACAGCAACAGCCGCGGTGTGATGGTCCGGCCGATCTGGCGGCTGATGACGCGGCTGCCCATGTTCAGTGACTGCGAGCATGATGGTCTGGAAAATTCGCGCTGGCTGGAGGATCGCGTCGTCAATATTCCATCCAGTGTCCCCGATCATGCTTTGAAGGTGGTGAATCCATGAATCTGCTTGAGATGATCGGTCGTGAGCGCCAGCTATTCGATCTGGACGTGCAGCGAGAGGAAAAGTTGCTGTCAGAAAAGGTGGCTGCAGGGCGCTTCCTGGTGATCGGTGGCGCTGGCTCAATCGGACAGGCGGTAACGCGCGAAATCTTCAAGCGAAAACCGCGGGCGCTGCACGTGGTGGATATCAGCGAGAACAACATGGTCGAGCTGGTACGCGACATTCGCAGCACGCTTGGCTATATCGACGGCGATTTCCGCACTTTCGCGATCGACTGTGGTGGCCGGGAGTTCGATGCGTTGATGCGCAGCGAGGGTGGTTACGACTATGTGCTCAACCTCTCTGCACTCAAGCATGTGCGCAGCGAGAAGGACCCGTTCACCCTGATGCGGTTGATCGAGGTAAACGTGCTCAACACGATCCGCACGATAAAGCAGGCGCACGAACACGGAGCCAGGAAATATTTCTGCGTGTCCACCGACAAGGCAGCAAACCCGGTCAACATGATGGGCGCGAGCAAGCGCATCATGGAAATGTTCCTGATGCGCGCGAGCGCACAATTGCCGATCTCCACCGCGCGCTTCGCCAACGTGGCGTTTTCTGACGGCTCCTTGCTGCACGGCTTCAACCAGCGCTTTGCCAAACGTCAGCCGATCTCCGCGCCGAACGATGTGCGTCGCTACTTCGTCACGCCACAGGAATCCGGTGAGCTATGCCTTCTGTCGTGCCTGCTCGGTGACAACCGCGACATTTTCTTTCCCAAGCTCAGCGAGCATCTGCACCTCACCCGTTTCTCCGACATCGCGGTACGCTATCTGCAAAACCTCGGTTATGAGGCTTATGAATGTGCCAGCGAGGACGAGGCACGTTTGCGTACCGGCGAACTCATCGCGCAACGCAAGTGGCCTTGCTATTTTTTCGCCAGCGACACTACCGGCGAAAAGGACTTCGAGGAATTCTTCACCCATGCCGAAACTCTGGACATGGCACGCTTTGAAAGTATCGGTGTGATCAAGAACGAACCGGTATACGACGAGGCACGGCTGGAGCACTTTCTCATCACGATCAGCTCGATCCGTTCAGGCGCAAGCTGGGACAAGCGTGAGATTGTCGATCTCTTCAATCACATGATTCCGGATTTCGCGCACAAGGAAACCGGCAAGTACCTCGACAGCAGGATGTGAGCATGCAACGTTTCTTCGACATAGCTTTATCCCTGCTTGCGTTGCTGGTGCTCTCGCCGCTGTTGATCCCAGTATTGATCATCCTGCGCCTTAGCGGTGAAGGCGAGATCTTTTACGTGCAGCAACGGGTTGGTCGTAGTGGCAAACTGTTCGGGCTGCTCAAGTTGGCAACCATGCTGAAGAACAGCCCGAACCTCGCCACCGGTACGGTCACCGTGAAGGACGATCCACGTGTACTGCCCATAGGCAGGTTCCTGCGCAAGACGAAACTCAACGAGCTGCCGCAGCTGATCAATATCCTCAAGGGCGACATGAGCATCATCGGGCCGCGCCCGCAGACCCAGCGCTGCTTCGATGCATTTTCCGAGGCGGTACAGGAGCAGGTCATCAAGGTGCGGCCGGGCCTGTCCGGCATCGGGTCGATCGTGTTTCGCGACGAGGAAAATCTGATGCATGGTCATGTCGAGCAAGAGCGCTATTACGATGAAGTGATTGCCCCGTATAAGGGGGTGCTTGAAGAGTGGTATGTGGCCAATCAGGGGCTGCGCAGCTACTTCATGCTGATCGTAATAACCGCCTGGGTCGTGATCTCCCCGAGGTCGTCGATTGTCTGGCAAGCCTTCGATAACTTGCCTCGCCCACCCGCTGGGTTGGCTGAAGTGCTTGGTACGTGATGTGAACACGCATGCCATGAGCAAGCGTGAACTGTATCGTCAAGTCGCGGCCCTGCATGTCGCGAACATTGATCAGGGTTTCTTGTCGCTGCTTGGTGTGCGCTTCGTGTCGCTGATGTATCAGGCGATCGACGAGGGCGAGGAAAGCGTGTTGCTGGTTATTGAGCGTGATGATCGTGTGATCGGTTTTGTTGCCGGTGGCAGCGGCATGAGGCCGATCTATCGCCGGATGTTGCGTCATGCTCCACGGGTGATGCTCGCGTTACTGCCCTCGCTGTTCTCGCTGCGCCGGGTTAGACGAATGCTTGAGATACTGCGTTATAGCCACAGAAATGATCGGTCGGTGCACCTGCCACGTGCCGAGCTGTTGAGCATCGCGGTGGATCCGGCCTATCGGGGCCAGCAGCACGCCGAAACACTCTATCGAAAGCTGACAGAAATTTTCAGCCGCCAAGGTATCGATGAGTTCAAGATCATAGTGGGCACGGCATTGGCGCCGGCACACAGGTTCTATCGGCGCATGGGTGCACTGCCGATTGCGGAGATCGAGGTCCATCAGAACGAAGCATCGACGATTTATAGCCAGCGGTTGTCAATGACTATCGATGCGGCAGAATGAACCACCAATACGCCGGCGATTGCAGGCAGTGTATCGGTCAGCATCAGAACCGGAGTAAGCATCGTGACGAAGCAAGTGAGCGTGCTCGATTTTTTGCCGGTGGCTGAGCATGCCGCCATCCATGCTGGTACCAGTAATTACGACTGCACCGCCGGCATCCAGAAGGCAATCGACACGGGGGATCGTGTGTATGTACCGCCTGGGGTATATCTCACCAAGCAGCTGAACCTGAAATCCGGCATCGAATTCTATGGTGCGGGTCCATCCAGCGAACTGAGGGTGTATGACGCGACGACCGCATGCCAATTTCTGCTGGCTACCCATGTACGTGATGGGGGTACCGAAAACACTGCAGACAATCTGCGCAATATCCATATCCATGGGCTCAAACTCAATGGGCGTGTGGCGGAATTGGGCTATTCGCCATTCTTTTTTCTACTGGCTGTTAACGCCACGTCAGACATGAAGGTAGAGCAGGTCACGTTCTATGGCTTCCGTGGTGATGGCATGTACGTTGGTTCCGGGACACTGAACACGACCAAACGATTCAACCAGCGCATCCTGGTGCGCGATTGCTTGTTCGACGGTGCAGTCAAGAACAATCGCAACGGTTTGTCGGTTATCGACTGTGACGGCCTGATCGTCGACAGCTGCATATTTCAAAATATTGGCAACTCCAAGCTGTCGGCATCAGTCGGTGGCATCGACTTCGAGCCTGATCACAACTGGAGTATCTATCGCGACGTCAGCGTCAGAGACTGCAAGTTCCGCAACATCGACTCCACCAACACAGCGGGCATCACATTCCACAATGCCTATCAAGTCGGGCAAAACATGCACGACTGGGAGGTGATTGGTTGCCAGTTCGACAACTGTTACTGGGGTATCGCATCCTCGGCAAAACCGAAGAATGTCGGTGATGTCGAAGACAATCTTACGATCAGTCACTGCCACTTCCTGAATTCTGTCCGCACAGATGTAGCGGTGAATGGTCTCAATGGCACGCGAATCATGGCGTGCATCTTCGAACGGTTACCGCCCGGAGCCGGGAAAGGTGGTGATGCGATCCGCCTAGGCACGTCCACCTCCGCTCGCAGCAGCAGCGCTCTCAATGCGGTCATCACTGGCAACATGTTCAGCGGCATTCACCCACAACTCGGTGTGATCGGCGTAATCGGTGTAAATGGGCTGGTGTGCGCCGGAAACAGTTTCACCGACATTGTGGGTACCTGCATCAGCTTCCCGACAGAGGATATGGCCAATACTGCAGGACATATTGAGTCGGTAATCATTTCGGGAAATGTGGTGCAACATAGTGCGCGCCTGGTTGCTGGTCGGCCTATAAATACGGTTTTTCTGGCCGTGAGCAAGAGTGTGAATGGAGGTGCCAGCAGCGTTGTTCTCGACGAATCTTGCTTTGAGTACAATAACCAGCTGGGTAGCGGCGTACGTCCGGTCGCTAGCGGTGAAACGGTCCAGTTCCGTGGACGAGTCACTCCCTGAAATGCGATGACGCTTATGTCGAGTGCGGAAGTTTAGGCGAGGCCACGAAGCTTGTAGATCCACAGGCCAAGGTATTCATGCAAAATATGCGAGCAACGCCACAGCTCCGCACGCTGTGGTCGCCATCGATGGTTATCTCGAAAGGGACTATTTAGCTGAGAGCTAAACGCTGGCGCGGGTACTACGTCCATTCCCTGTTTACGGAAGCTGGCGACTGCTCGCGGCATGTGTAGAGCCGAGGTCACCAGCAGAATGCGCTGTATGCCTTGGTGTCTGAGTATGGCTGCCGAGTAAAGCGCGTTTTCATAGGTGGTTTTACTGCGATCCTCGATCAATAGCGCCGTGGATGGGACACCTTGCTGCTCAAGCATGCGAGCCATGTCCTGTGCGCCGCCATGACCTGCTGAAAGCAGAACGAGTGGTGCGCGCTGCGCCTTGAAGAGCAGATAGCCGAAGCCGGCACGAGTGGCTGCCGTAATGTTCGTATCGTCGTTCCAATCGCTGTTTTCATGTGGCGGTATATCACCACCGAGTACGACGATAGCGCCCTCGTTAGGGTAGGCTGAGGCCGGCTTGATGGCGTATTGGTCTTCGAGGCCGCGCTGCAAGTGATCGACAAATACTGGCATGGCGCAGAAGGTGACCCATAGAGCTCCAAGAGTTACGATGCCCAAGCCGATGCGACGGTGACGCGTCAGTACGAAGATCAACCCGATAAGGCATATAACCACTGCATGCGTAATCGGGTGGCTGTATCCGTAAAAGAAGGGCGGGAAGTACATATCGTGTGATTAACCGGAGCGCTGAAACTTGGTGGCTCGAAGATAGTTCACACTATAGTTTCTGTATACATAGAAATATCTGCGCTTAGTCAGTGCTAATTTCCTCTTGGCATGGGAGCGGTATGCAGCTCTTGATGGCGCTGATATGGGCAATTTCGATGCATTTGTAGGCATAATCATGCATGCCGCACATCCAGTGGGGCTGTTATTTAGCTAATGACTACTGACGAGATGGAGCTTGATCAGCCCCTATCTGATGGCCTTGCCATAGGTTCGAAAGCTATTAATCGGCAGGACGCGCTGCTTTAATCATTGCAACTTTGTTCGTAATGCGGTCGTCATTGGCTGCATTAATCCGAGTCGAGGCGCTGATTGGTTGTGCATTCTGACGAACCCAGATTCGTGTAACAGTCATTATGTAGACGCCGCCAAAGATGCAAAATATCGCCAGATTGGAGCCAGCTCCGGCACCGAGTGAGCGAGCTACGCTACCCACGAAAGCAATGGAAGCGGCTAGCGCAACGAGAGCAATTAGCGTTGCACGTGAACTTAGGCCAGCGCGAAGCAGGATGTGGTGAATGTGCCCGCGATCCGGCTTAAATGGCGACTTCCCTTGGCGTAACCGGCGGTACATCACAGCAAAGGTATCAAGTACAGGCAAAGCCACGCACCACAGGACATTGACTGGCGACAGACGTGTTCCTGGCTCTTGGCTCATGTGGATCAAGGCCCAAGCCAATAGATAGCCAACGAACATGCTGCCAGCATCACCCATAAAAATTTTGCGGCCCATAAAGCCTAGATTCGCAGCTAGATATGGAATTACTGCAGCGGCCAATAGCGTCATGAGTGCCATGCCGCTGTGCAATGGAAGTGGTCCCGCAAACATGACGATCGCAGCGATGCTTACCAGCGCCAGACTGCCAGCGAGGCCATCGATGCCATCCATCATGTTGAAGGCGTTCAGCAGACCGATCACGGCGACGACGGTCAACGGTATGCCCAACCAGCCGAGCTCCAGCTCGTAACCGTAGATGTGCCCCAAGGTGTGGACATACACGCCCGTGCTGGCGATGACGGCCAGGATCGCAATGGTCTGAACCAGCAAGCGAACCCGTACGCTCAGGTCGAATCGATCATCCAATGCACCAAGCAAGGCAAGTACGGCCGCAGTGCTCAGCAGGGTGTTCAGAAACGTATGGAACCGGCCATAGCAGAGCGCACCAGCGAGCACACCCATGAAAATGGCCAAGCCGCCAACCAATGGGACGCTGCCTACGTGATGTTTGCGCTCGTTCGGATGATCGACCAGGCCCAGGGGGATGGCTAATCGGCGCAGAACCGCTATCGCCAATGCTGAGGTGCATGCGGCGACCAGGCAAGCAAGCAGCATCCGTGTGTCCTGCATAGGAGGTCTTAGTGTCCTAATTGAATCATGTCAAAAAGAATGCTTCCGGAATTCCGAAGACGGTTTTTGGCGCGTGTCGCAATAGGTCAGGGCAACGAGATGTGCTGGTGGTCGAATTTCGCCGTTTGTTCCGGAATCACTGCCATGAACAGCATGCGTGTCGCAGCAGCATGCCGATCGTGCCCCTCAGTGATGGTTCGTGTTTAGCGATATCAGTAGATGCGAAGCCCGATTTTATCATGCAGGAGCAGGCGATATCTGCAGTACCTTGCAAGCGTTCAGCCAGTGGCTGTGTAGGTGAATGGAGTGTCAAGGTTGATAGTCGAATTGAGCTCGCATGTGTTCTTGCGGTCTTTGCTTATGCATCTCGCTGCGTATTGAGTATGTGATGTCGAGATGATCATTCGTTACGCACGTGCCTGGATCGATCTTTCAATTCGCTCCGATCGAGGGACATGCTCTCTGCTTTTAGTGCATGAGCCATGTCGCTATTTCTTGCGAATGGCGTTGGCTCTGAATAAAAAAACGGGCCGTTTGAGTCGGCCCGTTCTTGTCAGCACATCACAGCAATGTTACCGGCTTACTTCAGTCCGGCATCCTTGCGCAGCGCTTCGGCGCGATCGGTCTTTTCCCACGAGAACGCGGTGAAGGTGTTGCCGCTGGCATCCTTCATCTCGTACGGGGTACGGCCGAAGTGACCGTAGCTGGCGGTCTGCTGGTACATCGGATGGACCAGGTCGAGCATCTTGAGGATGCCATAAGGGCGCAGGTCGAAATGCTTGCGGATCAGCTTCTCGATCTTCTCGTCGCTGATCTTGCCGGTGCCGAACGTGGTCACCGAGATCGAGGTCGGATGCGCCACGCCGATCGCGTAGCTCACCTGCACTTCGCAGCGGTCGGCAATGCCGGCGGCCACGATGTTCTTGGCCACGTAACGCGCGGCGTAGGCGGCCGAGCGGTCGACCTTGGACGGATCCTTGCCCGAGAACGCACCGCCACCGTGACGGGCCCAGCCGCCGTAGGTGTCGACGATGATCTTGCGGCCGGTCAGGCCGCAGTCGCCCACCGGGCCACCGATGACGAACTTGCCGGTCGGATTGATGTGGAACTTGGTGCCCTTGTGCAGCAGCTTGGCCGGCAGCACGGGCTTGAGGATGTGCTCGCGCACGGCCTCGATCAGGTCCTTCTGCTTCACGCTCGGATCGTGCTGGGTCGACAGCACCACGGCGTCGATCGCGGTCGCCACGCCATTCTCGTAGCGCAGGGTGACTTGGCTCTTGGCATCCGGGCGCAGCCATGGCAGCGGCGAGTTCTTCTTCTTGCGGACCTTGGCCTGCTGCTCGACCAGGCGGTGCGAGTAGTAGATCGCCGCCGGCATCATGTCCTTCGTCTCGTTCGTCGCATAGCCGAACATAAGGCCCTGGTCGCCGGCACCCTGGTCTTCCGGGTTCTTGCGGTCCACGCCCTGGTTGATGTCCGGCGACTGCTTGCCGATCAGGTTCAGCACGCCGCAGGTCTCGCCGTCGAAACCGACTTCGCTGGAGTTGTAGCCGATGTCGACGATGACCTTGCGGGTCAGCGCCTCCAGATCGATCCAGGCACTCGTGGTGACCTCGCCGGCGACGATCGCCACGCCGGTCTTGACCATGGTTTCGCAAGCGACGCGGGCGCGCGGGTCCTGCGCGAGGATCGCGTCGAGCACGGCGTCGGAGATCTGGTCGGCGACTTTGTCCGGATGGCCTTCGGAGACCGATTCGGAGGTGAACAGGTAGTTGGACATCGCGGTATATATCCTTTCGTGCGGATAGAGAGATAAAGAAGCCCGACATGATACATCGACGCTCCCGGTTTTGCAGCCCGGGCTGATTTTGGTGGCTGCGGGGTTAGGCGCATGTTCAGTCGCCCTTGGCGCTCCCTCCCCTGTGCGCAGGGGAGGGCCGGGGAAGGGTGCTTTTGATCTCTGTCGCAAGGCCGGGTAACCCCCTCCCAGCCTCCCCCTGCGAGCAGGGGGAGGAGCCTATGAGCAGGAGGAGGGTTAAAAGTCGCATACCAGCAGTTTGAGTTCGCTTCGCAACTGCTGCGCGGCACCAACCATGTGGCGCAGTGCCAGCTCCACCTCGGGCCAGCCTCGGGTCTTCAGCCCGCAATCGGGATTGATCCAGAGCTGGTCCGGTTGCAGCACGTCGAGCGCCTTGTGCAGCAGGTCGAGCATTTCCGCCGGTTCGGGCACGCGCGGTGAGTGGATGTCGTACACGCCCGGGCCGATGCCGTTGGGGTAGCGAAAGCGCACGAACGCGTCGAGCAGTTCCATCCGCGAGCGGCTGGTCTCGATCGAGATCACATCGGCATCCATCGCGGCCACCGCATCGATGATGTCGTTGAACTCCGAGTAGCACATATGCGTGTGGATCTGCGTCGCGTCGCGCACGCCGCCGGCGGTGATGCGGAAGCATTCCATGGCCCATGCCAGATACGCAGGCCACTCGCTGCGGCGCAGTGGCAGGCCTTCGCGCAGCGCCGGCTCGTCGATCTGGATCACATGGATACCGGCGGCTTCCAGGTCATGCACTTCGTCGCGCAAGGCCAGCGCGATCTGCCGGCAGACAGTCTCGCGCGGCAGATCGTCGCGCACGAACGACCATTGCAACATCGTCACCGGGCCGGTCAGCATGCCCTTCATCGGCTTTTCGGTCAGCGATTGCGCGTAGCTCGACCAATGCACGGTCATCGGTGCGCGACGGGCGATATCGCCATAGATCACCGGTGGCTTCACGCAGCGCGAACCGTAGCTCTGCACCCAACCAAGCTTGGTGAACAGATAGCCATCCAGTTGTTCGCCGAAGTACTCGACCATGTCGTTGCGTTCGGGTTCGCCGTGCACCAGGACGTCCAGACCGATGTGTTCCTGGAAACGCACTACACGTTCGACTTCGGCTTCCAGCAGGGCGTTGTAGGCGGCATCGTCCAGCCTGCCGGCACGATGGGCGGCACGCGCCTTGCGCAACTCGTCGGTTTGCGGGAAGGAGCCGATCGTGGTGGTCGGCAGCGGCGGCAATGCCAAGGTCTCGGACTGTGTCAGCTGGCGTATGGGATAGCCGGAGCGACGCAAGGTCGCCTGCGGGTTGAGTGCGCGCAGGCGGCTGCGAACCCCGGTATCGATGACGCCAGGTGCATGTGCCTGTGCAGTCAACAGGGCCTGCTGCGCCGCCAGTGCGGCGTCGGCTTCCGGCAGGCCGGCGAGCGCATCGGCATACACGCGCAGCTCCTCGATTTTCTGCCGGGCGAACGCCATGGGGGCAAGGCGCGCTGGATCGAGTGTGGTTTCCGCCGCGAGATCGATCGGCACGTGCAGCAACGAGCAGGATGGTGCGAGCCACAGGCGTTCACTGCCGATGCGCGCCCGAGCCTTGTGCAACAGCGGCAGCACGCGCTCGGGCTGGCTGCGCCAGATGTTGCGCCCATCGACCACGCCGACACTGAGGATATGGCTGGGCGGCAGCGCGTCCAGCACACTGTCGAGCTGTTCCGGCGCACGCACCAGATCGATGTGCAGCCCATCCACCGGCAGCGCAGTTGCCAGCTTCAGGTTGTCGCCCAAGGCGCCGAAGTAACTCGCCAGCAGCAGTCGTGGTGTGCGCGCCCTGGCCAGTGCAGCGTAGGCACGCCGATAAGCGGCGTGGTCATCGTCATCCTGATCGAGCGCAAGACAGGGCTCGTCAAGTTGCACCCAGTCGGCACCGGCGTCCGCCAGTTGTTCGAGCAGCTCGACGTAGACGGGCAGCAGATTGTCCAGCAACGCCAGGCGGTCGCTGCCGTCGACAGCCTTGGAGAGCAGCAGGAACGAAACCGGGCCGAGCAGTATGGGGCGTGCCCGATGACCTTGTGCCTGCGCTTCGCGGAATTCAGCGAGTGGCTTGTCGCCGCTGAGCGCAAAACGTTGACCAGCCTCCAGTTCGGGCACCAGGTAGTGGTAGTTGGTGTCGAACCATTTGGTCATTTCCAGCGCATGCAGGTCATGGCCGTCGCGCTTGTGGCCGCGGGCCATCGCGAAATAGCCGTCCAGGGGGTTTTTGGCGAACAGCGGCCGATAGCGCGACGGAATGGCGTCAAACAGCACGGCTGTGTCGAGTACATGGTCATACAGGCTGAAGTCATTGCACGGCACGACATCGGCACCGGCGTCCGCGGCCAGCTGCCAATGCCGATGACGCAACATGCTGGCGGTGTCGGACAGCGCCTCTGCACTGATTTCACCGCGCCAGTGTGATTCAAGCGAGCGCTTGAGTTCACGCTTGAGGCCGATGCGCGGAAAGCCTGAATAGGTAACGAGTGACATTGGATTTCCTCTTGCAATGGGCAAAGAGGAACGAAGGATGACCAGCATGATCGCTGTGCCTTTGACCTTCGCCCCCGCGGGCGAGCCGGCACTGCCGCGGGATGAGCGAAGCCAGCGCATCATCCGCATATGACGGAGGGCGCACGGGCTCCGGTGTTCCCCCGCGGAAACGCCAGGTCGGACAGAAGCGCGCATGCACGCTTCCGGCTGAGGCAGGTATTCGGGCTCGTGGACGTACGGCTCAGCCTACTGTCCGTCGCTTCCCGGACGCATCGCGTCCAGTGCATGTAACGGAGGTCGTTTCCACATACCGCTGCGGGGCAGCGCCGGATTCACACCGGCTTCCCTTGAGTCATCTCTTTATTCGCATGAAGAGATAGTTACCATCAGCGTGGCAAAAATTAGCCGTATGGACGTCCGAAGTCAAACCATGCATCGGGTGATGCAGGAACGACAGGCTGGCTTGCCGCCAATCGACCAATCGTTTTCGTCGAATCGACCGGGGCCAGACACGGGGATCGTGGTTCAGGCTGCCAAGCGTTCGCCGGCAGCGAGTGCAGCGAAATACTCGCGGGTCAGGCGCAACTGCGTATCGGCCGATTCGGCGCGATTGACCACCTGCCGGAATGCGGCATTCTCCGGCCGATCCTTGGCGTACCAGCCCAGGTGCTTGCGCGCGATGCGCACGCCCTGCAATTCACCGTAGAACGCGTAGAGCTGTTCGAGATGGCCGAGCAGGATCGTGGCGACTTCGGCCGGCTCGGGCTCGGGCAGCAGTTGGCCGGTGGCCAGGTAGTGCGCGATCTCGCGGAAGATCCACGGCCGACCCTGTGCGCCGCGACCAATCATCAGCGCATCGGCGCCGGTGATGTCGAGCACGTGGTGCGCCTGCTGCGGCGTACTGACATCACCGTTCGCGAGCACCGGGATGCGCACGGCTGCCTTCACCGCCGTGATGGTGTCGTACTCGGCTTCGCCTTCGTATTTGTCGGCGCGGGTGCGGCCATGCACGGCCAGCGCGGCGATGCCGTTGTCCTCGGCAACGTGCGCGATGTTCAGTGCGTTCTTGTTCTGCCGGTCCCAACCGGTGCGGATCTTCAGCGTTACCGGTACCTCGACGGCATCGACCACGGCCTTGACGATGCGCGCCACCAGCGGTTCGTCCTGCAGCAGGGCCGATCCCGACCATACGTTACAGACCTTCTTCGCGGGGCAGCCCATGTTGATGTCGATGATCTGCGCGCCGTTGGCGACGTTGAATCGGGCCGCCTCGGCCAGCATCGCCGGATCGTAGCCGGCGATCTGCACGCTGACCGGTTCGGGTTCGCCGACGTGGTCCATCCGCTGCAACGATTTGCGCGTATGCCACAGGCGTGGATCGGCGTTGGTCATCTCCGACACGGCCAGCCCCGCGCCCAGCCGCTTGCACAGCAGGCGGAACGGCTTGTCGGTGACGCCCGCCATCGGGGCGAGCACCACGGGCGGGTCGATGAGGTAGGGGCCGATGCGCATCCGCACATTGTAGCCGGCCGGGCCGTTGCAGGCCCGGCGGTGTCAATGCGTCGGCAGGGCCTGCAGCGTCTGCGCCCGGTGCTTGTGCCGGAACAGCGGCACGAACAGGAAGGCCATGACCAGCGAATAGCCGGCGAAGGCCAGCCAGATGCCGTGCCAGTCCTTGCAGATGGCGACGGTGTCGTTGCAGGCATGGTCGATGAAGAAGCGGTCGATCATCCAGCCCGCGATCAGGCTGCCCAGCACCGCGCCGACGCCGTTGGTCATCAGCATGAACAGGCCCTGTGCGCTGGCGCGGATCTTCGGGTCGGCCTGGCTCTCCACGAACAGCGAGCCGGAGATGTTGAAGAAGTCGAACGCCATGCCGTAGACGATGCAGGAGAGCACGATCATCCACAGGCCGTCGGCCGGGTTGCCGAAGCCGAACAGGCCGAAGCGCAGCACCCAGGCCAGCATGCTCATCGTCATCACCGCCTTGATGCCGAAGCGCTTGAGGAAGAATGGGATGGTGAGGATGAACGCGGTTTCGGAGAACTGCGAGATGGAGATGATGATGGTGGAGTACTTCACCGTCAGCAGGTTGGCGTAGGCCGGCACCTTGACGAAGTCGCTGAGGAAGGCGTCGCCGTAGGCGTTGGTGAGCTGCAGCGCCGCGCCGAGCAGCATGGCGAAGATGAAGAACACCGCCATGTTGCGGTTCTTGAACAGCACGAACGAGGTGAGGCCGAGCCGATCCATCACGCTGCGGCTGTACGCGGCATCGAGCTTGGGCGGGCACTTGGGCAGGGTGAAGGCATACAGGCCCAGCAGCAGCGAAGCGCCCGCGGCCACGTGGAACTGCGCGGCGGAGGCCTTGAAGCCCAGCAGGCTGGTGGTCCAGGTGGCGGCGATGAAACCGACGGTGCCCCACACGCGGATCGGCGGATAGGTGCTCACCACGTCCAGCCCATCCTGCTTCAGCGCGTTGTACGCCACCGCGATGGAGAGCGAGATGGTGGGCATGTAGAAGCACATGTACAGCAGCACCACCCAGAACATCTGCTGCGGATCGCCCGCGTGCGGGATCGCCAGCAGCACCGCTGCGCCCAGGATGTGGAACAGGCCGTACAGCCGTTCGGCGTTGACCCACTTGTCCGCCACGATGCCGGCCAGCGAAGGCATGAACAGCGAGGCGATGCCCATCGTCGAGAAGATCGCGCCGAAGCTGGTGCCCGACCAGTGCAAGGTCTGGAACCACCACGTACCGATGGTCAGCAGCCACGCCCCCCAGATGTAGAACTGCATGAAGTTCATCACGATCAGGCGAAGCTTCAGATTCACGGGCAAGTATCCGGCATGTATGTCCCCTGACGCAGCCGAGGGAACTGCCCCGTGGCCACCAGCCGGGGCAGGTTAGAGGAAGCCGCCGGGAACCGGCAAGGCGCGCTGCAGCGACCGTGGCGCGGAGCCGGCAAAAGCGGCAACCCGCGAAAATCGCTGGCCATCTCCATCGCGAGCCTCCCGAATTTGTAGGTGCATCCTGTGCGCTGCTGCGGGCGGCCTTTCAGGTTGCTGCATGCAGGACAGCAGCCACGCGTTCGCGCAGCGGCGGCAGCAAGTCGGCCTCGAACCATGGATTGCGCACCAGCCACAAGCGGTTGCGTGGACTGGGATGCGGCAGTGGCAGCCGGCCATGGGCGAGATGATGGCGCCAGCTTAGTACCGTGTCGGTGAGGCGCGTGCCGCGCGCCACGCCGAGGATGCCGGCCTGCGCGTACTGGCCGATCAGCAGGGTCAGTCGAACCTGTTTCAATAGCGGCAACAGGCGTGGATGCCAGGTCGGCGCGCATTCGGGTCGCGGTGGCAGGTCGCCGCCACGGCCGGTGCCGGGGAAGCAGAAGCCCATCGGCACGATCGCGATGCGGCTGGCGTCGTAGAAGGTGTCGCGATCGATGTTCAACCATTCGCGCAGACGTTCGCCGCTGGCATCGTTGAACGGAATGCCGGTGTCGTGCACCTTGCGTCCCGGTGCCTGGCTGACGATCAGCAATCTCGCTGTGGCCGATGCCTGCAGCACGGGACGCGGGCCCAGCGGCAGGTGCGCCGTGCAGATCCGGCAGGCGCGGATGTCGGTCAGCAGCTTGTCGATGGCGTCAGGCATGGGATATCGCCGGAATGACGAGAACAAAAGCGTGGCCTCTTGCTGTTCACGGCAGCAACTTTCCGGGATTGAGGATGCCGTCCGGATCGAAGGCGCTCTTGATGTTGCGCATCAGTCCCAGTGTGTTCGCTGACAGCGCCAGCGGCATGAATTCGCGCTTGATCATGCCGATGCCGTGTTCGCCCGAGAGCGTGCCTTCCAGCCGGATCACCAGTGCGAACACGTCGGCGAGGCAGGCGTGTGCACGCGTGCGTTCGGCTGCGTCGCGCGGCAACAGGTTCACATGCAGGTTGCCGTTGCCGGCGTGGCCGAAGGTGACGATCGGCACGTCGTGCTGCGCCGAAAGCCGCTTGATGCCGTCGACCAGTTCGGGCAGGTGGCTGACCGGCACCACCACGTCCTCGTTGATCTTGTTCGGCGAGATCGTGCGCTGCGCCGGCGACAGCGCCTTGCGCGCCGACCACAGCGCGCGGGTTTCCTCGGCGGTTTCCGCCAGGCGCAGCTCTTCCAGGCCATCGCCACGCGCCGCACGCGAGACGGCTTGCACGGCGGAAGGCAGGGTTTCCGGCTCGCCATCGACCTCGATCATCAGCATCGCGCCGGCCAGCGGCACGCTGTCGCCGCCATGCGCATGCGCCAGCTTCAGTGCGACGTCGTCGATGAACTCCAGCGCACATGGCGTCACCGGCTGCGCCATGATCCGCGCCACCGCCCGCGCGGCACTGCCGACATCGCGATAGGTTGCGCGCAGCGTGCGCACCGCGGACGGTTTTGGCGTGAGTTTCAAGGTGGCCTCGGTGATCAGCGCCAGCGTACCTTCCGAGCCGATCAGCAAGCGGGTCAGGTCGTAGCCGGTGGCGCCCTTGCTGGTATACGTGCCGCAGCGGAAACCTTCGCCGTTGCCGGCCACCGCGCGCAGGCCCAGCGTGTTCTCGCGCGGGCTGCCGTATTTCACCGTGCGCGGGCCGGCCGAGTTGCAGGCGAGATTGCCGCCGATGCTGCACCAGGGGGCGGAGGAGGGATCGGGTGGCCAGAAGAACCCGTGCGGCGCCAACGCCTGTTGCAGGTCGCCGTTCAACACGCCGGGTTCGACCACGGCGAGGCGGTTGTCCGGATCGATGCGCAGGATCCGGTTCATCCGTTCGAAACTGACCACCACGCCGCCGTCCACCGGCACCGTGGCGCCGGTGGTATTGCTGCCGCGTCCCCGTGCGATCACCGGCACCTTGTACGAGCGGCATGCCTGCACCAGTGCTTCGACCTGGGCATGTTCGGTGGGGAAGGCCACGGCATCGGGCAATGCGTGCTGGCGCGAGTTGTCGTACGAATAGGCGATCCGTTCGGCCTCGCCGTCGGCGAGCGCATCGGCGGGGAAAATTTCGCGCAGGCGGGCGAGCAGTTCGGTGGAGAGCGGCATGCGTGAAGCGTAATCCACTCGCGGGAATTTCGGCGTGCAAGGGTTTCGCTGCCGTCACGGCTATGCGCAGGGAGTGCCCAAGGGGGATCTCGAAAAACCCGGCTTTTGCTCGTCATCCCTGCGAAAGCAGGGATCCAGTGCCTTCAGATTTAGTCGCTTGAAGTCGCTGGATTCCTGCTTTCACAGGAATGACGATAGTTTTTCGAGATCCCCCTTGGGCGCTCCAGCGGATTCGGCGGCAGGCCGTTGGCTCAACCGGCCTCGAATGCGCCACGCAGCCAGTCGCGACGGATGGCATCGACTGGGCCGTCGTAGCTGACCACGTCGAAGCGGCAGGCGCGTTGCGCATGCTGCGGATGGGCGGCCAGCCAGTGCTGCGCGGCGAGGATCAGCCTGGCCTGCTTGCTGGCGGTGACCGAGCTGGCCGCATCGCCGTGGCCGGCGCTGCGGCGGTAACGCACTTCGACGAAGACCACGGTATCGCCTTCGCGCATCACCAGATCCAGTTCGCCGTGGCGGGTGCTGTAGTTGCGTGCCAGCAAGGTCAAGCCGGCACGCTCGAGTTCGCTACAGGCGCGCGCCTCGAAGGAGTCGCCGGCGGCGCGCATCAGCCCGGCATGGGCGCGCCGGCACCGGTCGACGACGGGCTTGCCGGTGCGCTGTCCGTGGGCGGTGCGCCGGAGGGCACGTCGTCCATCTGCAGGCTGCCGGTCAGGGGTCGTGCCAGGCCATCCTGGAACTTGGCCCAGATCAGCACGCGGCGGATGCGGCCAAACTGGTCGGCGGTCAGCTGGCCGCTGGCGCCGGGCATGTAACTGCCCGGATGGGTGCGCAGCCAGTCGAGGTACGGCACCAGGCTCCATGCATCCATGCCGAACGCAAACAGCCGTGCGGCGCTGCCGCGGGCGGCCGGCAACTGGGCCGCGATGTCGTCATGGTTGGGCAGGCCCGGCTGCGCATTGAACAGCCATGGCGAGTCGCAGAACTCCACGCCGTCGAGGTCGCGGTTTGCGGTGGCATCGTCGCTGCCGTCATAGACGTGCGAGGTGGCGAATATCGGCAGATGGATGTTGGCGATCAGCAGCTGCGGCACCAGCATGCGCGCCTGGTTCGGCCGCATGCTGATGAAGATGCCCATGTCGCTGCCGGCGCCGCTGGCGGCGTCTGTCGGTGTTGCCGCGGTGTCGCCGCCGCTTGCGCTGCTGGAGCTGCTGGCCGGGGTCGGGCTGGCGTGCGGGATATTCAGCCCGCTGACCGCGTCGGTGAAGCTGGTCAGGGTCAGCATGCTGTCGAGCTGGCCGCCGCGGGCAGCGAACTCGGCCTTGAAGGCACTGGCCGCGCGCTGGGCGAAATCGTCGTTGGAGACCAGCACATAGGCATGATGCAGGCCACGTTCGATCATGTGGTCGGCGGCCTGGGCGCCCTCGGTCTCCGGCAGCAGGCCGAACTCGCTGGTGTCGCCGGTGGGCAGCTGGCGATCGTCCGGGTGGTTGAGTGCGAGCAGCGGCACCGGCAGATGCGCCTGCCCGAACACGGCGGAGACTTCGCCGCGGGTCAGCGGGCCGACCACCAGGTTGGCGCCGTCGCTGACGGCCTGCTGGTACGCTTTGACGGCGCCGTCGGCAGTGCCGTGGCTGTCATACACGCGCACGACCGGACGAGGCGCGTGGTTGTGGCCGGCATCGAGATAGGCGGCGAAGAAGCCTTCGCGGATCGGCGTGCTGGCTGCGGCGTAATTGCCGTCGCTGGGCAGCAGCAGGGCCAGTTGCGCGGGCGCCTTGTAGCCTTCGCGCACGTTTGCGTTGGCGCCAGGCAGCAGGGTGCCGACCGGCTGCTGCAGATCCGGTTGCGGACGTGCCACGGCCACGCCCCGACGGGTCAGTGCCTCGTTCGCCCACGACAGCATGCGGTCGCCCGGCTTCATTGCGGCGGCACGCTGCTTGAGCGAATCGAGATCCACCTTGCCGAGCAGATCGAGGATCTGCCGCCGGTTCTGGGTGTGGTCGAAGCCGCTCAGCTGGTCATCCATCTGCACGCGGGTGCGTGCGGCACCCCAGTTGTCGCCATTGGCCTGCATCGCGCGGGCGCGCAACTCCAGCAGGCGCAATTGCATGGCGGCCGGTACGCTGACATTGGCCTGGGTGGTGAGCTGCAGCGCGGTCTGCGCATCGTGCCGGCTCAGCGCCAGTTCGGCGCGCAACAGGTCCAGGCGCAACGGCTCGTCGCCGCTCAGGCGCTGGCGCTTGATGCTGTCCAGGGTCGCCGCGGCGCGTTCGATCTGGCCTTCCTCGCGCCAGGCTTCGGCAGCGAGCAGGCGGTAACTGTCGGCGTGACCCGGCGCTTGCGTGGCCAGCGTGAGATACGCCTGCGCGGCCTGGTCGAACTGTCCTTGCTGTGCCATCGCGGCGGCACTTTGTGCGGCGGCGATTTCCGCCGGCGAGCGCGGCACGTTGGTCGGCACGCAGGCGACCAGCGCGAGCGAAAACGCCAGTCCGATCGCAGCGGTGCGCGAGAGGCGCATGAAGCGCATGGGAGATCCCTTGGTCGTCATGGTCATCAATGCGCGATCATAGCCGATCGTCTTGCCGGCCCGCGGCGCAGGAGTTTTCAAATGTCATCCGTTCAACCAGGCTGCCTGTGGGTGGTCGCCACCCCGATCGGTCACCGCGACGACCTGTCCACGCGCGCGATCGAAACCTTGCGGGCGGTGGCGGTGATCGCCGCCGAGGATACCCGCCACAGCCGCCCGTTGCTGGTGCATCACAATGTCGACACGCCGCTGATCGCCCTGCACGAGCACAACGAGCGCGATGCGGTGGAGGCGATCGTGCGGCGGCTGCAGGGTGGCGATTCGGTGGCGTTGATTTCCGATGCCGGCACGCCGTTGATCAGCGATCCGGGGTTTCGCCTGGTGCGCGCCGCGCGCGCGGCCGGCATCCGTTGCATCCCGGTGCCGGGCGCCTGCGCGGCGATCGCAGCGTTGTCGGTGGCCGGGCTGCCCAGCGACCGTTTCGTGTTCGAGGGTTTCCTGCCGCCGAAGGCGGCAGCGCGGCGCAGTCGCCTGCAGGAATTGGCCGGCGATGCGCGCACGCTCATCTTCTATGAGTCGTCGCACCGCGTGGCCGAGAGTCTGGCCGACATGCGCGATGTCTTCGGTGCCGAGCGCGAAGCCGTGCTGGCGCGCGAACTGACCAAGATGTTCGAGACCGTGTTGGGCGAGCCGCTGGCAGAGCTGGCGGCGCGGGTTGCAGCCGATCCGGACCAGCAGCGCGGCGAATGCGTGATCCTGGTCGCCGGCCGCGGCGAGGAGGTCGATGCCAAGCTCGCCGAAGGTCAGCGCATTTTCGCGATCCTGCGCGAGGAACTGCCGCCGGCGAAGGCGGCGAAGCTGGCGGCAGCGATCACGGGTGCACCGCGCAAGGCTCTCTACGAGAGCGAGAAGTGAGGAGAGAGGAGTGAGAAGTGAGAAGTGAGAAGTGAGAAGTGAGAGAGGGCAAGCACGCATGCAGCGGCTTTTCTCTCACTTCTCACTCCTCTCTCCTCACTCCTGTATTCTTCTCCCCGGAGTCGGCCGGGCAGTCGCGTCGCACGCAAGTGCATCGAGGAAAGTCCGGGCTCCACAGGGCAGAGTGCCAGGTAACTCCTGGGCAGCGTGAGCTGACGGCCAGTGCAACAGAGAGCAGACCGCCGAACGGCATCTCCGGATGTGCGTGGTAAGGGTGAAAGGGTGCGGTAAGAGCGCACCGCGTACGGGGCCAACGTCGTACGGCACGGTAAACCCCACTCGGAGCAAGACCAAATAGGGGAACGATAACGCGGCCCGCGTTGTTCCCGGGTAGGTTGCTGGAGCCAGGCGGCGACGTCTGGCCGAGAGGAATGACTGTCGCGTCGCAAGACGTACAGAACCCGGCTTACAGGCCGACTCCACCTCTTTGCGAACGCTTCCGGCGCGGCATGTCCGCGCCGGAAGCGTGTGCGGTACCCGGTAATGAACGCCGGTTCATCCCGGATGCGCCTGAAACACCGAATCACGCTTGATTCGGTGCCATCGGGCACGGGGTCATGAAATAAAAAAACCCTTGCTTTCAAGCACCTTGCAAAGGTTCATGAGAAAACGCTGGAAATACCGTCACAACTTCGCCTTTCTCTTTGATTCACAAGCGAATTTCCCTTGACAGTCTCATGGGGCGAGATTATCGTGGGTTCCAGTGTGAAATCGTGGGTTTTAGTGGAGTCTAGATACTGTGTTCCAGGGCGAAACCGCCATCACCGTTGACGACAAAGGCCGCCTGGCCATCCCGACCGCATATCGCGACCTGGTCGCGGGCGAGTGCGGCAATCGTCTGGTGGTCACCTACAACCCGTTCGAGCCGGGCTGCCTGTGGCTGTTCCCGCATGCCGAGTGGGAGCAGGTGCGCGATCAGGTGAACGCACTGCCCAAGGTGAAGGCCGCCCATCGCGACATGCAGATGAAGCTGGTCGGCGCCGCCGCGGTGGTCGAGCCCGATGGCGCGGCGCGGGTGCTGTTGCCGGCCAGCCAGCGTGCGGCGGCGGGCATCGAGAAGAAGGCGGTGCTGCTGGGCATGGGCAACAAGTTCGAGCTTTGGAGTGAGCAGGCCCACCTGGCCAAGATCCGCCAGAGCATCGGCGAAGACGACATCACAGACGAAATGGCAGTTCTGCGCCTGTAACCGGCAACGGTGGGCGCAGTGGATCGGTATGGACGGGGCGGGAGTGCGGCATGGCCGAGCAGTTGCGGCACATCCCGGTGATGCTGGGTGAAGCGGTGGAGGGTCTGTCCGTGCAGTCTGACGGGCGTTATCTCGATGGTACGTTCGGACGCGGTGGCCATGCCCGCGCCGTACTGTCGCGCCTCGGCCCCACCGGCCGGCTGTTGCTGATGGATCGTGACCCCACCGCGATTGCTGCCGCGCAGGCCGAATTTGCCGACGATGCGCGCGTGACGATCCGCCATGCGAATTTCTCCAGCCTGGCCGAGTGGGACGAAACCGCGGCCGGTCTGGATGGCGTGCTGCTCGATCTGGGCGTGTCCTCGCCGCAGCTGGACGAGGCTGCACGCGGCTTCAGCTTCATGGCCGATGCGCCGCTGGACATGCGCATGGACACCACCCAGGGCGAAAGCGCCGCGGATTTCCTGGCGCATGCCGACGAGCGCGAAATCGCCGACGTGCTGTGGACCTACGGCGAGGAGCGCCACAGCCGGCGCATCGCCCGCGCCATCGTCGAGGATCGTGCCACCGCGCCATTCACCCGCACCGGCCAGCTGGCTGCGCTGATCGAGCGCGTGGCCGGTCGCCGCGAGCCGGGCAAGCATCCGGCCACGCGCAGCTTCCAGGCCTTGCGCATCCGCGTGAACGGCGAGCTGGACGCGTTGCAGCAGGGCCTGAACGCCGCGTTGGAACGGCTCAAGCCGGGCGGCCGGTTGTCGGTGATCAGCTTCCATTCGCTGGAAGACCGCGCGGTGAAGCTGTTCATCCGCGACCACTCCGGCCGCGTGCAGAACAGCCGGCGCGGGCCGCCGGTGCAGGCGACGCCGGCGCGTCTGGCGGCGGTGGGCAAGGCACAGTTTCCGTCGCAGGCGGAGATCGCGGTGAATCCGCGTTCGCGTTCGGCGGTGCTGCGTGTGGCGGAAAAGTTGCCCGGCCAGGGGTTGCTGCAGGGAGGGCGCGCATGAAGGCCATCGGCGCCGTGTTCATGTTCATCCTGCTCGTGGCCGTGCTGACCAGTGCGATCAGTGTGGTGTGGACGCGCCATGAGAGCCGCGTGCTGTTCGTCGACCTGACCATGCTGCAGAACCAGCGTGACGAGCTGAACATCGAATACGGCAAGCTCGAACTGGAGCAGGCCACGTATGCCGAACCGCGGCGCATCAACGACGAGGCGCGGCAGCGACTGGGCATGGTCGATCCGCGCCCGCAAGACATCCGGTTGCTGCACTGATGGGCTGGCGCGATCACAGCACGCCAGCCCGGCAAGGTCGTCGCCACGGCAGCGGTCCCAGCGCCCGCCGCCGCATGACGGTGGTGGTCGGCCTGCTCGGTTTGGCCTCGATCGGTCTGGTTGCGCGCGCGTTCGACCTGCAGGTGGTGCGCAAGCAGTTCTACCAGAGCCAGGGCGACGCGCGTTTCCTGCGCGAGATGAAGATCCCGGTGTCGCGCGGCACCATCTTCGACCGCAACGGCGAGCCGCTGGCGGTGTCGACGCCGGTGATGTCGATCTGGGCGAATCCGTCCGAGGTACTGGACAACGCCGACCGCATTCCGGCGCTGGCCAAGGCGCTGAACGACGACCCGGCCAACATCAAGCAGTATCTCGAGCAGCGCGCGGATCGCGAGTTCGTCTACCTGCGTCGCCAGATGTCGCCGACCGCGGCACAGGCCGTGCTCGACCTGGACATTCCCGGCATCAACGGCCAGCGCGAATTCAAGCGCTACTACCCGTCCGGCGAAGTGACCGCGCACGTGCTCGGCTTCACCAATATCGACGACCACGGCCAGGAAGGTCTGGAGCTGGCTTACGACGACTGGTTGTCCGGCAAGCCGGGCATCAAGCGGGTGATCCGGGACGGCAAGGGCCACATCGTCGAGGACCTGGAACAGGTGCGCGCGCCGCAGCCTGGGCGCGACCTCACCCTGAGCATCGACCGGCGCATCCAGTTCCTGGCCTACAGCGAACTGAAGAACACGCTGGACAAGTCGCAGGCCGATTCCGGCTCGATGGTGATCATCGACGTGAAAACCGGCGAAGTGCTGGCGATGGTCAACCTGCCGACCTACAACCCGAATGCGGTAGGCAGCACCTCGGCGTCGAATCGCCGCAATCGCGCGATGACCGACGTGCTCGAGCCAGGCTCCACGATCAAGCCGGTGCTGATGGCCGCGGCATTGTCCAGCGGCAAATTCACGCCGACCGGTCCGGCGATCGACACCACCGGCGGGCACTGGTATTTCCAGGGCCACGACATCCACGACACGCACAATTACGGACTGTTGACGCCGACCGGCGTGATCACCAAATCGAGCAATGTCGGCGCAGCGCATATCGCCATGCAGCTCGATACCGGGCTGATGTACGACACCTATCGCGCGTTCGGCTTTGGCAACAGCACCAACAGCGGGTTTCCCGGTGAAGCGTCCGGTTACCTCAAGATCGGACGCGACTGGCGGCCGCTGGAAAAGGCCATCCTGGGTTATGGCTATGGCCTCAACGTGACTGTGCTGCAGCTGGCCAATGCCTACGCGACGATTGCCGATGGCGGCGTCATGCATTCGCCGACCTTCGTCAAGGGCAACGACAGCGACCCCAAGGTGATCATCGAGCCGCAGGTTGCCCAGCAACTGGTGAGCATGCTGGAAACCACCACCCAGCCCGGCGGTACGGCGGCACCGTATGCCTGGATCGCCAATTACACCGTGGCCGGCAAGACGGGTACGGCGCACAAGGCGGTGGCGGGCGGCTACTCGAAGAACAACTACGGCGCAGCCTTCGCCGGCATGGTGCCGGCGACCAATCCACGGCTGGTGGCGGCCGTGGTGGTCGACAACCCCAAGAAGGGCAGCTACTACGGTGGCCTGGTCTCGGCTCCGGTGTTTGCGACGGTCATGGCGGGCGCGCTGCGTCTGCTCGATATCCCGCCGGACAACATCGGCCGCTGGTATGTCGGTGGCCCCTTGCAGGTGCAGAACGGGCTGACCGGGAACCAGCCGCCCGTCGCGCCGAACATCGAGGAAGCGCCGGTCGACGAGGCGACGCCATGAATACGGGCCACCTCGATCAGCTGCTGCTGGGGATTGCCGACGCGCAGATTGCCGCGACGCCGGGCGCCGGTCGCATCGTGGTGTCCGGGCTGGCGCTGGACTCGCGCCGGGTGCGGCGTGGCGACGCGTTTTTCGCGTTGCGCGGCAGCCAGGGCCATGGCATCGAGTTCGCCGCCAGTGCGGTGCAGCGCGGGGCCCAGGTGGTGCTGGCCGAGGCGCCTGCCGTCGAGGTGGAAGCACTGGATGTGCCGTTGCTGTGGATCGATGGCCTGCACGACCAGGTCAGCGAAATTGCCGCCCGCTTCCACGACCGCCCGACCGAGGCGATGCGTGTGGTCGGCATCACCGGCACCAATGGCAAGACCTCCTGCGTGCAGCTGCTGGCACAGGCGCTGACTTTCCTCGGTCGTCGCACCGCCAGCATCGGCACGCTGGGCGCGGGCGTGCATGGCCAGCTGCGCGAGGGCGAGCGCACCACGCCGGACGCGATCAGCGTGCAGGGCCTGCTGGCTGAGTTTCGCGAGGCCGGTGTCAGCCATGTGGCGATGGAAGTGTCGTCGCATGCGCTGGAACAGGGGCGCGTGGCCGCGGTCGATTTCGAGGTCGCGGCGTTCACCAATCTCACCCGCGACCATCTCGATTACCACGGCAGCATGGAAGCCTACGGTGCGGCCAAGGCCAAGCTGTTCGCGTGGCCGGGCCTGCAGAGTGCGGTGATCAACCTGGACGATGCGTTCGGTCGCGAACTGGCCACGCAACTGCCCGCCGGCGTGAAGCCCTTGCGCTTCAGCATGGCCGACGCGGCCGGGGCCGAGATCACCGCCAGCGCGGTTGCCACTTCGGCCGAAGGGCTGGCATTCCGGCTGCGCACGCCATGGGGCACACATGCGCTGAACAGCCATCTGCTGGGTCGCTTCAACGTGGCGAACCTGCTCATCGTGGTGGCCTGCCTCGGTGCGCTGGGCGAACCGTTCGAGCGCATCGTGGCGGCGGTCGAGCAACTGCAACCGGTCAACGGTCGCATGAGCCGGCTCGGTGGCCTGCATGGCCTGCCGCTGGTGGTGGTCGATTACGCGCACACGCCGGACGCGCTGGAGCAGGCCTTGAACGCGGTGCGCGCACATTGCAGCGGCCGGCTGATCTGCGTGTTCGGCTGCGGCGGCGAGCGTGACGCCGGCAAGCGTCCGCTGATGGGCGCGATCGCCGCGCGGCTGGCGGATATCGCCATCGTCACCGACGACAACCCCCGCGGCGAAGATGGCGACCTCATCGTGGCGCAGATCGTGGCCGGCATGCAGGCGCCACGCGCCATGACGGTCGAGCGCGACCGCGCGACGGCGATCGGCCAGGCGCTGCAGCTGGCGCAGTCCGGCGACGTGGTGCTGATTGCCGGCAAGGGCCATGAAACCTACCAGGAGGGCGCGGCCGGCAAGCGTCCGTTCGACGACCTGGCGGTGGCGCATGCCGCGCTGGAACGGATCAGCCGGGAGCCGCGCGCATGATGCCGCTGAGCGCCATTGCCGTGTGGACCCGCGGACAGCTTTTCGGCAGCGATGTCGAGGTCACCGGTGTCGCGATCGATACCCGCAAGCTCAAGCCGGGCGACCTGTTCGCGGCGTTCAAGGGTGAGCGCGTGGATGGGCATGATTACCTCGCCCAGGCGGCTGCGAACGGCGCGGTGGCGGCACTGGTCGAACGCAAGGTCGACAGCGAGTTGCCGCAGGTGCTGGTGGACAACGTGGAGCTGGCGCTGGGTGACCTGGCCAGCGCGGTGCGCGCGCAGCGCAGCGCACGGGTGATCGGCATCACCGGCTCCAACGGCAAGACCACGGTGAAGACGCTGACCGCGGCGATCCTGTCGCTGCATGGCCGCACCCATGTGAATGCCGGCAGCTACAACAACGAGATCGGCCTGCCGCTGACCCTGCTGGCGATGCCCGCGGACGCCGAATACGCGGTGCTGGAAATGGGCGCCGGCAAGCCGGGCGACATCGCGTACCTCGCTGCCATCGCAAGGCCCAATATCGGCCTCGTCAACATCATCGCGCCGGCGCATCTTGAGCGGATGGGCAGCGTGGAAGGTGTCGCCGAGACCAAGGGCGCGCTGTACCAGGCGCTGCCGGCCGACGGTGTGGCGATCATCAATGCGGACGATGCGTTCGCCAGTTTCTTCAGCGGCCTGGCCGGCACGCGCCGGGTGCTGCGCTTCGGTCTCGAGCACAAGGCGGATGTGGGTGCCGAGATCATCGAGCAGCGTGTGGACGGGTCGCGTTTCGTGTTGAGCACGCCGGTGGGCGATGCCGAGGTGGCGTTGCCGCTGTCGGGACGACACAACGTGGCCAACGCGCTGGCTGCCGCGTCGATCGCGCTGGCGCTGGATGTGCCGCTGGCGACGATCGCGGCCGGACTGGAACAGGCGAGCGCGGTCGCGGGACGGCTCAAGCGCGAGGCCATGCCGGCTGGCTGGACGCTGATCGATGACAGCTACAACGCCAACCCCAGTTCCATGGCGGCGGCGATCGACACGCTGGCATTGGCGCAGGGCGAGCGCTGGCTGGTGCTGGGCGACATGGCCGAGCTGGGCGCGGACGCGCGCGCGCTGCATGCGGAAGTCGGTGCCCGCGCCAGCAAACGTGGCATCGAGCGCCTGTTTGCGGTTGGTCCGCTGGGGGCCGCTGCCGTCGCGGCGTTCGGCATGCATGGCGAGCATTTCGATGACAAGGCGGCGCTGGTCGCTGCCTTGCGGTCGCGCCTGCATGGCGGCGTGACCTGTCTGGTCAAGGGCTCGCACTCGGCGGGTATGGAACAGGTGGTTGCCGCATTGCGAAACCCCGGGCAAGAGGAGGGCGCATCCGATGCTGCTTGAACTGGCGGACTGGATGGCACGGCATTTCACCGCGTTGCATCTGTTCCAGTACATCACCTTCCGCACGATCATGGCGGCGCTCACCGCGTTGGCGATGTCGCTGTTGTGCGGGCCGTGGCTGATCACCCGGCTGGCTGCGCTGAAGGCTGGTCAGGTGGTGCGCAGCGATGGTCCGCAGACGCATCTGGTCAAGGCCGGCACGCCGACCATGGGCGGCGTGATGATCCTGCTCTCGGTCAGCGTGGCCACCTTGCTGTGGGCCGATCTGCATAACCGCTATGTGTGGATCGTGCTGGCCGTGCTGATCAGTTTCGGTGTGATCGGTTTCTACGACGACTACAAGAAACTGGTGTTGAAGGATAGCCGCGGTCTGGCCAGTCGCTGGAAATATTTCTGGCAGTCGGTGTTCGGCCTCGGTGCGGCGCTGTTCCTTTATCACAGCGCGCCGGCAGCGGTTGCCGGCCTGCCGGTGGCGGAGACCGCGCTTTACGTACCGCTGTTCAAGCACGTGGTGCTGCCACTTGGCCTGCTGTTCGTGGTGGTGACCTACTTCATGATCGTCGGCTTCTCCAACGCGGTGAACCTCACCGACGGCCTGGATGGCCTGGCGATCATGCCGACGGTACTGGTGTCCGGCGCGCTCGGCGTGTTCGCGTACCTGGCCGGCAACAAGGTGTTTTCCGAATACCTCGGCATTCCCTCGATCCCCGGTGCCGGCGAGCTGGCGATCTTCTGCGGCGCGCTGGCCGGTTCGGGGCTGGGTTTCCTGTGGTTCAACACCTATCCGGCGCAGGTGTTCATGGGCGACGTCGGTGCGCTGGCGATGGGCGCGGCGCTCGGCTGCGTGGCGGTGATCGTGCGCCAGGAAATCGTGTTGCTGGTGATGGGCGGGGTGTTCGTGATGGAAACCGCCTCGGTGATGATCCAGGTCGCCAGCTTCAAGCTCACTGGCAAGCGCGTGTTCCGCATGGCGCCGATCCACCACCACTTCGAATTGAAGGGCTGGCCGGAGCCGCGGGTGATCGTGCGCTTCTGGATCATCAGCGTGGTGCTGGTGCTGGTCGGTCTCGCCACGTTGAAGGTGCGCTGAGATGTTCTTCGACACCACCCAGGCCAAACGTCGACAGGGTCCGCGCGGGCGCTTCGACCTGTGGCTGCTGGTCGCGCTGATCGGGCTGGCCAGCGTCGGGGTGGTGATGGTGACCTCCAGCTCGATCGCGGTGGCCGACAGCCAGCACCTGGGTGCGTTCTACTTCCTCAAGAAGCACCTGCTCTTTCTCAGCCTGGGCCTGGCCGCCGCCGGCGTGGCGATGCGCACCGAGCTGAAGCTGCTGGAGAAACACGCCTTTCCGCTGCTGGCGGTGGCATTCGTGCTGCTGCTGGCGGTGTTCGTGCCGCATCTGGGCATGCGCATCAATGGCGCGCGGCGCTGGCTGAACCTGCTGGTGACCAGCTTCCAGCCGGTGGAGGCGGTGAAGCTCATCCTGGTCGTGTACATCGCCAGCTATCTGGTGCGCCATCGCGAAAGTGTGGAGACGCGTTTCCTCGGCCTGATCAAGCCGATCATGGTTGCCGGCCTGATCGTGCTGCTGTTGCTGGCGCAGCCGGACTTCGGCTCGGCCACGCTGGTGATCGCGGTAAGCATCGCGATGGTCTGGCTCGGCGGCGCGCGGCCGATCTTCCTGTTCATCATGGGTCTGCCGCTGATGCCGCTGCTGTATGTCGCGGCGACCGGCGAGAGCTACCGCATGAAACGGCTGACCTCGTTCATGGATCCGTGGAAGGACCCGTTCAACGACGGCTTCCAGCTGACCCAGTCCTTGATGGCGATCGGGCGCGGCGAGTGGGACGGTGTCGGGCTGGGTTCCAGCGTGCTGAAACTGTCCTACCTGCCGGAGGCGCATACCGACTTCATCTTTGCCGTGATCGGCGAGGAGCTCGGCCTGGCTGGCGTGATCCTGGTGATCGGCCTGTTCGCGCTGGCGGTCGGACGCGGCCTGTATCTGGGGCTGAAGGGTGTCGAGATCGGCCAGCGCTTTGCCGGTTACGTCGCGTTCGGCACCTCGCTGATGCTGGCGATGCAGGCGATCGTGTCGGTCGGCGTGAATCTCGGCGCGCTGCCGACCAAGGGACTGACCCTGCCGCTGATCAGCTACGGCGGCTCGTCGATGGTGCTGACCTGCGCGATGGCCGGCGTGCTGCTGCGCGCCACCTTCGAAGTGAACCGTGCGCTGGATGCACGGCAGATGGCTACGCGCATGCCGGCTGCGGTCGCGGCGACCGATGCGAGTGTCGCCGTGCCGCCGCGCGAGGCGGTGGCCGCATGACCGCGTCCGCCCCCGTGCTGATCATGGCCGGCGGTACCGGCGGCCATATCTTCCCCGGCCTGGCGGTGGCCGACTGCCTGCGCGCGCAAGGCGTGCCGGTGGTATGGCTGGGTGCGGCCGGCGGCATGGAAACGAAGGTGGTGCCGGCGCACCAGATCGAATTGCATGCGGTGGCCGTTGGCGGCCTGCGCGGCAAAGGTTTCAGGACGCGCTTGCTGGCACCGTGGATGCTGCTGCGTTCATTGCTGGCCTCGCTGGCCGTGCTGCGCAAGGTGAAGCCGCGCAGCGTGCTGTCGATGGGCGGGTACGTGGCCGGCCCCGGTGGCCTCGCTGCATGGTTGCTGCGTCGCCCGTTGCTGGTGCACGAGCAGAACCGCGTGGCCGGTTTCACCAACCGTCGGCTGGCTGCGTTCGCTAAGCGCGTGCTGGCGGGCTTCGCCGATGCGTTGCCGCAGGCCGAGTGGGTTGGCAATCCGGTGCGCACGAGCATCGCATCGTTGCCTGAACCGGCACAGCGCATGGCCGCACGCAACGGAAAACCGCGCTTGCTGGTGCTGGGTGGCAGCCTCGGTGCGCGCGCCCTGAATCTGGCGGTGCCGCAGGCGCTGGCGCAACTGCCACCGGAGCGGCGCCCCGAGGTGCTGCATCAATCCGGCAACCGCGGCCTTGACGAGGCGCGCGAAGCGTACGCGCAGGCCGGGGTCGAGGCGCAGGTGGTGCCGTTCATCGATGACATGGCGGCCAGCTACGGCTGGGCCGATCTCGCGGTCTGCCGCGCAGGCGCGCTGACCCTGGCCGAGCTGACCGCTGCCGGGCTCGGCGCGGTGCTGGTGCCGTTTCCGCATGCGGTGGACGACCACCAGACACGCAATGCCGAAGTATTGGTGGCCGCAGGTGCCGCCGTGTTGATCCAGGAGTCCGATCTGAACGTACAGGTTCTCGCCCATCGACTGGGCGCGTTGTTGAACAAGCCGTCGCAACTCGTCGGCATGGCGACCGCCGCACGCACGCTGGCCAAGCCCAATGCGGCCGAGGTGATTGCGCGCGCCTGCCTGGAGGTGGCCGCATGACGCCGCGCCGCCTGCATGCGCATGAGGATCTGATGAGCACGTTCCGCCGCGTGCACTTCATCGGCATCGGTGGCGTCGGCATGAGCGGCATCGCCGAAGTGCTGCACAACCTCGGTTATGCGGTGTCCGGGTCCGACCGGGCCAATTCGTCGACCGCGCAGCGACTGCAGCAGCTGGGCATCGACGTGCATGTAGGGCATGCCGCCGAGCACATCGGCGATGCCGACGTGGTGGTGACCTCCAGCGCAATCCGTCAGGACAATCCGGAACTGGTGGCCGCGCGTGCCGCGCGCATCCCGGTGATCCCGCGTGCGGAGATGCTCGGCGAATTGATGCGTTTCCGCCGCGGCGTGGCGATTGCCGGCACGCACGGCAAGACCACCACTACCAGTCTCACCGCCAGCGTGCTGGCCGAGGCGGGTTATGACCCGACCTTCGTGATCGGCGGCCAGCTCAACGCGGCCGGCGCGAATGCGCGGCTGGGCACCGGCCAGTATCTGGTGGCGGAAGCCGATGAATCCGACGGGTCGTTCCTGCTGTTGTCGCCGGTGATCGCCGCGGTCACGAATATCGATGCCGATCACCTGGAAAACTACGGCGGCGATTTCGCCCAGGTGAAGAAGGCCTTCGCCGATTTCCTGCACCGGCTGCCGTTCTACGGGCTGGCCGTGCTGTGCGTCGACGATCCGGAAGTCGCCGCGCTGGCGAAGTCGACCACGCGCCGCGTGATGACCTACGGCATCGACACGCCGGACGCCGATGTGCGCGCGCTGAACCTGACCCAGCGCGGCTTCGAGATGCACTTTGACCTGTTGTTGCCGAACCGCGCCGATGCGCTGCCGGTGAAGCTCAACCTGCCGGGCCGGCACAACGTCCTGAACGCGCTGGCCGCGGCCACGATCGGTTGGCAGCTCGGTGTCGAAGCCGATGCGCTGGCGCATGCGCTGGAACATTTCCAGGGTGTCGGCCGGCGCTTCCATCGACGCGGCGAGATTGCGCTCGATCACGGCAATGTGCTGCTGGTCGATGATTACGGCCACCACCCGCGCGAGCTCGCTGCGGTGTTCGCCGCGGCGCGCGGCGGCTGGCCGGAGCGTCGGCTGGTGGTCGGCTTCCAGCCGCATCGCTACAGCCGCACGCGCGACCTGCTGGACGACTTCGCCAACGTGCTGGCCGAGGCCGACGTGCTGGTGCTGACCGATGTCTATCCGGCCGGCGAGGCGCCGATCGCCGGTGCCGACGGCCGCGCACTGGCACGTGCCGTGCGCGCACGCGGCAAGGTCGACCCGGTGCTGGTCGAGCATCCGCGCGATCTGAAGGAAACGCTGCCGGCGCTGCTGCGCGACGGCGACCTGCTGCTGCTGCTCGGCGCCGGCGACATCGGCACGGCGGCGGTGGAGCTGGCCCATGCCGGTCATCTGAGGACGAGCAAGTGAGCTACATGATGAGCGCGAACAAGATCAGCGATCCCGCCCAGTTCGGCCGCGTGGCCGTGGTGATGGGCGGCAGTTCGGCCGAGCGCGAGGTGTCGCTCGATTCGGGCCGCAACGTATTGGAGGCGCTGCTTGCGCGAGGCGTCGACGCCCATGCCATCGACGGCATCCCGGCGCTGCTCGACGCGCTGCGGGCCGGTCATTTTGCGCGCGTGTTCAACATCCTGCACGGCCAGCACGGCGGTGGCGAGGACGGCGTGCTGCAGGGTGCGCTGGAATCGCTCAACGTGCCGTACACCGGCTCGGGCGTGCTCGGCTCGGCGCTATCGATGGACAAGACGCGATCCAAGCGGGTGTGGCAGTCGCTGGGCCTGCCCACACCGAAGTTCGTTGCGTTGCCGCGCGGTGCCGACGTGCACGCGGCGGCGCGTCAGGTCGGTTTCCCGCTGATCGTGAAGCCGGCCTGCGAAGGCTCCAGTGTCGGCGTCACGCGGGTGTTCGCGGAGAAGGATCTGGACGAGGCGGTCAAGCTGGCCGCGCAGTATCCCGGCGACCTGCTGATGGAAACTCTGATCGAGGGCGACGAGCTCACCGTCGCGATCCTCGGCCGCCAGGTGCTGCCCAGCATCCATATCGTGCCCAAGGGTGCGTTCTACGACTACAACGCCAAATACGTGGCCGAGGACACCCAGTACATCTGTCCCGGCCTGGAAGGCGTGGCCGGCGAGGAACTGCGTGCGCTGTCGCTGGCCGCATTCGATGCGCTGGGCTGCTCGGGCTGGGGCCGTGTCGACGTGATGCGCGATCACAGCGGGCGCAACTGGCTGCTGGAAGTGAACACGGCGCCCGGGATGACCTCGCACTCGCTGGTGCCGAAGGCGGCCAAGGCTGCCGGCATCGATTACCAGGAACTGTGCTGGCGCGTGCTGGAAACCAGCCTGCGGGAGGGCGCGTGAAGGGAACCCTCCGCCTCGTTGCCTGGTGTCTGGCCGTCGCGCTGGTGGCGCTGCCGATCGTCGGCGTGCTGCGCGGGTGGTTTGCCGCCGGCCGTTGGCCGGTGACCCAGCTGACGCTGCAGGCCGAGTTCAAGCATGTCAGTGCGGATGAGGTCCGTGCTGCCGTGCTGCCGCGGCTGGGCAACGGTTTCTTTGCACTGGATCTGGATGCCGTGCAGAAGGCGGTCGCTGCGCTGCCTTGGGTGGAATCGGCAGAGGCGCGCAAGCGCTGGCCGGATACCTTGCTGCTGCGCATCTACGAGCGCCAGCCGTTCGCGCGCTGGAACGACAAGCAGCTAATCAGCCGGCAGGGCCTGGTGTTCGACGCGCCGGGCACGGATGGCACCAGCACGTTGCCGAGCCTGCATGGCCCGGATGCACGGCTGGCCGAGGTGGTGAGTTTTTACGCCGAAACTCAAAGGGCGTTCGCCGGCACCCACCTGCAGATCACCGGCGTGGCGCTGACCGAACGCGGCAGCTGGAGCGTCAGCACGGCGAACGGTGCGCAGATCGTGATTGGCGATCGTGCGCAGGCCGGCCGGCGGCTGCGCCGTTTCCTCGATGTCTATCCGCAGCTGATGGCGGGCCACACCGATGGCTTCGCCTACGCCGATCTTCGCTACACCAATGGATTTGCCGTGCGCTGGCCGCAAGCGGCCGCCGCCGACGCTAAAGGTTCATCCCGCACATGACTATCTCCTTATGAAACCGCGCAACGACAAGCAGCTGGTGGTCGGCCTCGATATCGGCACCTCGAAGGTGGTGGCGATCGTCGGCGAGTACGAGCCGGGCGAGCCGATCACGGTGATCGGTATCGGCACGCATGTATCGCGCGGCATGAAGCGCGGCTCGGTGGTCGACATCGAATCGACCGTGCACTCGATCCAGCGCGCGGTGGAAGAGGCCGAGCTGATGGCGGGCTGCGACATCCGCTCGGTCTACGCGTCGATCTCCGGCAGCCACCTGGAAACCCGCAACTCGCACGGCAACGCGGCGATCCGCGACCGCGAGGTGACTGCGGGCGACTTGGAGCAGGTGCTGGAGGCGGCCAGCGCGGTGGCGATCCCGGCCGACCGCAAGGTGCTCTACAAGGAGTCGCAGGAATACCGCATCGACGGCCAGGACGGCATCCGCTCGCCGGTCGGCATGAGCGGTGTGCGGCTGGAAGCGAACGTGCATCTGGTCACCGGTGCGGCGGCCGCGGTGCAGAACATCACCAAGTGCATCCAGCGTTGCGGGCTGTCGGTGGACGAACTGGTGCCCTCGGCGCTGGCCAGCGCCAAGGCCGTGCTGACCGACGACGAGCGCGAGCTGGGCGTGTGCCTGGTCGACATCGGCGCCGGCACCACCGACATCGCGATCTACACCCAGGGTTCGATCCGCTACACCGCCTCGCTGCCGGTCGGCGGCGACCAGGTCACCAGCGACATCGCCTACGGCGTGCACACGCCGACCGCGCATGCCGAGGAGATCAAGATCAAGTACGCGTGCGCGCAGACCGGGCTGGCGCATGCCGAGGAAACCATCCAGGTGCCCAGCGTCGGCGATCGTCCGCCGCGCCGGCTTGCGCGGCAGTCGCTCGCGCAGAGCGTGCAGGCGCGCTACGAGGAAATCTTCGAGATGGTGCAGGACCAGCTGCGCCGTTCCGGCTACGAGAGCCTGGTCGCAGCCGGCGTGGTGCTGACCGGGGGTGCCTCGAAGATGGAAGGTGCGCTGGAGCTGGCCGAGGAGATCTTCCACAAGATGGTGCGCATCGGCGTGCCGCAGCAGATCGAGGGTCTCGGCGAAGTCGTTTCCAGTCCGCTGCATGCGACCGGCGTCGGCCTGCTGCTGCATGGCGCACGTGCAGGCGGCATGCGCGTCAGCGGGCCGGCCGGCGGCAGTGTCGGCGGTCTGGTCGGCAAGTTGCGCGGTTGGCTCACCAAGAATTTTTGATGGTCGTTTTTGACTTTTGGGCGACGCAGGACGCGTCGCTCCGGGCGGAAGGATATCCGCCCACCACCACGGACCGACAGGAGTCGCGATCCGGAGGTTACAACGACAACAACTCTACGGAGGACGGGAAATGTTTGAACTGATCGATAAACTCGCACCCAATGCAGTGATCAAAGTCATCGGCGTGGGCGGCGGCGGCGGCAATGCCGTGGCGCACATGCTCAACTCCAATATCGAAGGCGTCGAGTTCGTCGTCGCCAATACCGATGCGCAGGCAATGACCAGCTGCGGCTCGCGTACCCACCTGCAGCTCGGTGGCAACGTGACCAAGGGTCTCGGTGCCGGCGCCAATCCCGAGGTCGGCCGTCAGGCGGCGCTGGAAGACCGCGAACGCATCGAGGCGATGCTCGAAGGCGCCGACATGGTGTTCATCACCGCCGGCATGGGCGGCGGCACCGGCACCGGCGCGGCGCCGGTGGTGGCGCAGCTGGCCAAGGAAAAGGGCATCCTCACCGTGGCGGTAGTGACCAAGCCGTTCCCGTTCGAGGGTCGCCGGCGCATGCAGGTTGCCCTGAAGGGCATCGAGGACCTGTCGCAGCACGTCGATTCGCTGATCACCGTGCCGAACGAGAAGCTGCTCAGCGTGCTCGGCCGCGACGTCACCCTGCTGAATGCGTTCAAGGCCGCCAACGACGTGCTGCAGGGCGCCGTGCAGGGGATTGCCGACCTGATCACCGCCCCGGGCCTGATCAACGTCGACTTTGCGGACGTGCGCACCGTGATGTCGGAAATGGGTCTGGCCATGATGGGCTCGGGCACTGCCCGTGGCGACGACCGCGCCCAGGCGGCGGCCGAGGCGGCGATCAAGAACCCGCTGCTGGAAGACGTCAATCTCAACGGCGCCTGCGGCATCCTGGTCAACGTCACCGCCGGTCCGAACCTGACCATGCGCGAATTCGACGAAATCGGTCGTATCATCCATGACTTCGCCAGTGAAGACGCCACCGTGGTGATCGGCACCTCGCTCGATCCGGAAATGAAGGACGACGTGCGCGTCACCGTGGTGGCTACCGGCCTCAACCGTGCCGTCGCCTCGCGTCAGCAGCCGCCGATGCGCATGGTCGAGACACAGCAGATGCAGATGCGCCCGCGCCCGGTGGTGTTGCGTACCGGCACCGGCAACGAGGTGGTCGATTACGCGAGCCCGGAGATGATGGTCAACAACCCCAGTCGTTCGGAATCCGCCGCGCCGGCCAAGAATGCCGAGCCGGGCTTCGATTACCTGGATATTCCGGCGTTCCTGCGGCGTCAGGCCGACTGAGGTTGGATCGCTCCGGTTAAGGAGATGCGAAAAAATTGAACGAATGTCCGTTATGCGGGTCAGTCCACCAGCGTGTCCATCCCGGCTGTCTGCAGCCGGGGCGGTGTTGTCCCGGTCGGTTTCAGGTCGTGGGCGGCAGGTAGGGTTGGCTGCAATCGGATCGCTGTTCGTGGGTGAAGCAGCAAGACTGTGCGTCCGGATGGCGCATGATCAGCCGTGCGGCTCTGTGCGCGCCGGCTGGTTCGATATCCCGTGCCGGACTCCCGTCCCTGGCATGGGATGTCGTGTCGATACGCCGGATGGCGGAAGAAACAGCCCTGAAAGTGCACGTGTGTCGAGCATGAAAGAAACATGAAGACTTAATCAGACTGTACGGTGCGGTTTGCTATTGTCACAGGTTAAAACTGTGTTAGCATCCGCCCCTGATTGGCTGCTGCCTCCACGGGTACCAACAAAAATGATCAAGCAGCGTACGCTCAAGAACATCATCCGGGCCACCGGCGTGGGTTTGCACACCGGTGACAAGGTGTACATGACGCTGCGTCCGGCAGCACCCAATACCGGCATCGTTTTTCGCCGCACCGACCTCAGTCCGCCGGTGGACTTCCGCGCCCGCCAGGACAACGTCGGCGACACGCGATTGTCGACCACGCTGGTGAATGGGGACGCGCGTGTATCCACGGTCGAACATCTGCTCTCCGCGATGGCGGGCCTGGGTATCGACAATGCCTACGTCGACCTGTCGGCGCCGGAAGTGCCGATCATGGATGGCAGTGCCGGTCCGTTCGTGTTCCTGCTGCAATCTGCCGGCATCGAAGAACAGAATGTCGCCAAGCGCTTCATCCGCATCCGCAAGCCGGTGAAGGTGCAGGAAGGCGACAAGTGGGCCAGCTTCGAGCCGTTCGAGGGCTTCAAGGTGGGCTTCTCGATCGACTTCAACCACCCGATCATCAGCAAGCGCACTTCGCGTGCCGAGATCGATTTCTCCACCACCTCCTTCGTCAAGGAAGTGAGCCGCGCCCGCACCTTCGGCTTCATGCGCGACATCGAGATGCTGCGCGAGCACAACCTCGCCTTGGGCGGCTCGATGGACAACGCCGTGGTGCTGGATGACTACCGCGTGCTGAATGAGGACGGCCTTCGTTACGAAGACGAGTTCGTCAAGCACAAGATCCTCGATGCGATCGGCGATCTTTACCTGCTCGGCCACAGCCTGATCGGCGCCTATCACGCGCACAAGTCGGGACACGAACTCAACAACAAGCTGCTGCGCACGCTGATGGCCGATGCCACGGCGTGGGAAGAGGTCAGCTACCAGGACGATCCGGCCACGTCGCCGATCTCCTACGCGCATCCTGCACAGGCGGTCTGAATCCGCCGCAGGGTTCAGGCGCAAGCTCCAAACGAAACGGCCGTGTCTTACGACACGGCCGTTTCATTTTTGTGAATTCGCCCGCGGATCTGATTCAGTTGCATATGAATATGCCGGGGCGGCTGTCGGCAGGCGGAACTGCGTGGTATAAACCCAAGCTTCGATTCACGCGTGACGGGTTCGATGCCCCGTCGCGCTGTAGCAGGCCAGGCGACATGGAACGCTTAAGGCGTTCCGCAGGCTCAGGAATCAGTGGTCTCGGCGAGGGACGCCAACTCCAGGAACAGCACTCGCAATTCGGGGTCTGTGAGTGATGCGGCAGCGGCCCGGAGATGGGTGGCTGCCGTTGGCGAAAGCGGTTTCGACCGATCCGGCTCGATGGTGGCCGGTGGTTGGGGGGCCACTTTCACGGTGACTGAACTGGCGCAGGTGCCGATGGCGCCTGCGGTGGCAAGGATCTGCGTCTGCATCAAACGCAGACGCGATGCCCAGGCCGGTGAAGACGCCAGAAAGACGAGGCGGTCGTTGCGCAGGTCGGCGAATCTCACCTGCTCGCGCAACGGCGATGGCAACGTCTGGCGCAGTGCGCGGTCCAGCGCTTCGAGCGCGCCAGCCTTTCTGGCCAGCGTCGCGAAGGAGCCACATTCGGCAAGGGACTTCGGTCCGTTGCCGGTGCGGCGGGAAAGGGCTGGAGCGGCTCGCTGCATGGTGCCGGAATTCGATGTTGGAAAGACATGCAAATCATACTCGTATCACGCGCCAGGAAATTGCCGAAGACCCTCGATCTGGCTGACCGGCGCCTGCGCTGGAAGCTGTTTTCGGCGCTGGCCGTGGCGATCCTCGGCTGTATCGGGGTCGGCGTGGTGCTGGCCTTGACGGTAGCCAGCCCGCGTGATCGGGCACTGGCGGAAATCCGTGATCTCCAGCAGCAGATCAAACAGCAGCACGCGCAGCTGGGCGGCGTGCGCGAGGACGCACAGCGCGGGCTGGATGCGCTGGCGGTCAAGCTGGGCCAGCTGCAGGCACAGTCGACCCGGCTGAATGCCCTCGGCGAGCGTCTGGTGCAGGTCGGCAAGCTCGATGACGGCG
This sequence comes from Rhodanobacter sp. B04, assembly GCF_002001125.1. Lineage (GTDB taxonomy): Bacteria > Pseudomonadota > Gammaproteobacteria > Xanthomonadales > Rhodanobacteraceae > Rhodanobacter. The sequence goes on along the minus strand of NZ_MUNV01000005.1, from coordinate 386,652 downwards.
AATTCAATTTCGATCAGTCGCCCGCAGTGGGCGGTGTCGAGGATGTCAGCGGCGGCGCCTATGCCTTGCCGCCGGCGCTCGACAGCAGCATCAACCAGCTGGCCAGCCAGCTGGACACCCAGCAGGCGCAACTGTCGGCCCTGCAGAGCCTGCTGCTGGATGCCCGCATCGAGTCGAACCTGAAGCCGACCGGGATGCCGGTGCCAGGCTATATCTCATCCTATTTCGGTGCACGCCCGGATCCGTTCGATGGCCATTCTGCGCGGCATACCGGTATCGATATCTCGACGCCGTTCGGCACGCCCGTGCATGCCGTGGCCGAGGGCATGGTGACCTTTGCCGGTGTGCGCAGCGGCTATGGCAACGTGGTCGAGATCGACCATGGCAATGGCTACATGACGCGCTATGCGCACAACAGTGCGCTGGACGTGCATCCGGGCCAGCACGTGCAGGTCGGCGACGTGATTGCCCAGGCCGGCTCCACCGGGCGTTCGACCGGCTCCCATGTGCATTTCGAGGTCTGGTACGGCGGCCGCGTGGTCAATCCACTCGCTTTTGTCCGCAACCATCGCTAGCGCGAGGGACCAGGCCGCGCCTCCCTTGAATCCTGTCGCGGCTGGCGCCATTGGTCTTCTTGGCCCGGTCCGCAGGGCGGTGTCGGCCGTATGGCGGTGGACGGCCGGTGTCATGGCGGTTCTTTGGCATGGGTCTGCCGTGGTGGGCATGTAGTAAGATGCCCGATTGGCCCGTGACCGCCACGGGTAACCTGTTTCCCTATCCGGAAGATCGATGTTCAATCGTGCCCTGACGAGCCTGTTCGGTAGCCGCAACGATCGCGTACTGCGTCAGCTTTCCCGATCCGTTACCCGTATCAACGCGCTGGAAGCCGAGTTCGAGAAGCTCAGTGACGATGCCCTGCGCGGCAAGACCGCCGAGTTCAAGCAGCGGATCGCCGAGGGCGAATCACTGGACAAGCTGCTGCCGGAGGCGTTTGCGGTAGTGCGCGAAGCGGCCAAGCGCACGCTCGGCATGCGCCATTACGACGTGCAGATGATCGGCGGCATGGTGCTGCATTCCGGCAAGATCGCCGAGATGCGCACCGGCGAAGGCAAGACCCTGGTCGGCACGCTGCCGGTGTATCTCAATGCGCTCGCCGGCAAGGGCGTGCACGTGGTCACGGTCAACGACTACCTGGCTCGCCGTGACTCGGCGCAGATGGGCAAGTTGTACAACTTCCTCGGCCTGAATGTGGGCGTGGTGTATCCGGGCATGGATCACGCCGACAAGCACGCGGCCTACGCCGCCGACATCACCTACGGCACCAACAACGAATTCGGTTTCGACTACCTGCGCGACAACATGGCGCTGAGCAAGGAGCAGCGCTACCAGCGCGGCCTGCACTACGCGATCGTCGACGAAGTCGACTCGATCCTGATCGACGAGGCGCGCACGCCGCTGATCATCTCCGGGCCGGCCGAGGATTCCCCGCAGCTGTATCTGGCGGTGAACAAGATCGTGCCGCAGATGGTCCGGCAGACCGAGGAAGACGGCGACGGCGACTACTGGGTCGACGAGAAGCAAAAACAGGTGCATCTGTCCGAAGCGGGCATGCAGCACGCTGACGAACTGCTGCGCGCTGCGGGCGTGATCGAGCAGGACAGCGGCCTGTACGATTCGAAGAACCTGGCGGTGGTGCATCACCTCAACGCTGCGCTGCGCGCCAACGGCATTTACCAGCGCGACGTGGATTACATCGTGCGCGACGGCGAAGTGATCATCGTCGACGAATTCACCGGCCGCACCCTGCCGGGCCGTCGCTGGTCCGACGGCCTGCACCAGGCGGTCGAGGCGAAGGAAGGCGTGGCGATCCAGCGCGAGAACCAGACGCTGGCCACGGTGACGTTCCAGAACCTGTTCCGCATGTACAAGAAGCTGGCCGGCATGACCGGCACGGCCGACACCGAGGCGTTCGAGTTCCAGAGCATCTACGGCCTCGAAGTGGTGGTGATCCCCACCCACATGCCGATGATCCGCAAGGACAACTCGGACATGATCTTCCTCGCGCAGGAGCCGAAGTACCGCGCGGTGATCGAGGACATCAAGGATTGCCACAAACGCGGCCAGCCGGTGCTGGTCGGCACCACCTCGATCGAGGTGTCCGAGCTGCTGTCGGGCCTGTTGAAGAAGGCCGGCGTGGCGCACGAAGTGCTCAATGCCAAGCAGCACGAGCGCGAGGCGCACATCGTGGCGCAGGCCGGCGCGCCCGGGCAAGTCACCATCGCCACCAACATGGCCGGCCGCGGTACCGACATCGTGCTCGGCGGCAGCCTGGACGCCGCGATGGCGGCATTGCCCGAGGGCGCCAGCGAGATGGATCGCCAGCGCGTCAAGGCCGAGTGGAAGAAGCTGCACGAGCAGGTGCTCGCCGCTGGCGGCTTGCACATCATCGGTACCGAACGGCACGAATCGCGGCGCATCGACAACCAGCTGCGCGGCCGTTCCGGTCGTCAGGGCGACCCGGGTTCCTCGCGTTTCTACCTGTCGCTGGAAGACAACCTGCTGCGCATCTTCGGCGGCGAAGGCCTAATCCGCTGGATGAAGCGCTTCGGCATGAAAGACGACGACGCGCTGGAGGATCGCATGATCAGCCGGCAGATCGAGAAGGCCCAGCGCAAGGTCGAGCAGCACAACTTCGACATCCGCAAGCATCTGCTGGAATTCGACGACGTCGCCAACGACCAACGCAAGGTGATTTATCGCCAGCGCGACGAACTGCTCGAGGGCGACGATGTGTCGGCCACCGTCGCCGACATCCGCGAGGACGTGGCGCAGTCGATGGTGCGCGCACATGTGCCGGCCGAGAGCATTGACGAGCAGTGGGATCTGGCCGGTCTCGACCGCGAGCTGGAAGGTGCCTTCGGCCTGTCGCTCGATTTCAAGCACTGGGTCGAGCAGCAGCACGAAGTCGATGCCGAGATGATCCTCGAGCATGCGCGTGTCGCGATCAACGAGCTGTTCCAGGCGAAAGAGACGCAGATCGGCGCGGACACCATGCGTCAGCTGGAAAAGCACATCATGCTGACCGTGGTCGACAACGCATGGAAGGATCATCTGTCGAACATGGATTACCTGCGCCAGGGCATCTACCTGGTCGGCTATGCGCAGCAGGATCCGAAGCAGGCGTTCAAGCGCGAGTCGTTCAGGCTGTTCTCCGAGATGCTCGACCGGATCAAGGCCGAGGTGGTGCAGATGCTGGCGCGGATCCGCATTCGCAGCGAGGAGGAGGTTGCCGCGATGGAGGCCGAGCAGCAGCGCATCGCCGAGCGCCTGCAGAAGCAGATGCTGGCCACCGGTGGCGGTGCACCTGTCGACGCGTTCGGTGCGGGCGATGCGCCGCAGGCGCTGGCCGGTGGGATGCCGCGGCACTCGCCGCAGGACGGCCCCAAGGTCGGTCGCAACGACCCGTGCCCGTGTGGCTCGGGCAAGAAATACAAGCACTGCCACGGGCAGCTGTCCTGAGTGAGCCATGAAAAACCCCGCTGCGGCGGGGTTTTTCATGGGCGTTGCGTCAGTCTTCGACGCCGGGCGGCCGCTTGCGATGCGGCTCGGCATTGACCGTGATGTATTGCGGCTCTTCGCTGTCCAGCCGCAGTGCGGTGAGCTGGCCGCCCCAGACACAGCCGGTGTCGATCGCATGCACGCCGAGCCCTGCGAAACGGCCTAGTGCCGACCAGTGGCCGCACACGATGCGGGTATCGCGGCGGCGCATGCCGGGCACCTCGTACCATGGGTAGAGTCCGGGCTTCTGCGTGCCGGGAATGTCCTTGGCTTCGAAATCGATGCGGCCGTTGACGTCGCAATAGCGCATCCGCGTCATCGTGTTGATCGTGGCGCGCTGCCGATCCAGTCCCTGCAGGCGGCTCGACCACACCGCGGGCCGGTTGCCGAACAGGTTGCGCAGCAGGCGCGGATGCCGCGGGCTGGACAGTTCGCGCTCGACATCCTGGGCGCAGCGCAGGGCTTGTCGCAATGTCCACATCGGTGCCAGGCCGGCATGCACCATCGTCCAGTTGAGCTGTTCGTCGTGGTGCAGCAGTTTCTGCGAGCGCAGCCATTCGAACAGCACTGGCGCATCCTCGGCGAACAGCACCTCGCGCAGTTCGGGATTCACCCGCGCCTGCGCATCCGGGCGCCGCTGGGCGATCGCCAGCAGGCTCAGGTCATGGTTGCCGAGGGTCACCACGCTGTGTTCGCGCAGGCTGTGGATCAGCCGCAGCGTCTCCAGCGACTGGCCGCCGCGGTTGACCAGGTCGCCGCAGAACCACAGCTGGTCCTGCGCCGTGTCAAAGCGAAGCTTGTCCAGCAGGCGTTGCAGTTCGGGGTAGCAGCCCTGTATGTCGCCGATCGCATAGATGGCCATCTCAGAACAGGGCCATCAGTGCAGCGTACGCGGGATGGACAGGGTGAAGGTCGGAATCGGCGCGTCGAACTGGGTGCCATCGTCGGCCAACATCTGGTAGCTGCCGCCCATGGTGCCCACCGGGGTCTCCAGCACGGCGCCCGAGGTGTACTCGAAATCGTCGCCGGGACGCATCCATGGCTGCTCGCCGACCACGCCGTCGCCGCGTACTTCCTCCACCTTGCCGTTGGCGTCGGTGATCAGCCAGTGGCGGGTGAGCAGGCGCGCCGGCATGTCGCCGGCATTGCGCAGGGTCACGGTGTAGGCGAAAACGTAGCGATTGTCACCGGGCTTCGATTGATCGGGGACGAAGCGGGTTTCGACCTGCACGTCGATCGTGTAGGAAGATTTTTCATTCATGTCCCGATTGTAAGGCCTGTCGTCGCGAATGGGGTGGCGCGACCGACATCGGCGGCGAATCAGTCGGCGGTGCCGAGGCTGCCATAGATCTTGGCCAGTCGCACGAAATCGGCCGGCGCGAGTGTTTCCGCGCGCGCTTTCGGGTCGACGTCGGCGCGACGGATCGCATCGCTGTCCAGCAACTGCTTGAGCGCGTTGGCAAGTGTCTTGCGGCGCTGCCCAAATGCTGCCTTGACCACTGCATAAACGTGCTCGGGGCGGGCGTCATGCAGCTCGTCCGCAGGCAACGGCAACAGCCGCACCACGGACGATTCCACTTTTGGTGGCGGCCGGAAGGCTTCAGGTGGCACGTCGAACAGCGGTTCGACCCGGCATGCCAGCTGCAGCATGACGGACAATCGTCCGTAGACTTTGCTGCCGGGCTCGGCGGCCATCCGCTCGACCACTTCTTTCTGCAGCATGAAATGCATGTCCTGGATCGCCGCGGCGTGCTCGACGCAATGGAACAGGATCGGACTGGAGATGTAGTAGGGCAGGTTGCCGGCGATGCGCAGACGCGGCACGCCGTGGCTGTGGGCCAGCGCGGTGAAGTTCACCTTCAGCACGTCGGCGTGGATGATATGCAGCTCGCCCGCCGAGGCGGCCCGTGCCTGCAGACCGGGGATCAGGTCGGTGTCCAGTTCGATCGCGGTCAGTTTGCCCGCGGCAGCCAGCAGCGGGAGCGTCAGTGCGCCTTCGCCGGGGCCGATTTCGATGATGAAGTCATCCGGCCGCGGCGCGACTGCGCTGACGATGCGATCGATGTAGCGACGGTCGTGCAGGAAGTGCTGGCCGAAGCTTTTCTTGGGGCGGGCGTTCATAGAATCAGGAGTGAGCTGAGAAGTGTGGGAAGTGAGCAAGGGCCGGATTGGTTCACTCGTTTCTGACTCCTCTTGTCTCGTTCCTTCGCTGGACAAGCGCGAGCGCCATGGTAGCCGCGGCGAGCAGGCTGGCCGGATCGGCGCGCCCGGTGCCGGCCAGGTCCAGCGCAGTGCCGTGATCGACCGAGGTACGGATGAACGGCAGGCCGAGCGTGAGATTTACGGTACGGTCGAACGCTTCGCTCTTCAGTACCGGCAACGCCTGGTCGTGATACATGGCCAGCACTGCATCGTAGTGCCGGCGTTGTGCCGGCACGAAGGCGGTGTCGGCCGGCAACGGGCCGAGCAGTTGCATGCCTTCGCGGCGCAATGCTTCCAGCACGGGGATCAGCGTGTCGATTTCCTCATGGCCGAGATGCCCGTTTTCGCCAGCGTGCGGATTGAGACCCAGCACGGCGATGCGAGGGTCTGCCAGGCCGAACTTGCGCTGCAATTCGGCATGCACGATGCGCAGCGTGCGGGCCAGCGACTCGCGGGTAATGGCCGCCGAGACCGCGGCCAATGGCAGGTGAGTGGTCGCCAAGGCCACCCGCAGTTCCGGGCTGGCCAGCATCATCACCACGTCGGCATGGGCGCGCTCGGCGAAGAACTCGGTGTGCCCGCTGAAGCGGATGCCGGCATCGTTGATCGAGGATTTCTGCAGTGGTGCGGTGACTACGGCGTCATAGCGCCCGGCCATGCAGCCGTCGGCTGCCTCGGCGAGCGTGGCCAGAACATGGTGTGCGTTGCGTGGGTCAGGCTGACCGGGCACTTCGGCAACCGCCAGCGGTATCTGGCGCAGTCGCAGGGTGCCGGGGCGACGCTGCTGCTGCGGACTGCCGTCGTCGTCGGCCAGTTCGATGCGCATGCCGCAGCGTACCGCGGCACGTTCCAGCAGGGCGCGGTCGGTGATTGCGACGAGATCGGCTGCCAGCGGGCTGGCAGCCAGATGGATCAGCAATTCCGCGCCGATGCCCGCCGGCTCACCGGCAGTGACCGCGAGCCGGGGGATGTGCGCGCCCAAGCCGGCTTACGGCGAGGTGCCGGTGGCGGCCTGGCTGCCGGTCTCGCGCAGTTCGGGCACCAGGATATTGATGTAGGCGTTGGCGCGCAGGTCGCGCAGGTAGTCGTCGTAGGCCTGGTCAGCCTTGCGATTGCCGATCGCCTGGCGCGCCTGGTCGCGTGCACGCTGCACGGTCTGGTCGCTCTGGCGGGTGCCAAGGCGTTGCAGGATGTGCCAGCCAGCCTCGCTCTGGAACGGTTGCGAGACTTCGTTGTCCTTCATGCCGTCCAACTGCCTGGCGATGATCGAACCCCACTGGTCCTGTGCAAACCAACCCATGTCGCCGCCGACATTGGCGGTGGTGTCGTCCTTGGAGTACTCCTTCGCCAGGGTGGCGAAGTCCTCATGCTTGTTGACGATGCGGTTGTACAGATCCTGCGCCTTCTGCTGGGCCTGGGCCGGAGTGACCAGCTCGCTTGGCTTGATCAGGATCTGTCGTGCGTGGAACTCGGTGACCATCGAGCGATCACTCTTGCGCTGATCGATCAGCTTGAGGATGTGAAAGCCGGTCGGCCCGCGCAGGGCTGCGCTGACTTCGCCGGGCTTCATCGAATCGACCGTGTCCGCAAACGCCGGCGGAATCTCGTCCAGGCGCCGCCAGCCGAGGTCGCCGCCGTCGAGCGCATCAGGTGCGTCGGAGTAGCGGATGGCCGCAGCATGGAAATCCATGCCGCCCCTGATGGCCGCAATGGCTTGTTCGGCCTTGGCCTGGCTGGCCTGGATCGCGGCAGCGTCGGCACCGCCGGGAATGCTGATCTGGATGTGCGCCAGATGCACTTCGCCAGCCTTGTAGGTCGGGCTGTTCAGCAGGTTATCGATCTCGCTGTCGGTGACCGTGACCGAATCGTGCACCACGCTGTCATGCAGGCGCTGCACCGTGATCTGGTCGGCCAACTGCTCGCGGAATGCCGCAAAGCTGTCGCCCGACTGTTCAACGGCCGTGCGCAGCTGGTCGGGGGTGAGCTTGTTTTGCTGTGCCACATTGGCAACGGCCTGATCGACATCCGCGTTGGAAATGCGCACGCCCTGATCGCCGGCCTTCTGCAATTGCAGCTTCATCAGCACCAGGCGATCGAGTACCTGTTGCTGCAGCACGTTCATCGGCGGCAGTTGCTCGCTATGGCCGGCATACTGCTGCTGGATCGAGCGCACGGCGCTGTCCAGCTCGCTCTGCAGGATCACGTCGTCGTTGACGACGGCCACGATGCGATCCAGCGGCCGGCTGGCTGGCGCGTTCGGCGTCAACAGCTGGGCATGAACAGGAACCATGATCGCGAGTGCGAGCAGGAAAGATGCAATGAGTTGCTTCATCAGTGAAAGCCGGTGACTACTGCGATTATTGATAGCCGAGAATATCACGGCGTAGCAGGTTATCGATTTTACCGCCCGACGAGCCGAGTCCCTTGAAGACCACCTCGAACATGACGGCATTATCGCGACGATTGATATTGCTGCCGGTGGGAACCGGAATCAGCCCGTAATAAGCCTGGTTGACGTAACTGCGATCGACCAGTCGCAACGTAATGCAGCAGCTGTCGTATTCCACGCCAGCCATGGCATCGATCGTGCCGGTGGGTGCCTCGATCATGTTCTTGATGGCCACGGAGTAAGTCCAGGACCCAAGCAACCGCCAGCGGTCAGCCAGCGGGTAGACCGCCGAAACGCTGTATTGTTCCATCAGCTGACGACGGTAGTGATACGAGAAATTGATGACGCCGTCGGTGCCCAGCCGGTGCTGCAGCTCGAACGAGGCCATGTCGGTGCCCCGGCTGTTCGGATTCCACTGATACTCGCTGTTCAAGCGCCAGCGGTCGCTGAGCTGCAAATCGAGCTCGGCGACATAGTCCGAGCCGGACCAGTCGGTGACGGCGGGCACGGTGTTGGAGGTGTTTGGCAGTTGCACCCGCTGCGGCGTGAAATAGCGGATCTGCCCGAAACTGGCCGACAGCCGTTCGATACCATCGTCGTCCAGCAGGCGGGTGGTGATCGCCCCGGTGAGGTTGTTCGCATTCATCTGGCGGTCCGCGCCAGCGAACTGGTTGGGCGAGAACAGCTGCCAGTAGTCGAACGACATCAGGCTGCTGTCGAACAGCGGCAGGTCGTTCTGGTTGCGGTAGGGGACATACAGGTAGTACAGCCGCGGCTCCAGGGTTTGCGTGTAGCTGTCGCCGAACAGCGAGGTGCTGCGGTCGAATACCAAGCCGCTGTCGAGACTGACGATGGGCAGCGAGCGGCTTGGCGATTGCTGCGTGAACGGCGAGGCGGTGCCGCTGCCGAGCATCCCGTAGTAACCGTAGTCCTGGTAGTTGCCGTCCAGTTGGTAGGTGGTGTAGCGATAGGCCAGTTTCGGTCGTACGAACCACGCCGACGTGCCGAAATCGGCGGAAAGGTAGGGGTAGATGTCCGCGCGCTGGCCGTCGACGTTGTCGTCCTTGCGGAATTCCGCCACCGAGCTGTCCATGCCGAATTGCAGCCAGTGGTTCAGCGGCACGTCCATGCTGAAATTCGCATAGGGCAGCTGCTCGTAGGGCAGCGAGGAGGCCGTGGCGAACGGATTGGTGTTCTGGAACAACGTGCCGCCGAACGAGGCATTCCACCATTTGCCGCTGCCAATGATGGCGGCGTTGGAGGCAAAGGCGTAGACCACCGTGTGCGACAGTGCATTGCCGTAATCGTAGAGGTAACTGCTGTCGGACGCGTGATTGTAGGAGCCGACGAACTGCCAGCCTTGCCACAGCTGTGTGTGATCCGTGTAGCTGACCAGGTAACGGGACTTGCCCTGGGTATCGGCCAGGCCATCGCTTGCGCCATGGTCGTTCGGCACGTATTCCACGTTGAGCTGGCCGCTGCTGCCCGGGACCAGGTAACGGAATTCGCCGGCCAGCATCGATCCGCGCAGGGTATAGATGCGCGGATCCAGGGTGGCGTCGTAATTGGGTGCCAGATTCAGGTAGTACGGCGTGCTGATCTCGAAGCCGGAGCGGCTGCTTCGACCGAAGGTCGGATAGAGAAAACCGCTCTTGCGCTGGTGGTCCACCGGAAAACTGAAGTACGGCAGGTACAGGAACGGCACCTTGCCGATGCGCATGGTGGCATCGCGCGCCACGCCGACACCGGCGGCCTTGTCGATGGTGATCGTCTTGCCGCGGAACTCCCACACGTGATGGCCGAGATCGCAGGTGGAATAAGTGGCCATGGAGTAGCGGGTGTGCTGGGCGTCCAGCATCTGCCCCTGCTTGGCGACACCGTTGCCGCGCTGATCGAGCATCTGGTAACGCACGTCATCGGCAATGCCACGGTTGGCATCGGTGTTGCCGCGCATGTGGGTGCCCGCCATCAGCTGGCCGGCTTCCTGGTAACGGACGTTGCCACGCGCATCGTAGTCGGTGGTGTCGTCGTTGTAATCGATGGTGTCGGCTTGCACCCGCTGATCCGCCCGGGTCAGCCAGGCGTCGCCAGCGAGGTGATAGACCGTCTGGTTCGAGCTGTCCACGGATCTGGCCCGGGCATACACGGGGCTGGTATCGCGCAGATCGGAATCCTTGCTGAGGGTAGGGTCGTAGAACTCCAGCATGGCGTTGGGGCGGCACATTGCATAGCTGTATGGCCGCGGGGTGCAGTGAAACGAACCCAGGGGGCATACCTGCTCGGAGCCGTCCAGCGAGCTCTTGGGACGGTTCTGGCTATCCTTGGCTTCGGCTTGGCCGCCGACCAGGGCTAGGGCTGCGGCAACCGCCAGCAGGCGGCGCGGGGGGAACTTGGCCATCACGAGGGAAATCTGCCGACATTGAAGGCTGGTAAAGCTAGCAGAAAGCCCCATCAGGCGGCAGGCAAACCTGCAACCGGCCAGTGCGGGGATTCAGTCTGGGTGAGCACGGGTTGACCAGGATCGTCGCCGGGTGGCGTGTCGAACCGAATCCAGCGCAGTTCCGCGCGCGACCGCCTTGGCCAGCCACGACGACCATGGGCATGGCATGCGCGGCATCATGCAGCTCGCATCTGAACCGGGCGCTCTTCGACGGTCCGCTTCCATGGCGTTGGAGTTCAAGGCTGCCTGGGGAAGGTGATTCAGTCGGCAAGCGTGCCGGCATGTGCGCTTGCGCAGGTGCCCAGTGCGGTGAGGTCGTAGCCGCCCTCCAGCGTGGAGACCAGCCGGCCTCCGGCATGGGTATGGGCGAGGGCCGCCAGGCGCTCGGTGATCCAGACATAGTCTTCCTGGCCCAGCCTGATGTCCGCCAGCGGGTCGTTGCGATGTGCGTCGAAGCCCGCGGAGACCAGCACCAGCTGCGGCTTGAACGCCTGCAGCCGCGGCAGCAGCACGCCGTCCCACAGCTCGCGGAATTCGTGCGAACCAGCGCCGGGCGACAAGGTGCCGTTGACGATGTTGCCCACGCCGCGCTCGTCCTCACGGCCGCTGCCGGGATAAAGCGGCGACTGATGGCTGGAAGCGAACAGCACGCGCGGCTCGCGCTCGAAGATCGCCTGCGTGCCGTTGCCGTGGTGCACGTCGAAGTCGGCGATGGCGACCCGCTTCAGGCCATGCGCATCCAGTGCATGCGCAGCGGCCACGGCGATGTTGTTGAACAGGCAGAAGCCCATCGCCTGGTCGCGCGTGGCGTGGTGGCCGGGCGGCCGCACGGCGCAGAACGCGTGCTTGGCCGTGCCGGCCATGACGGCATCGACCGCCGCCACGGCGGCGCCGGCGGCACGCAGCGCCGCCTCGACCGATCCAGGCGACATCGCGGTATCGGCATCCAGCCATTGCCTGTCGGCCTGCACGGTACAGCCGAGGATCCGGTCGACATGGCCGGCGCTGTGCACCCGCAGCAATTGTTCACGACTGACCTGGGGCGCCTCGACGCGATCGAGCGCGGCATGGCGATCATGGTCCAGCGCCTGCAGCACGACCCGCAGCCGCGCCGGCTGCTCGGCATGTCCCGGACCGGGATCGTGCAGCAGACAGGCGGGGTGGGTATACAGCCGCAGCATGTGCTGGCTTACCCGGCAGGCGGGGGCTTGCGACGGCGCTCGTGCTGCCACAGCACCTCGCCGTGACCGCTGGTGCGTGCCAGCACGCGCGAAATCACGAACAGCAGGTCGGACAGCCGGTTGAGGTAGCGCTGTACCTGCGGACGCACGGTCTCGACCCGCGCCAGGGTGATCACCTCGCGCTCGGCACGGCGGCACACGGTACGCGCCAGGTGGCAGCACGCCGCCGCCATGCCGCCGCCGGGCAGGATGAAATCCTTCAGCGGCGGCAGCGGGTCGTTGAAGCGATCGAGCACCTGTTCCAGCCGATCGATGTCGGCATCCTCGATCATCGCCATGCCGGGGATGCACAGCTCGCCGCCGAGGTCGAACAGGGCGTGCTGCACCTGGCCGAGCACGTCGCTTATCGCGGCATCGACGCCATCGGCGGCCAGTACCATGCCGATCGTGCTGTTGAGCTCGTCCACCGTGCCGTAGGCGTTGACCCGCAGCGAGTCCTTGCCCACACGCGAGCCGTCACCGAGGCCGGTGCTGCCGTCGTCGCCGGTGCGCGTGTAGATCTTCGAGAGACGGTTGCCCATGGCGATCCGGCACGCCGGCTCAGTGGGGCAGATTCGGTTGGTCGGCCTGTTTCATGGCGCGCGTCAACTGGATCACCAGGACATGCACGAAGGCGCCGACACCGACATACAGGGCCGTGGTCTGCAGGAACGGCAGGTACCAGTCGCCCAGATTGGCGAACCAAGCCGCAAAGCTGCGCGGCAGCGGCACGCTGTTGCTGAGCCAGTAGAAGCTGCCATTGGACAGCAGGTAGCACATCGCCCAGCTGACCAGCAGGGCCACGGCGGCCATGCCCAGGGTCTGCAGGCGCAGGCCGACCTGGTGGCGTGCCAGCCAGCTGCCGCCCAGCCACAGGCTGAAATACGACGGGATCAGAAACCAGTAAGCCGCCGATACGCAGTAGTGGCTCCAGAAGTCGATGCCCTGGCTGGTGATCACCAGGTAGTCGATCAGCACCGCCTCGGCCATCAGCAGCGGGAACGCCCAACGAAAACCGGCCCAGCGCCCGGCGCCGCGCAGCCAGAATCCGGCCAGGAAGAAAATGCTCCAGGTGGCGTCCGGCAGCGCATCGAAATGATGCAGGAAGGAGTGGTGCACGCGGGTGACCGCCATCACCAGGGCGAGCACCAGCAGGATGCCGAGGCGTTGGGTCAGTGTCTTGACCATGAAGTGCTCCATATGGGCGTCTGCGAGGCCGCTAGTCTAGCCGAATGCACGAGGACGCAGGCAGTCTCCGCGCGTATCATCGACCCATGAATGACCTCGCATCTCCCGCCATGAACGAGCCCGGCGTCCTGATCATCGGCGGCGGCCTGGTCGGCGCCAGCCTGGCGATCGCGCTGGATGCCGCCGGCATCGCGGCCACCCTGGTCGAGACCGCCGCGCCGCGCACCGACGCCCAGCCCAGTTACGACGAACGCAACCTGGCGCTGGCCCGGGCCACCGTCAACGGGCTCGATGCGATCGGCGTGTGGCGCCACGCTGCGGCCCGCGCCACGCCGATCCGGCATATCCATGTCAGTCGATCCGGCGAATTCGGCAGTGCGCGCATCGACGCGGACCGGCAGGGTGTCGATGCGCTGGGCTGGACCTTGCCGGCGCGCGAACTTGGCGCGGCCCTGTTGCAGCGGCTGGACGCATGCACCCGCTTGACCCGGCTGGCACCTGCGACCCTGTCCGCGCTGCAACCGCTGGCCGCTGGCTGGCGTGCGCAAATCGCCATGGTCGACGGCATGCGCAGTCTCGACGCGCCGCTGCTGGTCGGAGCCGACGGCACTGGATCGTTCGTGCGCGCACAGCTCGGCATCGAGGCCGAGCGGCATGACTATCGGCAGACGCTGTTCGTTTGCACGATCATGCCGGAGCGCGACCACGCCAACCGTGCCTACGAGCGTTTCGCCGATGACGGCCCGATCGCACTGCTGCCGCTGGCCGAGCGCCGTTGCGGGCTGGTGCTGACCGTGGCGGCGGACGAGGCGGATGCGGTTGCCGCGCTCGATGACGCGGGTTTCATCGAGCTGGCGCAGCGCCGATTCGGCTGGCGCCTTGGTCGCCTGACGCGGCCTGGTCGGCGTCATCCGTATCCGATCCATCGTGTCGCCGCGGCGCAGTTGATCGGGCCGCGTGCGGTGTTGGTCGGCAACGCTGCGCAAACGGTGCATCCGATCGGCGCGCAGGGTTTCAATCTGGGCTTGCGTGACGCGCTGACGCTGGCCGAACTGGTGGCGGCAGCTCCGGATCCGGGTGCTTCGGATCTGTTGGAGCGCTATGCCGCGCGGCGTGCACCGGATCGCGACGGAACGATGGCGATGAGCCACGGCCTGGTGCGGCTGGCCTGTTTGCCGCAGCCCCTGCTGGCGCCGCTTCGCTCGCTGGCCTTGCTGGCCTGCGACCGGGTGTCGCCGCTGCAGCGTGCACTGGCACGCCGCGGCATGGGTTTTCGCGGTGAACCGCCGCACGCGGTGCTGGAGCGGCTGCCATGAGCGCGTCAATGCAGGAAGTCGCGCCGCGCCGTCGCGCATCGGCACTGGACATCGCGGTGGTCGGCGGCGGCATGGTCGGCGCCGCTGCTGCACTGGCATTGGCACGCGCCGGCTTCAGTGCCGCGCTGCTGGAGGCGCGCGCGCCGACGGCGTGGAGCATGGGCGATGAAGTCGATCTGCGCGTGGTGGGTCTCGCGCCATCCTCGCTGGCGCTGCTGGATGACTTGGGCATCTGGACGTCCATACGTGAAGCACGTGTCGGCCCGTATGCACGCATGCTTGTATGGGATGCCGAAAGTGGTGCGGCGATCGATTTCGATGCGGCCAGCGACGGACACGATCTGCTCGGCTATATCGTCGAGAACAACCTGGTGCAGTGGATGCTGTGGCAGGCGCTAGAAGCCGCCGGCGTGCGTCGCTTGTGCCCGGCCGAAGTAAAGGATTTCGAGGCGCGCGAGGATCGCATCCAGCTGGAACTGGCGAATGGTGAAACACTGGCTGCCGGATTGCTGGTGGCTGCCGATGGAGCGACTTCGCCGCTGCGCCAGCTGGCCGGCATCGCAACACGTGGTCGCGACTATGCACAGCGCGCTGTGGTGGCGCACGTCCGCACGGAGCGGCCGCACGAGAACACCGCCTGGCAACGTTTTCTGCCGAGCGGGCCGCTGGCCTTGCTGCCGCTGGCGGATGGGCGCAGTTCGATCGTGTGGTCGTTGCCCGAAGCCGAGGCGCAACGCGTGCTTGCACTGGCCGATCAGGACTTCATGAACGAACTCGGTGTAGCCAGCGATTTCCGCCTGGGCCGGATCGTTGCCGTGACACGGCGTGCGGCGTTTCCGCTGAAGCTGCAGTTGGCCGAACGCTACCAGGCCGAGCGTTTCGTGCTGCTCGGAGATGCCGCGCATGCGGTGCATCCGCTGGCCGGGCAGGGCGTCAACCTCGGGCTGCGCGACGTGGTCGAGTTGCGCGACACCTTGCTCGCAGCGCGTCATGCCGGTCGCGATATCGGCGCCGCACATGTGCTGCGCCGTTACGCACGCCGCCGGCGCAGTGCCGACACGCTCGATGCGCTGGGCTTCGATGCGCTGGCACGCATCTATGCATGGCAGTCAGCGCCATTGGTGGCTGCGCGTGGACTGGGCGTGCGCCTGCTCGATCGTCTCGCTCCACTGAAACGGCGTATCGCGGAACACGCCGCCGGACTCTGATTTTCCATATCCCGCAGTGCGGGTAAGCCAACACCTGGAGGAAACTGCCATGCGCATCGCCCGACTTTGCTTTCTGCTGTTGCTGGCTGGTTCAAGCCTGACTGCGCAGGCGAAGATGGTGCAGCGTCCGGTCGAATGGACGCTCGACGGTACACGTTTCCACAGCGTGCTGGTCTACGACGATGCGAGCATGGCGAAGCGACCGGGTCTGGTGATGGTGCCGAACTGGTACGGCATCAACGACGCCGCGGTGCGCAAGGCCGAGATGATCGCCGGCAAGGACTACGTGATCCTGCTCACCGACATGTACGGCGCCAACGTGCGCCCGCAGCAAGGCAATGCCGATCAGGCGCAGGCCGCCGTGAAGCCGCTGTACGGCGATCGCGCGCTGATGCGCAAGCGGGTCAACGAGGCACTGGCCCAGCTGAAGGCGCAGGAGGGCAGTGCGCCGATCGATCCCGGCAAGCTGGCGGCGATCGGCTTCTGCTTCGGCGGTTCGGCGGTGCTGGATCTCGCACGCAGCGGCGCCGACGTGGCGGCGGTGGTGTCGTTCCACGGCGGCCTGACCACCGACGATCCGGCGCTGGCGAAGCACATCAAGGCGCGCGTGCTGGCGATGAACGGTGCCGACGACAAGGGCACCATGCCGGACGCCGACAAGTTCATGGACGAGATGCGCATGAGTCCGGCCGACTGGCAGTTCGTGGTGATCGGTCATGCCGTGCACTGCTTCACCGAAGTGGGCGAGAACTCGGCCGGCTGCCGCTACGACGAACGTGCCGCCACGCGCAGCTACCGGCTGATGCACGACTGGTTGCGCACGGCGTTCGCCGGTACGCCATAAAGGCGATCCGCCAGTTCGTATGGCTGAGTTGGTGCCGAAGTGTTTCGCTTGTCGATCACCAGCGAAAACTTCCAGGTAGTTGGATGCACCGAGCGAACAGCCATAAGCGGAGATAGCTCGGCAATTTAGTCGGTGGTATCGCGCTGGCGCACCGCATCCATCGTCAGCGCGGCCAGCTGGCGCAGCCGCTTGCTGTCGGCGTCGGTGAGCAAGACCCTCAGGCGGGCACCGGCGTCGTGCTGGTCCAGCGCGTGGCGTTCGGCCAGCGAGGCGGCCAGCGCGCGGCCGATCGAATCGAAGATCAGCGCGTAGGCGAATGCATGCAGCACGCCGCCGCCGAGCGTGCCGAGGCCGGGGAAGGCCTTCAGCGCATTGCCGGCGACGGCCAGCACGATCGAGCTGCCGGTGCGCAGGGTAAGCCGGGCTTGTTGCACGAAGTCCTCGACCTGCACGTCGCTGACCTTCACGTTGTAGAGCTCGGCCAGGGCACGCGTGAGTCCGGCGGCGAGCACGCCCTGGATCAGCAAGTCGCTGCCCGGGGCGACCGCGGCGAGCGCGCCGACGATCGCGCGACGCGCGTATTTGCGCACGATGCGTTCGGCCTGTTCGGCACGGGTCTGCGTTTCCAGGCTGCCGGTGCGTTCATGCAGGCCTGCCAGCACGGCCTGCTCGCGCAGGTTTTCCAGCGCTTCGCCACCCTGTGAAGCAAGCCGTGTCAGTGCGTGCAGCAGCGGCTCGATCGCGGGCTTGCGCTGGCGCTCGACCGACTCGGTGCTGCCGTCCGCAAGCTGGCGCTGGTAGCGTTCGCTGCCGCCGGCGCTGATGGCCAGCACCGAACTGGTGATGCCGCGTGCATGCCGACGCAGGCGCGCCAGCAACAGCTCGCGTTCGGTGGAGTCCCATTGGTCGGCCTTGTTCAGCACCAGCAGCAGCGGCTTGCCGAAGTCGGCCAGCCAGCGCAGTTCGTCGGCCTGGCCGCGGTTGAGATCGCCGGCGCAGAGGTAGATCACGGCATGCGCTCGCAGCGCTTCCATGCGCGCCAGGGCTTCGAACGCTTCGCCGCCGGTTTCGCGGCTGCCGGGCACATCCGCCAGCACCATGCTGCGTCCATCCGGCAGGCTGCCGTCGTAATGTCCAACGTGGCGGGTGGTGCCGCCGCGTGCATCGCTGACGAGCTTGGCATGCGGCGCCAGGGCGCCGACCAGAGTGGTCTTGCCGGTGGAGATTTCACCGAACAGGGCGATGTAGATGCGCGCACTGGCGCGACGGCGATCGAGTTCGCCGAGCTCGGCGGTGAGTGTGCCGGTATCCGCACCGTGTTCGCGCAACTGGCCGATGCGCTGTTCCAGACTGCTTCGATCGGGCGCGGGCGCCGGACGCCGCCGGCGACGTGGGCGCAGCAGCCACCACAACACGCTCAGGCCGATACCTGCAAACAGGGTGAGCAGGCCGCCCAGTGTCCATTGCAGCCATGCCGGCAGGGCCAGGAAGCGTTGGGCGAGGGCCAGCGCGCGCTCGGCAGCGGCGAACAGCAGCCATAGCAGCGCGGCTACGGCCAGGGTCGTGAGCAGCAATCGAAGTCGCCGGGACATGCCGGCGAGTGTAGCGCCTGCGACGTGGATGCTCGCCGCGGGCGGCGGGTTTTGGCATGATCGGGAGACGGTTCGGGAACGGACTCCATCCTGGCTAGCCGCCGCGGCTGGCTGGGGCATCAGGGGAAGCTCATGGGGGCGGCATTTCTGCTGGGCATGGCGATGTTGCTGGGCACGTCTGCGCCTGAAATGGCGGCGCATGCGGTTCCGGAACCTACCTCGCTCAAGCTGCCGCCGCCGGCGCCGCCAGCCGTCCCGCTGCCGACTCCGCAGTTTCGCCGCTACGGTACCGCCGAGGGTTTGCCCAGCATCAATGTCTATGCCGTGGTGCAGGATCGTGAGGGCGCGATCTGGTTCGGCACCAAGGGTGGCCTGGCGCGTTTCGACGGCGCCCACTTCAAGGTGTATCGCCACGCCGAGAACGATCCGGGCTCGCTGTACAACAACGGCATCGCCACGCTGCAGATCGATCGGCTGGGACGGCTATGGGCTGCCGGCCTGAATGCTGGCCTGAACCGCTACGATTCGGACACCGACCGATTCGAGCACTGGGGTCATGATCCGGCCGATCCGGCGAGCCTTGCCAGCGATCGCGTTTGGGCGATCGCGCAGACCGGCGACGGTACCCTGTGGGTAGGCAGTGCCGGCGGACTCGACCGCATGCGACCGGACGAGCGTGGCTTCGAGCACGTGGTCAATCCGCTGTTGGGTGCACAGCCCGATGACTTCGGTACGGTCGCCGCGTTGTATGTCGATCCGCATCAACGCTTGTGGATAGGCAGCAGCCGTGGCGTGTTCGTGCGCGAGGCCGGCGGGAAGATCAGCCGCGTGCCGTCGGAAGATGGCGGCAAGACGGTGGACGCGTGGCGCATCGATGGCGATGGCGACGAAGTGCGCATCGCCGCCACCGACGGCCTGCTGGTGATCGGCAAGGATGGCGTGGCGCATCGTTTTGCCGCGGCGGTGATTCCCGCCACCAATGTGATGAGCAGCGTGCGCGATGCGGTGGGTCGACTCTGGATCGGGACGCAGAGAGGCCTGTTCCTGCAGGCCAGCGCAGATGGTCCGGTGACGGCGGTGATGGACCGGCCGTCGCTTTACGGCAATTTGCCGGGTACCTGGATCTGGCAGCTCATGACCGATCGCGAAGGCGGGTTGTGGGTCGCCCTCTACGACGGTGGCGTGGCCTATCTGGCGCCGGGCTGGAACCGCTTCAGCCGCTTCACCCATGTCCCGGATGAACCGACCAGCCTGCGCGATGCCATCGCGACCACCATGGCACGCGGCAAGGATGGTCGCCATGTCTGGGTCGGCCAGCGCGGCGGCCGGATCGACCGGCTCGACCCGGTGACCGGCCAGGTCGAACATGCGTTGTCAGGCTTGCACGGCGATGTGGTCGGCATGACCGAGGATGCCAAAAAGCGCCTGTGGGTTGCCGTGCAGGGCGCGTTGTACCGCATCACCGGCAGCAAGGTCGAGCAGGTCGATCCCGCAGCCGCGCAGTTGCAGCGGCCGCTGGAAGTCGAGCCCGGTCCGGACGGCCAGATGTATGCGCGCACCTTTGGCCGAGGCGTGTTCCGGATCGATCCGGAAACGCTGGCGGTGACCCGGGTGCCGCTCGACGGTGTCAGCGACAAGGTGCTCTGGGGCAGTCAGATGACCTTGAAGGATGGTGTGTTCTGGTACGCCAGCGACGGCGGCATGATGCGGTTGAACGCGTCGCACGACCGCTTCGAGATGGTGCCCGGTGGCCCTGCCGGGCAATCGGTTGACGCATTCGACTTCGACAAGGATGGCCTGTGGGTGGCCAACGCCGACGGGCTGTCGTTCTATCGTTATCGCGGCGATGGCCTGCTGCTGGACAAGCGGATCGACGTGGAGCACGGCTGGCCCTCGGGCAACGTGACCGACCTGCGGGTGGATGTTTCGGGCCGGGTATGGATCTTCGGCCATGACGGCCTGTGGTACTTCAATCCGCGCAGCAACCGGTTCCGTGCGTTCGGTCTGCAGGACGGCCTGACCAATGGCGAGTTCGCGCGTGGTTACGCCTACATGCCCAGCGGCTACATCTATGCGGCGACCCTGGGCGGCGTGATGGCCTTCGATCCGGATCGCGTCAGTGCGCCGGCGAGCGAGCCGCAGCTGTCGATCACCCGGGTGAGCGTGCGCCGGCACGGCAAGATACAAACCTTGCCGCTCGGTCAGCAGCCGCTCGAGATCGGCTGGCGCGACAGCCAGCTAGAGATCGAGGCGCGGGTGTTTTCCTACCTCAATCCGTCAGACAACCACTACCGGTTCCGGTTGAATGGTTTCGACAGCGGCTGGGTGGATACCGGCAATCACGGCGAGCGTGATTTCGCCGGACTCAGCGCCGGCAACTACACGCTGGATGTGATGGCCTCCGGTGCGCGCGATATCTGGACGCAACGCCCGGCACTGCTGCGCATTCATGTCGAGGCGCCGCCATGGGAGCGCTGGTGGGCCTGGCTGATCTATGCATCGCTGGCGGCGACACTGGGCTGGCTGCTGCTGCTGGCATGGCGTCGCCGGATGGCGCATCGCTACCAGATCCAGCTGGCCGAGCAACGACGCCTGCTGGCCGAGCAGGCCAGTGCGGCGAAGACCCAGTTCCTGGCCACGCTCAGCCACGAGATCCGTACCCCGATGACCGGCGTGATGGGCATGGCCGAATTGCTGATGAGCACGCCGCTCAATCAGCAGCAGCATGACTACACCGATGCCATGCAGCGTTCCGGCGGCATGCTGCTGAAGCTGCTCAACGATGCGCTGGACCTGGCGCGCATCGAGGCCGGCAAGCTGGAGCTGGAGCTGGCGCCATTCGATCCGCGCCAGCTGGTGGAGGAGGTCGCGCAGCTGGAGCGTGGCCTGGCGCAGCCCAGGCATATCCGTTTCGCGCTGGAGATCGCCGACGACCTGCCCGCGCGGGTGGTCGGCGATGCGGTGAGGATCAAGCAGGTATTGCTGAACCTGGTCAACAACGCATTGAAGTTCACCGAGCGCGGCAGCGTGACGCTGCATGCGCAGCGGGTGGCCGAGGACCTCCGCTTCAGCGTCAGCGACACCGGGCCGGGTATTTCCGAGGCGAGCCAGGCGCGGCTGTTCCAGCGCTTCGAGCAGGAGGACAGCCCGCAGCGCCGTGCCGGCAGCGGACTGGGGCTGGCCATCTGCCGCGAGCTGGTGGGCATGATGGGTGGCAGCATCGAGCTGGAGTCGCAATTGGGCAACGGCAGCACGTTTCATGTGCGTTTGCCGTTGCCCGCGCCTGAGTCGGCATCATCGTCGCCGCTGCCGGCGCAGATCGGTGCCGGTTGTTGCTATCGGCTTCTGCTGGTGGAGGACGACGCGATCGTCGCCGCCGTCATCCTTGGTCTGCTCGAACGGCAGGGCCATGCGGTGGTGCATGTCGTGAATGGCCTGGCGGCGTTGGCCGAGCTGGAGCACGGCAGTTTCGATGCGGTGTTGCTGGATCTGGATCTGCCTGGTGTGGACGGTTTCCAGATCGCCCGATTGATACGCCAGCGTGCGGGCGAGGATCGGCAGGTGCCGATCGTGGCGGTGACCGCGCGATCGGATGGCGAGGACGAGGCGCGTGCCCGCGCGGCAGGCATGGATGGCTTTCTGCGCAAGCCGTTGACCGGCGAGCAGTTGGCTGGTGTCTTGCTGCAGATCATGGTGGCACCCGTGTCGGCGTTGCGCGATCCGGCTTGAAGGCCTGGTTGCGCGGCGGCGGCACGCCCAGGTCGGTGGAACATCGTGGAAGTCATGACGCACCGGTTCGCACTGGCGTGGTGGTTTTGGCATGATGGCAAATGATGTGCCGGCAACTGGCGCGTATGGGCCAAGATCACGCGGCCACCGATCTGCGCGAACATGATGGCGAGCGCCGTCATGCCTTGGGGAGCGAATTTCATGGTGTCAGCATGGTGGCTGAGTGTGGTGCTTGGCGTTGCGGCACCCGCGCTGAGTGCGACCACGCCACCACCCGCTTCGGTCTCGGCGCAGGCCACACCGTTGCCGACGCCGCAGTTCCGGCGCTATGGCGTGGCCGATGGCGTGCCCAGCGGAGCGGTCTATGCCGTCGCGCAGGATCGCCATGGCCTGATGTGGTTTGGTTCCTCCGCGGGGCTGGTGCGCTACGACGGCATCCGCTTCAAGGTCTTCCGGCACGTGGCGGACGATCCGTCCTCACTGCCGGCCAATCAGACCTATGCCTTGTTCGTGGACCGCGACAACCGGATCTGGGCCGGCGGCGTCAGCACCGGTCTGATCGTCTACGACCAGGCGACTGGCCGCTTCCGCCAGTGGCAGCATGACGACGGCAATCCGGCCAGCCTCGCCGGCAACGAAGTGTGGAGCATCGCGCAGACGCCCGATGGCCAGCTGTGGGTGGCCACACAGGGCGGGCTCGAACGTGCACGGGCGGATGGCAGCGGTTTCGACCACGTGCCCTTGGATGTCGATGGCACGCATGCGAAATCGTTCGGCTCGACCCGGGCCCTGCTGGCCGAGGCCGACGGCAGCCTGTGGATTGGCGCCGAGAGCGGGCTGTACCTGCGGCGGCCGGATGGCATGCTGCGGCGCGTGCCGCTGGATCCGGCGTTTCATGGTGAAGTCGGCAGTGTCTGGCGTATCGATGGCGGCCGCGGCGAAGTGCGCGTGGCAGTCACCGGCGGCCTGCTGGTGGTCGGTGCCGATGGGGTGGCGCGGCCGCTGGCAGGCCAGCAGCTGTCCTCGCAGCGCATCCTGAGCAGTACGCGCGATGCGCAAGGCCGGCTGTGGATGGGCAGCCTGAGCGGCGTCTGGCTGGATGACGGCGACGGCCCGCTGCAGCACATTCCCGGTCAGACTTTGCTGCCGGGAGGACTGCCCAGCGATCGCCTGTGGCAGGTGTTGCGTGATCGCGAAGGTGGCCTGTGGTTCACCTTCGACCAGTCCAGCATCGCCTATCTGCCGCCAGGCTGGAGCGGCTTCACCCGCTTCACCCATGTTCCCGACGACCCGCGCAGCCTGTCGAACATTGCCGCCTTGTCGCTGCTGCTGGGCCGCGATGGCAAGTTGTGGGTGGGCGGTTTCAATGGCTGGGTGGACAAGCTGGATGCAGCCACCGGCGAGGTCACCCATGTCGTGCAGGGGCTGCGCGGAAACCTCGCGTCATTGGCGGAGGATGCCGCTGGCCGGTTGTGGATGGCCGGTCCCGGTGAGCTCTACCGCTATGACCATGGCCAGCTCATCGTGCTGGGGCCCGGGCAGACGCATATGCGCCGCCCCACTGCGCTGACAGCAGGCACTGATGGGCGCATCTACGCCTCGTCCTGGGGCGACGGCGTGTTTGTCATTGACCCCGATAGCCTGGCCGTAAGGCCGCTCTTGCCGGCCAACGTGGCGGCCAACGTCCGGTTTCCTGACCAGCTCGGTTTTCACGCAGGTCGCCTGTGGTATGCCAGCAGTGGCGGCTTGCTGCGCGGTGAGGGAAAGGATCAGCAGCTGGCCTTCGTGCCAGGCGTCCCGCAACAAGAGGTTCTCGCTTTCGCTTTCGATGCCAGCGGCTTCTGGATCGCGACCGACCAGGCGCTGCAGCATTACCAGGATGTGGATGGCCGTGCATTGCGCGATGAGGTCGTCGACATCAGCCGCATGGCCTTTGTCGAGAATCTGATGGCCATGCGCGTCGACCGCCAGGGCCGGCTGTGGCTGTTCGCCAATCCGGGATTGTGGCGATTCGATGCGAAGACGCATCAGTTCGTCGCCTTCGGTCCGTCACAAGGTCTGTCGAACAGCGAGTTCACCAACGGCTCGACCGAGATGGCCGCGGACGGCACCTTGTTTGCCGCGAGCAGTGGCGGGGTGATCGCGTTCGAGCCGGAGCTGTTGATGAAACCGGACAAGCCGGGGCCGACACCGCTACTGACTCTTACCAGGGTCACGGTAAGACGCGATGGACGTATCGAGTCGTTGCCGCTGGATCGGCCGTTGCAGCTGTATTGGGACGATCGCGACCTGCATGTCGAAACCCGGCTGGCCTCGTTCATCGACCCGGGCGCCAACCACTATGGTTTTCGCATGCGCGGGTTGGACACCGACTGGATCGATGTCGGCAGCGTGGGCTCGCGCGAATTTTCCGGACTGGCGGCAGGTAGCTATACGTTGGAAATGCATGCCACCGGCGCGGACGGACAATGGGGCGTGGCTGCGCCGCTGGATATCCGGGTGCAGGCGGCTCCATGGGAGCGCTGGTGGGCATGGCTGGCCTATGTGTTGCTGGTGGCTGCGATCATCGGCCTGATCCTGCGCAGTTGGCGGCGCCGGCTCGCGCAACGCCACCACGTGCAGCTGGTCGAGCAGCAGCGCCAGCTGGCCGAGGCGGCCAGTGCGGCTAAGACCCAGTTCCTGGCCACGCTAAGCCACGAGATCCGCACCCCGATGACCGGCGTGATGGGCATGGCCGAACTGCTGCTGAGCACGCCGCTGAATCCGTTGCAGCACGACTACACCCAGGCCATGCAGCGCTCCGGCGGCATGCTGCTGAAACTGCTCAACGATGCACTGGACCTGGCGCGCATCGAGGCCGGCAAGCTGGAGCTGGAGCCGGCCCCGTTCGACCCGCGCCAGTTGCTCGACGATGTCGCCCAGCTGGAGCAGGGCATGGCGCATGCCAAGCACATCCGCTTCGTGCTAGAGGTCGCCGACGATCTGCCGCCGCGGCTGATCGGCGATGCGGTGCGGATCAAGCAGGTGTTGTTGAACCTGGCCAACAACGCACTGAAATTCACCGAACAGGGCAGCGTGACGCTGCGTGCGCAGTGTGTGGTCAATGGTTTGCTGTTCAGTGTCAGCGACACCGGGCCGGGCATCCCCGAAGCCAGCCAGGCGCGATTGTTCCAGCGCTTCGAACAGGCCGACAGTCCACAGCGCCGTGCCGGCAGCGGGCTGGGGCTGGCGATCTGCCGCGAACTGGTGGAGATGATGGGTGGCAGCATCGAGCTCGAATCGCGCCTCGCGCATGGCAGCACCTTCCGCGTGCGTCTGCCGTTGGCCGAACCGGCACAGGCGCAGCCGGCATCGCCAACGGACGAGCAGAAAGGCCGTCGCTACCGTCTGCTGCTGGTGGAGGACGACACGATCGTGGCGGCGGTCATCGGCGGCCTGCTGGAACGGCAGGGGCATGCCGTGGTGCATGTCATCAATGGCCTCGCCGCGCTGGCCGAGCTGGCGCTGGCGCGTTTCGATGCGGTGCTGCTGGATCTGGACCTGCCCGGTGTGGACGGGTTCCAGATTGCCCGGTTGATCCGCCAGCGCGAGCAGGCCGGCCGGCATCTGCCGATCATCGCGGTGACCGCACGCTCGGGCAGCAGGGATGAGGCGCGCGCCCGCGCGGCAGGCATGGACGGTTTTCTGCGCAAACCGCTCACCGGTGAACAACTGGCTGTTGCCCTGGCCCAGGTTGTGGCGGGCAAGGGCGCCGAGCCGGGCTGAACCTACATGTCGTTCTTGTGCAGCTCGAAACCGCGCTGCTGGTATTCGCGCCAGCGGGTGCGCGAACCATCGCGTTCGGCCGGCTCGGCGGCGACCACTTCCAGCACACGCTGGTAGCGGCCCGTGGGGCAGGTTTCGCGCAGGTTGATCACCAAGGGGCGATCCTCGCTGTCGATGCCCGGCGGCACGATCAGCACGGCGGTCTGCGCATCGTCATCGTCGCCGGCCAGCTGGTGCGGGATCATCGCGTCCTCGTCGAACGCCCACAGCAGCTCGTCGAGTGCCTCGGCCTGCGCGTAGTCGCGGGTCAGGATCAGCGTGGGCTGCTGGGTGGCGAACGCTTTCTTCGCCAGCTCGCACACCAGCAGCAACGGCTGCTCGCGGAAGCGCGGCTTGTCGATCAGGTAGAAATCGGCACGGGGCATAGGGCGAAGAATGAGAAGTGAGAAGTGAGAAGTGAGAATAGTGGCTTTGGACTTGCTATTTTCTCACTCCTCTTTACTCACTTCTGGTTCAACAGCCACTGCACCAGCAACGCGACCGGGCGGCCGGTGGCCAATCCCTTGCGGCCTTCGTCCCAGGCGGTGCCGGCGATGTCCAGGTGCGCCCAGCGCTGGCCGTCGGTGAAGCGCGACAGGAAGCAGGCGGCAGTGATCGCGCCGGCACTCTTGCCGCCGATGTTGGCGACGTCGGCGAAGCCGGAGTCGAGCTGGGCCTGGTAGTCGTCCCACAGCGGCAGGCGCCATGCGCGGTCGAGCGTCGCCTCACCGGCGGCGAGCAGTTCGGCGGCGAGATCGTCGTGCTTGCTCATCAGGCCGGTGGCGTGCTTGCCCAGCGCGATCACGCAGGCGCCGGTGAGGGTGGCGGCGTCGATCAGGGTATGCGGCTGGAACGTCTGCGCGGTGTAGGTGAGCGCGTCGCACAGGATCAGCCGGCCTTCGGCGTCGGTGTTGAGTACCTCGATGGTCAGGCCGGACAGGCTGGTCAGCACGTCGCTGGGGCGGTAGCTGTCGCCGTCGGGCATGTTCTCCACGCTCGGCACCACGCAGACCAGGTTCAGCTTGAGGCCCATCTTCACCGCCGCGACGAACGCGCCAAGCACGCCGGCGGCGCCGCCCATGTCGAACTTCATCTCTTCCATGCCGGCGCCGGGCTTCAGGCTGATGCCGCCGGAGTCGAAGGTGACGCCCTTGCCGACAAACGCGTAGGGCTTGTCGCCTTCGTTGCCGCCCTGGTACTGCAGCACGATCAGTCGCGGCTTGTTGACCGAACCGCGGCCTACCGCCAGCAGCGAGCCGAAGCCGAGCTTGTCCATCTCGACCTCGTCGAGCACCTTGCAGCTGACCTTGTCTTTGCCTTCGGCAAAGGCCTGTGCCTGCGCGGCGATATACGCCGGGTTGCAGATGTTCGGCGGCAGGTTGGCCAGGTCGCGGGCGAAGCGCACGCCTTCGGCGATCGCGCGTGCCTGGTCCAGGCCGGCGTGTGCGTCGTCGCCTGCGGCAAACGTGATGGCGCCGAGTTCAGGCTGCTTGCTCTTGTCGCGCGGCTTGAAGGTGGCGGTGTAACGGTAGGCGGCATGGTCGCTGGCCAGTGCGGCGACACGTACGCGCCAGGCATGGTCGCGGCCCGGTACGTCGACTTCGGTCAGATACGACACGGCCTCGGTGAGCGGCAGTTTGCCCAGCACACGTGCCGCTTCGAGGTTCACTTTCTGGAAGCGCGCCGAGTCGAACGATTTCTGCGCGCCCAACCCGACCACCAGCACGCGCTTCGCGGCGACGCCGGCCGGCGCGAACAGCAGGGTGGTGCTGCCGGCCTTGCCGCTGATGTCGCCACTCTCCACCTGGCGCTTGATCAGCCCGTCGGTGGCGCTGTCGACCCGGGCGGCGGCGCTGGTCAGCACGCCGTGTTCGTACACACCGATCAGCACGCAGGCGGCATCAACGGTTTCGGGGGCGGCGGTGCCAAGGCTGAACTGGAGTGTCATCGGGGTGGTTCCGGTATGGGCCCGGCCAGGGCCGGACAGGCTAAACTCGTGGTTTGTCGGCCCAGCCGGGCCAATCAGGTAACAAGCGGACAAGTTTATCGCATGCTGAGCATTCTCGACCGCTATTTCCTGCGCGAGCTGGGGCAGACCATGCTCGCCACCGCGATCGTGCTGCTGGCCATCATGTCCGGCACCACCTTCGCGCAGGTGCTGAAGCAGGTGGCCAACGGCAGCTTCCCGGCCAGCGTGATGTTCCAGGTGCTGGGCCTGAACATGATCCAGGGCCTGCCCACGCTGCTGCCGCTGTCCGCCTTCATCGGTGTGTTGTATGGCCTCGGCCGCATGTACCGCGAGAGCGAAATGCACGTGCTGGCCTCGTCGGGCATGGGGGCGGCCGGCCTGCTGCGACCGATGTCCCTGCTGGCGATCGTGGTGATGCTGCTGGTCGGCATCGTCTCGCTCTGGCTCGGGCCGTGGGCGGCGCGCACCTCCGACGACCTGGTGGCCGCAGCCAACCGTTCCGTGATCGCGGCCGGCCTCGATGCCGGCCGATTCACGCCGCTGCCGAACAAGGGCGGCATCATTTTCGTCGACACGCTGAGTCGCGACGGCAGCGTGCTCGGCAATACCTTCATCTCGCGGGAGCGCACCAACAAGGATGGCAGCCGCGAGCTCAAGGTGATCACCGGCAAGCGCGGGCAGCTCTATCAGGAAAGCAGCGGTACCGACCGCTTCCTCGCCCTTTACGACGGCTGGCAATACGAGATACCGCTGGGTGCCGACAACTGGCGCAAGATGCAGTACGAGCGCAACGACGCCTCGCTGTCCAACGTGCAGTCGGACAACTCGGAGGATCCGGCGGCAAGCATGGATACCTTCACACTGATGCGCACGGACAATGCCGACGCGCGGGCCGAGTTTGCCTGGCGCACGGTTGCGCCCGCGATGAGCCTGGTCCTGCTGATGCTGGCGCTGCCACTGTCACGGCAAAGCCCGCGCGAACCGCGTTTCGGTCGCCTGCTGCTGGCGCTGCTCAGCTTCTACGCGTACTACCTGTTGCTGGCGCTGTGCCGCGGACAGATCGCCAAGGGCCACTGGCATCATGCCGGCCCGATGTGGTTCGTGAGCCTGCTGGTGTTCCTGTTTGCCGCCTGGATGTTCCGCAGCCAGTACGTGGCACGCAAGCTTCGAAAGGCGGCTGTCTGATGGGTATGTTCCGTGTCAAGCGCGTCGACTGGCTGATCGGTATCACGGTGCTCACCTCGCTGCTGACGGTGTGGCTGGTGCTGGCCGGCCTGGACGCGGTCTTCCAACTGCTGCGCCAGCTCGGCAATATCGGCAAGAACGGCTACACCCTGAGCAATGCCATCGTGTACGTGCTGGTGACCATTCCGCGGCGCCTGTACGAGATGTTCATCTTTGCGACGGCGATCGGCGGTCTGCTCGGCCTTGGCGGTCTCGCCGCGAGTGGCGAGTTGACGGCGCTGCGCACGACGGGCCTTTCGAAGCTGCGCATCGCCGTTTCCGCCGTCGGCGTGGTCGCGGTCGTGACGCTTGGCGTGGTGATCCTCGGCGAGACGGCGGCGCCTTGGGGCGACCAGCAGGCGCAGGCGATGGATCTGCGTGTGCGTTCGTCCGGTTCGCTCGGTGAGACGAGCAGTGGCTTGTGGGCGCGTGACGGCGACCGTTTCATCAATGCGAAGAGCAGCCTGCTGCGTCAGGTGGATGGGCATGACGCGGTGCAGCTGCAGGATGTGCGCGTTTTCACCATGACTGCCGACGGGCAGCTCAGCCGTTTCGACTGGGCGAAGACCGCCGAGCACAACGGTAAGCAATGGGTGTTCGACCAGGTGCGCAGCACCACGCTGGACGAGCACGGCACGCACACCACCACGGCGCTCAACGAGCAATGGGTATCGCGGCTCGATCCGAACGTGTTGCAGGAGTCGTTGATCCAGCCGCAATACCTGGCCATGCGCGACCTGCGCCGCAACATGAATTACCTGGAAGGCAACGGCGAGAGTCCTGGCGTGTACGCGATCGCATTCTGGGGCCGTGCGCTGTATTCGCTCAACGTGCTGGTACTGGTGCTTTGCGCGATGCCGTTTGCGTTCGGTGCGTTGCGTTCCGGTGGCTTGGGCAAGCGCATGTTCATGGGCATGCTGCTGGCGATTGGCTGGTACTTCCTGCAGAAGGCGATGGTCAGCTTCGGCACGGTCTACGGCATTCCGCCGCTGGTCGCCAACCTGTTGCCGGCAGTGATCCTGGCGTTGGCGGCGTGGCTGTATTTCCGCCGGCACGCCTGATGGTCCCGATCTGACCTGCTGTGGCAGTGGGCGACCATTTTGGTCAGTGCATCCAGTTCAGCGCAGTACTTGCAGCATGGTTGACGGCGGCTCACATCGACCTGCGTTCAGGCTGATAGCCATGAAGCGTGTGGCATAGCACACACGTAGTGTGATGGCCGCCGCGATTCTGCCGTGCCGGGTCGAAACGAGCCGAAATCCTGGAGATCTGGTACGAAGCTGGCTTGTTCCAAGTGTCGAGTACGAGCGCCTGATCGGTGCCGTGGCTCGCATACCTCGGGGGGTAGGCATGAACAAGCACATCTGGCACAAGGATTCCTTTGGTTTCTGGCTGGCCGTCTGCATCTATCTCAGCGCTTCCGCGGGCTGGTTGATGGTGCATTTCGAGATCGTTCGATAAGCGGCGTCCGTATTCCGGGCAAGCGGCGCATTCGGTGGCCACGTTCGTGCGGCCGGTATTTCGGATCAGTCGATTTTCGCGAGTGATTCGGCAGTCTCCGCGTCGACATCACCTGCAGGCATGGCATCCGGGGCGAACTTGCCGTCTTCGGCCAGTCGCGCGAACAGGCCGCCCTGTCGTATCAGTTCGTCGAAGCGGCCCTGTTCCACCAGGCGCCCTTGCTCCAGCACCAGGATCAGGTCGGCATTGCGCACAGTGGACAGCCGATGCGCGATCACAAAGGTGGTGCGGCCGCGGGTGAGCGCGTCGAGCGCACGCTGGATGCGTGCCTCGGTGGCGTTGTCCAGCGCGCTGGTGGCTTCGTCGAGCACCATGATCGGTGCGTCCTTGAGCATCGCGCGGGCGATCGCCAGGCGCTGGCGCTCACCGCCGGACAGCGAGCGACCGCGCTCGGCCACCAGCGTCTCCAGTCCTTCCGGCTTGCGTGCGATGAACGCAGCGGCTTCGGCGGCGGCCACCGCCTGCTCGATCTCGGCGAGGTTCGCATCGGGCTTGCCGACGCGCAGGTTGTCGAGGATGGAGCGGTAGAACATGCCCGGGTCCTGGAACACCACGCCGATGTTCTGGCGCAGCGAGTCGAGCGTGACGGCGCGGATGTCCTGGCCATCGATGGTGATGCGCCCCCCGGACGGATCGTAGGCGCGGTAAAGCATGCTGAGTGCGGTGCTCTTGCCGGCCCCGGTGGGGCCGACCAGCGCGATCGTGCTGCCGGGTACAGCGCGGAAGCTCAGCTCGTGCAGTGCTGGTTGCACCGGGTCGTAGCCAAAGCTGACCCGATCGAACACCACCTCGCCGCGCACGCGCGGCAGCACGCTGGCAGAAGGTGCATCGACGATCGCCGGTCGCTGGTCGAGTACCGCGAAGTAGTCGTGCAGCGACTGGGTCTGGAAGAACAGGCCGGAGATGAAGCTGGCGAATTGCTCGAGCCGGCCGATCAGCATCAGGGCGAAGCCGACGAAGCTGACGATGCCGCCCACGGTCACTTCGCCGCGTGCATGCAGCGAGGCACCGAGCGCGAAGATCGCCACGATCGTCAGCGTGCTGGCGGCGCGGTTCAGCACCGACAGGATCGCCCAGCCGCGCAGCACGGGATACTGTGCCGCCAGCACGCGCCGCATCATCTCCTTCAGCGCAGCCGCCTCGGCGCTGAGGCGGGTGAAGCTCTGCACCACGGTGACGTTGCCGAACACGTCGCCGGCGCGCGTGGCGATCTCGTGGTGCAACTCCTCCACCTCGCCCTGGGCATTGTGCGTGCGCTGTACCGCGATCGCGTTGGACACGGCGAAGCTAAGCATCAGCGCGATCATCAGCAGCGCCAGCTTCCAGTTCATCGCCAGCGCGATCGGCACCATCACGAAGATGGACAGCAGGGTGGCGAGGTGCTCGCGGAAGAAGCTCAGCCACAGGTTGAACAGGTTGCCGACGCCGTTGTTCATGATCCGCGAGAGGCGGCCGGTATGGTATTCGCCGTGGAAGGCCAGCGGCAGGGCGGCGGCATGCTCGAAAAACGCGGCGATCGCAGCCAGCCGCCGCCGGTGCGCGAGTCGGTCGGCATGCAGGGAAACCCAGACCCCGGCCAGCACGCCGCCGAAACCCGCCAGCGCCCACAACGCGATCAGCCGTGGTGCGCTGCCCGCCTGCGGCGACGCCAGCGCATCGACCACGCGGCCGAACAGCATCGGTTCGAGGAAGTAGATTCCGGCCAGGGCGAGATTGGCCAGGGCCAGGGTGATCGCCAGCTTGCGTTCGGGTGCCAGCAGCGCGAGCACGCGCAGGTACAGACGCAGGATCGACACGGCCAGAGCCCCCTTGGATGCACAACGGCATATCGCGAATGTCGCCATGCTACTACTGGAGATCGGCTGCCCAGGGTTGCCGAACGGGTATGCGCGGCGATGGCCGGTTGCTCGTTTTCGCGCGACCGATCAAGCTGGCGGGGTTTCCTGATCGAGAGGCACTGCCGTGGATGTGACCGACCTGCGCAGCGACACCGTGACCCGCCCAACTGCCGCGATGCGTGAGGCGATGCTGGCCGCTGAAGTCGGCGACGACGTCTACGGCGAGGACCCTACGGTCAATGCGCTGCAGCAGCGGATGGCCGATGACCTGGGCTTCGACGCGGCGCTGTTCGTGCCCAGCGGTACGCAATCCAACCTGCTCGCGCTGCTGGCGCATTGCGAGCGCGGCGACGAATACCTGGTCGGCATGGATGCGCACACCTACAAGTTCGAGGGCGGCGGCGCGGCCGTGCTCGGCTCGATCCAGCCACAGCCGATCGTGCAGGCCGCCGATGGCAGCCTGCCGCTGGATCGCATCGAGGCGGCGATCAAGCCGGTCGACCCGCACTTCGCGCGCACCCGCGTGCTGGCGCTGGAGAACACCTGGCATGGCCGCACGCTGTCGCTCGAATACCTGACCGCTGCCCACGATGTGGCGCGTTCGCACGGACTGGGGCTGCATCTGGACGGTGCGCGCCTGTACAACGCCGCGGTGGCCTGCAGGGTTCCGGCGCGGGAGATCGCACGGCATTTCGACACCGTCTCGGTGTGCCTGTCCAAGGGACTGGGCGCACCGGTCGGTTCGGTACTGGTCGGTTCGCACGCCTTGATCGACAAGGTGCGACGCTGGCGCAAGGTGACTGGCGGAGGCTGGCGGCAGGCCGGCATTCTCGCTGCCGGCTGCCTGTATGCGCTGGACCATCATGTCGCACGCCTGGCCGACGATCACCGCCGTGCGGCCTACCTGGCCGGACGCCTGCGCGAGATCGCCGGCATCGATCTGCTCGGACAGTTCACCAACATGGTGTTCGTCAACGTGCCCGCCGAACGCCTGCGCGATCTGGACGTCCATCTGCGTGCCGCCGGCATCCGCATCAGCATCGGCTACCTGCCCACGCTGCGGCTGGTGACGCACCTGGACATCGACGACGATGGCGTGGAGCGCACGGTTGCTGCGTTCGCGGCGTTCTTCGGACGGGATTGAGGCGCAGATGCAGCATGTGGCGCGCGGTCAGTGGAACAACAGGTTGATCGCGACCAGGGTGACGACCAGCACCAGCAGGGTCAGTGGCGCGCCGACGCGCAGGAAATCCTTGCCCTTGTAGCCGCCGGGGCCGGTGACCATCATCAGCGCAGGATGGCCGGAGCTGAGCAGGAAGGTGTTGGACGAGGACACCGCCACGATCAGTGCATAGGCGGACGGATTGCCGCCGGTGGCGACCGCCACGCTGATCGCGATCGGTACCATCATCACGGTGGCACCGACATTCGACATCACCTGCGAGAACAGCAGGGTGAGGATGGCCAGGCATGCCTGCAGCACCCATGGCGAGGCGCCGCCCAGGTGCTGCAACACGACCTGGGCGATCCATGCGGCGGTGCCGGTGGAATCCATCGACCAGCCCAGCGGAATCAGGCAGGCGGTCACGAAGATCGTCTTCCAGTTGATCGCCTTGTACGCCTCGTCCATGTTCAGCACGCCGGTCAGCAGCATGCCGATCGCGCCGGTCATCATCGCCACCGACAGGTCGAGGTTGGTGAACAGCGCCAGGCACTTGGCCATCACGAAGAAACCCACCGCCTGCCAGATCTTGCCGGGGCGTTGTTCTTCCTTCGGGATGTCGGTGACGACGACGAGGTCCTTGTCCTCGGCGGCCAGCGACAAGTCGCGCCAGTTGCTGTGCAGCACCACGGTGTCGCCGGCACGCAGGGTCACCGCACGCACGTCGTCGCGGTACACGTGTTCGCCGCGAGTCACCGCCAGCACCGAGATGCCGAAGCGCTTGCGCAGGCGCAGATCGCCCACGGTCTGCTTGATGAAACGCGAAACCGGCGGAATCACCACTTCGGAAATGCCGGCGCGGCTCGGGTTGAACAGTTCGCCGAGCTGGCGCATGCGGGTCGACAGCTTGCACAACTGGTTGTTGGCGAACTGGGACAGCTGGTCGCGCGGGCCAAGCACGCCGAGCACCGAGCCGACCCAGATCACGTGGTCGGCCGGTGGCGCCATGCGTGCATCGTTGCCGCTCTTGATCGCCAGGATCAGCGGTGCGCCATGCAACTGTTCGACTTCGCCGATGCTCATGCCGACCAGCGGGCTCTCCGCAGTGACCGTGAGTTCGGCAGTCTCGCCGCCGATGCCGTAGGTTTCGGCAAAGTAGCTCTCGGTGCGGCCGGGCGTCACCTTCAGCCGTTCGTCCTCGTGGCCCGGCAGCAGCCTGCGTCCGAAGAAATAGAAATAGCCCACGCCGATGAGTGCGAGCGCCAAGCCGATCGGGGTGACGCTGAACAGGCCGAACTTCGGGATCGTGTGCGCGCCCGGTGGCAGGTTCACGTTGGCGCTGGCGATCAGGTCGTTCAGCACGATCAGCGGCGAGTTCGCGATCAGCGTGGTGTTGGTGGCGGTGAGGATGCAGAACGCCATCGGCAGCAGCAGCCGCGACAGCGGCACGCCGGTACGCGCTGACAGCCGGCTGCTGACCGGGATCATCAGCGCAGCCAGCGCCTGGCTGGGAATCACTGCGCTGAACAGGCTGGCGACCAGGTTGATCACCAGGCCCAGGCGCGATTCCACGCCGCGCGCCATGCGCATCACGAAGCGCGCGGTGAGGTTGAGCACGCCGGCGCGGTCGAGGCCCTCGCCCATGATCATGATCGCGATGATCGCGATCACCGCGTTGCCGGCGAAGCCGTTGAACACGCGGTCGGACGGGATCAGTCCGGTCAGGCCGATCGCCACCACCACCAGCAGCGCCACCATGTCGGCGCGGATCCACTCCAGCACCAGCATCAGCATGGTGAAGCCCACCAGCCCGAGTACCAGGATCATTTCGGGGGTGAGCGAGAGTCCCACTAGCTGACTTCCCAGAAAGGCAGCTGGCTATGGCGGATACGGCGGGGCAGTGGAAGCTTCACGCTGCGTCGATTCGTCCCTGTGTGGATTGCCGCAGTATAAGCGTGCCGACGCGGCTGCTGGTGAACCTCGGCTACATGTTCGACCACACTATGGCCTTGCTCAGGTCTTGCGGTAGAGCAGATCCCACACGCCATGGCCGAGCTTCACGCCGCGCCGTTCGAAGTGCGTCTCGATGCGCCACGCGGGTTTCTCGGCGTACTGGCCCGGGCCGATCGCATTGCGCCAGCCCGGCGCGGCTTCCATCACGTCGAGCATGTGCCCGGCATACGGCTGCCAGTCGGTGGCCAGATGCAGCAGTCCATCCGGCGCCATGCGCGAGGCGAGCAGGGCGACGAACTGCGGCTGGATCAACCGCCGCTTGTTGTGACGCTTCTTGTGCCACGGATCGGGGAACCAGATGCGCGCTTCAGCCAGCGTGCCCGGCGCGATCTCGTGTTCGAGCACTTCCACGGCGTCGTGCTTGTACAGCCGGACATTGCCGGCGTCGCGTGCGGCCAGCGCATTCATCAGGCGGCCGACGCCGGGGCCATGCACCTCGATGCCGAGGAAATCGCGCGCCAGGTCGTGCTCGCTGGCCCAGGCCAACGCCTCGCCGTTGCCGAAACCGATCTCCATCACCAGCGGCGCGTGCCGGCCGAAGTCAGCATGGAAGTCGTGCGGGCTACCGCGATAGTCGATGCCGAAGCGCGACCACAGCGTGTCGAACGCGCGCTGTTGCGCAGGCGTCATGCGGCCTTCGCGCAGCACGAAGCTGCGGATGCGGCGCATGTATTCCGGTGCGCTGTCGTCGTGGTCGTGATGCTCGCTCATGTCCGCTCAGCCGATCGTGCCGTCGATGGGGCTGGACGCCGAGGCATAGCGCTTGCGCGGAATGCGGCCGGCGCGGAACGCAGCGCGGCCGGCCTGGATCGCCAGCTTCATCGCATGTGCCATCAGCACCGGGTCCTTCGCGCCGGCGATCGCGGTGTTCATCAGCACGCCGTCGCAGCCCAGTTCCATCGCGATCGCCGCATCCGAGGCCGTGCCCACGCCGGCGTCGACGATGATCGGCACCTTGGCGTTCTCGATGATCTCCAGCAGGTTGTAGCGGTTCTGGATGCCGAGGCCCGAGCCGATCGGTGCGGCCAGCGGCATCACCGCGACGCACCCGATGTCCTCGAGGCGCTTTGCCAGGATCGGGTCGTCGCTGGTGTAGACCATCACCTCGAAGCCGTCGGCGACCAGGATCTCGGCCGCCTTCAGCGTCTCGACCACGTCGGGGAACAGCGTGCGCTGGTCGCCCAGCACCTCGAGCTTCACCAGCTGGTGGCCATCGAGCAGCTCGCGCGCCAGCTTGCAGGTGCGCACCGCGTCGACCGCGTTGTAGCAGCCGGCGGTGTTCGGCAGCAGGGTGAACTGGTCCGGCGGCAGCGCATCGAGCAGGTTCGGCTGGCCGGCGTCCTGGCCGATGTTCACGCGACGGATCGCCACCGTGACGATCTCGGCGCATGCGGCCAGCGACGCGGCGCGGGTTTCGTCGAAATCCTTGTACTTGCCGGTGCCGGTGAGCAGGCGCGAGCCATAGCTCTTGCCGGCGATGATCAGCGGATCGGTGAGGTCGTTGTTCTGGAGGTTCATGGTGTTGCCTTGGAGATGCGCGGGCTGGGCGATGGGTCGACAGGTGTGCGGATTCAGCCACCGCCGATGGCATGGACGATTTCGATGCGGTCTCCATCGGCCAGCGTGCGGCTGGCGTGCTGGCTGCGCGGCACGATTTCCTGGTTGAGTTCCACTGCCACGCGTCGCCCCGCATAGCCGGCCTGTTCGAGCAGCTGCGCGACGGTGGTGGCGGTGGCGCAGTCGCGCGGGTGGCCATTGAGCATGATGTGCATCCGCGTATTGTAGCGATTCCCATGCCGGGCGCCGTCTGTGCGGGTGCGCAAAAGCAAAAGCCCGCATCGAGGCGGGCTTTTGCGTCGGGCACGGTGGCGCGTTGGTCAGTGCTGACGGTCGTCCTCCCGATTGCGTGGTTCGGCTTTGGCCGCCGGGCGTGGCTCCGCGTGTTGCGGCTGTGCCGGCGCCGCCGCACGTGGCTGTGGTGAGTATTGCGGCACGCTGCGCTGCGGCTGTTGATACTGCGGCTGCTGATAGTTCTGGCGCACCGGCTCGGCCATCGGGCGCGGCTGTTCGTTGACCATCGGACGCGAGGGCTCGTTGGAATATGCCCGCGGAGCATTGTCGTTGCGTGGCGCCTGCATATCATCGCGCGTGCCACGCTCGCTTTCGTAGCGAGGCACGGGCCGATCCGCAGCTGGCTGTGGCTGGTTGATCACGGTGGCACGCTGGATCTGTGGCACCTGGGGCAGCGTGCGATTTTCACGTGGCTGCGATCGCTGATCCTGACCAGCACCGTAGCCGGCATCCGGGCGTGGCATCGACCCACGTGCCTGCGGGGGCGTGCGTCCGGAGGCATCGCCGGCTTGCGGGTGGGCAAAGCGTGCCGACGGCAGATCACCCTGACGCGGTTCGGCATGGTTGCCTTGGTTGCCTTGCGGCATGCCCATCGGCACGCCGGCAGCCACGTTGGAGGTCGGCGGCAGATTGCGCTGCGAACGATTCCCCTGCGCTGCCGGTCCGCGAGCATTCAGCACGCGGACATTGGCAGCCGGCGTGGCGGCACGCTGTGGACCGGCCAGGTTGTTGAACGAAGCTGGCGTGCGTGTCGACGGCGGCGCATGACGGGCGACCACCTCGCGCTGGAAGCCGCCAGCGGGCAGCGATCGTGCATGTTGGCTGCGCGGCGGCGCGATGCCGCCCGGTGCGGGACGCAGGCTGGTGCCGCGAGGCAACACGGCGGCCGAGGCCAGTTGTCGCTGATCGACGCGTAGCAGGTTGCGTTGCACGCGCTGGCCGCCGGCGAACGCCTGCCCTGGCATGGCCGAGAAGCCGCGCGGCGCGTCGCGGTTGGCATAGCGTGCGTTGTTTATCGGCCGGCCGTTGCGGTAGTCGTTGTACTGGATATTGATGTTGTTGATGATCGTGTTGCGGTCGTAGCCGCGATAGCCGCGGATATTGGTGATGTTGACATTGCTGTAGTAGCCGCGGCTGGCGCGATACCACGGGTTGTAGATCTCGCCGGGGCCGAGCGGAAACCAGCCGACCGGGCCGCCGCCGATGCCGACGGACCAGCCACCGCCGCCGACGAAGGCGACCAGCGCCGGGGCATAGATGGCGCGCACGCCACGCGGCCCGGGTAGCCAGCCCCAGTGGCCGCCGACATACGCCCAGCGACCGTAGTGATACGGGGCGTAACCCCACGGCGAATCGTCCACCCAGGTCCAGCCCCACGGCGCGATATAGGCCCAGTGGCCATTGCGATAGGGCGCCCAGTCGACAGCGACACTGGCCGGAAACCAGACCGAGCCGTAATCGCTGGTGGTCTGCCAGCTGCCGTACTGGTCGAGGTCTTGCGCGCCGACCACATCATCGGACACGTACTGGCTGGAATTGGATTGTGCATAGCGGTTGTCGCGGTCGCTGCACCATGCGTCGAAGGCATCGCCGCCACCGATGTCGCTGATGGCCACCGCGCCCAGGCTGGAGTCGACGAAGCTGTAGCTGCGTCCGGCATGGACGGTGCGTTGCGCATTGTTTTCGCCGTAAACCGTGGCGTCGCCATTGAAGGCGGTTACCTGTGTGCTGCCGCCGTTGTCGCCGATATCGATCCGGAACGATCCCGGCTGATCGACCACCAGGGCCACGGTCGGCGTATCGATCTCGTAGCTCTGGCCTTGATCGAGCTGGCGCACGGTGAGGTTGAGCGTGCCCTGGGTCAGTTCGACCTGGGCCAGCTGATCGTCCAGGCTGAGCAGGCCCAGGTCGGTGCGGTCGGCGATGCGCAGCGTGCCGCCGCCCAGCTCCAGTTCGGCACGGCCACCCTGGCCGGTGGAAAGACGGTCACCGGTCGTCAGAGGGCGGTTGATGTTGGCGTCGCTCCAGTCGGTCGCGCCGGATGGCAGGAAGCCCAGGTCGCCGGCCATATACGACAGCCGTGCCACCCGGCCCGGTGGATCGGCGCTGTTGTCGTCGACAGCTTGCGCCTGGGCCAGTCCGACGGCCATGCCCAGCAGCACGATCGCCAGCGGTCGCCAGCCGCGACGCATGGGAGCAAGGATTTTGGCAAACACATGCATACGATGTTTCCCCTTGGGTGAGCGCGAATGCCATCACGCGATGAGTCCGTTCGGTCCGCCGGGCGGTTCTGAGCCACGGCGTCGATGACGACATCATTATGGGCACAAGAAAAGTTAGGTCGATCTTAGTTTTGCCGACTGCGTCGCGGACGATTCAGCTGGCCGCCATCTGGAATTCATGTGGCGTTAGGGACGTCCGCTCCCGGCGGGGAACGGGGAGGCAGTTGTTTCCACGGAACGCGACTTGGCCGGGCCGACTTTCCAAGCGCGCGTGTCACGCGCTACCATCCGCCGGCCAAGGCGGGTGTAGCTCAATGGTAGAGCTGTAGCTTCCCAAGCTACTGACGAGGGTTCGATTCCCTTCACCCGCTCCACTCCGCGATCCCCACCGAGCAATCCCGAACCCACATGGCGGATCTGATAACTCTCGGTTGGCGGGAGCGGCTGGCGTTGCCGCAGCTGGGCATCGGCCTGCTCAAGGCCAAGCTGGATACCGGTGCACGCAGCAGCTCGCTGCATGTCGACACCCTCGAGGATTTCCAGCGTGACGGCACCACCTGGTTGCGCTTCACCATGCACGTCGGCCGGCGCCAGCCGGTGCATATGCAGTGCGAGGCGCCGGCGCTGGACCGGCGCGCGGTGACCGATACGGGCGGCCGCCGTACCGAACGCTGGTTCATCCGCAGCGAGGTGCAGCTGGCGGGGCAGCGCTTCAGTACCGACATCAACCTGACCGATCGGCGGCATATGCTGTTTCCGTTGCTGCTTGGTCGCAGTGCCCTGAGCGGGCGCTTCGTGGTCGATCCGGCACGTTCCTATACCCAGTCGCGACCGCTGGTCGTGGCCACCGACTTTTCATGATGGCCTCCATATGAAGATTGCGATCCTGTCGCGCAACACGCGCCTGTATTCGACCAAACGACTGGTCGAGGCGGCACGCGAGCGTGGCCATGTGGTGCGTGTACTCGATCCCTTGCGCTGCTATGTGCGCATTGCGCCCGGTGCGGTGGCGATCCGCTACAAGGGCAGGGAGGTGCGCGACATCGACGCGGTGATCCCGCGCATCGGCACCACCAGCACGTTCTACGGCACCGCGGTGCTGCGCCAGCTGGAGATGATGGGCGTGTACACGCCCAACCCATCCGACGCCGTGCTGCGCGCACGCGACAAGCTGCGCTGCCTGCAGATACTCGCCGCACAGGGAATCGACATGCCGGTCACGGTATTCGGCGACAACCCGGACGACACCGCCGATGTGCTGGCCTTGCTTGGCGAACCGCCGCATGTGATCAAGCTCAACGAAGGCAGCCAAGGTACTGGCGTGGTGCTGGCGGAGAAGCGCAGCGCATCGCAGAGCGTGATCGAGGCGTTCCGCGGACTGTATGCGAATTTCCTGGTGCAGGAGTTCATTGCCGAAGCCAAGGGCAGTGACCTGCGTTGCTTCGTGGTCGGCAACAAGGTGGTGGCGGCGATGCAGCGCGATGCCAGTCCTGGCGAGTTCCGCGCCAACCTGCATCGCGGCGGCACGGCGACCAAGGCTGTCCTGAGCGTGGAGGAGAAGCGCATTGCGGTTCGTGCCGCTCAGGCACTGGGGCTTGGTATCGCCGGCGTCGACTTGCTGCGCTCCAATCGTGGGCCGCTGCTACTCGAAGTGAATTCCTCGCCGGGCCTGGAAGGCATTGAGGCGGCCACTGGTGTCGACGTGGCTGGTGCCATCGTCGACCTGCTGCAGGCAACTGGCATGGGTACGCGCCCGAGCGAGCGCCAGCGCAGAGATCGTCTACGAAAGTCGTAGTACGAAAATCTTCGTTGACAGCGTTTCTGTCGCCGGCCTAAGATCGGGTCCGGCCGGATCGTGCGTCAGGCGCCCGCAGTGGGGGCGGTGCGATCGAGGGGAGCGGAGATGAAATCGAAGGCATGGTTGGTTGGTATGTTCATGGGAGTGATCCTGCTGCAGGCGGGAATGGTCCATGCGACCAAGACGGAAGTCATCGTGAAGGCGGAAAACAAGGCTGACTTTGCTGCAGTGGCTCTCGCGGTGCAGGGCCAGATGAAGCCGGGTGGCCGCTATGGGTTCATGGATGCGAAGGAACAGGATGAAGTGAATTCCGGGTTGTCGTACATGCAGTCACTCTTCGACAAGTACAACACGGTGGACCAGATGGATCAGCAGACCAAGGTCGACCTGTTCAATCATCAGGAAGCGGTCAATGCGATTTTGACCCGTCGCGACAACAATCGGTTGGTATGTGAGAACGTCGCACCGGTTGGATCGCACATTACCCGGACGACGTGCCGAACCTACGGCGAGATCCAGCAGGACCATCGCGATACCCAGCAGATGCTGGACAACATGAAACGTGTGCAAACCCTCAGGGGTGGCAATTGAGCTAAATTGGACCTTTGAAGCATCCCCATGGTTCTCGCAAACGATGGTCAGATCAGATGAAGAAGCTGCCGCCCGATGCACCAAGGCCTACTGAAGCCGAGCTGGAGATATTGCACGTTCTGTGGGCGGCCGATGCATGTACGGTTCGCGAAGTGCACGACGCGCTCAACCCCAGCATCGGCACAGGCTACACCACGACACTGAAGCTTTTGCAGGTGATGCATGCCAAGGGATTGGTAGCACGCGACGATTCGCAGCGTGCGCATGTCTATCGGGCGATGTACAGCAAGGAGCGCACCCAGAAGCGGTTTCTACTCGATCTGGTGCAGCGGGTATTCGACGGCTCCTCTTCGCAGCTGGTGCTGCACGCACTTGGCAGCCAGCACACCAGCCGCGAGGAGTTGCGTCAGATCCGCAGTCTCCTCAACAAGCTCGACAAGGACGCATTGTGATGGACACGTTGCCGGTGGTGCTTGCCAGTGTGCGCGTGCTCGGCTGGACGCTGCTGCACTTCGTCTGGCAGGGCGCATTGCTGGGCTTGCTGTATGCGTTGGCGCGCAAGGTGCTGCCAAGGGGCGAGGCGCGCTACCGTTTCGGCATGGCTATCCTGGCGGCATTTGCCCTGTGTCCGTTGCTGACACTTTGGCGGCTGTTGACAGCGTCGCCGCCGGTCACGCAGATGGCCGTCGACCTGGTGACTCCCGCCTTGAGTGGACACGGCGCTGCTGTCGACGCGACTCCCTGGGCATGGGGTGCCAGCCTGAATGCCCTGCTGCCGTGGTTGGTGCTGGTCTGGTCGCTTGGCGTGCTGCTGCTCTCATTGCGCGCATGGCGGCAATGGCGTGGGGTGAAGGCGTTGGTGCGGATGGCCGAGCTGATGCCGGAATGGCAGCATCGGGTCTCCGCGATGAGCGCGCGTTTCGGCTTGCGCCGACGTGTCGTCGTGCTGTGCAGCAAGGTCATTGCCACACCGGCCGTAGTTGGTTGGATCCGTCCCGTGATCCTGTTGCCGATGGCCGTGGCGTGCAATCTTCCGGCGGCGCAGATCGAGTTGATCCTTGCCCATGAGCTGGCGCATCTGCGGCGCTGGGATCCTTTGGCAAACCTGCTCCAGATCGTCCTTGAGACTTTGTATTTCTATCACCCGGTCGTGCACTGGGTGTCGCGCGACGTACGCAATGAACGCGAGATCTGCTGCGACGAGTTGGCGCTTGCCGTCAATGGTGGCAGCAGGCATGAGTTTGTGACGGCACTGGTGGAGTTGGGTGAGTTGCGCGAGCGGCACACTTCACTGCTGCTCGCGGCCAGCGGCGGTGTCCTGCTGGACCGGGTACAGCACATGGTCATGCCGGTGCGTGAAGGAATGTCTGTACGCACACCTGCTCGTTTCGTCGCGCTGCTGCTGGGGGCGTTGCTGCTGACATTGACCCTGCAGATCGAATGGCAACACAGCCATGTGCAGCAAGACCTGAAGGGTGCCATCCTGCGGTTGCAGTCGATCCTGGCGCTACAACAGGTGCCGTTGGCGCGACCTGTTGCAAATTGGTATGCGGCCGATCTGGCGCCGAAGCATGCCGAAGCACAGCGACCGGTCGAGAACATTGCACTGATGCCAGCCGAAGCGGATGCTCGCGCGGCATTGCCGATTGCGCAGGTGGCACTGACCTTGCCGCGCGTGGCCTCGCAGGGTGTCGTCGATCTGGTGCCGATCCGACATGACGAGCTGATCACGTCTGTCGCGGTGCAGGGGATTCCAGATGAGCCGTCTTCAGGTTCGGCACCGATTCCCCTTCACATCAGCCAGCCGGTCTATCCTCGTGCGGCACTTTTGCGCGGGGTTGAAGGGCAGGTAGTGATCGAATTTCGCCTGTCTGCCGATGGTGGTGTAGTTGAGCCACGAGTGGTCAGCGCCGAACCGGCAGGTGTATTTGATCAGGCTGCAGTTGCAGCCATTCGTACATGGAGGTATGCCGTGCCCGAGGCCGGCGCCGGTCCGCGGAAATATCACCAGGCGGTGGCTTTCACGCTCACGGCGGGAGGCTTGGCCTCCGGGCAGCAAACGGAGGATGGAGCCGACGCAAAAGTGAATTGCCGCGTTCCGACCGGAACGCATATCTGCCGAGGCTTGTGATGAGATCGTGGCGCAGGCCAGGTTAAGGTCGAATGGTCGGTGCCATCCTGAATGCTT
The DNA here is from genome assembly GCF_002001125.1 of Rhodanobacter sp. B04. GTDB lineage: Bacteria > Pseudomonadota > Gammaproteobacteria > Xanthomonadales > Rhodanobacteraceae > Rhodanobacter. The sequence continues at coordinate 342,785 of NZ_MUNV01000005.1, read as the reverse complement.
GCTGCCAAGGGACGTCACAACAGCGAGGGTGCAGCGATGCATTTAACGTTGAGGTGAGTACGGGTTAACTGCAGCGTAACCGTATACCGCCTATAAGGAGAACACTGTTTTTTGCATGGCACGCCACCGGATGGGTGCGGGTGACGGCAGACGATGGTATCGGGGCAGTAGCTTGAGCCCAGGTGTGGCGACGACGAGTCGCGCATCTGGGCTTTTTTCTTGCCCGCGCGAAGACGCGTTCAGTTTCATGCCACACATGGCGCGCTTCGTTAACGCAAGCTTGTTAAGCTTGCACCCTCAGCCGTCCCGTGTGTCGGCTGCGCAGGAGTGACACATGCGCGTATTGGTGATCGAAGACAACAGCGATATCGCGACCAACATCGGCGATTATCTGGAAGATCGTGGCCACGTGGTGGATTTCGCCGGCGACGGCGTGACCGGCCTGCATCTGGCCGTGGTGCACGATTTCGACGTGATCGTGCTGGATCTCACGCTGCCCGGCATGGATGGCCTGGAAGTGGCGCGCAAACTGCGCCACGAGGCGCACAAGCAGACGCCGATCCTGATGCTGACCGCGCGCGATGCGCTGGAACAGAAGCTGACCGGCTTCGAATCCGGCGCTGACGACTACATGACCAAGCCGTTCGCGCTGCAGGAATTGTCCGCGCGGCTGGAAGTGCTGGCGCGTCGCGGCAAAGGCCCGCAGAGCCGCGTGCTGAAGGTGGCCGACCTCACCTTCAACCTGGACACGCTCACGGTGAACCGCGAGGGCAAGTCGATCCAGTTGAATCCGATCGGACTGAAGTTGCTGCAGGCATTGATGGAAGCAAGTCCGTCGGTGGTCACCCGGCAGGACCTGGAACAGCGCGTGTGGGGCGAGGAATTGCCGGACAGCGATTCGTTGCGCGTGCATATCCACGGTCTGCGCGCGGCCATCGACAAACCGTTCGAGAAGCCGCTGATTCATACGCGGCACGGCATTGGCTATCGGATGGTAGAGCCGGATGCAGTCCAGGCGTAAGCTTCGCTTTCGATTGATCGTCTCCTTCGCGCTGTTCGGCTTCGGCCTCAGCGCGTTGTTTGCCGTGGCTGCGTTGAATGTTCGCGCCAAGGTGGAGGATCAACTGGTCACGGCGAGCCTGCAGGACGAGGTCGACAACCTCAATGCGCAGGTGCGTGCCGATCCCACGCAGATCCCGCACTTCAATATCGTCAAGGCGTGGACGTGGAGTGATCGCACGATCTACAAGGCACCGTTGAATTGGCAGCAGCTGGGAACTGGCGTACATGACATCGCCGAAACCGGTGCGGACGGCCAGGTCAAGCGTTACAAGCTGGCTGTGCGGCGACAGGACGGCGTGATCAGTTTCCTGCGCTATGACGTATCGCGCGACGAACTGGGTAAACGGCAGCTGCTGATCAGCGTGATCGGCGCGGTGTTCCTGTTCGGCCTGCTCTCGCTGGTGCTTGGCCTGTGGCTTTCGCGCAAGGTGCTCAAGCCGGTGAGCGAACTGGCCAACCGCCTGCGCGATTTCCGCAAGGCTGGCAAGGCCGAACCACTGGCGCCGCATTTTGCCGACGACGAAGTCGGTGAGCTGGCGCATGCACTGGATGAATATTCGGCGCGGCTCACGGCGATGGTCGAGCGCGACCGCGAATTCAATTCCGATGTCAGCCACGAGCTGCGCACGCCGCTGGCGGTGATCGCCAGTACCACCGAGCTGCTGCAGGGTTCACCCGACCTCACCGAGAAGCTCAGCGAGCGTCTCAAGCGCATCGAACGTGCGTCGCGCCAGGCCACCGAGCTGATCGAGGCGCTGCTGCTGCTGTCGCGCGCCGAACGGCGTGGTCCGACCCGTGGCGAAACCACCGAGGTCGGCAAGGTCGCGGCCGACGTGATCGAGAGCCAGCGTCCGCAGATGCGCGGCAAGCCGTTGACCATCGACCTGACGGTCAACGAACAGGTCAGCATCAATGCTCCGGCCTCGGTATTGTCGGTGGCGCTGACCAACCTGATCGGCAATGCGATCAAGTACACGCTCGAAGGCAGCGTGCGGGTCGAGGTGGGGCAGGGGCGCATCGAGGTGATCGACACCGGCCCCGGGATCAAGCCCGAGGATGCCGAGCGCCTGTTCCAGCGCGGCGTGCGCGGCGAAGGTGCCGGTGGCAGCGGTGCCGGTCTTGGCCTGGCGATCGTGCGCCGCTTGTGTGAGCTGTATGGCTGGGATGTCTCGATGCGTCCGCGCAACGATGCGAACGGTGCGGTCGCCAGCATCGTGTTCGGTTGAAGCCGGCCTGGACTCCATAAGAAAACGCCCCGCGTTGCGGGGCGTTTTCTTTGCATCAGGTTCAAGCCTGCCTCAGACCGGTTCCAGCCAGCCCCACTTGTCGTGGGTACGGCCATCGAACAGGCCGAAGAACAGCTCTTGCAGGCGGCGCGTCACGCGACCGGCCGTACCATTGCCGATCTGCTTGCCGTCGACCGCACGGATCGGGGTGACTTCGGCAGCGGTGCCGCACATCAGGATCTCGTCGGCCAGATACAGGTATTCGCGCGGCAGGTCACGCTCGACCACCTCGATGCCGTCCTCGCGTGCCAGCGTCTTCAGCGTGTCGCGGGTGATGCCGGTGAGGATCGAGGCGCTGGCGGGCGTCGTGTGCAGCACGCCGTCGAACACCAGGAACAGGTTCTCGCCGGCGCCCTCGCTGAGCAGGCCGCTGGAGGCGAGCGCGATGCCTTCGCCGAAGCCGAGCCGGCGCGCCTCGCGCGCGATCAGCTGGCCGGACAGATAATTGCCACCGGCCTTGGCGCCAGCCGGGATGGTATTGGGAGCGAAGCGCTGCCAGCTCGACACGCAAGCGGTGATGCCGTTCTCCAGCGCCTCCGGCCCGAGGTACGGACCCATCGGCCACGCGGCCACGGCAATGTCGATCGGCGTCTCGGCAGACAAGCCAAAGCCGCCGAGCCCGCGATACGCCACGGGGCGCAGATAGGCAGCGCCGAGCCCGTTCTTCTGGATCACCTCGCGGCAGGCGGCGGCCAGTTCGTCGGCCGAGTACGGCAGCACCATGTCGTAGATCTTGGCCGACTGGTACAGCCGGTTGAGATGGTCGGTGAGCCGGAAGATCGCGGCGCCATCCGGCGTGGCATAGCTGCGGATGCCCTCGAACACGGACGAACCGTAGTGCAGCGCATGCGACATCACATGCGTGGTCGCCTCGGCCCATGGCTTGATGCTTCCGTTCTGCCAGATCCACTCGGGGTATTGCTGCGCCATGTCGGTTCTCCAATGGGGACTGCCCATGATACCTGCTGGGGGTCAATCCGCGTTGCGCAGCCACAGGCAGCCGGCCCGGCGCACGATGTCGAAGCGCCATTCCCGCGGGGCACCGCTGCCGTCATTGCCGGTCGTGTGCAGCACCAGCTGGCTGCCGGAGGCAGGTGCGGAAACCGCCGGCTGCGGGTCGAACGGGTCGGCCAGGCTGCCGGTCGATGCCGGTCTCTGCGCACTGCTGGCGTCGGATGCCGGGTCATCGGCAGGGCTGATATCGAGCAAGGGCTGTTTCATCAAGGAGCCCAGCGAACGGATGTCCGCGATGGCTGCGCCACGACCGTAGCCACCCCACAGCATCAGGCCAGCCAAGCGGTTGGCGTCGTGGCTGGCGAACGCATCGATCACGCTCTGCCGCAATTCACCGAGGTTCGCCGCGCACATGACGGGCGGCGGCGCAGCGGATGGGTTGCCCAGGCTGCTGGTTGCAGCGGCAGGGCTGACGGGCGTGGCCTGCAAGGCCGCGCAAGGCTGGTCCGTGAACAACGGGTGGCCGTCCGCACCGACGCAGCGATGGATCTCGGTCTGCGCCACCGCAGGCGTAGTCCCGGCGAGCATGAGGAGACACAGCAAGGCGGCTAACCGGCGCATCCGGCTAGCATAACCGCCCGCCGGCTCAGGCAAGCTGTTGCAGCACCGATTGTGTCGCCCTGGCGCGGTTGAGGGTGTAGAAATGCAGCCCCGGCGCGCCGCCGTCGAGCAGGCGCCGGCACAACTGGGCCACCACCTCGGCACCCAGGGCGCGGATCGAATCGGCATCATCGCCGTGCGCCTGCATGCGCTTGGCGATCCAGCGTGGAATCTCGGCACCGCACATGTCGGAAAAACGCTTCAGCTGGGTGTAATTGGCGATCGGCATGATGCCCGGCACGATCGGCACGTTCACGCCGAGCCTGCGCACGTCGTCGACGAAGCGGAAATACGCGTCGGGATTGAAGAAGTACTGGGTGATCGCGCCGTTGGCGCCGGCGTCGATCTTCGCCTTGAAATGCTGCAGGTCGCGTAGCGCATCGTCCGCCTGCGGATGGGTTTCCGGATACGCCGCCACCTCGATGTGGAAGTGATCGCCGCAGTGTTCGCGAATGAAACCGACCAGCTCGGCGGCGTAGCGGAAGTCGCCTGCCGTGGCCATGCCCGAAGGCATGTCCCCGCGCAGCGCGACAATGCGCCGGTAGCCGGCTGCGCGGTATTCGTCCAGCAAGGCGGCCAGCTCGGCGCGGGTGCCGCCCACGCAGGACAGATGCGGCGCCACGTTGAGGCCATGTCGCGCATGCAGCCGGGCCACGGTGTCGCCGGTGTAGCTCAAGGTGGAGCCGCCGGCGCCGAAGGTAACTGAAGCGTATTCCGGCCGGTATGCCTTCAGGACCTGCGCGGCGCGATCCAGCTGCGTGCGCTGCTCGTCGGTCTTGGGCGGGAAGAATTCGAAGCTGATGGCCGGCATCGCAGGGTTCCAGATAAGCGGTGCGGGCAAGTATATATCTCTAATTCGCGATGAAGCGATATATGGCCGGCGGCATGTCGTCGCCATAGGGCGGCTTGCAGCATGGGCACGGCGACTCCATTGCAGTGATTCGGCAAGGAGAGTGCCCATGATCGAGCTGTACAAGCTGCATTGGTCGCATTACGTGGAAAAGGTGCGCTGGGCACTGGATTTCAAGCAGTTGCCGTGGCGCGGCATCGACATCGTCGCCTTCACCAAGAAGGAGATGCAGCGTTTCAACTGTACGCAGACGGTGCCGCTGATTCACGACATCGCCACCGGCGTGGCGATCAGCGATTCCTCGCCGATCATCCGCTACCTCGACGAGACCTATCCGGAACATGCGCTGTTGCCGGGTGATCCGCTCGAGCGCGAAGAGGCGTGGCAATGGATGCTGCGGCTCGACTCCACCCTCGGGCTGCATGCCCGCCGCTTGGGCTATACCCAGCTGATCATGGAGTGCCCGGACACGCTGTCGCGGCTGTTCATGCCGAAGGTCGCCGGTGGCCTGTTCACGCGGCCGGTGCTGCGCGTACTGGCCGCACCGGTGCTGGGCGCCATGCTGACCTTGCGTTTCCGCTTCCACCGCAATCGCGAGGACCGGGTATACGAGGCGCTGGAGTCACAACTGGTTCCAATTGCCGTGCAACTGGAGCGTGACGGTTTTCTGGTCGGCGCTCGCTTCAGCGCGGCGGATATCACTCTGGCGTCGCTGCTGCGGCCGCTGCGGATCGTGCCGCACTTTGCGGATCACCCGCAGTTGCAGTCGCTGTTCGCATGGCAGGAACGCTTGTTCCGCGAGCATGGGCGCGACGGGGCATTTCTGTACGAAGAGCTGATCAAGGCGCAGCGGGAGCGGCGCGGCAGCATGCGCGGCAAGGTGAGCTGGCTGCGATCCGTGCCGACCGCCGCGATGCCTGGCGAACCAGCGCATTTGCAGGTGGCGCACAACGATATCCATCCGGTAAGCCGCTGGACCCTGCTGCTGGGCCTGCCGGCCTATCTGAAGCTGCGCTGGTTCGCCGGTATCGGCAAGGTGCGCTATGTGCCGGCGGCGTTCCACGCCGGATAGCGCCGGCACCCGACCGCGCGGCGCCCCAAATTAAAGAAGGGCGCATGAATGCGCCCTTCCGGATCGTGCTTTGGTTTCAACGCGGCTCAGTAGCGGTAATGATCCGGCTTGTATGGACCTTCCACCGGCACGCCGAGATAACCGGCCTGCTCCTTGGTGAGGGTGGTCAGCTTTACGCCGATTTTCTCCAGGTGCAGGCGCGCGACTTCCTCGTCGAGCTTCTTCGGCAAGATGTAGACCTTCGGCTCGTACGTGTCCTTGTTCGCCCACAGGTCGATCTGCGCCAGCGTCTGGTTGGAGAACGAGTTGGACATCACGAAGCTCGGATGGCCGGTGGCGCAGCCCAGGTTCACCAGGCGGCCTTCGGCCAGCAGGAAGATCGCACGGCCGTCCGGGAACACGTACTTGTCGACCTGCGGCTTGATGTTGATCTTCTCGACGCCGGCCATCGCATTCAGCGCGTCGACCTGGATCTCGTTGTCGAAATGGCCGATGTTGCAGACGATCGCCTGGTCCTTCATCGACTTCAGGTGCTCAAGCGTGAGCACGTCCTTGTTGCCGGTGGTGGTGACGTAGATGTCGCCGCGGCCCAGCGTGCTCTCGACGGTGTTGACCTCGAAGCCTTCCATCGCCGCCTGCAGCGCGTTGATCGGATCGATCTCGGTGACCACCACGCGCGCACCGTAGGCACGCAGGCTGTGCGCGCAGCCCTTGCCGACGTCGCCGTAACCGCAGACCACGGCGACCTTGCCGGCCAGCATCACGTCCATCGCGCGCTTCAGGCCATCGGCCAGCGACTCGCGGCAGCCGTACAGGTTGTCGAACTTCGACTTGGTGACCGAGTCGTTGACGTTGATCGCCGGGATCAGCAGCGAGCCGGCTTCGGCCAGCTGGTACAGGCGATGCACGCCGGTGGTGGTCTCCTCGGAGACGCCCTTCCAGTCGCGCACCACGGTGTGCCAGAAGCCCGGGCGCTCGACATGCACGCGTTTCAACAGGTTCTTGATCACCTGTTCCTCGTGGCTGCCCGACGGCGAGTTGACCCAGTCGCTGCCGTTCTCCAATTCGTAGCCCTTGTGGATCAGCAGGGTCACGTCGCCGCCGTCATCGACCACCAGCTCCGGGCCGAGGTACTTGTCGGCGCCCTTGCCGGGGAAAGTCAGTGCGTCGAGCGTGCAGTCCCAGTACTCCTCCAGCGTCTCGCCCTTCCAGGCGAACACGGGCGTGCCGGTCGCGGCGATCGCGGCAGCGGCGTGGTCCTGGGTCGAGAAGATGTTGCACGAGGCCCAACGCACGTCGGCACCGATGTCCTTCAGCGTCTCGATCAGCACGGCGGTCTGGATCGTCATGTGCAGCGAGCCGGTCACACGCACGCCCTTCAGCGGCAGGGTGGCGGCGTGCTTCTTGCGGATCGACATCAGGCCCGGCATCTCGTGCTCGGCGATGTCCAGTTCCTTGCGGCCCCAGTCAGCGAGCGAGAGGTCGCGGATCTTGTAGTCGTGGTGGGTTTCTTTGGTAACGGCGTTCATGGATGTCTCCGGTTAGTGCGAGGCCCTAAGGACTCGCATACAAATCAACCGGGCGCCGTTGTGGAACGTGCCGCGCCGAGCCTGGCCGCCTACTACGGATGGATCCGCAGTCGAACGGTCGCAGCGCCCCTCGGCGGGCAGTACAAGCCGGTTATTGTAGCGGCAGATGCCGTTTGATGCCTCCTGCGCCCGGATTGGGTAGGCTGGCCGTTCACCTTGCACTGGAGTCACCGCGTGGAAGAAGAAAGTCGCGAATCTGAATTCCTGTCGCACGACGGCCCCCTGCGCGAGGATGTCAGCCGGCTTGGCACCATGGTCGGGCGCATGCTGGCCGAGCAGGGCGGCACGGCTTTCTTCGAGCGGGTCGAGCAGGTGCGTATCGCGGCGATCCGCCGGCGTCGTGAAGGTGCCACAGTCAACGAGCTGGCCGATTCGCTGGCCGGCCTGCAGGCCGAAGATGCCGAGGCGCTGGCCCGTGCTTTCGCCACCTATTTCCAGGCGGTCAACACGGCCGAGCGCGTGCATCGCATCCGCCGTCGCCGCGATTACCAGCGCGAGGGCAGCGCGCCGCAGCCGGAATCGCTGCTCGACGTGCTCGGCCGGCTGAAGGCGCAGGGTGTCGGGGCGAACGAGTTGATGGGCTGGCTCGACCGGCTGTGGATCGAGCCGGTGTTCACCGCCCATCCCACCGAGGCGGTGCGCCGTTCGCTGCTGGAGAAGGAGCAGGCGATCGTGCGCTCGCTGATCGACGGTTTCGACCAGAACCGCACGCCGCAGGAGCGCAAGGAGGACGACGACCGCATCTACATGGCGCTGTCCTCCGGCTGGCAGACCGCCGAGGCATCGCCGGTGCGGCCAAGTGTGCAGGACGAACACCATCATGTCGGGTTCTATCTGGCCAACCCGATCTACCGTATCGTGCCGGCGTTCTACGAATCATTGGCGGAATCGTTGCAGGCGGTCTATGGCGTGGCCGCGAAGCTTCCGCAACTGCTCGGCTTCGCGACCTGGGTCGGCGGCGACATGGACGGCAATCCCAATGTCGGTGCCGAGACCATCGCTGCCAGCCTGGCGACCCAGCGTGCCCACGTGATCGAGCACTACATGGCTGATGTGGCGGGACTGGCGCGTTTGCTCAGCCAGACCGAAGGCCGCGTGGCGGTCGATCCGCGCCTGCAGCAGCGGCTTGACGATTACCGCACACGTTTTCCAGTGGCTGCACAGAAAGTGCGGCCGCGACATGCCGACATGCCTTATCGCAGCCTGCTCACGGTGATCGGCGCGCGCCTGGAAGCGACCCATGCCGACGATCATCCGGAAGGCTATACGGCTGTTTCGGAGCTGCTCGATGATCTGCAGCTGATCGTCAGCAGCCTGGTCGATCATCATGGCCTGCATGCCGGCGCCTATGCCGTGCAGCGCTTGATCCGGCGCGTGCGCACGTTCGGTCTGCACCTGGCGCGGCTGGACGTGCGGCAGGATTCGCGGGTACATGACGATGCACTGGCGGCGCTGCTGGAGAATGCGGCATGGCCGCAGCTTGCATCCGACGCGCGCGCGCAGCAGCTGCGCGGCTACGCCAGCGGCAGCGCGCGCTTTCCGATCAGCCACGCCGATGTGGTCACCTCGCTTTACGATGTGTTCGCCACCCTGGGCGATGCCCGGCGCCGCTACGGCAGGGAGGCGGTCGGGCTGTACATCATCAGCATGACGCGCTCGGCTGCCGATGTCTTGGCGGTATTGGCCTTGGCGCGTTACGGAGGTCTGGTCGAGAGTGGCAGCGTTCCGCTCAACATCGCCCCACTGTTCGAGACCGTCGACGACCTGAAGAACGCGCCGGCCACCCTGCGTGCGCTGCTTGCCGATCCGGTCTATCGCCAGCATCTGGCCGCACGCAACGATCAGCAATGGGTGATGCTCGGTTACTCCGACAGCGGCAAGGACGGCGGCACGCTGGCCTCACGCTGGGGACTGCAGCGTGCGCAGGTGGAATTGCTCGAGGTGGCCAGCGAGGCGGGCATCCAGCTGGCGTTCTTCCATGGTCGCGGCGGCTCGGCCAGCCGCGGCGGCGCGCGTATCACGCCAGCCTTGATGTCGTCGCCGCGCGGTGCGGTGGCGGGTGTGTTGCGGGTGACCGAGCAGGGCGAGGTGATCCATCGCAAGTACGGCATCCGCGCACTGGCGCTGCGCAACCTGGAGCAGACCGTCGGCGCGGTGCTGCGTGCGTCCCTGCGTCCACGTGAGACCGAGTCGCGCGAGGAGCGCTGGCGCGAACAGATGAACCGGTTGTCGGTGAACAGCCGGCAGGCCTACCGTGCCTTCGTCGAGCGCGAACACTTCGTCGACTACTTCCGGCACGCCACGCCGATCGACGTGATCGAGCGGATGACCTTGGGCTCGCGCCCGGCCAGCCGCCGCAGCATGCGCGGCGTCGAGGATCTGCGCGCCATCCCGTGGGTATTCGCGTGGACCCAGTGCCGCTCGATCATCACTGGCTGGTACGGTCTGGGCACGGCACTGGAACAGGGCGCCGCCGAATTCGGCGAGGCGGAACTGAGCGAGATGGCACACGACTGGCCGTTCTTCAGCAACCTGCTGGATGACGTCGAGATGGTGCTGGCCAAGTGCGACCTGGATATCGCCGAGGCGTTCTCGAAACTGTCCGGTTCGCTGCACGAGGAGTTCTTCGGCCTGATCCGCGACGAGTTCGAGCGCACCCGGCACTGGCTGCTGCGGCTAAAGAGCGGCAACACCCTGTTGCAGGGCGATCCGCGTCTTGCCGCCTCGATCCGCCTGCGCAACCCCTATGTCGATCCGATGAGCCTCATGCAGGTCGACCTGCTGCATCGCTGGCGCGCCGGCGATCGCAAGGACGATGCGCTGCTGCAGGCGCTGGTGGCCTGCGTCAACGGCGTGTCGCAGGGTTTGCAGAATACTGGTTAGGCGCGTTGGTGCATGAGATGCTTTCGAGCGATGGATCGAGTTGGAATTTCGACATTACCAAGGGGAATCTTTGATGAAATGGTTCGCGTGTGCGATTGCCACAATTTCTTTGGGACTTGCAGGTTTCGTCTGCGCGACACCGCAGTACGAGCCGGCGAATTCGGCGGCGTCACAAGCGTCATCGGATAGCGGGCAATTGCAGCGCATGCTGGTGGACTACAGACTTGCCGAGATTCTGAGCCACTATTTCGCCAGCAACCAGGCCGCGCTACAGGGTTCGCCGATGAGAGCCGTTTTCGAGCACTTCAACATGATCCAGGAGCCGGAACTGGCCCGAGTCATGGTGCCTGCTCTCCGTGATTGCGCGACTGAGGATGAGGCGCGTCGCGTGGCCGACTTTCTGGAAACCAAGACGGGCCACACCATTATGGATTACACCATTGCCAATCTGGCTGATCCACAGCACTCATTGCCGAGGCCGCAGATCGATCCTCGGGCGATGCAGAGCTTCCAGGCAAGTGGTGGACTGGCGGCGATGAACAAGTTCGGTGCCTGCCTGCAAGCACCGGATGGTCAGCGTCGCGCGACCATTGCGTTGGTTCACTATCTGACTCGTCCGGAGGTCAACCCCGGAACCTGATCCGGGTGTCAGCCGTCAAGCTCGGCCCAGCGCGCATACGCTATCTCCAGTTCCGCCTGCAATTTCGCCACGGCTTCGTTCGCTCTGGTGATCGTTGCACTGTCCTGCTTGAAGAACCCCGGCGAAGTCATCGCCTCGCCATGTGCGGCGATCTCGGTCTCGAGCTGCTCGATGCGCTTGGGCAGCAGTTCCAGTTCGCGCTGATCCTTGAAGCTGAGTTTGCGCTTGGGCGCTGCTGCCGCCGGTGCCTGGCGAACCAGTCCCGGTTTGGCGGCAGCCGCAGCAACTGCGGTGGCGGCAGCCGGCCGCTGGCGCAGCCAGTCGCTGTAGCCGCCGATGTATTCGCCGATCTGGCCACGGCCTTCCAGTACCAGGGTGCTGGACACCACGTTGTCGAGGAAGGCGCGATCGTGCGAGACCAGCAGCAAGGTACCCTGGTAGTCGGTCAGCAGTTCTTCCAGCAGTTCCAGCGTTTCCACGTCCAGATCGTTGGTCGGTTCGTCCATCACCAGCAAGTTGGACGGCTGCGCGAACAGCTTGGCCAGCAGCAGGCGGTTGCGTTCGCCGCCGGACAGGCGAGTGATCGGTGCGCGGGCACGCTCGGGCGAGAACAGGAAGTCCTGCAGGTAGCCGATGATGTGCTTGCGCTGGCCGTTCAACTCGATGAACTCGCGGCCTTCGGCGACGTTGTCCAATGCATTGAGCTTGTCGTTAAGCTGCAGCCGGTGCTGGTCGAAGTAGGCAATCTGGATGCCGGTGCCCAGTTCCGCCGTGCCGCGCTGCGGCTGCAGCTCGCCGAGCATGATCTTGAGCAGGGTGCTCTTGCCGGCGCCGTTCGGGCCGATGATGCCGATGCGGTCGCCGCGCATGATCGTGGTGGTGAGATCGTCGATCAGCACACGGCCGTCGTAGGCCTGGTGCACGTACTCGAGATCGATCACCTTCTTGCCCGAGGCCTGCGCGTTGGCCGCGGTCATCTTCACGTTGCCGCCGAGGTTGCGCCGCTCGGCACGTTCCACGCGCAATGCCTTCAGTGCGCGCACGCGGCCCTCGTTACGGGTACGGCGGGCCTTGATGCCCTGGCGGATCCACACCTCCTCCTGCGCCAGCTTCTTGTCGAACAGCGCGTTGGCCTGCGATTCGGCGTGCAGCCGCTCCTCGCGGCGACGCAGGTAGTTGTCGTAGTCGCCGGGCCAGTCGGTCAGCGCGCCGCGGTCGATCTCGACGATGCGCGTGGCCAGCGCACGGAGAAAGCTGCGGTCATGCGTGACGAACAGGATGCTGCCGTCGAACTGCTTGAGGAAGTTCTCCAGCCAGCCGATCGCCTCGATGTCCAGATGGTTGGTCGGCTCGTCCAGCAGCAATACGTCGGGCTTGCGAACCAGCGCCTGCGCCAGCAGCACGCGACGCTTCATGCCGCCGGACAGCGCGGCGAAGTCGGTGTCGGCGGGCAGTTCCAGCTTGGTCAAAACCTCGGTGACACGGCGATCCAGGTCCCAGCCGTGCTGCGCCTCGATCTGGTGCTGCACATCGCCCAGCGCATCGAAGTCGCCCTCGTGCAGCAGGTGGTGGTAGCGGGCAAGCAGGTGGCCGAGATCGCCAAGGCCCTCGGATACGACGTCGAATACGGTGCCTTCGGTACCTTGCGGTACCTCCTGCGCCATCCGCGCCACCACGATGCCGTTCTGCACCCGTACCTCACCGTCGTCGGCATGCAGCTCGCCGGCGATCAGCTTCATCAGGGTGGATTTGCCTTCGCCGTTGCGACCGACGATGCATACGCGCTCGTTGCGCTCGATCGACAGATCGACATGTTCGAGCAGGAGGGGGCCGCCGATGCTGAAGTCGACGCTTTGCAATTGGATAAGAGACATCCGCCGATTGTAGCGGCTGGCATGTCGAAAGCCGTCTCGCCTGGCGACAGGTGCGCGGATTTGACGATCACGAAAACGCCTGAGTGCGCATGCCAACCAGCGACATAGCCCTCGCGGCACGCATATCCGCACCTGAAATCACGCGAAACACACAAATCTAACAACTCATTTAAAAACATGTGCTTGATAAGGGAAGTTCGTGCATTACCTATGGATATTCCGTCGACTATGCATTATGTTCGCGCCCACGTGCGGCGATGTCGTAGTTCAGGAACGGGGTGACAGGTTGGCTATCAAGTTCATAAAGCCAGGACGGTCGCTGCACCGGCTGCGCGGCATGTTTGCGGCGGTGATCCTGGCCGGCTTCGGCATTTTCACGGGCGTGGCCCATGCCGGCTACGCCGCCATCGTCGTCAATCCGGCGACTGGGCAGGTTCTGAGCGCGGTCAATGCCGACGAGCAGAACCATCCGGCGTCACTGGCCAAGATGATGACGCTCTACCTCACTTTTCAGGCGTTGCAGAATGGCAAGCTGAAGAGCGATCAGCTCTTGCCGGTTTCAGCCTGGGCGGCGGCGAAGGCGCCGACCAAGCTTGGTCTGCGTGCGGGTCAGACGATCTCGGTGCGCGACTGCATCCTCGGCATGGTCACGAAATCGGCCAATGATGCGGCGACCGTGATCGCTGAAGGCCTTGGCGGCTCCGAGGACCACTTCGTCGAATTGATGAATGCGCAAGCCTTGCGCCTCGGCATGGCCGATACCCGTTTCGGCAATGCCTCCGGCTTGCCCGACCCGGACGACGCGACGACGACGCGTGACATGGCGAAGCTGGCCATTGCGCTGTATCACGATTTTCCGCAGGACACGCCTTATTTCGCGACCAAGGAATTCGTGTTCCGCGGGCGGGTCGTGCGTGGCCACAACCATCTGATGGACCGTTACCCGGGCATGGATGGGCTGAAAACCGGCTTCACCGACGCGTCCGGCTTCAATCTCGCTTCGACCGCCGTCAGGGATGGCCAGCGTCTGTTTGCCGTGGTCATGGGCGGTCGTACCGCAGCGGCTCGCGATCAATTGATGGCACGGCTGCTGGACGATGGTTTCGAGAACCGCTCGACCCCCGCCATCCTGGTCGCCCAGGCCGGTGGCGCGCGTAGCGGCATCGCGCACCGGGTCCTGGCCGCGCTGTCTCCGATCGATAGCGCCGACGCGGAAACCGTGCCGGCGTCGCCGCCGCACCACCATCATCGCCGTGGCAGGTCCGTTCCGGTTGCCCGTGTCTGTACTCCACACCGGGGCGTCATCTGCCCGCGCCGCAACGTTGCGGCTCATCCCCATCCGGTGCGCAGCGCGAGCAGGCTCGCCCATCGCAATGCCAAGAAGCCGGTGGTGGTGGCGTCGAATCGCTGAATCCGTCGCATGGGTTTCGCAAGCCAACGCGGGACGTTCTGCCTGAACGCCTGTCCGTCCGACATGTGCTGCGACCACGGACTTCACGGCCTGTCGCGCACGAATCCAGAGCGCTGCTGACTAGAAGATCGACAGCCCGGTCTTGGCCGTGAAGCGCTCCAGCGCGGCACTGCCGGCCAGTGAGTTGCCTTTGGCGTTGAGTGCCGGCGACCATACCGCCACCGCCAGCTGGTTCGGGATGACCCCGACAATGCCGCCACCGACACCGCTCTTACCCGGAATGCCTACGTGATAGGCGAAATCGCCGGCCGCGTCGTACGTGCCGCAGGTCAGCATCAGCGCATTGATGCGCTTGGCCTGGTCGGTCGAGAGAATGTCGGCGCCGCTCCATGGGCAACGGCCCCGATTGGCCAGGAACAGGAATCCGCGCGCCAGATCCACGCAACTCATCGCCAGCGAACACTGGAAGAAATAGAAATCCAGGACGGCGCCGATCGCATGCTCGAGGTTGCCGAAGCTGCGGATGAAATTGGCCAGCGCGGCATTGCGGAAACCGTTGGCCTTCTCTGACAGCGCGACTTCCGGATCATCGCGTATGTCGGGATTGCCGCTGCAGCCGCGGATCGTCGTCAGTAGCTGCGCACGCGGATCTTCCCGCGTGGCGAGCACTACATCGGCAACGACCAGGGCGCCGGCATTGATGAAGGGATTGCGCGGCAGTCCGTTTTCCAGCTCCAGCTGCACCAGCGAGTTGAATGCGTTGCCGGAGGGTTCGCGGCCCACTCGTTGCCACAGGCTGTCGCCGAGGGACTGCAGCGCCAGGGTCAACGTATACACCTTAGAGATGCTCTGTATCGAAAACGCCTCGGCCGCATCGCCGGTCTGGTAGAGCCGGCCATCCAGCGTGACCACGGCCATGCCGAATTTCTCGCGCGGCACGCAGGCCAGGCGCGGTATGTAGTCGGCCACGTGGCCCTGCGACAGCAGCGGCCGCACCTCGTCGCGGATCTCGTCCAGGATGGCTTGGTAGTCGGGCATGGCTGGTGCGTGCTTCCCGTGCAAGGCACGGGGAATCATGGCGGATTTGCGGGAGATCAGCGCGCCGGGCGATCGAACTTGCGGATGAAGTCGCGCACCTGCGGGTAGACCGTCTCGCGCCAGCGCCGGCCGCTGAAGATGCCGTAATGGCCGGCGCCCGCGATCACCTGGTGCGCGCGCCGCGTGGCCGGGATGCCGCTGCACAGGTCATGCGCGGCCTGGGTCTGGCCGAGACCGGAGATGTCGTCCAACTCGCCCTCGATGGTCAGCAGCGCGCTGCGCTTGATCGCGGCCGGGTTCACCCGTTCGCCGGCCACATCCCACAGGCCGCGCGGCAGCAGGAACTGCTGGAACACCTTCTCGATGGTGTCCAGATAGAACTCGGCCGGCATGTCGAGCACGGCGTTGTACTCGTCGTAGAACTTGCGGTGCGACTCGGCATCGTCGAGATCCCCGCGCACCAGGTCCTGGTAGAAGTCCCAGTGCGAGTTGAGGTGGCGCCCGGGGTTCATCGCGATGAACCCGGCGTGCTGCAGGAAGCCCGGGTAGACCTCGCGGCCGCGACCGGGGTAGTTCGGCGGCACGGTATGGATCACGTTGCCCTTGAACCACGACAGCGGCTGGTTGGTGGCCAGGTTGTCGACGCTGGTGGGGCTGCGCCGCGTATCGATCGGGCCGCCCATCATGGTCAGGCTGCGCGGCGTGTCTTCGCCGCGCGCGGCCATCAGCGACACCGCCGCCAGCACCGGTACGGTCGGCTGGCAAACCGAGATCACATGCAGCGAACTGGCACCGATGTGCCGGATGAATTCCTCGACGTAGGCGATGTAGTCGTCCAGGCCGAACGTACCGTCGGCCATCGGCACCATGCGCGCGTCGACCCAGTCGGTGATGTACACCTTGTGGTCGCGCAGCAGGGTGCGCACCGTGTCGCGCAGCAAGGTGGCGTGATGGCCGGACAGTGGTGCCACCACCAATACCACCGGGTCGGTCTTCATCTTCTCGATCGTGCCCGGATCGTCGCTGAAGCGCTTGAAGCGCTTCAGCTGGCAGAACGGCTTGGCCAGTGCGACACGCTCGATCACCGCGATCTCGTGCTCGTGCGCGGTGGCGATGTGGATGCCGAATTCGGGCTTCTCGTAGTCCTTGCCGAGCCGGTGGATCAGCTCGTAACCCGCGGCCATGCGCTGGGAGCCGGGCAGTTGCGCCAACGGGCTGCTGTTGTCGTTGAGCATGCTCGCGTTGGCTTGCGCGAAATAACTCAGCGGGCCGAGGAAGGCGCGCTGCCATTCGTGAATTTGGTAAAGCATCGTAATGGGACAGCCGGGGACGAAAACGCTTCCATCTTAGCGCCGTTTGGCTTCGCTGTGGTGCGATGCCGCAAAGGCGGTCGCCATCCGGATCAATCACTTAACTCCAGCGGCAGCGCAGCAGCAGCTCGTCGACCCCATGCGTATCGCCGAGTCCGGCACGCCATTGCAGCGTCTTCTGGAAGCGCAGGCCCAGCGGCATGAACACCCGGTTGTACCACCACATCGCACGCTCGCGCTGGTGGGTGAGGTACCACTGGCCCAGATCGAGCAGGCGCGAGGATGCCGGCTGCATGCCGTAGACCGCGCTGTGTTCGATGCTGAAACCGTGCCGTGCCAGCCGTTCGACAATCTGCGCCGGTTCGTAGCGCCGGCAGTGGCCGACGAAATCATCGAACGCCGTCCAGGCTTGCGGGTGCAGCGGTACCGAAAGCAGCAGGGTGGCACCCGGCCTCGCCACGCGCGCCAGTTCGGCCAGTGCGCTGTTGTCGTCGGCGACGTGCTCCAGGATGTCGAAGGCGCAGACCAGGTCGAAGCGGCTGTCCCGGCAGGGCAGCGCACCGATCATGCCGTGCACGGCGTCGGCGCCTTGTTCGTGCAGGCGCTGCAGCGCGGCGTGGCTGAGGTCGACGAAGCAGGTGCCGTGCAGCGGTAGACGTGGACGCAGTCCGGGCGCCACCTCCAGCCGCTGCGCTGCGCTGGCGGCCAGTCCGCGCAACAGCGGCCAGGTGTTGAAACGCTCCGGCCCGATCAGCTTCGCTTCGGCCCACAGCGATTCGTAGAAGCTGCGATTGCTGCGGATCAGTTCCGCATCGTCGCGGTTTTCGGCAGTGCACGGATTCGGCATGGCCGCATTGAATCGGGTCCGTACTGAGTGGAATGTGAAGCTCAGCCCATCAGGCGGATTTCGGTATGCGCGGCAAGATCGTGCAGGGCGCGCCGGCGCGGATCGAACAGCCCCACGGCGAACCAGCAGGCCCACACGATCAGTACGGTCCACAAGGTCGTGTGCAGGCCGAGCATCGGTTCCAGCATCAGCAGCACCAGCGGCGCAGCGGCCACCAGCACGCGGATCACCGCCTGCTGCCGCGACGGCGTGCCGCCATCGTCGCGGGTCACCCGGATGCGCCACGGCCGCATGCCCAGGGTCTGCCCGCCGCGGCGCCATGAACTGATGAAGTACGCCGCGACCACCAGGCCCTGCAGCGCCTGGTACCAGGTTGGAATCACCGTCGTGGCGCCGGTGTGGATCAGCTGGCCGCCGGTGGCCAGCTGACACAGCAGGCCGACCACCATCACGATCGCCACCACGATCAGCAGGTCGTAGACCAGCGCGAGCAGGCGGCGCCACAACGGGCAGGGAAGATCGGTGGTGTGCAGGGTCGTCGGCATCGGTGGTCGGTCGCTTGCGTAGTGCGCGCGCAATGCCCAGCATCGTGCGCATGAAGAAGAAAGAAAGCCGTGCCAGTATCGCCGAAGCCGATCGGCTGAGCATCGCCGCGTTCCTGGAGCGGGTGTGGTCGGAGGACGGCCTGGCCGATCGCACGCTCGAAGCATACCGGCTCGATCTGGAGGCACTGGCGGCCTGGCTCGGCACGCGTGGTCGCAACCTGCACACGGCGCGGCGCGAGGATATTTCCGCGTACCACGGCCTGCCATCCGTGGCGGTCCGCTCGATCGCACGGCGGCAATCGGCATTCCGCCGCTACTACGCCTTTCTCGCGCGCAGCGAGCCGGGCTTCGTCGATCCGACCCTGCTGATCGAGCGCCCGAAGATGCCGCGCAGCCTGCCCAAGGCACTTGCCGAGCGCGAGATCGAAGGCCTGCTCAACGCGCCGGATGCGACGACCAACCTGGGTTTGCGCGATCGCGCGATGCTGGAGCTGATGTATGCCTCGGGCCTGCGTGTGTCCGAGCTGGTCGAGCTGCCGCTGATGGCGTTGAATGCGCGACAAGGCGTGCTGCGCGTCACCGGCAAGGGCGGCAAGGACCGGCTGGTGCCGGTCGGCGAGCTGGCGTTGGAGCGCATCGCGGCCTATCTGGTCGACGCGAGGCCGGCGCTGGCGAAAGGTCGCCAGCCGGCGGCGCTGTTTCTCAGCAAGCGCGGCGAGGGCATGACCCGGCAGATGTTCTGGACACTGGTGAAGCGCTACGCGCTGTGTGTCGGCATCAACCCGAAACATATCTCGCCGCACGTGCTGCGGCATTCGTTCGCCACCCATCTGCTGAATCACGGTGCCGACCTGCGCGCACTGCAGATGCTGCTTGGCCACAGTTCGCTCAGCACCACGCAGATCTACACGCTGGTGGCCAAGGAAGGGCTGAAGCGGCTGCATGCGCAGCATCATCCGCGCGGTTGATCGCCTTGCCACCGACAGCGCCATGCATCGGCTGTGCGAGAATGGGGCGGCTGCGCTGGCACGGTGCGCGCGGAACGGATGGAATGAGGTTGTGATGTTGAAGAAGCTGTTGCTGGCGCTGAGCGTCGGCGGATTTGCATTGGGTGCCTGTGCGGCCGAGACCGTCGCAACTGCGGATGCGGTCACCAGCACGGCGGTGACGCCGGCTGTCGAGCAGATGGTGCGGCAGGCGATCCACAAGCTGTCGGACAAGGTCCAGGTCGATTCGGTCGAGCTGGCGCCGATGCCGGGTTTTTACCTGGTGATCGCCTCGGGCAAGATCGTCTACCTCAGCACGGATGGTCGCTACATGCTGGACGGCGACGTGGTCGATCTGTCCAATCGCACCAATGCCAACGATGCCGCCTGGGCACGTTTCCGCAAGAACGAACTGGCCAAGCTGCCTGCCTCCGAGGGCATCCTGTTCGCGCCACCGAACCCGAAGTACACGGTCACCGTGTTCACCGATGTCAATTGCGGCTTTTGCCGGGCGCTGCACGAGCAGGTCGCCGGGTTCAACAAGGCCGGCATCGCGGTGAGATACCTGGCCTGGCCGCGCGAGGGGTTGCTCACCACCGCCGGCCGCCCCACGCCGACCTATACCGAGATGGTATCGGTATGGTGCGCGGCCGACCGCAAGGCGGCGTTCACCGCAGCCAAGCAGGGGCATGAACCGAAGCCGGCCACCTGCGTGAATCCAGTCAAGGACGAGTTCAACCTGGGTCTGAAGCTCGGGGTCGACGGCACGCCGACGATTTTTGCCCCCGACGGGCGCACCCTGGGCGGTTTCGTTACCCCGGAACAACTGCTGCAGGCCTTGCAGCAGGGCGGTTGAGCCCGTTGTGGCGGGGTTTGCCGGCGGTGTTCGTGCCGTATTGCAGCATCGGTTAGAATAGGCGTTTCCATCGCATAGCGCCGTTCCCCGCATGATCGCACTCGACGGGCAGAGCGCCCTCTCGCCGTTCCGCCTCGAACGTCTCAATGCCCGCCTGGATGCCCTGCATCGTGGCGTGCGCGTGCAGGCGTCGTGGTTCGTCTACTTCATCGATGCCGACACCGCACCGGAAGGTGCGCTGCGCCAGCGCCTGCTGACCGTGCTGGAAGCAAAGGACACCGCGCCGGAGCCGGCCACGCTGTGGGTGGTGCCGCGACTGGGCACGATTTCGCCGTGGTCGAGCAAGGCCACCGATATCCTGCATGGCGGCGGCTTCGATGTGCGCCGGGTCGAGCGCGGACTGGCCTGGCAGGTTGCCGGTCTGCCACCCGCCGAAGCGCCGGATCACGCGGCGATCATGGCCGTGCTGCACGACGCGATGACGCAGTCGGTGCTGACGCGCATCGAGGATGCGCAGGGCCTGTTCCTTGCCGGTCAGCCCGGGGATCTGGTGCATGTCGCGCGCGGCGCCGATGCGCAGGCGGCGCTCGCCGAAGCGAATGCCCGGCTGGGCCTGGCGCTGGCCGACGACGAGATCGAATACCTGGTCGACCGCTACGCCGAGCTTGGCCGCGATCCCACCGACGCCGAACTCTTCATGTTCGCGCAGGCGAACTCGGAGCATTGCCGGCACAAGGTGTTCAACGCCAGCTGGACGGTCGATGGCGAAGCGCAGGACAAGAGCCTGTTCGGCATGATCAAGCACACCCACCAGCACTCGCCGGCGCATACGTTGTCCGCCTATTCGGACAACGCCGCGGTGATCGAGGGCAGCACCGGCAAGCGTTTCTTCGCCGACCCGGCCGATGGCGTGTTTCGTGGGCACGAGGAGCGCATCGACTACGCGATCAAGGTGGAGACGCACAACCATCCCACCGCGATCGCGCCGTGGCCCGGTGCGGCCACCGGCGCCGGCGGCGAGATCCGCGACGAAGGCGCCACCGGTCGCGGCGGCAAGCCGAAGGCCGGCCTCACCGGCTTCTCGGTCTCCGATCTGCGCATCCCAGGCCATCCGCAGCCGTGGGAGGTGGAGCGTCCGCTGCCGCCGCGCATGGCCAGCGCATTCGAGATCATGCGCGACGGTCCGCTCGGCGCGGCCGCGTTCAACAACGAATTCGGCCGGCCCTGCCTGGGTGGCTACTTCCGCAGTTACGAGCACGAGACCGGCGAAGCCGGCCTGCGCCGCGGCTACGACAAGCCGATCATGCTCGCCGGTGGCCTGGCCAACCTGCGCGCCGGCGATGTGCTGAAGCGCGCGGTGCAGCCGGGCAACAAGGTGATCGTGCTCGGCGGCCCGGCGATGCTGATCGGTCTCGGTGGCGGCGCAGCCTCGTCGGTCGCCGGCGGCGCTTCCAGCGCCGAGCTCGACTTTGCCTCGGTGCAGCGCGACAACGCCGAGATGGAACGGCGCTGCCAGGAAGTGATCGACGCCTGCTGGCGCCGCGGCGCCGGCAATCCGATCGTCAGCATCCATGATGTCGGTGCCGGTGGCCTGTCCAACGCGATCCCCGAGCTGCTCAACGATGCCGGCGTCGGCGGCGTGATCGACCTCTCCAAGATCCCCTGCGACGACCCTTCGTTGTCGCCGATGCAGGTGTGGAGCAACGAGTCGCAGGAACGCTACGTGCTGGCGATCGGCCCGGAAAGTCTGGTCGAGTTCGAGGCGATGTGCGTGCGCGAGCGTTGCCCGTACGCCGTGGTCGGCGCCGCCACCGTCGAGCGACAGCTGGTGCTGATCGATCCGCGCCGCGAGCTGACCGCGATCGACCTGCCGATGGACGTGCTGTTCGGCAAGCCGCCACGGATGCATCGCGATGCGAAGCGGATCAAGCCGCGCGTCGACCTGTTGCCGGACCTGTCCGGCATCGGCATGGACGAGGCCTTGCTGCGCGTGCTGCGCCTGCCCACCGTGGGCAGCAAGAGTTTCCTGATCACGATCGGCGACCGCACCGTCGGCGGTCTGAATCATCGCGACCCGATGGTCGGGCCGTGGCAGGTGCCGGTGGCCGATTGCGCGGTGACCATCGCCGATTTCAATGGCTACGCCGGCGAAGCGATGGCGATGGCCGAGCGCGCGCCGGTGGCGCTGCTCAACAGTGCCGATGCGGCGCGCCTGGCCGTGGGCGAGGCGATCACCAACCTCGCCGCCGCGGCGATACCCAGCCTCGGCGAGATCCGCCTGTCGGCGAACTGGATGGCCGCCGTGAACCACCCGGGCGAAGACGCCGCGCTGTTCGATGCGGTGAAGGCGGTCGGCATGGAGCTGTGCCCGCAACTGGACATCTCGATCCCGGTCGGCAAGGACTCGCTGTCGATGCAGACGGTGTGGCAGGAGGATGGCAAGCCGCAGCGCACGGTGTCGCCGGTCTCGCTGGTGATCACCGGTTTCGCGCGGGTCAGCGACGTCCGTCGCACGCTTACCCCGCAGCTGCGGCTTGACCGCGGCAATTCGGCATTGTGGCTGATTGATCTCGGCGGCGGCCGCGACCGCCTCGGCGGCTCCGCACTGGCCCAGGTGTTCAACCGCAGCGGCGGCGTGCCGCCGGATCTGGATGACGCCAAGCAGCTGAAGGCGCTGTTCGAACTGGTGCAGGAGGCGAATGCCGGCGGCCTGTTGCTGGCCTATCACGACCGCTCCGATGGCGGTGTCATCACCACCTTGCTGGAGATGGCGTTTGCCGGCCACTGCGGTCTGGAAATCCAGCTGGACGGCTGGGGCGAGGCGGCATTGCGCGCGCTGTTCAACGAGGAACTGGGCGCGGTGATGCAGGTGGCCGAAGCGAACCGCGAGGCGTTCGAGGCGCTGCTGGTCAAGCATGGCCTGGCCGGCATCAGCTATCGCATCGGCCGGCCGAAGGAGAAGCTCGGTATCAAGCTGTTCCACGGTGGCGATACCTTGTTCAAGTGGAACTGGGTCACGCTGTTCAAGGCCTGGAACGAGACCAGCCATGCGATGCAGCGCCTGCGCGACAACCCGCAGAGTGCCGATGCGGAACAGGAGTGGCGGCTCGACGATACCGATCCGGGCATCACGCCCAAGCTCAGCTTCAACCCGGTCGAGGATGTCGCCGCGGCGTACATCGGCAGTGGCGCGCGTCCGCGCGTGGCGATCCTGCGTGAACAGGGGGTCAACGGCCAGGTCGAGATGGCGGCCGCGTTCAGTCGCGCCGGCTTCGATGCGGTCGACGTGCACATGTCCGATCTGGCCAGCGGCCGCTACAAGCTGGCCGATTTCCGTGGCTTCGCTGCCTGCGGCGGTTTCTCCTACGGCGACGTGCTCGGTGCGGGTCGAGGCTGGGCCACGTCGATCCTGTACAACGAGATGCTGCGCGAGCAGTTCGCTGCGTTCTTCGCCGATCCCACGAAGTTCGCGCTCGGCGTGTGCAACGGTTGCCAGATGATGGCGCAGCTGAAGGAGATCATCCCCGGCGCGCAGCACTGGCCGAAGTTCCTGCGCAACGCATCGGAACAGTACGAGTCGCGGCTGGTCACGCTGGAAGTGCTCGATTCGCCGAGCATCTTCTTCAAGGGCATGACCGGCTCGCGGATCCCGGTGGCGGTGGCGCACGGCGAAGGCCGGGTCAGTTTTCCGCAGGCATGCAGCCCGTCCAAGTCGAACGCTGCGGTGCGTTTCGTCGACAACCGCGGCAAGCCGACCGAGAACTTCCCGCTCAACACCAACGGCTCGCCCGGCGGCCTGGCCGGCTTCACCGCCGCCGATGGCCGCGTGACGATCATGATGCCGCACCCCGAGCGCGTGTTCCGCAGCGTGCAGCTGAGCTGGCATCCGGACAGCTGGGGCGAGGACTCGCCGTGGATGCGCATGTTCCGCAACGCCCGCGTGTGGTGCGGCTGATCGCGCATGGCGTGAAGCCGGGCTGACCCATGGCCCGGTATCGCTGGCCTGCGTGGAACACGGTATGGCCGATCCTGGCCTGGGCCGTCCTGCTGGCGTGGCTGCCGTGGTGGCTGGGCCTGCCGCTGCTGTTCGCGCTGGTGGCGGTGCTGCTGTTGCTGCAGCACCGGCTGGCTGCCGAGCACATGCCAGTGTGCCGTCGCGGACTGCGCTGGGGCTTGCCGGGGGTGCTGTTCGCGTTGCAGCGGGCGCTCGGCGGCGATGCCTTCGCATGGGGTGCCGCACTGCTTGGCGCGTTGGCGGGGTACACCTTGCTGGCTGGACTGGAGGCATGGCTGGACCGGGATCGGCGCGGCAGGCCCTCGTCTGCTGGAACGGTGCCGCCGGCATCGGCCGAGTGGCCCGAGCTGGCGCTGGCGCCGATCGGCCCGGCTGCCGAAATCATCGAACTGCAAGTGCCGCTCTGGCAGGCGGCCACCGACGAGCTCACCGATCCGCGCGGCGGCAGCGTGAGTTTTCGGGACGGCACGTATCGTTTCGCCGATGGCCGCGGTATCGACGCCGCCGGCCCCTGTGTCGGCTTCAGCCCGGCCGGACGCTGGCTTGCGTTTCGCGCGGCCAACGATCACGGCCTCGTGCTGTGGGATCGCGAGAGCAACAAGCAGCATCGCCTGCGTGGCTGGCAGCTGTGTGGCTGGTATCGCGAGCAGCCATGGCTGGCCCGGCGCGATGGCGACGTGCCCCTGGCGCTGTCGGCCGTGCTGGGGCGGGACGACGAGGGTTGATGCGGGCCCGATGCGGTTGTCGCGACTGGCATGTTTACAAAATTTTGCGCCCTGGAGTGTTTCGTTGGCGGGCGTCTCCGCGCATACTTGCGAGGTGGATACGTCTGCCTACCATCGTTCGCCATTCTCGCTGGCGATCAGCGTCATCGTGGTGTCCGCCGACAGTGGCCCAACACTGCGCGAATGCGTGCGCCAGCTGCTGGCCAGCAACCTGTCGCTGGAGCTGATCCTGGTCGACAACGCCTCGCGCGACGGTGTGCCGGCGGCGATCGAGCGCGCCTACGCGCATGATGCGCGACTCAAGGTGATCTACAACCACAAGAATCTCGGCTTCGGTCCGGCGGTGAACCTGGCGGCCAAGCAGGCGCGCGGGCAGGCGTTTCTGGTGCTCAATCCCGACTGCCAGCTGCAGGAGGGCGACCTGCACCGGCTATTGACGGTATTGGCCGGCAAGCCCAAGGCCGGCGTGATCGGCGCGGTCGTGTGCGATGCGGATGGCCGCCCCGATCCAGCCTCGTGGCGGCGCGATCCGTTGCTGCATCGGGCGCTCAACAGCATGCTTGGCCGTGACGGCGAGCGCGTGAACATGGATGCGGAGATTCCCGCCGAGGTCATCGAGGCCGAAGCCATTTCCGGTGCGGTGATGCTGCTGCCGCGCGCGATGTTCCAGCGGCTCGGCGGTTTCGACGAAGACTATTTCCTGCACTGCGAAGACCTCGACCTGTGCCGTCGCGTACGCGACCTGGGTTACCAGGTGCTGCTGGCCGGGGATGTGCGCGTGGTGCACGGCAAGGGCAGTTCCAGCCGGCATCGGCCGGTGTTCGTCAGTCGTCACAAGCATTTCGGCATGTGGCGCTGGTTTCGCAAGCATGACCCTGCGGCGCGCAATCCGCTGGTGACCGGCGTGGTGTGGATGGGCATCTGGGGGCATTTCCTGCTGCAGATCCCGGGCCAGTTGTGGCGGCGGTTGCTGCGCCGGTGACGCACTCCAGGCGCTTGGCCGCGCTGGCGACCTTGGGTCTGCTGGCGATGACCGCGGTGTGGGGTTCGACCTTCGTGCTGATCAAGGACGTGGTCGCGCGCATGCCGGTGGCGGATTTCCTGGCCGTGCGCTTCGCGATCGCGGCGCTGGCGATGCTGGCGCTGTTCGCCCGACCGGTGCTGCGGCTCGGTCGTCGCCAGATCCTGCGCGGGCTGCTGCTGGGCGTGGTGTATGGCGTCGGTCAGCTGCTGCAGACCTGGGGGCTGGCGCTGATCGCGCCCAGCGTCAGCGGCTTCGCCACCGGCATGTATGTGGTGTTCACGCCGATCCTGGCGATGCTGCTGCTGCGTCAGCGCATGGCTGGCGTGGTCTGGCTGGCGGTGCTGCTGTCCGCCGGCGGGCTGGCGCTGTTGTCGCTCAACGGCGTTTCGGTCGACCTTGGCGTATGGCTGACGCTGGCGGCGGCTGCGCTGTATGCGTTGCACATCGTCGGTCTCGGCCAGTGGTCGCGCCAGGGCGAGGCATTCGGCTTGTCGGCGGTGCAGATGGTGGCGATCGCCGTGGTCTGCCTGCTTGCCACCGCGCCGCATGGGCCGGTGCTGCCGCCTGATCGCAGTGCGTGGCTTGCGGTGTTGTACATGGCGCTGGTCGCCGGTGCCGGCGCGATGTTGATGCAGACCTGGGCGCAGTCGCATCTGCCGGCCACCCGTGCCGCGATCGTGATGACCACCGAGCCGGTGTTCGCGGCCATGTTTGCGGTGCTGCTCGGCAGCGACGTGCTGACCTGGCGGATGCTGCTCGGCGGTGGACTGATCCTTGCCGCGATGTACCTGGTCGAGCTGATGCCGCGACGTGGTGGTGAACTACCTGCCGAAGCGGTGCATCACGAAGTGTGAGCGTTCGACTTGCGCGACTGCAGCGCGACGTGCACCAGGTAAATGATGATCACCACGTTGCCGACCAGGGTGGCCAGCTTGAGCCAGCCGAAGTGGTGCAATGTCTCGTAGATCTCTAGCGGGATCAGCGAGCCGGTGGTGATCACCGTGAACCATTCCGCCCATGACTTGCGCAGCCACAGGCCGATGCCCTCGACGGCGAAGATCGCCGCATAGGCCAGCGCCACGATGCCGACCGCGACGAACTTGCTCGGGCCCATGTCCTCCAGCAGGTTGACCAGCTTCCAGCGCAGGCCGTTGCTGTCGGCCAGCGACAGATGCTCCAGCCAGTGCACCAGATGCTCGAAGTTCTGCGTGCGGTTGAGATGAAAGGCCGCGATGGCCACCAGGATAAGGCCGACCGTCTTGACCACCTCGTAGATCGCGATCACGCGCAGGCCGACGCTGTGCCGGGATTCGTGCTTCGGGGTTTGCTTCATGCAGGGAGTGCCGGGGTGTCGGACATGCGGGGGCTCGGTGGATTAGCTGGCCATTGTGGCGGTCGCGGCGCGATTGGTCGAGTCGTGGTGCTGGTCGCGCGTGGTTGCGGATGCATGCCGCAAGTCCGCAACTGCGGACTTGGCTTGACGCCGCTGCGGGTGATCGGCACGCTGCAGCGATGAATCTCATGCTGCTACGCAATGCGCAGGTCCATGCGCCCGAACCGCTGGGCCAGCAGCATCTGCTGCTGGGCGGCGGTCGCATCCTGTGGATGGGAGCGACACTGTCCGAGCTGCCGGCCACGCTGGCGGTGGAGACCATCGACCTGCAGGGACGCCGGCTGATTCCGGGGCTGATCGACGCACATGTGCACGTGACCGGTGGCGGTGGCGAGGCGGGCTTCCGCACGCGCGTGCCACCGCTGGGCGCGTCACGCTTCACTTGCGCCGGCATCACCACGGTGATTGGCCTGCTCGGCACCGACGATGTGACGCGTGGCCCGCGCGACCTGCTGGCGACGGTGTACGCGTTGCGCGAGGAAGGATTGAGCGCGCTGGCCTTCACCGGCGGCTATCACGTGCCGCCGCGCACGCTGACCGGCAGCGTCCGCGGCGACCTGGTGCTGATCGAGGCGCTGATCGGCATCGGCGAAGTGGCGATCAGCGACCATCGTTCCAGCCAGCCGACGCTGGACGAGTTGCTGCGACTGGCCGCCGATGCACATGTTGCCGGGCTGATGACCGGCAAGGCCGGTGTGCTGCACCTGCATCTGGGCGATGGCCCGCGCGGACTGGACCTGGTGCGCCGTGCACTGGAGCAGAGCGAGCTTCCGCCGCGGGTGTTCCATCCCACCCACGTGAACCGCCGCAAGGCGCTGTTCGACGAGGCGCTGGAGCTGGCCACACGCGGCAGCACGATCGACCTCACCGCGTTTCCGGTCGAGGAGGGCGAGGATGCGTGGAGCGCGGCCGATGGCCTGATCCGTTTCCTGGACAGCACGGCCGCGGCCGAACGCATCACGATCAGCTCGGACGCCGGCGGCTGCCTGCCGGTGTTCGATCACGAAGGTCACGTCTGCCGCATGGGCGTAGGCGAGTCCGGTGCGCTGCTGCAAACGCTGAATGAGGTGCTGCAGCGCGGCGTGCCGCTGGAGCGTGCGCTGCCGGCGTTCACCAGCAATCCGGCGCGGTTGTTGCGGCTGGCGGGCAAGGGACAGATCCGGGTCGGCGCCGATGCCGACCTGGTGGCGTTGGACGCGGACGGTGCTGCCCATCACGTGATCGCCGGCGGCGTGGTGCACCTGCGCGGCGGCCGGGTCGAGCGACATGGCATGTTCGAGCATCCGGGCTGACGCGCCGTTTTGGCGGGTTTCTGGCCATCAACGGCTAAGATGGCGTCAGTCGAACCGAAACAGGGTGAGGGTTGCATGTGTCCAAGCAAGGTCCGTGAGGGCGAGCAGCGCGGGTGGATCGTTCCGATCGGCGGCGCCGAGCAGAAGGAGAACGACGCGCGCATCCTCGAGCGTTTCGTCGGCCTGTGCGGCGGCGACGACGCGGATATCGTGGTGATTCCCACCGCGAGCCAGCTGCCCGATACCGGCGCGCGCTACGAGCGGATCTTCTCCGAACTCGGTGCCGGCCGGGTCACCGCGCTCGATTTCGACACGCGCCGCGATACCGGCGAGCGCAACCGCATGCAGCGCATCGAGCAGGCCAGCGGCATCTTCTTCACCGGCGGCAACCAGCTGCGCATCTCGACCCTGATCGGCGGCACGCCGATCGCGCAGCTGATCCGCACGCGCAATGCGCAGGGCGTGCATGTCGGCGGCACCAGTGCGGGCGCCAGCATCCTCAGCGAGCACATGATCGCGTTCGGCAAGGAAGGCTCGTCGCCGACCGCCGGCAGCGTGCGCCTGGCGCCGGGGCTGGGCCTGACCAACCGCTTCGTGATCGACCAGCATTTCCGCCAGCGCGACCGGCTCGGGCGCCTGCTCGCCGCGCTGGCGTACAACCCGTTCGCGATCGGCATCGGCCTGGACGAGGACACCGCGGCGTTCATCCGCCCGGACAACACGCTCGAGGTCGAGGGCAGCGGCGCGGTCACCGTGGTCGATGCGGGCGAGCTGCAGTTTTCCTCGATGGATCGTGCCGGCGAGGATGAACCGGTCTGCCTGCTCGGCCTGAAGATCCACATCCTGACCGCCGGGGCGACGTTCAACCTGCAGACGCGGCGTGCCTCGTCGGGCACGCTGGCGGTCAACAAGGGCGCGCACTAGGTACGTCATTGAAACTCTGCAGGAACCCGCGGCATGCTGCATGTCGTTCGCCAGGCAAGAGCGAAGGCGAATGATGAGTAATCCTACGTGCCAGTTGACCAGCCTGCGGGCTAGGGGGAGATCCGATCATGCGCATCCTGGAACGTTCCGTCTTTGTCGGCCCATCGCTGTATGCGCATTTCCCGGTGATCCGGCTGGAGCTGGATCTCGGTGAGCTGGAGCAATGGCCGACCGGTCGGCTGGGGCCGGCCTTCGTCGACGGCTTGATCGCCGCGCTGCCGGGGCTGGCCGAACACGGTTGCTCGTACCGCGAGCCCGGCGGCTTCATCCGCCGCATGCGCGAAGGCGACGGCACCTGGCTCGGCCACGTGCTAGAACATGTGGCGATCGAGTTGCAGAACGTCGCCGGCGAAGACGTCACCTTCGGCAAGACGCGCAGCATCGACAAGCCGGGCGTGTATTCGGTGGTCTACGAATACGTGCAGAAGGAGGAAGGCGTGGCCGCCGGCGAACTGGCCCTGCGCCTGCTGTCCTCGTTGCTGCCGGTGGAACTGCAGACACGCGGCAGCGTGCCGGAGGGCTGGCAATGGCCGACCGCGCGTGACGAGTTCATCCGCTATGCGCAGCGTCGTGCGCTGGGGCCGTCCACCGCATCGCTGGTGCGCGCGGCGGAGGAGCGCGACATTCCGTGGCTGCGCCTCAACGAGCAGTCGCTGGTGCAGTTGGGCCACGGCAAATACCAGCAGCGCATCCAGGCCACGGTGACCGGACGCACGCCGCACATCGCGGTGGAGCTGGCCAGCGACAAGGAAGAAACCAACAAGATCCTCGCCTCGCTCGGCCTGCCGGTGCCCAGGCAGGAACTGGTGCAGAGCGAGGAAGGCGCCCTGCGCGCGGCGCGCCGGCTCGGTGTGCCGGTGGTGACCAAGCCGTTCAATGGCAACCACGGCCGCGGCATCTCGATCCATCTGATGACCGACGAGGAAGTCGTCGAAGGCTTCAAGGCCGCGCGCGAGCATTCGCGCTCGGTGATCGTGGAAAACTTCTTGAGCGGCGACGACCACCGCCTGCTGGTGGTCAATGGCGAACTGGTCGCCGCCACGCGGCGCACGCCCGGCCATGTCATCGGCGACGGCATCCGCACGATCGCGCAGCTGGTCGAGGTGGTGAATGCCGATCCGCGTCGCGGCGTCGGCCACGAGAAGGTGCTGACCCGGATCGAGCTCGATGCGCAGGCGACGATGATGATGGAGCGCGTCGGCTACACCGCCGCGTCGGTGCCGAAGGCGGACGAGATCGTCTACCTGCGTTCCACCGCGAACCTGTCCACCGGCGGCACCGCCACCGACGTCACCGACATCATCCATCCGGACAACCGCGACATGGCGGTACGCGCGATCCGCGCGATCGGGCTGGATGTGGGCGGCGTGGATTTCCTGTCGACCAATATCGCCGAGAGTTACAAGAGCATCGGCGGCGGCATCTGCGAGGTCAATGCGGCGCCGGGCTTCCGCATGCATGTGAGTCCGAGCGAGGGCACGCCACGCGATGCGGCCGGTCCGGTGATCGACATGCTGTTTCCGCCCGGCTCGCCGGCGCGGGTGCCGATCGCGGCGCTCACCGGCACCAACGGCAAGACCACCACCGCGCGCATGCTGGCGCACATCACCAAGATGGCCGGCTACACGCCGGGGCTCACCACCACCGATGGCGTCTACATCGATGGCCAGCGCACGGTCGAGGGCGACATGACCGGGCCGGTGTCGGCGCGCATGGTGCTGTCCGATCCGCAGATCGACATCGCGGTGCTGGAGACCGCCCGCGGCGGCCTGCTGCGCGCCGGCATGGGCGTGACCAAGGTCAACGTCGGCGCAGTGCTCAACGTGCAGTCCGATCATCTCGGACTCAAGGGCATCGACACGCTGGAGCAGCTCGCCGAGGTCAAGCGCATCGTGGTCGAGGTGGCCACCGATTGCGCGGTGTTGAATGCCGACGATCCGCTGGTGCTGAAGATGTCCGGCTACACCGACGCCAAGGTGATCTGCTATGTCACCATGAACCCGTCGCACGCGCTGGTGCGCGAGCATGTGCGCGCGGGCGGCCGGGCCTGTGCGCTGGAAGCCGGCGTCAACGGCGCGATGATCACGCTGTACGACAAGGGCAGCCATATCCCGCTGTTGTGGACGCACCTGATCCCGGCCACGCTGGAAGGGCGCGCGCTGCACAACGTGCAGAACGCGATGGTCGCCGCCTCGATGGCGTTCTCGCTCGGCATCAAGCTCGACGCGATCCGCCAGGGCCTGCGCACGTTCGACACCACGTTCTTTCAGGCGCCGGGGCGCATGAACGTGTACAGCGAGCACCCGTTCAAGGTGCTGTTCGACTACGGCCACAACGCGAACGCGGTGGCGGTGATGGCCGACCTGGCCGGGCGTCTCGACGTGACCGGCCGGCGCATCGTGGTGCTGGCCGGTCCCGGCGATCGCCGCGACGAGGACCTGGTGGCGATCGCCGATGCGGTGGCCGGGCGATTCGATCACTACATCTGCCGCCGTGACGATGCCTTGCGCGGACGGGATGGCGACGAGGTACCGGGTATCCTGGCGCGCGCGCTGCGCGCGGCCGGCGTGCCGGATGCGGCAATCTCGATCATCCCGGACGAGCAGAAGGCGATCGATGCCGCGCTGGGCATGGGCCGCTCCGGCGACCTGCTGCTGGTGTTCGCCGATGCGCTGGTGCGTTCGTGGAAGCAGATCATCAAGTTCCGTCCTGAAGGTGCGCCCGAAGTCCGCGCGGAATCTGGTGCGGCGCCGATCACCCCGCCAGTGACTGAGGCTTCCTTCGACGAGGCCAGTTTTGCCGATCTGGGCGACGTAGTGCGCGACGAACGCGGCGTGCGTTTCTCCCGCGAGAGTGACGATTGAGCATTCTGCCTACCGCGTTGCCGTTCGACGATTCGCGCCGCCTTACCGGTTCCAACCTGTACTTCGACGGCACCGGCGCGGTGCTGGAAACCGTCGGTGTTGCCATCGACGACGCGTTGCTGGATGGCTGGCGCGTGCGCACGGAGCTTGCCTGTCGCGCACTCGACTGGGGTGACGTGCTGCTTGTGGTGCGTCGCCATGCCGGTGGCGCAGCGCTCGCCTTCGAAGCGCCAATCGACCAGTTGTTCAGCGCGACGGAAGTGAACGAATGGGCGTGGCTGGCGACGCTGGCCATCGTGCATGGCGTGGATGTGGGCCTGCATGCGCCGGCTCACCCCGCTGCATGGGACGAAGCTTCCGCACTGCACACGCTGCGCGCGTTCGCGGCTGCCGAACGACAGCCCGAACTGCCTGCTCTGGTGCGAGCCGCCGAGGCGCATGGGCTTGCCGTGTTGATCGACGACGAGGTGTTCTCGATCGGCGAGGGAACGGGTGTCCGCAGCTGGCCGCTGAAAAATCTTCCTGCCATCGATGCCGTGCCGTGGGCCGCGTTGCACGATATTCCGGTGGCGCTGGTGACTGGCTCCAATGGCAAGACCACCACCGTGCGACTACTCGCCGCGATGGCGCAGGCGCATGGCTGGCATGCCGGGCATAGCTGCACCGATGGCGTGTTCGTCGATGGCCGCGCGATTGACTCCGGTGACTTCTCCGGGCCGGCCGGCGCGCGCGAAGTGCTGCGCCAGCCGCAGGTCGAGGCTGCGGTGCTGGAGACCGCGCGCGGCGGCATCCTGCGTCGCGGTCTCGCCGTGCAGCGTGCGAACGTGGCTGTGGTCACCAATGTCAGCGACGATCATTTCGGTGAATACGGCATCCACGATCTGGATGACCTGACGGCGGTGAAACTCACCGTCGCGCGTGTGCTCGGTACCGATGGCCTCTTGGTCGCGAATGCGGACGACCCGGTGCTGGCCACGCAGGCCGCTGCGTTGTCGGTGCCGCTTGGCTGGTTCGCGTTCGATGATGCGCATCCGTTGCTGCGCGCCCGGCGCGAACAGGATGGCAGCACCTGCGGTGTGCGTGATGGTCATCTGCACCTGTTCCATCAAGGCGTCGATCACGACCTGGGCGTTGTCGCGCAGATGCCACTGAGCTTCGCCGGCAACGCCAGCTACAACATCGCGAATATAGCGGCGGCTGCGCTGGCTGCCGCGGCGCTCGGCATTCCTGCCGGGATCATCGCCGACGTGCTGGCCCGCTTCGGCAGCGCGCATGCCGACAATCCCGGCCGCCTGCAGCACTGGCGCTTCGGCATGCTGCAGGTGTTCGTCGACTACGCGCATAACCCGGAGGGCCTGCGCGGCCTGCTTGGTGTCGCGACGACATCGCTGGGTAACGGACGTCTTGGCCTGGTGCTTGGTCAGGCCGGCAATCGTGAGGACGCCGATATCCGCGAGCTCGCCACAGTCGCCGCCAGCTTTCATCCGCAGCGCGTGGTGCTGAAGGACATCGAGGGCTTCATGCGTGGCCGCGTAGCCGGCGAGGTCGCGGGTATTTTGCGCGATGGGCTGGTTCACAACGCGGTGCCCGTGGAGGCGATTGTTGAATGCCTCGACGAGCTCGATGCGGTGCGTGGGTTACTTGCGTGGGCGCGCGATGGGGATGTGCTGGTGTTGCCCACGCATGGAGTGCAGGCGCGGCAGGCCGTCGTCGAATTGCTGCATGGGTTGCAGGCCATGGGCTGGTCTGCAGGTGCCGCGCTGCCTGAGAATTGATCCAAGCCGGGTGCGCGCGAGAGCAACAATCTGCCTGTGGGAGCGACTTCAGTCGCGATGCTCTTGCTCTTGCGCCCGTGTAGGAGCGCACCTTGTGCGCGATGCTCTTGAGGTAGAAAACCAAGAGCTTTCACCCTCCTGCGGAGGGCGAGGTACTTCTCTTTTGCTTGTCCAAAAGAGAAGTACCTAAGAGAAAACGACACCCCGCTTGGCGCTTGCCAGGCATCCATGCCTGGCAAGTCCGTGAGCTG
Organism: Rhodanobacter sp. B04; assembly: GCF_002001125.1. Classification (GTDB taxonomy): domain Bacteria; phylum Pseudomonadota; class Gammaproteobacteria; order Xanthomonadales; family Rhodanobacteraceae; genus Rhodanobacter. Next base: position 308,599 of record NZ_MUNV01000005.1, on the reverse strand, counting down.
TGGCCGGGCTTTTCGACAGGGCATCCTGCCCTGGCGAAAAGGAGTCGACCTCCTGTCGACTCCCGCTACGCGGCCTGTCGTCCCCACCTCACCGCCGGACAGGGGCCCCGGGTAGAGCGGCGGCCCATCCTGGCCCGCACTCGGTGCGCCACCGCTACGCGGTAGCGAAGACGGAAAATCTGGCCCGGTTCGGCCTTTTGAAATTCGTCGCGTGATGAATTCAGCACTATTATCGTGTGGCGCGGAATCCCATCCATCGCTGAAGTTTGCTGAGGTCAGCGCTAATGGAATCGTTGGCTACGAATTCGTCAGGTGCCGATCATGCAAAAAGTAACACCGGGTTCGAGGGTAGGGTTGCCTCTGCACTTTTATGTCTTGCATATTTTTGGATTGATTCTGTTGTTTTTGGGTTTGGCGAGCCACGTACCTAGGTTTGAGTCACGGGTGTCGACCATTTTTCCTGATCTTGCAAATCTTTGGACTGCACGGAGTGTTGCGGGTCTTGGCTTATTGCTCGTCGTCTCCAATATCTGGCTCTACAAGCGCCGCAATGAAGCGGCCTCGCCTGATCAACCGAGTCGACGCGCAGGCAAAACGGATGTCTCTCTCTTCCTGCCAAAGAACAGATTCAAAGTCTTGGTGGCATTGCTCCTTACATCACCAATTTTTCTAGCCATTTCGCCAACGATCCGGGGAGTCAAGGATCAGAGTGCGCTCCGCGATGCCCAAAAATTTCAGACGACATCAGCGGAAGTTGTGGAGACACAAGTAGCGCCCGGGACGCGCGGGGGATTTGAGGCTAGGTATAGGTTCCAAGTCCCATCACATCCTGGATGGTTTACTTGTACGGACTCCTTTGGCCGTAGTGATCTTTGGTCGCATCTAAGCCAGCGCGACGAGGATGGGATTAATCAAGGAAGTCGCGTGATCAAGGTGAAGTACCTTCCACAAAACCCTGCCGCAAATACGCCGTATGACGTGGTAGGTAACCCATACGCGGACAACATCACCGGCGCTGGATTCGTGCTGTTTCTTTCCACACTGTGGGGGCTGGTTGGAATCGGCTTCGTCCGCAGCTTGTTCAGGCCTAAGCCAAGAGAGGAATAAGCAGATAAGGCCACCCCGTATGGCTCTTGCCGGGTATTCATGCTCGGCAAGTCTGGAGCTAAAGGCGGCGGAGGCAATTAACGCACGTCGCTTGCCGCCGGCACCTATACGTTGGCTTGCTGGAGCCGAAACGGTGTCGGGGACAATTTTGGATGGTGCTGGTGACGTCTTGTTTCGTTACGAAACTCCGGTCCTTACGGCGTGAGGTGTCCTTCACGCGCTTAGCAGCACCGTCCGCCACCTCCCTTGTAACGTGCCACTTGCCGCTCGCGGAAGAACTCCTTGTAGCTGGGCACTTCGCGTTCGGGATGATGCTCGCGCAGATGTTTCACGTAGGCATCGTAGTCGGGCACGCCGCAGCAGAGGCGGGCGGTCTGCACCGCCCACTTCCAGCTTGACCCAAGCATCTGCATCGACCTGTTCATGACGGTGCCCTCAGTGCGCGATGCTGCTCAATGCCACATACGGTTCTTCGTGCGCGGTGGGGTGATTGGTTTTCCATGCGCGGATAAGCGCGCGCAGCGAGAAGCCGAGCATCGCCACGATCAGCAGCATGAACAGTCCGGTGAGCGCCATGTCGACGTAGTTGTTGGTGACGATGCGCTGCATTTCGGCGGCACTCTTCGCCGGCGCCAGCAGCTTGCCGTCCTGCATCGCCTGCGCGTATTTCCGTGCGGCGGCGGTGAAGCTGATCGGGCCGCTGAGTTTCTGCCAACCGGCGGTGAGCGTGCACACGATCAGCCAGATCGCCGGGATGCCCGGCACCAGCACGTAGCGCTCGCGTTTCAGTTTCACCACCACCACGGTGCATAGCATCAGCGCGATCGCGGCGAGCATCTGGTTGGCGATGCCGAACAGCGGCCACAACGTGTTGATGCCGCCGAGCGGATCGACCGCGCCCTGGTACAGGAAGTAGCCCCACAGGCCCACGCAGATCGCGGTGGCGAGCAGGTTGCCGGTCCACGATTCGGTTTCCTGCAGCGGCTTGTGGATCAGCCCGGCGATCTCCTGGATCATGAAACGGCCGACGCGGGTGCCGGCATCGACCGTGGTGAGGATGAACAGCGCCTCGAACAGGATCGCGTAGTGGTACCAGAACGCCATCATGCTGCCGCCTGGGATGATGTTGTGCAGCAACTGCGCCATGCCCACGGCCAGGGTCGGCGCCCCGCCGGCGCGACCAAGGATGCTGGATTCGCCGATGTTCTTCGCGGTCCGCAGCAACTCGTCCGGAGTTACCACGAAGCCCCACTGGCTGATCGTGGTGGCGGCATCCTGCACGGTGCTGCCGACGATCGCGGCCGGCGAATTCATCGCGAAGTACACGCCCGGGTGCAGCGAGGAGGCGGCGATCAACGCCATGATCGCCACGAACGCCTCCATCAGCATGCCGCCGTAGCCGACGAGGCGTGCCTGACCTTCGTTGGCGAGCAGCTTGGGCGTGGTGCCGGAGGCGATGATCGAATGCCAGCCCGATACTGCGCCGCAGGCGATGGTGATGAACAGGAACGGGAACAGGCCGCCCTGGAACACCGGGCCTGTGCCGTCGATGAACTTGGTCACCGCCGGCATCTGCAGGGTCGGTGCGGAGAGAAAGATCGCCAGCGCCAGCAGCGCGATGGTGCCGATCTTGAGGAAGGTGGACAGGTAGTCGCGCGGTGCCAGCAGCAGCCACACCGGCAGCACCGAGGCGCAGAAGCCGTAGGCGATCAGCAGCCACGCCAGGCCCCTCGCGTCGAAGTCGAACAGCGGCGCCAGCATGGCCGAGTCGGCTACGGTCTTGCCGAACCAGATCGAGGCCAACAGAAGCACGAGGCCGATGATCGACACCTCCAGGATCCTGCCTGGGCGGAACCAGCGCAGATACATGCCCATCAGCAGCGCGATCGGGATCGTGGCGGCTACGGTAAAGGTGCCCCAAGGGCTGTGCGTGAGCGCCTTGACCACTACCAGCGCCAGCACCGCCAGCACGATCATCATCAGCACCAGCACGCCGAACATCGCCACCACGCCGGCGATCGGCCCCAGCTCCTCGCGCAGCATGTGGCCCAGCGAGCGGCCATCGCGCCGCAACGACAGGCCCAGGATCATGAAGTCCTGCACCGCGCCGGCGAACACCACGCCGAACAGGATCCACAGCGTGCCGGGCAGGTAGCCCATCTGCGCGGCCAGCACCGGGCCCACCAGCGGACCGGCGCCGGCGATCGCGGCGAAGTGATGGCCGAACACCACCCATTTGTCCGTCGGCACGTAGTCGAGGCCGTCGTTGCGCAGCACCGAAGGCGGTGCGCGGGTGGGGTCCAGCTGCAGCACCGAGTGTTCGATGAGCTTGCCGTAGAAGCGATAGCCGATCACGAAGATCGCGATCGAGGCGGCGACCAGCCAGATCGCGTTGATCGGCTCGCCGCGGCGCAGCGCGACCACGCCCAGGCAGAACGCGCCGACGATGGCGATGGCGACCCACAGGATCTTGCTGGCCGGGCTCGGCTTGGGGATGGCAGGGTGCATCGGCGGCTTCTCCTCGGGCTGATGTCCAAGGGTCGTCCCGTCCGCGACGGGGGTCAATGCCAAAACGGCGCTGCAGGCATTAGCCATTGGTCGAATGGCTGCGACCGGGCAGCCACCTCCGCGGTCAGGTGCGCCGGGTACACTGGTCTTCCTGTCGGGTGCAAGGAACCCAGTATGCGCATCACGGTACGCTAGGGTCCGCTCTCGTCGTCGCCAGCTTGCCGGTCAGTGCCACCGGGGGCGGCCAGTTCAAGGATCTGTTGAACAAGGCCAAGCAGTCGACGTCAAGCTCCTCGCAGCTTGGCAGCGGCTTGCCCAACAGCGACATCGCTTCCGGCCTCAAGCAGGCACTGGCCAAGGGCACCACCGATGCGATCAACAGTCTCGGACGCAAGGACGGTTTCTGGAAGAACGCCAAGGTGCGCATTCCGCTGCCGGGCAAACTCGAGCAGGCCGGCAATCTCGCGCGCAAGATGACGCTGAGCGACGCACGCAGCATCCTTGCCGGCGGCGACCATGCGGCCACCGATTTCTTCCGCCGTGTGGCTGGCGATATGGCCTGTTCACCATGATCGGCGAGGAGGAGCAGTCGATCCGCCACAATCCGGCTGCGCGCAGCAGCGACCTGCTGAAGAAGGTGTTCGGCGGCTGAGCGTCGGACTGTCGCTGCTTCCATCATTCCGGCCAGCGCCGGAGTGATGGAAAACCAGGTTGGGGCTTGTATTCACGCTGCGAAAGCCACAATCAATGGGTAGGCGCTAATTGATTGTGAGGTTTCCATGATCCGCGACATCCTGAAAATGGGCGATCCGCGCCTGCTGCGCATTGCGCCGCCAGTGCCCGACGCGATGCTGGGTAGCGCAGAGCTCGACGCGCTGATCGCCGACATGTTCGACACCATGCATGCCGCCGATGGCGTCGGTCTCGCCGCACCGCAGATCGGCATCGACCTGCAGCTGGTGATCTTCGGCTTCGACAGCAACGAGCGTTATCCCGATGCGCCGGCGGTGCCGCGCACAATCCTGCTCAATCCGGTGATCACGCCGCTGTCGCAGGACATGGAAGAGGGCTGGGAAGGCTGTCTCTCGGTGCCTGGCCTGCGTGGTGCGGTGAGTCGCTACTCGCTGATTCGCTACGAAGGCGTCGACCCGCAAGGCCAGCGCATCGAGCGCACTGCCGAAGGTTTCCATGCCCGCGTGGTGCAGCACGAATGCGATCACCTGATCGGCCGGCTGTACCCCTCGCGCATCACCGACTTCGGCAAGTTCGGCTACACCGACGTGCTGTTTCCTGGCCAGGACATCGGAGACGACTGACATGCGAGCGATCTGGAAAGGCGCCGTGCTGGCTGAAAGCGATGACACCGTCGTCGTCGAAGGCAATCACTATTTTCCTGCCGATGCGTTGAGCCAGGAGCACTTTCGTGCCACCGATCATCAGAGCGTCTGCCCGTGGAAAGGCACGGCCAGCTATTACGACGTGATCGTGGATGGCGACGTCAATGCCCATGCCGCGTGGTATTACCCGACACCGAAAGAGGCCGCCCGCGAGATCAAGGGCCGCGTGGCCTTCTGGCGTGGGGTGGAAGTCACCGGGTGATTCCCGGGCGACGGCATTGATGCGATGCCACCTGTGCATGGATGATGCTGCTCTTTGACGACAGGGCGGCCGATGTCAGCGATGGAATCCATGCAGCCTTCGATGATGGTCGGGACAGATGCGCCATCCATGCAGGCACGCCGCAATCCCGGCATCGACCTGCTGCGCGGTCTGTCCATCCTGTTCGTCATCCTCAACCATCTCGGCCTGCGCATTCCGCTCAAGAAAACCGCGCTGGCCGATGTGCTGCCGCCCTGGTTCCTGAGCCGGCTCAACTACAACGGCTACGAGGCCGTGTTCGTGTTCTTCGTGGTCTCCGGTTTCCTGATCGCCGGCAACGCGCTGCAACGCTGGGGTGGCCTGGAACGGATCGACCTGCGTGCGTTCTATGCGCGTCGCTTCGCCCGCATCGTGCCCTGCCTGCTGGCGCTGCTTGCCGTGCTCGCGGTATTGCATCTGCTGGCGGTACCGGGCTACATCATCAGTCGCCCGGGCCAGTCGCTGCCGGGTGCGCTCTGGGCAGCGCTCGGGCTGCATCTGAACTGGTACGAAGGACACACCGGCTACCTGCCGGGCAACTGGGACGTGCTGTGGTCGCTGTCGATCGAGGAAGTGTTCTACATCGGCTTTCCGTTGATCTGTCTGCTGACGCGCCGGCGCTGGGTGCTGGTGCCGCTGCTGGCGTTGCTCGCGCTGTCGATGCCATGGACGCACGCCGCCTTGCGCGGCAACGAGATCTGGCAGGAGAAGGCCTACCTGCCGGGCATGTCGGCGATTGCGATCGGCGTGCTTGGTGCGTTGCTGGCAGCACGCTCCGGTACGCTGCCAGCGCGCACGGCCGCCTTGCTGGGATGGCTGGGCGCCATCGGTCTGGTGGCGACGACGATCGACGGGGCGCTGATGTGGCATCTGCTGCGCGACGGCTACATGCTGCTGCTGGCGCTCTCCGCGCTGTGTCTGCTGCTGGCCTGCGAGCAACGCCAGCGCCGCGGAGACTGGCGGCCATGGCGGGTGCTGGACTGGCTGCGATCCTGGGGACGGCTCAGCTACGAGGTCTATCTCACCCACATGTTCGTGGTGACGCCGGCGGTGTGGCTGTTCAGGCTCAGCGGCGCGGACTACCGGTATGGCTTGCTGTGGTATCTGCTGGTGTTGCCCCTGTGCTGGCTGCTGGGTGCGGCCGTGGAACGCTGGCTGTCGACGCCATGCGAGCGTTGGCTGCGTCGCCGGTTGGCCAAACAGCCATACGCCGAGCCGCCGGCAACGCCTCCAACAACAGTGGAACTCCCGGTAGCGTAAGCTGCAGACGGGCGGATATCCGCCCGGGAGAAGTTCGGTGAAGAAAGAAGACGAAACGCACATGCAGATTGTCTCTGCGGATATCAGTTCGGAATCGCTCACCGGGATGGTGATCTTCCGGCCGCATTGCGTATCGCGCACGGGTCGCAACGTGGCCGAAGACAGCAAGACCGGGAACTGGTATGCCTTGCGTCCTACCGAGGTGCGCAGCTTTGCACGTGCGTTGCTGGATGCGGCCGATGCGCTGGATCTGAAGACGAAGATGCTGCAGGCGGCCAAGACCGCGACTGGATGACGGGTATGCCCGTATGCCTGATATGAGGTAGAACACATTCGCGCAGTGATCGGCGATTGCAATCGCGGAGCTTCAGATTTCCAGCAGGTCGTGCCCCACGATCAGGCGTCCCTTGAAGTGGGGCGTCACGGCATCACGCCACACCTCATCCGGAATCGGCGGATAACCGCCGGGCACGAAGTGCGACAGCACCAGGGTCTTCACCCCGGCGTCGGCAGCGATGCGACCCACCTGTTCGGTGGTGGTGTGGCTGGCCAGCAGGTGTTCGCGCAGGCGGCTGGCGTTCGGCTCGGTGGCGATCAGCTTGTCCAGCGCGGGCAGGTACATCACCTCGTGCACCAGCACATCGGCACCACGAGCGAGCGCCACCAGGTTTTCGGACGGCCGCGTGTCGCCGGAGAACACGATGGAGCGGTCCGGGCAGTCGAAGCGATAGGCGAACGCAGGCCTGACCGGTGGATGCTGCACCAGTACGGCGGTGACCTTCACCCGCGCATCCTGCATCACCATGCCCGGGGTGGTCAGTTCATGCGGCACGATCAACCGCGCCAGGGATGGTCGACCCTCGTCAGCCATTCGAATGCGGATGTCGTAGTGGTTCATTTGCAGGAACAACCGCGTCATCTCCTTGAGCGGCGGTGGTCCCCACGTGTCGACCCGGCTGTGCAGCGGTCCCGCCCAGGCCAGCAGCAACAGGTTGCCGTAGTCGGCGTTGTGGTCGGAGTGCTGGTGTGTGATGAACACGTTGCGGATCGCGCCGAGATCGAGCCCCGCTTTCACCATCTGCCGTGCAACGCCGTTGCCGCAGTCGATCACGTAGATCACGCCATCGACCACGATGGCATTCGCCGGCGCGGAGCGGTCCGCTTTGGGCGTTGGGCCACCGGCCGTGCCAAGCAGGATCAGGCGCGAGCGCGCAGCGGGGGCGCTGGCGCGTGCGAACAACGGGAAGGGGCAGGCGAACGCTGCCAGTGACACGCCCGTTGCGTGCAGCAAGCGGCGACGCGCGTGATCGATCGGGCTGTCGCCTTTTACGGGAGTGCGCATGCGTCGCCCTCGGGGATCCGAGGGTCGACTATGTCGCGATCGACAGGGTGAGTAAAGCCGCCGTCAGCCGCGATAGCGATTGATCTTGTCGCGCAGTTCCTGCGTCGCGATACGCGCGGCCTGCGCGTAATCCTCGCCATTGCCGGCGTAGAGGATCGCGCGCGATGAGCTGATCAGCAGGCCGCGGCCATCGGCACGGCGACCGTTGCGCACCACCGCTTCCACGTCGCCGCCCTGCGCACCGATGCCGGGCACCAGCAGCGGCATGTCGCCGACCAGCGCGCGCACTTCGCGCAGTTGTTCCGGCCACGTGGCGCCGGTGACCAGGGCGCAATTGCCGTTCGTATTCCAGTCGCGCGCGATGATCTGCGCCACGTGCTGGTACAGCGGCTTGCCGCCCACGTCGAGATCCTGCAGGTCGGCGGCGCCGGGATTGGAGGTGTGGCACAGCAGGATCACGCCCTTGTCGGCGCGATCGAGGAACGGCTGCACCGAGTCACGGCCGAGATACGGGTTGAGCGTCACCGCGTCTGCCTTATAGCGGTCGAACGCTTCGCTGACGTAATGCTGTGCGGTGCTGCCGATATCGCCGCGCTTGGCGTCGAGGATCACCGGCACGTCCGGGTGCTTCTGGTGGATATGCGCGATCAGCCGTTCCAGCGCGTCTTCGCCACGCAGTGCGGCGAAATGGGCGATCTGCGGCTTGTACGTGCAGACCAGGTCGGCAGTGGCATCGACGATGGCGCGGCAGAACTCGAAGACTGCATCCGGGTTGCCGCGCAGATGCGCGGGGAACTTCGACGGCTCCGGATCGAGGCCGACGCAGACCAGCGAGTTGTTGCGGGTCCAGGCCTGTTGCAGGGCTTGCATGAAGTGCATCGGAGTCTCCGGTTGAGAAGTGAGTGATGAGGTGCGATGAGTGAGAGAAAGCGGGTTCGCCGATGCCGTCCTCTCTTTTCTCACTTCTCTCCGCTCACTCCTGCTGTTCGAGAAGCGAGGGAATGGGAGTTAGGAGTGAGAGGGCTTGCAAGCTGTCGCCTTCTCTTGCTTCTCACTCCTCTTCCCCCACTCCTGCTCTCAAGCCAGCTTCTTGTACTTCACCCGATGCGGGCGCGCGCCTTCGTCGCCGAGACGGCGCTTCTTGTCGGCCTCGTACTCGTTGTAGTTGCCGGGGAAGAACTCGACGTGGGAGTCGCCTTCGAACGCGATGATGTGGGTGGCGATGCGGTCGAGGAACCAGCGGTCATGCGAGATCACCATCGCGCAGCCGGGGAACTCCAGCATCGCGTCTTCCAGCGCGCGCAGCGTCTCGACGTCCAGATCGTTGGACGGTTCGTCGAGCAGCAGCACGTTGCCGCCCTGCATCAGGGTCTTGGCCAGATGCAGGCGACCGCGCTCACCGCCGGACAGGCTGCCGACCATCTTCTGCTGGTCGGTGCCCTTGAAGTTGAAGCGGCCGATGTACGCGCGCGACTGCAGCTCGTATTTGCCGATCGTGATGATGTCGGCACCGTCGGAGATTTCCTGCCACACGTTCTTGTTCGGATCGAGACTGTCGCGCGACTGGTCGACATAGGCCAGCTGCACGGTATGGCCGAGCTTCACTTCGCCCTTGTCCGCGGTTTCCTGGCCGGTGATCAGCTTGAACAGGGTGGACTTGCCGGCGCCGTTCGGACCGATCACGCCGACGATCGCGCCCGGTGGCACCTTGAACGAGACGTCGTCGATCAGCAGGCGATCGCCGAACTGCTTGGACACGTTCTTGAACTCGATCACTTCCTGGCCCAGGCGTTCGCCCGGCGGAATATAGAGTTCGTTGGTCTCGTTGCGCTTCTGGTATTCGACCGAGTTCAGTTCCTCGAAGCGGTTGATACGCGCCTTGCCCTTGGACTGACGGCCCTTGGCCGCCGAGCGCACCCACTCCAGCTCGCGCGCCAGTGCCTTCTGGCGGCCCTTCTCGGCCGCTTCTTCGCGGGCCAGGCGCTCGCTCTTCTGCTCCAGCCAGTCGGTGTAGTTGCCCTTCCAGGGAATGCCGCGGCCGCGGTCGAGTTCCAGAATCCACTCGGCGGCGTGCTCGAGGAAGTAGCGGTCATGGGTGACCGCCACCACGGTGCCGGGGTAGTTCTGCAGGAACTGCTCCAGCCAGTCCACCGACTCGGCGTCCAGATGGTTGGTCGGCTCGTCGAGCAGCAGCATGTCCGGCTTGGACAGCAGCAGGCGGCACAGCGCCACGCGACGCTTCTCGCCACCGGACAGCGGGCCGATCTTGGCGTCCCAGGGCGGCAGGCGCAGCGCATCGGCGGCCACTTCCAGCTGGCGCTCCAGTGCGTGGGCGTCATTCACCGCAAGGATGCTTTCCAGCTGCTCCTGCTCCTTGGCCAGCTTGTCGAAGTCGGCGCCTTCCTCGGCATAGGCGGCATAGACCTCTTCCAGGCGCTTCTGCGCGTCCAGGATCACCGAGACGCCTTCCTCGACCGCTTCGCGCACGGTCTTTTCCGGATCGAGCTGCGGCTCCTGCGCCAGGTAGCCGACCTTGATGCCCGGCTGCGGGCGTGCCTCGCCCTGGAAATCGGTATCCACGCCGGCCATGATTTTCAGCACCGTGGACTTGCCTGCGCCGTTCAGGCCGAGCAGGCCGATCTTCGCGCCAGGGAAGAAACTGAGCGAGATGTCCTTGATGATCTGGCGCTTCGGCGGGACGATCTTGCTGACCCCGTTCATGGTGTAGATGTATTGCGAACTCATGGAGCCTCCGGAGGCATGCGCGTCGCCGGCCCGGAAAGGCAGGCGCTGCGTTGGGCGTGGGTATCAAACCGCGCATTATAGCGGCTTGTGATGCCATGCCGGCGACGCTGCGAAGACGCCGTCCCCGGCCGGCTGCGTTCACTGTGCAGCGACGCCCTGTCGGCCGGCCACATGCTGCTTCAAGGGGCGACCTGGGACGAAGCGGCGCGCCTGGGTGCCCGCCTTGCGGCGAAGGCCGGATCCCGCCCGGCACTTCACCGCGGATGCCCGCGTCAGGCCAGATCGCTGCATGTGCGGCGCCAGAACCTGCCTTCACGCTCCACAGCCTTGTAGTGCTCGCCGGGATGCATGATGAGGATGACGAAACCAGCGACATGGCCGGCGACCATGCTGATGCGGCGCCTGGCGGTGCTGGACCAACGCATAGCGCGGCAGTTGCGGGTCCGCGGGCGATGGGCCGTGGGCATGCACGAGCTGGTCTGCTTCGGCCTGAAGCAGGCCTCGGCCTGCCTGTTCGGCGGCTTGATGGTGGCCTTGCTGCTGGCCACGTGGCGCTGGTATCCGGCCACGGCGCCATTGGCCCGCTACGACTTCCTCACCCTGGCGGCCATTGCGATCCAGCTAAGCCTGCTCGCGCTGCGGCTGGAAAGCGTGGAGGAGGCGAAGGTGATCCTGCTGTTCCACGTGGTCGGCACGCTGATGGAACTGTTCAAGACCGCGATGGGGTCGTGGAGCTATCCGGAGGCGTCGCTGCTGCGCCTGGGCGGCGTGCCGCTGTTCAGCGGCTTCATGTACGCATCGATCGGCAGCTACATCGCCCGTGCGTGGCGGCTGTTCGACTTCCGTTTCAGCCGGCATCCGCCGTTTGGCGCGACCGTGTCGCTGGCGGCGGCGATCTACCTCAACTTCTTCACCCATCACTTCCTGCCGGATGCGCGTCCGCTGCTGTTCGCGGCCCTGGTGCTGCTGTTCGGCCGCAGCTGGGTGCATTACCGCATCCGCCGCGTGCACCGGCGCATGCCGCTGTTGCTGGGTTTCGTGCTGGTGGCGCTGTTCATCTGGTTGGCGGAAAACGTCGGCACATACACCAAGGCGTGGCTTTATCCGGCCCAGCGGCACGGTTGGAGCATGGTGCCGGCCGGCAAGCTGGGGGCGTGGCTGTTGCTGATGATCATCAGCTACGTGCTGGTCGCGGCGGTGCACCGGCAGGGTCGGCATGGTCGCTGAAGCCGGGCGGTGGCCGCAAACGCCCGGCAGCGCTACACTTTCCGGCTATTCCCCGCTCCCTATCTGCCGAGGCCAGAATGTTTCCGAAGAACTGCACGATCGCCGGTTATGACGATGAACTGGCCAAGGCCATCGCCGATGAGGGTCAGCGCCAGGAAGACCACGTCGAGCTGATCGCTTCGGAGAACTACGCCAGTCCGCGGGTGATGGAAGCGCAGGGCTCCAAGCTCACCAACAAGTACGCCGAGGGTTACCCGGGCAAGCGCTATTACGGTGGCTGCGAGTACGTCGACATCGCCGAGAAGCTGGCGATCGAGCGCCTGAAGCAGCTGTTTGGCGCCACCTACGCCAACGTGCAGCCGCATTCGGGCTCGCAGGCCAATCAGGCGGTGTACCTCGCGCTGCTCAATCCGGGCGACACGATCCTCGGCATGAGCCTGGCGCATGGCGGCCATCTCACCCACGGCGCCAAGGTCAACATCTCCGGCAAGCTGTTCAACGCGGTGCAGTACGGCGTCGACGCCGATGGCCGGATCGACTATGACGAGGTGCAGCGCCTCGCCACCGAGCACCAGCCGAAGATGCTGGTCGGCGGCTTCAGCGCCTACTCGCAGGTGGTCGACTGGGCGCGCATGCGCCAGATCGCCGATTCGGTCGGCGCGCTGTTCTTCGTCGACATGGCCCACGTCGCCGGCTTGATCGCCGCCGGCGTGTACCCGAGCCCGCTGCCGCATGCGCACGTGGTGACATCCACTACGCACAAGACCCTGCGCGGTCCGCGCGGCGGCATCATCGTGGCCAAGGGCGCCGGCGAAGAGATCGAGAAGAAGCTGCAGTCGATCGTGTTCCCCGGCATCCAGGGTGGCCCGCTGATGCACGTGATCGCGGCCAAGGCGGTCGCGTTCAAGGAAGCGCTGGAACCCGAGTTCAAGGCCTACCAGACCCAGGTGGTGAAGAACGCCAAGGCGATGGCCAAAACCTTCATCGAACGCGGCTACAAGATCGTCTCCGGCGGCACCGAGAACCACCTGATGCTGGTCGACATGATCGGCAAGGACGTCACCGGCAAAGATGCGGAAGAGGCGCTGGGCAAGGCGCATATCACGGTCAACAAGAACGCCGTGCCGAACGATCCGCGCAAGCCTTTCGTGACCTCCGGCCTGCGCGTCGGTACCCCGGCCGTCACCACCCGCGGCTACCAGGAAGCGGACTGCATCGAGCTGACGAACTGGATCTGCGACGTGCTGGATGCGCCGGGCGACGAGGCGGTGATCGCCAAGGTGCGCGCGAACGTCACGGCGCAGTGCAAGAAGTACCCGGTGTACGGCTGAGTCCACCGGCATGCATGCCTTGCAGATCGGACTGATCGGCGACCGCAACGATGATGTGGTCGCCCATCGCGCCATTCCGCTGGCCTTGGGGATGGCGGCGGATGCCTGCGGTGCAGAGGTCGAGTCGATCTGGGTGCCGACCGAACAGGTCGGCGACGGTGCGGCGTTGGCCGAGTTCGATGGACTCTGGTGCGTGCCGGCCAGCCCCTATCGCAGCATGGATGGTGCGCTCACCGCGATCCGCGTGGCACGCGAGCGCCACATTCCGTTCCTGGGTACCTGCGGCGGTTTCCAGCATGCGGTGATCGAATACGCACGCAATGTGCTGGGCTGGACCGATGCCGAACATGCTGAAACGGCGCCGCAGGCACAACGACAGGTGATCGTGCCGCTGCTGTGCTCGCTGGTCGAGGTCACCGATGCGGTGCAGCTCGTCGCCGGTTCGCGGCTGGCGCGGGCCTATGGAGCGACCTCGATTGTCGAGGGTTATCACTGCAACTACGGCCTTGGCCCTGATTTTCGTCAAGCGCTTGTCAATGGCCCGCTGCATATCAATGCCGTGGATGATGCCGGCGACGTGCGTGGCATCGAGCTGGACGGTCATCCTTTCTTCGTTGCCACCCTGTTCCAGCACGAACGCGGTGCGCTGCAGGGGCGGTTGCCGCCGGCGGTACGTGCTTTCGTGCAGACGATGATCGACACTTACTGAGCATGCATTGCCCCTTCTGCCAGCACGAAGACACCCGCGTGATCGATTCCCGGCTGGCCGAGGACGGCTCGACGGTGCGTCGTCGACGCGAATGCCCGCAATGCGGTGAGCGTTTCAACACGTTCGAGACGGCGGAGCTCAAGCTGCCGACGATCGTAAAGAGCGGCGAACGCCGCGAGACGTTCGACGAGCGCAAGCTGCGGGTGAGCTTCGAGCGCGCACTGCAGAAACGCCCGGTGGCCAGCCACGATGTGGACAGTGCGGTGCGCACCATCATCAACGACCTGCGCCGCAGCGGCGAGCGCGAGATATCGTCGCGCCAGCTCGGCGAGCTGGTGATGCGCGAACTGAAGAACCTCGATCAGGTCGCCTACGTGCGCTTCGCCTCGGTCTACCGCAAATTCGAGGACGTGCACGCATTCCGCGAGGAGATCGAGAAGCTGGAGCGCGACCTGCCGGGGCTGGACGAGATGCAGTTGCCGCTGCTGGGTGGCGGTCGGCGCGACAAATGAGCGCGGGCTGACTGCGCATGGTGACGCTGGATCGCTTCCGCGAACTTGCCATGCAGCTGCCGCAGGCGGAGGAGGTCGATCACTTCGGCACGCCATCGTTCCGCGTGCGCGGCAAGATCTTCGCGCAGTTTTCCCGTCGCGACGATCGCGCCATTTTCAAGTTTTCCCTCGACGAACTCGACGTGCTGCGCATGTCGGCCGACGATCTGTTCGAGCCCGACCCGAGCTGGGGCAAGCATGGCTGGACGCATGTGCGCATTGCCGCGATGGAAGAGGTCTGGGTGAATCAGTTGCTGCGCGATGCATGGCGGCGTGTCACGCCGAAGAAACTTCACCTTGAGCTGGAATCCGGCACATGAACGCGGCTGCCTTCTCGGCGCTCGATCACACGCATATGGCGCAGGCGCTGCGGCTGGCCGAGCGCGGCCTGTTCACCACCCAACCCAATCCGCGGGTGGGCTGTGTGATCGCGCATGGCGCGGAAATCGTCGGCGAAGGCTGGCACCAGCGTGCCGGCGAGCCGCATGCGGAAGTGTTCGCGCTGCGTGCGGCGGGCGATCGCGCACGTGGCGCGACCGCCTACGTGACGCTGGAGCCGTGCGCGCATCAGGGGCGCACGCCGCCGTGCGCCGATGCGCTGATCGCTGCTGGGGTGAGGCGGGTGGTCGTCGCCGCCGAGGATCCGTTTCCCCAGGTGGCGGGGCGTGGCATCGGCAAGCTGCGTGCGGCCGGCATCATGGTCGACGTGGGCCTGCTGCGCGAAGCAGCGCGCGAGCTGAATATCGGATTCTTCAGCCGGATCGAGCGCGCACGGCCGTGGGTGCGGCTGAAACTGGCGATGAGCCTGGACGGCCGCACGGCGCTGGCCAACGGCGAGTCGAAGTGGATCACCGGCGAAGCGGCGCGTGCCGATGTGCAGCGCTGGCGTGCACGCAGCTCGGCGATCCTCAGCGGAAGCGGCACGGTGCTGGCCGACGACCCCCGACTCACCGTGCGCCCGTCCGGCGACGAGCAGTTCATGCCGCCACTGCGCGTGATTCTGGACCGTGGCCTGCGCACCCCTGCCGGTCACCACGTGCTGGATGGTTCGGTGCCCACGCTGGTGCTGCATGCAGCGTCGTTCTATCCGGGCAAGCACTTCGAGCATGTCGAGTGCGTGGCGGTAGCCACGTCCGGCGAGGTGCTCGATCTGCGTGCCGTACTGGCGCTGCTGGCCGGACGCGGCTGCAACGAAGTGCATGTCGAGGCCGGCCCGACGCTTTGCGGTGCCTTGTTTGCCGCCGGTATGGCGGATGAGCTGCTGCTGTATGTGGCACCGCTGCTGCTGGGCGACAGCGCCCGCCCCTTGCTGCAGCTGCCCACGCTCAGTGACATGGCGAGCCGCTGGCAGCTGCAGCCGATCGAGCAGCGTCAGCTGGGCCACGACTGGCGCCTGCGCCTGCGTCCGCTCTGAGCGCCGACTGTATGCTGCGGTGAACGCTGCATTTCGGCGTGCATCCGCAGCCAGTTCCTGCGTCGGTGCTAGACTGCGCCAGCCGGCCAAGCCGGCAAACACCACATAGCGTCTTCAGGGCGGGGCGAAATTCCCCACCGGCGGTAGGTTGAAGGGTTCATCCCCGGCAACGAGCCCGCGAGCGCCTTGGTCCGGAGCGGGCCAGGGGTCAGCAGATCCGGTCAGATACCGGAGCCGACGGTTGGAAGCTGGCGACAGTTTCCTCACAGTCCGGATAAAGAGAAGACGGTCGGACGCGTGGCCTAGCGGCTGTGCGTCGACCTCATGCCTTGGGGCGTTTTTCGCAGCTTTTCGACGCGGGAAACGTTTCATGAAAGCCATTGCATCCATGCGGTTCATCGCCCTCCTGCCGGAGCTGCGCTGATGTTTACCGGCATCATCCAATCCGTTGGCCGCATCGCGCGGATCGAGCCGCGCAGCGGCGACGTGCGTCTGGCCGTCGATACGGCCGAGCTTGATCTCGCCGATGTGCAACTGGGCGATTCGATCGCCGTGTCCGGCGTCTGCCTCACCGCGGTGGGGCTGCAGCCGCGCGGCTTCAGTGCGGACGTCTCCAACGAGACGCTGTCGCTGACCTCGCTGGGCAAGCTGAAGGCCGGCGACCCGGTGAACCTGGAGAAGGCGCTGCGCCTGGCCGATCGGCTCGGCGGCCATCTGGTATCGGGTCATGTCGACGGTCTCGGCAAGGTGGTGTCGATCACGCCGGACGGCCGCTCGCAGCGCTGGACGTTCGAGGTGCCGGCTGCGATCTCGCGCTACATCGCCGCGAAGGGCTCGGTCTGCATCGACGGTACCAGCCTCACCGTCAACCAAGTTTCGGGTCATCGTTTCGGCGTCAACCTGATTCCGCATACGGTCGAGCACACCGCTTTCCATGTGCGTCGCGTCGGCGATGCGGTGAATATCGAAGTGGACGTGGTGGCGCGCTATATCGAACGGCTGCTGTCCAGCGGCGAGACGCCGCGGCTGGACGAGGCGTTTTTGAAGCAGCACGGCTTCGCGTGAACTCCTCTACCGTCATTCCAGCGAAAGCTGGAATCCAGTGCCTTGGTCGATGTGCCGGAGTCACTGGATTCCGGCTTTCGCCGGAATGACGATTTCCCCTATTCCCCCGTTTCCTGGACCTTGCCCATGAGCTTCAACACCATTCCCGAAATTCTCGAAGACATCCGCGCCGGTCGCATGGTGGTGATCCTCGACGACGAGGACCGCGAGAACGAGGGCGATCTGATCATGGCCGCACAGATGGTGCGACCGGAAGACATCAACTTCATGGTGCGCGAGGCGCGCGGGCTGGTCTGCCTCACGCTGACCGAGCAGCGCACGCGCCAGCTCGGCCTGCGCCCGATGGTCAGCGACAACACTTCGGCCTACCACACCAACTTCACCGTCTCGATCGAGGCCGCCGAGGGCGTCACCACCGGCATCTCGGCGCACGACCGTGCACGCACGATCCAGGTGGCGGTGAAGGCCGATGCGAAGCCGCAGGACCTGTCCCAACCCGGCCATATCTTCCCGCTCACCGCGCAACCGGGTGGCGTGTTGACTCGCGCCGGCCATACCGAGGCCGGTTGCGACCTGGCTGCGCTGGCCGGACTGGAGCCGGCGGCGGTGCTGATCGAGGTGCTGCATGAGGATGGCTCGATGGCACGCCGCCCCGAGCTGGAAATTTTCGCGGCGAAACATGGCCTGAAGATCGGCTCGATCGCCGACCTGATCCGCTACCGGCTGGAAACCGAGAAGACCGTGCAGCGCGTCCACGAGGAACAGGTGGAAACCGAGTTCGGCCCGTTCCGCCTGATCGCCTATCGCGACGCGATCCGTCATGGCCTGCACTACGCGCTGGTGCGCGGCAAGGTGAATGACGGCGCACCGGTGCTGTCGCGCGTGCATGTACGGAACACGTTGTCGGACGTGCTGCATCTCAAGCGCGATGACCTCGGCCTCACCGTGACTTCGGCGCTGCGCCGCATCGCCGACGAGGATCGCGGCGTGCTGCTGGTGCTGTCTGGCGAGGATACGCCGGAGGCCTTGCTGGCCCGGTTGAATCGCCAGCCCAGCACGCAGGCGCCGGAAGAGGCGCAGCAGCAGGAATGGCGCCAGCTCGGCCTCGGCGCACAGATGCTGGCCGACTTGGGTGTGCACAAGCTGCGCGTGCTGGGTACGCCGCGCAAGCTGGTGGGCCTGGCCGGGTTCGATCTGGAAGTGGTCGAGTACGTGTAGCCTCGGGGTGGACAGGGTTTTGCCACGACGAGACTATGTTCGGCCATCCATACTCAGGCTTTCCCATCACCGACGACGCGCCATGTCCGATATCGCCATTCGCCTGATCGCTCCCTCCGGCTACCCGCACGACCGCGCTGCGATGATGCGCGGCGTCGAGCGGCTGCAGGCGGCGGGTTGTGCCGTGAGTGGGCTGGATGTGCTCGAACGCACCGAGCTGCGTTATGCCGGTGGTGACGCACAGCGTGTCGCCGACCTCCATGCGCTGGCGACCTGCGAGCAGCTGCCGGATATCGCGTTGTCGATCCGCGGTGGTTACGGCGCCACACGGCTGCTTGAGTACATCAACTACGACGCCTTGCATGAGCGTCTCGGCGGCATGAACACCGTGCTGGTCGGCCACAGCGATTTCACGGCGCTGCAGATGGCATTGCACGCACGGAGCGGGTTGGTCACCTTCGGCGGCCCGATGCTGGGGCCGGATTTCGGTGCTGCGGCCTTCAGCAATTTCACCTGGCAGCACTTCTGGCAAACGGTCACCGCGCCGCAGGCCACAGCCAGCTGGAACGCGGCTGGCGAGACCGAGCTGGATGTCGAAGGGCCGCTGTGGGGCGGCAACCTCGCGATGCTGTGCAGCCTGCTGGGCACGTCATATTTTCCGAAGATCGACGGCGGCATCCTGTTCGTCGAAGACATCGGCGAACCGCCATTCCGCATTGAGCGACTGCTGTACCAGTTGCACCTGTCCGGCGTGCTGGATCGGCAGCGCGCCCTGCTGCTGGGCGACTTCAGCGCGTGCCGGCCCAGTGCCTACGACAACGGTTACGACCTCGCCGCCGGGTTTGCCCAGATCAGCAAGCTGACCCGGGTACCGGTGATCGCCAACCTGCCGTTTGGCCACGAGCCGGACAAGTTCACCTTGCCGTTCGGGGTCCCCGCGCGGCTGCGTGTATCCGGTGGTCAGGCGCGGCTTGATTTCCACGGTTATCCCCATCTCGCCCGACCGGTGCCGGCCAGCCCGCTCGAAAACCCGTAAAATAGCTGGCCCGCATGGGCTTGCGCCCACAGGAACTGCAATCCATGAAGATCATCGAAGGCGATTTCGCCACGCCGAAAGGCCGTTTTGCCATCGTCGCCGGCCGCTTCAACGGCTTCGTCGTCGAGCCGCTGGTGGCCGGCGCCCGCGACGCCCTGGTGCGTCATGGCGTGAAGGACGACGCTATCGATCTGATCCGCGTGCCGGGCGCGTGGGAGATCGCGCTGGCCGCGCACAAGCTGGCGAACTCCGGCAAGTACGCCGCGGTGATCGGGCTCGGCGCGGTGATCCGCGGCTCCACCCCGCATTTCGACTATGTCGCCGGCGAATGCGCCAAGGGCCTGGCCCAGGCAGCCTATAGCTCCGGCGTGCCGGTGGCGTTCGGTGTGCTGACCACCGACAGCATCGAGCAGGCGATCGAGCGCTCGGGCACCAAGGCCGGCAACAAGGGTGCCGATGCGGCGATCGCCGCACTCGAGATGGTCAACCTGTACGGGAAGCTGTGATGAACCAGCGTCCGCAAGGTATCGATCTCGCTGCACGCTCGCGCGCACGGCGCCGCGCGCTGCAGGCGCTGTACGCGTGGCAGCTGAGCGGCAGCCACATGAACGCGGTGATCGACCAGTTCCGCCACGAGCAGGACATGGAAGTGGCCGACCTCGAATACTTCGAGGATCTGTTGCACGGCGTGGAGCACAACGTCGATGCACTCGACGCCAGCCTGCGCCCGCACATCGATCGCGAAGTGGCACAGATCGATCCGATCGAACGCGCCGCACTGCGCCTGGCCGCGTATGAGCTGAAGTTCCGCCCGGACGTGCCGTATCGCGTGATCATCAACGAGGCGATCGAGGTCACCAAGCGATTCGGCGCCGACCACGGCCACAGCTACGTCAACGGGGTGTTGGACAAGCTGGCCGCCGAGCTGCGTGTCGTCGAGAAGCGGGGCTGATGTCCGCCGCCGGGGCAGGTTGGCCGTCGGTCGAACTGGTGCCGGTGATCGAGACCGAACGGCTGCGGCTGCGTGCGCATCGCGCGGAAGATCATGCTGCGTGTACGGCGATCTGGTCCGATCCCGAGGTGGTCCGTTACATCGGTGGCCGCCCGTCCACGGCCGAGGAAGTGTGGAAGCGCCTGCTGCAGTACGTCGGCCTGTGGAGTCTGCTCGGTTACGGCTACTGGGCGGTCGAGGAGAAGTGCAGTGGCCGTTACATCGGCGATATAGGCTTTGCCGATTTCAGGCGCGACATGCAGCCGTCGCTGCAGGGCATGCTGGAATTCGGCTGGGTGCTGGCGCCGCACGCGCATGGCAACGGCTATGCGAGCGAGGCAGTGGCGGCGATCGCCGCCTGGGGCCAGGCGCATCGCCCCGAGCTGCGCGTGGTGTGCATCATCTCGCCCGGGAACCTGCCGTCGATCCGGGTGGCCGAAAAAGCCGGGTTCCGGTTGTGGCAGCAGACCGTCTACCACGACAGTCCCACCCTCGTTTTTACCCGCTAGCCAGTTTCCCGCCGGGCGATCCGTTGATGGAATTCGATCTGATTGAACTGATCCGTCGTCACACGGCGCAGTCGCGCGACGATGTGCGGTTGGGTATCGGCGATGACGCCGCCGTGCTCGCCGTGCCAGCCGGCCAGGAACTGGCCGTGGCGATCGACAGCCTGGTCGATGGCGTGCATTTCCCGCGTGGTACGGCCGCGGCCGACATCGGCTGGAAGGCGCTGGCGGTGAACCTGTCCGATCTTGCGGCGATGGGCGCGAGTCCGGCCTGGGCATTGCTGGCGCTGACGCTGCCCACGCCCGATGCCGCCTTCGTGGAAGGCTTTGCCGAAGGCTTCGCCGAGCTGGCACAACCGCACCGGCTTGCTCTGGTCGGTGGCGACACCACCCGCGGACCACTTTGCATCAGTGTGGCGGTGCACGGCTTCGTGCCGCCGGGCAAGGCGCTCACGCGCGCCGGCGCGCACGTCGGCGATGCGGTGCTGGTCACCGGTACGCTGGGCGATGCTGCCGCCGGGCTGCACGCCCTGCAGCATCCGTGGCGCGACGACGACCCGCGCAGCAGTCTGCGCGAATTCCTGATCGAACGGCTCAATCGCCCCGTGCCGCGGCTGGCTGCAGGCGCCGCCTTGCGTGGGCAGGCGAGTGCCTGCGCCGATATCTCCGATGGCCTGCTCGCCGATCTCGGGCACATCTGCACGGCCAGTGGCGTCGGTGCCGAAATCGAGGCGGCATTGCTGCCGCGTTCCTCGGCCTTGCTCGGTCTGCACGATGAGGCGACCGCGCTGCATTTCGCGCTCAGCGGCGGCGACGATTACGAATTGTGCTTCACCGTGCCGGTGCAGCGGCTGGCCGACGTGCAGGCGGATCTCTCGCGGCTTGGCTGTGGCGTGACGCGGATCGGTCGCATCGTGGAAGGCAGTGGCGTGCGTGTACGCGGCTCGGACGATGAATGGTTGAACATGGGCCGATCCGGCTGGGAGCATTTCGCTTGAGTGCCAGGAAGACCCTCGGCGCCGAACAACGTCGGGCCTTGCTGGCCACGCCAGCGGGTTGGCTGGCGTGCGGTTTCGGTTCGGGATTGACGCCGGTGGCGCAAGGCACGTTCGGCTCGCTGGCGGCGTTGTTGCCATGGCTGTTGCTGCGTGAGCTGCCGTTGCCGATCTATCTGGCTGTGCTGCTGATCGGCTTTGCCGTCGGCGTGTGGGCATGCAATGTGGCCGGCCGTGCACTTGGCGTCGACGATCATCGCAGCTTGGTGTGGGACGAATTCATCGGACAGTGGGTCGCGCTGATCCCGCTGTTGCTGCCCGCGCTGCTGCCAGCCAGCGGATTCGCATGGTGGATGCTGCTGGCCGGTTTCGTGCTGTTCCGGCTGTTCGATGTGTGGAAGCCGTGGCCTATCAGCTGGCTGGACCGGCATCTGAAGGGCGGCATGGGCGTGATGGTCGACGATGTGGTTGCTGGTGTGTTTGCTGCGATCCTGCTTGGTTGGCTGTTGCACGCACTGATATAGAGCGCCGTCCATTTTCGGAATAGGCAGTGTTGAGATGAGCGCATCGGACTCATCGCGGTTTCCGTATAATCCAGCCCGGCTGGCCGATCCAGGCTTGCAGGCGCAATAAATTGCGCGACGAATTTTGATGACGGCAATCTTTGAAAGGCTTGGCAGAGATTATCGATTCGTCGAATGGTTGTGTGTTGCAAAGTTGTTTCGACTTTGCTCTTTCATCGAGTTCACAGGGGATCCACGATGCACATGGGAAAGACTACGGGTTGTGTAATGGTCGTGGCAGTGGTCGGCCTGCTCAATGGGTGCGTGCAAAATGCAGCGAGGCCGGTCAATCAGAGCTTGGTTCCAGTCAAAACGATCATGCAGGATCTCGATGGCTATGCGAGTCGCGAATTCACCCCTGCAACGCTGCCGGACCAGGTTCAAAAAACCGTCGTCAATGCGGATAGTCAGGCCGTCGGCTTTCACCGCCTGGTGCTGGATATGACTACCAGCAGCACACAGAATGGAGGCACGGGCGTGTCTCACTACACGAGCCATGGCGTATACCAGAATGAGGGTAACGGTTTCGTGCGAGGCGTTACGACGCTCTCCAGCAATGGCATACAGACCATGGTGGAGCTGGATCTGACTTACAGAAATATTTATTACGTACGAGGGCAGAGTCTGAGCTTGACTGCGGCCAATGCAAACCGGATCAGCGAGTCTCAGGTGATTTCGCATTTCGACACGCCTGCAGCCGGCCATGAATTGCATTTTTCATACGATGCCGGGTATGTGGGGCAGACCAGAAATTTCATTCACAATGAAACGAGCTGTGTATTTGGCCGCAGTTTCGAGGCGTCGGAAATAAACCCGAAAATACTGGGTACGGCGCGTGAGCTTGACTGTCAATACAGCAATCTGAACGGTGTCGTGATCAGCAAAGACCACAAGGTCTATCTCGACAAGTATGGGTTTGCCATCGTGCTTGGGCGCGAAAACTCCGCGGCGAATATCGCTTTCACGGTAGCTGATTTCAAAGTCGAGTAAGTATTGCGGCGGATTTAAATCTTCATGCCGATGCATGTCCGCCATGTGTTGTGGCGGGGAGGTCAGGTCGTGCCGCAAGTACAGTTGTACAGCGGCACGGTTGACGGCACGAATCAGGCTTCGAGCACGATCCTGTAACGCGCCTTGCCTGCTTCCAGATGGGCCAGTGCCTCGTTGACCTTGGCCATCGGGAACATTTCCACCTGCGGGCGGATGTCGTGGCGGGCGGCGAAATCCAGCATGCGGGCGATGTCGACCGGTGAGCCGGTGGGAGAGCCGGAGATGTCGCGCTGGCCGACGATCAGCGAGAACGCGGGCACCGGGATCGGTTCCAGCACGGCGCCGACCACGTGCATGCGGCCCTTCGGCGCCAGCGTGGCGAGCAGCGCGTTCCAGTCCATCGGTACGTTCACCGTGACCAGCAACAGGTCGAGCGTGCCGGCGATCGCCTTGATCGCACCGGAGTCGCGGCTGGCCACCACGTGATGCGCACCGAAGCCGCGTGCCTCGTCGGCCTTGGCGGCGGTGGAAGTGAATGCGGTGACCTCGCAACCCCATGCCGCGGCGAACTTGATCGCCATGTGGCCGAGGCCGCCGATGCCGACCACGCCGACCCGCGCCGTGGGCTTGATGTCGTAGGCAAGGAAGGGCTTGAACACGGTGATGCCGCCGCACAGCAACGGACCGGCGCTGGCCAGGTCGATGCCGTCGGGGAGCGGAATCGTCCACGCCCAGTGCGCACGCATCTTGTCGGCGAAACCGCCATGGTGGCCGCCGATCGTGGCGACCGACGATGCGCACAGGTTCTGGTCGCCGGACAGGCACTGGCGACAGTGCATGCAGCTCTCGGCAGTCCAGCCGATGCCGACGCGCTGGCCGATGCTCAACCCTTTCGCCTGTGCGCCCAGCGCGGTGACCCGGCCGATCGCCTCATGGCCGGGGATGAACGGGTAGCGTGCATTGCCCCATTCGTTGTGGATCATCGACAGGTCGGAATGACAGATGCCGCAGTAGTCCACCGCCACTTCGACTTCCTCGGCACCGAGCGGGCCCACGTCGAACGTGGTCAGTGCGAGGGGTTGACCGGCGGCGCTGACGGCCCAGCCTTTGATCGAGGACATGACGGACTCCGCTGCGAGAGAAAGCCCAAGACTACGCCGATGTGTCGGCAGTGACAGCTGCCTTCAGCGCAAGGAATGGACGCGGCGGCGCAACTGTTGGCATGCTGGCCGTCTTCCCCGTCATCGGAGCATCCCCATGCTTTACCGTCGTCTTGGCCGTAGCGGCCTGCAACTTTCCGCGTTGTCGTTCGGCGCCTGGGTCACCTTCGGCAAGCAGGTGGGACGCAGCCAGGCACGCGACCTGCTCGCGCTGGCGCATGATCGCGGGGTGAACTTCTTCGACAATGCCGAGACCTACAACAACGGCGTGGCCGAACAGGTGATGGGCGATGTGCTGGCCGATCTGCGTTTTCCGCGCGACAGTTACTGTGTCTCCAGCAAGGTGTTCTTCGGCGCGTACGACAAACCGCTGCCGACCCAGCGCGGGCTGTCGCGCAAGCACGTGATGGAGGCTTGTACGCAGGCATTGCAACGTTTGCGTGTCGACTATCTGGATCTGTATTTCTGTCATCGTCCCGATCCGGATACGCCGATCGAGGAAACCGTGGCGGCGATGGATACGCTGATCCGTCAGGGCAAGGTGCTGTACTGGGGCACCAGCGAATGGCCGGCCGAGGCAATCCACGAGGCGCATCGGGTCGCCCGGGAGAATCACCTGTACGCGCCGGTGATGGAACAGCCGCAGTACAACCTGCTGCATCGCTCGCGGGTCGAAGTGGAATATGCACCGCTGTATGCCGCCTATGGCATGGGCACCACGATCTGGTCGCCGCTGGCGTCGGGCTTGCTCAGCGGCAAGTACAACGACGGCGTGCCGGCCGATTCGCGGTTGACCCAGCCGGGCTACGAATGGCTGCGCGAAAGTGTGCTGGGTCATGGCAGCGAACGCATCGACAAGGTGCGTGCCCTGCAGCCGATCGCCGGCGAGCTCGGCGTCAGCCTGGCGCAACTGGCGATTGCCTGGTGCCTGCTCAACGAGCATGTTTCGACGGTGATGCTCGGGGCCAGCCGGCGCGAACAACTGGAGCAGAACCTGGCGGCGCTGGATCTTCTGCCACGGCTGGACGCCGGCATCGCGCGACGCATCCTGCAGGCGGTCGGCGCTGCGGATTGAGCGGCTGGGGTAGGCATGGACAAGGGATGGTTGACAGTTAAATGAGAATCATTATTATTTGAACGTCGCCCACTTCCTGCGGAATCCGCCATGTCGACGTCTGTTCTCTCGCTGACCCCATCATCGCAAGCTCTGGCAGCACGGCGCCGGTCCGCACCCGCGCCGGGCATCGCGGCAGCCACGCGGCATGTCACCAGCCAGTCGCTGCTGGCTGGTGGCCGCGAGCTGGTGATCCAGCATCAGGGTGGCGAGTACCACCTGCGGCTGACCCGCAACGACAAGCTGATCCTGACCAAGTAAACGCACCCTGCGGGCGGCCTGAAGAGGTCGCATGCGCAGATGTCTGTCTTGCCTGCGCGTTCCCCACTGCCTTTCGCCAGCGCCGCCTGACGGGCGCCAGCCGGGCTCCGTCTCGGAGGTGCCTGTGTTTGGTTGGTCCACTTCAACGTCGTCGCTGATCTGCCATTCCTGCCGCGCTGTGCCAGCACAGCGCCGGTGGTTGCGCATGTCGCCAGAGCGGTTCGTGCGCCAGCTGCCCTTGCTTGGTTGCGTGCTTTACGTGCCCGGGCGACCGACCGCACTGGCAGCGGAGTCCTGCGTCGGCGGTGTTCTGCTGGCCCATCGTGAGCTGGCGCCCTTGCTGTTGATCCGCTCGCTTGTCGCGGCCAGCGCGATCACCGGGGATGGCCCGCGCGAATGGCTGGAATGTCTGGACGATGAAGGGCAACTGCATGCGCGCCTGCATTTGCTGCCCGACACGGACTACCTGGCTTGGGACGCCCTGCTGCAATTGGCCGACATGGAAGCGCCGACCAGGCTGCTGCATGGGTATCGCAGCTTCCAACCGGGCGAGGCACGTCTGGTTTCTTTCAGTCATCGCCAATTGGCCGGCTTGAACGTGCTGGAGGCAGCGCAACCGCAGGCAATTTCGAATCTGGGACGGCAGCTGGCGAAAAGGATTACTCAGGCCGAAGCCATCGTGTTGCAAGGGGCGGCGTAATGATGGCCCCTGCCTGATCCGGCATGGCGCCGGATCGGGCGAGCCAGCGGCCATCGGCATGCCGCGTGTTATCGGGTGGGGGCAGGCAATGGCGTGCGCTCGAGTTCGATGAGGGCGGCAAGTTGCTCCAGTGCAGGCTTGTGCTTCATTTCCAGCAAAAACTGCCAGCTTGCCAATACCCGCCGATACAGCAGCAGGCGTGCCGCCGCAATGTCGCGGTCGGGTCTCGGCGGTTTCGACGGTCGCGGCTTGCCTGCCTGCGCGGGTGCTGTTTCACCGTCATCGCGATCGGATGAGAGATCTGGCATCAAGCCCAGCATGACGATAGCGGCGGCTTTGACTTTTTCGTCGGCGGATTTTTTCGCCCAGGCCAGGATCGCCTGATAACGACGGCCGTCCCAACTGGCGATGACTCTTGCACGCGCTGGATCGAAGGTCGCCGGATCGGCATAGCCGCTTTCGTAGTAGGCGAACAAGTCCGGATCGATCGCGCTGGCCGGGTTGGTCGCGGACTCATTGCCCATGCTCTGCGCTGCTGTGGC
This sequence comes from Rhodanobacter sp. B04, assembly GCF_002001125.1. GTDB lineage: Bacteria > Pseudomonadota > Gammaproteobacteria > Xanthomonadales > Rhodanobacteraceae > Rhodanobacter. The sequence goes on along the minus strand of NZ_MUNV01000005.1, from coordinate 281,626 downwards.
TGCTTCGCGGAAATTCGCCAGGTCGCGCTCGTACGCCAGCACCGGCGCGGGCAGTTTCGACAACTCGCCTGTGTTGAGCGCGTGCTGCCATGCCGGCTCGATGGTCTTGCCCCAGAGACTGCCAAACAGCATCTGATCGTTCATCGCCGCGTTGGTATCGCCGTCGGGATATCTGCGCGCACGACTACTGGGTGAGCGCGTCGGCTGCGGTCGTATCGCTGATTCGAGTTCACTCTGCGGGGCATGGAGCAGATCTTTCAGGTTCGGATTGGCCTGTACCATGCGTTCCGCGTAGTGGCGAAATTCCTCGGCACGCGCCTGCAGCGCCGCATCGGCGATCTGCGGAGCCGCACCGTCCATCGCCTGTCGGAAATGCGCCAGCGCGGGTTTGACCGTGGCGGCAAGGTCGGGCGCATGTTCCATGCGTGCGATCGTCTGCGCCCAGTCCACAAGGTATTGCTCCGAAGTCGAGCGCGGTTTGTCGATCGTCTGATCCACCTGGACGGCCTGTACGTGAGCGTCGTAAAACGATGCACGCATCGGCAACTTGCCGGGCTTGAGGGTGAATACGTCCAGCCCGGTCAGGTTTTCCGGCATGTAACGCTCATAGCCTGCCCATCGATCCGCCGACACATCGGACGTACAGCCCGAGGCGAAGGATTGATCGTCGGTCGCGGTGAAGCCTGCGGCGGGTGGCAACCTGGAGGGATGGCTGACCGGACGGGCCCAGGCGGGCGGCTTGGCGAACCACGCCGGGTCGGCGGCTTCTTCGCGTGGCAGACCCAGGTAGTGGAAGCCACCCGAGAAGCACTGGCTCATGACGAATACCACCCGTCCGCGGCCGAGGCCCGCAGACAGCCAGCGGCGGAGTTCGGCGACGCCCAGGGTTTCCGAGTAGCGGTAGTCGCGCCAGCCGTAGGGAATGGTCGGATCACGGTTCCAGCCCCACAGGCTGATGATGCTTTCGCCGGGCGAGTCTGCCGAGGGGCCGCCGTGGTCGCCGACGAACAGATAAAGCGTGCCGCCCTGCTTGACCGCGGGAAGAATCTCGTCGCGGAAGGCGCGTGCGATCTCATCGTGTCGGGCAGGTCGGTTGTCCGGTAGCGCGCCGGCAATCCAGGTAGTGATGTCGTGGCCTTTCTCGTCCTTGCCGGTCTGCTCGACATCAAACAGCACAGGTGGCTGCCCGCTCTGGTTGCCCGCACCAAAGAACGTCCAGATCGACTTGTGCGGATAGTGCGCGCGCAGATAAGTCACATAGGCGCGTGCCTGCAGATACTGCGAATAGTGGTTGCTGGCCGGATTGCCTCCCCCGGAAATCACCACGAAGGCATCCGTGGCCTGTGCGCTGCACGCGCCGCCGAGCAGCAGCGACAAGGTCATCAAAAGCAGCATCGGCGAGCGGCGGCGGGTAATCCATGAGTTGCGCACGATGGAGCGTCCAGTCATTGAACTTGCGGAACGTTAAGCGCGGATCTGTGTGGCTGGCAAGGGGCTTGCCATGCGGCGCTTCCGGACCAGCTGCCGTGACCGTCTGCAGCGTCCTGTCCGTTTGTCCGTGGATTGTCCGCGGACACTCAATTTGCATCGGTGACACACGTCAAGTAATTGAAAAAGCTTATATATATGCAACATCTGATGACTGGCATACGGATTGCTACAACCCCAGTGCAACCGCGCTGTCCGCGGCCAGGAACGGCATGATGATTCGCGATACTTCCGCACAAGACCGCATGGTCGAAGTCAAACCCAACCGCAAGCGCCAGTTCGTGCTGCTTGGTGCTGGCGTGCTGGTGCTTGGGCTGCTGGCATGGCTGGCGCCAGGCATCGGTCGCCTGTTTTCGGCGTCGGCCTCGGTCAGCAGTTCGCGACTGGCATTCGCAACGGTCGAACGCGGGCCGTTCGTGCGCGACATCGCCGCCGAGGGCAAGGTGGTTGCCGCGGTCAGCCCCACCTTGTATGCCACCTACGGTGGTGCGGTGACGCTGCAGGTGCATGCGGGCGACACGGTGAAGAAGGGGCAGGTGCTGGCCGTGGTCGACAGCCCGGAGCTGCGCAACAAGCTGGCGCAGGAGCAGTCCAAGGCCGCTGCCATGCAGGTCGACTATCTGCAGGCGCAGGTCGACGCGCGCAGCAAGCGCAGCGACCTTCAGAAGGCCTTCGACAACGCGCAGATCGACGACAAGAGCGCGGAAACCACACTGGACCGCACGCAGAAGGCGTTCGCCGCCGGTGCCGCCAAAGGCGTGGAGGTCGATCAAGCCAAGGACCTGCTGGAAAAGGCGCGCATCACGCTGGCCCATGCCAAGTCCGATCTGGGCATGAACAACGACAGCCTGAATCTCAACATCCAGTCCAAGAAGCTCGCCCACGACAACCAGCTGCTGGTGGTGCAGGACCTGCAGCGCCAGGTCGACGACTTGAATGTGAAATCGCCGGTCGATGGTCAGGTCGGCCAGTTGTTCATCGCCGAACGCGCCACGGTAGCGAAAGACGCGCAACTGCTCAGCGTGATCGACTTGTCGGCATTGCAGGTCGAGATGCAGGTGCCGGAAAGCTTCGCGCGCGATCTCGGTATCGGCATGTCCGGCGAGATCAGCGGCAACGGCAATGTCTGGAAGGGCCTGGTCAGCGCGATCTCGCCCGAAGTGGTCAATGGCGAAGTGGCGGCGCGGCTGCGCTTCGACGGCCAGACCCCGAAGCAGTTGCGCCAGAACCAGCGCCTGTCCGTGCGTGTGCTGCTGGACAAGCGCGACAACGTGCTGACCGTGCAGCGCGGCTCGTTCGTCGACGAATCCGGCGGCAGCTACGCCTACGTGGTGCGCAACGGCATCGCCACCAAGACCCCGATCCGCGTCGGTGCCAGCAGCATCGACAAGGTGGAGATTCTCGATGGCCTGAAGGAAGGCGACCGCATCGTCATCTCGGGTACCGACAGCTTCAAGAGCGCCCAGACGGTTGCGATCAGCAACTGATTTGTGCAGTGACACCAGATCGACGCTTTTCCCGATTTCCGATTCCAACCACCGAGGAACAACCATGCTGAAGATGACCCACCTGTCCAAGGTCTACCGCACCGAAGTGGTGGAGACCTATGCGCTGCGCGATTTCAACATCGACGTGAAAGAGGGCGAGTTCGTCGCCGTGACCGGTCCGTCCGGCTCCGGCAAGACCACCTTCCTGACCATCGCGGGCCTGCTAGAGACCTTCAGCGGCGGCGAGTACCACCTTGACGGCATCGAGGTGAGCAACCTCAACGACAATGCCCGCTCGAAGATCCGCAACGAGAAGATCGGCTTCATCTTCCAGGCCTTCAACCTGATCCCCGACCTCAACGTGTTCGACAACATCGAGGTGCCGCTGCGCTACCGCGGCATGAAGTCGGCCGAACGCAAGCAGCGCATCATGGAATCGCTCGAGCGGGTGGGCCTGGCCTCGCGGGCCAAGCACTACCCGGCCGAACTGTCCGGCGGTCAGCAGCAGCGTGTGGCGATCGCGCGTGCACTGGCCGGCTCGCCGCGCCTGCTGCTGGCGGATGAGCCGACCGGCAACCTGGATACGCAGATGGCGCGTGGCGTGCTGGAGCTGCTGGAGGAGATCCACCGCGAGGGCGCCACCATCGTGATGGTGACGCACGATCCCGAACTGGCCGCGCGTGCGCAGCGCAACGTGCACATCATCGACGGCCAGGTGGTGGATCTGTCCGAGGATCCGCGCTTCCACGCCACCGGGCATGTGCGCAGCGAAGCCCATTCGGGCTGATGTTCCGTTCATTCATGCCGATCCAACCCCGAAGGCGAGAACCCTCCATGCGCGTCAAGCTTTTGCCCCTGCTGCTTTGTCTTGGCCTGATGCCGATACCGGGTCACGGCGAGGATCTGATGGATGCCTACCGTCAGGCCATCGCCAACGACCCGGTGCTGAGTACGGCCGATTCAGCGCGCCTGGTGGTTGCCGAGGGCGTGCCGCAGGCGCGCTCGGCACTGCTGCCGCAGTTGTCGGTGGGGTTGGGGCTGGAGCAGATCCGCGGCGGCAACGGTTCGGTCACCAGTTCCGGTGGCAACATCGTGTCCACCGGTTCGAGTGGCTACACGCGCGAACGCGATCTGAGCACGACGCTCAGCCAGCCGATCATCAATCTGTCCGCGATCGCCAACCTGAAGGCCGCGCGGGCCAGCCGCGACTCGGGTGACGAAACGTATCGTGCCGCACTGCAGAACCTTTACGTACGTGTCTGCAACGCCTACTTCAACGTGCTGGTGGCGCAGGACACCCTGGACGTCTATCGCTCGTACGAGGACGCGTACAAGCAGGAGTTCAACCAGTCCAGCGTGCGCATGAAGAACGGGCTGGCCACGGCGTCGGACGTGAGCCAGTCGGAGGCCTATTACCTCTACATCAAGTCGCAGCGGATCAGTGCGCAGGTCAACCTGAAGGACGCGCAGCGCGGGCTGGAGCAGATCACCGGCAAGCCGACCGAGACGCTGAAGAAGCTGCGCGAGGATCTGCCGATGCAGGCACCCGCGCCGGCCGATGCCAAGGCATGGGTGGACGCGGCGATGGAGAGCAACCCGGTCATCCTGGCTGCGCGCTACGCGGTGACGGCGGACGAACATCGCGTGTCAGCCGCGCGCGCCGGGCATCTGCCCACGCTCAATGCCAGCGTGCAGTACGGCAAGTTCGGCAGCTGGTCCCGCGCGGTGCCCGGTGCCGCCGCGTACGGTCCCGGCGTGACCACCGTCGGCTTGACCCTCAGCGTGCCGATCTTCAGCGGTGGGCTCACTCAGTCGCAGGTGCGTCAGGCGATCGCGCAGCGTGACGAGGACCAGGGCGTGCTGGAAACCCAACGACGCCAGGCCGCGCGGAACGCCGACAACTACTACAACCTGGTGGTGGATGGCATCGAGCAGGTCGACGCCGCACGCACCTCGGTCGATGCCGCGCGCAAGTCGCTGGCATCGATGCGCGCCGGCTACGAGATCGGCACGCAGAGCCTGACCAACGTGGTGTTCGCCATCGAGCAGCTGGCCAACGTGCAGAGTGAGTACATCGTCGTGCGCCACCAGTTCATCCTCAACAAGCTGCTGCTCAAGCAGGCTGCCGGCAGCATCGGCGTGGACGACCTGGAAGACGTCAACAGGCTGCTGCAATGAACTGCATTCATCCGCATCCTGCGCTGCGCCGGGAGCACGGGTATCGACGCGAAGGCCTGGACCATGTTCGCGTACTATTTTGACCTCGGCCTGCGCAGCCTCAGGCGCAATCCGGCACTCACCGCGCTGATGGTGATGGCGATCGGCTTTGGCGTGGCGGCGTCGATGATCACGTACTCGGTGTTTCGTGCCGTGTCGGGCAACCCGATACCGGACAAGTCCGCACGACTTTACATCCCGCAGATCGATGGCTGGGGACCGCAGCAGAACAGCAAGGGCGAGCCCGCCGACGCGTTGAATTACATCGATGCCATGGCATTGATGCGTGCGCATCGGGCTACGCGGCAGACGTTCCTGTATGGCGTGAGCATGTCGGTGCTGCCGGAAGGCAGCCAGAGCCTGCCGGTCGCCGCGAATGGCTATGCGGTATACGGCGATTTCTTTCCGATGTTCGAGGTGCCGTTCCTCTACGGCAGGAGTTGGGGCGCGGCGGAGGACGACAGCCGCGCGGCCGTGGTGGTGTTGAGTGAGGAGTTCAACCAGAAGCTGTTCGGCGGCGCCAATAGCGTAGGCCGCGAAATCACGCTGGACGGACATGACTATCGCGTCGTCGGCGTTGCCCGGCATTGGGACCCCAAACCGCGCTTTTTTGCGCTGTTCAATGGCAGCGGTTTCCAGGATCCCACGGATTTCTACCTGCCGTTCACCCGCGCGATGGATGTGCAGGTCAACCCGAGCGGCAACAGCTGCCGGGGACATATGAACTTTGCGGGCTGGAACGACTGGTTGCAAAGCAACTGCGTGTGGGTCACGCCGTGGGTGGAGCTGGACAGTGCGTCGGACGTATCGGCCTATCGCCGTTTCCTGGAGGACTACGCAGCCGACCAGCAGCGTGCCGGACGCTTCGCCTGGGCCCCCAATGTGCGCTTGCGCGATGTGGCGCAGTGGCTCGACTACCAGCAGGTGGTGCCGGCGGAGAGCCGCATCTCGCTGATCGTGGCGTTGGGCTTCTTCGCGATCTGCCTGATCAACACGATCGGCCTGCTGCTGGCCAAGTTCCTGCGCCGTGCCGGCGAGATCGGCGTGCGCCGTGCGCTGGGTGCCTCGCGCCGGGAGATCTATGCGCAATACCTGATCGAGGCAGCCACGGTGGGCCTGGCCGGCGGCGTGTTCGGCCTGCTGCTGACGGCCGTGGGCATTTGCGGAGTAAGCCTGCTGTTCAATCCGGAGATCGCACGCCTGGCGCACCTGGACCTTTCGCTGGTGGGGCTGACCCTGACGGTTGCGGTGTTCGCCACGATGGCGGCGGCGTTCTACCCGGCCTGGCGCGCGGCGCAGGTACAGCCGGCCTGGCAGCTCAAGGCCAATTGAGGCGACGCCGATGAGCATGCAGATCAAACCCATCCTCGCCGCATTGCGCCAGCACAAGGCCGGCACCGTGCTGATCGCCCTGCAGATCGCGCTGACCCTGGCGATCGTCTGCAATGCGTTGTTCATCATCCGGCAACGGGTGGCGCATCTCTCCGAGCCGACCGGCATCGATGAAGCGAACCTGTTGGTAGTGGCCAACCAGTGGGCGGGTCACTGGTCGCCGGCACAGGTCGATGCGCAGATCCTGGCCGACCTGGCTGCCTTGCGGCAGCTGCCCAGCGTGCGCGATGCCTCGCCCAGCGATGGCTATCCGCTCAGTGGCGGCAACTGGGACAACTTCGTGATGCGCACGCCCGAGCAGCTCAAGCCGACCACCGACGCATCGGTGTACATGGGCGACGAGCACATGCTCGATACGCTGGGCGTGAAGCTGATTGCCGGGCGCAACTTCAACGCCTCCGAAATCATGCAGATGGCATCGCGCCAGGTGGTGATCCCGCCCGTGGTGATCGTGACCAAGGCGCTGGCCGACCATGTGTACCCGGACGGTTCGGCGCTGGGCAAGCCCATCTACTCGATGACCACCACGCCGAGCGTCATCATCGGCATCGTCGAACGCTTGCAGCGGCAAAACGTGTCGAACTGGAGCAAACCCTACGCGTACGAATCCCTGCTGTGGCCGATACGCGAAGACACCGATGGCCTCTACTACATCGTGCGCTCCAAACCGGGCCAGCTCGCCGATGCCATGCGCGAGGTGCCCAAGGCGCTGTACGCGCAAAGCCGCATGCGCGTCTTCGATCCCAAGAATGGCGGGAGCTTCGCCCAGATACGCCAGCGTGCCTACGACAGCGACCGCGGCATGGCGATCCTGATGGGCATCATCAGCGTGGTGTTGCTGGCCATCACGGCGGCGGGCATCGTCGGTCTCACCAGTTTCTGGGTCGGCCAGCGCCGCAAGCAGATCGGCGTGCGCCGCGCGCTGGGTGCCACGCGCAGCGACATCCTCCATTACTTCCTGACCGAGAACCTGCTGATCAGCGTTGGCGGCGTGCTCGCCGGCACGGTGCTGGCGGTCGGCATCAACCTGTGGATGGTGACCCGGTTCGAGATGTCGCGGCTGTCGATGGGCTATGTCGGCGCCGGAGTGATCGTGTTGCTGCTGCTAGGCCAGGGTGCGGTGCTGGGGCCGGCCTTGCGTGCCTCGCGCGTTTCGCCGGTGGAAGCCACGCGTTCGACTTGAAAACTTTACACCCCGCCTGAGTGCAGGAAGGGGTCAACGGAGGGTGGACACATGTTTGCTTATTACCTTGAACTGGCTGTTCGCAGCCTCCGGCGCAGCCCCGGCCTCACTGCACTGATGGTGCTGGCAATCGGCTTCGGCGTGGCCGCCTCGATGACCACGTGGTCGGTGTTCCGTGCGGTGTCCGGCGATCCGATTCCGTGGAAGTCGTCGAAGCTGTTCGTGCCGCAGATCGACAACTGGGGCCCGAACGGACGCGGCAGCGACGGCGAGCCGCCGAATGCGATGGACTACAACGACGCGATCACCTTGATGCGCGATCACCGCGCCAAGCTGCAGTCGGCGATGTACCAGATCTCCCCGTCGATCGTGCCGGCGGATGCCAGCAAGCACCCGATCAACGTCAGCGGTCACGCGGTGTATAGCGAGTTCTTCCCGATGCTGGACGTGCCGTTCCTGTACGGCAGCGGCTGGAGCGCCGACGACGACACGCAACGCGCCGCGGTGGCGGTGATCAGCAGCAAGCTCAACCAGAAGCTGTTCGGCGGCGACAACAGCGTGGGCAAGACGGTGAACATCGAGGGCAAGGACTAACGCGTGGTGGGTGTGTTGAACGACTGGAACCCGCAGCCGCGCTTCTTCGATGTGGTCAACAGCGGCGGCTTCTCCACCGGTGTCGAGGACGTGTTCCTGCCGTTCCAGCGGGCCATCGCCGTGGGCTTGCCGAACGACGGCAACACCAATTGCAACGCGGTGCCGACCGAATCGGGTTTCGTCGGCCTGCAGCATTCGGCCTGCGTGTGGATCGCCTACATGGCCGAGCTGGACGACGCAACGGCAGTAACGGCCTACAAGCAATATCTCGATGGCTATGCGCACGACGCGCAGCAGTCAGGCCGCTTTGGCTGGGCGCCGAACAACCGTCTGCGCGACCTCCCGGCATGGCTGGACAACCAGCACGTGGTGCCCAGCGATACCAAGGTGTCGCTGCTGGTCGCGCTCGGCCTGCTGCTCGCCTGCCTGGTCAACACGGCAGGCCTGCTGCTGGCGAAATTCCTGCGCCGCAGCAGCGAGATCGGCGTGCGGCGTGCGCTGGGGGCGCCGCGCCTGGCGATCTATGCGCAGTTCCTTACCGAGGCCGGCATCATCGGTCTGGCCGGTGGCGTGCTGGGTCTGCTGTTGACTGGTGTTGGCGTGGTCAGCGTGAGTTGGGTGTTGCCGAAGGACATCGCCGCGCTGGCACGGATCGACTTCTCCCTGCTCGCGTTGACCCTGCTGGTGGCCGTCATCGCGACCACCCTGGCCGGACTCTATCCCACCTTCCGTGCTTCACGCGTGCAACCCGCGTGGCAGCTCAAGAGTAATTGACACGTTCTGCATGCGCACGAAAGCGGCCATCCGTGGCCGTACTCCCAATAAAAGCCGGTTTCATAGGGCAGCGAAAGGAAAACCCTCATGACAATGCATCCCATTCTTGCGGCATTGCGCAAACACAAGGCCGGCGTGGTATTGATCTCATTGCAGATCGCGCTGACCCTGGCGATCGTCTGCAATGCGGTGTTCATCATCGGCCAGCGTGTCGAGCGGGTGAACCGGCCCACCGGACTGGACGAGAACGATCTTTTCCTGGTCACCCAGCAATGGGTGGGTGCGCCCAGCGGAGACGACCCGGCCGGGGTGGAAAAACTCGACGTGATGCAGCGGGAAGATCTGGCCGCGCTGCGCAACCTGCCCGACGTGGCCTCGGTGGCGCCAAGCAATTCCGTGCCCCTGCTCAATTCCTCATGGACCGGCTCGCTGTCGCTCAAGCCCGGAGCCCAGTTGGGCAGCAAAGGTGGCACGCGCACGGCGTACTACTTTACCGACGAGCAGGCACTGACCACGCTGGGTTTGCACCTGGTGACGGGCCGCGCTTTCAATGCCGGCGATGTGCAGCATCAGGGTGCACGCGACCAGCGTGACCGTCCGGTCGTGATCGTGACCAAGGCGCTGGCCGACAAGCTGTTCCCGCAGGGCAATGCGGTCGGCAAGGTGATTTATTCGGATGGCAGCACTGCGCCGAGCACCATCATAGGCGTGGTCGAACGCCTGCAGATTCCAAGCACCGGAAGCTGGGGCAATGCCTTTACCTGGTACTCGACCCTGGTGCCGACCCGGCTGGATTCGAGCTATGCACGCTATGTGGTACGCGCCAAACCGGGCCGGCGAGATGCAGCGATGCGCGCCGTACCCGCGGCGCTGTATGCGGTCAATCCGATGCGCGTGCTGGACGACGATGAAAGCGTCAAGTCGTTCGCCGACATCCGTGCCAGTGCCTATCGCGCCGACGTCGGCATGGCGATCCTGATGGGCGTGGTCTGCCTGATCCTGCTCTGCGTCACGGCGGCGGGCATCGTCGGCCTCACCAGTTTCTGGGTCGGCCAGCGGCATCGGCAGATCGGCGTACGCCGCGCGCTCGGCGCCCGCAAGGTCGACATCCTGCATTACTTCCAGATCGAGAACCTGCTGATTGCCGGCGCGGGCGTGGTGCTGGGCGTGCTGCTGGCGGTGGGCCTCAACACCTGGCTGATGACGCACTACGAGATGACGCGCATCCCGCTGCCGTACGTGATGACGGGTGTGCTGGCGATGCTCGTGCTCGGGCAGCTCGCGGTGTTCGTGCCGGCGCGGCGTGCGTCGAATGTGCCGCCGGTGACGGCGACGCGGGCAGTGTGATGTTTCCTCCCCTTCCCTGCGTGCAGGGGAGGGGAGGGGAGGACAACCAAGGGGATGGAATTGTTCGCCTATTACCTCGAACTGGCGTTCCGCAGCCTGAAGCGAAGTCCCGGCCTGACGGCGCTGATGGTGCTGGCCGTCGGATTTGGTGTGTCGGCATGCATGACGACATGGTCGGTGTTCCGGGCCGCCTCGGGCGACCCGATTCCGTGGAAGTCGTCGCAACTGTTCGTGCCGCAGATGGACATCTGGTCCAGCTCGGCCCGCAGCGGCGACGGCGAGCCACCGGATGCGCTCACCTATACCGATGCGCTCGCGCTGATGCGCGATCATCGCGCGTTGCGCCAGTCAGCGATCTACGAGATTGCGCCGGCGGTGTTTCCGGCGCGCGCCGGGCAGCATCCACTCACCTTGGGCGGTTACGCTGTCTATGCAGAGTTTTTCCCGATGCTCGACTTGCCGTTCCTCTACGGGCAAGGCTGGAGCGCTGCAGAGGACGCGGCCGCCGCGCCGGTAGTGGTAATCAGCCGCGCGCTCAACGACAAGGCTTTTGGCGGCGCCAACAGCGTCGGGCGCAGCCTGGACATTGCCGGCCATGATTACCGTGTGGTCGGTGTCATCGACGACTGGAATCCGCAGCCGGCGTACTACGACGTGTTCGGCACAGGCGGTTACACCCGCGAAGGGCCCGCGCTGTTCGTGCCTTTCACGCGAGCGATCGCGGGCGATCTCGAGAACGGGCGTACCGCCTGCGACGCCGAACCGTCCTCGCCGGGTTTCGCCGGGTTGCAGCGTTCCGAGTGCGTGTGGATCACTTTTCTTGCCGAGCTGGATACGCCGGCCCGGGTACGCGCCTACCGGCAATACCTCGACGATTACGCGGCTATGCAACGCCGCGCGGGCCGCTTCCTGGGCGCGCCAAACAACCGGCTGCGCGATCTTCCGGCCTTTCTGGCGGCCGAGCAGGTGGTGCCTGGCGACACGCGCGTATCGTTTCTGGTGGCTGTCGGCCTGCTGGTCGTCTGCTTGTTCAACACGGTTGGGCTGCTGCTGGCCAAGTTTCTCCGACGCAGCGGTGAGATCGGCGTGCGCCGCGCGCTGGGCGCCGGGCGCGGCGCGATCTACGCCCAGTTCCTTACCGAAGCGGCCATAGTGGGCCTGGCCGGCGGCGCGCTTGGCTTGTTGCTGACAGGCCTGGGTGTGCTGGGCATCGGCGCAGTGCTGCAGCCTCGTCTTGCCGCGCTTGCCACGCTGGACGTGCGCCTGCTGGTGACCACTGTGGTGGTGGCCGTGCTTTGCACGGTGTTGGCCGGCCTGTACCCGTCGTTCCGCGCGGCAAGGGTGCAGCCTGCCTGGCAACTCAAGTCGGACTGACCGCCATGACCATGCATCCCATTTTCCGGACCTGGAAACGGCACATGGCCGGCATCGTGCTGATCGTCGTGCAGATCGCCCTGACGCTGGCCATCGTGTGCAACGCGCTATTCATCGTCGGCCAGCGCATCGAACGGATGCGGCGCCCGAGCGGCGTGCAAGAGCAAGGGCTGATCCGCATTTCGCAGACCTGGCTGGACGCACCCGATGCCGGCACGCCCGCCGGCGTGGACAAGCTCGACGCCATGCAGCGCGCCGACCTCGAAGCCCTGCGTCGCCTGCCCGGGGTGATCGACGTGGCGGCCAGCGACAGCATGCCGTTGCAGGGAGCGATCTGGAGCGGCGACCTACGGCGCGACGCCAACCAGAAGCGGGCAATGGGCCAGGCCGCGCTGTATTACGGCGACGACCATATGCTGCCGACGCTGGGCCTGCGGCTGGTGGCCGGGCGCAATTTCAACCCGGAAGAAATCGACCACCACATGCTGCGCAGTGTCCAGACACCCGCGGTCTGTATCGTCAGTCGCGCGGTGGCCGACCAGTTGTTTCCGGCAGGCGGCGCGCTGGGCAAGACGATCTACGTCAACCGGCACCCCATCACCATCATCGGCATCGTAGCGCTGCTGCAGACGCCCACCCTGGCCGAATGGGGGCGCGACTGGGCCTACGATTCGATCCTGATGCCGGTACGTCTCGATGGCGCCTCAGCCAGCTACGCGCTTCGCGTGCGGCCCGGGCGCGAGCAAGCCGTGATGCGCGCTGCGCGAGATGCGCTGTTCGCGATCGACCCGCTGCGCGACATGCCGGACACCTGGGGCCTGCAAACGATGCGCGAGATCCGCTTCAAGGCCTACCGCGGAGATCGTGGCACCGTGATCGTGCTGGGCATCGTCTGCCTGATCCTGCTGATGGTCACCGCCGCCGGGATCGTCGGGTTGACCAGCTTCTGGGTCGGCCAGCGACGGCGGCAGATCGGCATCCGTCGCGCGCTGGGAGCGCGACGGCTCGACATCCTGCGTCATTTCCAGACAGAGAACCTATTTATCGCCGGCATCGGCGCGGTGCTGGGCGTGCTGCTCGCGGTGGCTCTCAACCTGTGGCTGATGGCGCACTACGAGATGCCGCGCATTCCACCACCGTATGTGTTTGCCGGCGTGCTGGTGATGCTGGCGATCGGACAGGCATCGGTGTTCGTGCCGGCGCGGCGCGCTTCCAAAGTGCCGCCGGTGGTGGCGACGCGGGCGGTTTGACGGCTTTGCCTTGCCCCGGGAGATGGGGTGCATGAACGCAACGGAGCAACTGAAGATGTTCGCCTACTACCTTGATCTGGCCTTGCGCAGCCTGCGGCGCAACCGGGCACTCACCATGCTGATGGTGCTGGCGATCGCGCTCGGTATCGGCGCCAGCATGACCACATTGACCGTACTGCATGTGCTTTCGGGCGATCCGCTGCCGGGCAAGAGCGCGCAGCTGTATTACCCGCAGGTCGACCCGCAGGACATCAAGGGCATGTACCCGAGCAAGGAGCCGCCGGATCAGCTCACGTTGATCGATGGCCTGAACCTGCTCCATGCCGCGCGTGCGGATCACCAGGCGCTGATGACCGGCGGCTCGGTGCCGCTGCAGCCGGAGCAGTCCTCGCTCGATCCGTTCTATGTCGAAGCACGCTACACCACGGCGGATTTCTTCAGCATGTTCGACGCGCCGTTCCTGTACGGCCACGGTTGGACCGAGGCGGACGGCGAGGCCAAGGCGCGCGAGGTGGTGATCGCGAAATCGCTCAACGACAAGCTGTTTGCCGGGGCCAACAGCGTGGGCCGCACGCTGCGCATGGCCGGCACCTCGTTCCGCGTGGTGGGCGTGCTGGACAGCTGGCAGCCGAACCCGCATTTCTATGATCTCAACACGGGCTCCTACGCCTATGGCGAGCAGGTGTTCCTGCCGCTGCAGACCATGCTGGAGCTGCGGTTGGATCGCGGCGGATCGACCGATTGCTGGGGCAATGGCGGCGGTGGCGTCGGCAGCATCCTGCCTTCGGATGACTGCGTGTGGCTGCAGTTCTGGGTGCAGCTGGACAGCCCCGCGAAAGCAGCGGCGTACAAGGAGTTTCTGGCGCACTACTCGCAGGACCAGAAGGCGCTGGGCCGCTTCCAGCGTGCGCCGAACGTGCGCCTGCGCAGCGTGATGCAGTGGCTCGACTACCAGATGGTGGTGCCCGACGACGTGCGCCTGCAGAACGGTCTGGCGTTCGGCTTCCTGCTGGTCTGCCTGGTCAACACGGTGGGGCTGATGCTGGCCAAGTTCATGCGCCGCGCGGCCGAGCTCGGCGTGCGCCGCGCGCTGGGCGCGTCGCGGCGCGCGCTGTTCGCGCAGCTGCTGATCGAGTCCGGCGTGGTCGGCCTGGTCGGCGGCATCGGTGGCCTGCTGCTGGCGATGTTCGGTCTGTGGCTGGTGCGGCAGCGGCCTTCGGATTACGCCGCGCTGGCACACCTGGACCTGAGCATGCTGTTCACCACTTTCGTGCTGGCGGTGTGCGCGACCCTGCTGGCCGGCCTGCTGCCGGCCTGGCGCGCCTGCCAGATCGCGCCCGCCCTGCAATTGAAGAGCAACTGAGGTGAGCATGGACATTCTTCCGATCCTTTCCACGCTGCGCCGGCACAAGCTCACGTCGTGGCTGCTGGTCCTGGAAATCGCGCTGACCTGCGCCATCGTCTGCAACGCGGTATTCCTGATCGGCCAGCGCCTGCAACGGATGGACATGCCCAGCGGCGTGGCCGAGCACGAGCTGCTGCAGATCCAGGTCGCCGACGTGACGACGCCGTCCAATCCGTATGCCCGCCTCGCGGAGGATGTCGCGGTGCTCAGGCATGTGCCCGGCGTGCTCTCGGTGGCTTCCTCCAACCAGGTGCCATTCGGCAACTCATCGTCGAACGGCAACATCCGGCTCGATCCGGCGCAGCCCGAGCGCACGCTCAACGCCACCACCTACTTCGGCGAGAACCTGGTGCCGACGCTGGGCACGCGGCTGGTCTCGGGGCGCGACCTGCAGTCGGACGATTTCGTCGACGTGGAGACGGCGATGAAGGGGCTCGGCAACGGCGACAGCAAGAGCCTGCCGCATGTGACCCTGATCACCCGGACCCTTGCCGAGCGCCTGTGGCCGGGGCAGAACCCGCTGGGTCGCATCATCTACCTCACGCCCGTGGTGGGTCTGCGCGTGGTCGGCGTGGTGGACAGCCTGGTGCGGCCGAATGCCTACGACACGGCCAAGGCGCAGTACACCATGATCGTGCCGCTGCGCATGGGCGCGAGCAAGGACCAGAGTTACCTGATCCGCACCCGGCCGGAAGATCGCGCAAGCGTGCTGGCCGCGGCGCTGGCCGCGCTGAAGAAGGCCGACCCGCAGCGCGTGGTGACCACCCAGCGCAGTTTCGACGAAGTGCGCCGGAGGTTTTTCCAGGACGACCGTGCGATGGCCGGCATGCTGGTCGGCGTGATCGCGGCGCTGCTGATCGTCACCGCGCTGGGCATCGTCGGACTGGCCAGCTTCTGGGTGGCGCAGCGCCGCCGTACCATCGGCGTGCGCCGCGCGCTGGGCGCCACCCGCGGCAACATCCTGCACTACTTCCAGACCGAGAACTTCGTGCTGGCCACGTTCGGCATCGCACTCGGCATGGTGCTGGCCTACGGCATCAACCTGTTCCTGATGAGCCACTACGAATTGCCGCGGCTGCCGGGCGCCTATTTCCCGGTGGGGGCTGTGTTGCTGTGGCTGATCGGGCAGGTGGCCGTGCTCGGCCCCGCGTTGCGCGCGGCAGCGGTGCCGCCGGTGGTCGCGACACGGTCAGTGTGATGTCCGCGGGAGCGCACCCTTGCGCGATGGCCACGCGCAGGCCAATGCGCCGGGCCGGGTGCGCTCCCACAAAGAACGACATGATGGAGTGATGTGATGTTTGCCTATTACCTCGACTTGGCCCTGCGCAGCCTCAAGCGCAACAAGATGCTCACCGCGTTGATGATCGTCGCGATCGCAGTCGGCATCGGTGCCAGCATGACGACGCTTACGGTGATGCACCTGCTATCGGGCGATCCGCTGCCGGGTCGCAGTCAGCACATCTTCTACGCCCAGGTGGACGCCTCGCCAGCCGGCTACAGCAAAGGCGGCCCGCTGGACATGCTCGACTACCACTCGGCGGTGGATCTCTGGAGCGCGCATCGTGCCGACCGTCAGGCGCTGATTGCCGGAAGCGATGTCAAGGTTCGCGCGCCGGATACTACCTTGCCCCTTTGATGGTGCCGATGCTTGCCACGACCTCCGAGTTCTTTGCGATGTTCAAGGTGCCGTTCCAGTACGGCAGCGCCTGGACGGCTGCCGACGGCTCCAGCCGTGCGCGCGTGGCGGTGATTTCTTCCGACCTCAACGACAAGTTGTTCGGAGGTGCCAACAGCGTGGGCAAGACCCTGCGCCTGAAAGACAGCGACGTGCGGATCGTCGGCGTGATGAAAAGGTGGCGGCCGTCGCCGCTCTTCTACGACGTGCGTGGTGGGCGCTTCGCCGAAGGCCAGACCTCGTCGTTCTACGTCAAGCCCGAAGGCGTGTTCATGCCGTTTTTCAGTGGGCTGGAGGTCAACGAAGGCAATTTCTGGCAGTTCACCTGCTGGGGCAAGGTTGCCACCCCGGGGCATCTGCAGGATGCGCCGTGTGTCTGGGTCGGCTTGTGGGTGCAGTTGGACAGCGCAACCAAGGTGGCGGACTACCGCACCTTCATTGCGAACTATGCGCAGCAGCAAAAGCTGCTGGGGCGCTTTGCCAATACCGATACCCGCATGCCTAGCCTGATGCAGTGGCTGGTGTTCAACCATGTGGTGCCCAGTGACGTCAAGCTGCAGACGTGGCTGGCGTTTGCGTTCCTTGCGATCTGCCTGTTCAACATGATCGGCCTGCTGCTGGCCAAATTCCTGCGTCGCAGCAGCGAAATCGGCGTGCGTCGCGCACTGGGTGCCAGTCGTGGCGCGATATTCGCGCAATGCCTGGTCGAGGCCGGAATGGTCGGCGTGGTCGGCGGCATCGGTGGTTGGTTGCTGACCCTGCTGGGTCTGTGGCTGGTGCGACGGCAACCGGTCGAATACGCCGACCTCGCGCACCTGGACATCGGCATGTTCGGCTTGACGCTCGCGCTCGCCGTTGCGGCCAGTCTGGCGGCTGGTCTGTTGCCCGCTTTGCGGGCCAGCCGGGTGGCACCGGCGCTGCAGTTGAAAACGTTGTGAGGAACGGAACGATGCAGATCAGGCCCATTCTTTCCGCGCTGCGCAAGCATCGTCTGTCCACGATCCTGATAGCGCTGGAAATCGCGCTGGCCTGCGCGGTGCTGTGCAATGCGTGTTTCATCATTTCCCAGCGCATCACGGCCATGCAGATTGTCAGCGGAGTGGATGAAGCTGCGCTCGCATCGGTGCAACTGACCGGCTACGACTCCGCGCAAGCGGCCGACGTGGATGCACGGGCGCTCGCTGCCTTGCGCGCCGTTCCCGGCGTGGAGTCGGTGTCGTTACTCAATTCCATCCCATTTGGCAGCCGCCGCGGTACCGCCGGGATCTCGACCGATGCGGCCGGCCAGCATTTTGGTGGCGTGATCGAATTCTACGTGGGTGGTCCGGGCAGCCTGCAGACGCTCGGCACCAAGGTCATTGCCGGACGCGCACCGCAGACCGATGACTTTCATGCGTTCACCAGCTTCATGCCTGACGAGGGCAGCGTCCAGATCACGCAGGCTCTGGCCGAGCATTTGTGGCCGGGCGCCGATCCGCTCGGCAAGGAGTTCTGGATGCTGAAGTCGCACTACCGCGTTGTCGGCGTGTTGAAGAACCTGGTGCGGCCCGATCCGACCGGATGGACGCCAGAACAGCGCCAGTGGTCAGTATTCCTGCCCGCGCAGCCGGGTCCGTATCTGACTGGCAGCTACCTGTTGCGGGCCAATTCCGGGGATTTGCCGCGCGTGCTGCGCGATGCCCTCGCGGCCGTTGCCAAAGCCGTGCCGGAAGTGGTGATTGATCGGGAAAACAGTCATGCCCTGACAGATCTGCGCCGCGACGTCTTCAAGAACGACCGCGCCATGGCGGGCATGCTGGTCGGCGTGATCACCGCCATGCTGCTGGTCACTGCCCTGGGCATCGTTGGCCTGGCCAGCTTCTGGGTGGCGCAGCGGCGCCGGCAGATCGGCATTCGCCGCGCGATCGGTGCCACGCGCGGTGACATCCTGCGCTACTTCCAGACCGAGAATTTCCTCATTGTTTCGTTCGGCATCGTGCTGGGCATGCTGCTGGCGTTTGCATTGAACCTGCTGCTGATGACGCATTACGAATTGCCGCGGCTGCCGCTGTATTACCTGCCGATCGGTGCGCTAGTGCTGTGGGGACTCGGCCAGCTGGCCGTGCTCGGCCCAGCGCTGCGCGCGGCGGCCGTGCCACCGGTGGTGGCGACGAGGTCGGTGTGATGAAAAGGAATTTCACGATGGGATGTCATTCGGTCGCCGGGAGCAGGGCCGGCGCCAGTCAAAAGGGGAGAGGGCGGCATGTTCGGCTATTACCTTGAACTGGCTCTGCGCAGCCTGAGGCGCAGTCCCGGTCTCACCGCGCTGATGGTGCTGGCGATCGGCTTCGGCGTGGCGTCGTCGATGACGACGTGGTCGGTCTTTCGTGCGGTATCGGGTGATCCGATTCCGTGGAAGTCGTCGAAGTTGTTCGTGCCACAGATCGACATGTGGGGGCCGAGCGCTCGGGGCAGTGACGGTGAGCCACCGGATGCGCTGGATTTCGCTGACGCCATGGCCTTGATGAAGGCCCATCGGGCCAGCCGGCAATCGGCGATCTACGCAGTGTCGCCGTCGGTGGTGCCGGCGGCCACGGGGGCGTTTCCGCTGAATGTGTCGGGCTATGGCGTCTACAACGAATTCTTTCCCATGCTCGACGTGCCGTTCCTGTATGGCAGCGGCTGGAGTGCCGCCGACGATGCCAGCCGGGCGGCCGTGGCGGTGATCAGCCATACGTTGAGTCAGCAGGCATTCGGTGACGGCAACAGCGTCGGCAAGACGATCGACATCGAAGGCCGGGACTACCGCGTGGTCGGGGTGCTGGCGGACTGGAATCCGCAGCCGATCTTCTTCGATGTACGCGACACCGGCGGCTTCAGTGGCGACGGTCCCGATGTCTTCTTGCCGTTCGACCGGGCGATCGCGGTCGGCATGCCGAACGACGGCAGCACCAACTGCTCCGTGATGCCGGCTGCCGAAGGCTTCGTTGGCCTGCAACAGTCCAGCTGCATCTGGATCGCCCTCATGGTCGAGTTGGATGATGCGGCGGCGGTGACCGGCTACCGGCAGTTTCTGGATGGCTATGCCGCCGAGCAGCAGCATGCCGGACGCTTTGCGTGGACGCCGAACAACCGGCTGCGCGACCTGCCGGCCTTCCTGACGTTCGAGCATGTCGTACCGCGCGATACCAAGGTCTCGCTGCTGGTGGCGCTGGGCCTGCTGATCGTCTGCCTGATCAACACGGTGGGCCTGCTGCTGGCCAAGTTCCTGCGTCGCAGCGGCGAGATCGGTGTGCGTCGTGCCTTGGGTGCGCCGCGTGCGGCGATCTATCAACAATTCCTCTGCGAGGCAGGTGTGGTCGGTGCCGCCGGTGGCGTGCTGGGCTTGCTGCTGACCGGCGTGGGTGTGGCTGGCGTCGGCCTGGTGTTGCCCAAGCGCATTGCCGATCTGGCGCACATCGACCTCTCCTTGCTGGCGCTGACCATGCTGGTGGCGATCCTGGCGACCCTGCTGGCGGGGCTGTATCCCACGTTCCGGGCCTCGCGGGTACAACCCGCGTGGCAACTGAAGTCGAACTGAGGCGTTGCCATGACCGTGCACCCCATCATCGCGGCGCTGAAATGGCACAAGGCCGGCGTGTTGCTGATCGTGCTGCAGATCGCGCTGA
Organism: Rhodanobacter sp. B04; assembly: GCF_002001125.1. GTDB lineage: Bacteria > Pseudomonadota > Gammaproteobacteria > Xanthomonadales > Rhodanobacteraceae > Rhodanobacter. Next base: position 261,793 of record NZ_MUNV01000005.1, on the reverse strand, counting down.
CCCTGGCGATTGTCAGCAATGCGATCTTCATCATCAGTCAGCGGATCAGTGTGATCCAGCGGCCGACCGGCGTGGTCGAGCGCGACTTGTTCCGGGTCTCGCAATCTTTCGTGGGCGCACCGAGTGGGGATGATCCTGCCTCGCTCGACAAGCTGGACGCGCTGCAGTTGGCCGATCTGGGCATCTTGCGTCAGCTACCGGATGTGCAGTCGGTAGCCGCTTCCGACGGCATGCCGCTGCAGGGAAGCATCTGGGTGGGTGGCCTCGCGCTTACCGCGGATCAGAAGACGCCGACCAGCGCCGCGGGCTTGTACTACGGCGACGAACACATGCGTTCGACCCTCGGCGCGCGCCTGGTCGCCGGTCGTGATTTCAATGCCGGCGAGATACTGCACCACACCATCAACAGCACCGTGCCCTCGCCGGTGATCATCGTCAGCCAGGCGTTGGCGGACAAGCTGTATCCGCACGGCGATGCGCTGGGCAAGACGGTGTACCTCGACAGCAAGCCGACCGTGATCATTGGCATCGTTGATCGTCTGCAGGTTGCCAATGCCTCGACCCGGCCGTGGGTCTACATGTCGGTGATGGCGCCGGTCCGGCTCGACGGCGTCAACGCCAACTATGTGGTGCGCGCCAAACCCGGTCGGCTTCTGCCAGCGATGCAGGCGGCGCGCAAGGCACTGTTTGCCGCCAACCGGATGCGCGTGATGCCGGATAGCTGGGGCATTCAGTCCCTGACGGAAATTCGCGACAAGGCTTATCGCGCCGATCGTGGCATGGCGTTGTTGATGGGCCTCATCTGCCTGATCCTTCTTGGCGTCACCGCCGCCGGCATTGTCGGCCTGACCAGCTTCTGGGTCGGCCAGCGGCATCGCCAGATCGGCATTCGTCGCGCACTGGGGGCCCGCCGCATCGACATCCTGCATTACTTCCACGCCGAGAACCTGTTGATCGCCGGTGTCGGCGTAGTCGTGGGCGCGATGCTGGCACGAGGTCTGAACGTGTGGCTGATGACTCAGTACGAGATGGCGCGCCTGCCCGTGACATACATGGTGACCGGCGTACTCGCGATGCTGGCGATCGGACAGGTCGCGGTGTTCGTACCGGCGCGCCGTGCGTCCCTGGTGCCGCCGGTGGTGGCGACGAGGGCGGCTTGATGATCGGGAATGGATAAAAGCACCACGTGATTTCAACGATTGACGGGGTACATGGAATGTTTGGCTATTACTTCGATCTGGCATGGCGCAGTCTGAAGCGCAACAAGGTGCTCACGGCGCTGATGGTGCTGGCGATCGGGCTGGGCATTGGCGCCAGCATGACGATGATCACGGTACTGCACGTGATGACTGCCGATCCGTTGCCGGACAAGAGTGCGCGGTTGTTCTATCCGCAGATCGATCCACAAGACATGGAAGGCTACACACCGGGCAAGGAGCCGATGGATCAGTTTTCATGGATCGATGCAATGAACCTGCTGCATGCGCGCAAGGGTAGTCATCAGGTGGCGATGACCGGTGGGCGCGTCACGGTGCGCCCACCACAGGGCGAAAGCCGTGCCTTCTTCGCCGATGCGCGTTACACCTCATCCGATTTCTTCAGCATGTTCGACGTTCCGTTTCTGTACGGCGGCGGCTGGACGGCCGATGACGACGACAGGCAGGCGCGCGTGGCGGTAATCTCGCGCACACTGGCTGACAAGCTCTTCGGCGCCGATCATGCGGTGGGCCAGTCGCTGCGGCTGGGCAAGGATGTGTTTCGCGTCATAGGTGTGGTCGATCACTGGGATCCAGTGCCGCATTTCTACGATTTGACACAAGGTAGCTACCACAAGACCGAGGATGTGTTTCTGCCGCTGGAAACGGCGATGGCACTCGGCCAGGGTACTTCCGGCAACATGAGTTGCTGGGGCCACGGTGGCTTTCCCGATCCGCGCAACATGAAAAATGCTAACTGCGTATGGATGCAGTTCTGGGTGCAACTGGATACGCCGGCACAGGTGCAGGCGTATCGCGAGTTTCTGGTGCACTACTCTGAGCAGCAGAAGATGCTGGGGCGTTTCCAGCGGCCGCCGAATACGCGGCTGCATGACCTGATGGGCTGGCTGGACTACAACCATGTCGTGCCGGGCAGCGTGCAACTGCAAGCCTTGCTGGCGCTGGGCTTTATGCTGGTTTGTCTGGTCAACACGGTGGCGTTGCTGCTGGTGAAGTTCCTGCGGCGCAGCAGCGAACTGGGCGTGCGGCGTGCCATGGGTGCGTCGAAGCAGTCGATCTTCGCGCAGTTGCTGACGGAGGCGTCCTTGATCGGCATCGCAGGCGGTATTGCAGGATTATTGCTGGCGTTTGGCGGCTTGTGGATCGTTCGTCATCAGCCGGTGGAGTACGCGCCGTATGCGCACCTGGATATGGCGATGCTGGGCGCGACGCTGGTGCTCGCGCTGTGCGCCACCGTACTCGCGGCGATGTTCCCCGCCTGGCGCGCGTGTCGCGTGCAGCCTGCTCGTGTCCTGAAGATCCAGTGAGGAGACGCACGTCATGCATCCTATTATTTCCGCACTGAAGCACCACAAGACCGTGGTGATTCTGGTGGTGCTTGAGATCGCGCTTACCTGCGCGATCGTCAGTAATGGCATCTTCATCATCGGCAACCACCTGGCGACCATGCGCATGCAAACCGGGGTGGCGGACAACGAGCTGGTATGGGCCGAGAGCAGCGGCATTGGTGACGCCAGCACGTCAGCCAGCCAGGCCAGTCGGGCCGCCGCCGATCTGGCCGCACTGCGCGGCATGCCCGGGGTGAAGTCAGCGGTCATCACCAATTCGCTGCCGCTCAGCTCCACCGGCTCGTGGGGCACCTGCATAGCGCGCAAGGCAGGCGGGGCAGATGCCGAATCGGTTTGCACGGTCGTCATTTATGCCGGGACCGCGGGTGTGGTGAATACGCTCGGGATCAGGCTGTCGCAGGGGCGTGATTTTCTGCCGCAGGAATATCAGGACTACGACCCGTTCCAGGGCGAAAGGGCGCCCCCGCCATCGGTGATCATCACCCGATCGCTGGCGCAAAAAATGTGGCCCGGAGAGGATCCGCTGGGCAAGCCCATTTTTCTGGGTGACAAGAATTCAGGTGTCACCCATGTCGTGGGTGTGACGGATCATTTGCTTAACCCGAGCATCAACAAGCAGAGTGGCGCCGATCTCAACATGTTGCTTCCGGTAACGTTGGCAACGGGCAACATGTACGTGCTTCGCACACAGCCGGGTGTGCGTGACGCCACGTTGCGCAATCTGCCCAAGGTACTCGATGGCGTGGACGAACAGCGCATCATCACCGAAAACCACAGCTACTCGGATACCGTCTCGGACTACTTCCACGACGACCGCGCGTTGATCTGGCTGTTGCTGGTGGTGATCGGCAGCCTGCTGGCGCTTACTGCGCTAGGTGTGATCGGGCTGTCCAGTTTCTGGGTACAGCAGCGCACGCATCAGATCGGCATCCGCCGCGCGATCGGTGCCACCCGGGGCGACATCCTCCGTTACTTCCAGACCGAGAATTTTCTGATCGTCAGTGCTGGCATCGTGCTTGGATTGGGGCTCGCCGTGGTGCTGAATCTGCTGTTGATGAAGCAATACGAGCTGCCACGCCTGCCGCTGACCTATCTGCCCATCGCCGCGATCGTTCTATGGCTGCTTGGTCAGCTGGCTGTGCTCGGCCCGGCACTGCGTGCGGCGGCGGTGCCGCCGGTGGTGGCGACGCGGTCGGTGTAGTGGGAAAAAACAGATAAGGCACCTCGTGATTTCAATCGTTGCAGGGGTACATGGAATGTTTGGCTATTACTTCGATCTGGCGTTGCGCAGCCTGAAGCGCAATCCGGTACTGACCGCGCTGATGGTGCTGGCGATCGGGCTGGGCATCGGCGCCAGCATGACGATGGTCACCGTGTTGCATGTGATGTCGGGCGACCCGTTGCCGGGGCGCAGCGGCCAGTTGTATTACCCGCAGCTCGACCCGTTGCCGCTGAAGTATCAGCAAAGTGCATACGGTCCGGATCCGCGCCTGAATTTCACCTGGCCCGATGCGATGGCACTCGTGGCGGCGCATCGCGCCGAGCGGCAAGCAGCAATGGCCGGTGGGGCACTGCTGGTACGACCGGCACGAACGGGACTGCGGCCGTTCTACGTCGATGGACGCTATGCCACCGCCGATTTTTTTGCGATGTTCGGCGTGCCGTTCCTGCGTGGTCAGGGCTGGTCGGCGGCTGAGGATGACGGGCGGGCGCGTGTGGTGGTGCTGGGCGATACGCTGAGCCGGAAGTTGTTCGGTACGAGCGACAGTGTCGGTCGCATGGTGCGGTTCGGCGACGCCGATCTGCGTGTCATCGGCGTCACTGCCGACTGGCATCCGCAACCGATGTTCTATGCAGATGCCTCCTCCAAGGCGTTTGGTGAGGCAGACCAGTTCTTCCTGCCGCTTGCCACGGCAATGGACCTCAAATTCGACGCCAATAGCAACCAGTCGAGCTGGGCGTCGATCGAGGGTGACATCATGAAGAGTCCGAACCTGACCTGGCTGCAGGTATGGGTGCAGTTGAAGGACCCGGCGCAGATTGCCGCATACCGGCAGTTCCTGAGCGACTACTCGGCACAGCAGAAGGCGCTGGGTCGCTTCGAGCGACCACCGAGCCACGCTCGCCTGTATGGGTTGATGGACTGGCTGGGCCGGCAGAACCTGGTGTCTGCGGACGTGCGTCTGCAATTGTGGCTGGCGCTCGGGTTTTTGCTGGTGTGCATGACCAACATCGTGGCATTGCTGCTGGCCAAATTCCTGCGCCGCAGCGGCGAGGTCAGCGTGCGCCGTGCGCTGGGCGCGCGGCGGCGTGACATCTTCCTGCAGTTCGGCATCGAGTCGGCCGTGATCGGGTTGGCCGGCGGCGTACTGGGGCTGGGCATCGCGCAGCTGGGCCTGTGGAGTGTGCGACATCGTCCCGACGACTATGCCCATCTGGCGCAGATGGATTTCTCCATGCTGGTCGGCACGTTCGTGCTGGCCGTGGTTGCCAGCGTCTTGGCCGGTCTGTTGCCGGCTTGGCGTGCCTGTCGTGTGGCTCCAGCGCTGCAGCTGAAGACGTTGTGAGGACTGACGTTGTGAGGAGTTTCGACATGCAATGGCGACCGATTCTTTCCAGCCTGCGCCATCACAAGCTCACCGCACTGCTGTTGATGCTGCAGGTGGCGCTGACCTGCGCGATCGTCTGCAATGTGGTGTTCATGATCGTCAATCGGGTGGAGCAGGTCAGCTTGCCCAGCGGCGTCGATGAAGCCGGGCTGTCGATGCTGGTCAGCGAAACCATCGACAAGCATGAAAACAAGCGGGCGCGCCATGCTGCCGACCTGGCAGGACTGAGCAAGATACCCGGTGTCACGGCTGCGGTGGCGGTCGATACGCTGCCGCTGGGGCGGGATGAGTCGTCCTACGGCACCTGCGCCAGTGCCGAAGACATGGCCACGGCCATCGCTGCCCATTCGATGATGCGTGGCGGCTTGTGCGTTCAGCCGGCGGTCTATGGTGGGACGCCCGGTGAACTTGGAGTTCTTGGGCTGCATCTGGCTGCCGGGCGCGACTTCCGTACGGATGAATACGTGGCCGGCGCGGATGAACACGTGGCCGGCGCGGACGTGCCTGTCGCCATCCTCAGTCGCGCTCTTGCTGAAAGACTCTATCCCGGCAAGAACGCGTTGGGTCAGAGCATTTATACCGGCGGAAGCAAGCCGATCCGCGTCATCGGCATCGTGGATACGCTGTTGCGCCCGCAGTTGCGCGAAGCGGGGGTCAACCAGTACGCCATGCTGTTTCCCATGCTGCCGAACGATGGCGAGGTGACATACCTGCTGCGCAGTGCGCCGCAGGATCGCGAACGCGTATTGCGGATGGCCGCGGCGAAGCTCGAACAGCTCAGTCCCGAACGGATCATTCCAGCAGGCGGTATGCGTACCTACACCCAGATGCGCGAGGCGTACTTCCAGCGCGACACCACCATGATCGGCCTGCTGCTGGCCTCCGGTCTCGGCCTGCTGTTTGTCACTGCCCTGGGCATCACCGGACTGGCCAATTTCTGGGTGCAGCAGCGCCGCCGCAGCATCGGCATCCGCCGCGCGATCGGTGCCTCCCGCGGCGACATTCTGCGTTACTTCCAGACCGAGAACTTCCTGATTGTCAGTGGCGGTATCGCGCTTGGCCTGCTGCTGGCGATCATGTTGAATCTGGTGCTGATGAAACACTATGAGCTGCCGCGGCTGCCGCTGTACTACCTGCCGATCGGCGCACTTGCGTTGTGGCTGCTTGGCCAGCTGGCCGTGCTCGGCCCGGCACTGCGCGCGGCGGCGGTGCCGCCGGTGGTGGCGACGCGATCGGTATAAGTACCATGCAATCTGGCACGGGAAGATGCATCCCGCGGCAGTCACAATGAACCTTCATAGCCCCATTAAGACGATCCCGGAGATGAGCCTGATGAAGACCTTGCCGTTGCTGATCTGTGCGAGCCTGCTGGGCTCGGTGTCCATGGTTTCATCGGTGCAGGCCGTGCCGGCTGCGCAGGCCGCATCGACGGATGTGGCGACCCGGACGGCGGCGCTCAATGCGCTGCTGGCCGAGCAATGGCAGCACACCCTGCAGAGTTCGCCGGAGTTCGCCACCATTCTCGGCGACCTGCGTTACAACGACCACTGGAGCGACGCGTCGCTGGCCCATGCGGCGGCCGAGCGCCAGGTGACCGCGGATTTCCTGAAGCGCTTCGAGGCGATCGATACCACCGGTTTTGCCGACTCGGACAAGCTCAACCAGCAATTGATGGTGCGCCAGCTCAAGGACGGCCTGAAAAGTTACGACTTGAAGCTGTACGAGATGCCGCTGGACCAGATGAGCGGCGCGCACATCGCGCTGGCCGGTTTCGTCAGTTCGATTCCGTTCGACAACACCAGGGAGTACGAGGATTACCTCGCGCGCCTCAAGGCGGTGCCGAAGCTGTTTGAGCAGGTGACCGCAGTGGCGCAGCAGGGCATGCGCGACAAGATGATGCCGCCGAAGTACCTGCTGGAGAAAGTGGTCAAGCAGATCGGCAGCATCGACAAGCCGGCCGGCATGGACAGCCTGTTCGCCGAGCCGCTGAAGCATTTCCCGAAGTCGGTGTCGGCGGCCGACCAGAAACGCCTGCATGACGAGATCCTTGCCGCGATCGACGATGACGTGCGCCCGGCCTATCGCAAGCTGGGCGAATTCGTGGCGAAGGATTACGCGCCGAACGGACGCACCCAGCCTGGCGTATGGGCACTGCCGAACGGTGACGCGATCTATCGCTTCGACGTGGAGCAGATGACCACCACCGACAAGACCCCCGAGCAGATCCATGAGCTGGGTCTGGCCGAGGTCAAGCGCATCGAGGGGGAGATGACGAAGATCGCCAAGGCGCAGGGTCATCCCGACCTAGCCAGCTTCCGCGCGGCGCTGAAGAAGGACCCGAAGACCTTCGCCACCTCGCGCGACGACATCCTCAATCGCTACCGCGGCTACCTGGCGCAGATGCAGCCGGAGCTGCCCAAGCTGTTTGGCCTGCTGCCGAAGACGAAGGTGGTGGTGATGCCGGTCGAGGCGTTCCGCGAGAAGGAAGCGCCGGCGGCCGAATACCACCAGGGCACGCCGGATGGTTCGCGGCCGGGCCAGATCTTCGTCAATACCGGCGACTACGCGCAACGCAGTGTGCTGACCATCGAGACGACGGCCTACCACGAGGGAATCCCGGGCCATCACCTGCAGATCTCGATCGCACAGACGCTGCCGGCGCTGCCGCCGTTCCGCCAGCAGGCCGGTTACACCGCCTACATCGAGGGTTGGGCGCTGTACGCCGAACAGTTGGGCAAGGAGGTCGGCTTCTACAAGGATCCGCTGTCCTACTACGGTCACCTCAGCGACGAGCTGCTGCGCGCGGATCGCCTGGTGCTCGACACCGGCGTGCACTACAAGCACTGGACGCGCCAGCAGATGGTCGATTTCTTCCACACGCATTCCGGCGAGGACGAGCCGGACGTGCAGGCCGAGACCGATCGCTACATCTCCTGGCCCGGTCAGGCGCTGGCCTACAAGACCGGTGAATTGAAGATACTGGAGCTGCGCGAGCGCGCGAAGAAGGAACTGGGCGATCAGTTCGACATCCGTGCCTTCCACGACGAGATCCTCGGCGGTGGCGCGCTGCCGCTGGACGTGCTGGACAGCCGTGTCAACGACTGGATTGCCGCGGTGAAGGCCGGCAAGGCGCCGGCACATCCGGTGGCAGCGGCAGGGTAAGGTGGCGGAGCCGGTCGGCTAGTCTGTGCCATGGCTGGACATGCCTGGACGGGAGCGGTTTCAGTCGCGATTGAAACCGCTCCCTTGACGGCCGGAGGCGGTCAGTTGGCATGGGCGCAGTGACTCGCCGAGGCAGGTTGCCCTTGAATAGTCCAATAGTCATGGCAACCTTTGCGGCTGGAGCGGCATCCATGTCCGCATGTGCAGAAGAAAAATGCGAACTGTCCTGATCATCGACGACAACCCTGCGGTGGGCGAGGCGCTCTCGCTGGCGCTGTCGTTGCACGAAATCCGCCCACTCACTGCGCTGACGCCCGACGAAGGGCTGGCACTGCTGCAGCGCGAAGCCGTCGACGTGGTGATCCAGGACATGAACTTCACCGCCGACACCACCTCGGGCGCGGAGGGTGTGGCGTTGTTCCGCGCGATTCGCGATCGCCATCCGGATTTGCCGGTGATCCTGCTCACCGCGTGGACGCATCTGGAAACCGCGGTGGAACTGGTCAAGGCCGGTGCCGCCGATTACCTGGGCAAGCCGTGGGACGACCACAAGCTGCTGGCCACGGTGGAGAACCTGCTGGAGCTGTCCGAGTCCACCCGCGAGATGACCCGCAGCCGGCGCGAGCGCCGCCAGCGGCGGGAGCAGCTGCAGAAGAAATATGAGCTGGACGGCCTGGTGTTCGCCTCCGAGGCGATGGCGCGCACGCTGGAGCTGGCCTGCCAGATCGCCCGCTCGGACGTGCCGGTGCTGATCACCGGGCCGAACGGCACCGGCAAGGAGCGCATCGCGTCGATCGTGCATGCGAATTCGGCGGTGAAGCGCGGCGCGTTCATCGCGGTGAACTGCGGCGCGTTGCCGGGCGAACTGATCGAGGCCGAACTGTTCGGCGCCGACGCCGGTGCCTACACCGGCGCGAACAAGGCGCGCGAGGGCCGCTTCGAACTGGCCGACGGCGGCACGCTGTTCCTCGACGAGATCGGCAACCTGCCGTTGCCGGGCCAGATGAAGCTGCTGCGGGTGCTGGAGACCGGCCAGTTCGAGCGGCTCGGCTCCGGCCGTACGCGGCAGGTCAAGGTGCGCGTGCTGAGCGCGACCAATGCCGACCTCAAGGCGATGATCCGCGCCGGCACCTTCCGCGAGGATCTGTACTACCGACTCAACGTGATCGAGGTGAACCTGCCGCCGCTGGCCGAGCGCAGCGACGACATCCTGCCATTGGCCGAATTCTTTCTGGACGGCCGGGCCGAACTCGGCGATGCCGCGCGCGAGGCCTTGCTGAGCTATCCGTGGCCGGGCAACGTGCGCGAACTGAAGAACGCGATCGAGCGTGCCGCGCTGCTGACCGGCACCAATCCGATCACGCCCGAGCTGCTCAACCTGCCGCTGCATGTGCCAGCCACAGCGCGCAATCTCGACGAGCCCAGCCGCGAGGCGGTGGAAACCGCGCTGCACAAGGCGGACGGCGTGGTCAGCCGGGCGGCGCAGAACCTGGGCCTGTCGCGGCAGGCGCTGTACCGTCGGATGGAGCGCTACGGCCTGGCGGCTCCGGCCTGAATCGTGCGGACAGCTCATCCGTGCTTGCCGTGGACGGCGCGGCGTACAAAGATGCCGGCATCCAGCAGGAGCGGCGCCGTGCATTTCCGCATTCCCGTGTTTGTTCCGGCATGAGTGAGCATGCCGACGCGCGGCAGGCATCGACAACCGATGTCCGATGGTGCGGGATGCGCTTGATGCGTGGCCCGTCCATCCTGGAGAGCGCTTGATGTGGCGTCATCTGAACTCCCTGCGCGTGCGGCTTACCGTGTTGTTGCTGGCGGCCAGCGTGGCCGGCGCGCTGGTCTATGCCGGCGTCACGCAATGGCCGTTGCCGCAGTTGCTGCTGTGGTTGCGCAAGGATCTCGCGGTGACGATACGTGCACCGATGCAGCTGGGTATCTACGGCGGCCTGTTGGTCAGCGTGGTCGTGCTGCTGCCGCTGGCGTCCTGGCTGGCGGGCCTGGTGATGGCGCCGGTGAGTCGGATGCTGCGTGCACTGGAAGGCGCGGTGGCCAGTTATCGCGATGGCGATTTCAGCTTTTCGATCGCGGTGAACCGGCGTGACGAACTGGGCGAACTGATCCGCATGCACAACGCGCTGGGACAGACCCTGCGCGAGCAGCGCCAACACCTGGTGCAGCGTGAGTTGCTGCTGGACACGGTGGTGCAGAACACGCCGGTGGCGCTGGTGCTGACCGATGCGTCTGGCCGTGTCGCTTATTCGAACATCGCCTCGCGGCATCTGTTCAACGAAGGGCGCAGCCTGAACGGGCTGGATTTTGCCGAGCTGCTCGTCGATGCGCCGGAGGCGCTGCGCAAGGCCGTCGAAAGCGGCGAGGATGCCCTGCTCAGCGTGGAGATGGACGGCAGCGAGGAAACCTTCCACCTGTCGCAACGGGCCTTCCGCCTGCAGGGGCGACCGCATCGGTTGCAGCTGTTCCGGCGCATGACGCGCGAGCTGTCGCGACAGGAAGTGGCCACCTGGAAGCGGGTGATCCGGGTGATCAGCCACGAGCTCAACAATTCGCTGGCGCCGATTTCCTCGCTGGCGCATTCCGGTGCGGAGCTGGCCCGGCGTGGCCATGTCGATCGCCTGCCGAGCGTGTTCGCCACCATCAGCGAACGCGCGCTGCACCTGCACGGTTTCATCGCCGGTTACGCCAGCTTCGCCAAGCTGCCGACACCGCAGCCGGTGGCGGTGGCGTGGACGCCGTTCCTCGACGGGCTAGCCCTGCATTGTCATTACCGGCTGGAAGTGCCGGCACCATCGCAGCCGGGTCGTTTCGATCCGGTGCAGGTCGAACAGGTGCTGATCAACCTGATCAAGAATGCGCACGAGTCGGGCAGCGCGGACGACGAGGTAACGCTGTCCATCCACGACCTGGGGCGCGAGCTGCGCATCGATGTGGCGGACCGCGGCCCCGGCATGAGCGAAACCGTGCTTTCGCAGGCGTTGCTGCCGTTCTATTCGACCAAGCGTTCCGGCACCGGCCTGGGCCTGGCGCTGGCGCGTGAAATCACCGAAGCGCATGGCGGCAGGGTGCTGCTGGCCAATCGCGAGGGCGGTGGCTTGCGGGTAAGTCTGCTGTTGCCGCAGGTGACATCGAGATAGCGGCTGGCTCGCCTATACTCCAGTCTTAACCATAGATAGGGAGTAAATCATGGGGCAGCTTCTTGCGTTGGTCATCGTCTTCGTCGTCGTGGTCGGTGTGGCCAAGCTGGTGCGCATCGTGCCGCAAGGCTTCGAATGGACGGTGGAGACGTTCGGCAAGTACACCCGCACCCTGAGTCCGGGGCTGCACTTCCTGATCCCGATCTACCAGGCGGTCGGACGCAAGATCAACATGATGGAACAGGTGCTCGACGTGCCGTCGCAGGACGTGATCACCAAGGACAACGCCGTGGTGCGCGTGGACGGCGTGGTGTTCTACCAGGTGCTGGACGCGTCCAAGGCGGCCTACGAGGTGTCCAACCTGGAGCAGGCCTCGCTGGCGCTGATCATGACCAACATCCGCACCGTGCTCGGTTCGATGGACCTGGACGAGTCGTTGAGCCAGCGCGATGCGATCAACGCAAAGCTGCTCAAGGTGGTGGACGAGGCGACCCATCCGTGGGGCGTCAAGGTCAACCGCATCGAGATCAAGGACATCGCGCCGCCGCGCGACCTGGTCGACGCGATGGCGCGGCAGATGAAGGCCGAGCGCGAGAAGCGCGCCAACATCCTCGACGCCGAGGGTTTCCGCCAGGCGGCGATCCTCAAGGCCGAGGGCGAGAAACAGTCGGTGATCCTGGCCGCCGAAGGCGAGAAGGAAGCCGCGTTCCGCGCCGCCGAGGCGCGCGAGCGTTCGGCCGAGGCGGAGGCGAAGGCGACCACGATGGTCTCCGAGGCGATCTCCGGCGGCAACGTCAACGCGCTGAACTACTTCGTCGCCAACAACTACGTCGAGGCGCTGAAGGAAATGGCGAAGTCGCCGAACCAGAAGATGCTGCTGCTGCCGATCGAGGCCACCGGCATCCTCGGCTCGTTGGCCGGCATCGCCGAGCTGGCCAAGGAGTCGCTGGGCCAGCAGCAGAAGGCGGTGGCGATCCAGCCGCCGCTGCGCTGAGGTGGCCGCCATGTGGGAGCTTTCCGCGCATTACCTGTGGTGGATCCTTGCGTTGCTGCTGATTGCCGGCGAGCTGCTGGTGCCGGGTTATTTCATGCTGTGGATCGGCCTGGCCGCGGCGGCGATGGGAGCGTTGCTGTGGCTGATGCCGACGCTTGGCCTGCTGGCGCAGGCGGTGCTGTTCGCCGTCTTGGCGTTTGCCTCATGCATGGCCTATGCGCGCTTGCTGCGACCGCGGCTGGAGCGCAGCGAACCGGGCAGCGAACGGCTCAACCGGCGCGCCGAGCAGATGATCGGCCAGCGCTATGAACTGGTCGAGCCGATCGTCAACGGCCGCGGCAAGGCTGGCGTGGGCGATGGCCAATGGCTGGTCAGCGGACCAGACCTGCCGCTGGGCAGCACGGTGGAAGTGGTGGCTGTCGAAGGCACCACGTTGAAGGTGCGCCCGGCAGCATGAGCGCGGACAGCGTCATCAGCCGGCAGCAGTTCGCCACCACGGCGCTGAACACGCGCATCGCCTTCCTGCTGGAGCTGGCCCGCCGGCTGCACCAGTACGGCACCTCGGCGCCTCGACTGGAGATGGCGGTGGCCGGCGCGGCACAGCGCCTGGGGCTGGCCGCGGATGTATGGTCCAGCCCTACCGCGCTGATCATCTCGTTCGCCGACCTGGCCCAGGGCGAGGAGGGCGTGGCGCAGACCACCCAGGTGATGCGGCTGGCGCCGGGCGAGGTGAATCTGGCCCGGCTGTGCCAGGCCGACGAGATCGCCGACCGCGCGATTGCCGGCGAGCTGGATCTGCGCGAGGGCTTCCACCGGTTGCGCGCGCTGGGCTTGCCGGATACGCGGCGTGACAAGGCCGGGCTGATCGCCAGCTATGGCCTGTCCGGCGCCAGCATCGCCGCGCTGTTCCTGCACAGCGCGTGGGTCGATGTGCTGGTCGCCGGGGCGATCGGCGTGATCATCGGCGGGATCTCCGTGCTGGCGGGCAGCCGGCCGCGGCTGGCGGTGGCCAGCGATGCGATCTGCGCGCTGGTGGCCACCGCCATGACGATCGTGGTGAGCGCCTTCGTGGTGCCGCTGGCGATCAAGTCGGTGGTACTGGCCAGCCTGATCATCCTGATCCCCGGCATGTCGCTGACCACCGCGGTTCGCGAGATTTCCAGCCAGCACCTGGTCTCCGGCATGGCCCGCATGGGTGGCGCCATGTCGACCCTGCTCAAGCTCACTTTCGGCACGATCGCCGCCACCCAGTTGTGCGCGGCGCTGGGCATCCAGGCGCGTGATTTCGCGCTGCCGCCGTTGCCTACGTGGACCGATTACCCGGCCCTGCTGGTGGCGGCGATCGCCTTCGCCATCCTGTTCCGTGCGGCGCGACGCGACTGGCCGGTAGTGATCGTCGCGGTGATCGTCGGTTACCTGGCCACGCGCTGGGGTGGCGAAATTTCCGGCTCGCTGCCCGCGGCACCGTTCGGCGTGTTCCTTGGCGGGTTGCTGTTGAGCGCGTTGGCCAACATCTATGCGCGATATGCGCACCGTCCGGGGGCGGTGGTGCGTGAGCCAGGCATTCTGTTGCTGGTGCCGGGCAGCGTCGGTTTCCGCAGCATGTCCTTTCTGCTCGATCGCAATACCACGCTGGGCATGGATACCGGCCTGCTGTTGCTGACCTTGCTGGTGTCGCTGGTGGCGGGACTGATGTTCGGCGATTTGCTGGTGTCGCCGCGTCGCTCCCTCTGAAAATCGGTCGAGCCGGAGTCCGCAAGCTTCCGGATGCGATGGTCCCGAAAGCAACGAAACCGCTCGGCACGCTTTGCCCCACTCCCTTTGGCGACCGTGGCAAGTCCCTTGCGGGAGAAAGGGTTGGGGAGCGGGTGCGGAACCTGCGCTGCGCATGGCGAAGAAAATGAAAACGCCGGTTTTCAAGCCGGCGTTTTCATGTGGATCACATGCGGGTTTACCGATGCAGTGATCTTAATTCGGAGTGGCGATCAGATCGCCAGATCCTTTTCCTTCTTGCCGGCCTTCAGCGCATCGCTGAACCAGTGCGGGCGCTTGCCGCGGCCGGACCAGGTCTGGGCCGGGTTGGCCGGGTTGCGGTATTTCGGCGCGACCGTGCCGGTGGTGCGCTTGGCCTTGCCGCGCGTGCTGCCGAATATGTCCTCGAAGGCATAACCTTCGGCCTTGATCAGCGCATGCACTTTTTCGCGCAGCTTGACGACTTTTTCCTTACGCAGTTCATTCTGGCGCACCTGCGCCTTGCTGATCAGGTCGTTGAGCTGATTGTGATTGAGATTCTTGATGTCGACGGCCATGACTGACTCCCGGGTGAGTGTCGGTAATTGAATGGAATGGTCTGATTCTGGCCCGGCTATTATTGGGGAATGGTGCCGGACTTCGTGTTGCAATCCCGATTCTCGCTGATTTTCGGAATATTTGTAAAGCGAGTGAGCGCGTCGTGAAGCGGTTGTCACATTAAGCACCAAATAATCGTGCGCCGATGATTTTAATAAGCGGTGCATGTAATGGCGCCGAGGGCGATTGCCGAATACGAAAACGGCCGCACGCAGCGGCCGTTTTCTGGGATATCCGGAATGTGAAAACTGTTAAGGATGGTCTGAATAATTCGTCATCCCGGCGAACCCCGAACGGGGGCAAGAGCTGGGATCCAGGGCCGTTGCAGGTCGCTGAAGACGCTGGTTTCCAGCTCTTGCCCCCTGTTCGGGGTTCGCTGGAATGACAGGCAAGGACTTATTCAGATCATCCTTTAAGAGTGGGCCGGATGACTGACGCGCACAGACTTAATTCAGGCCATCGTTAAGCGAGCAGGCTGAATAACTCATCCTGACTGACCGAGCGACTTTCGCTTTCGTTGCGTGCGCGGTATTCCAGCGTGCCGGCAGCCACGCCACGCTCGCTGACGACTACGCGATGCGGAATGCCGATCAGTTCCATATCGGCAAACATGCCGCCCGGGCGCAGGCCACGGTCGTCCAGCACGGTTTCGATGCCCAGCTGGCTGAGCTGCTGGTACAGCGCCTCGGCCGCGGCGCTGACCTCCGGTACGTTGCGCTGGTTGATCACGCATACCGCCACTCGCCATGGCGCCATCGCTTCGGGCCAGACGATGCCGGCCTCGTCATGGCGCTGCTCGATCGCGGCCGCGACAATGCGGCTGATGCCGATGCCGTAGCAGCCCATGGTCATCAGCTGCAACCGACCCTGGTCGTCCACCACGGTGGCCTTGAGCGCCTCGGCGTATTTCTGGCCGAGCTGGAATACATGGCCGACCTCGATGCCGCGGGCGATGTGCAGCGTGCCCTTGCCATCCGGCGACAGGTCGCCCTCGACCACGTTGCGCAGGTCGGCAATGCGGGTGATCCGTGCATCGCGATCCCAGTTCGCGCCGGTGTAGTGGCTGCCATCGGCCTGGCCGCCACAGACGAAGTCGGCCAGCACCGCGGCATCGCGGTCGACGATGACCGGGATCGAATCGGGCAGCCCGGCCGGACCGATGAAGCCGGGCCGCGTGCCGGTGGCGGCGAGGATTTCCTCTTCGCTCGCCAGTACCGATTCGTCCGGCAGTTCGGCCAGCTTGCCGGCCTTCACTTCATTGATCTCGTGGTCGCCGCGCAGGCACAGCGCGACCAGGCCGTCTCGGCCGCGCACCAGCAGGGTCTTCACGCATTGCTGCGGCGACACCTTGAGGAAGGCGCTGACCTCGTCGATGGTTTTCTGGTTCGGCGTGTCGACCCGCTGCAGTGCGGCGCTCGGGGCAGCGCGCTTGGCGGTCGGCGCGAGTGCCTCGGCCTTCTCCAGGTTCGCGGCGTATTCGGAACCGTCGGAAAAGGCGATGGCGTCCTCGCCGGAATCGGCCAGCACCTGGAATTCATGGCTGGCATTGCCGCCAATCGCACCGGTATCGGCCTGCACGGCGCGGAACGTCAAGCCGAGCCGGCTGAAGATGCGCGTATAGGCCTGATACATCGCCGCATAGGTTTCAGCCAGTGATTCCTGGGTCAGGTGAAAGGAATAGGCGTCCTTCATCAGGAATTCGCGCGCGCGCATCACGCCGAAACGCGGGCGGATCTCGTCGCGGAACTTGGTCTGGATCTGGTAGAAATTGACCGGCAGCTGCTTGTAGCTTTTCAGCTCGTTGCGTGCGTAATCGGTGACCACTTCCTCGGCGGTGGGGGCGTAGCAGAACTCCTGCTCCTTGCGATCCTTGATCTTCAGCAGCTGGGGGCCGAACTTCGCCCAGCGGCCGCTTTCCTCCCACAGCTCCCTGGGCTGGATCGTTGGCATCAGCATTTCGATCGCGCCGGCACGGTCCATTTCCTCGCGCACGATCGCCTCCACCTTGCGCAGCACGCGCAAGCCCAACGGCGACCAGGTGTACAGGCCGGAGGCGAGCTTGCGGATCATGCCGGCGCGCAGCATCAGCCGATGGCTGGTGATTTCAGCGTCGGCAGGGACTTCCTTGACGGTGGCCAGGTGGAATTGGCTGAGGCGCATGCGGTTTGTTCCGGCGTGGTTAAAGACGCCTATTGTAGCGGCCCGCCACCACTGTCGCTGGTCAACGTGGGTGCCGGCAGGCGATGGGCCGCCGGCACCGTCGACGAGCGGTCAGTTGCTCTGGCAATACTGGCTGTATTGCGACTGCGCCGTGCTGGCCTGCTGTTTGCGTTGGGCGTCATCGAGCGCAGTAGGCTTGCCGTCCTGCTGCATCACCACCGGACCGCTGCCTTGCAGTGCCGTGAGATTGGATTTCAGCGACGTGCACAGCTTGGCGCGGTTTTCCGGGGTGTCGGCGACCGGCTGGGCCGGCGTGGAACCCGATTCGGTATTCACCTCGCGGTTCTCCTTGGTGGCTGGTGCCACCGGATCCACCGTGCCGGTGGTGGTCACCTGCTTGTATTTCGTCCCCTGGGGCGGGGCGTCCTGCGAGTAATGCACCGTGCCGCTGGCATCCGTCCATTTATAGACCTGGGCAGTGGCCAGCGGAGCCAGTAGCAGCAGTGCCACGGCGATCAGTGAACGATGCATGGTGTTCTCCATGAAATATGGGGGTGCGGGCGGTTGGACTGCAGATGCTCTTGTTATCACTCCGGCTGTCCGGACTCAAGCAGCCGATGGTTTACACTGCGCGCATCCTGTCACGGTCTTGATTCATGAGCGAGCCCACGCCCGTACGCCCGCCGCGCCACCGGGGTATTTACCTGTTGCCGAACCTGTTCACCACGGGTGCGATGTTCGCAGGTTTCTACGCGATCATCGCCAGCATCGACGGACGTTTCACCGAGGCTGCGGTGGCGGTGTTCATCGCCGCGGTGCTGGATGGCATGGACGGCCGGGTGGCACGGATGACCGGTACCCAGAGCGAATTCGGCGTGCAGTACGACTCCTTGTCCGACCTGGTCAGTTTCGGGCTGGCGCCGGCGCTGGTGATGTACAACTGGTCGTTGTCGTCGCTGCGCGATTTCGGTTCGCTGTGGGGCAAGCTGGGCTGGGCTGCCGCCTTCATCTATGCGGCCTGCGCGGCGCTGCGGCTGGCGCGCTTCAATACCCAGGTCGGCGTGGCCGACAAGCGCTATTTCCAGGGGCTGGCCAGCCCGGCTGCCGCTGCCGTGTGCATGTCGTTCGTGTGGAGCGCGGAAAAGTCGGGTTTTTCCGGCGACGAGCTGTGCTTCGTGACACCGGTGATGGCGATGGTCGTGGGCCTGCTGATGGTCAGCCGGTTTCGCTACTTCAGCTTCAAATCGCTGCCGATGGGCGACAGTCAGCGTGTGCCCTTCGCCTGGATGGTTGGCGCCGTGTTGTTGCTGGCCCTGCTGGTGCTGGATACCGCCCGCGTACTGTTCGTCGGCTTCACGATCTACCTGCTGTCCGGTCCGGTGTGGACGATCTGGGGACTGGCCACGCATCGCCGTTCAAGGCGCAACGTGGCATGAATCTTCCGCTGCGCCAGCCGATGAGTGCCAATCAGCGCGCCCGCGTCTTGCGGGCCTTGGGTGTGGTGCCATGGGTGCGTCGCACAGCATCCGCGGTGCCGGCCGGTCACGTCGCGCCAGCCGAGCCGGCAAACACAGCCGCCGAAGCGGCTGCCGGCAGCCTCTGCGTGGTGGTGCTTCCGGAGACCTGCAGCACGCGCGAGCTCGATCTGCTGGGGCGTGCATTGAGCGCATGCGGGGCGACCCTGGCACGTGCCGCGCGGGTGAGCGTGGACAGCGGACAACTGGTCGACGTGCCGGAGGCACGTGCCTATCTGGTCTTCGGTGAGGCGCAGGCGCATGCGCTGGGTCGCAGCTTGCCGGCAGCGGTGATGCACCGCGCGCAGATCGTGCTGGCCGATGAGCCTGCCCAGGTGCTGACCAGTGCGGCGGCCAAGCGGCGGCTGTGGAGCGCGTTGCGCAGCTTGCGCCGCGTGCTGGCCACGGCAGGCGGCTAATCGCGATGGTCGCGGTCGTCAAACCGGTTATCCAGGTGCGCGCCATGCGCGCCAAGGACCTGTCCACAGTCAGTGCGATGGAGGTGGCCTCCTACGAATTCCCGTGGTCGCACGGCATCTTCAACGACTGCCTGAAAGCCGGGCATCCGTGCTGGGTATTGTGCGTGGACGCGATGGTTGCCGGTTACGGCATCCTGTCGATGGGTGCGGGCGAGGCGCATCTGCTGAATATCTGCATCGCGCCGGACTATCGTGGCAAGGGACTGGGTCGGCACCTGCTTGGCCGGCTGCTGGATATCGCGCGGTGGAATGGCGCCGAACGGCTGTTCCTCGAAGTGCGCCCGTCGAACCCGCTGGCCAAGACGCTGTACGAGTCGGCAGGGTTCAGCGAGATCGGGCGCCGGCCGCGCTATTACCCGGCGCGCGACGGACGCGAGGATGCGATCGTGATGGCGCTCGATATGGCCGAAGGCCATATCGAGAAATAGCCAAGGACGCCCTTGATCTTCCCCTTCCGACGGCAGGGCGGAGCGTACAGGGCCAGCAAACCCACGAGATACCGAACGTCACCCCAGCTTCTGCGCCTGCTCTCGCAACGCGGTCAGCGTAGTGTTCCAGTCGGTGATGCGCTGATGCTCCTGGGTGACGACCTCGGCGGGTGCATTGGCGACGAAGTTGGCGTTGCCGAGTTTGCCTTCGCATTTCTTGATCTCGATCTCGATGCGGCTGATTTCCTTGGCCAGACGCGTCTTTTCGGCGTCAAGGTCGATCAGTCCGGCCAGCGGGATCATCACGCGCAATGTACCGACCACCGCCGCCGCCGCCGCGGGTTCGTCGGCTCCGCTTTCGATCCATTGTGGCGCCTCGGTGCGGGCGAGGAAGGCGATCTGGGTGGCGAATTTCGCCACGCGGGCACGATCACCGGCGTCGCCGTCGGCGAGCAGCAGCGGGATCGTCTTGGCCGGCGAGATGTTCATTTCCGAGCGGATCTTGCGGATGCCGTTGAGCACGCTCTTGAACCATTCGATTTCGGCCGTGGCGGCATCATCCGCAGCGATCTCGTCGGCGCGGGGCCACGGCCGCTGCATCAAGCTGTCGTCGGTGAGCTTGAGCTTCGGTGCCACCGACTGCCAGATTTCCTCGGTGATGAACGGAATGATCGGATGCAGGGCGCGCAGCACACTTTCCAGCACCACCAGCAGGGTGTGGCGGGTGGATGCCGCGGCGTTCGCGCCGTCGCCATTCAAGGCCGGCTTGGACAGCTCCAGGAACCAGTCGCAATACTCGTTCCAGACGAACTCATAGAGCGACTGCGCCAGCAGATCGAAGCGGTAGGTGACGAAGTGCTGTTCGACTTCGCCGAGAGTCTGCTTCAGGCGGGTAAGGATCCAGCGTTCCGCCTCGGTCACTGGCGCCCCTGCCGGCGCAGCGATCTCGCCCTCGGGCAGGTTCATCAGCACAAACCGCGCGGCATTCCACAGCTTGTTGCAGAACGCCTTGTAGCCTTCGGCGCGCTTGATGTCGAAGTTGATCGTGCGGCTGTAGCTGGCCAGCGCGGCGAAGGTGAAGCGCAGCGCATCGGTGCCGATTGCCGGGATGCCGTTGGGGTAGTCCTTGCGGACACGCTTCTCGACCTTCTCGCGCACCTGCGGGATCAGCAGGGATTTGGTGGATTTCGCCACCAGCGGCTCCAGCTCGATGCCGTCGATCAGGTCCAGCGGGTCCAGCGTGTTGCCCTTGGACTTGGACATCTTCTGGCCTTCCGCATCGCGCACGATCGCGTTGATGTAGACCTCGCGGAACGGCACCTGGCCGGTGAAGTACTTGGTCGCCATCACCATGCGTGCGACCCAGAAGAAGATGATGTCGAAGCCGGTGACCAGCACCGCGCTGGGCAGGAAGAGCTTGTCCTGCTCCCAGTTCGCCACGACTTCGCCGCGCTCGTTCTTCACCGGGCCATTGGCCGGCCAGCCCAGCGTGGAGAACGGCCACAGCGCCGAGCTGAACCAGGTGTCGAGTACGTCGTCGTCCTGGCGCAGCGCGCCGACCGGCGCGACGGTGGCGGACTTGCGTGCGTCTGCCTCGTCCTCGCCCACGAAGATGTTGCCGGCCTCGTCGTACCACGCCGGGATGCGATGGCCCCACCACAGCTGGCGGCTGATGCACCAGTCCTGGATGTTGTCCAGCCACTGCGTGTAGGTGGTCGCCCAGTTTTCCGGCACGAACTTGATCTCGCCCGAACGCACCGCGTCCAGCGCCGGCAGGGTGATCGCCTGGCGACCGCCCGGACGTCCATCGGCGAGCGTGTCGGAGGTGAGGTCGACGAACCACTGGTCGGTCAGCATCGGCTCGATCACCGCGTCCGAGCGGTCGCTCACCGGCACCTGCAGCTTGTGCGGCTTGGTTTCGACCAGCAGGCCGGCGGCTTCGAGATCGGCCAGCACGCGCTTGCGCGCGTCGTAGCGATCCAGCCCGCGATACTTTTCCGGTGCGTTGTCGTTGACCTTGGCGGCCAGCGTGAAGATGGTGATCGGCGCCAGCTTGTGGCGCTGGCCGATCGCGTAGTCGTTGAAATCGTGCGCCGGGGTGATCTTCACGCAACCGGTGCCGAAATCCTTGTCGACGTAGTCGTCCGCGATCACCGGAATCTCGCGATCCGCCAGCGGCAGCTTCAGTGTCTTGCCGACCAGATGCGCATAACGCTCGTCCTCCGGATGCACGGCCACGGCGACGTCGCCCAGCATCGTCTCCGGGCGGGTGGTGGCCACGACCACGCTCTCGTCGCTGCCCACGACCGGGTAGCGGATCGACCACATGTGGCCGTCGCGCTCGACATTGTTCACTTCCAGATCGGACACGGCGGTGCCCAGTACCGGGTCCCAGTTCACCAGCCGGTTGCCGCGGTAGATCAGCCCCGCGCGATACCAGTCGACGAACACCTTGCGCACCGCGGCCGAGAGACCCTCGTCCATCGTGAAACGCTCGCGCGACCAGTCCGCGGCGGCGCCGATGCGGCGCATCTGGTTGGTGATGGTGGAGCCGGACTCCTCCTTCCACTTCCACACGCGCTCGACGAAGGCATCGCGGCCCAGGTCATGCCGCGTCCTGTCCTCGAGCGCCAGCTGGTTCTCCACGATCTTCTGCGTGGCGATGCCCGCATGGTCCGTACCGACCTGCCACAGCGTGTTCATGCCGCGCATGCGCTGGTAGCGCACCAGCATGTCCATCACCGTCTGCTGGAACGCATGCCCCATGTGCAACGTGCCGGTGACATTCGGCGGCGGCAGCAGGATGCAGTACGGGTCGCCCTTGCCCGATGGCTTGAACGCGCCGCTGGCTTCCCAGCGGGCATACCACGTCGACTCGATCTGGGCGGGTTCGAAACTCTTTTCCATCGGGATTGGGCTCGGTGGCGCGCGCAAGGCGCGCGCTTTGTCATAGGGATAAGCGGGCCATTGTACGGGGAGGGGGCTGGGCTGCCAAAAATGGGCCGCTGCAAGTTTTGCTCCCTCTCCCTCCGGGAGAGGGTCGGGGTGAGAGTTCGGGACTTGCGGGATGCCAATGTCGGCCGCCGTCTCAGCCCAATGTGGGAGCGACTTCAGTCGCGATGCTCTGACCGTTTGGTTGAGTGGCGAAGAGCTTTCGTGCGCCTGCGGCGCCCGAGTCACCTTGTCTCTTGCGTGGCGATGCTTTTGGATGCATTGACGCTCGTATCCAAAAGGATACAATGCTTCGGTGAACACATTCCATCGCACGGCAGCGTTCGATACCTGGCTTTCGGCGCTCAAGGACGGCATCGGCAAGGCGCGCATTGCGCAGCGCATTCGCGCGGCGGAACTGGGCCACTTCGGCGATACCAAGCCAGTAGGCGAAGGCGTTTCCGAAATGCGGATACACGTCGGCCCCGGATATCGTGTGTATTACATGCGAATCGGCAGCGTGGTCTACCTGTTGCTGGCTGGCGGCAGCAAAACCAGCCAGCGACACGACATCAAGCAAGCGCTGGATATGGCTCGCGCACTGAAGGAGTAGCTCCATGAAAACCGTCAAAGCCAACCCTGCAGCGCTGAAGGCACTGGGCGTCAAACCTTTTGATGCCGCTGACTATCTCGACAGTGATGAGGCCGTCGCCGAGTACCTGACCGCAGCGCTGGAATATCCCGATCCCGATCTGTTCCTCACCGCCATCAAGGACGTCGCCCGCGCTCGCGGCATGGCTCAGCTGGCGCGAGACACGGGCCTTGGCCGCGAAAGCCTGTACAAGGCACTTTCCACGGGCGCCAAGCCACGCTACGACACTGTGTTGAAGGTGCTCAATGCACTGGGTGTGCGGTTGCAGGCTGTTGCGGCGTAACGGAGGGAACGAACACACCGCCGAGCGCCTTTCGTTCGTCATTCCGGCGAAAGCCGTTGATAGCGTTCATCTTGGCTCAAGTGTGCCTAGCTCATGTGCAGTTCCACTTGGCGGTGAAGCTGCGCAGGCTACCGCACCTGTGCCGGCCCTACCCCTCGGGGTGATGCATTTCAGAATTGAATTCGCCCTCCAACGCGGCCAGTTCCTTTGAAAGCCCGGCTGCTGCCCGTTCGAGGAGCTTGCCATCGACATGGTGGAACGGATACGCGTGGGCGTTGCGGTTCAATTCGTCCATGAGGCTACCGAGGGCAACCGTGCAGGAGATATGTAGCGCTTCGTTCCCAACATGAGCCTCCGAAGCTTGTGCCCTGTTATAGCTGGCAGTTACTGCTCCAAATAAACCCATAACCCTGTCCTTGACTGTTCTTTGGTAAATAAAACGGCGAAAGTCGGCAACCTCTTAGCAGTCGCGCAGCGTGCGCCCATACGCGTGCACTTCGTCCACCAGCACCTTCACATGCTCCGGATCGACTTCCGGCGTGATGCCGTGGCCGAGGTTGAACACGTGGCCGGGATGGTTGCCGTAGCTGTCGAGCACGGCGCGGGCTTCGCGGCGGATCACCTCGGGGCTGGCGCGCAGGATCGCGGGGTCGAGGTTGCCTTGCAGGGCGACCTTGCCGGCGACGGCGCGGCGTGCGTCGGCCAGATCCATGGTCCAGTCGACGCCGAGCGCGGTGCAGCCGGTGTCAGCCATGTCGGCGAGGTGCTGGCCGGCGCCTTTGGAGAACAGGATCACTGGGAGTTCGCCGGCGTGCGGGTCGGCCTTCAGGGCGGCGACGATTTGCGCCATATAGCGTAGCGAGAATTCGCGGAACGGCGCGGGGCCGAGCAGGCCACCCCAGGTGTCGAAGATCATCAGCGCCTGCGCGCCGGCGGCGGCCTGGGCGATCAGGTAGGCCGCAACGGCCTGTGCCAGCGTGTCCAGCAACTGGTGGGCAAGTTTCGGTTCGTTCCAGCACATCGCCTTCAGCGTGGCGAAATCCTTCGAGCCGTGGCCCTCGACCATGTAGCAGGCCAGCGTCCACGGGCTGCCGGAGAAGCCGATCAGCGGCACGCGGCCGCGAAGCTCCTGACGGATCAGTCGCACGGCATCCATCACGTAACGCAGTTCGCCGTCCATGTCGGGCACGGCGAGTTTCGCGATATCGACCGCCGTACGTACCGGGCGCGCGAACTGCGGGCCTTCGCCCTGCGCGAACGACAGGCCCAGGCCCATCGCGTCGGGGATGGTGAGGATGTCGGAGAACAGGATCGCGGCATCGAGCTCGAAGCGTTCCAGCGGTTGCAGGGTGACTTCGCAGGCGAACTCGGGGTTCTGCGCCAGGCCCATGAAACTGCCGGCGCGCTCGCGGGTGGCGCGGTACTCGGGCAGGTAGCGGCCGGCCTGGCGCATCACCCAGATCGGGGTGGTGTCGGTGGGTTCGCGGCGCAGTGCGCGCAGGAAGCGGTCGTTCTTCAACACATCATTCATTTCAATCAACGTCCGTACGGGCCTTCCAGCCCCTGGGCAAACATCAGGCGGAAGCCACGCTTGAGCTGGGCGTCACGTGCTTTCTCGAACGCGCTGACCGCCTCGTCGCGCTCCAGGAACTGCTCGCGCTTCATGGTCGCGCGGCCGCCCTGGGTGCCGGATTCGCGATACAGCGTCCAGCCGCCGAGCAGATCCTGCTCCAGCGTGATCTGGACGTAGCGGGGTGCGTCGGCGCTACCGGGCACGGTTTGCAGATAGAGGCGCATGGGTTCCGGATGGACTGTGCGGCACGCCGCAAACGTGAGCATTCTAGAAGGCTGGCGGCCGGGTAGCGAGCGCGCCGGTGACGCAGCTGATCGGTTATGCCGGTATGGCAGTCTGCAACACGGCCAGTACATCGGCTTCGGCGACGCCCGCGACGATCTCCGCGTGGCCAATGCCGCGCCACAGGATCAGCCGCAATACGCCGGCGGTGTTCTTCTTGTCCAGCCGCATCAGCGCGAGCAGTTGCGGCGCTTCCATGCCGGGCGGGATTGCCGTGGGCAGGCGGAGTTTTTCCAGCAGCTGCCGTAGCCGCGCGGTATCGGCGGCGGTGCTCATGCCAAGGCGCTCGGACAGCTGCGCGGCCAGCAGCATGCCGATCGCCACGCCTTCGCCGTGCAGCAGGGTGGTGTAGTGGCCGGCGGTTTCCAGCGCGTGGCCGAAGGTATGGCCGAGGTTGAGCAGGGCGCGTTCGCCCTGCTCGGTTTCGTCGCGGGCGACCACGCCGGCCTTGTAGCGCACCTTGCGCGCGATCGCCTCCAGCACGGTGGCGGGATCGCGTGCCGCCAGCGCGCCGGCATGCTGTTCCAGCCAGGCGAAGAACGGTTCGTCGCCGATCGCCGCGCCCTTGATCACTTCGGCAAGTCCGGCGCGGTATTCGCGTACGGGCAGGGTGGCCAGCGTGTCGATGTCGGCGATCACCGCGCGCGGCTGGTGGAACGCGCCGGCGAGGTTCTTGCCGACCGGCAGGTTGACGCCGGTCTTGCCGCCGACCGAGGAATCGACCATCGCCAGCAGGGTGGTCGGCATCTGGATGAAGTCGATGCCGCGCATCCAGCACGCGGCGCTGAAGCCGGCCAGATCGCCGACCACGCCGCCGCCCAGTGCGATCACGCAGGCATCGCGGGTGGCGCCGAGCTGGCCGAGCGCTTCCAGCGCGCGCCCGACATTGGCGAAGCTCTTGTGCGCCTCGCCGTCGTCGAGCAGGAACGACGACCAGTGCAGGCCTTCCAGCCCCTGGGCGATGCGATCGAGATACAGCGGCGCCACCGTGGTATTGCTGATCACCAGCGCATGCCGGCCGCGCAGCATGGCGCGCCAGCGAGTGTGGTCAGTAAGCAGGCCGGCGCCGATCCATACCGGATAGCTGCGCTGGCCGAGGGCGACGGTGATGGTCTGGAGTGCCGGGTGGTTCATGCGCTCTGCTGCTGCCATGGATGGAGTGGACGCTGCCAATGATGATCGATCAGCGCGATGCAGCGGTCAGTGGCGGCGGCGACGCTGCCGTGTTCGCCGGGGATGGCCAGATCGGCGAGGTCGCGATACAGCGGCTCGCGTACTTGCGCCATTGCCTGCAGTCGTTCATGCCGGTTTGGCACGGCCAGCAGCGGGCGGTGATGGTCGCGTTCCAGCCGCTCCAGCTGCTGCTCGATGCTGGTCTGCAGCCACGCCACATAGCCGCGTTCGCGCAGAAGCTGGCGATTGTGTTCGGCCAGCACGATGCCGGCGCCGGTGGCGAGCAGCACGCCGTGGCGCCGGCTGCATTCGTCGAGCAGCGCGCTTTCACGCTGGCGGAAGCCGGCCTCGCCCTCGATCTCGAAGATGGTGTTGACGTTCACGCCGCAGTGGCGTTCGATTTCCTGGTCGAGATCGACGAACGGCAGGCCATAATGCGCGGCGAGTCGCCGCCCGATCGACGTCTTGCCGGCGCCGGTCGGGCCGATGATGAAAAGGTTGTGCGACGGATTCATGCGCAGATGCTAACAGGGCGGATTCGACGGCTGTGGTGAAAGACGCGGTGGCGAACGAGCGGATCTTGCTGGCTGGCTGCGGCGACCTGGGCCTGCGTGTCGCGCAGCGCCTGCGGGCGCGTGGCGAGGAGGTGTGGGCCTTGCGGCGCTCGCCGCCAGTGTCGGCAGGCAGCGGCATCCACTGGCTGCGCGGCGACCTGACCCGGCCGGAAACCCTGTGTGAACTGCCCGCCGGCATCGCCCGGGTGGTCTACCTGCCGACGCCGGACCGGCGCGATGCGACGGCCTATCGCCGCACGTTCGTGGATGGCTTGCGGCACCTGCTCGATGCACTCGATCACGCGCACTTGCAGCGCGTGCTGCTGGTTTCCTCCAGCGCGGTGTATGGCGAACACGCGGGCGGCTGGGTCGATGAAGGCACGCCGCCGGCACCGCCCGGATTCAACGGCAGCGTGTTGCTGGAGGCCGAGCAGTGGCTCGCCACGCAATCGGTGCCTGCGATCGTGCTGCGGCTGGCCGGCTTGTACGGCCCGGGCCGATTGCAGTTGATCGAACGCCTGCGGGCCGGTCAGGCCAAGGTGCCGCGTGCACAACCGCATTGGGCCAACCGCATCCATGTCGACGATGCCGCCGCAGCCATCGTGCACCTGCTGCAGCTGGCCGGTCCACTGCCGCTGTATCTTGGGGTGGATGACACGCCGCTGCCGCTCGATGTGCTGTACGACCACTTGTCTGGCTTGATCGGTGTGCCGCCAGTCGGCGATGGGCCGGCGCCGGCCGGCGTCGGCAGCAAACGGCTCGGCAATGCGCGATTGCGTGCCAGTGGCTTTGTGCCGCAATGGCCGGACGCGCGCGACGGTTATGCGGCACTGCTTGATGCCTGACCCTTCCTCAATTCACGGAGAACCCGCATGGCCAACACTGTTCCGCATCATCAGGTCAGCACCGGCAACGAGATCGTCGGTTGCCGCATCGTGCGTTCGCTCGGCGTCGTGCGTGGGATCACGGTGCGTTCGCGCAGCGTGATCGGCAATCTCGGTGCGGCCCTGCAGACCCTGGTCGGTGGCAACATCTCGATCTACACCGAGTTGTGCGAGAAGGCGCGCGAGGAAGCATTCGAGTTGATGCTGCAGCACGCCGCGGCGATGGGCGCGAATGCAGTGGTGGCAATGCGCTACGACGCCAACGACGTCGCCGAGGGTGTCACCGAAGTGCTGGCATATGGCACTGCGGTGCAGGTGGAGGCTTTGGCGTAGCGGATGATGGTCCGGCGCGCCTGGGTCCGGTCAGGCGTCGAGCCTGGCGCGGCTCAGGCGTGACCGAGCCCGGTCACATGCCGTTCCTCGTCGTATTCCACGCAGCTGTCAGCCTGCGCGGGCAAGGTCGCGAGTGCGTGCCGGCTCAGTCGTTCGAAGTGCGCCAGAAAGCGCGCCAGTGCCTCGGCGTCCATCGCCAGCGGCGCATGGCGCGCCAGCAGGCTCTGTTCCTGCTCGCTGCGCCAGCGGCGCACGATTTCCCAGCCCGGTGCCTGCAGCACGATCAGCGCATCGAATTTGCGCCAGAGCGGCTGGTAGCCGCGCAGCTGCTTGTTGACCCAGTGCCGCCAGCTGCCGTCGGCGTCTTCGATGCGTTCCAGTTCGTTGACGGGAGTGTCCAGTGCGCCCTGCAACTGCGGCTTTATGCCCAGTGCCCAGCCTTCCACGATCACCAGTTTCGGTGGCCGCGTGACGCGCGGCCAGCGCGACGGCGGAATGCGCGTATCGCGGCCCTTGTCGAAACGCGGGTGCGTTACCGGCAGTTTGTCCGAGGCGTGCGGCAGCGCGGCCAGCACCGACAGCAGCAGCTCGATCTCGTGCGTGCCCGGCACGCCGCGTGTGCGCAGCAGGGGATGAACCTGGTGCGCCAGCGTTTCGCGGTCGCTGCGGGAATAATAGAAATCGTCCAGCGACAACACTTCCGTCGGCCAGCCACGCGCCTCGGCTTGCGCCTTCATCACCTGCGCCAGCGTGCTCTTGCCGCTGCCTTGCAGGCCGGACAACCCGAGGATGTACGGCCGCCGCGAACGGGCGATGCGCCCCGCGTATTGGTCAAGCAGGTGGCCGGCGAGGGCTTCGTTCTGCTGGCTGGCTAAAGACATCATCAACGCCGTACCGCCCTGCATGAAGATGGATCGGTAGCTGCCATGCCATGCCGGCGGGATATCCGGCAGACGGCTCTGTCCACGTCGTCGCAAGAATATGCCGCGACAGGGCGTCCTGCCATCGGTCCATGCGCCAAGGCGATACAGGTAGGGCAGGGCGTTGCACTATGATCGGTCATGTTCATCCGCGCCATGATGGCGCGTGTCGGCCACGATGCAAAAGGAAAGTTAAAGACGCCATGCTCACCCTCGAGATCCTGGATACCTTTAGGCGACTGCTGGACGAGGCCAAGGCCAGCGGCGAGCCTGAGCCGACGGCAATGAACCTGGCCACGGTCGACAGTTCCGGCCGGGTCGCCTCGCGCATCGTGCTGCTCAAGGGTGTCGACGAGCGCGGTTTTCGCTTCTATACCAATTATCAGAGCGACAAGGGCAGCCAGTTGGAGGCGCACCCCCAGGTGGCCCTGTGCATCCACTGGAAACAGCTGCGCGAAGGCGTGCAGGTGCGTGTCGAAGGCGCCGCCCGCAAACTGCAGGACGAAGAGTCGGATGCCTATTTCGCCAGCCGTGCGCGTGGCAGCCAGATCGGAGCCTGGGCCTCGCTGCAGTCGCAGACGCTGCCGGACCGCGAGACGTTCGAACAGCGGCTGGCGCGTTACGAACACGAATTCGATGGGCGCGAAGTAACCCGGCCGCCGCACTGGGGTGGCTACGTGGTGGAGCCGGACACGCTGGAGTTCTGGTACGGCGCCCAATTCCGCTGGCACGAGCGGGTGCGCTGGAGCCGCCACGGCCAGACCTGGACCAGCCGGCTGTTGTACCCATGACCCGTCCGCTGCCCGCGGAGCATGTCGCGCAGGACGGTTTCGTCGTGCACACGCGCGGCCGCGGCTTCAGCGAAATCACCGCGCAGGTTGGCAATGCGATAACTGCCAGTCGCGTGCACACCGGCATCGCGAACATTTTCACGGCACATACCAGCTGTTCGCTGCTGCTGGGCGAGAACGCCGATCCGGCGGTGCGCGAGGACCTGGAACGCTGGTTCGCCCGCGCGGTGCCCGACGGCGATGCGATCTTCCGGCACGACGCGGAGGGTCCGGACGACATGTCCGCGCACGTGCGCTCGATCCTCACCGGCGTCAGCCTCACCGTGCCGGTGCATGGCGGCAAGCTGCTGCTCGGTACCTGGCAAGGCATCTATCTGTGGGAGCATCGCATCGATCCGCATCAGCGCAAGGTCACGGTGACCGTGCTGGGGCATTGAGCGCGTGACCGGTCGAGTCGTGCCAGACCACTATCCGCAGCGCATCGTCTGCCTCACCGAGGAGCCGACCGAGGTGCTGTACGCGCTGGGCGAACAGGACCGCATCGTCGGCATCTCCGGGTTCACGGTGCGGCCGGCGCGGGCGCGCAAGGAGAAGCCGAAGGTCTCGGCGTTCATCAGCGCCAAGATCGGCGAGATCCTGAAGCTCGAACCGGACCTGGCGATCGGCTTCTCCGACATCCAGGCCGACATCGCGCGCGAGCTGATCAAGGCCGGCGTCGAGGTGTGGATCAGCAACCATCGCAGCGTCGACGGCATCCTTGCCTACATTCGGCGGCTCGGCGCGATGGTCGGTGCGCACGGAAAGGCCGAGGCCTATGCGCAGCGTGCCGAGGAGCACATCGCCGAGGTTCGTGCCGCCGTTGCGCAATTGCCGCGACGGCCGAAGGTGTATTTCGAGGAGTGGGACGAGCCGATCATCACCGGCATCCGCTGGGTCGCGGAGATCGTCGGCATCGCCGGCGGCGACGACTGTTTTCCCGAACTCGCCCGCGAGCCGCTGGCGAAGCAGCGCATCCTGCCAAACGGCGACGAAGTGGTGCGGCGTGCGCCGGACATCATCCTCGGCTCGTGGTGCGGCAAGCGCTTCCGGCCGGAAAAAGTCGCGGCGCGGCCGGGTTGGGAAACCATTCCCGCGGTGCGCAACGGCGACCTCTACGAGATCAAGTCGCCGATCATCTTGCAGCCGGGGCCGGCGGCGTTGTTCGACGGGCTGGATGCGATCCACCGGATCATCGCCGAATGGACGTTGCGCTGAGCGGCCAGCGTTGCTGATGGTGGCTTGAGCGTGGCCTCAGGGCGAAGAGCGTTGGGTCGCAGCAAGGGATCGAGCGCCCTTCGTTTCAAGCCATCAACGCCTGGTAAAGCCGCTACGGTGGCGGCCATCGATCATCGCTCAGCCGAGCATGGCCAACCGGGCGCCCAGATCGAGCAGTGGCGCGGCAATCAGCAGGCGCGCCAACAGCAGCACGATCATCACCGCCATCGGCGCGAAGTCGATTTGCCCGGCAATCAGTTTGCCGTGCAGCGGACGCAGCAGCGGCTCGATGATCGTGCCGGCCAGGCGCAGCAGCGGTTGCCGCCGATCCACGGCAAACATGCTGAGCAGCGACCAGCCGAACAGCAGCACGATGTAGAACAGCAGCGCAAAATCGAGCAGTTCGGCCAGGGCCATCAATAGCAGTCCCGCGGGATGCGGCACGATGCCGAGCATCGCAAACAGCAGCAGGCGCTTCAGCAGCATCGCCAGCCATGCCAGCAGCAGGGCCGCCAGATTGACCCGGCGCCAGTTCGGCAGCACGCGCCGGATCGGGGCCAGCACCGGGTTGGTATAGCGATAGATGAACTGGCTCAGTGGGTTGTTGAAATCCGCGCGGCAGGCTTCAGCCGCCACGCGCAGCAGCAACAGCGTGACCACGGCCTCGAAGGCCAGTTCGATCAGCATGGAAAGGGCGTTCAGCAGGTAGCTCAAGAGAGAGTGTCCAGTTGGGCGGCCAGTTCCTCGCCGCGACGGGTAGCGGCAGCGACGGCGCGGGCGACGATGCGCGGCAGGCCATCCGTGCCGAAGCTTTCCAGCGCGGCCTGGGTGGTGCCGTTGGGCGAGGTGACGCGTTGGCGCAGCACGGCAGGATCCTCGCCGCCCTCGACCAGCATGCGGCCGGCACCGAGGCAAGTCTGCGTGGCCAGCGCGCGGGCGGTGTCGCGCGGCAGGCCTTGCGCGACGGCGGCGGCCTCCAGTGCTTCGACCAGGGCGAAGAAGTAAGCGGGGCCGGAGCCGGACAGCGCGGTGACGGTGTCCATCAGCGCCTCATCGTCGATCCAGCGGGTGATGCCGGCGGTGTCGAGGATGTGTTGCGCCTGTGCCTTCTGCGATGGGCTGACCCGGTTGTTGGCGCACAGGCCGGTGGCGCCGGCACCGATCAGTGCCGGGGTATTCGGCATGCAGCGCACGATCGGCAGGCCGCTGCCGAACCAGCGTTCCAGCTGGTCCAGCCGCACGCCGGCGGCGATCGAGATCAGCAGCGGGCGGTTGCGTTGCAAGGTGTCGCGCAGCTCGACATGGATCGCCGGCATGATCTGCGGCTTGACCGCCAGCACGATCACCTCGGCCTGGGCGGCGGCAAGGCGGTTTTCGGCGTAGCAGGCGACCCCGAATTCGCGGCCGAGCGCATGTCGGGCCTCGGCCAGCGGTTCGGCGACGCGGATGGTCGACGCGGCCACGCCGGTTTTCAGCAGGCCGCCGATCAGGCTGCGCGCCATGTTGCCGCCGCCGATGAAGGCAAGTTGGGTCATGCAAGGGTTCCTCGATCATCCAGGCCGCTACCTTACCGGAGCCGGCGCGGTTGCAAGCTGGTTCATGGGTATGGCGGGGCACCGATACAAGCGGTAGCGGGTCCGGACGACGGCTGGACGATGGCTTTGATGGCCAGGTTGCGAACCAGGTCGACAGTTTGTGCGTCGGCGATGGGAAAGACTGGCCGCACAGGCGGTTGCGCGAGTAGTATCGACGCGGCTGCAAGGGGAATCGGTGGTTCGACAGGGTGGCTCGAGTGGTGGCTGCGCCATGCGCTGCGGTGCACCATGCCTGTGGATCCCATCCGGTTCCCGCTGCGGCATCCAATTCATGCCATCCAGACGATCGGTTGAGGGGAACGACAGATGGACATTGCCGAACTGCTTGCCTTCTCGGTGAAGAACAAGGCCTCGGACTTGCACCTGTCCGCCGGGCTGCCGCCGATGATTCGCGTTGACGGCGACGTTCGCCGCATCAACATTCCCGCGCTTGAGCACAAGCAGGTGCATTCGCTGGTGTACGACATCATGTCGGACAAGCAGCGGCGCGATTACGAGGAATTCCTAGAGACCGACTTCTCGTTCGAGATTCCCGGGCTGGCGCGTTTCCGCGTCAATGCGTTCACCCAGAACCGTGGCGCCGGCGCGGTGTTCCGCACCATTCCGTCCGAAGTGCTGACGCTGGAGGACCTGGGCTGCCCGCGCATCTTCAAGGAACTGATCGAGCAGCCGCAGGGCCTGATCCTGGTGACCGGTCCGACCGGCTCGGGCAAGTCGACTACGCTCGCGGCGATGGTCGACCACATCAACAAGAACGAATACGGCCACATGCTCACGATCGAGGATCCGATCGAGTTTGTGCATACCTCGCAGAAGTGCCTGGTCAACCAGCGCGAAGTGCACCGCGACACGCACGGCTTCAACGAGGCGCTGCGTTCGGCGCTGCGCGAGGATCCGGATTACATCCTGGTCGGCGAGTTGCGCGATCTGGAAACCATCCGTCTGGCGCTGACCGCGGCGGAAACCGGCCACTTGGTGTTCGCCACCGTGCATACCAGCTCGGCGGCGAAGACGATCGACCGCATCATCGACGTGTTCCCCGCCGGCGAAAAACCGATGGTGCGTTCGATGCTGTCCGAGTCGCTGCGCGCGGTGATTTCGCAGTCGTTGCTGAAGAAGGTCGGCGGCGGCCGCATCGCGGCGCACGAGATCATGGTCGGCATCCCGGCGATCCGCAACCTGATCCGCGAGGACAAGGTGGCGCAGATGTATTCGTCGATCCAGACCGGCCAGCAATTCGGCATGCAGACGCTGGATCAGTGCCTGCAGGATCTGGTAAAGCGCGGCCTGGTGACGCGTCAGCAGGCCTCCAGCTATGCCAAGAACAAGGAAGGCTTCAAGTAAAACCGGGACGCGGGGAGCGGGCGGCGAGGCGATTGTCGCCCCTGCATCTGCTCTCCGCCCCTGTACTCCGTTTCCTGTCTCCGGAGGAGACCCGCGATGAGCGATTTTGATTTCACCTCGTTCCTGAAGCTGATGGTGCACAAGAAGGCTTCCGACCTGTTCATTACGGCGGGCGTGGCGCCGTCGATGAAGGTGCAGGGCCGCATCGTGCCGATCACCCAGAGCCCGCTCAGCGTGCAGCAGTCGCGCGACATGGTGCTCAACGTGATGACGCCGGGCCAGCGCGAGGAATTCGAGAAGACCCACGAGTGCCAGTTCGCGATTTCCGCGCAGGGTGTCGGCCGTTTCCGTGTGTCGTGCTTCTACCAGCGCAACTGCGTCGGCATGGTGCTGCGCCGGATCGAGTCGAAGATTCCGACGCCGGAGGAGCTGAACCTGCCGCCGGTGATCAAGCAGCTGGCGATGACCAAGCGCGGCATCATCGTTTTCGTCGGCGCCACCGGTTCGGGCAAATCGACCTCGCTGGCGGCGATGGTGGGCTATCGCAACCTCAACTCGACCGGTCACATCATCACCATCGAGGACCCGATCGAGTACGTGCACAAGCACGAGGGCTGCATCATCACCCAGCGCGAAGTCGGCATCGATACCGACAGCTGGGACAACGCGCTGAAGAACACGCTGCGCCAGGCGCCGGACGTGATCATGATCGGCGAGGTGCGCACGCGCGAGGGCATGGATCACGCGATCGCCTTCGCCGAAACCGGCCACCTGGTGTTGTGCACGCTGCACGCGAACAACGCGAACCAGGCGATGGATCGCATCCTGCACTTCTTCCCGGAGGACCGTCGCCAGCAACTGCTGATGGACCTGTCGTTGAACCTGAAAGGCATCGTGGCGCAGATGCTGATTCCCACGCCCGACGGCAAGGCACGTCGCGTGGCCGTGGAAGTGCTGCTGGGTACGCCGCTGGCACAGGACTACATCCGCCAGGGCGAGATCCACAAGCTGAAGGAATTGATGAAGGATTCCACCCTGCTCGGCATGAAGACGTTCGACCAGAGCCTGGTCGAGCTGTATCACGCCGGCGAGATCAGTTACGAGGATGCGCTGCGCTACGCCGACAGCTCGAACGAGGTGCGTCTGCGCATCAAGCTGGCGCAGGGTGGCGATGCGCACACCTTGTCGCAGGGACTGGAAGGCGTGGAGCTGGAAGAGACGCGCGACGCGCAGAACTTCGGCGGAAACAATCTGCTGAATCGCTGAGGACGGGCCTGCGCCCTGCGTGGTTTCGGATGCGTCCCGCCCGCGCATGAAAAACCCGGAGCGCTGTGGCGCTCCGGGTTCCTGAGTCGACTGCAGCCGATGGTTACTTCAAGGCCGTCTGGCTGGTGATCACCAGGCCGCTGTCGTCGACATGCATCTCGGCATCGATGCTGTCGACCCGTTCGGCCTGGGCTTTCATGGCTTCGAACTGGGCCTTCGAACGTGCTGCGTTGGCGGCAGCCTGCGCCGCTTCGTCGGAGCTGTCGCCGTCGATCGGCGGCTCGTCGCTCTTGTTGAGTGCCGCCGTGGCCGCGGCCAGGCTGTCGACCTTTTGCTCCAGCAGCTGCAGCCAGTTCAGATACATCGCGCCGCTGAGATGCATGCGGGTCATGCGGCCGGCATCGCCGGCGGGATCTTTCAGTGTATCGGCGAGCTTGGCGTCTTCGCCGGTTCCGATGCCCAGGGCGAGTGCCTTGTCGCTCATCGCCAGCCAGGCGGGCTGACCCAGCATGCTGGTCATGTCCTTGGGTAACGGCAGCGGCTTGCCGTCGTTGCCGGGTTTCAGCTGGGCCAGCGCGGGCACCATCATCTGGCCCGTGGCGAGCAGGCCGGCGGGGTTGTTGCTGCCGAGCACGATGCGCCCGCTGAAGGTGGGCATGCCGGAATCCTTGCCGGGAACCAGGGTGTCCAGCGCAATGCGCAGGCCGAGCATGTCGCCAAAGGGCGGGATGGCGGCCTTCTGCATCGCCGGGCCGAGCTTGGCGAAACTGTCGTTGAGATCGATCAGGGCTGGGCAGGTGAACGGCTTGGCGACCACCGCATCGGCCTGGTCGGACCAGAACGTGCGCAACTGCGCGACCGGCAGCGCCATGCTCAGGTCAAACGGCGCGGTTCCCACGCTGCCGAGGCCAGGCAGGCCCACCTTGAGACCGGCAAAGGCCTTGCTGATGTCGTCGGCCAGCGTCACGTCCAGGCGCATGTCCTGATGCTTCGTGTCGAGCCGGGTGTAGCCGAAATTCACGGCTGGTACGCGCGCGGCGATCCGTGCGGCATCGGTCAAGCAGCTCGGCGAAGTCTGCAGCTGGTTGGCCACCGGTTCACCGGTCTTGGCGAATACGGCCTCGGCTCGCGCCTTGAGGATGGCGGCGAGCAGCGGGTCCTTGCCACCGATGGCCAGCGGCAGGGCGCGGGTCAGGTCCAGGTTGCCGACCATCCACTTCTGGTAGCCCTTGGCCTTGGCCAATGTGCTCAGGCGGCCATCGTCCTGCAGGCTCTTCTGTGGCCGGTCCAGCCCCAGGGCTTCGCGCAACATGGTTGGCGACACGTCGGCCGGCAGCAGCGCAGCCACGGCCTGCTTGCCGACCGTGGCCAGGATCACTTCGGTACCCGAGGCGGCGAAGACGTATTTGCGGTAGCTCTGTGCACCGATGCTGGCGACCTCCAGCTTCTTGCCGTAGGCGGTTTCCAATCGGCCGATGAAGCCGTCGAAAGCCTTCGGATCGCTCAGTTCGAAGCGTCCGACCGGTGCCAGGCCGAGCCCGTAGAAGGCCGAGAGACCTTTGATGTTCACGCCGGCGCTTTGCGCGAAACCCTCGACGGTCTTGCCGTTGAACTCCGCGCTCAGGGCATGCAGCAGGCGTGCGCCATCGGGATCCTTCGGCGCCAGGCGGTCAGCCGCGGCATTCATCTGGGCCAGTTGCGAGGGCAGCTGTGCGTCGGCCTGGGCGAGCAGGGCCGTGCGGGTGTCGTCGTCCAGGGCCTCCAGATTGGCCACCACATACGGCGTATCCGCTGGCACGAAAGCCAGTGGTGCGTCCTTGTCCTTGTGCCCGCAGGCCGCCAGCATGACGCCAGCAAAGCCCAGCGCGATAAAGCGCTTTGTCGATCGCATGATGATCCCCATGGGTGATGAATACGGCGTCGCTATTATGCCGGTTTGCAGGTTGCTGCGGCGCGGCAACCTGCTGACCGGCGCGGTTTGGCGATGTACGGATTTCCGGTCAGCACCGGCGTGCCCGGCTCGACCTTGGCCTTCGGCTCAACGGGCGAGTACTTCGTTCAATACCGCCATGCGCACGAACACGCCGTTGCCGACCTGTTCCAGGATGCGCGACTGGGCGCCGTCGGCCACGTCCGGGGCGATCTCGATGCCACGGTTGATCGGGCCGGGATGCATCACCAGACATCCTTTCGCGGCCCGTGCCAGGCGACGCTGATCCAGGCCGTAGTGGGCGAAATAGGCGGCTTCGTCCGGCAGGTCGATCGAGGCCATGCGCTCTTTCTGCAGGCGCAGCATGATCACCGCATCGGCACCGTCGATGGCCGCGTCAAAATCGTCGTAGTGCCGGCAGTGTGGGAATTCCTCTGCCGTCGGCATCAGCGGGGTCGGCCCGCACAGGCGGATCTGCTTGATGCCCAGGGTGCTGAATGCGTGGATGTCCGAACGGGCCACGCGCGAATGCCGGATGTCGCCGCAGATCACGACGGTGAGGTTGTCGAAGTCCGGCCGATGCTGGCGGATCGTCAACGCGTCGAGCAGGCCCTGGGTGGGATGGGCCCGGTTGCCGTCGCCGGCATTGATCACCGACACGCCGCTCATCGCGTGGCGCACCAGTTCATCCGGTGTGCCCGAATGCTTGTGACGCACGATGATCGCGTCCAGATGCATGGCTTCCAGCGTGTGCAAGGTGTCGAACAGTTCCTCGCCCTTGCTGGTCGAGGAGAAGCCGATGTCGAAATTGATCACATCCGCGCCAAGCCGGCGCGCCGCCAGTTCGAACGAAGTACGCGTGCGGGTGGAGGGCTCGAAGAACAGGTTAAGCACCGTGCGCCCGGCCAGCACATCGAGCTTGCGGGTGCCATGCGCGCAGGCATCGCGCAGTGCCTCGGCACGGTCGAGCAGGCGCTCGATCGTCTCGCGGGGCAGATGTTCCAGGGTGGTCAGATGGCGCAGGCGAGGGCTCATGGCAGCAGGTCTGAGTGGGAATGGGAGGTTTCAGTGATCGGTGGCGGCGGGCCACGCCTCTGCGCCGCCGAGCCAGCGCTCGACGATGATGGCAGCGGCTTCGGCATCGATGGTTGCGGCATCGCGGCGGCGCTTGAGGCCGGCGGCGCGGGCGGCGGCGAATCGTTCGGCGGCTTCCTGCGAGCTATGCCGTTCGTCGACGAGCACCACCGGCAGGCTGTAGCGACGTTGCAGCTGGACGGCAAAACGGCGTGCATTGCGGCTGGCAGCCTGTTCGGCGCCATCGAGCGCCAAGGGCAGGCCGACGATGAGCGTATCCGGCAACCATTCCTTGCGCAGGCCATCGAGCTGTTGCCAGTCCGGCTCGCCGTCACGCACGGGAATCGTGGTCAGCCCACGCGCGCTGGCGGTGAACGAGTTGCCGATGGCGACACCCGTCAGGCGACTGCCGACATCGAACCCGAGCACACAGCTCATGCGTGGCCCGCGTAGCCGGACAGCTGGCGCGGATCCACCCCGACCAGTCCGGCAGCGGCGCTCCAGCGTTCTTCAAGCGGAGTGTCGAACACCACCCGGCCGCAGGCTTCGGTGGTGAGCCAGGCGTTGGCCATCAGTTCCTGTTCCAGCTGGCCGGCATCCCAGCCGGCGTAACCGAGCACCATGATGGCCTGGCGTGGGCCTTCGCCGGCGGCCATCGCAACGAGGATGTCGCGCGAAGTGGTGACCGACCAATCGGCGTTGACGCGATAGCTGGCTTCCCAGTCACCGGGATCGCGGTGCAGCACGAAGCCGCGCTCTTGCTGCACCGGGCCGCCGATCAGCACCGGGGCATCGGCCAGCTCGCTGTCTGCGCACTCGAGCCGCATCTGCGCCAGCACGTCGCCGAAGCGGTATTCGGACAACTGGTTTACCAGCAGTCCGACCGCACCGTCCTCGTTGTGCTGGCACAGCAGCGCCACGCCGCGTTGGAACGGCGGCTCGGCCAGCCCCGGCATGGCGATCAGGAAGTGCCCGGTGAGGGTGGAGAGTTGCCCGGAAGTCATGCCCGCATTGTATGCGCACTGCCGTGTGCGCGGCGCATTCCGCAGCCGGAGCGGGTCCTCAGTGCGTCTCCAGCACGTCGTTCGGCTGGAACTCCCAGGTGCGGGTGATATTGAGCTGGTCCAGGGCTTCGCTGGTATGCGGCGCGGGTGGATAGGGCGCGGCCAATCGCACAATCTGTTGCGCAGCGGCGTCCAGCAGCGGCTGGCCGGAACTCCGGATCACCTTGATGTCATCAATGCTGCCGTCGAGGTTGAGTACCACGGTAAGCAGCACGTCGCCGTGCAGGCCGCGACGGCGTGCCTCTTCGGGGTAATTGAGATTGCCGACCCGTTCGACCCGTTCGGCCCAGCCGCTCAAATAAGCCGCATACACATCCGATTTGGTGTTCGCGGTGAGGTATTTGACCTTGGGGCGCTTGGCGTATTCCGTTTTTTGCTTGCGCAGTGCCGCTTCCAGCTTTGCTGCTTCCTGCTGAGACTGCAGCTCGGCCGCCGTCTGGGCTTGATCCTGCGGGTCGATCCGGGTCTGCGCACTATCGCTGGTGACACTGAAGTCGGTTGCCCCGCTGGTAGTGACCATCCGTGTGGGAGTGGCTTCGCGCGGCTGCGGCGTGGCGGCTTCGACGGCCTGGGCCGCCGTACCGGTATCAGGCTTGGGCAGCACGCCGGAAAATGGTTGCGACGGTCGCCCAGCCTGGTCGCTCTGGCCACCGCCACGGTTATTGGCCTGCGCCAGGAAATCGGCCTTGTCCGGCGTTTCCTGGTTCGCCACATTGACCAGGGTCACATCGAGCGTGGGCAGGCTGGGACTGGATTTGGCGAAGTGAAAAGTGATGCCGAGCAGCAGCACGCCATGCAGCAGCAACGAGAACAGCAAGGTGGCACCGATCGGATCCGGGGCGCTGGAGACGGTTGCGGGGGTGCTCACGCGGTGCGATTTCCAATGACGTGCTGCTCGATGACGTCGAACAGCTGGCCGGCAATGTTAATCCCGAACTGCGCATCCAGCTCACGTACGCAGGTCGGGGATGTGACGTTGATCTCGGTCAGGTAGTCGCCGATCACGTCCAGCCCCACAAACACCAGGCCGCGCCGACGCAGCTCAGGCGCTACCTGCGCCACGATCCAGCGGTCGCGGTCGGACAGTGGTACGCCGACGCCACGGCCGCCCGCAGCGAGATTGCCGCGGAACTCGTTGCCTTGCGGAATGCGTGCGAGTGCGTAAGGCACCGGCTCGCCATCGATGACCAGGATGCGTTTGTCGCCGGCGGTGATCTCCGGGATGTATTTCTGCGCGATGGTCAGCTGCCGCCCGGCGCCATGCGCATCGCCGCCGAGCAGGGTTTCCAGCATCGAGTTGAGATTGCTGTCGCCGGCCTTGACCCGGAAGATGCCGCGCCCGCCCATGCCGTCCAGCGGTTTCAGCACAACTTCGCCATGTTCGGCCGCAAAGCGGCGCAGCTCGCCAGCGTCGCGCGAAACCAGGGTGGGAGCGATGCATTGCGGGAAAGTCAGCGCGAACAGCTTCTCGTTGCAGTCGCGCAGCGATCGTGGACGGTTGATGACGTTGACGCCGCCATGCTCGGCCGCTTCCAGCACCATCGTGTCGTAGATGAACTGGGCGTCGACCGGCGGATCCTTGCGCATCAGTACCACGTCGAGTTCGCGCAGGTCGCGCCACTGCGCCTGCCCCAGCGTGTGCCAGTGCTGCGGATCTTCGCGCACGGCGAGCGGTGCGATCCGGCCCCACGGCGCGCCATCGCGCAGCGCCAGGTCACCTTGTTCGAAGTAGTGCAATGCGTGACCGCGTCGCTGGGCTTCCAGCAGCATCGCGAAGCTGGTGTCCTTGGCGATCTTGATCGCGCCGATGGGGTCCATCAGCACGCCGACCGAAAGGGTCATGTGATTCTCCATGTGTTGCCTGGATAAGGCGGGGTTGGCAGGCAGGCACTGATCGCCCGATCCATATAGTAAGTGGATGCTCGTCGGGTATCTCGCCGGGGCAACAGGATCGCTGATGATTCGATGGCTGTCGCAGACGGCCAGATGGTGCCACTATGGGTCACGTGGGGCGGCAATCCGAACTATTGCTTGACAGTCTCGGCGGGCAGGCAGTAAACAGCAAAGCCTTGGGGGCTCTGCCACAGAGCGGGTTTCCGGTGGTTCGTTTCGAAATTTTTTACATGTACGCCGTACGGCATGGCTGTTGCATGCCTTGGTGTCTATCCTGAGCTCGGGCTGGGCCGCAGGGGGAGTAGTGAATTTGAACGTGAGTGCTAATGACTTGGCTGGTCTCAAGGTCATGGTGATTGATGACTCCAAGACCATCCGCCGCACGGCGGAAACCCTGCTGAAAAAAGAGGGTTGCGAGGTGTTGACCGCGGTCGACGGGTTCGAGGCGCTGGCCAAGATCTCCGACCAGAAGCCTGCGATCATCTTCGTCGACATCATGATGCCGCGGCTGGATGGTTATCAGACCTGCGCGCTGATCAAGAACAACCCACTTTTCCGCGCCACGCCGGTGATCATGCTGAGCTCGAAGGATGGCCTGTTCGACAAGGCCCGCGGGCGCATCGTGGGCGCCGAACAGTATCTGACCAAGCCGTTCACGCGGGACGAGCTGCTTGGTGCCATCCATCGCCATGTCAGCACGGTACCCAACCGCTGACTGCAGATTCTGAGGGGGACCTGTGGCCACTATTCTCATCATCGACGATTCGCCGACCGACGTGCGCGTGTTCACCACGCTGCTTGAGCGTGCCGGCCATCAAGTCTTTGCTGTCGGGACTGCCGAAGAGGGTATCGAGCGCGCGCGCGCCGAGCTGCCTCATCTGATCATCATGGACGTGATCATGCCCGGCATGAATGGCTTCCAGGCAACCCGCACGCTGACCCGCGATCCAGTCACGTCGGCAGTGCCGATCGTGATGATCACCACCAAGTCGATGGAAACCGACCGGGTATGGGGCTTGCGCCAGGGCGCCCGCGCGTTCATCACCAAGCCGGTGAACGAGAAGGAACTGCTGGGCTGTATCAACGAATTGCTGTCGAGCGCGACATGAACCAGTCCGTCAATCGCACCCCGTTCGAAATCCTGGCCCGCTACGAGCGGTTGTCGCTGGCGCACGCGTCCGATACGCAGGACAAACTGGAGGCGCCCGGGTTGTGGCGTGGCATCGGTTTCCGCGTCGGTCATCGCGTGCTGGTCAGCGGCATCGACGAGATCAACGAGTTGCTGGCGGTGCCCACGCTCACGCCGGTACCGGGCACCCGGTCGTGGCTGCTCGGCGTGGCCAACGTGCGCGGCAATCTGGTGCCGGTGGTCGATTTCGGCCGGTTCCTGTTCGGCGAGCGCACGCTGCACTCCGATCGCACCCGTCTCCTGATCGTGCGTCAGGGCAGTGGCAACGTGGCGCTGCTGGTCGACGAAGTGTTCGGGCAGCGCACGGTGGATGAACAACAGCGACGCGAGGTCGAGCGCGAGGATGATCCGCGGCTGGCCCGTTTCGTGGAAAACCGGGTGGGCGAACAACAGCTGGCGATTTTCAGCATGAGCCGACTGGTGCGCGCACCTGATTTTCGACAGGCGGCGGCCTGAGCTGAACACGGTTGCATATATGGAAGGGCCGGTGCCGGTTGCGGCCGGAGTTGAAACAACAAATCCCTGGCCAGTAGCCGCGCGATGATGCGGAACCGGCAACGTACAGTTAGACGGATGAGGTGAACATGAGCACTACAGGGGGCGTCAGCAGGGAACGAGGTTACACCGCACTCATTGTCCTGCTGCTGATTGCGATTGGTATTGCGGCGTTTGACTTCTGGCGGCTGAACATCAAGAACGACGAGGATCGCCAGGCCATCGCGCTGACCACGCAGATCCAGGTGCTGTCGCAGCAGACGGCCAAGTTCGCGCTGGAATCGGCCAATGGCAACACCGATTCCTTCAAGGAGCTCGAGAGCACCCGCAACGCCATCGATTCCGCCGTGCAGAAACTCGGCAAGGGCGATACGTCGAGCGGCATGCAGGCCTACGCCGACAACAACGCTTCTCCCGCCGGCCGCGCCGTGAGTGCACTCGACGCCTCGTGGCAGCAGCTCGATGCGGATATCGGCAAGATCCTCTCCAACAAGGCCGTGGTGCTCGATTCCGGGCAGCGCGCAGACACGCTGTCGCAGCAGATGCCGCTGCTCAATTCGAGCATGGAGCAGGTGGTCAACATCCTGCAGCAGCGCAACGGCAGTTCCGAGCAGATGCTGGGCACCTCCCGCCAGATGCTGTCGGCCGACCGCATCATCCGTCGCGTGCAGGAAGTGCTGCAGGGCGGTGACAATGCACAGTCTGCAGCCGATGGTCTGTCACGCGATGCGCAGCTCTACGGCAGCGTGCTGAAGGGCCTGATCGAAGGCAATCCGGACAGTGGCGTGAAGCCGATTGGCGATGCCAATGCACGCAAGATCCTCACCGACATGGACGCCAGCTGGGCCAAGCTGGCCGACCCGGTGGCCAAGCTGGCCGCCGCCGCAGGCAACATCGCCGACGTGAAGCATGCGGGCAACCAGGCCTCGCTGGATTCGCAGACCGTGCTGTTGCGCGCAAACGATCTGTCGGAACAGATCGGCAAGCTGCCGCTGCGCCGGCTGTTCCCGAACGTGTGGTGGGGCCTGTTCGGCGCGATTGCCGCAGTGGCCTTCGCGCTGTTGCTGGTTATCACGCTGGTGGGCGATCAGCGCCGCCGGTTTGCCAGCAGTACCGAGCTGAACCAGCGCAACCAGGAGGCGATCATGCG
This sequence comes from Rhodanobacter sp. B04, assembly GCF_002001125.1. GTDB lineage: Bacteria > Pseudomonadota > Gammaproteobacteria > Xanthomonadales > Rhodanobacteraceae > Rhodanobacter. The sequence goes on along the minus strand of NZ_MUNV01000005.1, from coordinate 217,753 downwards.
CCTGCTGGACGAAATGGGTTCGCTCGCCGAAGGTGACCTGACCGTGAAGACCACGGTGTCGGAAGACATCACCGGCGCGATCGCCGACTCGGTGAACTACGCCATCGACGAGCTTCGTTCACTGGTGACCACCATCAACGAGACCTCCGAGCAGGTCTCGTCCTCGGCGCAGGAAACCCAGACCACCGCGCGCCATCTGGCCGACGCGGCCGAGCAGCAGGCGCAACAGATCAGCTCGGCGACCTCGGCGATCAACCAGATCGTGAGCTCGATGGATACCGTGTCGAAGGACTCCGCCGAGTCGGCCGACGTGGCCGAACGCTCGGTGAAGATCGCCTCGCACGGCGCCGAGGTGGTGCGCGAGACGATCTCCGGAATGGACTCGATTCGTGACCAGATCCAGGAAACCTCCAAGCGCATCAAGCGTCTGGGCGAATCCTCGCAGGAGATCGGCTCGATCGTTGAACTGATCAACGACATCGCCGAGCAGACCAACATCCTCGCGTTGAACGCGGCGATCCAGGCGGCTTCGGCCGGTGAGGCCGGTCGGGGTTTCGCGGTGGTGGCGGACGAAGTGCAGCGACTGGCGGAACGCTCGACCAGCGCGACCAAGCGAATCGAGACGCTGGTGCAGACGATTCAGTCCGATACCAACGAAGCGGTGAACTCGATGGAGCAGACCACCGCCGAGGTGGTGGCCGGTGCACGCAAGGCGGAGGACGCCGGCAGCGCGCTGGGTGACATCGAGCGCGTGTCGCACGATCTGTCGGCGCTGATTCAGAACATCTCCAGCGCGGCGCGCCAGCAGTCCGCGGCGGCGACCGACATCTCGCATTCGATGAACGCGATTCAGGAAATTACTTCGCAGACCTCGCAAGGTGCCAGCCAGACCGCCGACTCGATCGGTACGTTGGCGCAGCTGGCAAGTGATCTGCGGCGCTCAGTGGCGCACTTCAAGCTGCCGGGTTGACATCGGTCTGGCTGGCATTGGCATTTTTTCGGGGGGCAATCTCGTTGGTTGCGTGATGCGTGGGTGATGCGACATTGGGCAACCGTTGAGAGAGGCGCATGAGACTTCAAGACCACATCGATTTCACCACCCTGCAGTGGGTCAAGCCGGAGCTCGACGATACCTTGTCGATCGCCCGCGAGGCGCTGGAGTCCTACGTCGACAATCCAGCCAAGCGCGACTACATGCGCACTTGTGCGGATCATCTGCATCAGGTGCATGGCACCTTGCGGATGGTCGAGCTGTATGGCGCGGCGATGGTCACCGCAGAGATGGAAGCGCTCGTCGTCGCTCTGCTCGATGACCAAGTCGCTCATCGCGAAGAGGCCTATGCCGCGTTGATGCGTGGCCTGATGCAGCTGCCCGATTATCTGGAGCGCCTGTCCAGTGGCCACCGCGATGTACCGGTGGTGCTGCTGCCGTTGCTGAACGACCTGCGTGCCAGCCGCGAGCTGCCGCCGCTGTCCGAATCGGCGATGTTCCATCCCAATCTCGACGCCTTCCTGCCGGAGCAGGCCCCGGCGGCGATGAGCGAAGCGTATGCCGAAGCTCATCGCAGCGAGCTGGTGGATCTGCGTCTGCGCTTCCAGCAGCAGCTACTGGGCTGGTTCCGCGGGCAGAACACGTCGCAGCAGCTGATCGGCATGCGCAAGACGCTGCTGGCGATCACGGCGCGCTGCTTCCACGTGCACGGCCGGCGCTTGTGGTGGATCGCTGCTGGCGTCCTCGAGGGGCTGGAGCAGGGCGTACTCAAGGCCCAGGCAGGCGAAATCCGCCAGCTGATCGGCAAGGTCGACCGCAACATCCGCCTGTTGATCGAGCAGGGTGAAAACAGTCTGCGCGGTGGTGAGGCGGATGAGGTGGCCTGCAAGCTGCTCTACATCGTGGCGCAGGCCAAGCAGCGCAGCCCGCAGATGGAGTTGTTGCGCACTACCTATGCACTGGACAGCCTGCTGCCCGATGCCGGCGAGCTGGAGCACGCCCGCGGTTCGATGTCCGGGCACAATCGTGCCCTGCTCGACTCCGTGTCGCGCGCCTTGAAAGACGATCTGCTGCGCGTCAAGGAAGCGCTGGATCTTTTCCTGCGCCAGCAGGATGGCGATCCGGCGCAGCTGGCCGTGCAGGGTGAGGTGCTCGAACGTGTCGGCGATACGCTGGGCATGCTGGCGCTGGCCGTACCGCGCCGCGTGATCAGCGAACAGCGGCGGGTGCTGGACGAGATTGCAAACCGACTGCGTCCGGCCGACGAAGATACCTTGCTCGACGTGGCTGGCGCCTTGCTGTACGTCGAGGCTTCGCTGGACGATCACATCGAAAGCCTGGGCTCCGAGGACGATGCGGCAGCTGGCGGAACCACACCCGGATTGCCGCGCAGCGAAGCGCTTGGCGTCGTCACGACCCTGATGCAGGAAGCGATCGGCAACACCGGCAAGGTGAAGGATGCGATCGTTGCGTTTGTCGAATCCGGCTGGGAACACGATCGACTGGCGGGCGCATCGACCCTGATGGACGAAGTTGCCGGTGCCATGCGCATGTTGTCGGCAACGCGTCCGGCCGAGCTGGCGGAAGGTGTGGGTCGATTCGTCGGCTACGAATTGCTGGATGACCGGCGCGTGCCCAGCGGGGCGCAGATGGATCATCTGGCGGATGCCCTCGCTGCACTGGAGTATTACCTCGAGGCCGCGCGCGAGCATCGTGGCGGCCTGGAGCACATCCTGGATGTGGCCGAACACAGTCTCGGACTGCTCGGCTACTGGCCGCTGCCGGCCGCACGTGCGGCTGGCACGGTAGCCGCGGCCACGCCGCCGGTCGTGGTTGCCCCGGTGAGCCATGCTCTCGGGGATGAGGAGCACCCGGAGCTCTCCGAGTCTGTCAGCCTGCTCCCAGGTGACGACCTCGGCCATGTATTCATTGGCGACACGGTTCCGCCCGTTGCCACGGTCCACAACCTGGACGGCTTGCGGCTGGCACAGACCGAAGCGACTGCGCCGGCGATGCTGGAGGGAACTGCCGCCGACTCCCAGGACGACTGGGTCGAAATCGAGGAAGAGATCTTCGAGCAGGCGCCGGTGCGCGATGCGCTGGCGGCCAACACCGGCTTCAATGCGAATGCGGAAGGTATAGACGACGATATCCGCGAGATCTTCCTGGAGGAAATGCAGGAGGAAATCGACAATCTGCGCGGCGCCGAGAAAGTGTGGCTGGCCGATCCGACCCAGCTTTCATCGCTGGTGGGCATCCGCCGCTCGTTCCACACGCTCAAGGGCTCCGGCCGCCTGGTCGGTGCCGGCGTGCTCGGCGAGTTCGCGTGGAAAGTGGAGGACATGCTCAACCGGGTGCTGGACAACACGATCGAGCCGAACGAGGGTGTACAGGCCGTCATTCGTCACGCCATCGATGCCTTGCCGCAGCTGCTGGCCGCGCTCAAGGGTGAGGGCGCGCCGACGGCGCCCCTCAGCGCCATCATGCAGGCTGCCGAGCAGCTGGCTGCCGGCCAGCAGGCGCGGGTGGAGGATTACGCATCGGGCGCAACCGAAACGGTGCGTCGTGTGGTGCGCCGGCGTGTGCCGCGCGTCGATGTCGCGGCACAGGCTGTTCCGGAAGCTGGCGTAACCGATGCCCATACTGCCGCCGCCGGCCACGGGGAAGTCGAGCCGGCGGCGTTCATCGCGGGGCCGGCGATGCCGCCGGTCGATCCGGTGCTGCTGGAGATCCTGCGCAGCGAGGTTGCGCAATACCTGCAGACCATCCGCGCCGCGATCCAGCGCGGTGGCAACGAACTGCCCATCGGCGAAGAACTGCTACGGGCCGTGCATACCCTGCATGGCGCCATCGCGATGGTCGACATCCTGCTGCTTACCCAGCTGCTGTCCCCTCTGGAAGGGTTGCTCAAGCGCCTGCGCGCCGCCAACCTGTCGTTGCCGGCCGAGGGCGTGGGTCTGCTTGGCCAGTCGGTGGAGGTCGTCGACCAGGTGATGGGCCAGTTCGATGTCGCCGAGCCGCAGTTGCCCAATGTGGATGCGCTGACTGCGCAATTGGTCGCCATGCGTGATCGTTATCCCGAGTCGCAGGTGGCGCATGTGGTGTTTGAGCCGCGTCCCGACGAGGACGAGCCTGCTGCCGAAGCGGTCGCTTCAGGGCCTGCTGCAGGCGGCGAGGCCGCCATGGCTGCTTCGCTGGATGCCAGCATGGACAAGCTCACCGCTGGGCGCACAGATGAGACAAGTGCCGAAGCGCCGTCGGAGACAACTCAGCAGGCAGGTGCGCCTGTGGACGATGCGCACCATGTCGAGTTTGCTGCCGAACTGGTAGCCGCATTGGGTGCCTTCGAACCCGAAGCTGCCGCTGCTGAGCATGCTGCCGCGGAGCAGGCGGAACAGGCGGCCCGTCAAGCCGAAGCCGAGCGGATTGCAGCACAGCAGGCCGAAGCCGAGAAACTGGCTGCCGAGCAGGCCGCAATGGAGCATGCCGCCGCAGAACAGGCAGCGGCAGAGCGTGCAGCAGCAGAGCACGCAGCAGCAGAGCAGGCAGCGGCCGAGCAGGCGGCAGCGGAACAAGCTGCTGCCGAGAAGCATGCGGCGGAGCAGGCCGAAGCCGAGAGGCTTGCTGCCGAACACGCTGCCGCGGAACAAGCAGCAGAGCAGGCAGCAGCAGAGCAGGCTGCGGCAGAGCAACTGGCTGCCGAACATGCCGAAGCCGAGAAACTGGCGGCTGAAAAAGCTGCAGCCGAGCAGCTTGCGGCAGAACATGCCGAGGCCGAGAAACTGGCGGCTGAAAAAGCTGCAGCCGAGCAGCTTGCGGCAGAACATGCCGAGGCCGAGAAGTTGGCTGCCGAGCGAGCGGCGGCGGCCCTGGCTGCCGAACGGGCCACGACGCCTGCCGATGCCGCGGAAGCAACCGCCGAACCGACGCCGGAGCCGGCATACGCCTTGGCCGGATCCGGCCAGATCGATGCCGATCTGCTTGAGGTGTTCATCGAAGAGGCGCACGAAATCCTCGATCACGCCGATGGCGTGCTGGCGCAATGGCATGCCGAGCCGTCCGAACTGGCCCACATCGCCGAGTTGCAGCGTGACCTGCATACGCTCAAGGGCGGTGCACGAATTGCTGGCCTGTCCTCGGTAGGTGATCTCTCGCACGCGATCGAAACCCTGCTCGAGAAGCCGATCCGTGACGTGGAAAAGACCGGTCCGCTGATTGCGGCACTGGAAGCCAGCTTCGATCAGCTGCATGCGCTGACGCAGCAGGTTTCGCAGGGGCAGACGCCTGCCTACCCGCAAGCCATGATCGATCATCTGCTCGGTTTGGCCGGAGAGCACACGCTGGCCGACGACGAGGTGCTGGCCGCTGCCGTCGTGCCGCTGCCGGTGTCGAAACCGGTCCGGGCAACACCGGCGCCGGTGGTGCCGAGCACGCTGGAAGGGCTGGAGCTGCCCGAGTTGCTGCCGGAAGAGGATGAGGAGGTGCGCTCCCCGCAGGAGCAGATCCGAGTCCGCGCCGACCTGCTCGACAACCTGGTCAACCATGCTGGCGAGGTGGCGATCTACCGTTCGCGTCTCGAACAGCAGGTAGCGGGCTACCGCTTCAACCTGGTCGAGCTGGAGCAGACCGTCGCGCGTCTGCGCAGCCAGCTGCGCATGCTGGAAATCGAGACCGAGGCGCAGATCATCGCGCGCTTCCAGCGCGAGCATCGCGAAGCGGGCATGGCGACCTTCGATCCGCTCGAGCTCGATCGTTTCTCGCAATTGCAGCAGTATTCGCGTGCACTGGCCGAGTCGGTATCCGATCTGGTGTCGATCCAGAGCATGCTGGACGAGCTGACCCGCCAGGCCGAGACCTTGCTGATCCAGCAGTCCCGCGTCAGTACCGAACTGCAGGAAGGCCTGCTGCGCACGCGCATGCTGCCGTTCGACACGATGGTGCCGAACCTGCGCCGCACGCTGCGCCAGGCTGCCCAGGAGGAAGGCAAGAGCGCCCAGCTCTACGTGGACGGTGCGCACGGCGAAATGGACCGCAACCTGCTCGACCGCATCAAGGCGCCGTTCGAGCACATGTTGCGCAATGCCATCGCACATGGCATCGAGACACCGGAAGAACGCCGCAAGGCGGGCAAGCCGGCCGAGGGTTCCGTGAACATCCAGGTGGCACGCGAGGCCACCGAGGTGGTGATCCGTGTCAGCGACGATGGCCGTGGCCTGAACCGCGAAGCGATCCGCAAGCGCGGCATCGAACGCGGGTTGCTGCGTGCCGACATCAAGCCGACCGACAACCAGCTGCTTTCGCTGATCACCCAGCCCGGCTTCTCCACCGCCAGTGCAGTGACCCAGCTTGCCGGTCGCGGTGTCGGCATGGACGTGGTGGCGAACGAGATCAAACAGCTCGGCGGTTCACTGTCGATCGATTCGGATGAAGGCAAGGGCAGCACCTTCGTGCTGCGGCTGCCGTTCACCCTCGCGGTGACCCAGGCCATCCTGGTGCGCATCGGCGAGGCGACCTTCGCTATTCCCATGACCTCGGTGCAGGGCGTGGCGCGGGTCAATCCGGAAGATCTGGCGGTCATGATGGCCGAAGACGAGCCGTCCTTCCGCTACGGCAACGAGGCCTACGGCATCCACGACCTGGCCGAACTGCTCGGCCTGCCGCCGGGGCTGCAGGCCGAAGGCGAGCAGCAGCCGCTGCTGCTGACCCGCGCCGGCGACCTGCGTGCAGCGATCCGCATCGATGCCGTGCTCGGTTCGCGCGAGATCGTGGTCAAGTCGGTCGGCCCGCAGATCAGCTCGGTGCCGGGCCTGCTCGGCGCGACGATCATGGGCGACGGCTCGGTGTTGATCATTCTCGATCTGGCCCCGCTGGTCCGTCACGGCATCACCCGTCGCCAGCAGCGACTGGCCGATGGACTCAGTGCCGTGCAGGCGCCGGTCATCGAAGAGGTGCGGGTGCAGCCGCTGGTGATGGTGGTGGACGATTCGATCACCATGCGCAAGGTCACCAGCCGCGTGCTGGAACGTCACGAGTACGAGGTCAGCACGGCCAAGGATGGTGTCGATGCGCTGGAGAAGCTGCACGAACGCGTGCCGGACCTGATGCTGCTGGATATCGAGATGCCGCGGATGGACGGCTACGAGCTGGCAACCCACATGAAGGCCGACCCGCGCCTGCGCAACGTGCCGATCATCATGATCACCTCACGCAGCGGCGACAAACACCGCCAACGTGCATTCGACATCGGCGTGGATCGCTACCTGGGCAAGCCGTATCAGGAGGCCGAGCTGCTGGTGCAGATCAGCGAAGTGCTTGAACAGCGTGCGGCGGAGCCGGTTCATGACTGAAACGACCCCGGCGGTTGCGCTGCTGTTCGACGACACTGAGCTGGGCAGTCAGTTGCGCGAGGCATTGCATGAGCGCGGTGCGCGGATCGTGCACGAGGGGCGCGTGTCCAGCCTCAACCGGGATCTGCTGCAGAAACTCAGTGCCGATGTCGTAGTGGTCAATCTGGATGACGATACTGACGATGCGCTTGATCATCTGCATGAACTGATCGAGAGCGATCGTCCGCGGGTGGTTTTCAACGATGCCCAGGCCAGCCGCATGCTGACCGGCTGGGATCGTGCGCGTTGGGCGCGGCACCTGGCGGTCAAGGTGCTTGAGGCGGGCGATATTGATCCACCACGTCCGGAGGATGCCCGCGGTGTCGAGGCGCCTGCGCTGGCCGAGTCGGGCGCAGTCGAACCCTCGGCATTGGCTGAGGACGAAGTTTCGACTGAAGCTGCCGTGGCCGCAGTGCCGCCGACCATGGAGGCCGAAGTTCTCGAACAAGATGTGCTGCCGCAGCTTGCTGCCAAGCCATCCGAGCCGGATTTTCTGGTGCACGACGACCCGGACGGTCAGCACGAGAAGATGGCCAGTGCCGAATCGGAGAATCTGGCGGCGGAACTGGAGGCGTTGCTGGCTTCCGATGAACTGCCGGCTGATGATGAAGAGGCTCCCGGTTCTGGCCTGCGCTTCACCGACGACGAGGAGTTGCCGCCGTTGCATGACGGCAACTTTGGCCAAGCGCCCGCGGCATTCGATGCATCCATGAGCCACCATGACGGGGCGGCCATTGCAGCCACGGCGCACACCGGTGCACCACAGGTCGTGGTTCCGTCGTTTGACCATCTGGGGCTTGAATCGCCGGTGGATCCGTCGGTCGTGACCATACCTGCGTCGGCGGACGAGCCCATGCTGGTTGCGCCGGCACCGGCGTCGGTTCGTGCGCCCGACAGCTGGGCGTTGCTGGATGAAGACACGCTGCCTGCCGCACCTGCGAAAAACGAGGCCGCTGAGTTTGGCATCGAGAAATTGAGCGCGGCCGATTTTCTGGCGCCGGATGTCGAGCCGGTCGCATCCGGAGTCGAGCCCGTCTTCAGTCTCGAGCTGGTGTCGATGGAAGAGGCGATCGCACCCAAACCATATGTGCATGAGCACGAGATGATGCTCGACGAGCTCGGCAGTGCGCTGAGCCGGATCGTGCTGCTCGGGGCGGCGCCAAGCGGCGTGGATTCCGTCTGCGATTTTCTCGCCGCGCTGCCAGCGAATGCCCGCCTGACCTTTCTGCATACCCAGCATATGGCGGATCAGCAGTCCGATGCTGCCTTGGTAGAGCGCCTGTCCGCGCACTGTGCATTGCCGGTACGACTGGCGGCGCAGGGCGCGCGCGCCGGGGCCGGCGAGATAATGGTCGTTCCGGCGGGGCAGCAGGTGGTGCTGCGCCGCGATGGCAAGATCGAGCTGCAGGCGATCTCGTCGGATCAGCCGCAAGGCCCGTCGATCGATGCCAGCTTCACCATGGCGGCGAATGCGTTTGGCCGTGATGCAGTGGCGATTGTGTTCGCGGGCCGTGCCAACGACGCGGTCGCGGGCGCACAGGCGATCCATGATCGCGGTGGACAGGTATGGGTAGAGTCGTCGTCCGGCGAGCATTTTGCCGATATGGTCAGCGGTATCTTCGCCGAACGACTGGTCAGTTTTTCCGGTACGCCGCATGAGCTGGCGGCGCACCTGATCGAGGTGTTTCCATGAGTGATCCGCTGCCGCGTGAAATCCGCTGTGTACTGGTGCCGGTCGGCAACCAGCGCCTGCTGCTGCCCAATGCCACCATCGCCGAGGTGATCACCCAGAGCAAACCCGAGCCGTTGGCTGGTGCACCGGCCTGGGTGCTTGGTCGCATTGCCTGGCGCGGCTGGCGCGTGCCGCTGGTGTCGTTCACGCAACTGGCCGGTACCGAGGAAGGCGATGCCGAGCTGAGCGTGCGCGTGGCCGTGCTGAAGGCACTGGGCGGCAATCCCAAGCTGCCGTTCATCGCGGTGCTGACGCAGGGGTTCCCGCGCCTGACCACGCTGAACGCCGAGCTGATCATTCCCACCCACGACGGCAGCGAGTTGCCATCGGGTGTTCGGGCGCAGGTACTGGTGCGCGATGACGTGGCGATGATTCCGGATCTGGAATGGATCGAGGCCGAACTGCTCCGGCTGCAAGAGGCCGCCGATCAGGTGATTCCGGAAGAGTCCGCGGAGTCCGTCGAATCGACGGGATCGGATGGGCTCTTGGGCGACGAAGCCTGAGGCCGTTCACCGGCGTGCGAAACCGATAGCCGTCGGTTCAACCGTCGCCGTGCAGAGCCTGCAGCGCCGCCAGTGCGGCGAGTCCGGCCGTCTCGGTGCGCAGGATTCGCGGCCCAAGCCTGAGCCCGCTGAAACCGGCGGCGTTCAAGGCGCCAATATCGCGCTCGCCCAAGCCGCCCTCTGGACCTACGACCAGCAGGCCGCCGGCTGCCGCAAAGCGCAGCTCGCGGGATGAACGCGCGGCCTCGGGCAGCAGTGCCAGGCGCAATGCGGCGTCTTCGGCCAGGCTGTCCAGCCATAGCGGCAATGGCATTGCCGGAATGATTTCGGGCAGCCGTGCACGGCCACTCTGCTCACAGGCGCTGGCCGCTACCGCCCGCCAGTGAACCAGCCGTTTTTCCGCTCGCGCCGGGTCCAGTTTCACTTCCGAGCGCTCGGTCAGCAGCGGCACGATACGCACCACGCCGAGTTCGGTCGCTTTCTGCACGATCAGATCCATCTTCTCGCCGCGGGCGACCCCCTGCGCCAGGGTCAGCCGCAGTGGCGATTCGTTGGTCAGGGCGTGCCGCGCATCGACGCGCACCACTACTTCACGTTTGCCGACGGCCTGGATGGTCGCGGGATAGTCACCGCCGTCACCATTGAACAGGGTCAGTGGATCGCCCGCGGCGAGGCGCAGAACGCGTGATACGTGCTCGCTGGCCTGTGCCGGCAACGCGAGTTCGGCATCGACGGCAAGCGGCAGGGCGACATGGATACGAATGGTGCGCATGCGGGCATCGTGGCCATGCAAAAGCCACAAGCATAGCGGAGGCGACGGTGCGCAGGCACTCATGCCCCAGCAGCCAGCAGGTTAGCTGAATGCCGGCGAGATGCTTTCATGGCATGCCTTGCTTGTCGGCCATGTTGGGGGCAGGATGAAGCAACAGCTCACACAAGAATCAACGAGGTGTACGCCATGCTCAAGACCACGGTCATTTCGTTCGCACTGGCTGTCGGCCTTGGCGTCAGCGCACTGGCCGTCGCGCAGAGCGCACCTGCGCAACAGGTGGCTGGCCCGACTGGCGACACGCATTCCGGTCAAGCCAATGCAGCCCAGGATCATCAGGTGATCAAGCCGGGTGATCGTAATTGCATTCGCGATACCGGTAGCCTGATCCCGGCGAAGAAAGGGCAATGTCTGCAGGGTGTCAATGGCCGCAGCTATACCCTGCAGGAGCTGCGGAATACGGGTGCGATCAACAATGCGCAAGCCCTGCGCATGCTCGATCCCTCCATTCACTGAATCCTGCTTCAGTGATGCGGTTGTGGTGAGGCTGCCGTTCAGTCCACCACCGCGCGTTCGATGCCGGCAATGGCCGTGTCCACCAGCAGGTCGATCTCGGCCTCGCTGACCACGTAGGGCGGCATGAAATACACCACGTCGCCGAGTGGGCGCAGCAGCGCACCCTGTTGAAGCCCATGCAGGTATACGCGCAGGCCGCGGCGCTCCGCCACTGGAAACGGACGGCGGCAGCGCTTGTCGGCCACCAGTTCGATCGCGGCGATCATGCCGGTCTGACGCACGTCGGCGACATGCGGGTGCGCGCGTAACGGGTGCAGGCGGCGTGCCAGATGCGCGGCAAGCTGAAGATTGCGTTCGAGTACCGGCTCGTCGCGGAAAATCTTCAGCGTCTCCAGCGCCACGCGGCACGCGAGTGGATTGCCGGTGTAGCTGTGCGAGTGCAGAAAGGCCTTGCCGGCGCTGTATTCCGCATAGAAGGCTTCGTAGACCTGGCCGGAGGTGAGCACCGCAGACAGCGGCAGGAAGCCGCCGGTAAGTCCCTTCGACAGGCACATGAAGTCCGGTGACACGCCAGCCTGTTCGCAGGCGAACAAGCTGCCCGTGCGGCCGAAGCCCACCGCGATCTCGTCCGCGATGAAATGCACCGCGAACTCGTCGCACAAGGCGCGCAGCCCGGCCAGGTAACTCGGGTGGTACATGCGCATGCCACCGGCGCACTGCACCAGTGGCTCGACGATTACTGCGCAGGTTTCGTGCGCGTGACGTTCCAGCAGGGCGCGCATCTCGCCAAGCCGGCGCGTTGCCGTCTGTGCGGACGACTCGCCCAGCGCACCCTCGTACGCATCCGGGGATGGCGCGAGGAACGGCGTGAGCAGCAGTGGCGCATAGGTCTTGCGGTACAGCGCCACGTCACTCACCGACAGCGCGCCCAGCGTCTCGCCGTGGTAGCTGCCTGTCAATGCGATGAAACGGGTCTTTTCGCCGTGACCCTGGTTGAGCCAGTAGTGGAAGCTCATCTTCAGCGCCACTTCGATCGCAGCCGAACCGTTGTCGGCGTAGAACACCCGATCGAGTCCGGGTGGCGTGATGCGTACCAGTTCCTCGGCCAGTTCGATCGCCGGCTCGTGGGTGAAGCCGGCGAAGATCACATGCTCCAGCGTGGTCGCCTGTGCAGCCAGTGCGGCCGCGATGCGCGGATTGGCATGGCCGAACAGGTTGGTCCACCACGAGCTGATGCCATCCAGATAGCGGTGGCCGTCGGCATCGATCAACCACGCGCCTTCGCCGCGCACGATCGGTATCATCGGTACGCTGCCTTGACCGGCGAGGTCGTGGTCGTGCATCTGCGTGCACGGATGCCACAGGTGCTTCAGGTCGCGCGCGGCAAGTGCGGCGTTGGTGCTTGCGGAGAGAGTCATCCGGCTATCATCGGCGCTCCACGATGGGCACTCAAGCCTGCGCATGCAGCATCCCGGGAATCGACGTTTGAAGTACCTGCGAAAATCCTTGATCGGCCTCGGTGTGCTGGTGCTGGCTGCTGCGCTGCTGCTTTGGTTTCTGCCCGTTCGCTGGGTGCTGCCCTGGATCCGGCCGCAGCTCCATGGCTTGAGTCTGCAGCAGCTGCAGGGCTCGTTGTGGGATGGCCGGGCCGGGCAGGTGCTGACACCTGCTGGTCGTCCGCTAGGGCAACTGCAATGGAAGCTGTCGCGACGTGCGTTGTTCGGTCAGGTGCAAATGCAGCTGAACCTGCACGGAGCACTGCTCGATTTTTCGGGCGAAATGCAGGGGCTGGCCGACCACCGGGTCGAATGGCACCGGGTGAGTGTGCGTGCCGAACTGGCGGCACTGCTGCCTCCGGCGAACTTGCCGCTGGGTCAGCCGCACGGCGAACTGCAGCTGACTGTCGAGCACGCCTTGCTGCAGGGCGGCTGGCCGCTGCAGTTGCAGGCACAGGTGCAATGGCAGCATGCGGTCATGCACACACGGAGTGCTGACGTGGCACTGGGCGATCTGCACGGACAGGCGCAGGCGCGGGAAGGGGTGATCCAGGCGCAATGGCACGATGACGGACAGGGCCCGTTGCAGGTCGACGGCCAGCTGCAACTGAGTCCGCTCGGCTGGCGACTGGACGCGACGCTGCGCGCCCGACAGACTGACCCGGCGCTGCGCCATTGGCTGGCCGGGCTGGGGCACCCGGATGCCGACGGCAAGGTGCATATCCAACGCAGCGGCGGGCTGGCGGGCACCCTGCCTGGCGCAGCCGCCACCAACCAGGGCCCGAAATCACCATGAATCCCGAGATGACCGTGTCAGCGCTGACCGCCGCGCGCGAAGCTGCGGCCGCAGCCGCCGAAGTCATACGCCATTACTGGCGTCGCGGCGTCGAGGTGGAGCTGAAGCCGGATGCGACGCCGGTGACCATCGCCGACCGCGAGGCCGAGCGTGCGATCCGGCAGATCCTGCAGGCGGCGTTGCCGCAGGCGGCGGTCTATGGCGAGGAGTTCGGGCTCGAAGGCGATCGCGGTGGCCTGCTGTGGCTGGTCGATCCGCTCGACGGCACCAAGAGCTTCGTGCGGCGCACCCCGTTCTTTTCCACCCAGATCGCCTTGATGGATGGCGATGAGCTGGTGCTCGGCGTCTCCAGCGCGCCGATCTACGGCGAGACGATGTGGGCCAGCGCCGGCGGCGGCGCGTGGCTCGATGGCGAGCGCGTGCGCGTGGCGGAAACCAGTGCCATCAGCGAGGCGTCGATCTCCACCGGCAACGTCAAGACGCTGACCGCCGATGCGCGCTGGGGTGAGCTCGGTGCGTTGATACGCGACAGCAACCGTATCCGCGGCTACGGCGATTTCTGCCATTACCACCTGCTGGCGCGTGGTTCGCTGGATCTGGTGATCGAATCGGACGTGAACATCCTCGATATCGCCGCGCTGGCAGTGATCGTGCGCGAGGCCGGTGCCGTGTTCACCGATCTGGGCGGTGCACCCTTGACGCTGGATACGCGCAGCGTGCTGGCCGGCACGCCGGCGATCCACCAGCAGGCATTGCAGCGGCTGCGCATGCCATGACCATCTGCGCCGAGGCGGCTGCCGCGCTAGAATGGCCCGATGCGCAAGCCACCGATCATCCATGCCACGCGTGACGTCGCCGACAGCCACTTCCTGCATGTCGAGCAGCTCGACCTGGAATTTTCCAACGGTGAGCGCCGTACCTACGAGCGGCTGAAAGGCGGTGGCCTGGGTGCGGTGATCATCGTGCCGATGCTCGACGACGACACCGTGCTGTTGGTGCGCGAATACGGCGCCGGCGTCGGTCGTTACGAACTCGGCCTGCCGAAGGGCCGGCTGGATCAGGACGAGACGGCCGAGCAGGGCGCCGAGCGCGAACTGAAGGAAGAGATCGGCTACGGTGCGCACCGGCTGAAGATCCTGCACAACCTGTCGCTGTCGCCGTCGTACATGACGCATATGGCGCATGTGGTACTGGCGCAGGATCTGTATCCCGAGCGGCTGGTCGGGGATGAGCCCGAGGAACTCGACGTAGTGCCATGGAAGATGTCCGAACTGCACACCCTGCTCGGACGCGATGACGTGACCGAAGGGCGATCGATCGCGGCGCTGTTCATGGCTCGCGAATACCTCGCCGGGCGTTTTCAGCGCGCATGAATACGGTTCCCGCGTTCGCCCGGCAGATTGGTGAGATCGCACGCGCTGCCGGCGCGGCAATCCTGGCGATATACCACAGTGATTTTGCGGTGCAGACCAAGGCGGACGAGTCGCCGCTGACTGCCGCGGATCTGGCGGCGCAGCAGGTCATCATGGCCGCTCTGGCCACGCTTGACCCGACGTTGCCGGTGTTGTCGGAGGAGGCCAAGGCACTGGCCTGGTCCGAGCGCCAGCACTGGTCGCGCTACTGGCTGGTCGATCCGCTCGATGGCACCCGTGAATTCGTGAAGCGCAACGGCGAGTTCACCGTCAACATTGCGCTGATCGACGATCACCAGTCCGTGCTGGGCGTGGTGCTGGCGCCGGTGACTGGCGAGCTGTATATCGCCGAGCAAGGCCATGGTGCATGGCTGCAGACTCATGCCGGCGGCGACTGGCAACGTATCGAGGCGCGGACGTTGGCGCAGCCTGCGGTGCTGGCTGGCAGCCGCTCGCATGGCAGCCTGCAGGCTGCCATGTTGCAGAGTCTGGTCGGTGCCGATCATCAGCTGGTGCCGCTCGGCTCCTCATTGAAATTCTGCCTGATCGCGCGCGGTGCCGCGGACGTCTATCTGCGCCTGGGTCCTACCAGCGAGTGGGATACCGCGGCAGCCCAATGCGTGTTGCAGGAAGCGGGTGGTGCGGTGATGGACTTGCAGGGATGTCCATTTCGCTACAACCGAGGTGAGTCGCTGCTCAATCCCGAGTTCATCGCCGTCGGCGATCCTTCGGTGGACTGGGCGGCGCGCTTGCGTGCGGCCGGTCGCGAATGATCAAGTGAGCGACAGACAACGCCACAGCCTCGATGATCTGCTCGCCATCATGGCGCGCCTGCGCGATCCCGAGCGGGGTTGTGCATGGGACGTGCAGCAGGACTTCGCTTCGATAGCGCCGTACACGATCGAGGAAGCCTACGAGGTCGCCGATGCGATCGACCGCGGCGATTTCGATGACCTGCGCGACGAGCTGGGCGATCTGCTGCTGCAGGTGGTGTTCCATGCGCAGATGGCGCAGGAGGCCGGGTTGTTCGATTTCGCCGATGTCGCCGATGCGATCAGCCGCAAGATGCGCCGCCGACATCCGCATGTGTTCGGCGACGTGCGCTATGCCGACGCCGAGGCACAGAAGCAGGCATGGGAAGACATCAAGACGGCCGAACGCGCCAGCAAGGGCGAGCCGGACGACACCAGTGCGCTGGCCGGCATCTCATCCGGATTGCCGGAATGGAAGCGCGCGCTTAAATTGCAGCAGCGTGCGGCCAGCACGGGTTTCGACTGGGCCGATCCGCAGCCGGTGCTGGCCAAGCTGGCCGAGGAAGTGGACGAGGTGCGAGCCGAGTTCGCGGGTGGCGCCGATCCGGCGCGGCTGGAAGACGAGATCGGCGACGTACTGTTCGTGATGGTGAATCTGGCGCGCCACGCCAAGGTCGATTTCTCGAGCGCGCTGCGGCATGCCAATGCGAAGTTCGAGCAGCGTTTCCGGCAGATGGAACAACTGGCGGCTGCCGAGGGCAGTGCGTTCAGCGAGCGCACGCTCGCCGAACAGGAGCAGTTGTGGCAACGCGCCAAGGCGATCGAGCGCGAGGTGTGAAACGGCGCGATGGCTTGGCCATCGCGCGCGCCTACCTCGTGATACGAGCTTACTGGGCTGCCGCTGCAGGCGCACCAGCATGTTTTTGCCACGCATCGTGCATCTTGTCGTGTTCCGCGCGCATCTTCGCCTCGTCGGCGAGACTCTCGTCCAGGCCCTTGCGCAGCGTGGCGATCGCCTGATCCACATTGGCCGGTCGTGCCTGCAGGCGTGCCAGATGCTGGTACACGTAGTCACGTACGCGCGGATCCTGCGACTTCGCCAGCACGTCGTTGTACAGCGCGGCCAGATCCTTGCTGCGACCGGCCTCCATGTACAGCCGCTCCAGGCTGCGCAGGTCGCCGATCACGCCGCCGCGTTCGTCACCGAAACGGTGTTGATGCATGCCGAAACCATGATGACCGTCAGGCTGCTTCATCGGTGCATGCATGGCCGCTGCGGGACCGGCAGCCGGCGGCGGTGGCGGTGCGTCCTGAGCGATGGCGAACGAGGTTGCTCCGGCCATCAGTACGGCCAGCGCGGAAGCAAGCAGGGTATGGCGATGCATGGTGAATCTCCGTGGAAGGTAGACGTGGAAACGTAATCAGGCCGTGCGCGTTGACATGCGCAATGGTTGCAACCTTTTCGCTGTCGGCGGCATCCCATGCCTGTCCACCATGTGAGGAGTCGACCATGCGCCGCCTTTTAACCGCCGCCTTGTTGCTGGCACCGGTAGCTTCTTTCGCTGCTGCTTCGTGCAAGTACGAGGCTCCGCGCAATCTCCAGCTCGACCTTGCCGGGGTGCGTGCCGTGCAGATCGAGGTGCACAACCAGGACCTGCACCTGACCGGCAACGACAATGGCCGGGGCCTGACTCTCACGGGTCGGGCATGTGCCTCGGACAAGGCGGCGCTGGATGGCCTGCAGGTAACGCAACGGCGCGAGGGCGATCAGTTGCTGCTCGATATCGGCGGCGAAAGTCATTTCGCCTTCAGCCTGTTCGGCAGCTCCTATGCGAACCTCGACGTCACCGTGCAACTGCCGGCGAGCCTGCCGGTGACGGTCCGGGTAGGTTCCGGCGATGCCGATATCACTGGCTTGCAGCAGCTGCAAAGCAGCGTCGGATCGGGCGATCTGCACGTGCGCAGGATATCCGGCAAGTTCGTCACCAGCGTGGGTTCCGGCGATGTCGATGCACGCGACATCGGCAGCCTGGAGCTGGGTTCGCTGGGCGCGGGCGACCTCAAGGCCGAAGGCATCACGGGCGATGTCAAGGTGGGCAGCATCGGCTCGGGCGACGTGGTGTTGCGCAAGGTGGGCGGCAGCGTGCGCGCGGATACGCTCGGCTCCGGCGATCTCACCGTGAGCGACGTGACCGGCGATTTCATTCTCGGCGCCAAGGGCAGCGGCGACGTCAGCCACAGCGGCGTCAAGGGCAAGGTCAGCGTGCCGAAGGACGACGACTGATCGCAGCGCGATTGGGATGCCTCAGCCCAGCCAGCGCCAGGTCAGATAGACCAGCGGCGCGCACACCAGCAGGAACGGAATCGAGACCAGGTGAAACAGCCGCAGTCCTTGCGGCTGTTTCGCCAGGCGCAGCGCGATCAGGTTTGCCAGCGAGCCGATCGCCAGGCCGAAACCACCCACGTTCACCGCCACGGCCAGCGCGATCGCATCGGGCGTCCGATCGAGCAGCAGCACGGTTGACGGCACATTGCTGATCAGCTGCGAAGCGACGATGCCGCCGACATACAATGTCAGCGGCTGGCTGAAATCGAGACGGTCGAGCCCCTGTCGAACCCACGGCAACTCGGCCACGTGGCCAAGTCCCACAAAAATCGCCGCGAAGGTGAGCAACAGCAGCCAGTCGATCCGCGCCAGGCTCGCTCGCGCCAGCAGCGCAAAAAGCACCAGCAGCAGCGCGGCACCCAGTGGCGCCTGCCGGTATTCCATCAGCAGTACCATGCCGGCCAGCGCCACCGTCGACCACGCGCCAAGCCGGTTGGACGTGGCCCGGCCATCGATCCTGTCCGGAGTCAGTTCGATCCGCTCGCGCGGCAGCCACAGCAGGGTGAACCCCGCCAGCAGCGCGAACATTACGAACGCCGTCGGCAACATCGCGCTCACGAAATGCAGGAACGGCATCGACGAGTGCTGCCATAGCAACAGGTTCTGCGGATTGCCGATCGGGCTCAGGGTCGATCCCGCGTTCACTGCCAGCGCTTCCAGCACCACCACGCGCAGCACCGGCAGGTTCGAGATGTTGCCGATCGCCAGGGTCAGCGGCACGATCAGGAACAGGCTCACGTCGTTGGTCAGCACCATCGACAGCAACGCCGTCGCGCTGACCAGCAGCAAGCCGAGACTGCGCAGCGAATGTGTCCGCGCCACCAGTGCCACCGCCGCGTGCTGCACCAGCCCGCTGTCGCGGATGCCCTGGATTGCGATCAGCAGGCCCATCAGGCCGGCCAGCGTCGGCAGTTGCAGCCAGTGCCGGTATTTCGCCAGCGGCTGCGGATCGAGCAGGGCCAGCGCGATCGCCAGCGCGGCGAACAGCAGCAACAGCCATTCTGCCTGCAGCTTTTTCATCCATGACGATGATGCTTCCGATGAGACCCTCGCATCGCGCATGCGTCAGTGCCCGCTCGCCTGGCAGCTCACCACCCGCTGAGCCCTTCGATCTCGTACAGCTTCTGCCAGCTCGGTCGTGCACGCACCAGATCGGCCAGCCGCTTCAGTGCAGGCCACTCGGTGGCTGGACGCGGCATGTTGCGCGACCAGCGCATCAGCATGGTCAGCAACAGATCGGCACCGGAGAATTCGGCGCCCAGCAGATAGGGGCCATGGGCGGCGAGTTGCGCATCCAGCAGATCCCACACACCTTCGATCTTGCGCTGCAGGGCGGCGCGCACTTCCGGCGCGTGCTCCGCTGCACCCAGCTCGGGCGGGTAGAACCAGAGGCGGTACGTCGACATCAGCGTATTGCTCAGATAGACGATCCACTGCTGCCAGGCCTCGCGTTCGGACGTGCCTGGTGCGGGAGCCAGCTTTGCTTCCGGGTGGCGCTCGGCCAGCACCATCAGCAGCGCCGCCGATTCCGACAGCGGTCGTCCGTCGATCACCAGCGTGGGCACCACGCCGCGCGGGTTGAGTTTGAGATAGGCCGGGTCATGCTGCGCCTTGGCGTCGATGTCGACCAGCCGCAGTTCATGCGGCGCGCCGATCTCCAGCAGCGCCAGATGCACGACCATGCTGGCAGTGCCGGGAGAGTAGTAGAGGGTGTACATGCAGGCTCCGTCAGTGCGCGGGATGGCGTGATCTTGGGGCTGGCTCACCCTTCGCGCAACAGACGCATTGGCGATGTGCGCGTCACTTCTCGCGTTCCGGCCAGCCCCAGCAGCATCACCACGAAGGCGGCAGTGAGCGCAGAGAGTGCGAGCGGCCACAGTGGCGGCACGAAGCCGTCGATATGGAACACCGCATCGCCCAGCCACAGCCCGGCACCGGCCGCGCCGAGCGCGGCGGTGAGGCCGGCGATCAGGCCGAGCAGGGCGAATTCGCAGGCTGCCGCGACGCGAAGTTGTGTGCGTCGTGCTCCGAGCGTACGCAGCAGCGCAGCTTCGTGCCGGCGTTCCTGCGCGCTGGCGGCCAACGCGGCGGCCAGCACCAGCGCGCCGGCAAGCAGGCTGAAGCCGAGTACCCAGCGCACCGCGCTGCCGACCCTGTCGACGATTTCGCGCACCCGGTCGAGCAGGGCGTTCACGTCGATCAGGCTGAGGTTGGAGTAATCGCGCGACAGGGCGGCCAGTGCCTCGGCATGGCCGCGCGGCAGGTAGACGCTGGCGAGCCAGGTGTGTGGCAGCCCGCGGGCGTGAGCAGGATCGAGCAGCAGGAAGAAGTTGACGCGGAAGGAACTCCAGTCGACCTGGCGGAAGCTGGTCACCTTGGCATCGAGCCGCCCTTCGCCGATATCGAAGCTCAGGCTGTCGCCCAGCTTCAGGCCGAACATGTCGCGCCACATCCGGTCGACGGACACCTCGGCTTGCGCAGGGCTGGCACCGGGCCAGCGCCCGCCGGTCAGCTGGTTCGCTGGCGGCAACTGGTCAGCCCATGACAGCCGAAGCTGGCGATCGGTCCAATCCTTTGCGCGTTCGTCCTTGAAGTGCAGCTGGTCGATCGACTGGCCGTTGATCGCGGTGAGCTTGCCCACGGCCAGGGGCAGCATGTTGAGCTGGCTTGCGCCGAGGCGGGCCAGCGATTGTTCGAAGCCGGCACGCTGGTCGTCCTGCAGGTTCAGCACGAACCAGTTCGGCGTGTCGGCGGGCAGTTCGCGGCGCCAGCCATCGAGCAGCGCCGGCGCGACGATGGCCAGTACCAGCAGGGCCGTCAGCCCCAGGCTGAGCGCGGTGGCCTGGATCACGCTCATGCCGCGCCGCCGCGCCAGAGCGGCCAGCCCCAGCCGCAGCGCAGGATGCGCACCCGGCGCCACGCGTCGGGCCAGCCACAGCAGGAGCAGGGCCAGCAAGGCGGCCACCAGCGCCACGCCACCCAGGCTGGTGGCGAGGATGAAGGCCATCCGGGCCGAGCCGCTTTGGCCCCGGATCAGCAGCAGTGCCAGCAACGCCGGCACCAGGTACAGCACATCGAAGCGCCGCACACGACGCGCCACGCTTTCGCGGAACACCGCCACCGGCGGTACCTCGGCCAGGCGCACCAGGGGCGGCAGCGCGAAGCCGACCAGCACCGCCAGGCCGATGCCCGCCGAGGCCAGTGCGGGCCACAGCGGCAACGTGGTGGGGATGCCGGCGAACAGACTGCTGGCATACAGCCACGCAGCTTGCGCCAGCAACCATGCCGACAACACCCCCGCGCAGGCTACCGGCAGCGCAAGCGCAGCCAAGGTGGCAAGCAGCAGGCCGAAGATGCGCCGACGCGGTGTGCCGAGCGCGCGCAGCAGGGCTACTTCGTTGGTCTTGCGTCGCGCGTAACGTTGCGCGGCGAGCGCAATCGCCACGCCGGCGAGCAACGCGGACAGCAGCGCGGTGAGCCGCAGGAAGGCACTGGCCCGGTCGAACGCGCTGCGCATGCGTTCCTGGGTCTGCTCCGGCGTGACCAGCTGCGCTCCTGCCGGCAAGATGGCGGTCATGACCCAGTTGCGCCAGCTGCGCACGGCATCGGGTGCGCCGGCCAGCAACAACCGATGGCTGGCACGGCTGCCGATGCCGAGCAGGCCGGCCTGCTCGGCATCGGCGAGGCTCATCAGCGCGCGTGGCGCCATCGCGACGAGCTCGCCGCCGTCCGGCTGGCGCAGCAGTTCGGCGGCGACACGCAGATCACGGCCACCAAGCTGCACGGTGTCGCCCACCTTCAGCCGCAGCGCCACCAGTGCGCGATGGTCGAGGAAGACGTTCCCGGTGGCCGGCGCGTGGCCGCTGTACCCGCGGCCATGTGCATCCTGCAGTTCGAGCGTGCCGCGCAGGGGATACGCCATGTCGCTGGCCAGCACGTCGAGCAGCTGGCTTTGCCCGTTGGCGAAAGCCACGCTGGGGAAGCCGGCGCTGCGATTGGTTCGCAGCCCGCGCTGGTCGGCTTGCGTGGCGAAATCGCCGGGCAGCTGTTGCGGCGAAGACACGCCGATGTCGCCGCCGATCAGTTCCGCCGAGCTGGCCAGTACGCCACGCTCGACCCGCGTGGACAACGTGGCGACCACGCCCAGCGCCACCACGGCCAGCAGCAGCGAGCCGGCCAGGGTACGCAGTTCGGGCAGGCGCCATTCGCGGCGCAGATTGCGCAGGGCCAGACGCAGCAACTTCATGCCGGCTGACCCGGCAGCGGGTCCAGCAGGCACCCTTCTTCCAGTTCCACCCGCCGCGCGCAGCGTGCAGCCAGTTGCGAGTCGTGGGTGACCAACACCAGGGTGGTCCGGTGATCGCGGTTCAGTGCGAACAGCAAGTCGATGACATGATGGCCGGTGCGCTGGTCGAGATTGCCGGTGGGTTCGTCGGCAAACAACACGCGCGGCCGGTGCACGAAGGCGCGGGCGATCGCCACGCGCTGCTGTTCGCCGCCGGACAACTGTGCCGGGTAATGCTTGCGGCGCGGGGTGAGGCCCACCGCTTCCAGTGCCTCGCGGGCCCGCGTACGGGCATGGCTGTCGCCTTCCAGTTCAAGCGGCAGCATCACGTTCTCCTCGGCGGTCAGCGCGGGCAGCAGGTGGAACGACTGGAACACGAAGCCGACCAGCCGCCGGCGCAGGTCCGCGCGGGCTTCCTCATCCAGCTGTTCCAGCGCATGGCCGTCGAGGCGGATGCTGCCACCGCTTGGCGTATCCAGTCCGGCGAGCAGGCCGAGCAAGGTGGTCTTGCCGGAACCGGAGGCGCCGACGATGGCGAAGCTCTCGCCAGCCATCACCTGCAGCGTGACACCGCCGAGGATGTCGAGGCGCCCGTCGGGGCCGTGCACCGACTTGCTAACATCGCGGACATCGAGAAGAAGCTGGGGTGTACCGCTCATGCGTCGTTTCCTGTGGATGCTGCTGTTCGTGTTCGGCGGCATCGCCGGCGCCCAAGCCGCGCCGGCGAGGACCTTGCTGGTGCTGGGGGATTCGTTGTCCGCCGCGCACAACATCGCGACGGAGCAGGGCTGGGTGCATCTGCTGGAAGTCCGTCTTTCCAGCATGGTGCCGACCTGGGTCGTGATCAATGCCAGCATCAGTGGCGAGACCTCGCTCAGCGGACGCAACCGGCTGCCGGCGCTGCTGTCAAAGTACCGGCCGGCGGTGGTGGTGATCGAGCTGGGGGCGAACGACGGTCTGCGCGGGCTGCCGCTGGAGACGATGCGCGCGAACCTGGCGGCCATGATCGACGCCGCCCAGGCGGCAAACGCCAAAGTGCTGCTGCTCGGCATCGAGCTGCCGGTGAACTATGGCGCGCCATACCGCAGTGGCCTGCAGGCGATCTATACCGACCTGGCACGACAGAAGCGCACGGCCCTGGTGCCGTTCCTGCTCGAGGGTGTAGCGCTGGATCCCGCCTTGATGCAGGAGGATGGCCTGCATCCGTTGGCAGCGGGCGAGCCGAAGGTGCTGGACACAGTCTGGGCGAAGTTGCAGCCGCTGCTGCATTGAGCGGCAAACCGAACCTGGGGTGAACCGCGAACGGCTCGTTTCACGCGGCCATCACCCTGTTAACGGTTAGCTCTTCACATATGTGAAGAAGAGCGAGGTGATGCGACATGACCATGCATGACGAACAGGCGGGACTGATTCTTCTGGTCGAGGACAATCGCCAGATTGCCGAGATGGTGGGCGAGTTCCTGGAGCGGCGTGGTTATTCCGTCGACTATGCCGCCGACGGTGTCAGTGGCCTGCACCTGGCGGTGGCGAACAGCTACGACGTGATCGTGCTGGATTTGATGCTGCCGGGCCTGGACGGTCTGGAGGTCTGTCGCAAGCTCCGTCGCGAGGCCAAGAAATCCACGCCGGTGCTGATGCTGACCGCGCGTGACACGCTGGAAGACAAGCTGGCCGGCCTCGAGGCCGGCGCCGACGACTATCTGGTGAAGCCGTTCGAGGTGCGCGAGCTGGAGGCACGGCTGCGCGCCCTGATCCGCCGCGACCGCCGCCAGGTGTCGACCGAGGTGCTCAATGTCGGCGACATGACCCTGGACACCGCCACACTGCGGCTGACCCGCGCGGGTCACGAACTGACGGTATCGCCGATCGGACTGAAGCTGCTGGCGATCCTGATGCGCGAGTCGCCGCGGGTCGTCAGCCGGCGCGATATCGAGCGCGAAATCTGGGGCGATACCCTGCCGGACTCGGACACCTTGCGCTCGCATCTGTACAACCTGCGCCGGGTCATCGACAAACCCTTCGCACACCCCCTGCTACATACCATCCATTCGGCCGGTTACCGTCTCGCGGATCTTGAATCGGAGGTGGCGTCGACCGTCCAGACAGCGTGAAACCGGAGCGGCAAAAACGAGTCATGGACAGCAGGGTCAGCGCAGCCACTTCCCGGGTAGGTGCCTTCCGCCGGCGCATCGCGTGGGTGTTCGGGCTGCAATTCGTGGCTGTGGTGATCATCTGCATCATGGGCATCTATGGCGTTGCCCCGGCCCCGGCGGTGATTGCGGCGATCGTGATCACCACCGTGCTTGCCTGGATCGCCACGCGCCGCGAATGGCGGCCGGTGCGGGCGCTGGCACGCTTGGTCAGTCGCTGGGATGGCCAGCAGCCCAGTCTGGAGGCATTGCGCCTGGATCAGCTGACCAGCCACACCGATGCCGATGTGGCTTCGCTGGCGCGTGGCCTGCAGGGCTTCGCCACCCGCATTGCCGGCTACAACCAGCGCGAGCGCAACTTCACCCGCGACGCCAGCCACGAGCTGCGCAGCCCGCTCACGGTGATCAAGATGTCGGTCGACATGCTGGCCGACGAAGAGCACATCAGCGAGTTCGGCTCGCGCTCGGTGCGTCGTATCAAGCGGGCGACGCTGGAGATGGAGGCGCTGGTCGAGGCGCTACTGATCCTGGCGCGCGAGTCGGATGCCGGCCTGGATCGCGAATGCTTCATCGTCAACGACGTATTGCGGCAGGAGCTGGAATCGGCGCGCGAGGTGCTGCTCGGGCGGCCGATCGAACTGCAACTGGAGGAGCCCGCGCACTTCGCGTTGCGGGGGTCGTCGCGGGCGTTTGCGGTGCTGTGCTGGCAACTGATCCGCAATGCCTGCCAGCAGATCGAGCAGGGCCGCGTGGTGGTTACCGTCCTGCCTGGCGCGGTGAGCGTGAGCGGTCCTGCGGAGTCGCCTGCGGCGGCAGACGTGTTGCGCGTGCGTGGCGCCGACCGGCACGGTTTCGAGCTGGCGATCGCGCAGCGCATCAGTGATCGTTTTGGATGGCCGCTGGAACTGCAGGCGCGTTCCGGGCATGAGAACATCGCCCGCATCCGCTTTCCGCAAACGCTGCCCGAGGCGGTGGTGCGCGATACGCAACAGCAGTAACGGTGCCGGCCTGGGGCAGGCCTTGCGCCGCTGGACCTTATTGCTGGCGGTAGCTGACCAGATCCAGTTCCATGTCGCCGCCATCGTGCTGCGACAGCTTCACCGGCAGCGGGTAACGATCCGGCGCATACCATGCACTGAAGCCGCGATCCGCATCGGTGCGATCGATCCGCACGGCGTTGAAGCTGCCGGCCGGTACCTTGATGGCCTCCCGGCCGGTGATCTTGAAGTTCTGCGTCTGCACGGCCTGGCGTACCGCGACCGGCAGCGCGACCTGCTGCTTGCCATCGCGCAGTGCCAGGCCCAGTGCCAGCGGCGTGGTGTTGCGCTCGACCATGCCGGGACTGGCCGGGTAGGTCTGCGGTCCCTTGCCCTCGTTGACGGTCACTTGCCGGGTGGTCCAGTCGACCGCCATGTGGCGCTGTTTGTTCTTGATCGACGCCACCAGCCGGTAGTCGTAGCTGATCGCTTCGGGAACATGGCCGTTCCAGCGGAAGCGCGAGGTCTCCGTGACATCGGCACCCAGCATGGCGGCGAGGCCGCCTGTGCCCTTGACGTCCTTGCGATAGATCCACTCGCCGTTGCCGGCAGGACGCAGGCTTACGGTGGCCACGCCCACCGGCTCACCGCTTTGCAAGACGTTGTAGGTGGCGGTGAAATTGGTGGGCGTGGCGGCGATGGCGACCTGTGCGCCAAGCAGCAGACCTAGGCCGAGGACAGGGGCAAGCAGGGATCGGATAGTCATGGGCCGAGTCTGCCGGTGCGGGGCTGAACCGTGGATCACTCCACTGGCGGCAGCTCGCCGGCACCCAGCAACAGCGGTGTCATCAGGGGCTGGCCGTCGAGCTGCGGAGCGCCATCAACCCATGCCAGCCGCCGGCTGGCCAGCAGGCGCAGCACGGCCGGCAACAGCCGGTGTTCCAGTGGCAACAGCCGTTGTGCCAGCCGATGTTCGTCGTCGCCGGCCTCGACGGTCAGGCGCGCCTGCGCGATCACCGGACCGCCATCCAGTTCGGCGGTGACGAAGTGCACGCTGGCGCCATGTTCACGGTCGCCTGCTTCCAGCGCGCGGCGATGGGTATGCAGGCCGCGGTACTTGGGCAGCAGGGAGGGGTGGATGTTGATCATCCGGCCGACCCATGGGCGCAGTGCCTCGCCGTCGATGATGCGCATGTAGCCGGCCAGCACCAGCAGCTCGGCTCCGCTGGTGGCGATGCGTGCAAACAGTTCGAGGTCGAAGGCGCGCCGGTCTGGATAGTTGCGTGGATCGAGCGCCAGCGTGGGGATGCCGGCTGTTGCGGCCAACTGCAGGGCGCCGGCCGTAGCCTTGTCGCTGCCGACCAGCACGAAATCCACCGGCAGCTCGCCGCGGTCACGGGCAGCCAGCAAGGCGGCAAGGTTGCTGCCACGCCCTGAGGCGAGCACCGCGACCCGGGGATGTGTGGCCGTCACGTGCTGGCTCAGCCGATGTGCACGCGCTCGTCGCCCTGGGCGAGCACCACGCCGCCGATCACCGTGCTGGCCAGGCCATGCCTTGCCAGCACGGCGGCGGCGGCGGCAACGGCGTCGCGCGGCAGGATCACGGTGAAGCCGATGCCGCAGTTGAACGTGCGCCACATTTCCTCGCGCGCCACGTTGCCTTCCCGCATCAGCCAGTCGAATACCGGTGGCAGCACGATGGCGCTGGCATCCAGTGCAATGCCAAGACCCTCCGGCACCACGCGGATGATGTTTTCCTTGAGGCCGCCACCGGTGATGTGGGCCATGCCGTGCACGGGGCTCACCTTCAACAGCTCAAGCATCGATTTCACGTAGATCGTGGTCGGTGCCATCAGCGCGTCGGCCAGCTTCACGCCGCCGAGATCGAGATCCAATGGGCTGCCGGCACGATCAAGGATCTTGCGGACCAGCGAATAACCGTTCGAATGCGGACCCGACGAGGCCACGCCGAGAATCACGTCGCCGGCAACGATCGCCTCGCCGCTGAGCATCTGCGATTTCTCCACCGCGCCCACGGTGAAGCCGGCCAGGTCGTATTCGCCCGGCGGGTACATGTCCGGCATCTCGGCGGTCTCGCCGCCAATCAGCGCGCAACCGGCCAGTTCGCAGCCTTTCGCGATGCCGCCGACCACCGCGACCGTGGTGTCCACGTCGAGCTTGCCGGTGGCGAAGTAGTCGAGGAAGAACAGCGGCTCGGCGCCCTGCACCAGCACGTCGTTGACGCACATGCCGACCAGATCGATGCCGATGCTGTCGTGCCGATTCAGGATCTGCGCCAGCTTCAATTTGGTGCCGACGCCATCGGTGCCGGAGACCAGTACCGGCTCCTTGTAGCGGCCGGACAGGTCGAACAGGCCGCCGAAGCCGCCCAGTCCACCCATCACTTCGGGACGGAACGTTCGCTTGACCAGCGGCTTGATGCGTTCGACCACGGCATTGCCGGCATCGATATCGACGCCGGCGGCGCGGTAGGTGAGGGCGTCAGACATGGCGGAAACCGGCGTGGGTGAAACGCGCAATTCTAGCAGCTTGTTGGGTGGTTGCCGGTCGTGCCTATGGCTCCGATGGACGCTGCGGGCGCGATTGGGCAGACTTCCCGGGAGCTCCCCCTCCTAAGATACCCACGTCCATGCGCCTGTCCCGCCTGCTGATCGCCACCCTGCTGCTGGGTTTTGCCTTGCTGCCGCCACTGCATGCACAGATCGAGGGTTCGCCCTATTCGGTCACGGTGCCGGTGGCCGACACCAGCGGCGCCCAGCGCGACCAGGCGTTCGCCACGGCACTGGGCCAGGTGCTCACGCGAGTCGCCGGTGGCCAGGACCTGCGCAGCAATGACGGCTACGCCGAAGCGCTCGGCAAGGCCAGCTCGATGGTGCAGAAATTCCAGTACCAGCGTGCCGCGACGGGTCTGACCGTGGCGGTGGACTTCGAGCCTGGCTCGGTACGTCGGCTGGTATCCAAGCTGGGCGTGGCCAGTTCAGGCATCAAGCCACCGGTGCTGCTGCTGGTGCAGAAGGCCGATGGCAGCCTGCTCGACCAGGCCGCGCTTGCCAGTCTGGCTTCGGCCGCCGCGGCACGCGGTACCAACGTGGTGTATCCGGCCGCGGACAGCACGCTGGACGCGGCGAAAATCGATGCCGCCGATCCGGCCACGCTGGCGGCGATCAACCAGCAGTACCACACCGGCCTGGTACTGCTGGGCAAGCTGCGTGACGGCGGCGCCGACTGGACCCTGGTTTCCGGTGGCCAGGTCCAGCGCTGGAGCAGCCAGGGCGTCGCCGGGGACGCCTTGCTCGCCACGGCCGGCAACGGCATGGTCGATCGCATCGGCAAGCAGCTCAACGTGGTTGGCGCCGGCGTCAGCGAGGGCAAGCTGTGGGTAAGCGGGCTGGATTCGGCGATGGACTTCGCCAATCTGCTGGCGACCTTGCGTGCCGATCCGTCGGTGCGTCAGGTGGTGACGCTGGGTGCACAGAACGACGGGGTGCTGCTTTACGTCAAGGCAGCGCTGCCGCTAAGCGGGTTGGCTGCGAACCTGGCCGCCGGCGGCCGGCTGTTGCTGCAGGGTGAACCGCACCAGGGCGCCGATGCCAACCTGCGCTGGGTGCATTGAATGCCAGTCCATCGCAAAACCGCGCTCATGCATGAGCGAACTGAGGTGATCGGGTGAATCACGACACATCACGGCGCTGGCAGATGCTCGCCATCGTGGCGGCCATCGTCTATGTGATCTGGCTGCTGGCACCGGTGCTGATGCCGTTCGCCGTCGCCGCCATGCTGGCTTATCTGGGAGACCCGCTGGCCGATCGGCTGGAACGGCTCGGGCTGAGCCGCAACTGGGCCGCCACGATCGTCTTCGCGGTACTGTTGCTGGTCGTGGGTGGCGTGCTGCTGCTGCTGATTCCGCTGATTGCGCGACAGATCGAGAATCTCATCGAGAACCTGCCACGCTACGGCGATTGGGCGCAGCACACCGCGTGGCCATGGCTGCAGGCGCGGCTGCATCTGGATCCGCGCATGTTCGACAGCGATCGCCTGCTGGCGGCGATCAAGGCGCATCTCGGTTCGATCGGCGATATCGCCACAACGGTGCTGGGCAAGGTGTCACGCTCCGGATTGGGGGTGGTGCAGTGGCTGGCCAACCTGGTACTGATTCCGGTGGTGGCGTTCTATCTGCTGCGCGACTGGGACCGGCTGGTGGCCACCGTCGACTGCATGCTGCCGCGCTCGATCCAGCCGACCATCGCGCACCTGGCGCGCGAGTCGGACACGGTGCTCGGCGCTTTCGTGCGTGGGCAGCTGCTGGTGATGCTGGCGCTGGGTGTGTTCTACGGCGCCGGCCTGGGCGTGGTCGGGCTGACCGTGGGACCGCTGATCGGCATGGTCGCCGGCTTGCTCAGTTTCGTGCCGTATCTGGGTTTCATCATCGGCTTCATCGCCGCGATCGTCGCTGCGCTGGTGCAATACGGCGACTGGACGCACCTGCTGCTGGTCTGCGGCGTGTTCGCCATCGGCCAGTTGCTGGAAGGTTATGTGCTGGTGCCCAAGCTGGTCGGCGACAAGATCGGCCTGCACCCGGTGGCGGTGATCTTCGCGGTGTTGGCCGGCGGCTCGCTGTTCGGCTTCCTCGGCGTGCTGCTGGCGTTGCCGGCGGCGTCGGTGATCATGGTGCTGCTGCGCTACCTGCTCGAGCGCTACCGCATGAGCGAGCTGTACAACGAGGAGGGGCCGGACGATCCGGTGATCGCCGAGGTGGACGTCACCGTGCATCGCGACGGCAAGATCGAAACCGATACCACGATCGCCGCGCCACCGCAGGACGACCGGACCAAACCATGATTCCGCAGTTGCCGTTGGCCCTGCGCTGGCCGCGCCGCCAGCGCTTCGAACATTTCCATGCCGGGGCCAATGCGGCACCGCTGGCCGCCGTGCAGACCCTCGCACTTGAACCCGGCGCGGCGTGGATCTATCTGCACGGCAACAACGGCAGCGGTCGTACTCACCTGTTGATGGCGGCGTGTCAGGCCGCCGCCGCTCTGGGAAGACGCGTGCAATACCTGCCGTTGGCAACGCTAGACGATCATGCTGCGGCGTTACGCGGTGTCGCTGGCAGCGAACTGCTGGCGCTGGACGATCTCGGCGCGATCGCCGGGAACCGCGACGCCGAGCACGCGCTGTTCGATCTCTACAACCGCGCACGCGCCGAAGGCAGTGCGTTGCTGTTCGCGGCCGATACCACGCCGACCCAGTTGGGTATCGAGCTGCCCGACTTGCGCTCGCGTCTCGGCGCCTGCACCCAGTTCGCGTTGAAGCCGCTCGACGACGACGAACGCCGGGTCGTGCTGAAAGCCCAGGCGGCCGCGCGTGGCATCGAACTGGACGATGGGGTGCTGGACTGGTTGTTCGCACGTTACGCGCGTGATCTGGGCGCGTTGCTCGATCTGCTGGACAAGTTGGATGTGGCATCGTTGGCAGCGCAACGACGTATCACGATTCCGTTCCTGCGCGGATTTCTGCGCGAGGCCGGCGAAGCCGCACCCTGAAACAGCAAAGGCGCCCATGGGCGCCTTTGCTCGTCAACAGCGATGAGAACGCTCAGGCCTTGAGCAGGCCCGGCGTCGCCTGTTGCCCGATCGCATCCACCATCGCCTTTGCCACGTTGAGGTTGCCGGCGATGATGTTGCCGCTTTCGGGGATGCCGTCACGGCCGGCGAAGTCGCAGTAACGACCGCCAGCCTCATGCACCAGCAGCACGCCGGCGGCCATGTCCCACGGCTTGAGGCCGATCTCGAAGTAGCCGTCGTAGCGGCCGGCGGCGACATAGGCCAGGTCGAGTGCGGCGGAGCCGGTGCGGCGAATGTCCTCGGCCTGGCCGAGCAGGGCGCGGGTCATGTCGAGCTGCGCGGTCAGGTGTTCGCGCTGGCGGTACGGGAAGCCGGTGGCGATCATCGCGCCGCCGAGGTTCTCGCGCTTGGACACGCGCATGCGGCGGTCGTTGAGGTAGGCGCCATCGCCCTTGCTGGCGGTGTACAGCTCGTCGCGCAGCGGGTCGAACACCACCGCATGGATCGGCACGCCCTTTTCGAGCAGCGCGATGGACACGCTGAAGTGCGGGATGCCGCGCAGGTAGTTGTGGGTGCCATCCAGCGGGTCGATCACCCAGGTCAGGGGGCCCTTGCCGATCGCGCCGCTTTCCTCGGCGAGGATCGCGTGGTCGGGGTAGGCGCGGCGCAATTCCTTGATGATCTCCGCCTCGGCCAGCTTGTCGACCTCGGAGACGAAATCCAGCTGCTGCTTCTCGACGATATTGAGGCCGTCGATGCGGTTCATGTAGCGCAGGATCACGTTGCCTGCTGAGCGCGCGGCACGCGCCGCGATCGTAACGTGGGGTCTGGGCATGGCTTCGACTTTGTAAAAAGAGCGGGTTTGCGGTCGGCGATTCTAGCAGAGTGCGGCCGGACCGGGCCGCAGCCGCCCCGTGTCGACTATCCTTGTGCACCTGTTTATTGCCCAGCCCGCCTCGCATGACCGACCTCCAAGACCTCGCCGCCCGCATCCGCTACGTGCTGGTACGCAGCTCGCATCCGGGCAATATCGGCAGTGCAGCGCGGGCGATCCGCACGATGGGCTTCGGGCGGCTGGAACTGGTGGCGCCGCACCGCTTCCCGGATCCGGAGGCCAGTGCGCTGGCTGCCGGCGCGGACGACGTGCTGGCGCAAGCCGGCATCCATGCCGACCTGGTCGACGGCCTGGCTGGCAGCAGCCTTGCACTCGGTCTGTCCGCACGCCGGCGTGGCGTGAACCTGCCGGAGATTTCACCACGCGAGGCCGCGCAGCAGGCCTTGGCCGCGGCGGCTCGTGGCGAGCAGGTGGCGCTGGTGTTCGGCAACGAGCGCACCGGGCTGGAGAACGACGAGCTGGCCCGCTGCCATGCGATGGTGCGGATTCCCAGCGTGGAGGACTTCAGTTCGCTCAACCTGTCGCAGGCCGTGCAGGTAATGGCCTATGAGTTGCGCGTGGCGATGCTGGGCGATGACGCGCCACTGTCCGCGCCGGTCCGCGAGGATCCGCCGGCCGATGCGGCGCAGATGGAGCAGTTCTACCGGCACCTGGCACAGACGCTGGACGAGATCGAGTTCCACAAGGGGCGCGAGCCCACCACGATCATGCTGCGCCTGCGCAAGTTGTTCCAGCGCGCGCAGCCGGACGAGCGCGAGTTGCGCGTGTTGCACGGCATCCTGGCCGACGCGCAACGGATGGCGCGGTTGGCCAGCGGCAAATAGCCCTGCGCTGCCTACTGCTCGTCGTCCGAAGGTTCCAGTGACGGCGCGGGCGTGACCAGCAGCTTGTCGATCCGTGCGCCGTCGAGGTCGACCACCTCGAAGCGGATGCCATGCCAGGCGAACACCTCGCCGGTCTGCGGGATATGGCCCAGCGCGGTCATCACCATGCCGGCGACGGTGCGGAAATCGTGCTCCTGCTCGCCGGGCAGTTCGCCGACCTGCAGCAGCTCGCGCAGGTCGTCGGTGGACAGGCTGCCGTCGATCAGCCAGCTGCCGTCCGCGCGCTGCACGATCGGTGCGTCCTCGTCGTCGCCGCTGTGGCCGATCTGGCTGGCGCCGACCACCGCCGCGAGCAGGTCGTTGACGGTGACCACGCCTTCGATGTCGCCGTATTCGTCGACCACCAGCGCCAGTGGCGTTTCGGCATCGCGAAACTCCTCCAGCAGATCCAGCGCGCGGGCCGTGGCGGGCACGAACAGCGGCTTGGACAGGTGGTCGAACAGCTCCGGCTTGCCCTCGGCAAAGCTGTGCAGCAGGCGCTTGACCTCGACCACGCCGACCACGTCGCTCTCGTCGCCGCGATAGACCGGGTAGCGCGAATACGGGGTTTCGCGCAGCACCTCGATGTTCTCCTCGCGGCTGCCGGCCATGTCCAGCCAGGCGATGCGCATGCGCGGGGTCATCACGCTGTCCACCGTGCGGTCGCCCAGGCGCAGCACGCGGTTGACCATGTTGTGCTCGTCCTGATCGAGCACGCCCTGCTCGGCGCTCTCGGCCACCAGCAGGCGGATCTCCTCTTCGGTGACCACGCCCTGGCCGTGCTGGTTGACCCGCAGCAGCCGCAGCAGCAGGTTGCTCGACACGTTCAGCAGCCACACGAACGGTGCGGTCAGCCGCGACAGCACCAGCATCGGGATCGCCGCGTAGGACGAGAACTTTTCCGGCGCGGACAGGGCCAGCCGCTTCGGCACCAGTTCGCCGATCACGATCTGGATGAAGGAGATCAGCACGAAGCCGAGCACGATGCCGAGGATGCGCGTATACGGTGCCAGCCACGCCACCGGTTCGCCCTGCAGCGCTTCGGCGATGTGGCCGCCCAGCGCATCGCCGGCGATCGCGCCGGTCACCAGCATCAGCAGGGTGATGCCGACCTGCACGGTAGAGAGGAAGTGCTCCGGCGCCTCGGCATGGCGCAGGGCCAGCGCGGCGCGGCGGCTGGTTTTCGCCATCTGCTTGAGCCGGCTCTTGCGCGAAGCGACCAGCGCCATCTCGGAAAGCGCGAAGAAGCCGTTGCACAGGGCCAGGACGAGGACGAGCGCGATTTCGGTCAGCATCGCGGCAATGATAGGTGGGCCATGAGCTGCAGTGTAAGGGCAGTCGGGCCTGCACTTCACACCCGCGCCGTCGCACCGCAGTGGTGCAGGGCAGCACGGCAGTCCTGTAACATGCCTGTCATTCTGTTCCCTCAGGCATGGCCCGCATGTTTTCACTGCAGACGATTTTTGGCAAAGGCGACAAGTTCTACGGTTTGCTCGAACAGAGCGCGGCCACCGTCTGCGAAAGCGCCAAAGCCCTGCATGAGCTGCTGAGCAAGCCCGGCCAGGGTTCGGTGATGGCCGCCTTTACCGCTACCCGTGCGCGCGAGAAGGAGCTGGCGGCGCAGATCAGCGAAGGGCTGGTGAACACCTTCGTCACCGCGCTGGATCGTGAGGACATCGAGGCGCTGAATTCGGCGTTGTACAAGATTCCCAAGACGATCGAGAAATTCGCCGAGCGCTACGAGATCGTCGCCGACCGCCTGGCCGGCGTGGATTTCGCCCAGCGTGCGCTGGTGCTGGAGCGTTCCAGCGAAGTCGTCGCCGAGATGATTGGCGAGCTGCGCCGCGGACTGCGCATCGACCCGGTGAAGAAATTGCAGGATCGCCTGCAGGCGCTGGAGTCCGAAGGTGACCGCATGCTGCTGTCGCCGTACCGCACCCTGTATGTCGAGGGCGGCGATGTGATGCGCGCGGTGCTGGCGAAGGATCTGTTCGAACTGATCGAAAAGGCCATCGACAAGTGTCGCGACGTTGGCAACATCGTCTATTCGATCGTGCTGAAGAACTCCTGAGGGCGTGCCGTGATCCTCTCCACCGCGTGTCGCCCGGTCGTGACACGGACACTCCCTCGGCTTGAATCCGCTGGCGCCGGAGAGCTCGCATGAGTCTGAGCCTGGTCGTGGCGGAAGTGCTGATCGCACTGGCCTTTACCTACATCAACGGCTTCCATGACACCGCCAATTCGATCGCCACGGTGGTGGCGACCAAGGTGCTCACCCCCGGCCAGGCGGTGCTGCTGGCGGCGGTGACCAACCTGCTCGGCGCGTTGCTGGGTACCGCCGTGGCGGCCACCATCGCCTCGGGACTGATCAACACCGGCGTGATCGAGGTGGGTCCACAACTGGTGATCTGCGCCTTGCTGGCCGCGATCGTGTGGAACCTGATCACCTGGTGGCTGGGCCTGCCGTCCAGTTCCAGCCACGCGCTGGTCGGCTCGCTGGTCGGCGCGGCGCTGGCGGCCTCAAGCAACAACTTCGGCTCGGTGATCTGGGTGCAAGGCAACTGGATCACCGGGCATGGCGTGATCCCCAAGGTGATCATCCCGATGGTGCTGTCGCCGCTGGGCGGCTTCATCATCAGCTTCGCGTTGATGGGCGGTCTGTATGCGCTGCTGGCCTGGTTCGCCCATCGGCGCGGCTGGCTGCACCGGCTCGGCCGCACGCCGTTCGTCAACTCGTTTTTCGGCAGGGCGCAGATCGTCTCGGCCACCGCGATGGGCGTGGCGCACGGCATGAACGACGCGCAGAAGAGCATGGGCATCATCGCGCTGGCGCTGGCCGGCGGCACCGCGGCGCATCAGTTCGACCAGTTGCCGCAGTGGCTGGGGTTCATGCGGATCGCCGAGGATACCGCCGGCGGCTTCGCCATCCCGGTCTGGGTGAAAGTGGTGTGCGCGCTGACCATGGCTGCCGGTACCGCTGGCGGTGGCTGGCGCATCATCAAGACGCTGGGCCACAAGATGGTCAAGCTGCATCCGATCAATGGTTTTGCTGCCGAAACCAGCTCGGCCGTGGTCATCCTCACGGCCTCGGCGTTCGGCATCCCGGTGTCGACCACCCATAACGTGTCCGCCTCGATCATGGGCGTGGGTGCGGCCAAGCGTTTCAACTCGATCCGCTGGTCGGTGGTGGAGCGCATGGTGTGGGCGTGGATCCTGACCCTGCCGGTCACCGCACTGCTGGCCTACTGGCTGGTGCGGCTCATCACGACGGGCCTGTAGCCGCCTTCAGAGCGCGTCGCCGCCGTTGACGACGATCTGCTCCAGCTGGTCGCCGAGCACACCCAGTTCCTGCACCACCCGCTGCAGCTCGGCACGGTCGAGGAACTCGTAGGGGCGGTTTTCGCACAGGTGCAGGTAGGGCGAGCCGTCCAGGTCGGCCACGGCCAGGAAGCCGGTGCGCTGTTGCCAGTTGAAACGCAGGCAGCGGCTGGGATCGGTGCCTGCCAGTGGGCCGATCGGGGTGGAGATGCGCAGATAGCGGCGGCCGGATTCGTCCTCGAGTTCGGCCAGATAGATGCCCTGTTGGCGGCCATGCGACAGTTTCAGGTCGAAACTGATCAGGTACGGGTCGTTGTGGCGCAGCTCGTGCTGGCTGCCGATGTGGGAACGCACGGCTTCGAAGTGGCGCATGGTGCGACTTCCGCTGGCGAGAGGCGCTGCTACTCTGCCACGTCTGCCCGCCCGCGTCGCGTCAGGTTCGCATGAATCCGCCCGAGCCAATCTGCATGGCCAATCCGCATGAATGATGCTGCCAACCGTATCTACGCTGCGATTGCCGCGATTCCGCCCGGTCGCGTCGCCAGCTACGGCGCGATCGCCGCCCGCGCCGGCCTGCCCGGACGGGCGCGGCTGGTCGGCCGGCTGCTCGGCGAGGTTCCCGAGGGCATGGAGCTGCCTTGGTACCGCGTGCTGCGCTCCAGCGGGCACATCGCGATGCCGCCCGGCAGCCGTGGTTTTCGCGAGCAATGCCGGCGGCTGCGGGCCGAAGGCGTCGAGGTGAAGAACGGCCGCGTGCCGTTGTCGCGGTTCGGCTTGGACGGCGATCTCGATCATGCATTGTGGGGCATGCCGCCTTTGTAACCTTTTCCTTGGGCGTGAGACCGGACGTACGTCTGGCAAGCGCTTCGGCTACTGCCGAACGGGCCATGCGCCGACGGGAGTGTCTGGGCGGTTTGTTACCATGCCACCGATGAATGCCTCTGCCCTCGACCTGCTTCAAAGCGTTTTCGGTTATTCCAGCTTCCGCGGCCAGCAACAGGCCGTGGTCGAGCACCTGAGCGAAGGTGGCGATGCGCTGGTGCTGATGCCGACCGGCGGCGGCAAGTCGTTGTGCTACCAGATCCCCGCGTTGCTGCGGCAGGGTACCGGCATCGTGGTGTCGCCCCTGATCGCGCTGATGCAGGACCAGGTCGATGCGTTGCGCGAAGCCGGCGTGGCTGCCGCCTATCTCAATTCCAGCCTCGGCGCGGACGAGCAGCGCGAAGTCGAGCGGCAACTGCTGGCCGGTGAGCTCAACCTGCTCTACGTGGCGCCGGAGCGGTTGCTGACCGGGCGCTTCCTCGGCCAGCTGGAACGCACCGAAGTGGCCTTGTTCGCGATCGACGAGGCGCATTGCGTATCGCAATGGGGCCACGATTTCCGCCCGGAATACCGCGAGCTGGCGATCCTGCACCAGCGCTTCCCCGACGTGCCGCGGATCGCGCTCACCGCCACCGCCGATCCGCGCACGCGCGAGGAAATCGTCGAGCGCCTTTCGTTGCAGCAGGCGCGGCAGTTCGTGTCCAGTTTCGACCGGCCGAACATCGGCTACCGGGTCGGCCTGCGCCACAACGCGAAGCGCCAGCTCACCGAGTTCCTGCAGGGGCACGAGGGCGAGTCCGGCATCGTGTATTGCCTCAGCCGCAAGAAGGTGGACGATACCGCCGAGTGGCTGGCCGAGCTCGGCGTCGAGGCGCTGCCGTATCACGCGGGCCTCGATGCGGCGACGCGTGCGAAGAACCAGCAGCGCTTCCTGCGCGAGGACGGCGTGGTGATGGTCGCCACCGTCGCGTTCGGCATGGGCATCGACAAGCCCGACGTGCGCTTCGTCGCGCATCTCGACCTGCCGCGCAGCATTGAGGGCTATTACCAGGAGACCGGTCGCGCGGGTCGCGACAGCCTGCCGGCCGAGGCATGGATGATCTACGGCCTGTCCGACGTGGTGACGATGAGCCAGATGATCGCGCAGTCCGAATCGGCCGACGAGCGCAAGCGGGTCGAGCGGCAGAAGCTGGAATCGCTGCTGGCCTATGCCGAGGCCACCGGCTGTCGCCGCGAACTGTTGCTGGGCACGTTCGGCGAAAGCTATCCCGGCCCCTGCGGCCATTGCGACAACTGCATCGCACCGCCGAAGACCTGGGACGCCACCGTGCCGGCCCAGAAGGCGCTGTCGGCGGTGTATCGCAGCGGCCAGCGCTTCGGCTCCGGCCACGTGATCGATATCCTGCGCGGCGAGGAAACCGAGCGCGTGCTGAGCCTGCATCACCATCAACTCAGCACGTTCGGCATCGGCGCGGAGATGGACGAAAAGCAATGGCGCTCGGTATTCCGCCAGTTGCTTGCCGCCGGCCTGCTCGAAGCGGATGCCGAAGGCTACGGCACGCTGCGGCTGACCGCCGCCAGCCGCGCCGTGCTCAGTGGCACCAAGCCGGTGAAACTGCGCGAGGATGTGCGGCCCGAGCGCGGCAGCCGTCGTCGCCGCGACAGCAAGCTCGTCACCGGCGGAAGCCTCGGCATCGAAGCCTACGAGCAGTCGATGTGGGACGAGTTGCGCGCGCTGCGCACGCAGCTGGCCAAGCAGCAGGGCGTGCCGCCGTACGTGGTGTTCCACGACGCCACCTTGCTGGCGATGCTGCGCGCGCTGCCTGCCAACGAAGACGAGCTGGCCACCATCAGCGGCGTCGGCGAAGCCAAGCTCAAGCGCTATGGCCGTGATTTCCTGGCGGTGATCAACGCGCAGGCATGAGTGCGCATGCCGCTTGCGCTGGCTGCGGATCGCCCTTACAACTGAAGGATCTTGCGCGTGCAGGCCAGCGTCGGACGACGGCGGCGCACACCTCTGCATGCCGTACGGCTGTCATGTCGTGCGGTTTCCATGGTCGTACTGTGAAAGGATCGCGTATGCACGACGCCCCGCTCATCGCCACCCTTGTCAGCGGCATCGTGCTGGCCTTCGTATTGGCGGCACTCGCGTACAAGTTGAAGTTGCCGCCGCTGGCCGGTTATCTGATGGCTGGCGTGGTGGTTGGCCCATTCACGCCGGGTTATGTGGCCGACGGCCATCTGGCGCACCAGCTGGCCGAGCTGGGCGTGGTGCTGCTGATGTTTGGCGTGGGCCTGCATTTTTCGCTGAAGGACCTGCTCTCGGTAAAAAGCATCGCGATTCCGGGCGCGCTGGGACAGATGGCGGTGGCGACCGTGCTCGGCATGCTGCTCGGCTGGGGCCTGGGCTGGCCGTTTGCGCAAAGCTTGGTGTTCGGCCTGGCGCTGTCGGTGGCCAGTACGGTGGTGCTGCTGCGGGCGATCGAAGAGCGCCGCCTGATGGAGACCGAGCGCGGCCGCATCGCGGTCGGCTGGCTGATCGTCGAGGACCTGGCGATGGTGCTGGCGCTGGTGTTGCTGCCGGCGATCGGGCTGGCACTCGGTGGCGGCGGGCAGGGCGGCGCCAGCCTGTCGTTCCCGGCGATCGCCGGGACGGTCGCGCTGACCATCGGCAAGGTGGTGTTGTTCGTGGCGGTGATGCTGGTGGTCGGCAAGCGGCTGATCCCGTGGATACTCAAGGTCGTCGCGCACACCGGTTCGCGCGAGCTGTTCCGTCTCGCGGTGCTGGCAATCGCGCTGGGCGTGGCGTTCGGCGCGGCGGGCCTGTTCGGGGTGTCGTTCGAGCTGGGCGCGTTCTTCGCCGGCATGATGATGGGCGAGTCGAAACTGGCCCAGCGCGCGACCGAGGAAACCCTGCCGTTGCGCGATGCGTTCGCGGTGCTGTTCTTCGTCTCGATCGGCATGCTGTTCAACTACCAGGTGGTGCTGACCCAGCCGCTGGTGGTGCTGGCGGCGCTTCTCATCATCGTGGTCGGCAAATCGCTGGCGGCCTTCGGCATCGTGCTGGCGTCCGGGCGGCCTTTGCGCACCGCATTGACGATTGCCACCAGCCTGGCGCAGATCGGCGAGTTCTCGTTCATCCTGATCGGCGTGGGCGTGGCGCAGAACCTGGTGTCGAGGGAGGCGCAGGACGTGCTGCTGGCCGCGGCGATCCTGTCGATCCTGATCAACCCGTTGCTGTTCAAGCTGCTCGATCGTGCCAAGCCATGGCTGGATGCACGCGAAGCCGGGCAGCACGGCGACGCGGTGGTGCCCGCGATGGTCGAACCGGCACCCGAGACCCTCGCGACCAGCGCGCTGAGCGGGCATGTGGTGGTGGCCGGCTACGGTCAGGTGGGGCGGCTGGTCGGTGAGGCACTGCAGCGGCAGGGCCATGCCGTACTGGTGCTGGAAGAGGAAAAGGAGCGGGTCGCGATGCTGCGCCAGCACGGTATCGAGACGATCGTCGGCAACGCGGCGCGGGACGATGTACTGGAAGCGGCCAATCTCACCCAGGCGCGCGCGCTGGTGGTGACCGTGCCAGATGCGTTCGAGAGCGGCGAGGTGGTGCGGGTGGCGCGACTGGCCAATCCGCAGCTGCAGATCATTGCCCGTGCCGATTCCGATGCCTGCATGGCGCACCTGCAGCAGCAGGGCGCCGACCTGGTGGTGCTGGCCGAACCCGAGCTGGCGCGTGGCATGCTCGAACACCTGCGTGCGGGTGAGGCGGCACCGCGTGTTGCCTGAACCTCGCCCGATTTTCTGCGCCTGCACTGCATACGTATTCAGCCGGACACATCAAAGGCCACGGTGCAGACTCGGCGCACATATTTTTGATGCCATGACGTTGGGGAGACGCGATGAGCACAGTGGACGCGACAGATGATGGGCTGGGGCAGCGTGCCACCGCACGGGTGGTGCTGATCTCGGCGGCGGCGGCACTGGGTGGCTTCCTGTTCGGGTTCGACACCGCGGTGATCAATGGTGCGGTCGAAGCGATCCGCGGCAGTTTCAGCCTGGATGCGGCACAGACCGGTTTCGCCGTGTCGTGCGCCTTGCTCGGCTCGGCGCTGGGCGCGTGGTATGCCGGCATGCTGGCGAACCGCTGGGGCCGCGTGCGCACCATGCAGGTGGCAGCCGCATTGCTGGTGGCCAGCGCGCTGGGTTCGGGACTGGCGGGTGCGGTGTGGCAGCTGATCCTGTGGCGGCTGGTCGGAGGCATCGGCGTCGGCGTGGCCTCGGTGATCGCGCCGACCTACATCGCCGAAGTGTCGCCTGCGTATATCCGCGGCCGGCTCGGCTCGATGCAGCAGCTGGCGATCGTGCTTGGCATCTTCGCCGCCCTGCTCAGCGATGCATGGCTGGCCGGTTCGGCCGGCGGTGCCTCGCATGCGCTGTGGTTCGGGCTGGGCGCGTGGCGCTGGATGTTCCTGGCGGCGGTGCTGCCGGCGCTGATCTACGGCACCCTGGTGCTGGGCGTGCCGGAGTCGCCGCGTTATCTGGTGGCCAAGGGGCGCCTGGCCGAAGCCAGGGATGTACTGCGCGAGGTGCTGAACATGCACAGCGACGCCGCGCTGGACAGCAAGCTGCACGACATCGAGGACAGCCTGCGTTCGGAACACCAGCCGCGCCTGAGCGACCTGCTCGGCAAGGCCGCCGGCCTGCTGCCGGTGGTGTGGATCGGCATCCTGCTGTCGGTGTTCCAGCAGTTCGTCGGCATCAACGTGATCTTCTATTACTCGTCCACCCTGTGGCATTCGGTCGGCTTCAGCGAGGCCGATTCGTTCACCATCACCGTGGCCACCTCGGTGGTCAACGTGCTGGTGACCCTGGTGGCGATCGCCCTGGTCGACCGGATCGGCCGCAAGCCGCTGCTCGTGATCGGATCGGCCGGCATGGCGATCACCCTGGGGCTGATGGCATGGTGTTTCTCGCAGGCCACCGGCAGCGGCGCCACGCTCAGCCTGCCCGGCGCCACCGGCATCGTCGCGCTGGTCGCGGCGAACGCCTATGTGGTGTTCTTCGGGGTGAGCTGGGGCCCGGTGGTGTGGGTGCTGCTGGGCGAGATGTTTCCGAACCGCATCCGCGCCACCGCGCTGGCGGTGGCCGCCGCGGCGCAATGGCTGGCGAACTTCGCGATCACCAGCAGCTTCCCGGCGCTGGCCGAGATCGGCCTGACCTTTGCCTATGGGCTGTATGCCGGTTTCGCGCTGCTGTCGCTGCTGTTCGTGCTGTACGCGGTACGCGAGACCAAGGGAGTCGAGCTGGAGGACATGCGCGCCTGAGGACTTCGATCCCGGGCCCCTCCCGGCGGCGGCCGCTGGACTGCCGCCGCATCGGCGAGCGCCGGGCGGAATACGACAGGCGGTGCGCAAAGCAGCTAGGATTCGGAACAGCCGGCGGCGTTTCGCCGTCCGTTGAGCGGATTCCGGATCAGGCTGCAGATGAAGGGAAAATCCACTTCGATCGACATCGCCCATCTCGCCGGGGTATCCCAGGCCACGGTGTCGCGCGCGCTGCGCGGCAGCCCGCTGGTCAATGAGGAAACCCGCCGGCGCATCGAGGCCGCGGCCGAACAGCTCAACTACAAGCTCGACAAGAACGCCTCCAACCTGCGCCGGATGCATACCGGCACGCTGGCCCTGCTGTTCTTCGAGGACCCCACCGCCGACGAGTCGCACATCAACCCGTTCTTCCTGTCGATGCTCGGCTCGATCACCCGCGCCTGTGCGCTGCAGGGTTACGACCTGCTGATCTCGTTCCAGCAGTTCTCGCGCGACTGGCATGCCGATTTCGCCGACAGCAAGAAGGCCGATGGCCTGATCCTGCTTGGCTATGGTGATTACCTGGCCTATTGCGACAAGCT
The DNA here is from genome assembly GCF_002001125.1 of Rhodanobacter sp. B04. GTDB lineage: Bacteria > Pseudomonadota > Gammaproteobacteria > Xanthomonadales > Rhodanobacteraceae > Rhodanobacter. The sequence continues at coordinate 175,214 of NZ_MUNV01000005.1, read as the reverse complement.
GGAGAAGCTGGTCGCCCAGGGCACCCGCTTCGTGCGCTGGGGCGCGGTGCTGCCCGATCAGCCGGGCGTCTCGATCGGCTGCGACAATTTCCGTGGCGGCCAGATGGTGGCCGAGCACCTGCTGGAGCGCGGCTGCCGCCGTGTCGCCTTCCTAGGCGACGCCTCCAGCCATTATCCGGAATTCTTCGCGCGCTACCGCGGCTATGCCGATGCCTTGCGGCAGGCCGGCCTGGAGCCCGATGCCGATTTGCAGGAAAACGCCGAGAGCACCGAACGCTCTGGCTACGAGGCCATGCGCGCGCTGATCATGCGCGAGGCCGGCTTCGACGCGGTATTCGCCGCCAGCGACCTGATCGCGATCGGTGCGATGCACGCGCTCAGCGATCACGGCCTGCGCGTGCCGCAGGATGTTGCGCTGGCCGGTTTCGACGACATCGCCATGGCCAGCTTCGTCAATCCGCCGCTTACCACCATCCTGCAGGACACCCGCCAGGCTGGCGAAACCCTGGTCGACAGCCTGCTCAGCCTGATCCGCGGCGAGCCGGTGGAAAGCGAAGTGCTGCCGGTGAAGCTGATGGTGCGGCGCTCGAGCCTGCGCTAGACCCGCGAGCCGCGGCGCGCAAGCTCCCGGCAAGTTTTGGGCTTGCGCAGAGTTTCGCGTGGACCTGGGAAAAATCCGCATTGCGGCGCTCGTGCGGCATCGCTTAACCTGCCGAGCCTGTTCGGCCGCTTCGCATGACAGGATCGCATGCCTCCATGGAACACATTCGGCAGGAGTCGGAGCTTCATCAGATATTCGACCGCATCACCGATGCGTACGTGGCGCTGGATCGAGACTGGCGCTACACCTATCTGAATGCGAAGGCCTGCGAGTTCCTTGGCCGTCCCGCCGAGGAGCTGATCGGCAGACACATCTGGACGGAATTTCCGGAAGGGGTCGACCAGCCGCTGCAGCGCGCCTACGAGCAGGCGATGGCCGAGCAGCGCCCGATCCAGCTCGAGGCGTTCTATCCGCCGAACCGCTGGTTCGAGAACCGCATCTACCCGTCGGCAAACGGCCTGACCATCCATTTCCTCGACATCACCGAGCGCAAGCAGGCCGAGCAGGCGCTGCAGCAACACCAGCGCATGCTCGACCAGGCCCAGCAGGTGGCGCACATCGGCAGCTGGGAATGGGACATCGCCGGCAACCGGGTGACCTGGTCGGCTGAGTTGTACCGCATCTACGGCGTGACGCCCACACGCCATGCGGCCACGCTCCAGGCCTATCTGGCCCTGGTGCATCCGCAGGACCGTGCGCGCGTGCAAGGTATCGTCGAGCAGGCATTGCGCGACCGGCAGCCGTTCGAGTTCGAGGAGCGCATCGTGCGGGCGGATGGCGACGAGCGCGCCTTGCTCAGCCGCGGCACCGTGGATGTCGACGAGACGGGCCGAGCCATCCGCATGCTGGGTGCATGCCAGGACATCACCGAACGCAAGCGGGCCGAGCAGATGGCCGTCGGCCAGCATGAGATTCTGGTCGGGATCGCGGCACAGCAACCCCTCGTGGAAAGCCTGCAGCGCATTGCGTGTCTGCACGAAACGCTGAATCCGGGTGCGCTGTGCTCGCTGCTGCTGCTGGATGAGGAAGGCCGGCACGTACTGCATGGCGCCGCGCCCAGCCTGCCCGATGCGTACAACCGGACGGTGAACGGACTGGAGATCGGCGAGTCGCGCGGTTCATGCGGCACCGCCGCGTGGCGCTGCGAACGGGTGGTGGTGGCGGACATCGCCACGCACCGGCACTGGGAGGGCTACCGGGAGCTCGCGCTGGCCCATGGCCTGAAAGCCTGCTGGTCGACCCCGGTGTTCGGCAGCCACGGCGAAGTGCTCGGCACCTTCGCGGTGTACTACCGCGAATCGCGCGAGCCGCGACCGGAGGAGTTGCAGAGTATCGACCGCATGCTGCCGATCACCGGCATCGCGATCGAGAGCGACCGGCTGGTCGGGCGCCTGCGCCAGCGCAACCGTTTCTTCGAAATGTCGCTGGAGATCTTCTGCATCTTCGATCCGCACACCGGGCGGCTGGTCCAGTTCAATCCGTCGCTGCCGCGTGTCAGCGGCTACAGCGCCGAGGAGCTGATGTCGAAAAGCTACCGGGACTTTCTGTTGCCGCAAGACGGTGCCGGAACGGACCCGATGCCGGCGATGACCGGGACGGGGCCGCAGGTACATGAGTTCGTCAACCGTTGCGTGTGCCGCGATGGCAGCGAGCGCTTGCTGGAGTGGGTTTCGTTCGCCGCACCGGACGGCATGCTCTACGCCGTGGCACGCGACATCACCGAGCGTCGCCGGGCCGAGGAGGAACTGGCCCATGCGTCCAGCCACGATGCGGTCACCGGTTTGCCGCATCACCTGATGCTGGAGCGCGCACTTGCCGTGATGCTGCAGGATCCGGCTGTTCCGGCCTGGGTGCTGATGGTCGGCCTCGATCGCTTCCAGGTGGTCAATGAGTCGGTCGGCCACGTGACCGGCGACGATGTGCTGCAGCGTCTGGCTGGGCGCCTGCAAGCAGTGGTGGGCGCGCAGGGGCAGATCGCGCGCATCGCCGGCGACAAGTTCGTGGTGGCGGTTCGCGATTTGTCGCGGGGTGCCGTACGGGAGCTGGCCGAGCAAATGCGCATGGCCGTTGCCGAGCCGATCGAGGGCCGCGACTACCGGCTGTTGCTGACCGCCAGCGTCGGCATCAGCCATTCGCCTGACCATGGCGAGAATCCGCGCAGCCTGCTGCGCAGCGCCGAAGCCGCGATGACGCAGGCCAAGCGCGAGGGGCGCGACCGGATCTGCGAATTCTCCATCGGTCAGATGCACGACCTCGAAGAGCGGCTGTTGCTGGGGCGCCATCTGCGCGATGCGATCCGCCTGGATGAGCTGGAGCTTTACTACCAGCCGCAGCACGCGGCGCCTGATCATGCGCTGACCGGCTTCGAGGCACTGCTGCGCTGGAACAGCCGCGAACTCGGCCAGGTATCGCCGTGCCGCTTCATTCCGATCGCCGAGGCGCTGGGCCTGATGCCCGAGATCGGCGAATGGGTACTGGATCGTGCCGCCCGGCAAATGCGCGCATGGCTCGATCGCGGGTATCGCGATTTCACCGTGGCCATCAATGTCTCCGCACAGCAGTTGCAGCACCCCGGCCTGGTCGACCAGGTCGGCGAGGCGCTGCACCGGCATGCCGTGCCGGCGGGCATGCTGGATATCGAGATGACCGAGAGCGCGCTGATGGAAAACGTCGCGCGGGTCCGCCGCACGCTGACCGGGCTCAAGCTGCTCGGCGCGCGGCTTTCACTGGATGATTTCGGCACCGGCTATTCCAGCCTGGCCTACCTGAAGCAGTTTCCGATCGACAAGCTCAAGATCGATCAGAGCTTCGTGCGCGGGCTGCCGGCCGATGTCGACGACGGCGCCATCGCGCAGACCATCGTCGAACTTGCCCATCAACTGCACATGGTCGTGGCTGCCGAAGGTGTGGAGACGCCGGCGCAGGCGGCTTTTCTTGCCCGTATGGGGTGTGACGAATTGCAAGGCAACCACCTGGGCATGGCCTTGCCGGCGCACGAGGCGGAGGCGTTTTTCGACATGCCGCAGAAGATGCGCTAGCGGCGTTGCGGGCTGCGGCCAGCGTCGTTCCATGCATATGCCGCGCTCGCACCAGGTCATGCCATGGCTTGATTCTTCAGCCTGTCGCCCTCAATCCGCAACACGACAGTGCGTGGCCTTGCGTCGCGTCGTCATTCCCATGGGAGAACATTCATGCACATCGACTTGAGCAGGCGCCACGCGATCGTCACCGGTTCCACCGCCGGCATCGGCCTGGCGATCGCCAGCGGCCTCGCGGCGGCGGGTGCGCACGTGGTCATCACCGGGCGCACGCCGGCGCGCGTGGACGAAGCCATCGCCAGCATCGCGAGGAACGTCGGCGGTGCACGCCTCAGCGGCGTGGCCGGCGACCTCGGCACGCGCGAAGGCGCCGAGCACCTGATCGCGCAGGTGCCGCAGACCGATATCCTGGTCAACAACCTTGGCATCTTCGAGCCGAAGGCGTTCTTCGAGATTGCCGACGAGGACTGGCTGCACTTCTTCGAGGTCAACGTGATGAGCGGCGTGCGGCTGGCGCGGCATTACGCGCAGGGCATGGCGCAGCGCGGGTGGGGCCGCGTGCAGTTCATCTCCAGCGAGTCGGGCGTGCAGATTCCCGCCGAGATGGTTCATTACGGCACCACCAAGACCGCCCAGCTTGCCGTGTCGCGCGGCCTCGCCGAGTCGCTGGCCGGCACCGGCGTCACCGTCAACGCGATCCTGCCCGGTCCGACCCGCTCCGAGGGCGTCGGCGACTTCTTCGGCAAGATCGCGGCGGAGCAGGGCGTGCCGCTGGAACAGGTCGAACGCGATTTCATCGCCACCCATCGCCCGTCGTCGCTGATCAAGCGGCTCGCTACCGTCGATGAGGTTGCCAACCTTGCGGTGTACCTCGCCTCGGAACAGGCCTCGGCAACCACCGGTGCGGCGGTGCGTGTGGATGGCGGTGTGGTGCGCTCGGTGGTGTGACCGTGAACCGGGCTGTGGCTTGATAGCCAGTCCATGCCATGAAAAGGCACGCTGTCTCGCCTCCGGCCTCGGCTGACTGCGGCATCTGCTGGAAGGACGCCGCATGGGGCCCATCGGCAGCCATGTCGCCACAGAAGTTGTCCCGGTGAGGTTCACCGCGAGCTGACTTGTCGTCGACGGCGATCGCCGCCATGTCGGCCGCGCCGGAGCCGATCGGCATGCCGGTACTGACCTTTCCGTTCGTGCTGGTGGTGTGGGTTTTCATGCCGGCCAGTCCGCTGTTTCCGCAGCTGCGGCCGGTGGCGTGACGGCACGTATGCGCGCTAGCGCTTCCGGTGTGTCTCACCTCGGAACAGGCCTCGGCCGCCAGCGTGTTCCATGCTTATGCATGGACTCCAAAGCGTGCCAGGATCATCACCACCCCAAGGCCAAGAAGCACCGCACCAACCACCAGGCCCAGCCAATAACGCCACTGCCACCGCATTCCCACCCCAATTACGCTACGCATTGGGTTGTCTGGGGATACATAGACTTCGATCGTCTTCCTGGTTGCGTACTGGTTGGCCGCGCGTTGGGCCGAGCTGAAAATCGAGAAAATGCGCCCATCAGATCCGGATTTGTCGCTGCTGTAAGTCCGGTTGCCGAGCCGATAGCTGTAACGGATGACGATGCGAAAAGTGATTCGCTTGCTGCCGCTTGCGCCGGCATGGTCGCAGCCTTCCGATACGCCGGCGGATTCGATCTCGCCATCGACGCTGGTCCATGTGGAGGCGGCGATGGCACTGCGAATCGCGACGAAATTAGTCTTTGCAGCAACGAAGCCTATAACCGCCAGAGCCAGGCCGGCTACGATGAGATAGGTTTGACTGTCGTGCATGCGGCTGCCTGACGCTCGCGTTGATCTGCGTTGGAGGCGTTGCGCGCCGTTGCGGCGGCAACGGTGTGTGGTGGGCCAGACATCGCCCGCAACGTATTGCCAGGCTGCTCTTTACGCGCGCACATAGCGCAAGTGTGTGGCATCGGGAGTGTTGAGCACCTGGTCGATACGAAACTGCGGCGGCGCCTCGTGCAGATTCTCGAACAGGCGCCTTCCACTGCCGAACAGTACCGGAGCCAGGGCAATTTCCAGCTCGTCAATCGCACCCATGTTCAAGTACTGCTGTATCACATCCGCGCCGCCCGAGATGCGAATGTCGCGACCGCCTGCAGACTCTCGGGCTTTCTCGAGAGCGCTCGCTGGCCCATCGTTGAAAAAATAAAACGTCGTCCCGCCCGGCCGGACCCATGGTTCACGCTTTTCATGGGTGAGCACGTACACAGGGGTGTGAAACGGAGCTTCATCTGGCCAGCTGCGCTCGCCGGCGTCAAACATTCGCTTGCCCATGATGCTGACGCCGCTACGCTCCATGGTGTGGCGGAGCATGTCGTTGACCGGACCGGTCTCTCCTCCCGGACCGAACTTGAGGTTCTCGCGGAAATATTGCTGTTTGAGGATCCAGCTCATCAGAATGCCCCACTTGGCGCCCCAGTTCTTGTAATCAGGCCTGTCCCAGTGCTCGATGTTCATCCCTTCCGGCGCCATGTAGCCGTCAAGACTGAGTCCGATGTTCACAAACACCTTGCTCATGATTCCTCTCCCACGATTCCGGATTCCGGCCTGATGCTGGAGCTAGGCGGTGGCGTAGCCGTCCGCCATGAACGAGATGTCAGCCAACCTCATCGGTCACGTGTCTTGGACACGTGCCAAGCGAAACAGCTGGCTGACGGGCAGGGTAGGGATGCTGATCCGCGCAGGCCGTCTGCTGCCATCATGCATGCGATGTTATCGCAACCTCTCCACGGCAGTTGGCTTGAACGGCGCCGGGCGGGTGATCCGGCGACGGGATCCGCGGCGCGAGCCGTTCGGCCGATGGCTGGCCCAGCGGCTGACGGGCACGGTAGCGGTGATGGAGGCGTGCAGCGGCGCGCACAATTGGCCGCGGCGGTGTATCGAGTAGAACCCGCAACCGCCGATCATGGCTGTCCAGTTCGTCACGCCGTTCCGCAAGGCCGTCCGAACCAAGAACGATCGCGCCGCCGAGGCGGCGCGTCAGGCAACATGCGCTTCGCGCGGTTCAAGGACATCGGGCAGCAGGCGCGCCTTTCCTGGCATCAGGTGCGCCAGGGTTACAAAGTCGAGTCGCTGGCTTCGATTCAACAAGAGCGGCTACGGAAAGGCAGTCTGACATCCGTTGCGGCACGCACCGCACTGACACGCACGCCGCAACACAGGACAACATTATGATCAGCAGTGGCCCGAAAGCTCAGCGCAAAAGCATCATGCGTCTGGGGTGACTGGAAGTCTCTTACGGAATTGTTGGGCCGCACGATCCGTGACCGCCCAGGAAAGAGTCAGGCACGCCGCAGCGGCAGCGAAGAGATGATGAGCAGCACGCCGAGCGCGAAGAACAGCCAGAAGAACACGATACCGGAGTACCAGACAGACAGCAGGCCCGTCACAATATAGAACAGGCCGATCAGGTCGCTGATGAAGAACGCGCTGCGCTCGCCGTGACGGGCGCGCCACCAGGCCCAGATGCACAGCATGCCGAACACGATCATGCAGCCGCTGACAAAATGCCAGACCAAGATGATCACCTTGACGTCGTGCGCGTCGAGCGCCTGTTTGCCTAGTTCGATGGCGAGCCTCGCCGCGTGCGAGTCGTGGCCGAAAGCGCCCAGCGCGATGACCAACGCCGTCAGAAGAAAAAGAACTGAAGCGAATGTACGCAACATGGGCTTCTCCAAACTAGCAAGGTAGGGACTTGCACGCCCAACGCTGAGCTAAGCGGCGGCGTAGCCATCGGCCTTGAACGCATGGCTAGAGCTCACGGCCCCGTATAAGCAAACGCCGTTCTACATGATTCTAGCCGCTCAGTTTGATCAAGCGGACAGTTGAAGGTGATGCCTGTTGTGACCATGCCGCCGGACTCGACGTCTCGGTCGATTGCCACTACGGCATGGTCCGACGCTAAGTAGCTGGGCTCCAGCCCATGAGCCGAGAAAAAGCCTCGACACTTGCCTTTGATGAGCCTGCTGGGAGCTCTTTGGAAACCAGGGTGTTCCAGTGATTGAGCCTGGCATTCGCATCACCATGAGTCGGGTAGCAACCGGCAAGCAGTGAGCTGAAAGCAAATCCAGCGAGTGTGCGGTGAGCATTCATTAGTGAGCTCTGGCGCTAGTGGATTTCAAATTGCAGTGTATTCCCTGCAGCCCATCCTGCGCGATGGACGCTGTGTTCGCGACGTCAGCCCATCAAGATCGGCAGTTTGGTTTACTTGGTGCAGCCTAGTCCTGCCACGTCGAGCCAAGTGGTTCAGTCGGCGGGATGCCCTCGTTCGTGCATCAGCCGTGTCAGTTCGGCGACAAGATCGGTGCGGGTGACGGGTACATCGAGCAGGTAGACCTGCACATCGTGTGCGCCGACGCGGGCATGCAGGCTGCCGCCATTGGGCACGTCGATCGCGCTGTCGCCGAAGGCGGCTTTCCAGTGGCCTGGCTGCAAGTCGTCGCTGATGGTGAAACCGGCTGGCTGGTCGCCCTTGTTGAGCAGCACCAGCGCGATCTGGTGCGTATCGCCTTTCTGGTAGACGCGATAGAACGCGGCCTGATCGCCGGCGAAGCGCAGCGGAAGCATCAGGCCGCGTTGCAGGGCCGGGGTATTTTCGCGCAGTTGCGCGATGCGCCTGAGCTGCCGGTAGATCGGACTCTGTGCTGCGGCATCGACGCGTGGCTGGCCGTAGTAGTTGCGGTTGCCTTCGTGTTCGCCGCGACCGCGTTCGAAGCCGGTTTCCGAGCCGTAGTAGACGGCCGGGATGCCGCGCGCGGTGAACAGGAAGTTGTTGGCGTCGATGAAGCCGCGGTCGCTGGCGTTCAGGCGCTTCATGTCGTGGTTGTCGTAGAACGTGACCAGCTCGTACGGGTTCGCGTAGGGGCCGTTGGTCAGGTACAGCCGTGCGGCGAGCTTGCCGTAGTCGCTGCCGACGTGTTCGAACACGTCCTTGAACGCCTGCTCCAGCGGGAAGTCGAGCAGGCTGATGCCGCCGTTCTGCGCCCAGGTGTATTTGCCGATGTCGTCGGGATCGAAGTCGAACGCCTCGCCGTACATGAAGAAGCCCGGATGCTTGGCGCGGATGCGCGCGGCGAACTGTTGCCAGAATGCGGTGGGCATGTGGCTGAGCGTGTCGATGCGAAACGCGTCGGCGCCCTGGCCGATCCACTGCAGGTAGGCGCCGCTGAAGTAGTCCAGCACCGCGGGGTTTTCGTCGTCGTTGTTGGTCAGTTGCGCCACGTCGTCGTAGGCGTGATAGAAGCGGTGCAGCGGGTTGCGCACGGGGTCGAGTTTGTACGGCGGCAGGTTCTGCTCGTCGGCGATCAGCTTGCCGTCCTTGTCGTAGATCTTGCCGAACATCGGCTGCGCCCTGGTCATGCCGAACGCGGGCGAGCCGTGGTTGAGCACGATGTCCTGCACCACCTTCAGCCCCTGCGCGTGCATCGCCGCGGTGAACTGTGCGAAGTCGAGGTTCTTGCTGGGCAGGTGCGGGTCGAGCTTGTAGAAGTTGACGCCCCAGTAGCCGTGGTAGCCGGTCTTGCCCCGATCGGTCCAGAAGCTGCCCCAGCTCACCGGGTCGCCGCCGCTGAACGGCTCGGCCGGGTTCTGCACGATCGGGGTGATCCATACCGCGCCGAAGCCCATGCCGCGGATGTAGCCGGCGTTGTTCAACACGCCCTTGAAGTCGCCGCCGAGGTAGCCGATGTTCGCGCTTTCGCCGTTCGGTCCAGGTACCGGGATGTCGAAGGTCCGGTGCGCGCCGCCCTGGTCGCGCTGGTCGTTGGACGGATCCCCGTTGACGAAGCGGTCGGTCATCACGAAGTAGATCGCGTTGGATGCGAACGGCTCGTTGGTGCCGACGAACTCGGCAGCCTTCGCCGGCGTGGCCGCGTGCGCGAGCCCGCAGGCGAGGATGGCGACGAGGGCAGGAAGCAGGTGGAGCTTGGGCATGAATCGGGTTCCGTAGAGCGGGACGCGGGCGTGTCCGTTCAGGCCTTGGGATCGGGCACGCGCAGGGTGCACAGGCCGGCGATCAGCAGGCTGGCGCCGCCCAGGCCCAGTGCCCAGATCGGCTGGTTGTGGAAGCACAGCCGCAGCAGCAGGCCGAGCACGCTGGCGGCGAGCAGTTGCGGGATCACGATGAAGAAATTGAAGATGCCCATGTAGACGCCCATCTTCGCCGTGGGCAGGTTGTCCGACAGCAGCGCATAAGGCAGCGACAGGATCGAGGCCCAGCCAAAGCCGACGCCGACCATCGAGGCGAGCAGCCAGTGTGGGTCGCGGATGACCAGGAACGACAGCAGACCGGCACCGCCAAGGCACAGGTTCAGCACGTGGCTGATGCGCAGGCCCCAGCGGCGCACCATCAGCGGGATAACCACCGCGGCCAGCGCGGCAAACCCGTTGTACGCGGCGAACAGCACGCCGACCCAGTTGGCGCCCTCGTTGTAGGCGGACGAGCCGGTATCGACGGTGGCGTAGATCGTCTGCGTCACGCCTGCGGTGGTGTAGATCCACATCGCGAACAGCGCGAACCAGGAGAACAACTGCACCCAGGCCAGTCGCCGCATCGAGGTGGGCATGCCGTAGAGATCGCCCATCACCTCGCGCAGCATGCCGTGGCTGCGGGTGCGGCTCAGCCATGCGAACAGCAGGCCGAACACGATCAGCCCGCCGGCTAGCAGGTAGACCTCTTTCTCCAGCGCGAAATGCCTGATCGCGAGCAGCACCATGATACCGACCAGCAATAGCAGTGCGCCCGGTCGCCAGGCGCGCGAGGCCTCCACTTCCGGCTCATCCGCCACGTTGTCGGTGAACGCTTGCAGTTGCGCGGGCGCGTATTCGCGCGTGCTCAGGATGGTCCAGAGCACCGCACCAAGCAGCACCGCGCCGCCGGCATAGAACGCGTACTTCACCGTGTCGGGGATGCCTCCGTCCGGTGCCACGTTGGCCACGCCGAACTGCGCCAGGATCCACGGCAGCATGGAGGCGATCACCGCGCCGGCGCCGATGAAGAAGCTCTGCATCGCATAACCGGCTGGTCGTTGCTGCGTGGGCAGTTGATCGCCGACGAAGGCGCGGAACGGCTCCATCGACACGTTGATCGACGCATCCAGGATCCACAGCAGGCCGGCGGCCACCCACAGCATCGGCGCGTTCGGCATCCACAGCAGCGCCAGCGAGGCGAACACCGCGCCGACCAGGAAGTACGGCCGGCGCCGACCCAGCCGGTTCCAGGTGCGGTCGGAGTAGTGACCGATGATCGGTTGCACGATCAGCCCGGTCAGCGGCGCGGCGATCCATAGCGCCGGGATGTCGTTCACGTTCGCGCCCAGCGTCTGGAAGATCCGGCTGACGTTCGCGTTCTGCAGCGCAAAGCCGAACTGCAGGCCGAGAAAGCCGAAGCACATGTTCCAGATCTGCCAGAACGACAGTGCGGGTTTCGGCGTCATCGGTGGCTGTCCTTGTTGCAGGTGATGTCGCGCGGCGCGTCCGCGTTCGCTGGCGACATGCTCAGCACGCGTGCACCGTCGGTGCTGAGCTGTGGTTGATCTGGATCATTGGCACCTCTCCCTCGGCAGCAGTTATGTCACGGCGTGGCGCATCCCGCATGCTGCGGGCGCAGCATCGGCGCACCTTGCTGCCGGGCGACAGTCCTGCATGGTAGGCAGCGTCGCAATGCAGCAACCAGCGCCTGCATACGTATTCATGGCTGCATCGGTACGCCGCGTAGCGGCCTCCCTGCCTGCAATGCCGCTCATCCCCGTAAAGCGTCCTTGTAAAGCGGAGGGCTCTGGCGGCATAGTCGATCGACAGCGTGAAGACCACGGAGAATCCATGCGGGTACGCCTCGAAGATGTGGCGCGCGCGGCGAATGTATCGCCCAAGACGGTGTCGCGCGTGCTCAATGACGAGGCCAACGTGACCGATGCCACGCGTCAGCGCGTACGTGCCGCCATGGAGGCGATGGACTATCGCCCGCATCCGTCGGCGCGCAGCCTGGCGGGCAACCGCTCGTTCCTGGTGGCGATGTTGTACGACAACAACGACAACCCGGCTTCGACCTATCTGGCCGAGATCCAGGATGGCGTGCTCGAGGCTTGCGACGCGCATCGCTACAGCATGATGGTGCGCCCGTTGCGCATGCGCGGCGGTGATTTCATCCGTCGCTTCGATGCGCTGATTTCCGACCACCACCCCGATGGCGTCGTGCTGACGCCACCGATCACCGACTATGCGCCGCTGCTGAAACGCCTGCGCGAGTCCAACGTGCCGTATGCCAGCGTGTCGCCGCAGCGGCGTGGCAAAGTCATCGGCGTGACGATGGACGAGCAGCGGGCCGCACGGGCGATCGTGGAACATCTGCTGGGACTGGGGCATCGGCGGATTGCGCACGTGATCGGCATCGCCGACCACGGTGCCAGCCGCTGGCGTCTGGCTGGTTACCGCGAGGCGATGGCCGCCGCGGGTTTGCCCGAGGATCCGGCCATGGTGGTGCAGGGGGCCTTTACCTTCGGTTCCGGCGTGGAGGCGGCGCGACAGCTGTTTTCGCTGGCCGAGCGGCCGACGGCGGTGTTCGCCGCCAACGACGACATGGCCACGGGCGTGATGTGGGCAGCCGGCGAGTACGGCTTAAAGGTGCCACACGACCTGTCGGTCTGCGGCTTCGACGATACGCCGCTGTCGCGCCAGCTGTGGCCGGCGCTCACCACCATCCAGCAACCGAGTCGCGAGATGGGCAAGATCGCGGCCGAGCAATTGCTCGGTGCATTGCGCGGCCACGGCGCTGGCCAGTTGGTGCAGGTGCCCTTCGTCCTGCAGATCCGCGGTTCCACTGCCGCCGTACCCTGAGGCCGGCGCTCCGCCGCCTGGCTTGGCGGTCATGTTGCAGAGCAAATTGACAGCGCTGTCATTTCTGCCAACCTGCGGCTCAGACGCGCACCGCCGGTGCGCCAGCCTGGAGTCCTGCCGTGCCACTGTCGCCCCCATCGAGTCCGTTGCTGCGACGCCTCTCCATGGTCTTGTCACTCGCTGGCGTACTGCTCATGACCATTCCCGCCATGGCCGGCGACGCGGCCACTGTCCACCCCGAACTGTGGCCGAAAGGCAGCTCGCCGCTGCCGCCCGATTCCGCACTCGAGTCGCGGGTGCAGGCATTGCTGGCGACGATGTCGGTGGCGGACAAGGTCGGCCAGATGATCCAGGCCGACATCAAGTACGTGACCCCGGACGATGTGCGCAAGTATCGTCTGGGCTCGATCCTGGCCGGCGGCAACTCCAAGCCGAACGGGCAGCAGACCGCTACGGCGACACAGTGGCAGCAGTTGTCCGATGCGTTCTACCGCGCCTCGATGGATACCTCAGGCGGCGGGCTGGCGATTCCGGTGCTGTTCGGCATCGACGCCGTGCATGGCCACAACAACCTGGTCGGCAGCACGCTGTTTCCGCAGAACTCCGCGCTGGGCGCCACGCGCGATCCGCAGCTGATCCGCGAAATCGGCGAGGCCACCGCGAAGGAACTGCGTGCCAGCGGCATCAACTGGACCTTCGCGCCCACGCTCACGGTTCCGCAGGACGTGCGCTGGGGCCGTTCGTACGAAGGTTATTCGCAGAATCCGGCACTGGTGGCGCAATACGCCACCGCCGTGGTCGGCGGTCTGGAAGGCAAGCCGGGTACACCGCAGTTCCTGGATGCCGAACACGTGATCGCCACCGCCAAGCATTTTGTCGGCGACGGCGGCACCCGCGACGGCAAGGACCAGGGCGATGCCGAGGTCAGCGAGGCGGTGTTGCGCGACGTGCACGCGGCCGGCTATCCGCCCGCGATCAAGGCCGGCGTGCAGGTGGTGATGGTCTCGTTCTCCAGCTGGGACGGGGTGAAGATGGCCGGCAACAAGGCGTTGATCACCGACGTGCTGAAAAACCGCATGGGCTTCGACGGGATCGTGCTGGGCGACTGGAACGCGCACGGCCAGGTACCCGGCTGCACCAACGAGGATTGCCCGGTGGCGTACAACGCCGGGCTGGACATGCTGGAAGCTCCCGATTCCTGGAAGGGTCTATACAAGAACACCCTGGCCGAAGTGAAGGCAGGCGTGATTCCGATGGCCCGCGTCGACGATGCGGTGACCCGCATCCTGCGGGTGAAGCTGCGCCTGGGCATGTTCGAGGCCGGTCCGCCATCGGCCAACCCGCTGGTAGCCCGGTCGGCGCAGGTGATCGGGAGTCCCGCGCATCGCGCACTGGCACGCCGGGCGGTACGCGAGTCGCTGGTGCTGCTGAAGAACAACCACGGCGTGTTGCCGATCGATCCGCGCAAGCACATCCTGGTCGCCGGCGACGGCGCCGACAACATCTCCAAGCAGAACGGTGGCTGGACGCTGACCTGGCAGGGCACCGGCCTGACCAATGCGAATTTCCCCGGGGCCACCTCGATCTGGGCCGGTTTGCGCACGCAGGTGGAAGCAGCTGGCGGCAGCGCCGAGCTGTCGGTCGATGGCGACTACAAGCAGAAGCCCGATGTCGCCATCGTGGTATTCGGCGAGGATCCCTACGCCGAATTCCAGGGTGACCTGCCGAACCTGGCTTACCGTCCAGGCAACGACCACGACCTCGACCTGCTGCGCCACCTGCATGGGCAGGGCGTGCCGGTGGTGGCGGTGTTCCTGACCGGGCGACCGCTGTGGATGAATCGCGAGATCAATGCCGCCGATGCCTTCGTGGTGGCATGGCTGCCGGGCAGCGAAGGCGAGGGCATTGCCGATGTGCTGCTGCGCACCCGCGACGGCCGCATCGCGTACGACTTCCACGGCAAGCTGGCATATGCATGGCCGCGCACTGCAGCGCAGATTCCGGTCGCAGCGATCGCGCGGGGCGAGCAGCCACAATTTCCCTACGGTTTCGGCCTGACCTATGCCGATCGCGGCAACACCGGCCCGTTGTCCGAGGATGCAGGGGTCGAGCTGAGTGCTGCAAGGGCCGGCGTCTACTTCACCCATGGCAAGCCGGCGCAGGGTTTCGCGCTGCGCCTGACCGGTGCGAACGGCGCGGCCGCAAATGTCACCGCCACGCCCGCGGCCACAACGGACGGCAGCCTGCGGATCGGCGCGTTCGATTACAGGGCGCAAGAGGACGCACGCAGCCTGAGCTGGTCCGGCCAAGGCACCGCGCGCGCCGAGCTTGTGGCGCCGGCGCCGCTGGACGTTGAGCGCGAGACCAATGGCGACGTGATGCTGGTGACCACGCTGCGGATCGATGCGCTGTCGCCAGCAGGAGCTTCGATCGGTGTCGGCTGTGGTGCCGGCTGCAGCGGCCAAGTGCCGGTCGGTCGGCAACTCGCCGCGCTGCCTCGCGGGCAGTGGTTGCGCCTGGGCATTCCACTGAAATGCTTCCGCGACGCCGGCGCCAACATGAGCAGCCTGGACCGGCCATTCGAATGGACCGGTCATTCCGGTGAACAGATCGCCGTCACCGACGTGTCGCTCGGCACGGTAGCGGATCGTACACTGGCGTGCCCGGCTCACGGGGGCAAGCCATGAATGACGAGCCGTTGTTCGCAGTGGCGATGCCAATGGTGCCCACCGCGGGTTTCGCGGTGTTGGCCGGGTCGTTGCGTCGGCGCGACTTCGGAATCAGCTATTCCACTTTCAGCGGGCGCAAGTCGACAGATGGACGCCGTCTTTGCGGGATTGGACGCCAAGACGTCTATTTGCGATGCATCAATAACAAGGTGTTGGAAGGCCAGGCAAGCGGCGTGAGGGGCCGTAAAGCATGAGGTTGTGAATGCCTTGATGGCTTGTTGCTGTGCGACAAGCATTCATCGCAGAGGCGCTCTATGATCAATCAATGACAGCGCTGTCATTTCAGGATCAACGGCGTGGCGTGGGGAGCGGGGAAATCTTTGTCTTGGCTGGCGCTTCGCGGCGGCCAACAACCATCCGAACGATTTAGAGGGAGAGCCAGATGAATCTGCACCACAAGTTGTTGTACGTCGCCATGGCACTCGTGCTCGCTCCGGGCACCCTGCTTGCGGCGGATCAGGACGCGACATCGCAAAACCCGTCATCCCAGAATCCGATCGCAGCTGACAAGAAAGTCAAACAGCTGGATGCCATCTCGGTGACCGCGACCAAGCGCGAGACGCCGCTGCAGAAAACGCCGGTGGCAGTCACGGCGATCACGGCGGACACGCTCGACAAGGAGCGCGTGATGACCGTGCAGGACCTGACCAAGCTGGTGCCGGGCCTGCAGGGGACGTCGGAGGGCGATCATGACGTGGTGACGCTGACCATGCGCGGCATCGGCAACGACAGCGCCAAGACCGAGTATGCCGATCCTGAAGTCGCGACCTTCGTTGATGGCGTGTATGCGCCTCGCGCCGAGGCTGCTTCGGGACTGCTGCTGGACATGGACAGCGTCGAAGCGCTGCGCGGCCCGCAGGGCACGCTGTGGGGTCGCAATTCCACCGCCGGCGCGATCAGCTTCCAGACCGCCAAGCCCGACATCAATGGCGGCTTCTACGGCAATGGACAGATCGAGGCAGGCAATTACAGCCAGATGGGTACGCGCGCCGCGGTCAACCTGCCGATCAGCAGCACCTTCGCGATGCGCGTGGCGGCGGTGCACGAGCAGCATGATGGCTACGTCAACTACCAGAACCCGGCCAGCGAGATCCCGTCGGTGGCGCAGCAGCAGGCGACCTACCTGGCCTCGGGCGGCAATCCGGCAAGTTTCCAGCCGATCAACCTCAATCAGTTCATCCAGAGCGGCAAGAAGTACAACTCGCAGGATCAGTCCGCCGTCCGCGTGAGCGCGCTGTGGCAGCCCAGCGACGCGTTCAAGTGGAACCTGTCGTACGAGTATTTCGTCGATCGCGGCACGCCCAGCCTGAGCCTGATGCAGCAACCGCGCCCGGGCCAAGATTTCTGGTCGGCGTTGATCGACACCGCGCCGTATCTGGACCGGACCTCCAAGACCGTCCGTAGCCGGATGGACTGGGAGATCAACGACGGCATGGAGCTCAGCTATATCGCCGGCTACAACCGCTATTCCGGCAAGAGCGATTTCGACCAGGATGTCGGCGTGGCCGTACCCACCAGCTTCACCACCGGTGGCGTGTACCAGGAAGACCGCACCAACTATTCGAACTACGAAAGCTACAGCAGCGAAATCGACCTGAAGTCAAAGGGCCAGCAGGCGATCGACTGGATCGTCGGCGCCTACTACGAATACGAAGACAACAACATCCGCTTCGACATTCCGATCATGAACGGTACCCAGCAAGGTACCGTCAGCTGGCAGGGTTCGTTCATCCAGCCGAAGGAAACGGTCGAGTCCAAGGCGGTGTTTGGCCAGGCCACCTGGCATATGTCCGATCACTGGCGCCTGACCGCCGGTGCGCGCTGGTCGCATGACGACAAGGCCAACGACGGCGGCATCAACTGGGACTGGGACTACGACCCGACCGTGCCGCAGCTGCCGATCTCGCCAGGTGTCCTGCCGGGTCCGGCGACCGGCTTCAGCGCGGGCCAATACAACACCGCCACATACAGCAAGAGCAAGATCACCTGGCTGACCCGGGTGGACACCGACCTCGGCGAGCATGGGCTGGCCTATGCCAGTGTCTCGACCGGCTACAAGTCCGGCGGCACCCAGGACGGTGGTGCGCTGTACAAGCCCGAGTCGTTGACCAACTACGAAATCGGCACCAAGTTCGCGTTCTTCAACGGGCATCTGACCTGGAACAGTGCCGCCTACTACGAAGACTTCAAGAATTTCCAGCTGTCCGCGCCGATCACCTATGCCAATGGCGCGCATGGCCTGGGCTTCTCGAACGTGCAGGGCAATACCGAAGTGATCGGCTTCGAGTCGGAGCTGGCTTACCAGCAACAGGATGACCGTCTCAATCTGATCTTCTCGGCCATTCCCAAGAAGAAGCTCGGCACGTTGCTCTATGCCGGCAGCAACGACTACGCCGGTTTCCCGGCGTGCCCGCCGACCGCGCCGCTGGGCGTGGGCAACTGCCTGAACGTCACCGGCAACGACCTGCCGCACGCACCGAACGTCTCGCTGACCGGCATCTACGAGCATGACTTCCATCTGGGCAATGGCGCCCGCCTGACGCCGCGCCTGAGCGCCCAGTACCAGAGCGCGCAATGGCTGAGCTGGTTCAACCTGGGTGCGCCGGACCAGCAGAAGGCGTATGTGCGTGGCGATCTGTCGCTGCGTTACAGCGAGCCGGGCGATCGCTGGTACGTCAACGTGTATGTGCAGAACGTCTCCGACGACCGCATCAAGACCAGCGCAGGCAGCAGCCTGGTCAATGGCGACCTGGTGTACATCTCGCAGTACCTGCCGCCGCGCACCTACGGTGTCCAGCTCGGCTTCTGGTTCTGACGGTCGAGTCCGTGCGGCTTGTCACGCAACACCGTTGCCGTTCTGAAGGCATCACGACGAGGATGTCTTCAACCCTCCCCTGAATGGCACTTTGGCCGGACCCTCGTGGGGGTCCGGCCTTTCTTTCGGGGGCGCGACGAGAGCATGTTGTCGCGATGGGAACGGACCGTGCTCGATCGAATGCCAAGCCCGAAGTGACGACTGCATCGTCTGCGAAAGGAGCAGGACATGCCGCGATTGAAGAAAGTGCTTGTGGTGGGCGGCGGCACGGCCGGCTGGCTGGCCGCGTGCTACCTGGCGAAGGCCATGAATGCGGTTCATCCGGACAGTGTCCAGGTGCATCTGGTCGAATCGGACCATATCGGCCTGCTCGGCGTGGGCGAGGCCACGTTTCCCTCGATCCGCGGCACGTTGTCGGCGATCGGGCTGGACGAGCGCCGCTTCCTGGTGGGTGCCACGGCAACCTACAAGCAGGGCATCCACTATCGCCACTGGGTCAGGCCGCCGGGTACGCCCGGCAGCGACCACTTCTTCCACCCGTTCAGCCAGCCGAGCCAGCGCCCTGGCGGTCCCGAGCTGTTGCCGTACTGGCTGCTCGGAGCCGCTCCCGCGGGGATGCCGTTCGCCGATGCCGTGACCATGCAAAGCACGCTGGTCGATCACGGGCGCGGCCCCAAGCGCGTGACCGATCCTGATTACCAAGGGCCGATGAATCATGCATTCCATTTCGATGCTGCCTGCTTCGCCAAGGTGTTGGCGGAGCACGGTCAAGAAACGCTGGGTGTGAAGCGACACGTCGCGACGGTCGAGTGCGCCGAGCTGGACGAGTATGGCGCCATCGCGTCTGTCGTGACCAAGGAGCTCGGGAAACTGACTGCAGACCTCTACGTGGATTGCACCGGTCTGCGCAGCATCTTGATCGGTGGCGTCATGCAGTCGTCGTTTCGCAGCCGTCGGGACGTCCTGTTCGCCGACCGCGCGGTGGCGATGCAGGTGCCTTACGCGAAGCCGGATACACCGATTCCGCCTTACACCATCTCCACCGCGCAGGAGGCCGGCTGGATCTGGGACATCGGTTTACAGAAGCGTCGCGGCGTCGGCTATGTCTATTCATCGCGCCATACCGACGACGAGCGTGCGGAGGAAGTGTTCCGCCGTTACCTGGGCCCGGCCGGCGCAGGGCTGAAGGCCATGCACATCAAGTTCGAAACCGGTTACCGGCCCGAGCACTGGCGCAAGAACTGCGTTGCGGTCGGCCTCGCGGGCGGCTTCGTGGAGCCGTTGGAATCGACCGGAATCGCGTTGATCGAGCTGGCTACGTACCTGCTGACTCATCTGCTGCCGGGCGATGCCGACGACATGGAAAGCGCCGCGCGTCATTTCAACGAGATGATGGTCGCGCGCTACGACCGCATCATCGACTTCATCAAGATGCATTACTGCCTGAGCCAGCGGCGCGATTCGCAATTCTGGATCGACAACGCCGATGACGCCAGCATTCCGCAAACGCTGCAGGAAAAGCTCGCGAAGTGGAAGCAGCGACCGCCGCACCGGCTGGATTTCGTCGGCGACCTGGAAATGTTCATGACCGCGAGCTGGCAATACGTGCTGTACGGCATGGAGTTCCGGACCGACCTTGAGCCCATGCGCAGTGCCTATCCGCAGGTGGAAGCAGCGCGCCGGGAGTTCGCGATGATCCGGCAGGCGGCCGTTCGCGCACTCGACGATTTGCCGGATCATCGTGCGCTGGTCGAACAGCTGTGCCGCGAACATATGCAGCGTATCCGGCCGGATGCGGATTTGGCTGCATCCGTCGGCGGTTGAACTGCAGATTGCCCTGCCGTGTTCCCCCGCCTTGAAGGGGTGGGTTGGGGCAGGATCAGCTTTTCATGGTGTGGCGATCCCGCCGCCCAGCGGCGCAATCAGCAGCTCGCCGATGCTGGCGCTGTTCAACGGACCATCGCTGCCGCCGGCGCCACCGGTGTAATGCGCAAAGTGGCTGAGATAGCTCATGTTGAAGCCGTCATCGAGGGCGAAGTGGCAGCGGGCACCGGCTTTCGCGGCGAAGCGGCCCCAGGTCGAGCGCTGCACGCCGATGCTGTGCGGCATCACGATCGGCAGGCGCTGCTCGGCGCTGCCGTCGCAGCGGATCGCCAGCATCTTCACCGCGGCAGTGACACCGGTATTGATCGGGCCATGCTCGTTGGCGTAGTCGAGTGAAGCGCGATAGTCGCCGGTGGCCGGCGCGGTCCACGTGCGCGGCCAGTTGCCGACCACCTTCATCACATCGCCCACGCAGGTGTCGGGGCTGTGCAGCGATTCGAGGCCTTGCGCATCGCTGCGCGTGGCGCTGACGCAGAGCAGTCCCGGCTGACGTGCGAGCTCGCCGTTGCCGTCGATGCTGCCGTGGCGCTGGCCGTTGAGGTACAGCGTCAGCTTGCCGTCGACCTGCACATGCCAGCCATCAGCAGAGATGGTCAGCACCGGTGCGGCGGGTGCAGTCGGTGCATACAGCGGTGCGGCGGTGCGCAACGGCAAGTCCGGTAGCTGGATCGCCTTGAGCGTGACGACCGTGCTGGTGCCGTGCGTGTCGATGTGGTCGGCAACCAGCAGGTTGCCGTCGACGTGCGCGGGAAGTCGCAACGTGATCTGTCGATCCGGCAGATCCAGCTTGATCGACGTGCGCTGGCCGAACAGCATCGGCACCAGCGAGGTCGGCAGTTTGGGTTCGACGAGGCCATCTTCGGCGAGGCCGAACACGCCCTCGGTCACCATGGCGAAGTAGGCCGCCACCGACCACAGCTGCCGCGGCGAGTTGACCACCGGGCCGCTGAGCTTGCCCTCGTCCAGGTGCTGGCCCTGGGTCAGCAGCTCGTAGTTCTCCATGTTGGAGCCGTACAGCGCGGCACCGCGCATGACCGATTCGATTTCGTGTGCGATGCGCGCTGGCTGGTTCACCACGCGCGCGGCACGCAATGCATAGGCGCTGACGAACGGCCAGATCGCGCGGTTGTGGTAGATCGGCTGGTCGGCGCGCTCGGGCCAGATCACCGGGCTGCCGGCCGGCCAGGTCGGGTAGTTCGCCAAAGTCTGCTGCGCCCGTTCGTCGTCGGCCACGCCGCTGGTGATCGCCAGCGCGATGCCGAGCAGGTCGTAAGTGTCGTACGGCGTTCCGTCACCGCCGAGGTAGCTCATGTAGAGGCCGCGCTCGGCGCGCCAGAAGTGCGCGTTGATCGCTGCCTTCAGTGCTGCGGCCTGCGCGCGGTAATCGCTGGCGGCTTTTGCATCGTGGTGTGCGTCGGCTTGCACGGCGGCCAGCTGCAGCGCCTGGTAGTGCAGCACATTGGTGGACAGCGCGAACGACTGGCCGATGGCGACGACGTTGTTTGCCGTCCACGCCGGATAGGTCTGCTCGCGCCAGTCGAGGAAGGAGGTCTCACCGCGATAAAGCCCGAGCCTGGCGTCGAATACGTACTGCCGATCCTGCGCCAGGGTATTGCCCAACGCGCGGTAGACGTCCTCGGCGAACGCCCTGTCGCCGAGCAGGTGCTGCGCGCCGAGAAACCACACCACACGGTCGGTGCTGATCGGCCAACTGCCCCCCGAGCCGGTGTCCTGCATCATGTACAGACCCTGTGGCGCAGACGGCACGCGCACGTCGGACAGCTTGAACTGCAGCCCGTTGCGCGAACGCGCGGCATCGAAGCGCCACAAGCCGAGATCGATCGAGTACGACAGGTCACGTGTCCACACGTACGGCCACTTCAGGCCGGTCTCGAAACACTGGCAGGGAATCGGCTGGCCGTGGTCGAACGCGCCGTCGCGGATCGCCGTCACCGAATCCTGCTTCAGGTCGTCCTGCGCCATCGCGAACAAGCCGTCGAACAGTGGACTGGCAGTATTGGCGTGCAGTGGCGGGGACGGGATCACGCGTTGCCCGTACGGCCATGCCAGCGTGTAGCGACCTTGCGCATCCTGGCTCATGCTCACGTGTACGCCGTGCCAGTCCAGCCCGTCCTGCCATGCCGGCGCATTGGCGCCTGCCGCCATGGCGGTGGCCAGCAGCATGCTCAGCATGCGTGCATCCCGTATCTCCCGGCGTGGCTCAGGTATGTCATCGGCATGTTCCTCCCGCAGCTGTTATGTCACGCCGCGGCGTGCCCCGCATGTTGCAGGCGCAGCATCGACATCCGCGGCTATCTGCATCGACCCGGCATGGTAGGGATCGTCGCAATGCAGCAACCAGCCTCTGCATACGTATTCATCTGGCCGAATGCCGTCATTCGCTAACCTGTGGCGACGTGTCCATGCGGCTTGCGGCCATTGACCTTGTGTTGACGGGCGCAGCCTGCATGCTTCATTCCTCCCCATCAGGATCCGCACTGATGAAAAGCCTGTTGCGCTTGTTCACCGTCGTTGGTTTTGTCCTGTCCTCATCGCCGTGTGTTGCGCAGATCCAGATCAATCCCCTGCCTGATCAGAAACCGGCGGTGACGATGCCGTTGAGCGCGCATGAACTGACTGCGGCCGATGCCGAAGCCTGGCTGGACGGACTGTTTCCGTACGGGTTGAAGAAGAACAACATCGCGGGCGCCGTGGTGGTCGTGGTGAAGGATGGCCAGGTCCTGCTGGCGAAGGGTTACGGCTACGCGGATGTGGCGGCGAAGAAACCGGTCGACCCGATGACGACGCTGTTCCGCGTCGGCTCGATCTCCAAGACGTTCACCTGGACGGCGGTGATGCAGCTGGTCGAGCAGGGCAAGCTCGATCTCGATGCGGACGTCGACAAGTACCTGGACTTCAGCATTCCTCCCCGCAACGGCAAGCCGATCACGCTGCGCGAGCTGATGACGCACACGCCGGGTTTCGAGGAAACCATGAAGAACCTCGGCGGCAACGATCCGGCGCGGCTGATGAGCAACGAGGCCTGGGTCAAAGAATGGGTGCCCGAGCGCATCTACCCGCCAGGCGAAGTCTCGGCCTATTCCAACTACGGCGCTGCGCTGGCCGGTTACATCGTGCAGCGTGTTTCCGGCCAGCCGTTCGATGACTACATCGAGCAACACATCCTGCAGCCTCTGGGCATGCAGCACGCGACGTTCCGCCAGCCGCTGCCGGCGTCGCTCGCGCCGGACATGGCGAAGAGCTATGCCAAGGCCAGCGAGCCGGCGCGGCCGTTCGAACTGGTGAATGCGGTGGCCGCTGGCGCATTGTCGGTCAGCGGCGGGGACATGGCGCGCTTCATGATCGCCCAGCTGCAGGACGGCCACGTCGGGGATGCGCAGATCCTGCGCACGCAGACTGCACAGCTGATGCACAACTTCACGCACTCTTCGGTGCCCGGCCTGTTGCCGATCGCGCTGGGCTTCTACCACATGGATCGCAACGGCCAGGACATCATCGGCCATGGCGGCGATACCGAGCTGTTCCATAGCGTGATGGCGCTGTACCTGCAGCAGGACGTCGGCGTGTTCGTGTCCATCGACGGCGAAGACGATGGCAGCCTGCGCCGGCAACTGCTGAACGGCTTCACCGATCGCTATTTCCCGGCCTTGCCGCAATTGCCGCAGCCGACGCTTGCGAGCGCGCGCGAACATGGTGCAATGCTGGTGGGCCACTACATCGCCAGTCGCACGGCGATGTCCAGTTTCATGAGCATGCTGAACCTGCTGGGGCAGTCGCGCATCACGATGGACAAGGATGGCAGCCTGGTCACCCACGATTTCCAGGACATGGCCGGGCAGCCGCGGCATTGGCGCGAAGTGAAACCGTTCGTCTGGCTGGATGACGCCAGCGGCAGTCATCTCGGTGCGCTGATCAAGGATGGCAAGCTGCGCTGGATCTCCTACGACGAGGCGGCGCCCGTGGTGGTTTTCATGCCGGTATCGGGCTGGCAATCCGCAGCGTGGAACCTGCCCGTGATGTACGCCGCGCTGGTGATCTTCCTGCTGGCCGCACTGCTGTGGCCGATCGCCGCGCTGGTGCGCCGGCATTATCGCCAGCCCCTGGCGCTGTCGCCACAGGCAGCCCGCTGGTACCGCTGGAGCCGCGTGGCGGCGCTGCTGCAGCTGCTGTTCGCCGCCGGTTGGCTGTTCGTGCTGAGCCGGGTCGCCACCAGCTTCAGCTACCTCAACAATGGCTTCGACGTCACCCTGCGGCTGGTGCAGCTGACCGGCGTGCTGGCCATCATCGGCACGCTGGCCGTGATCGCCAACGCGGGTCATGCCTGGCGCGAACCCGGTGGCTGGTGGCGCAAGGCGAACAGCACGATGCTGGTTTTGGCCTGCCTCGCCGCGCTCTGGTTTGTTTTCAGCCTGCGCCTGCTGTGCCTGCACCTGAACTACTGAGGCGTTGCGCCTGACCGAGCGGGGTGGGTCTGCCGTGTTGGATCAGGACCGCGAAGGCCGCATCGAGTGCGGCCTTCGTGTTGCAGACACTGGCCTGATGCCATGGGGAAGCCGTCTGAGGCTTCCTAGGGTTTCGTCGTGAGCGTAATGCGCTGGGCCACGGCTGCGCTCACCCGCACCCAGGTGACCGTGCCATAGCGGTCGTGCCCGCTGGCCCAGCCTTCGCCCTGGCGTTGCCGGAGCGCATCGAGACTCGCGAACGAGGGCATGGTGCCGCTTGCGCTGGCTACAGCGGTGGCGGCATCGCCATGGATCTTCAGCAGATAGAACTTCAGCGCCGGCTTGAAACTGCCGGCCGGTGCCGTGGTTTCGAAGTGCACCGCATCACTCTGCTGCTGCACGGACAGCGACTGGCTGAAATACGCGCCATGCTCGTAATCGTAGGTGTTGCCGTCGTCATCGTAATAATCGAAGCTGGTGCGCTGCGTGTCCGGAAACACATCCACAGCGAGCTCGGTCAGCGGCTGCTGACCGACATAATCCATCGCCGGCTGGGTCGGGATGATCGCACCCTGACGGATGAACAGCGGAATGTCGCCCCAGTGCTGGCTGTCGACCGTCAGATGGATCGTTTGTCCGCCCTGGTAGACCTTGCCGTTGAACCAGTCGGTCCAGCGGCCGGCAGGCAGATAGATGTTTTTCGAGGTCTGGCCTTGTTCGACCACCGGCGAAACGAGCAGGTAGTCGCCGAACAGCCATGCACCGACATCGTTGCGCACGTTGGGATCGTGCGGCCAGTCGAACAGCAGCGGGCGCACCAGGCCGACACCGCTGACGCGGCGCTGGTATTCGTAGCTGTAGATGTACGGGATCAGCGCGTAGCGCAGGCGGATCGCGTCGGTGGCTGCCTGCTCCGCGACTGGGCCGTATACCCATGGCTGGCGTTTCTGGCCGAAGTCGCCATGTACGCGGAAGATCGGCGTGAACGCGCCGAACTCGATCCAGCGCGCGTAATTCTCGGGTGTCGGCGTACCGTCCTTGAAACCGCCGCCATCCATGCCCCACTGCATCGCGCCGACGTTGATCGCGCTCAACATGCGTTCGCGTTGTCCCGCCATGCTGGCGAAGCCGGTAGGGATGTCGCCCGACCACAAGCCGTAGGCATAGCGCTGCGAGCCCAGCCAGAAGTTGCGGTTGATCGACCATACGCGCTGGTTCGAGATCGCGCGCTGGCCGTCGTACAGCGTGCGCTGCATATTGAGGAACTGCGTGTTGCTGGGCGTGTTGTCGGCCTCGTCGTTCCACCAGCCGGCCATGCCGGTGACGAAGCTGTGCTTCAGCGCGTCGTTGAAGAACCAGGCACGTGCCGCTGGCTTGTCGAAGTCGATGTCCTTCACCGGCTTGTGCGAGAAGTAGTCCGGCGTGGCCGGTTCGCCGGGGCGCCACAGGTCGTGTGCGGTGGCGTAGCGGCCCTCCGCCGTGTCGACGTGGATGCGCGGTTTCATGATGCCGGTGAGGTGGATGCCGCGCCGGTCGAGTTGCGCCTTCAGCTGGCCGTCGGGGCCGCCCGGGAATTTGTTGGCGTTCCAGCGAAACTCGCCGTAGTCGTCCTCGCCCCAGGCCTTCCAGTCGAAGTCGAGCGTGAAGTTGTCGAGCGGGATGTGTTTGGCGCGATAGGTGTCGACGATCTGCAGCAGCTCCTGCTGGTCGATGCCCCACTGGCTGTTGGTGAAACCCATAGCCCACTTCGGAAACAGCGGCGTGTGGCCGCTGAGCTGTGCCAGTGCGCCGAAGATCTCCGCCGGCGTGCCGAGCACGATGTAGTAGTCGGGGTCCTTGCGTGCCTGGTCATCGATCTCGATCGTGGTCGGCTTCAGCGTGAAGCGGGCACCGTCGCTGTCGAGCAGCACGCCGTAGCCGGCGGTGCTCCACACGAGCGGTGCGCCGGCGTGGCCTTGCTCGCCGGCGGTGGCCGGCAGGCGGCCGCTGCGCAGCAGTCCAGCCGAGACGCTCGCCGTCGCGTTGTAGCCGCCGATGCCGTACAGCGCATCGCGCGGCCCATGTTCCAGGCTCAGGCGGCCATGCCGCAGCGAGTCGATATCGCTCTGCAACAGCATGCTGCGCTGTTGCGCATCCTCGATCCGCAGCTGTCGCTTTTGTTGATCCCAGTGCACGGAGCCGCGATCGGTGGCAAGGCTGATCTCCCTTGCGTTGTCCTCGTCGCGCACTTGCGCGAAGGTCGAGGGCGTGGCGTCGCCGTCGATCACCAGAGCAGGCGTGCTGCCAAGACCATCCGGCCTGTAATGCACATGCACGATGTTGGGGGCAAGGAAGCGGATGGAAAGCCGATCCTTGCCCAGGTCGATCATGATGCCGTGGTTGACGAGTTGCGCCATCGGTTTTGCCTGTGCTGCCGACACGGTAGTTGCCATGGTGGCGATGGGTACGAATGCGAAAGCGAGCCACAGCGATGCCATCGCAGCGACGGATCGCGCAAGACGAAGCGATGCTTTCATCCGATCAAGCTCCTGCTGCCTGCGGCAACGTCATTGCAGGATCGCCGTGCTGTAGGCCGGGATGTGCAGCACATCCTGCTGCAGCGTGCCGCCGCTGGCGCTTTGCAGCAGCAAGGCATGGATGTGTCTGTCATGCAGCGGCAGGTTTTGCGGCTGGCCGGACAGGTTGTGCACCACCAGTACATGGCTGCCGGCGTCGTCGAGCCTCCACGCCACCAGCTGCGGATTCGCCACGGCAAGCGGCACGATCGCGCCGTCGCGCAGTGCGCTCACCTGGCTGCGCCAGTGGATCAGCTTCGTGTAGAAGTGCAGCAGCGAATCCGGGTCGGCCTGTTCCGCTTCCACCGAGACGGCCGGGCCGTCGTGCGAGGTCGAGGTTTTCCAGGTGGCTTCGCCGGCTGCTTTCGGCGAGCGGTTCCAGCGCATCGGCTCACGCAGATCCTCGTCGGGTTTCTGCCCACGCATGCCCAGTTCCTCGCCATAGTAGATGAATGGCTGGCCGGGCAGGGTCAGCAGCATCGCAGCGGCCATGCGCATGTGCTGCGGGTTGCCATCGAGCTGGCTCATCACGCGTTCCTGGTCGTGGTTGGACAGGAACGGTGCGTCGACCCCGGACTTACCGGTGACCTTGCGATAGTCGGCCTCGGTCTGTGCGAGCAGTGCAGCGAGATGGCCGGCACGTTCGCTCTTCGCACTGTCGATCAGCTGCTTCGCCAGCGGAAAGTCGAACACCGAGCTCAGCGGGCGCAGGTAGGGTGCCAGTCGGTCGGGTGTCTCCTGGGCGACTTCGCCGACCACGTAGGCACCGGGCGTGACCGCGTCGATGCCATGGCGGAACTGCGTCCACCAGGCCAGATTTTTCTCGAGGATCGCCGGATCGCCGTCCTGCGACTTGAAGTCGTAGTAGATGTGCTGGGCCGCATCCAGCCGGAAACCGTCGACACCCTTCTTCAGCCAGAACCGGCCGACACGGATCATCTCTTCGCGCACGGCCGGCGTGTCGTAATCCAGGTCGGGCATCATGCCGGTGAATACGCCGATGTAGTGTTGCCCGGTCGGCGTGGTGTGCCACGCCGGCGTGCCGGTGGCGCTGACCGCATCGAGGTCGCTGCCGGGGCGCGCCCAGTTGTACCAGTCGTGGTGCGGGTCCCGCGGGTTGTTGGCGGCGATGAACCACGGATGCAGTGCGCTGGTGTGGTTGATCACCAGGTCGATGATCACCTTGATTCCGCGCTCATGCGCCGCGTCCAGCAGGCGCTGGAAGTCGGCCATGGTGCCGTATTGCGGATTGATGCCGTAGTAGTCGGTGACGTCGTAGCCGTGATAGCTCGGCGACGGATTGACCGGCATCAGCCAGATGCCGCCGACACCCAGCGACTTCAGGTAATCGAGACGGGCCGTGATGCCGTTGAGATCGCCGATGCCATCGCCGTTGCTGTCGGCCCAGGAGCGCACGAAGATTTCGTACCAGACATCGGACGCTGCCTGCGGCGAGGCAGTGGCAGGTACATGCGGCGTGGAAGTTGCCTGGCTGTGTGCCGATGCCGGCGAGAGCAGGGCAAGCGCAGTGGCGATGCCGCAAGCGAGGAAGAGGAGTCTGGGCATGTCGGCCTGCTGGTGTGGTCGTGCGTCCGCCGTGCAGGCGGAAGCACGGAGCGATGATGCGGGCAGGTCGGCTGATGATTCGTCGGCCGGAAGGCCGGCAACCGCCCCGGGCGTGTCACGTCGAATCGCGTCTGGCTCAAAAGAGCCGGCTCCGCGGCATGCCGCGGAACCGGCTTGGGGAGAAAGGGGCCGGGCATCGTGAGGGCGATGTCCGGCGTTGTGGTTACAGCTTGATGTTGACGCCGAGGTAGGTCGTCTGGCCGAAGTACTGGATGGTGCCGGTCTGGTTCGGATTGCCGAAATAGGTGCGGGTCGGCTGGTTGGTCAAGTTGAGGATCTGGAACAGCAGGCTCACGTTCTTGGTGAAGTTGTAGGCCGTTTGCAGGTCGAACACCGTCTCGGGAGCGAAGTAGACGATCTGGTTGTTCACCGACATCTGCGAATCGGACACGAACGACGAACGGTAGGTGCCGTTCAGGCGAACCGAGAAGGTGCCGTTGTCGTAGAACAGCGCCGCGCTGGCGGATTTCTTCGACAGGCCCGGCAAGCCCTGGTTCTGCGGCGGCCCGCTCAGTGCCGAGAGCGACTGCACCGCGCTCTGGGTCAGCGAGAAGCCTGCGCTTACGCCCAGGCCGGACCAGACGCCGGGCAGGAAGTGGGTCTTCTGGTAGAACAGGTCCAGGCCGTGAACCGTGCCGCCCTTGGTGTTGTTGAACGAGGTCTGGTACTGGCCGTTGAGGTAGGGCCTGCCGGTGTTCGGATCGATCGGCACCGTGATGCCGGCACTGGCGAAGTCGAAGTCGTTGTAGACGATCTGCTGCACGAACGAATCGATGTGCTTGGTGAACACATGGGCGGTGAACGCACCGCTCGACTCGGCGAAGTAGTGCTCGAAGCTCAGGTCGAACTGGCCGGCGTACATCGGGTCGAGCAGCGGGCTGGTATTGCTCCACAGGTTGTACTGGCCGTCGGACTCCCATGCGCCGTGACCGGCAAGCAACGAACTGATCGGCGGCGGCGCCATCACCTTGGCGGCGGAGAAGCGCAGCTGGTTCGCATCGTCGAAGTGATAGGTGAGGTTGATCGACGGCAGCACGTCGGTATAGGTCTTGCCTTGGGTCACCGGGATGTAGTTGCTGCTGGTCACGCCGGTCTGGTCGGTGATCGGCACGCCGGCGTTGTTGTCCACTTCCTGCAGGCCGCTGCTGTATTGCGAGGTGCGCACCACGCGCACGCCCACATTGCCGGTGACGCTGTGATCGAACAGGTTGGTGTCGATGTCGGCCATCAGGTAGGCATCGCGCGATTTCACGTCGACCTGGCCGCTCTGGATATAGGTCCAGTTGTTGGCCCAGCTCTTCAGCGGCGTGGTGTTTGTGATGCCGTTCGCGGCCAGGATGGCTGGGCCGTTGAGCGCAAGGAAGCAAGGCATGGCGGCGAAGTCGCCGCGCCAGCAGGTGGTGACCGCATCGCTGCTGTTGAGCGCCAGCGGTGCGCCGGCCGACGGGTTGTCGCCCCATTCCGAGCCATACACATAGGCCGAGCGATCGGCGTTGTAGGTATGGTTGTTGATGTAGACACCACCCTCGAGCGCCGAGAACAGCGAATTGTCCGCAAACTCGTAGGTCGACTCGAGGCGGAAGCCCTTGTCGAGGTCGTGGTAGACGTACGGATAGACGCCATAGCGCGACAACGCCATGTCGCCGAGGTTGGTGTAGATGCCCGGATTCGGCACCGTGAGCGAACCGATGTTGAGGCCGTTCAGCCCATAGGTGAGCGACTGGCTCATCAGCGAGGGCGATGCAGTCCCCAGGCCATTGTAGGGATCGGCGGTGGTGTCGACGTTGATTTCGGAACTGGTCGCGCGCGACATCGAGGCATCGGCCATCACCGTCCACGGGCCGCTGCTCCACTTCGCGTTCAGGCCGCCGGAGAACACGCTGGTGTGGGTGGTGTAGTTATCGGCGGTGGTTTCCAGCGAGAAATTGTTGCTGTATGGATTGTTTGTGCGCGGATCGATACCGCTCGATGGATTGCTGCTTACCGTGCCACCAACAACGGCTCCATTCGGCAGCAGTACGGGGTTGGTGATCTGCGCCTGATTCTGGTCGAACAGCTGCGCACGGAAGCCGCGGCCGAACGAGGCGTCGTCGTACTGCGAGTAGAAGCCGTTACCGCTGATCTGCAGATTGTCGGTGGGTTTCCACACGATCGTGGACAGATAGCCATTACGCCGCTCGCTGCCGCCGTTTTGCTGTACCTGGATACCTTGCGAAGGGTAGGCCTGCTGACTGCTGGTGGAGTTGAGGGTCTGCAGACCGTCAAAGGCTTCGCCGACCCACTGCTCGGAGACGTGCGGCTGCTGCATGCGGGCAAAACCCAGGCCCACGCCCAAGGTGTCGTTGAGGAACTTGCCCTGCCAGGCGGCGCTGAAGCGGTAGCCTTCCGGGTTGGCGCCGTATACGTCGTTCGCCTGGTTGTTGTAGCTGCCACGCATGTCGATGTTGACGGTTTGCTCCTGCTTGGCATCAAGCGGGTTGGCCGTCTGCATCGCGATCGAGCAGCCCACGCCGCCCTCGATCAGGTTGGCCTGCTGCGATTTGTACACGGTCGCCTGGTTGATCAGCTCGGCCGGGTACTGGTCGAACTGGATGTAGTTGGTGCCGCTGGTCGACGGTTGCACGCGACCGTCTAGGGTGGTCTGGATGAAGTTGCCCGAGAGGCCGTTGCAGTTGATCTGCGAGGCTTCGCCGCCGATACGTTCGGCGGTGACGCCGGGCAGGCGGGTCAGCGCGTCGGCAATGGACTGGTCCGGCAGGCCGCCGATGTCCGCCGCGGTCACCACGTTCTGGATGGTGTCGGCATAACGCTGGATGTCGACCGCGGTCTCGATGCTCTTGCTGTAACCGGTCACCGTGATCGCGTCGAGGCTCTTGGCCAGCTGGGTCTTCTGGTCGGCTTTTTTCGGCGCCGCATTGTCGTTCGAGGTGGCGGTCTGGCTCTGCGTATCGGTGCTCTGCGGGCTGGACGTCGGCGCATTGGACGCAACGGATGCGCTGCCCGGATTCGAGCTGTTGTCAGTGGGTGCCGCATGGACGCCGAGCGAGAAGCAGAATCCAGCGGAAGCAAGCGCCAGGGCCAGCACATTGCGTTTCAGTACCATCGTTATCCCCTCCCAGGGTTGCACATCATTTTGTAGTGGTTGCGGTGATTGCCCCAACGTTTTCGGTGAGCAGCGCGGTCGCATGAGCCGATGACCCGTCAACGTGGTGTCATGGTAGGGCGGCCTTTTGCAGGCGGATCGTTTACTGAATACGTATTCATTGTGCTGCTGTGCATCGCAAAGTCGCCTGATGCCGGCGGAAAGCGGGGCGTTTCCCGACCCCGGTCCGGGTTGCCTGCGCAGCATGCGGATACGCGTGGAATCCAGAGCCAGTCTGCATTCGTGAAGATTTTTTCATTTTTCAAATGGACGTCCATTTGATGGCGCGGCATGAAATGCTGCAGTGCGATGGGCGCCTGGCATGAATACGTATGCAGTGTCGCGGCCGCCGTTGCATGCAGCCATTAAGCTCCTGACAGGCTGCGAAGGATCGCCCGTCGGGCATATCGCTGCAGTTCGGGCAGGAATCCAAGGGACACACGAATGAGTGATGCATCCTGGTGGCGCGGCGCCGTCACCTATCAGATCTATCCACGCAGTTTTCAGGACACCGATGGCGACGGCGTGGGCGATCTGCCGGGCATCATCGAGCGGCTCGATTACGTGGCCAGCCTGGGTGTCGACGCGATCTGGATCGCGCCCTTCTTCAAGTCGCCGATGGCCGATTTCGGCTACGACATCGCCGACTACCGCAATGTCGACCCCTTGTTCGGCACGCTGGCCGACTTCGACCGGCTGCTCACGAAGGCACACGGCCTGGGCCTGAAGGTGATGATCGACCAGGTGCTCAGCCATACTTCGGTCGAACACGAGTGGTTCCACGAAAGCCGGCAGAGCCGCAACAACCCGAAGGCCGACTGGTACGTATGGGCCGATGCGCGCGATGACGGCGGCGCACCGAACAACTGGCTGTCGCTGTTCGGCGGTTCGGCGTGGCAGTGGGAGCCCCGTCGCGGCCAGTACTACCTGCACAACTTCCTGACCTCGCAGCCCGACCTGAATTTCCACCGCGCCGAAGTGCGCGCGGCGATCCTCGACAGCGTGCGCTTCTGGCTGGACAAGGGCGTGGACGGCGTGCGCCTGGATGCGATCAACTTCTGCTTCCACGACCGCCAGCTGCGCGACAACCCGCCCAAGCCGAAGGAGAAGCGCGTCGGCCGCGGGTTCAGCCCGGACAATCCCTACGCGTTCCAGTACCACTACTACAACAACACGCAGCCGGAGAACCTGGCGTTTCTGGGCGAGTTGCGCGCGCTGATGGATCGCTATCCGGATGTGGCAGCCCTGGGCGAAATCTCCTCCGAGGATTCGCTGGCGACGATGGCCGAATACACCCGCGATGGCCGCCTGCACATGGGCTACAGCTTCGAGTTGCTGACCGACGATTTCAGCGCCGGGCACATCCGCAGCACGGTGCAGACGCTGGAAGCGCAAATGACCGAAGGTTGGCCGTGCTGGGCGATTTCCAATCACGATGTCGAGCGCGTGCTCACGCGCTGGGGCAGGGGGCAGGCTTCCGGGCAGTTGGCCAACCTGCTTACCGCCATGGTCTGCTCCCTGCGTGGCTCGGTGTGCGTGTACCAGGGCGAGGAGCTTGGCCTGACCGAGGCCGAGCTGCCCTTCGAGTCGCTGCAGGATCCCTATGGCATCGCGTTCTGGCCGCAGTTCAAGGGCCGCGACGGCTGCCGCACACCGATGCCGTGGAGCGACGATGCGCATGCCGGCTTCAGTCGGGGCATGCCCTGGTTGCCGGTGCCACGCGAGCATCGTGCCCTGGCGGTAGCGCACCAGGAAGCCGATCCGCATTCGGTATTGAACGGTTTCCGCACCTTCATGCATTGGCGTCAGCAGCAGCCGGCATTGCGCTGGGGCGATATCCATTTCCTGGATACCGCCGAACCGGTGCTGGCCTTCACCCGCCGCTTTGCGCAGCAGAGCTTGCTGGTGGTGTTCAACCTCGCCGATGCCGTCGCCGAGCTGACCTTGCCTGACACGCTGGGCAAGCCGGTGGCCGTGGATGGTCATGGCCTGCTGCAGGCTCATCTGGTGGGCCGCCAGCTGCAGCTGCCCGGCCATGGCGTGTGGTTTGCCAGCCTGAGCTGATGCGCCCGAGACACGGCAGCAGGCTGCATGCGTGCCTGTGGCTGGCATGCCTGCTGATGTGTCGTGCCGGCACCGGCTTGGCGGCGCCTGCCACGGTGACGACTGTTCCCGATGCCGGCGGCAGCGTGATGCGCCTGCGACTCGATGCGGCGGCCTTCGCACCGGAGCAGATCAAGGTGGCGGTATACCTGCCGCCGGGCTACGCCAGCAGCGCTGCATCCGGCCGGCGCTATCCCGTGCTGTACGCGAACGATGGCCAGGACATGGTCGCGGTGGGGCTGCAGGCGACACTGGCGCAGCTTTATCGCCAGCACGCGATCCAGCCCGTCATCGTGGTGGCGATCGATATGCTGGCCGACCGCGCCAGTGCCTATGGGTTGTCCGATCGTGCGACATCACGCAGCGTGGTGGGCGGCTCATCGATCGGCCCGATCGGCAGCCGCGCACAGGACTATTCCGCCTGGGTCGCCACGCAGCTGGTGCCGTATATCGATGCGCATTGCCGCACGCGCCGATCCGCCCGTGACCGCACCGTGCTCGGCTGGTCGCTTGGCGCATTGAATGCGTTCAATCTCGGCTGGCAGTATCCGCAGGTATTCGGCCGGGTCGGTGCGTTCTCGCCCTCGTTCTGGCTGGCAGCCGACCGCAGCAGTGCCAGCGCGGTCGAGCACACGCGGCTGGTGCAGACGATGGTCGAGCATGGTCCGCGGCGCGCGGGCCTGAAGATGTGGTTCGCGGTGGGGACCGCGGAAGAAACCAGCGACCGCGACGGCAACGGCATCATCGACGCGATCGATGACGTGCAGAACGTCATCGAAGGCTACCGTGGTGAGGATGGCTTCAGCGCACAAGGACTGAAGCAGCTGGGCTATTCGATCAACCCGGATTACGCCCGGCACCCGTCACGAAGCACGGATGTCGCACTGTTCCTGCTGCAGGGCGGCAAGCACGACCAGGCGTCCTGGAAACAGATGTTGCCGCCGTTCCTGTTGTGGGCCTATGGCGGCCCCTGAGCGATTCCGGTTCCTTCCCCGATGGACCAGGCAAGGAACCGGGCGATGTCACTTGCGTTCTGCCGCCGTCGCATCGCGGGTGGCGC
Source organism: Rhodanobacter sp. B04 (assembly GCF_002001125.1). Lineage (GTDB taxonomy): Bacteria > Pseudomonadota > Gammaproteobacteria > Xanthomonadales > Rhodanobacteraceae > Rhodanobacter. Next base: position 140,308 of record NZ_MUNV01000005.1, on the reverse strand, counting down.
GGAATTCCGAATCCTTGCTCCAGTCCGGCCACTGGTCGGAATTGGCGAGCTGGTCGCCTACCGTGTAGAGCAGTTGCAGGTCGCGCGCCATGCCGGTGAACGACCAGCTGGCCTGCCATTCGTCGGACGGCTGGTGGTAGTGCTTGGCGACGTATTCGTCTTCGGCGGCCTTGCCTGCCGCTAGCCCGCCATCGACCCAGTCGTTGCCCGAGCCGAACGAGATCGCCGGCACGCCGCGCTTGGCGAACGAGAAATGATCCGAGCGGAAGAAATGGCCGGCCTCCGGCTTCGGATCGGCGGTGTAGCTCATGCCGAATTTCTTCGCGTCGGCGATCAGGTCATCCAGCAGGCCGAGCTTGGCGCTGCCGGAAATGGTGAAGTTGCGCGTCGGACCGTGCGGATCGAGCGCGTCCATGTTGAGCACGCCGGCGGTCTTGGCCAACGGATACAGCGGGTTCGCCGCGTAATACTCGGAGCCGAGCAGGCCCTTCTCCTCGGCGGTGACGTTGAGGAACACCACCGAGCGCTCGGGGCGTGGCGCATGCGCAAACGCGCGGCCCAATTCGATCAGTGCCGCCGTGCCGGTGGCGTTGTCGACCGCGCCGTTGTAGATGCGGTCGCCCTTCGCGTCGGGCTGGCCGATGCCGAGATGGTCCCAGTGCGCGCTGTAGATCACGGTTTCGTCGGGACGCTTGCTGCCCTCGATGCGGCCGACGATGTTGTGCGAGGTGATCACGCTCTTGTCGACCTTGAAGCTGGCCGACAGGCTTTCGCCCTTCAGCGTCACCGGCTGGAACTCGCGTGTCTGCGCCTGTTTCTTCAGCGCCTCGAAATCCAGCCCGGCCTGCTTGAACATGCTGACCGCGAGGTCGCGCTGGATCCACGCTTCCAGCTGCGGATGCACGGCGGAAGGCCGGTCGCGCACGATGTCGAACATCGTGTTGGTGTTGGAATTCTTCACCGTGGCCCAGCCGTACGAGGCCGGCGCGGTCTCGTGCACGATCAGCACGCCCAGCGCGCCCTGGCGCGCGGCTTCCTCGTACTTGTAGGTCCAGCGGCCGTAATAGGTCATCGCCTTGCCGCCGAAGTCGCCCACGCCGGTCTCGAAATCCGGGTCGTTGATCAGTACCACGGCGATCTTGCCATGCAGGTCGACGCCCTTGAAGTCGTCCCAGTGGCGCTCCGGCGCCTTCACGCCATAGCCGACGAAGACCAGTGGTGCGTCGGCGATCGCCACCGCGGTCGAGCCATCCATCGGCGCGCGCACGGCGATCTCGTTGCCCTGCGTCAGGGTCTGCTTCTTGCCGTCCAGGGTGAGGCTCAGGCTCGGCGTGCCGATGATCTCGGTGCGCAGCAGAGGTACCGCCTGCGTCCAGCTGCGCTTGCCGTCCTTCAGGTCGCCACCGGGCTGCAGGCCGGCGGCCTTCATCTGCGCCACCATGTAGTCGATGGTCCTGGTCTCGCCCGGCGTGTTCGGGCCACGGCCTTCGAAGGCGTCCGAGGACAAGGTCTTCACCTCATCGGACAGGCGGTGCGGGTCGAACGTCGGTGCCGGCACGGTGGCCGCCATCAGTGCCGACGATAAGGCCAGGGCAAGGGTGGAAAGCATCAGTCGCTTCACGGTGGTACCTGTCGCGGGGGAGGGAGCCCCCGATACTAGTCAGCGACCGGACATCGGTCTACCCATCCTTTGGTCCATCCGGCAAAGTTCGCAGTCACGATCCGGCACACCTTAAGGTGTGCCAGGTTCGATCCGTGCCATGCAGCGGATTTATTCGGTGCCGACCACCTTGCCGCTGCTGGCGTCGACTTTCAGCCGCACGTGGTTGCCCGCCGGATTTTCGGCCTTGGCGCTCCACATGCCGTCCTTGTAATCCACATCGTGGACATGCGTATAGCCCTGGGTTTCCAGCGAGGCGTGCACATCGCGTTCGCTCAGCCGCGACACCTGCCTGTCCGGATAGACCTGGCCGGTTCTTGCATCGATGTGGACATCCACGCTTTTGCCGTTGGCGCTGCGGGCGTGTGCGTACCACATGCCATCACGAAATTTGAGGTCGCGCACCTTGGTGTAACCCTGCCCGGCGAGCGTGCTGTGCACCTGCGGTTCGGTCATGGCCTGCTGCGCGGTGACAGCACTGGACATGCCGAATGAAAGCGTGCCGAGCGCAAGTGCGAAAGTCAGTGAAGCAATCCTGTTCTTAATGGGCATGTTCTTCATGGACAGTTCCTCGTTGCCTGCAGGAAGCCCGAGTCTTGAGCGGGCCAAATCAACCTGCGGTGAACGAGTGGCGTGATACGCCACCATTTCGGGTGCCATCGGTGATGCCGGTTCGCCGCGGATGCCGCGCCACTGCCCAGCGTCAGCAGATACTCAGCCAGCCTGAACATACTCTGTGCATGTGATCGCGCAGCGGCCTGGATTTACTGGCAGGCTGCCCCGAATAGCCATAGATTCACCCGTGAAATGTACGGCTGGGGCTACAACCGTCGTCATCGATACCGTCGTTTGTCCATGGAGCCTTGATACGTGAGTCAGCCGATTTCACGCGATGCCCGGATCAGTGTCCGCACGGAATCCGGCCGTGATGACCGCAGCGTTTTTTTCATCCTGCTCGCGCTTTATTTTCTGGTCCTGTTTCCCATCCTGCGCGCGAACCGCTATTTCGATGACGACCTGAAACGGGCGCTGGTCGGCCGCACCGGCTGGGATTCCAACGGTCGCCCGCTGACGACCCTGCTGATGAGGCTGCTGCAGGGCTATGACCACGCCATGGTCGACATCTCGCCTCTGACGCAGATCGGGGCCATCGCGATACTTGCGTGGGCCGGCGTGCTGATCGCGCGTCGTTATGCCATACGGTCGCCATGGATGGCGGCGCTCGTGGCATTTCCGCTCGGTGCGCAGCCGTTCTACCTGGAAAACCTTTCCTACAAATTCGATGCCTTGAGCATGAGCATGGCGATGCTGCTAGCCCTGCTGCCGATGATCGCCCTCAAGGACAATCGTCGGGGCTGGTGGCTGGGCGTGCTGTCGCTTTTTGCGAGCCTCAGCTTTTACCAGCCCGCCATCAATGCCTGTCTGATCTTCATCCTGCTGGACGTCGTGCTGGCACAGTTGCATGACAAGCCACCGCGCCAGCTCGCACTGCAATTCCTGTCGCGAGTCTGGCAGGCAGGGCTGGCCATGCTGGTCTACGAACTCGCCATTGGCATCCACATCCATGGCTGGGTGAAGCAACAGAGCGAGAAGATCCACGGATGGCATGACCTGCCGGTGATAAAGGCCAATGCCGTCGATTTCTATACGTTCATTGGCGACAGCATCAATCAGCAGTGGTGGAGATTTTTCATTCCCGTGCTGATCGTGATGGCATTGATTCCGGTTGCCATCGGCATGCGTTATGCGATCAGGGGCCGCCTTGCGCAGCCGGCCTGGGTCAGCGCAATCCTGTTCGCGGTCAGCCTGCTGCTGCCCCTGGCCGCTCTCGCCAGTGTCCTTGGCCCCATGCTGCTGTTGCTCAAGCCGGAGATCGAGCCGCGCGTGTTGATGGGCGTGGGTGCATTGCTGGCGGCGGCACTTGTCGCCATGCAGGCCGCCCTGCGGCAATGGCGCCGGTCGGACAGATGGACCTTGTCAGTGGCCTGCATGTTTGCGCTGGGCATGTGCGTCTTTGCCAGCGCCTATGGCAATGCTCTCGGGGAGCAGAAGAAATACGAGGATCGGATTGCCGCGCATCTTGCCGAGGACCTTGCCGAGTTGCAGCTGAGCCACGCCATCCATTCTTTTCTGCTCGACGGCAGCATCGGGTATTCACCGATCACGGCGCATGTCGCCGAACAATTTCCGCTCGTCCATACGCTGATCATTCCCTATGCGTCCGTAGGTGATGCGTTTCATACCCACATGTTCCTCATGTATTACATCCCGGATATCGCCGACATGCGCTTCGAGGCCAGTGCGGTGGATCTGCTGCGGGAGCCTGCGATTCTGGCAAGGAGCTGCCAGCTCCCCGCCGTGCGCACCACCAAGGATTACAGCCTGTACCTGATCGACGACACGGTCGTGGTGGCACTCGGCATGGCTCATCAGCAACGTTGCGGTACGCATGCTGCACCGGGGCAGGTTGGGTTGCCCGCGAGATCCGGGTAACCGGGTTTCCAATACCTGCTTTCGCCACTTCATTACGATCGGATCGCATGAAATTGCAGTTGGCGTAAATGGCGCCATTCGGCGTTGCCATTTACGTTGTTTGGGCGCGGTATGGTTTGTCGTTAATCCATGACCTTCGGCATGGCTTTCGCTTATCTTTGATACGACATATCGTTACACACTGATTATTTCTCTCGAAGATGCGCTCGCGTGAACAATACGTGGGCCGAGTGTTTGCCGGGGCCGAAGCTGATGAGGGGTGAGACAACAGGGGGGGCTGCACTCGCTGCCATCGCGGCGCGATCGCGCACGCTGAATTTCCTCGCAGCGATGGTTTCGGTGCTGGTTGCCGGTTGCGCCGTGGGGCCCGACTTCAAGCGGCCTGCCGCGCCGGATGTCAGCGGCTACACCGCGCAGCCGCTGGCCACGACGGTCGCCAGCAAAGATGTCGTCGGCGGAGAAGCGCAGCGCTTTGCCAGCGGTAGCGATATTCCCGGCGACTGGTGGACCCTGTTTCATTCCAGCCAGCTGAATGCGCTGATCGAACAGTCGCTCAAGAACAATCCCGACCTGAAAGCCGCTCAGGCAGCCTTGTCCGTGGCCAGGGAAAATGTCCTGGCGCAACGGGGCAGTTATTACCCCAATGTCTCGGCCGATTTTTCGGCCAGCCGCCAGAAGACGCCGGGGACCATCTCGCCCACGCCCAGCTCAAATGCCCTGCTGTACAACGTATTCACCCCGCAGGTCAGTATTTCGTATGTGCCGGATGTTTTCGGACTGAATCGCCGTACCACGGAGTCCGTGAAAGCTCAGGAGCAGGCCGTCCGCTACCAGATGATCGCGACGCAGATCACCTTGAGCACCAATGTGGTGGCTGCCGCGGTGCAGGAGGCGGCACTGCAGTCGCAGGTGGATGCGACGCGCCAGCTGGTCGACATCAACAGCAAGATGCTGCAGATCCTGCGCTACCAATTTGCCAAGGGTTATGCCAGCCGGCTGGACGTGGCCGCGCAGGAGTCGCAGCTCGCGCAGGTCAACGCCACGCTGCCGCCGCTGCTGAGGCAGCTGGCCCAGCAGCAGGATCTGCTGGCCGTGCTCGGCGGCCAGTTTCCGAACCAGGCACCGGCTGAAAAATTCGATCTTGCGAGCCTGCAATTGCCGCAGGATCTGCCGGTGAGCCTTCCATCGGAGCTGGTGGCGCAGCGTCCGGATGTGCTTCAGGCCGAAGCCAATATGCACGCCGCCAGTGCCCAGATCGGCATCGCCATCGCGAACCGGTTGCCGAATATCACGTTGACCGCCAACGCCGGCAGCACGGCGCTGGCGATTGGCCAGGTGTTCAAGTCGGGTACCGGCTTCTGGGGTATGGGCGCGGATCTGGCTGCCCCGATTTTCCAGGGCGGAACGCTGCTGCACCAGGAACGCGCGGCGAAGGCGGCCTATGTCGAGGCGGCCGAGCAATATCGCAGCACGGTGCTGACGGCTTTCCAGAATGTCGCCGACACCTTGACCGCGCTCGAACAGGACGCCGAGGGCCTGAAGGCGGCCGCGGCCGCCGCAGATGCCGCCAAGGTCACGCTCGACCTCTCGCAGCGGCAGTGGAAGGACGGCTATGCCAGCTATCTCTCGCTGCTGAGCGCCGAGCAGGCCGATCTGCAGGCCCGGATCAACCTGGTGCAGGCGCAGGCTAATCGTTATGCCGACACGGCGGCGCTGTTCCAGGCGCTTGGCGGTGGCTGGTGGCATCGCGCGGAACTGATCAAGGCGGATTCAAACCATGCCGATTCAAGCCGGGGTGATTCGACCCGGACGGATGCGACCCAGGGCAAAGATGAAAAATAAATCACTCTACGGAATGCCGCTCATGCAGCGTCAGGACAGATTTCCGCGCGCTATCGTCGTGGCCTGCATGCTGGTCGCCGTCATGCTGTCCTGCGCCGGCTGTTCGTCCAAGACCGACAACAGCGCGCAGGCCAGCACGGCGACGGTGAGCAATGTCACGCTGACAGCGGATCAGCGCCAGCACATCCAGCTGTACACGGTCGCCTCGTCCAAGTTCCACCAGACGGTGGAGGCTACCGGCGCGGTGGATTTCGACAACGACCAGGCCACCAGTGTGCTGGCCCCGATCTCCGGTCCAGTGTCGCGGCTGCTCGTTTCGCCAGGCGACAAGGTGAAGAAGGGCGATCCGCTGGCGGTGGTCGATTCGCCCGATTTTGCGGTAGCCATCAGCACGTACAGCAAGGCACTGGTCGCTGCCAGCAACGCCCGCCGGCTTGCCGATGCGGACAAGGATCTCGTGCAGCACAACGGCGTTTCGCAGCGCGAATACGAGCAGGCGCAGACCGACGCGGCCAGCGCCGAGGCCGATCGCGATGCCGCGCTGCAGGCGCTGGTCGCGCTGAATGTCGATCCGCGCACGATCAAGGACATCCAGGCCGGTCGGCCGGTGTCGCGCGTTGCCGAGGGCATGATCCGTTCGCCGATCTCGGGCACCGTGGTGGAGAAGCTGATCACGCCCGGGCTGCTGCTGCAGGCGGGCACCACGCCATGCTTCACCGTGGCCGATCTTTCGCGGGTCTGGGTGCTGGCGCAGATTTCCGGTGCCGACCTTGCCTCGGTCAGCGTCGGCGACACGGCCGAGGTGGAGAGCGGCATCGACGGCACCAAGCTTTCCGGCACCGTGGACAACATCTCGGCCCTGGTCGATCCCGACACCCGCGCGGTGGTCGCGCGGGTGGTCGTCGCGAATCCGAAAGGCCTGTTGAAGAAGCAGATGTATGTCCGCGTGCAGATCCATTCGCACCAGCCAAGCAACGGAACGCTGATTCCGGTTTCGGCGATCCTGCGCGACGACGAGAACCTGCCGTTTGTCTATGCCGTGCAGGGTGACGGCAGCTTTGCGCGGCAGCATGTGACCCTGGGTCATCGCGTCGGCGATCAATACGATATCCCCGCTGGCCTCAAGGCGGGCGACCAGGTCGTGGTCAATGGCGGCCTCTTCATCCAGTTCATGCAAAACCAATGAGCGACCAGCAGCTGCCAGCGCCGTCGCGGACGGCGTCGTTCATGAACCGGCTGGTGGGCGCCTCGCTGGGGCAACCCATCCTCGTCATCCTGATGACCCTGTTGCTGGTCGGATCCGGAGCGCGCTCGCTGCAGCGCCTGCCGGTGGATGCGTATCCGGATCTTTCGCCGCCGATCGTCGAGATCATCACGCAGTGGCCCGGCCATGCCGCCGAGGAAGTGGAGCGGCTGATCACCGTACCGGTCGAGCTCGGCATGACCGGCATCCCGAATTCGGCGAACGTCCGCTCGATCTCGCTGTATGGCCTGTCCGACGTCATCATCACCTTCAACAACGGTGCCGGCGACCTGCCCACCCGCCAGGAAGTGTTCAACCGTTTGCCGAGCCTGAGCCTGCCGGCAGGCGTGACGCCTTCGGTGTCGCCGCTGTCCGCGCCATCGGGGCTGATCTACCGCTACGTGCTGCAGAGCTCCGACCGCCCGCCGATGGAGCTGAAGACCTTCGAGGACTGGATCATCGAGCCGCAGTACAGGTCCGTGCCCGGTGTGGCGGACGATTCGGGTTTCGGCGGCGGCACCATGCAATACCAGGTGTTGCTGGACCCGGCGAAAATCGCCGGCGTCGGCCTGTCGGCGGTGCAGGTGGAGGCGGCGCTGGCCGCCAACAACAGCAATGCCGGCGGCGGCTTCTACACGCAGGGCAGCCAGTTCTATTACGTGCGCGGCGAAGGGCGCCTGAACACCGTGGAAGATATCGGCAACGTGGTGCTGGCGGTGCACAACGGCACCCCGGTCCTGCTCAAGGATGTCGGTCGTGTAGTCATCGGCATCGCTCCGCGCCTGGGCGAGTTCGGTTTCGAGAAACAGGACGACGCGGTGGAGGGCGTGATCCTGCTGCGCACCGGCGAGAAGACCCAGGACGTGCTGAAGCGGGTCGAGGCGAAAACCAGGGAGCTCAACGACCAGATCCTGCCCAAGGACATCAAGGTCGTGCCGTTCTACGATCGCACCGACCTGATCGCGCTGACCACGAAGGTAGTGGAAGACAACCTGCTGCGCGGCATGCTGCTGGTCGTCGTGATCCTGATCTTCTTTCTCTACGACGTCCGTGCGGGCCTGATCGTCGCCACCACCATTCCGCTGGCCCTGCTGTTCGCGTTCATCTGCCTCGATCTGCAGAATGCATCGGCCAACCTGCTCTCCATCGGCGCGATCGATTTCGGCATCCTGGTCGATGGCGCGGTGGTGATGGTGGAAAACATCTTCCGCCAGATCGCCGAGCGCAAGGGAACCCCGCTCAACGTCAGGGAGATCATCAAGGACGCGGCGGCCGAAGTGGATCGCCCGCTGTTCTACGCGGTCGCGGTGATCGTGGTCAGCTTCCTGCCGATCTATGTGCTGTCCGGGCCTTCCGGCACGCTGTTCAAGCCGATGGCCGACACCATGGTGTTCGCCCTGGTCGGCTCGTTGATCGTCACGCTGACCCTGCTGCCGGTGCTGTGCGCGTGGTTCATGCGCAAGGGCGTGCAGGAACGGCGCAACCGCATCTTCGAGGCGATCAAGTCGGCTTACATCAAGGGTCTCGATTTCTGCCTCGCGCGCCCATGGGGAACCACGATCGCCTCGGCCATCGTGCTCGCCGTTTCGCTGATGCTGATACCGCGCATCGGCGCCGAGTTCATGCCGCAGCTGGACGAGGGCGCGCTGTGGGTGCGCGCAACCATGCCTTACACCATCTCGTTCGACGAGTCGGCCAGGATCACGCCCAAGGTGCGCGACATCCTGCGCTCGTTCCCCGAGGTCACCACAGTCGCCTCGGAACTGGGCCGGCCCGACGACGGCACGGATTCGACCGGCTTCTTCAACGTCGAGTTCTACGTGGGCCTCAAGCCCTATTCGGAGTGGAACGGCGCATACCGCACCAAGGCTGCGCTGATCGAGGCGATCAACAAGAAGCTGCTCGCCTTCCCCGGCATCACCTTCAACTACACCCAGCCGGCCGAGGATGCGGTGGACGAGGCGGAGACCGGCCTGAAGAGCGCGCTGGCGGTCAAGGTCTTCGGCGCCGACCTGAATACGCTCGAACAGAAGGGCAAGTCGATCAAGAAAATCCTGGAGCAGGTGCGCGGCATCCATGACGTGACCCTGGTGCAGGAACTCGGCCAGCCCAGCCTGGCCATCAAGATCGATCGCGCCAGGATCGCCCGTTACGGCCTGAACGTCGACGACATCAATGGCCTGATCACCACCGCGATCGGCGGCGACGTGGCCACCGAGGTGATGCAGGGCGAGAAGCAGTTCGACCTCGTCGTGCGCCTCGACCACCAGTACCGCGACAATCCCGAGGAGATCGGCAACATCCTGGTGGCCACGCCCGGCGGGCAGCAGCTTCCGCTCAAGGAGTTCGCCGACATCCAGGTCACCAACGGCGCCTCCTTCATCTATCGCCAGTACAACTCGCGCTACATCGGCGTGCAGTTCTCGGTGGAAGGGCGCGACCTGGCCGGCGCGGTGGAAGACGCGATCGCGCAGGTCAACCGGAAGGTCAGCCTGCCGCAGGGCTACCACCTGGACTGGGGCGGCGAATACACCGAATACACGGCGTCGCGCGCGCAGCTCAATGTGATCCTGCCGCTGACCCTGGCGCTGATCTTCCTGCTGCTGTTCACCCTCTACAGCAACTTCAAGTTCCCGTTCATCACCGTGATCGGCGTGCTGCTGTCGGCGCCGGTGGGCGGCATCGTGGCGCTGTGGCTTACCGGCACGCCGTTCTCGGTGTCCTCCGGCATCGGCTTCCTGGCCCTGTTCGGCGTCTCGGTACAGACGGCCGTCGTCTACATCTCCTACGTCAACGAACTGCGCCGCGGCGGCACCAGCCTCAACGAAGCGATCCGCGAAGGCGCGATCCTGCGCCTGCGCCCGATCATGATGACCGCGCTGGTGGCGGCACTGGGCCTGCTGCCCGCGGCGCTGGCCACCGGCGTCGGCACGGATACCCAGAAACCGTTCGCCCTGGTCATCGTCAGCGGCCTGTTCACGCGATTGCTGATCAGCATCTTCCTGATGCCGGTGCTGTATGCACTGGTGGCGCGGCCGGACGATCGGTTGGAGGTGTGATGCAGCGCCAGCAGGCGATGAGCGTTCTTTAGGAGTGCTTATCGCCCGCATGGTTCGTTATCGTGGGCGCGATGAATTGTGCTGGGCGGCAAGCCAGTTCACTTGCGTCAGCCCCCTTATTCGCCGCCGACGCTCCGAGCTTCCCCGAGCCGTAAGCAAGCCGTTGCCCGGTTCACTGGCCCCTGAAAGGGGGCCTTTCTCATTGGGCGGATCGTCTCTTGGATCCAAGTGCCATCGGCTGTGGCGCGAATTTGCTATAAAGCGCACTTACAGGGGTGTTCACCGTCCGCGTGAACCAAACCAACGCAAGCCAAGTTACCGCAGGGATGGGGGACGTATGTCGCGAAGCAAGAGGCGTTTTGGGCTGCTGTTCGGTCTGTTTCTGTGCGCTGCCATGCACGTCACCTCAGCGATGGCCGATAGTGGATGGTGTCCACCCGGCATCACTAGCGGGCAAACATACAGTGGCGCTGAAAACCACTGTCAAACTCAAATGGTGCCGTTGGTTGAATCGCAATATCCGACTTTGATAATTACTGCCCCATGTCACGTCTATATCAATAGCTCTCCCGCGGATGGACACCTGGAAGGAGCTTGGGTGCTTGGAGTGTGCAATACCGCACAAGGTATCTGCAATCCTAACTATGGCGGCGGCAATACTTGGTGGTGTCCTCCTCCGACTGCACCTTCTTCCGGCAAAGCCAACGGCTCCCCCAATAAGTGCAACTGCGCCGCCGACCCCATCGACGTTGGCACAGGCAACGTCTTTCGTCGTGAAGAGGATTTCCACGCCGGTCACTGGCTGAAGTTCGATCGTTATTACAACAGCGATCCCAGCGCCGGCGTCGATACGTTCGGCCAGCACTGGCGTCACGCTTACTCCAGCCACATCAGCTATGTTCCTGGCACGGCAGGCAAAGGAACAGTCACCGTCACTCGCGAAGATGGTCGGGTCAGTACGTATTCGCTGATGAGCGGCGCATGGGCGGGCGAACCCGATATTCCGGATGCGCTGACCGAACAGACCAACACCAGCGGCAGTCCCACCGGCTGGACGCTACAGCGCGTCGACACGCGCAGCACCGAGCAGTACGACGCCACCGGTCACCTGATCAGCATCCAGTACCAGGACGGGTTCACCACCACGCTGACCTACAGCACGACCAGCACGCCTGCGTCCGTCGCGCCCGGTCCGGGCTACCTGATCACGGTCACCGACGCTTCGCAGCGGACGATCCAGCTGACCTACAACAGCAGCGGTCTGATCAATCACGTCACTGCGCCCGATGGCGGGAGTTACAGCTACGGCTACAACAGCGCCGGCGACCTCGCCACGGTGACCTATCCCGACACGAGCGTACTGACCTACCTCTACAACGAGTCGGCCTACAGCGGTGGTGCAACCACACCGGGCTTGCTCACCGGCATCGTCGACGAGAACAACGTCCGCTACATGAGCTACAGCTACAACGCGGCCGGCCAGGCCACGAACAACCAGCTGGCTGGGGGCGTGGGTTCGTACACCATCGGCTACAACAGCGACGGCTCGGCCGATGTGCTCGATCCCTTGGGCACGTCACGCCACCATGCCTTCGCCACGTTCCTGGGTGTGCCCAATGTCACCAGCGTCAACGGCACCTGCGAGGCCTGTTCATCCATCAGCGCCTGGGCCTATGACTTCAACGGCCTGGTGAATCAGACCACCGATTACAACGGCAACGTCACCACCTATCAGCACGATGGCGACGGCATGGAAACCGGCCGCGTCGAAGCTTCGACCAGCACCACGCCGAGACCGATCCAGACCGACTGGAACGATACCTTCCATGTACCCACCGAACGGCGTTGGCTGAACTCCAGCTACGGCATCATCACCAAGACCGACTGGGTTTATAACGCGCGCGGACAGGCCCTGGCCCAGTGCGCCATCGACATGAGCGTGGCCGCGGCCGCGTCGTACGCCTGTGCCGCCACCGGCACGCCGCCGGCCGGCGTACGGCGCTGGACCTACTCCTATTGCGATACCGTTGGCAGCGGCTGCCCGCTGGTCGGCTTGCTGCTGTCCAGCACCGGGCCGCGTACCGAACCTGTCAAGCCATCCTAAGTAGTGTGATGAGGCAACGGATACGTTGCGGGATATTGCTGACCTAAATACAGATTTTTTGGCGCTATACATGGACTTAAGGCCATGCATGGGGTTGGTTAGCCCACCACGCTAGGACTGCTCTAGCATTGCGCTCAATAGGGAACACCTCAAAGCAAGGTTTGCCTAAACATGCTGGAGCATCTCGCCAAACTGTGCCGGAATCTCAAGAGCATAGGGCGCAGTGCCACCCGGCTAACTTCCGATTCTAGATACAAAGCGAGTGCGGAATGTTGAGGAGGCGTCGAGGTTCTAGCGAATGGCAACCGAGCGGCAACCGAGAGTATTTACTTTAGAAACGAAAACGGCCTGCATCGCTGCAAGCCGTTGATATACATGGTGGCCGAGGACGGAATCGAACCGCCGACACGGGGATTTTCAATCCCCTGCTCTACCAACTGAGCTACTCGGCCGGAAACCTTGTAACCACGCGACAGCCGCGATGGTTGCGGATGATGCGTGGAGCCGCGCATTAGACCGAATGCGCGGCGTTTCGTCAAGACTCGGTGTCGGGCGCGGTGAAGCCGGCGGCCTTGGCGAAGTCGCCGCCGAACAGGAATTTCTCCATCTCCTCGCCAAGGTATTTGCGTGCCTTGGGGTCGAGCGGGTTGAGCCGGTATTCGTTGATCAGCGTGGTCTGGTGGGCCAGCCACTGTTGCCATGCGGGCTTGGAGATCTCGGCGTAGATGCGCTGGCCGAGCGGGCCGGGCCAGGGGGCGAAGTCGAGGCCTTCGGCGTCGATGCCGAGCTTGGTGCAGTGGATGGTGCGGCTCATGGTCTGGTTCCTTGTCGGCGGCGCGGGTCAGGCGCGACCGGATTGAGAGACGAAGCTTGCAGCATGCGCTCAACCGGCATCGTTGATCTGCAACAGCAAGCTGCGCACTGGTGCGGGCAGGCCGAGCGAAGCGAGTTCCTCGAAGCTGCACCAGCGCATGTGCGGATTGTCGGCGATGCTGCGTTGTGCCGTCGCGCGGTCGAACAGCAGCGGTTCGATGTCCAGCCGATAATGGCTGAACACGTGGGTGAACGGAGTGAGCGCCTGGGCATCGTCGATCTGCGCGTGCTGCTGCGCGATGCGCCAAGCGCCATCCGGATCGGTCGCTTCGGGCAGGCTCCACAAGCCGGACCACACACCTTGCGGGCCGCGCCGCTCCAGCAGCACGCGACCTTGCCGGTCGCGCAGCACCAGCATGACGGTGCTGCGGGTGGGGATGCGCTTGCCGGGCTTGCTGGTGGGCAGCTGTGCGGTGAGCCCGTCGCGATGGGCGATGCAATCGCCGGCCAGTGGGCAGGACTCGCAGCGTGGGCGCGAGCGCACGCAGACGGTGGCGCCCAGGTCCATGATCGCCTGGGTGTAGTCGGCGACGCGCGTGACCGGCGTGTGCGCTTCGGCGTGTTGCCACAGCTGCTTCTCCACTGCGGATTCGGCAGGATGACCGTGGATGCCGTGATAGCGCGCGAGCACGCGCTTGACGTTGCCGTCGAGGATCGCGAAGCGCAGCCCGTATGCCTGCGCCAGGATCGCGCCGGCGGTGGAGCGGCCGATGCCGGGCAGTGAATGCAGAGCATCGAAGTCACGCGGCAGTTCGCCGCCATGCTGCTCGACGCAGATCTGCGCGGCACGGTGCAGGAAGCGTGCGCGGCGGTAGTAGCCGAGTCCGGACCACAGCGCCAGCACGCTGTCTTCATCGGCCGCGGCGAGATCGCGCAGGGTGGGCAGTGCGCCGACGAAGCGCTCGAAGTAGCCGATCACGGTGGCGACCTGGGTCTGCTGCAGCATCACCTCGGACAGCCATACGCGGTACGCATCGCGCGGGTGTTGCCATGGCAGGTCCTTGCGGCCGTGCTGGTCGTACCAGCGCAGCAGGCGTTTGCTCACGGTGGCGGTCATGGTTTCTTGCTGGCTGCCGGTCGGGCTGCTGCGGTGCTGCTGGCGGAGGCGGGCACGTCGTCGCCGGCCTGCAGGGTCAGGCCCTCGATGCGGATGCCATCGGTTTCGAGTCTGGAGATTTCCGCATGGCCGCTGCCCGGCGGCACGGTCAGCTGCGGCCCTTGTTCGTCGCCGAGCTGGCTCCACCAGTGCGCCAGTTCCAGCGGCGGCAGGCGCATGTCGGCGTGGTTGTCGGGGCCGTCCAGTTTCAGCGCGAGCAGCAGCGGATTGTCCTGGTCGGCCGGGGTCAGCTTCAGCGAGATGTCGTATTGCCCGGCGTCGGCATGGTCGAGCTTGCCGGCGAGGCTGGCGGAGGCGTCCGCGGCGCCATGCCAGTGCGCGCTGCCGTTCAAGGCGAGGGTCATCGCGCTGCCTTGCGACAGATGCAGTTCGATGTTGTCCAGCTCCAGGGTATTGCCCTGGATTCGCGGTGTGGCGGACAGGCGCAGTTGCAGCGGCGTATTGGCGGCGGTGGTTGCCGACACGCTGACCGGGAACGGCTGGCCCGAGATGAGGCTGCCGGCTTCGAGTGCGACATTGCCGAGCAGCAGCCGCTCGCCGCTCACCACACTGCCGCGGCTGATGCTGATGCCGGTGTCGATGCGCGGGATGTTCGGCGGGGTTCCGGCCGGCTGCGCGGGCAGGGCGGTCAGCCAGTCCTGCAGGGCATCCAGATCGACGCGCGGCGAATCGATCTCCAGCCGGGTGATCACCGGCGCGCCGCCGAACACGGTTTGCCAGGGCAGCGCCAGCCGGCCGCGCGAAGCGAGCAGGATCGGCGCATTGGCGCCCCGGGCGTTGAGCGTGATACCGGAAAGCTCCAGCGCCGGGCGTGGGAACAGGGTGGGGCTGGCCGGGCTGGCCAGGCTCAGTTCCAACCCGGCGTCGCGCACCTGGGACTGCAGCATGGCGGTGAAGCGATCCGGCTGCAGCAGCAGGTAGACGGCCGTGACCGCGACAAGCCCGGTCACCAGCAACAGGCTGCCGAGCAGCAGCAGGATCAGCCGCAGTCGCCGCGACACCGGCTCAGCCCCGCGCTTCAGTCATGGCCTTGCCCGTCGCCAAGGCTGGCCGGCAGCAGGCCGTCGACGAAGGCTTCGGCCTCGAACACGCGCAGGTCGGTGGCGGTTTCGCCGAGGCCGACGAAGCGGATCGGCAGGCCGAACTCGCGCGCCAGCGCAAACACCACGCCGCCCTTGGCGGTGCCGTCGAGCTTGGTCACGACCAGGCCGGTGACGCCGACGATCTGGCGGAACTGGCGCACCTGGTTCACCGCGTTCTGGCCGGTGGTGCCGTCGATCACCATCAGCACTTCATGGGGCGCGTCGGCGTCGAGCTTCTTCAGTACGCGGGCGATCTTGCCCAGTTCGTCCATCAGGCCGCCCTGGGTGTGCAGGCGGCCGGCGGTATCGGCGATCAGCACGTCGGTGCCGCGCGAGCGCGCCGCCTGCAGCGCGTCGAAGATCACGCTGGCGGCATCGGCGTCCTGGCCCTGCGAGATCACCGGCACCTGGTTGCGTTCGCCCCAGGTCTTCAGCTGCTCGACGGCGGCGGCGCGGAAGGTGTCGCCGGCGGCCAGCATCACGGCATGCCGCTCGTCGCGCCACCGGCGGGCCAGCTTGCCGATGGTGGTGGTCTTGCCGGCGCCATTGATGCCGACGGTGAGCACCACGAAGGGATGCCTGCCGCGCACGTCCAGCGGTCGCTCGACCGGCTTGAGCAGGGCGACCAGCGCCTCGCGCAGCGCGGCCAGCAAGGCCGGCGCATCGGCGAACTCGCGCTTGTGCATGCGCTTGCGCAGGCTTTCGACCAGATCGGTACTGGCCTCGATGCCGACATCGGCGGTGATCAGGGTGGTTTCCAGCTCGTCGAGCAGGTCGTCGTCGAGCTTCGGATGGCGCACGAACAGCGAGCTGAGGCCGCGCGCGAAGGCATTGCCGGACAGCCGCTCGCGCCAGCCGCGCTTGGCCGGCGCTGCAGGCTCGGGTGCTGTGGCTGCGATGGTCGGTGCCGTGGCCGCTGCGGCGGATTGGCCGTGCTCGATCGGGGGCGCCGTAACCGTCTCGGAAATCGCGGGTGCAGCCACATCGTCCGCCGTTGTGGCGGCAGGTTGCGGCGGGGCCGTCTCGGCAGGCTTCTTCTTCCAGAACTTGAGCATTGCAGGCGTGATTCAAAGACAATGGGCGGCATGCTAACACTCCCATCCAAACTGGCCGCTGAGGGCTGGCCGTCTTGAGCGGGGGCCACCGTGCCGCGCCGGGGCGGATCCGCATCATCGGCGGCAACCTGCGCAATTCACGGCTCGACGTGCCGGATCTGCCGGGCCTGCGACCTACCGCCGAGCGCGTGCGCGAGACGTTGTTCAACTGGCTGGCGCCGGTGATCGGCGGTGCACGTTGCCTGGACCTGTGCGCCGGCACCGGAGCGCTGGGCATCGAGGCGTTGTCGCGCGGTGCGGCCGGCGTGCAGTTTGTCGAACGCGATGCGCAGGCGGCGCGCGCCCTGCGCGACAACCTCGGCCGGCTGAAGGCCGCGGGCGGCCAGGTGGCGGTCGCCGCGGCGGGGACCTTCCTGCAGGGCGCGGCGCAGCCGGCGGATCTGGTGTTTCTCGACCCGCCGTTCGCGCTGGACTTGTGGGCGACGCTGGCGCAGCAGCTGGAGGCGGGCGGCTGGCTGGCCCTGCCGGCATGGATCTACGTGGAGTCGCCGCGGGCCAGTGCTCCGGCGTTGCCGTCGAACTGGCAGCTGCATCGCGAGGGGCAGGCCGGCGAGGTGCGTTTTGCGCTCTATCGGCGCCCGGTTCCGTTAAGCTAGGCCCACTTTGACTGCCACCCTCGATCCGTGAGCAAACCTTTGGGCAATCCCCGCCTGGCCATCTATCCGGGCACGTTCGATCCGATCACCAACGGTCACACCGACCTGGTGACGCGCGCCGCGCCGCTGTTCGACCGGGTGATCGTGGCGGTGGCCGACAGTTCCAGCAAGGGGCCCGGTTTCAGCATCGGCGAGCGGATCACCCTGGCGCGGCTGGCGCTGGCCGATCTGCCGAACGTGGAGGTGCGCGGCTTCGACTGCCTGCTGGCCACCTTCATCGAGGAGGTCGGCGCCGGGGTGATCATCCGTGGCCTGCGCGCGGTGTCGGATTTCGAATACGAGTTCCAGCTGGCCAGCATGAACCGGCATCTGATCCCGCAGGCGGAAACGCTGTTCCTGACGCCGGCGGAGCAATACAGTTTCATATCCTCGTCGCTGGTGCGCGAGATCGGCCGCCTCGGCGGCGATATCTCGGGTTTCGTGCATCCGGCGGTGCAACAGGCCATGCGTCAGCGCTGGCAGAAAAGCCGCCCCGGCTTCAACAAGCAACCCGAAACAGAAGGTGATAACCATGCGTAAGTTCGCTCTCATTGCCGCCGTCGCGCTGGCTGCAAGCCTGAGCCTGAGCGCCTGCAACAAGTCGCAGGACGACCAGGACAACGCCCAGGCGCAGGTGCAGCAGGCACCGAAGCCGACCGATCCGAACGATTCGAAGGGGTGGAACGCCTACCTCGGCCAGATCGTGCAGAAGAACATGCAGGGCATGAAGGCCAACCAGCCGTATGCCTACATGGTGACGGCCGGCCTCACCGACGACGCCAAGGCACAGAACGACCGCCAGCTGCAGACCGTGCAGGACACCGTGGCACGTGGCGTGCTGCCGGGCAACATGCTGGTCTTCGGCGGCCCGGATTCTGGCAAGACCGCCGACCTGGTCGTGGCTGCCTTCAAGGATGCCAAGCCGGGTTCGTTCAAGGACGTGATCGTCCTGTTCATCGGCGACCAGGCTGACGAACAGCGCGTCACCGACGCGCTGAAGCCGACCGGCGCCACCATCCGCTTCGTCGCGATGTAAAAAGTACCGGCCGCGCCTGGCGCGGCCACACTTCCCCTCTCCCCGCCGGGGAGAGGCAGGGTGAGGGCGCATCCCCGCGAAACCGTCGTTTCGGGATGTGCCCCCGTCCCCCTGTCACGGGCTCTGCATGCCCGGCATGTAGTATCGACTGCCATGTCCCTGAAAATCCTCGACACCTGCGTCAATTGCGATGTCTGCGAACCGGTTTGCCCGAACAAGGCGATCTCGCTGGGCGAAGAGTTCTACGTGATCGACCCGGCGCTGTGCACCGAGTGCATCGGCCACCATGACGAACCGCAATGCATCGAGGTGTGCCCGGTCGAGTGCATCATCGTCGACCCCGCGCATGTCGAGTCGCACGAGCAGCTCGATCTCAAGTACCGCCACCTGATGGCCAAGGAGTCTGCGGCATGAGCGTTTCCCTGCATGGGCGAGTGCTGGCCCTGAGCCTGCTGCTGGTTGGCAGTGCGGCGTTTGCGGCCGATGGCGTGCCGAGGAAAACTGCGCCGACGCCTTCCGTGCAGCTGCAGCAGCGCCCCGGCCATGCGGCGATCGCCAGTGCGAATTACCTCGCCACCGATGCGGGCCTCGAGGTGCTGGCCAAGGGCGGCAACGCGTTCGATGCGGCGGTCGCCGTGGCCGCCACGCTGTCGGTGGTGGAGCCGGAGAGTTCCGGTATCGGCGGCGGTTTCATGGCCGTGCTGCATCGGGCCAACGATGGCCACGATGTTTTCATCGATGCGCGCGAGACCGCCCCGGCGGCGGTGAACAGCAAGGATTACCTCAATCCCGACGGCAGCCCGAACCGCGATGCCGCGTTGAAGGGGCCGCTCTCGGCCGGCATTCCCGGCGAACCGGCCGGCCTGGTCCTGCTGGCCACGCGCTACGGCCGGCTGCCGTTGCAGCAGTCGCTGGCGCCCGCGATCCGGATAGCCCGTAACGGCTTCAAGCCGGATGCGCGCCTGCGCGGAACGATCGCCGAGGTGCAACAGGACCTGCAGCGCTGGCCGGCTTCGGCCGCCAAATATCTGCCGGGCGGCAAGCCGCCCGCCGAGGGCGCGACCTGGCGCGACCCCGATCAGGCGCGCACCCTGGAGCTGATTGCGGCACATGGCAACGACGGTTTCTATCGCGGCGAGACGGCACAGAAGCTGGTGAACGCGGTGCGTGCCGCCGGCGGCAACTGGACGCTGGCCGACCTGGCCGGCTATCGGGCGAAGGAGCGCGCGCCGATCGTGGTGAACTACCGCGGTTACCGCATCGTCACCGCGCCGCCGCCGTCGTCGGGTGGCGTGGCGATCGCCGAGATCCTCAACATCCTGTCCGGCTTCGACCTGTCGAAGATGGACCAGGCGCATCGCGTGCACACCATCGTCGAGGCGATGCGCCGCGCGTTCCGCGACCATAACGATTACCTCGGCGACCCGGATTTCGTGAAGATGCCGCTGGACATGCTGCTGTCGCCGTACTACGCCGACGGCCTGCGCCAGGGCATCCTGCCGGACCAGGCCACGCCTTCGTCGATGCTGCCGCGCGCCGAGGCATCGGAGCCGGGCATGCACACCACCCACTTCTCGATCATCGATGCCGACGGCAACATGGCCTCGATCACCTCCACGGTGAACTACATCCTCGGCTCCACCTTCGTGGCCGAAGGCACCGGCGTGCTGCTCAACGACGAGATGGACGATTTCGCACTGGTGCCGAACAAGCCGAACGTCTACGGCCTGCTCGGCAGTACGGCGAACGCTCCGCAGCCGGGCAAGCGCATGCTGTCCTCGATGTCGCCGAGCATCGTGATCGGCGCCGAGCGGACCGCGGTGATCGGCTCGCCCGGCGGCTCGACCATCATCACCCAGGTGCTGGAAGGCATCCTGCATTTCATCGACGGCGAGAGCGCGCAGCAGATCGCCGCGCACAAGCGCTTCCATCACCAGTACATGCCGGATGTGGTCAATGTCGAGGAAGCCACCTTCGATGCGGCGACCAGCGACGCCCTGACCCGGATGGGCTATACATTGAAGCCGCGCGAGTCGTGGGGCTTCATGAACGTGGTTACCTGGGATCGCAAGACCAACCAGCTCGATGCAGCCAGCGATCCGCGCCGGCCATCCGGCCTGGGCAAGGTGCAGTAGTCAGTTGAGGTCGGCGCATGGAACTGTTCTCGATTCTGGGCAACTCGCAGCGGCTCGATGGCGGCGCGATGTTCGGCAATGCGCCGAAGGCGCTGTGGTCGCGCTGGATTGCGCCGGATGAGCAGAACCGCATTCCGCTGGCTTGCCGCTGCCTGCTGGCGAAGGGCCTTGATGGCAAAAATGTGCTGTTCGAGACGGGCATCGGTGCGTTCTTCGAGCCGGCCCTGCGTGAACGTTACGGCGTGGTGGAGTCGCAGCATGTGCTGCTGGATTCGCTGGCTGCCGCAGGGTTGAGCCACGAGGACATCGATGTCGTGGTGCTCTCGCACCTGCATTTCGATCATGCCGGTGGCTTGCTCGCGGCATGGGAGGAAGGCCAGTCGGCACGGCTGTTGTTCCCGAACGCGCGTTTCGTGGTGGGTGCCGAACACTGGCGGCGGGCGAACAAGCCGCATCCGCGCGATCGAGCCTCGTTCATTCCCGAGCTGCAGCAGCTGCTGCAGGACAGTGGGCGACTGGAGCTGGTCGAGGGCGAGTATTCGCAGACGCTGGGTCAGACCGTGCGCTTCGGTTTTTCGGACGGCCATACGCCGGGTTTGATGCTGGCCGAGGTCGCCGGCGTGGTGTTCTGCGCCGATCTGATTCCCGGCCGCTACTGGGTGCATCTGCCGATCACCATGGGCTATGACCGCTGGCCGGAAAAACTGATCGACGAGAAGCGTGCATTCCTGGACGACAAGCTGGCGCGCGAGGTGCGGCTGTTCTTCACCCACGATCACGACTGCGCGCTGGCGCGGGTGACGCGCGACGAACGCGGCCGCTTTGGCACCGCCGACGAACAGCGCGAGTTGTGCGGGGCATCCCCCGTCATGCCGGGAGCCGTTCGATGAAACTGACCCGCAGGATGTCCGTGCGTGGCATGGCATGCAATATCGTCGGCGCGCTGCTGGTGCTTGCAGGCATCGGCCTGGTGGCGATGACGACACGTAGCCAGCTCAGCTATCGCACGGCGGTCGAACGGCATGGCGGCGAAGTGGTCAGCCTCGATCGCGATGCGGGACCGCAGGCCGGCCAGCACGGCCGCATGGTGCGGCTGGTCGGCACGCCCAAGGTGGTGGAGGCGCCGCTCGACCCCGATTTCAACCAGCGGGTGAGCACGCCGGTGCTGGTGCGCCACGTGGAGATGTTCCAGTGGCGCGAGATCCGCATCGGCGACATCGTGCACTACGAACTGGACTGGGTGGACCGGCCGCTCGACGCCAGCCATTTCGCGCAGCCCGCCGGGCACCTCAACCCCACCAGCTTCCCGTTGAGCGGCAAGCAGTTCGATGCCGGGCTGGTGCAGCTGGGCGGTTTCAAGTTTTCGCCGACGCTGCTGCATGCCTTGCCCGGGTCGGAGCAGGTCACGCCGGACCCGAAGCTTTTGCCGGAGAACCTGGCGGCCAGTTTCAGCGCGTATCAGGACTACCTGGTGACCAGCGCGCATCCGGGCGATCCGCGGCTGGGCGATCTGCGGGTGAGCTGGGAAGCGGTGCCGCTGCAGGAGGTCACCGTCATCGCACGTGTCGACGGCGATCGGCTGGTGCCTGCCGTCGATGCGGCCGATGGCAAGGGTTATGACGTGGAGATCGGCAACGTGCCGCTGATCAACGTGTTTCCCGACCTGCCGGTGCCGCCGCAGTACGTGGTGATCGAGCAAGTGCTGGCCGTGCTGCTGGCTGCGCTGGGCGCGTTCCTGTTGCTGGTGACGCAGCGCGATCGCCGCGACGTGCTGCTGGCGCTGGCGCTGGGAACGCTGGCGGTGGGCACGGTGGCCAGTGTGCTGTGGCTGGGTCGCGATGCGCTGATGCTGTGCACGTGGCTGGTGCTGGCGTTGCTCGGCTTCGGCATCGCGATCTGGCGGCTGCAGCGCATGCAATGAAGATCGCCGGTGTCGCGGGACATGGTCCACAAGAACGAGTGGACCGTGAGCGCGGCTGGATGGGTGCCGTCGCGCGTGGCGTGGTTCACGCCTGGCGGTTTTCGTCTGCGATGGCGTAGACCTGATCTGCCCATTGCGTGGCCTCCAGGCGGATCGTGGCCATCCGCCGGATGCGCTCAGTGTGTGTCGAGGCCACCGGATCCGGTGTGCTCGATGAACCACAGGCCGGCAAACAGTTTCGGATCGATCGAGTAGCCCTCGGCGGCACGCGCAAACAGCCACGCACCGGCTTCGTGTCGCGGCACCTCGTGCACCACGATGTTCTCCGTCTCGTCGCCGCCACCGGGGCCGACCTTTTGCAGATCCCACGCGCGGACGAACACGATCATCTCGGTGCTCATGCCGGACGACGAGGGGCCGCGGTGGACGAAGTCGACGCGCTGGCAGCGGTAGCCGGTTTCTTCTTCCAGTTCGCGCTGTGCGGCCACTAGGGCGCTTTCGTCGGCCTGATCGGCGATGTCGCCGACCAGGCCGGCCGGCATCTCGATGGTGTTCTGCAGGATCGACACGCGGTACTGCTCGACGAACAACACCTTGTCCTCGGGCGTCACCGCGAGAATGATCACCGCGCCGCCGGGATTGTTGCGCTCGGCGTATTCCCAGCGGCCGCGCTTGCGCAGGCTCAGCCAGCGGCCTTCGCACAGGGTTTCCACCGGAGCGTCGGCGTCGACGGGTATGCGGTTTGCGGGGTTGCTCATGAGTGTCTGCGGCTCCGAAGGCAGCCCCCATGTTGACGTGCCCGGCCCGTCGTCACAACAGGCGTGTCTGGTTCAGCGCAGCAGGGCGCGCAGGCGGCTGCGGGTGAACGCACCGAAGCGCAGTTGTTCGCACAGGCTGTCGAGTTGACCGGGCTGCTGCCGTCGGCGCAACAAGGTATCGATCGACGTTGCGCCAGGCGCATCCAGCGCGATCCGGGTAAGGCGACGGTACAGCCGGGCCTGCTCGGCATGCTCGCGCAGCTTCGCGGCGCAGGTTGCGGCGCCGCGCAGGCGCAGGAAGGTCACCTCGTCGATGCGGTCGAGCAGGTTGTCCAGGCTGCCGAAGTGGGTGAGCAGGGCGGCGGCGGTTTTCGCGCCGATGCCGGGCACGCCGGGGATGTTGTCCACCGCGTCGCCGCACAGGGCGAGATAGTCGGCTACCTGGTGCGGGTGCACGCCGAGCTTCTCATGCACGCCGGCCGGTCCCCAGCGCAGGCCGCGCGCATAGTCCCACTGCTCGTCGTGCTCGCCCAGCAGCTGGCCGAAGTCCTTGTCGGCGGAAACGATCACGCTGCGCCATCCCGCCGCACGCAGGTTCCACACCGTGCTGCCGATCAGGTCGTCGGCCTCGAAGCTGTGGTCGATCATCAGGTGCACGCCGAGCGCTTCGGTGATCGCGCGGCACTGCACGAACTGCCGCTCCAGGTCGGGCGGCGGCAACTCGCGGTTGGCCTTGTACGGCGGGTAGATCGCGTTGCGGAACGAACTGGTCAGCGAGGCATCGAACGCGACCGCGATGTGTTCGGGCTGGACGCGTTCCAGCAGCTCGCACAGGAAGCGGGTATAGCCATGCACCGCATTGACCGGATGGCCGTCCGCATCGAAGAACTCGTCCGGCATCGAGTGCCAGGCGCGGAACACATACAGGCTGCCGTCGACCAGATGGACGGCTGGAAGTCCGTTTGTCGTCTTGCTCACGGCGCCCATGTGCTGAGCAGGTCGGCCAGCGCAGGCCGATCACGGTCGGGCACGTCCATTTGCGGCGTACCCAGGTGGACGAAGCCGATCACGTGCTCGTGTGCGGCCAGCCCGAGCATGCTTGCCACTTCGCGGTCGTAGGCTGCCCAGCCGGTCAGCCATTGCGCACCGAGACCCAGCGCATAGGCACCGAGCAGGATGTTGTAGGCGACGTTGCCGGCGCACAGTGTCTGTTCGATCGCCGGCACCTTGCTGGCGTCGTCGATCCGCGCCACCACCACCAGCACCAGGGGCGCAAAGGTGTAGCGCAGGCGTTCTTTTTCCTGCTTGGCCTCCGACAGCTCCGGACTGTTGCGGATCGCCAGCTCGGCGAGCTGCTCGCCGAAGCGCAACTTGGCCTCGCCATCCAGCCGAATCAGCCGGAATGGCACCAGCTTGCCGTGGTCGGGCACGCGGATCGCCGCTTCGAGCAGCGCCTGCACGGTCGCTTCGTCCGGTGCCGGCTCGCCGAGCTGGCGCGAGGGCACGGAATGGCGTTGCTGGAGAAGGGCTAGGGCGGCAGACATGAATGAACCCGGCGATACAAGGACGTCCATGCTAACCGGCGCCCCGGTCGCGCGCGAACGGTCAGGCTGTTTGCACCAGTTTGAACGAGCCGGGCAACAACGCGGCCACCGTGGTTTCCTGCACGTCGCCGCGCAAGTTGGTCAGCACTACCGGCATGGTGTCATCGCACAGTTCGGACATGACCTGGCGGCAGGCGCCACAGGGGCTGACCGGGCTGTCGGTATCGGCGATCACTGCCAGCGCGGCGAAGTCGCCGGGCCGGCAGCCGGCGGCGATCGCGCTGAACAGCGCGGTGCGTTCGGCGCAGTTGCACAGCCCGTAGGCGGCGTTCTCCACATTGCAGCCGTGGAACTGGCGGCCGTCGCGGGTCAGCAGGGCGGCACCGACCTGGAACTGCGAATACGGCGCATAGGCCCGCTCGCGCGCACTGCGCGCCAGCGTCAGCAGGGCATCGAAATTGTCGGGTATTGCGGGCATCGGGATCTCCGGCGATGACCCCGGGCGGCGCGAGCCGCATGTGCCGGCGGGACAGCTTACTCTTTCGGCGTTGCCCGGATCAAAGGCCGTTCAAGTAACGCTAAGATGTCCGCACCATTCGAAGGGGATTGCACCATGCCGATCACCGTAGCCGCTTTGCGTGAGACCGCCGCCGGGGAACGGCGTGTGGCGATCACGCCCGAGATGGCGAAGAAGCTGCGCGGCAAGGGGTTGCGCGTCCTGCTGGAGCGCGATGCGGGCCGTGCCGCCGGTTTCCCCGATGGTGCCTATGCCGAAGTCGAGTTTGCCGATGCCGCCGGGGTGCTGGCCCAGGCCGACGTACTGGCCTGCGTGCTGCCGCCCGACGACACGGTGTACTCCGGATTGCGCGAAGGCAGCGTGGTCGTCGGCCAGCTGCGCCCCTATGGCGCCAATGAGCGGATCGGTGCGTTGACCGCACACAAGCTCACCGCGTTCTCGCTGGAGCTGTTGCCGCGCACTACCCGTGCGCAGGCGATGGACGTGCTGAGTTCGCAGGCAGCGGTGGCTGGTTATCGCGCCATGTTGATAGCCGCCGAGGCCTCGCCGAAATTCTTCCCGATGCTGACCACTGCCGCCGGCACGATCCGTCCGTCGAAGGTGCTGGTGATCGGTGCCGGCGTGGCTGGCTTGCAGGCGATCGCCACCGCGCGCCGCCTCGGCGCGCAGACCGAAGGTTACGACGTGCGCCCGGAAACCCGTGAGCAGGTGGAGTCGCTTGGCGCGAAGTTTCTCGATCTCGGCGTGAGTGCGGCCGGCAGCGGCGGGTATGCGCGCGAGCTGTCGGCCGAGGAACGTGCGGCCCAGCAGCAGGCGCTGGCCGAGCATCTGAAATCCATCGACGTGATCGTCACTACCGCGGCTGTGCCGGGACGCCCCGCACCGAAAATCCTCAGCGCCGCGATGGTCGAGGGCATGAAGCCGGGTGCGCTGATCGTCGACCTGGCCGCCGAAGGCGGCGGCAATTGCGAACTGACCCGGCCGGGCGAACGGGTCGAGCATGGTGGCGTGACGATCCTCGGTCCGCTCAACCTGCCGGCCGGCGCGCCGTTGCATGCCTCGGAAATGTATGCGCGCAACGTGTTCAACTTCATCGAGCTGCTGGTTCGCGACGGCGTGCTGCAGCCGGACTTTGCCGACGAGCTGATCGCGAAGAGCTGCCTTAGCCATGCCGGCGAGGCTCGTTTCAGCGCCTGAAAAGCAAGCCACCCGCACAAGGGGGTGGCTGGATCAGATGCCGTCAGGCGGCGGAGGCCTGTGCCCCGGCGGAGGCGGTGGCATCCCGGCATGGCCTGGAGGGGGCATCCAACGCTCGCGTTGTGCGGGCGGCAGACTCTGCCATTCCTTCATCAGCCGCTCGCGCTGCTGCGGTGGCAGCTGCTGGAAATGTTCGAACGTGGCATGCAGCTGTTCACGCTGCGCGGGTGAGAGCTCGTGGAATTTTTGCTCGTTCGCGCGCGCCTGCCGGCGCTGCTCCGGCGTCATCTGCTGCCATTGGGTAATGCGCTGGCGGATCTGCTCGCGTCGCTCGGGGGGAAGCGTGGCCCAATGCTCGGCCCGCTGCAGCATGCGCTCCTGCCGGCGCGGCGGCAGCGTGTTCCATTCCTGCCGCAGCGGCGCCAGCATCTCGCGCTGCGCCGGGTCGAGACTGCTCCACGGGCGCGGCGGGGGTGGCATCTGCTGCGCATGCAATGGCGCAGCGATGACGCCACCGAGCAGCGCGGCGAACAGCAGGGGCAGGACGGGGCGAGGGTGTCGGGTCATGGCTCAGCGGTTGGCCGGCTGGCTGTTGTTGGCGGCCAGCCAGCCGTAGAAGTCGAGGTTCTGGTAGAGGTTCGGGTCGGTCTTGTCGGCGTCGGGCGGCAGCTCGTTGTCGAGATCGGCGCTCGCGTCCGTGGCGTTGGCCACCTGGGTCGGCGGGCTCGGCGCACGGTGCGGCAACGGCTGCCACACCATCAAGGCGGCCAGGGCGATGGCCGCGAACGCGCCGGTCGGAATCAGCCAGCGGGCGGTATGCGGTTGCGGCGCCCGGGCAGCCGCCAGAGCCTGTCGTCGGGCCGCACGCAGGCGTCCGGCGGTGGCAGGGTCGATGCGCTGGGCGGCCTCGAGATAGAGCGCGCGGGCACGTTGTTCCAATGGCTTGTCGGGCCGGTTGTCAGGCTGATTTTTAGGCGTACTCATCGCCAGTCCTCCAGTTGATCGCGCAGATGATGCATGGCGCGCGACAGATGGGTTTTCACGCTGCCTTCGGAGCAGCCCATGGCCAGCGCGGTCTCCGCCACGTCCAGCCCTTCCAGCATGCGCAGCATGAATGCCTCGCGCTGGCGTTGCGGCAGTTGCCTTACCGCGGCAGTCATGTCGGCATACGACTGCGCGTCGTGCAGCAGGTCGAGCGGGCCGGGGCCCTGGTCGGCGGGCTCCCAGGCGGGCAGTTCGTCGCCATCGTCGTCGCGACCACCGCCGAGCCAGCCCACCACGATCGAGCGCACCTTGCGGCGGCGCTGCAGGTCGACGATGCGCCGGCGCAGGATGCCCCAGAACAGCGGCGCCCATTCGGTCGCCGGCCGCGTGCGGTAATGCTTGACCAGCCGCAGCATCGCATCCTGCACCGCGTCCATGGCGTCCTCGCGCTGGCGCAGCTGCAGTTCTGCCATGCGGAACGCACGGCGCTCCACCTGGGCCAGGAACGCGTCCAGCGTGGCGGGCGTTTCGCGCGTGTCGCTCAGCAGGTCCGCATCGAGCATGCCGACTGCGCTGTTCATGGCCACCGCTTCCGCATCGTCGGGTGACGCATCCTCGGGCTCCATGGGTTCGGTTCCCGTGATCAACGCGGCAGGTCTGCCTGGGTTGACTGGTACACGCATCCGGGCCCCGAAAAACCGCCGTCCTGCTGGTTTCCCGGGCTGGTTGCGACGTGCTCTTGGTGGCGGGCACGGGAATCTCGAAGTTTTTCGAGGTTCCCGTATGATGCAGGCATAACTGAGTCCTGGCGGGGTGGGGTCATGATCGACGGTTTCCTGGCGCTGTATATCTTCATGCTGGCCGCATTTACCGGCTATGAAATCATCGCGCGGGTGCCGGTGATTCTGCACACCCCATTGATGTCTGGTTCCAACTTCGTGCACGGCATTGTGCTGGTTGGGGCGATGATTGCGCTAGGGCATGCGCAAACGTCGTTCGAGATCGCGATCGGTTTCATCGGGGTGCTGCTGGGCGCCGGCAACGCCGCCGGCGGCTATGTGGTGACGGAGCGGATGCTGGAGATGTTCAAGTCCAGCAAGCCGGATGCCGGCAAGGGGGCCCACTGATGAGCTGGTTGCCGACGCTGATCAAGGCCTGTTATTTCGTTGCGGCATTGCTGTTCATCCTCGGTCTGAAGCGCATGAGTTCGCCGCGCACGGCGCGTGGCGGCATCGTCTGGGCCGGTTTTGGCATGCTGCTGGCGGTGCTGGCCACGTTTTTCCTGCCGGACATGCACCACCTTCCACTGATTGCCGCCGCGGTGCTGATCGGTGTCGGCGCGGCCTGGTGGAGCGGCCGGCGCGTGGCGATGACCGCGATGCCGCAGATGGTGGCGCTGTACAACGGCATGGGCGGCGGCGCGGCGGCGGCGATCGGCGCGGTCGAACTGATCGGCTACGTGCGCAAGCTGGCGTTGCTGCACCCTGCGGGGATTCCCGACACTTCACCGCTGCGGCCGGAAAGCTGGGCAGTCAATGCGTTGGCCCCGGTGCAGGCGGTGGCGGTGCTGTCGCCGGTCGAGCTGGTGCTGGGCGTACTTGGCGCGTTGATCGGCGCAGTGAGCTTTTCCGGCTCGCTGATCGCGTTCGCCAAGCTGCAGGGCTGGCTGGACAAGCGCTTCGTGTTTCCCGGCCAGCGCGCGGTCAACATGTTGCTGCTGGCGGCCGCGGTGGTGGCGGGCATCGCGCTGGCCAGCGGCCATGCCGGCCTGGGGCTGATCGTGGCGTTCTTCGCGCTGGCGTTGCTGTTCGGGCTGATGATGACGCTGCCGATCGGTGGCGCGGACATGCCGGTGGTGATCTCGCTGTACAACGCGTTCACCGGTCTGGCGGTGGCGTTCGAGGGCTTCGTGCTGGGCAACGAGGCGATGATCATCGCCGGCACCGTGGTCGGCGCGGCGGGCACCTTGCTGACCCAGCTGATGGCGAAGGCGATGAACCGCTCGATCGGCAACGTGCTGTTCGGCAGTTTCGGCGCAGCCGGCGGCGAGGCGCAGGCGATCGAGGGCGCGCAGAAGCCGATCGAGGCCAGCGATGCGGCGGTGATGATGGCTTATGCCGAGCGCGTGGTGATCGTGCCCGGCTACGGCATGGCCGTGGCGCAGGCGCAGCACAAGGTGTGGGAGTTTGCCCAGTTGCTGATCAAGCGCGGGGTCAAGGTGAAATTCGCGATCCACCCGGTCGCCGGGCGCATGCCGGGCCACATGAACGTGCTGTTGGCCGAGGCCGGCGTGCCGTACGACCTGATCGCCGACATGGACGACATCAACCCCGAATTCCCGACCACCGACGTGGCCTTGGTGATCGGCGCGAACGACGTGGTCAACCCGCTGGCGAAGACCGACCCGGCTTCGCCGATCTACGGCATGCCGATCCTCGATGTCAGCAACGCGAAACACGTGATCGTGGTCAAGCGCGGCAAGGGCACGGGTTTTGCGGGCATCGAGAACGCGCTGTTCTATGCCGACAATGCCCGCATGCTGTATGGCGACGGGCAGGCTGCCGCCGGGCAGCTGGTGACCGAGCTCAAGTCGCTGGATAGCTGAGTGGCTATTTGCTTGCGGTGACGGCGTGCGCACGCTTTCGCGGCGTACGCCACGTCAGCCATCCAGCCAGCAACATGCCCAGCGCGGTCCAGCCCAGATCGGCCGGTGCGAAGGCCAGGCGTGCCAGTTGCCACAGCATGCCGATGCCGGCCGTGCGCAACGCCTCGACCAGGCCCATGCCCATGTTGCCGGCGATCTGCACGGCGGCGATCAGCATGTTGACGTAGACCGCTGCCAATGCCGTGGCGGAGGCCGCCAGCAGTGCGGTGAGGATGCCTGGCGGTCGCACGCCATGGCGTATCGTCCAGGCCAGCAAGGCACCGAACAGCAACGCCAGCCACGGCATCGGATGCCCGAGGTACAGCGTTGCGACCATCCATGTCGCACCAGCGGCCAGTCCCAGCATGGCGGTAATGAACACGGCAGACACGAATAGCAACACGGTGCGCGCGCTCATTGGAGGCCGTGCGCCAGGGCAGCTCGAAACATGCGTTTATCCATCGGGCAAAGCGGCCATCATAACTTGCATGGAACCGCTGGCCGCAGCGAGCGTGCAGTGCCCATCCTTGAGTTCAATGGTTTCGACCTGATCTTGGACGAGCGTGTCCGGTCGACGGACGGCATAATAGACAACCTGGGTCCGACGCACGGTCCCGCCCGCAGATACGGATTGGCGAGTGGCATGAGTGGTTTCAGTCTGAGCAGTGAACCTTTCACCCTGTTGCGTGACTGCGCGGCCGTGATGGTGCCGCAGGGTGAGGCGGTGAGCCTGCCGGCGGGCCAGATCGGCTACATCACCCAGGCGCTGGGTGGCAGTTTCACCGTGTATGTGGAAGGCAACCTGTTCCGCATCGCGGGCAAGGATGCCGATGCGCTGGGCAAGGAACCGCCCGCGCCGATCGAGGTGGCTGCCGATGCCACCGACGCGGATGTGGAAAAGCTGGCGTGGGACCAGCTGCGCACGGTGTTCGATCCTGAGATCCCGGTCAATGTGGTCGAACTGGGGCTGGTCTACGACCTCAGCCTGGAGCAGACCGCTTCGGGCGAACGCAAGGTCTACGTGAAGCTGACGCTGACCGCTCCCGGTTGCGGCATGGGCGACATCCTGGTGGACGACGCCCGCACCAAGCTGGAGATGATTCCCACGGTCACCGAGGCCGAAGTGGATCTTGTGTTCGATCCGCCATGGAGCCACTCGATGATGTCCGACGCGGCCAAGCTGGAAACCGGCATGCTCTGAGCCGTCGCACCGGCGCGATGCCGGGCTGCGACGGCGTAATATCATGCGAGTCCTGTTTCCGGGGCGCGCGTGACGACGCAAAAACGCGCGATTGCTGTTGCGAGTCCGCGGCGCTGTGGCTGCCATGATGCAGGGATCCTTTCGCGATGGGCTGAGTTTCGGCCCGGGTGTTGCGGGCTGTGACTTCCGTCACTTGTCGTAGGAAAAAGTCGTGTTGCGGCGACGGTTCGCAAGAAATATCGTCTCGTGATCCGCCATCGGGGAGGTTGGCGGATGATCCTTTAGCGGTGTGATGGCCGTTTTGCAGCTACGCGTCCACGTGCTGCCCTTGCATGGATTGCCAGGGGGAAGGCAGCCGGGTCCGGACGTATTTTGGGATCGCTAGACAGCTGACGAATATGGAGCCGTGTCCTGCACGGCAATTCTTGCATGGGGTCCACGTGGCCGCATCGGGCCCGTTTGTCCCCGATTTTGTCTAGGAGCATTGGAATGCCCAATCACTTCCGTCTCAAACTCTTGGTGGCCGCGATCGGCATGGCTACCGCCTCGGCCACCACGGCCGCCACCACGCAGACCCTGCATGCGCAGGACCTCGGTGCAGCGCCGGCCAGCTCGCTGGCGGCTCGTCTGAATCTCGACCAGAACATGTCGCTGTCGGCACGCAGTTCGGTGGCCATCGCGGGCGGCCAGAAGGTCGTGCGCCACCAGCAGCTGTTCCGTGGCGTGCCCGTGTATGGACGCAGCATCGCCGTGGTACAGGATGCGCAGGGCAATGCACTGCGTGCTACCGGCGAGCTATTGCAGGATGCGCAGCTCGATCAGCTTTCGGTCGCACCCAAACTGACTTCCGACAAGGCCATCACGGCGCTGAAGGGACATGCGCATACCATGCTCGTCGCAGGCGCCACGCTGGAGAACCAGCAGGCCGAGCTGTTCGTGTATCCGCAGGAGAATGGTCCGACCCGGCTGGTCTATCGCGTTTCCTACTTCGTCAATGGCGCGAATCCGAGCCGGCCGACCGCGATCGTCGACGCCAACACCGGTGAGGTCATCAAGAGCTGGAATGGCCTGACCGATGCTTCAGCGAATGGCCCCGGCGGCAATACCAAGACCGGCAAATACACCTACGGCACCGACTACGCCGCGCTCGACGTGACCCAGTCGGGCAGCACCTGCACGCTGGTCAACACCAACGTCAAGACCTACAACCTGAAGCAGGCCAGCAGTGGCGGTACGGTGGTCAGCTTCACCTGTCCGACCAGCAATACCGACGCCATCAACGGGGCCTATTCGCCGGTCAACGACGCGCACCATTTCGGCGGCGTGGTGCACGACATGTACACTGCCTACACCGGCGCCGCACCGCTGAACATGCAGCTGGTGATGAAGGTGCATTACAAGGCGAACTACGAGAATGCGTTCTGGGACGGCACGGCGATGTACTTCGGCGACGGCGCCAGCACGTTCTATCCGCTGGTGTCGCTGGACGTGACCAGCCATGAGATCAGCCATGGCTATACCGAGCAGAACTCGGGCCTGGAGTACACCGGCCAGTCGGGCGGCATGAACGAGGCGTATTCCGACATCGCCGGCGAGGCGGCCGAATACTATGACCGCGGCGCTGCCGATTTCCTGGTTGGCGCGGATATCGTCAAGACCAGTGCCGGCATCGGCAATGCGCTGCGCTACATGTGCAACCCGCCGCAGGATGGCGGCTCGATCGACAACGCGACCAACTACAAATCCAGCCTCGACGTGCATTACACCAGCGGCGTCTACAACAAGTCGTTCTGCCTGCTGGCCAAGACCAGTGGCTGGAACGTCAAGAAGGCGTTCCAGGTCTATGCGCTGGCCAACAAGTCCTACTGGACGGCGACCTCGACGTTCAACTCGGGCGCCTGCGGCGTGCAGTCGGCGGCCACCGATCTGGGCTACAGCGCCAGCGACGTGGCGGCGGCATTCAGCGGCGTCGGTGTGATCTGCTCGGGCGGTGGCGGCACGGGCGGTACCACGACGCTGCAGAACGGCACGCCGGTGACGGGTCTTTCCGGCAGTGCGAGCCAGGAGCTTGCCTACAAGATCACCGTGCCGGCGGGCGCCAGCAACCTGGTGATGGCGATGTCCGGCGGCACCGGCGATGCCGACCTGTACACCAAGTTCGGCGCGGCACCGACCACGACCAGCTACGACTGCCGCCCGTACCTGAGCGGCAACAACGAGAGCTGCACGGTGGCGGCGCCGCAGGCGGGCGACTATTACATCAAGGTGCGCGGCTACAGCACGTTCTCCGGCATAACGCTGACAGCCAGTTACACCACTGGAAGCGGTTCGGGCGGTTTGCAGAACGGCGTGCCGGTGACCGGTCAGTCCGGTGCTGCGAATCAGGAGCTGAGCTACACCGTGACGGTGCCGGCGGGTACCGGCAGCCTGACCATCGCCAGCTCCGGTGGTACCGGTGACGTGGATCTGTACGTGAAGAAAGGTTCCGCGCCGAGCACCACCAGCTACGACTGTCGTCCGTATCTGAGCGGCAACAACGAGAGCTGCACTTTCAGCGCGCCATCGGGCACGTACTACATCAAGTTGCGCGGCTACTCGGCGTTCTCGGGCGTGAGCCTGAAGGCAACCTGGTAAGCGTCCAGTACCAGCGGTGAAAACAGCAGGGGCCCGGTCTGCAAGACCAGGCCCCTGCTCTTTTTCGAAATGCGTGCTGCCGTGCGACTAGCCGGCGGCTTCCTCGAAGCGGTTCGCATCGCGGTTCTTGCGCACCTTGGCCGGATCCCACACCCGTCCGTTCATGGTGATGTAGACCCCATCGGGCAACGTCTGCACGGCGGCCACCGCACAGCCGATGTTGAACACCGCATCGGAACCCTGGAAGCGCGCCGGATTCAGCGCGCCGGTCAGCACGATCACCTTGCCTTTGATGTTCGCCAGTTCGCGGGCGGTTTCGACCATGGTGTCGGTGCCGTGGGTGACCAGCACATGGCGATGCGGCTGCGCCTCGATCGTCGAACGTACCAAGGCGCGGTCCTCGGCGCCCATATGCAGGCTGTCCTTGCGCAGGATCGGAATCACGTCGAACTGGAACGCCACGCCGAGCTGGCCGAGGATATCGCCGATCTGTGGCGCACCGATCTTGTAGTCCGACTTGTCGTCGAAATAGATCTTGTCGATGGTGCCGCCGGTGGTGACGATGGTCAGATGCTGCATGCGTGTGGGCCGAGGAGGGGACGGATCATTTTAGCCCGTGTTGGGTCCGAGCGGCGGCCCTGCCACGGAGCTTTGGTGTGGTGTGGAAGAAAGCCATGGCTGCAAAGCCCCGGCTTGACCGTTTGCTAGCCCAGCAGCAGGGCCGTGTTGCGCGCGTCCGGCGCCACCATCCGGTTGAGGCCGTGGCCAACGAAACGCTGCAATGCCGCTGCCGGGCGCGGATCGCCATGACGGCTCGACCAGCTCGCCTGGCGTGCCAGCAGTGCGGCGCTGGCACAACGCGCCAGCGTAAAGGCGAGGCCACGCGCACCGGCTTCGAGCGATTCGCGATTCGAAGCATGTCCGTCGAGGTACGCGGTGGCGGCATCCAGCGTGGCCTGGATCGCGCCTAGCGCAGCGGAATCATCGGCGTCGCCCGACCATGCATGAATCCCCGTGCGCAAGGCGGCGAACGTATCGCCGGCCAGCGCGCGCAGGCTGTCCAGCGACAGCACATTGGTGGTGCCTTCCCAGATGGCGTACACCTGCGCATCGCGCAGCAGCTGCGGCAGGCCGGTGTCCTCGATGTAGCCGGCGCCGCCGAAACACTCCAGCGCTTCCGAGCACAGCTTCACGGCCAGCTTGCCGGTCCATAGCTTGGCCAGCGGCGTGAGCAGGCGCAGCAAGGCGGCCTCGTGTGGCGCGGCAGCGCCGCGTTCGACACGACCGAGCAGGTGGGCGACTTCGAATGCGAGCGCGAAGGCACCCTCGAACTCGGCCTGCATGTCGGCCAGCGTCTGCGCATGCAGCGGCTGCTCGATCAGGGGACGTCCAAACGCCTGCCGTCGCGAGGCGTAATCACGCGCCATGCTGATCGCACGCGCCATGCTGGCGATCGCGCAGATCGCATTCCAGGTGCGGGTGACGTTGAGCATCGGCGCCACCTGGCGCACGCCATGGGCAAGTTCGCCCAGCGGCCATGCGGGCAGGCCGTCGAGATGGATCTCCGCGGTGGGCAGTTCGTGCGTGCCGAGCTTGTCCTTCAGACGGTCGATCACCAGTCCGGGCTTGCGCCTGCCGCCCTCCATCGTCTCGACGTAGAACAGGGCCAGCGCAGCCGTGCCCGCTTCGGCGCCTTCAGGTCGTGCCAGCGCCAGTGCGGCTTCGCCGACCACGGCCGAACTGAACCACTTGCGGCCGTGCAGCCGCCATTGTCCATCCGCGCCCCGTCGCGCGATGGTCTCCGTGCCGCCGACGTCGGAGCCGCCGGTGTTCTCGGTCATCCACTGGCCGCTGAGCCAGAACGTCGAAGCGTCGCGGCTGAGGAAATGCGGCAGCGCGCGTTCGATCAGTTCGCGATTGCCGGATGCCTTGATCGCCGTGGTGGCTCCATCGGTCATCGCCAGCGGGCAGGTATAGAACTCGCTGGCCACGTGATACAGGTAGACGCGTGCGAATTCCTCCAGCCGTCCATGTGCGCTGTCGCCATGGCCGGCAGCGAGTACGGCATGCCGTGTCGTCATCGCCGCGCCTTCCTGCCAGGCGGGCGTCAGTTCGATGCGATCGACGCGCTGTCCCCAGGCGTCCCACTGGGTCAGTACGGGTTTGCGGCGAACGCTGCTGCAGGTGCGCTGCCAGGCCGTCTGTGCATAGTCGCCGAGTGCATCGAGATCGACGTCCAGCGCTGCGCGCCGCGCGGCAGGCAGCGCACGATCGAGCAGAGCCAGCAGTGTGCGATCGCTGCGATACGGGTGCGGCAGTTGCGGTGGATCCTGCAGGAAGCCCATGGTGGTCCAAGTCCTGATTCTTTGGGTGCTTCGATTTGCCCGGCGTCGATCTGCCATGGAATGCAAGCGGCCGGGCGATATGCCGGAAGTGCTTGCGGGATCGAGTTCGCCGGAGTCAGTGCGTCACCTTGCGTGTAGCCATATGGCGAAGATACGCCAGCACGGCATCCAGATCAGCATCGGACAGCGCATGCGCATCGAGGCCCTGCATCCTGGCCTGCGGCCAGTAGCGCAGCGACTGCGGGTTGCGGATGTACGCGCGCAGCAGGCCGGCCTGCAGGTACTCGGTGGGGTTGTGCGGGATATTGAGATCGGGCCCGAGCTTCGCATCGCCTTCACCGTTGAGCGTGTGGCAGGCGAAGCAGGTGTGCTGGAACACGACGAAACCGCGCTGCACCTCGCTGCCCGGTGGCAGCAACGGATCGGGCAGGATCGCCGGGAAGCGTGCGGCGACATCGCTCAGCCTGCGGATCGCGGCGAGCTGGTAAGGCCATTGTTCCGGACTGACATGGGCGGCCTGCGGCTGCGTCCACACGATGTAGAACGGCCCGGCATGAGCATGATTTTCATCCAGTGCCGGCCAGGGGTGTGCCGGGTCCTCGATCGCCAGCCACGCTTCGCTGCCCTGCCTGTTCAGGAACAGCGCGGCGGGAATCTCGGCGGCAAAGCCGTCGCCGGCGACGAACTGCAGGTGATCGTCTGCGGCGATGCCCTTGAGCAGGGCGAGCAAGGGGACTGCCCGATATTGCATCGTGCGCCCGAACGCGACATCGGCTGGCACGCTGATGGTGCGTGCATCCTGTCGCTTGAGCAGGGCTTCGGTGCGATAGGCGACGAGGCCATGGCCGAGGTCGACTTTCAGCTCGGCAGCAGTCGCGGGCAAGGCCAGACACAACGCGAGCAGGCATAGGGTGAGCAGCTTCATCAGAGGCTCCGGCAAGGGATGTAAAGAAATTGTAGGTTCACGCATGTCGATGACTATGCGATTCACATGCAGCGACAGCAGCATGCTCCTAGCCTGTCGGAAAGCTGAACAAATTTCGACATACACGTTGAACTCACGGCGCGCTGGCCACACTAAGCACACGTATCGCCGTGATGGCGACAAGAAGTGGCACAGCACATCGTGTCACTGAGGGGCCGGCCTTCCTCCCCCGGATGCCGCCTGACAAACCCCGTCAGTCCTCCCCTGGCTGATGGGGTTTCTTTTTG
Organism: Rhodanobacter sp. B04; assembly: GCF_002001125.1. Taxonomy (GTDB): domain Bacteria; phylum Pseudomonadota; class Gammaproteobacteria; order Xanthomonadales; family Rhodanobacteraceae; genus Rhodanobacter. The sequence continues at coordinate 102,957 of NZ_MUNV01000005.1, read as the reverse complement.
TATGCCGCAAGAGGGTGCGATGTGCTCTGCCATGGATAATGGCCGCGTAGCTTTCTCCCCTGTGGGCAACTGATGATCATCGACTCGCTGCTCGACACCGACCTGTACAAGTTCTCGATGATGCAGGTGGTGCTGCACCAGTATCCGGCCGCGCAGGTCGAGTATCGCTTCAAGTGCCGCAATCCGGGCGTCGACCTGGTGCCCTGCATCGACGAGATCCGTGCCGAGCTGGCTGCGTTGTGCCGGCTGCGCTTCACCGTGGAGGAACTTGCCTATCTGCGGGCGTGGCGTTTCATCAAGAGCGATTTCATCGATTTCCTGGGCCTGTTCCAGCTCAACGAGAAATATGTCGAGATCGCGCCCTCCGCATCGGGCAACGGCGAAATCGAGATCCGCATCCGTGGGCCGTGGCTGCACACGATCCTGTTCGAGGTGCCGCTGCTGGCGATCGTCAACGAGGTGTACTTCCGTCGCACCAGTGCAGGTCGCGATCTGGCCGAGGGGCGCCGCCGCTTGCAAGCGAAGATCGCGTTGTTGCGCGATACGCCGGATTACTCCGGCTGCCGGATTGCCGACTACGGCACGCGCCGGCGCTATTCGCGGGTGTGGCAGGAAGAAGTGGTGACCACGCTACGCGACGGACTCGGTACGCAGCTGGCCGGTACCAGCAACGTGTGGCTGGCGCGCAAGCTCGGGCTGACCCCTCTCGGCACGCTGGCGCACGAATACCTGCAGGCGCACCAGGCGCTAGGCCCGCGCCTGCGCGATTCGCAGGTGGCGGCGCTGGAGGCGTGGGCGAAGGAATACCGTGGCGATCTGGGCATCGCCTTGTCCGATGTCTACGGACTCAACGCGTTCCTGCGCGATTTCGACATGTATTTCTGCAAGCTGTTCGACGGCACCCGGCACGATTCCGGCGATCCGTTCGCGTGGGGCGAGAAAGTGCTGGCGCACTACTGCGCGAACCGGGTCGATCCGCGCAACAAGGTGCTGGTGTTCAGTGACGGGCTGGATATCCCGATGGTGATGCAGCTGTACGCGCATTTTCGCGACCGCTGCCTGCTCGCGTTTGGCGTCGGCACCAACCTCACCAACGACGTGGGGCCGGAGCCGCTCAACATCGTGATCAAGATGATCCGTTGCAATGGCCAGCCGGTGGCCAAGCTGAGCGACTCGCCCGGCAAGAACATGTGCGAGGACGAGGCTTATGTGGCCTACCTGCGCCAGGTATTCGAGATACCCGCGTCGCAGGGTTAGGTGGCTCTGCGCCGAGTCCTGTGCGAACGGCGTCAGAACGCCGGCAGCACGGCGCCGTGGTATTTCTGTTCGATGAAAGCCTTCACCTCGGGACTGGTCAGCGCTTTCGCCAGCTTCTGCACGCGCGGGTCGTTCTGGTTGTCGGGGCGACCGACCAGGTAGTTGACGTAGGGCGAGTCCTTGTCTTCGATCAGCAGCGCGTCCCTGGTTGGATTGAGGCCGGCGGCCAGGGCGTAATTGGTGTTGATCAGGGCGAGATCCACCTCGTCCAGCGTGCGCGGCAGCATCGCCGCCTCCAGTTCGCGGAACTGCAGGCGTTTCGGATTCGCGGTGATGTCCTTCAGCGTGGACAGCTCGTTGCTCGGATCCTTCAGCGTGATCAGCCCGTGTTTCGCCAGCAGCAACAGCGCGCGGCTGTTGTTGCTGGGATCGTTCGGAAGGGTCACGCTGGCCCCGTCGGGCAACTGATCAATGCTTTTGTATTTGTGCGAATACGCGCCGAATGGCTCGATATGCACGCCGGTGATGATGGTGAGATTGGTGCCGTGCTCGCGGTTGAATGCATCCAGGTAGGGTTTGGTCTGGAAGTAGTTCAGGTCGATGTTCTTCTCGGCTACCTGTGTATTCGGCTGCACATAGTCGGCGAACACCTTGATCTCCAGGTTCACGCCTTCCTTGGCCAGCAGCGGCTTGACCTGCTTGAGGATTTCCGCGTGCGGAATCGCGGTGGCGGCCACGCGGAGCGTCTGGCCGTCCTCCTTGGGCGCGGAACAGCCCGTCAGCAGGGCCAGGGTGGTGACGAGGGCGGCAAGCAGCATTCTCATGGCAAACATTCACTTGTGCGGCGCACAATAATAAGCCGTCTATACTGCCAAACACAAACATGGGGTGAATATTGCTTGTAATGCGTCACGTCTTCGGCGCGGCATAGCCGGCCAGCAGGAGCAGGGCCAGGATGGCGGCGACGGCGGCGAGCAGCAATCTCATGGCAGCGATTCTCATGGGCGGCCAACGAAAGTAGGCTGCCCATGCCGCCGAACGCAAATAACCAAATCAGCGTTGCTTATACCGTGTCACGATGCGGTCGCCGATCATCTGCAGCAGCTGCACCAGCACGATCAGCAACGCCACGGTAACCAGCATGTAGTCGGACTTGTAGCTGAGGTAGCCGTAGCGATAGGCCAGGTCGCCCAGACCGCCGGAGCCGATCGCGCCGCCCATTGCCGTGTAACCGACCAGCGCGATCGCGGTGACGGTGATGCCGGCGATGATGCCGCCGCGCGCTTCCGGCAGCAGCACGTGGCGCACGATCTGCCACAAGCTGGCGCCCATCGCCTGACTGGCCTCGATCACGCCCTGCTGCACCTCGCGCAACGCGGTTTCCACCAGTCGCGCAAAGAACGGTGCGGCACCGATCACCAGCGGTGGGATCGCGCCGCGGATGCCCAGCTTGGTGCCGACCAGGAAATAGGTCACCGGCATCAGCACGATCATCAGGATGATGAAGGGCACCGAGCGCAGCACATTCACCAGCAGCGAGGTGACGGCGTAGATCCGGGGCATCGGCCGCAACTGGCCCTTGCCGGTGAGATAGAGCAGCACGCCCAGCGGCAGGCCGATCAGCACGGTCAGCAGCAGCGAGCCGCCGAGCATCAGCAGGGTGTCGATGCAGGCGCGGCCGAGCTCGCCCCAGTCATCGATGTTCGGGAACAGTTTCTGCAGCAGGCTCATCGGTGCAACTCCTCGATCTCGATGCCGGCCTCGCGCAGTGCGGCCAACGCGGCATCCACGCGTTCGCCCTGCATGGCCAGGGTCAGCTGGCCGTAGGGCAGGTCCTTGATGCGGTCGATACGCCCGGCAAGGATGTTGAAATCGATCCCGGTCTCGCGGGCGACGCGTCCGAGTGCAGGGGTCAGCGTGGTGTCGCCGCGGAAGCTCAGGCGCAAGATGCGCCCCGGCACCTGGGTGAACGGCGCCAGTTCGCTGGCGGCTTCCTCCGGCAAAGCCTCGTTGACGAAGCGCCGGGTGGTCGGATGCTGGGGATGAAGAAATACATCAGCCACCGCTCCGCGCTCGACGATCACGCCAGCATCCAGTACGGCCACCCGATCGCACACGCGCCGCACCACATCCATCTCATGGGTGATCAACACGATGGTGAGCTTGAGTTCGCGATTGATCTCGGCCAGCAGATCCAGTACCGAAGCGGTGGTCTGCGGATCGAGCGCACTGGTCGCCTCGTCGCACAACAGGATCGTCGGCCGGTTGGCCAGTGCGCGCGCAATGCCGACACGCTGTTTCTGGCCACCGGACAGTTGCGACGGATACTTGCCCGCGTGCGCAGTCAGTCCCACCCGCGCCAGCAGTTCGTCGACACGGGAGCGGATGGCGCCGGCATCGCGTTCGCCGGCCAGCCGCAGCGGAAAGGCCACATTGTCGGCCACGGTCTGCGAGGCGAGCAGGTTGAAGTGCTGGAAGATCATGCCGATCTTGCGGCGCTGCGCGCGCAGTGCCAGTTCGGCCAGCGCGGTCATCTCGACGTCGCCGACGAAGACATGGCCGCCACTGGGGCGTTCGAGCAGGTTGATAAGCCGTATGAGCGTCGATTTGCCGGCGCCGGACAGGCCGATGATGCCGTACACCTCGCCCTCGGCGATGTCGAGGCTGAAGGGTTGCAGCGCGGGAATGTCCCGGCCGTCGACGCGGTAGGACTTGTGGACATCGACAAAGCGGATCACGGCGGGGGGCTTGGTCTGCGGGCGGAAACGGCATTCTATGTCACGGGCACGGCCAGCGATGGCGTAGACTGCTGAATCGGCTTACCCGAACGGAGTCCATCCATGCCCAGCGTTTACGATTTCACCGTCCGCGATATCGATGGCAACCCGCACTCGCTCGCCGACTGGCGTGGCAAGACACTGCTGATCGTCAATGTCGCGTCCAAATGCGGTTTCACCCCGCAATACAGCGGGTTGGAGACACTGTGGCAGGACCAGCGCGATCACGGGCTGGTGGTGCTGGGTTTCCCGTGTGACCAGTTCGGCCACCAGGAGCCCGGCGACGAGGCCGAGATAAAGAATTTCTGCAGCACCCATTACGACGTGACGTTTCCGATGTTCGCCAAGATCGAGGTCAATGGCGAGCACGCCGATCCGCTGTACCAGTGGCTGAAAAGCGAGGGCAAGGGCATCCTCGGCAGCGAGTCGATCAAATGGAACTTCACCAAGTTCCTGGTCGATGCCGACGGGCAGGTGGTCAAGCGCTATGCGCCCACCGATACGCCAGCGAAGATCGGCAAGGACATCCTGGCGCGGCTGGCTGGTTGATGCTGCCAGGCGGCTTCATTCGCCGCCGCGATAGTTCGCCAGCAGTTCGGCGATGGCGTCCAGCTCGCTGCCGGCACGGGGCGCGTCGGCCGCCGGTTCGTAGTTGTTGAGCATGATGGCGAAAGCCAGCCGTTCGCCGGTGGCGCTGGTGACGTAGCCGGCCAGGCAGTGCACGCCGCTCATGCTTCCGGTCTTCGCGTGCACGTTGCCGGCCGCCGCGGTCTGGTGCATGCGATTGACCAGGGTGCCGTCCACGCCGGCGACCGGCAGGGCATCGTGCAACTGGACGGCATACGACTGTGCAGCCAGATAGCCGAGCAGGCGCACCAGCGCGTTCGGTGTCACCAGGTCACGGCGTGACAAGCCGGCTCCCTCGGTGATCATGCTCGCCGAGGGCGGAATGCCGATCTGCGCCAGCAGGGATTGCAGCGCACGGATCGCGTAGCCTTCGGTAGTCACGAAGCCGGAGGCGGGATCTGCCGTACGCGCCTGTTCGTGTGCACCGACAGTCAGCAACAGATTCTGCAGGTACAGGTTCTGCGAACGCTTGAGGCCGCGCTGCAGGATGTCCAGCAAGGGCGGCGACAGCACTTCGCCGAGTGTGCTGGCATGGGCCAGCAGGCCGGCATCGTCCTGCGGCCAGTGCAGCACCTGCAACTTTCCGCTGACGCTTATGCCATGGCGTGTCAACGCCTGGCGCAGCTCGCGTCCGGCCAGCAGGGCCGGATCCGTCATGGCCAGCCTGAAATGCTGCGGTGTCGAGCCGGCAGGCACGCTGCCGAAGGCATACAGCCGGTCGGTGCCCGGTGCGCGATACAGGTTGATGTCGCTGGAGGTGTTAGGCAAGGTGGTAGTGAGCTGGCCGAGCACGACCGGGATGCCGTCATGCGGCGCGAGGGTGAGGCTGGCTGGCTGGCCCGGGGCGGTGTCGGGAGTCACCGTGACGTCGACGACGTTCTCCTGCACGCTGAGCGCGGAGGACGGTACCGCGAACCAGCTTTGCAGGTCGCTGGCCTCCCAGCCGCTACCGAACGACGGGCCTGTGAAATAGCTGTCGTCGGCGATCAGGTTGCCATGCACGGAATGCACGCCATGCGCGGCCAACTGACCTGCCAGTCGGTCGGCCCAGTCGGCATTTTCCCCGGTGCCAAGGGTAGGGTCGCCCATGCCGTACAGGATCAAATGGCCATCCAGACGGCCATGACGCAATGGACCTCTGCTCAGCAAACGAGTGGGTATGCGGTAATCCGCGCCCAGCGTGGCCAGGCTCAGCGCGGCGGTGAACAGCTTGGCGGTGGAGGCCGGCTGCAACAGATGGTCGGCGCGATGCGCGTACAACATGCGGCCGCTGTCCAGCGACATCACGGCAATGCCCCAACTGGCCGCAGTGAAGCGATCCTGGCCGATGCGTGCATCGATCTGCGCCGCCAGTGCCGTCGGGGTGGTGGTGGCCGGGGGTGCCGCCGCCAGCGAGGTACCGAGCCAGCATGTGCCGGCCAGCCACAGGAGCGAGGCGAGACGGTGTCGAAAACGGCTTGGCGGCGGGCTCATGGCCCCAGTATCGCCAATCCGGCCAGCCTGCGCAGCCGGGCCGTCTGTCGCGGTTCTGTTAACCTTGCGCGCTCGTGCCGGCATCTGGCCGGCGGACTTGAACCTATTTGTGAGACTTACATGCAGATTGCCCAGAACTCCGTTGCTGCCTTCCACTACACGTTGACCGACGACCAGGGCCGGGTCATCGACAGCTCCGAAGGCCGCGAGCCGCTGACCTATCTGCATGGCAGCGGCCATATCGTGCCGGGCCTGGAGAAGCAGATGGAAGGCCGCGCAGCCGGCGACAAGTTCACCGCCGATGTGACGCCCGAAGAAGGTTACGGCGTGCACCACGCCGAGCTGATGCAGGAGGTTCCGCGCGCGGCGTTCCAGGGCGTCGAGGACATCCAGCCCGGCATGCAGTTCCAGGGCCGCGGTCCGCAGGGCGAGATCAACGTCACCGTGACCAAGGTCGAGGACGACAAGGTGTTCATCGACGGCAACCATCCGCTGGCCGGCAAGACCCTGCATTTCGCGATCGAGGTGACCGACGTGCGCGCTGCCAGCGAGGAAGAGCTGGCACACGGCCACGTGCACGGCGCCGGTGGTCATCACCACTGATCGGTCCCCGCGCCCAGGTGATCATGGCAAAGGCCCGCTGACGCAAGTCAGCGGGCCTTTGCCATTTGCCCAGCCACCTTCTCGACAACGAGCCGGTAGGTACGGATGGTGACCTTAGTTACTGAAGTTGCTTGACCCAGTTGTCGTACTGGGCCTTGCTGACGCGTTTGCCGTTGTGACTGGCATTCAGGAAGTCATTGGCCAGCGGCGGATAGGCGGCTGCCTGATCCTCACTGATCCATTTGCCGCCACCGGACAATTGTTCAAACGAGGGTGCCGGATTGATCACCGGTGCAGGCGCCGGTGCGCTGTGCACGATGACCTGACCTTGTGGCGTCGGATAGGCTGCCCTTTCCGTTGGTGCAGGGCTGGCCATCGACGCTGCCGGTGCGGGCGGTGGAGATGGTGCATCCTGGGCGATCAGCGAGCCGGCGAACAACAACGCAGCGGCGGTGAGGGCGGATAAAAGAGGCTTGTGAGATTTCATATCGATGCTCCATGCCAGAATACTGAGGGGAAGAACTTTGGTGGGGACATCCGCTGCCGATTCAGCGCAGAGATTTTCGCCGTCGGCTACCGGACTGGGGATTACGCTAACAAGGACTATGTAAATGCCGGCTCAACATCTTGGTCATGATGGCGTGAAGCTGCCGTGTCGTTGCACGCAGCTTCAGGTAACCGTCACATGCTGAGTCTTGCGCAGGCGCGCCTGCTGCAATTGTCGGCGCAGGGGCTGCTGCAGCCATTGCGCCGACGGCCACGGCGCAGCGACGTGGTGGCGGCAATCGAGCGCATGCGCCTGTTGCAGATCGACACCATCCATGTGGTTGCGCGCAGCCCGTACCTGGTGCTGCATGCCCGTCTCGGCGCTTATCCGATGGAGTGGCTGGACGAAGCGCTGGCGCAAGGTCAGCTGGCCGAGTGCTGGGCGCATGAGGCGTGCTTTGTGAGTGCGGCCGATGTCGGCTTGCATCGCGGCTGGCTGGGCCAGCGCGGCAGCCATTGGGCGCAACGACATGCCGAGCGCATGCATCGCGAACAACGCACGGAAATGGACGCGCTGCTCGAAGGCGTTCGCGTCTCCGGCGCGGTACGCGCGGCGGATTTCGTGCGCAAGGAGGGCGATGCAAGAACGGCCAAGCCGGGCTGGTGGGCATGGAAGCCGGAGAAGCGCTGGCTGGAGGCCTGGTTTGCGCTGGGTGAGCTGATGGTCGCGCGACGCGAAAATTTTCAGCGCATATACGATCTCGCCGCGAACGTGCTGGCGCAGCTCGATCCGCCATTCGATATCGCCGCCGCCGCCCTTCCTGCAACGGAGCTGCGGCAACGCTTCGTCCTCGACAGCGTGCGGGCACTGGGCGTGACCCAGGCCGGCTGGATCGCCGACTACTACCGGTTGAAACCCGCGGTGACCGAGCGGGAGCTGGCGCCCTTGCTGGCTCGTGGCGATCTGCTGAGGGTGTCGGTACAGGACTGGAAGATACCTGGCTATGTGCATCGCGATCATGCCGGGATGCTGTCGCGGGCGCTGCGGGGGCGTCTGCGCGCGACCCATACCGCGCTGCTGTCGCCTTTCGACCCGCTGGTGTGGGATCGGGCACGGGCGCTGGCGATGTTCGGTTTCGAGTACACCATCGAGTGCTACACGCCGGCGGCGAAACGGCGTTACGGTTACTTCGTGCTGCCGATCCTGCATCGTGGCCGCCTGGTTGGCCGGCTGGACGCCAAGGCGCACCGTGGCGAGGGTGCGTTCGAGGTCAAGGCGCTGTTCCTGGAGCCGGGCGTGGTGCCCGATGACGGATTGGTGCAGGCGCTGGCCACGGCGATCGCCGATACGGCGCGCTGGCATGGCACGCCCACGATCAGGTTGGGGCGTACGCAGCCGGTGACCTTGGCAAAGGCTTTGCGGGCAGCTTGGCGCGCCGGGGAATAGGCGCGCCATATGCTCAAGGTGCGCTGCTGGCAGAGGCTGGATTCACCGCGCATGACTTGCCATGCAGGGCATCGCGCAAACTGGCCGCCAGCGAGTTGCAGCGGGCGGCCAGTTGTGGGCGGATATCTGGGTTTTGCGAGTCGATCAGCAGGTTGGTGCGCATCTGCTGGTAGCGATATTCCAGTTGATCTGGCGGAAAGATGGCGGCCGCGCGATGGCAGGCCAGGTAACTGGACAGGTAGTCGTCGCAGGCGGGAATGCCGGTGTGGTCGGGCAGCTCGACACCCTGGACGGTGATATGGCCTTGGCTGGCCGCTGGGTGGTGCGGATATGCCGTGCGGCTGCCGGCAGCGGCGGTCGCCGGCAAGGCGGCGGTTTTCGGCGTGTTCTGGGTCGTGGGCTGGTGAGCGCAACCGGCCAGCAACAGGCCGGCGATCGTGCACGTCAGGCTCAGGCGAGGCAGGATGGACATGCTCGTGCTCCTCGGTGATGGACACTTGCCGGGCGCAGGAACGAATCGGCAGTTATCGACAGGGTGGGCTCACACTAGAGCGGGTTCGAGGTAAAGAAAATCTGAATTTGTCATCCGCCGGACAAATTCGGTGAAAACGAATCCATTTTGTGCGGTGCCGCGTAATCTCGCATCCGCCCAATTCTGCCGTTATGATTTGCCCACTGTGTTTGCCGGGGTCAGCAGAGTTTGTGGCCCGATGCAGCCGATCCGCGATCTGCCTCATCGTTCACCTTAGGGTTGTTTCCTTGCACACCAGTAAGCCGGCCTGCCGCAGTGTGCAGGTCGAGTCTTTAAAACCCCATGGAGTGATTAGCATGTCAGATCGTCAGATCGGTACCGTCAAGTGGTTCAACGACGCCAAGGGCTTCGGTTTTATTGCCCGCGACAATGGCCCGGACGTCTTTGTGCATTTCCGCGCGATCGCCGGCTCGGGCTTCAAGAGCCTGCAGGAAGGCCAGCAGGTCTCCTTCAAGGTGGTGCAGGGCCAGAAGGGTCTGCAGGCCGACGAAGTGACCCCGGCCTGATTGGCTTTCGGATGTAGGGGAAACCGGGCAGCGATGTCCGGTTTTTTCTTGCCTGGATAATGGCCGTGACAGTCCGCTTGACAAATCACTTGCAAGCTGGAAATCCGTTATGCTAACGGCACTGCGTCTGCTCGGCCACGTGCGTGCCCGGTAAGGGGTTTCCTGAATCCCTATCGTTACACCCGATGATTCCGGCAAGCTCAGTAAGCCGTCGGCCCGTTGGGGCCGGCTTGTGTCAGCGACTGGAATGGATCGGAGTGAGTCATGTCGGATCGTGAAGTAGGTACCGTCAAGTGGTTCAACGACGCCAAGGGCTTCGGCTTCATCAGCCGGGAGAATGGCCCTGACGTGTTTGTGCATTTCCGCGCCATTACCGGCACGGGATTCAAGAGCCTGCAGGAAGGGCAGAAAGTGAGCTTCAAGGTCGTCGACGGCCAGAAGGGCTTGCAGGCCGAAGACGTCACGCCGGCCTGATAACGGCGTTGATATCCTGAAGAGGCCGGCGCAAGCCGGCCTCTTCTTTTGTCGTTGGCGCAACAATTCGCTAGCCTGTCGGGATGTCCGATCTTTCCCATGGCCGTGCGCCCGTGCCGATGCCGGCGGTCGCCGTAGTGACCGAGCAGGCAGTCATTCCGGTACGGGCTGTCGATGGCTCACGCTTCGAGTTGCTCTGCGTCCACCCCACGGGGACATGGCGCCAGCTGTTGTTCTGGTTGCCGGCGATGGGCATGCCGGCCAGGCACTACCTGCCGCTGGCCGAGGCGCTGGCCGCGCGGGGCGTGGCGTTGGTCGTGCACGAATGGCGCGGCATCGGTTCCAGCAGCCAGCGGGCAGGTCGCCGTGACGATTGGGGTTACCGCGAACTGCTGGCCGACGATCTGCCGGCCGCGCTGGCCGCGGTACGTGCGCGCTGGCCGCAGGCGTCCTGCTGGCTGGGTGGACACAGTCTGGGCGGACAGCTGGGTTCGCTGTATGCCAGCCTGCATCCGTCCGAACACGCCGGCCTGGTGCTGGTGGCGAGTGGTTCGCCGTATTGGCGCCGCTTCCGCTTCGGCGGCCTGATTCGGGTGGCCTATGTACTCGCTCCGTGGCTGGCTTGGCTGGTGGGCTATCTGCCGGGGCGGCGGATCGGCTTTGCCGGCAATGAGGCCCGCCGGTTGATCGCCGACTGGGCGCGCAGCGGATGCAGCGGCCGTTATGCGGCGGCGGGGATGGCGCAGGATTTCGAACAGGCCCTGGCCGCGTCGCCGCTGCCGGTACTGGCTTTGCGTTTGCAGGACGACTGGCTGGGGCCGCGAGCCTCACTGGATTGGCTGCTAGGCAAGATGCCGCAGGCCAGCCAACGCGTGGAGGTCATCACGACGCAGGACCTGGATGGCCGGCCGGCCGATCATTTCAGCTGGATGAAGACTCCCGAACCGATCGCCGCACGCATCGCCAGCTGGGTTGCTGCGCAGGATGTCGGTTTGACCGCGCGGAGCCACCCGGCCGCTTGATCCATGGGCAGGTCGCCTGCATATGGGACAGCTGTTCCCTGGTGGATGACCCGATGAACCTGTTTGAACCCCTGGCCCAGCGCGGCCTCAACTTGCGCAACCGTCTGGTGGTGTCGCCGATGTGCCAGTACTCGGCCGTCGACGGCATGCCGAATGAGTGGCATACGGTGCATCTGGGCAGCCGTGCCGTGGGCGGCGCGGCGGTGGTGATCGCCGAGGCCACCGCGGTCTCGGCGCAGGGACGCATCTCGCCGCAGGACACCGGCCTGTGGAATCAGGCCCAGCAGGATGCGTGGCAGCCGATCGCCCGCTTCATCAAGGCGGAGGGTGCGATTGCCGGCGTGCAACTTGCTCATGCCGGACGCAAGGCCAGCACGCTGCGCCCGTGGGAAGGGCATGGCCCCGTACCGGCCGGGCAGGGCGACTGGCTGACCGTGGCGCCATCGGCGTTGCCATTCGATGCCGGCTGGAACGTGCCGCACGCACTGGACGAAGCTGGCATCCAGGCAGTGATTGCGGATTTCCGTGCAGCGGCACAACGCGCACTGGCCGCCGGCTTCGAGTTGATCGAGCTGCACGCGGCACACGGCTACCTGCTGCACCAGTTCCTGTCGCCGCTGAGCAACCGGCGCGAGGACGCCTATGGCGGCAGCTTCGAGAATCGCAGTCGCCTGGTGCGCGAGGTGATCGCCGCGGTGCGCGAGGTGTGGCCGGCTGAGCTGCCGTTGTGGCTGCGCATCTCGGCCACCGATTGGGCCGATGCCGGCGGCTGGGATATCGAGCAGAGCGTGCAACTGGCCGCGCAGGTGAAACAGCTTGGCGTCGACCTGATTGATGTTTCCAGCGGTGGCTTGCTGCCGCATGTCACGATTCCGCTGAAGCCGGGCTACCAGGTGCCGTTCGCCGCGCGCATCCGCCGCGAGGCGGGTATTGCCACCGGTGCGGTGGGCCTGATCACCACGGCGCAGCATGCTGCGGACATCGTCGCCAACGGCGAAGCCGACGTGGTATTGATAGCGCGCGAGAGCCTGCGTGACCCGTATTTCCCGCGTCGGGCAGCGCAACTGCTCGATGCCAAGATCGAGGTGCCGATCCAGTATCGGCGCGCCTGGTGAGCCACGGAGAACGATGATGGAAGCCACCCCGACCCTGATCGAAGGCCGCCTGCACGATCTTGGCGATGGCTTCACCGTGCGGCGGATGCTGCCGGTGCTGCAGGCGCGCCATGTCGGCCCCTTGGTTTTCTTCGATCACATGGGGCCAGCCACGTTTGCGCCCGGCAGCGGCATGGATGTGCGGCCGCATCCGCACATCGGGCTGGCCACGGTGAGCTGGCTGTTCGAGGGGGCGATCCGCCACCGCGACAGCATCGGCAGCGTGGCCGACATCCGTCCCGGCGAAGTGAACTGGATGACCGCCGGGCGCGGCATCGTGCATTCGGAACGCACGCCGCCGGACGAGCGTCGCGACGGACAGTCGTTGCATGGCGTGCAGATCTGGGTGGCCTTGCCGCAGGCCGATGCCGAGGTGGCGCCCGAATTCCATCACCATGATCGCGCGGTGTTGCCGACGATCCGCCAGCCCGGCATGGAAGCAGTGCTGATTGCCGGCAGCGCGTACGGGCAACAGTCGCCGGTCAAGGTGTTCGGGCCGATGTTCCTGCTCGAGGTAAAGCTGGCCGCTGGCGCCGAACTGGCGTTGCCGCAGGAGCATGTCGAACGTGGTGTCTTCCTCGTCGAGGGCGCGGTTCGCTGGGGCGAGCTGGATCTTGCGGCGGCACAGATGGCTGTGCAGGCAGGGCCAACGGCAGCGTCGTTACGCGCAAACGCGGACAGCAAGCTGCTGTTGTTCGGCGGTGCGCCGCTCGATGGCGAGCGGCATTTGTGGTGGAACTTCGTCGCGGGCACCCAGGAGCGGATCGAACAGGCCAAGGCCGACTGGCAGGCGCAGCGCATGGGCAAGGTCACCGGCGACGAGGACGAGTTCATTCCGCTGCCTTGACCGGCGCTTCCAGTTGCAACGGAAACGTCGCCGGGTCAGGCTGTCCGGGTCGATCCGTCGAGGGGCTTGCGCATGTCCGGCTTCACCAGTTTCAGCGAGTTCTATCCCTACTACCTGACCGAGCACGGCAATCGCAGCTGCAGGCGCATGCATTTCATCGGCAGCAGCCTGGTGATCGTGGTATTGCTGGTGGCGCTGCTGACCGGCCAGCTCGGCTGGCTATGGCTGATGCCCGTGGCCGGTTACGGCTGTGCCTGGGTGGGCCACTACGTGTTCGAGAAGAACCGTCCGGCCACGTTCAAGCATCCGCTGTACAGCCTGCTTGGCGACTGGGTGATGTACGGACAGATGTTGCGCGGCAAGGTCAGCTTCTGAGCGCGGGCCGTGCCTGAGCGGATCAGCGGTATTTCTGGTGGCAGCTCTTGCAGGTCTCGTCGATCGGCTTGAGGGCGGCAGCCAGGGCGGCGCAGTCGGCGGGTGCCGATTGCAGTGCCTGCTGCAGGCGATCCTGCAACTGGCTCGCGTCGTCGGTGAAGTCCTTTTCGGGCACGCCGAACACCGGCACGATGTCGGTGGCGGTGGATTGCAGTCGCTGCAGGTGATGCTGGCTGCTGGCGGCCCCGCATTGCTTTGCCTTCAGCGCATGGCCCAGCTCGCCCATGTGGTAGCCCATCGTCTGCATCACCGCCTTGGGCATCGGATGACGTGCGCCCAGCGTGCTCATGACGTTGACGGTACCGATCACGCCAATCACCAGGCCCAGCAGGATCAACAGAGCGACGCGCATCGTTTCGGTTCCGCAGGGGACGAGGAGGGCGGCAAGAATAACCCGCGCCGCCGTATTGCATCCACGCATGCGCGATAAAATGGCCGGGTAGGCAGGTTGTTTCTGCAGAAAGTCCAAGATTTCCTGACGGTACAAGACGAATTATTCGAGGCTCTCCCATGCTTGGCAGCACGACATGACTGACGTGGAATTTCCGGCCGAGCGCTTCGCCGGGGTCGAACGCCTGTACGGCGCCGGCAGCGTGGCCAGGTTGGCGCAGGCGCATGTGTGCGTGATCGGCATCGGCGGTGTCGGTTCGTGGGCGGCCGAAGCCTTGGCGCGCAGCGGCGTGGGCCGGCTCACCCTGATCGACGCCGACGAAGTCTGCGTGTCCAATACCAATCGCCAGCTGCATGCGCTGGACGGCGAGTTCGGCAAGTCGAAGGTCGGCGTGATCGCGGCGCGGGCGAAGGCGATCAACCCGGCGATCCGGCTCGACCCGATCGAACGCTTCCTTACCCCGTCCACGCTGGACGAATTGCTCGACCGCGGCTACGACGTGGTGCTCGATGCCTGCGACGCGTTCCGCGTGAAGCTGGAAACCATCGCCTGGTGCCGGCGGCGCAAGCTGCCCATCGTCAGCGTGGGTTCGGCCGGCGGGCGCACTGACTCCACCCAGATCCGCGTACGGGATCTATCGCGCACCGAACACGATGCGATGTTCAGCCTGGTCCGCAAGAAGCTCCGCACCGACTTCAACTTCCCGCGCAATCCGGATCGCTACTTCGGCGTGTCGGCCGTGTACTCGCTGCAGAACGTGCAGTACCCGCAGCCGGACGGCACGGTGTGCGGCAATCGGCCGCCGGGAGGCGATGCGTTGAATCTGGCCTGCGGCGGTGGGCTTGGCGCCGCCACGCACGTCACCGGCGCGTTCGCGTTTGCGGCGGTGGGCAAGGTGCTGGAGAAGTTGCTGGGGAAAGGCGAGAAGTGAGAAGCGAGTAAGAGCCGGGCTTCCTCTCTTCTTTTCTCACTCCTCTCCACCCACTCCGGCTGTTCGATCACCAACCCATGTAATGCCCGCCGTTGATCGCCAGGTTCGCCCCGGTGATCCAGCTGGCCTGGTCGCCGGTAAAGAACGCCACGGCATGGGCGATTTCTTCCGGTCGGCCGAGACGTCCTACCGGGATCTGCGCCACGATCTTCTCGCGCACCTCTTCGGGCACGGCCATCACCATGTCGGTGCCGACGTAGCCGGGTGAAACGGTGTTCACGGTGATGCCGAACTTCGCGTTCTCCTGCGCCAGCGAGATGGTGAAACCGTGCATGCCGGCCTTCGCCGCGGCGTAGTTGGCCTGGCCGTACTGGCCCTTCTGGCCGTTGATCGAGCTGATCTGCACGATGCGGCCCCACTTGCGCGCGCGCATGCCGTCGATCACCGGGCGGGTGACGTTGAAGCAGGCGTTCAAGTTGGTGCTGATCACGTCCGTCCACTGCTGGTAGTTCATCTTGTGGAAAGTGCTGTCGCGGGTGATGCCGGCATTGTTGACCAGGATGTCGATCGGGCCGCATTTTTCCTCGATGGCACGGATCATTGCGTCGCAGGCGGTCGGGTCGGTGACGTCGCCTTGCACCATGCACACCTCGATTCCGTCCTTCGCCATCTCGCCATGCCATGCCTCGGCCTTGGCCTGGTCACGGTAGTTGGTGGCGACCCGGTGCCCCTGACCGGCGAGGTAGCGGATGATCGCGCTGCCGATGCCGCCGGTGCCGCCTGTGACCAATGCCGTGCGCTGTGTCATGTCCATGATCTCCTGTGAGGTAAAGCCGTGGGCGATGGGATCCCGGATCATGGCAGGGCATTGCTGCAATCCGATGCCATGAACGCCGGTTCGCCCCTTCTTTATAGCGTTTCAGGCGACAGAGTGACCGCTGCATTGCGGCAAAAGCGCCGGATCGAAATGAGCCAGTGCATGAACCAGCAGATCCGGCACGAGCAGCGTGTCCCCAGGCAGCGGCACGGACAGAAACGCCAACGCCTTTCGCAGTGCCGGCAGGGGATCGGCAGGGTCGACCGGGCCGGCCTGGCCGGATTTGGACAGCTTGTGGCCCTGCGCATCCAGCGCCAGCGGCAGATGCCGGTAGCGCGGCGTCGGCAGGCCCAGGCAGCGCTGCAGCCAGATCTGCCGCGCGGTGGAGTCGAGCAGGTCGCTGCCACGCACCACCTCGGTGATGCCCTGGAAGGCATCGTCCACCACGCAGGCCAGCTGGTAGGAATAGAACCCTTCGACCCGCTTGATCACGAAGTCGCCCGCGCTCTCGCGCAGGTTCTGCCGTTGCGGGCCCTGCAACGCATCGTCGAACGCCACCTCGACATCCGGCACACGCAGCCGCCACGCCGGCGGGCGATCCGGGGCGGCGAGGGCGATGCAGCGGCCGTTGCGATGCATGCCGTCCGTGCCGGCCAGGTCGCTGCGGCTGCACCAGCAGGGAAACACCTGGTCCGCCGCGCGCAGCTGTTCGAATGCCGCGTCGTAGGCGGCCACGCGTTGCGACTGGAACAGCGGCGGCGCATCGGTCACCAGCCCGAACGCCGGCAGCGCCACGAGAATGCTGGCCGCCGAACCGGCGACCTCGCGCGGCGGGTCGATGTCCTCCATCCGCAGCAGCCACTGGCCGCCGGCATGCCGCGCACATAGCCAGCTGCCCACGGCGGCCACCAGCGAGCCGAAATGCAGGAGCCCGGTGGGCGACGGGGCGAAGCGGCCGCGATAGGTCATGCGGGTATTTTAGGGCACGCGACGCGCATGTCAGGGGCGGTAGGCCCTTGAAACGTGGCCTGTGCGCCCCGAATTTTTGTGCACGCGCCAAGCGCGTTTCCCCTTCATGACTGCCATAGAGAGACAGCCATGCGTCGCATCGCATTGTTCATCGGTACCAACCTCGCCGTCCTGCTCCTGCTGAGCATCGTCTGCCACCTGTTCGGCATCGACCAGATGGCCGCGGCCCGCGGCTACGGCGGCATGGGTGGCCTGCTGGCCTACGCCGCCGTGTTCGGCATGGGCGGCGCCTTCATCTCGCTGGCGATGTCCAAGACGATCGCCAAGTGGTCCACCGGTGCGCGGGTGATCGAGCAGCCGCAGAACGAGACCGAGCGCTGGCTGGTCGACACCGTGCGTCGCCACGCGCAGAACGCAGGCATCGGCATGCCCGAGGTGGCGATCTACGAGGCGCCGGAGATGAACGCGTTCGCCACCGGCATGACCAGGAACAGTTCGCTGGTCGCGGTCAGCTCAGGCCTGCTGCAACAGATGGACCGCGAGCAGGTCACTGCCGTGCTCGGTCACGAGATCGGTCATGTGGCCAACGGCGACATGGTGACGCTGACCCTGATCCAGGGCGTGTTGAACACGCTGGTTATCCTGGCTGCGCGCATCGTGGGCCGGCTGGTCGACAGCTGGCTTTCCGGTGGTCGCGACAACCGCGGCGGCAGCGGCATCGGCTACTTCGTGGTGGTGATGGTGCTGCAGGTGGTATTCGGCCTGTTCGCTTCGATGATCGTCGCCGCGTTCTCGCGCTGGCGCGAGTTCCGCGCCGATGCGGCGGGCGCCAGGTTCGCCGGTCGCGGCGCGATGATCTCGGCGCTGCAACGGCTGCAGGCCAACCATGGCGAAAGCACCTTGCCCAACACCATCGCCGCATTCGGCATTTCCGGCCCACTGGCCGATGGCTTCCGGAAACTGTTCATGAGTCATCCGCCGCTGGAAGAGCGCATCGCTGCGCTGCAGAGCGCCGCATAACCACGGCGGCACCGTAAACTTTCCCATTTGTCATTCCGGCCTGCGCCGGAATCACGATCCAAAACATCCACGCATCAAACGGAACACCCGCCCATGACCGCACCCGCCGAAACCCGCAAATTCGAAGCCGAAGTCGCCCAGGTGCTGCACCTGGTCACCCATTCGTTGTACTCGCACAAGGAGATCTTCCTGCGCGAGCTGATCTCCAACGCCTCCGACGCCTGCGACAAGCTGCGCTTCGAGTCGATCGCCAAGCCCGAGCTGATGGCCGGCGACAGCGAGCTGCACATCGATGTGAGCTGGGATCCGCAGGCGCGCACCGTCACCATCCGCGACAACGGCGTCGGCATGAACCGCGACGAGGTGGTGGCGAACATCGGCACCATCGCCAGTTCCGGCACCAAGCGCTTTCTGGAGGCGATGTCGGGCGAGCAGAAGGCCGACGCGCGGCTGATCGGCCAGTTCGGCGTGGGCTTCTATTCCGCCTTCGTGGTCGCCGACAAGGTCACCGTGCTCAGCCGCCGCGCCGGTGCGCCGGCGAGCGATGGCGTGAAATGGGAGAGCGACGGCAAGGGCGAGTATTCGCTGGAGCAGGTCGAGCAGGCCGAGCGCGGTACGTCCGTCATCCTGCACCTGAAGGCCGACGAGGACGAGTTCCTCAAGCGCTGGCAGCTGCGTTCGCTGATCACCAAGTACTCCGACCACGTCGCCTTCCCGATCCGCATGCCGACCGAGAAGGACGGCAAGCCGACCGACGAATTCGAGACCATCAATGCCGCCTCGGCGCTGTGGACCAAGCCGAAGTCGGAGATCAGCGACGCGGACTACCAAAGCTTCTACAAGTCGCTCGGCCACGATTTCAATGATGCGCTGGCATGGACGCACAACCGCGTCGAGGGCAGCCAGAGCTTCACCACCTTGCTGTACATCCCGTCGCAGCCGCCGTTCGACCTGATGATGGGCGGCCGCGACGAGCGCAAGGGGCTGAAGCTCTACATCAAGCGCGTCTTCATCATGGACGCGGCCGAGGAGCTGCTGCCGAACTACCTGCGCTTCGTGCGCGGCGTGGTCGACGCGGACGACCTGCCGCTCAACGTGAGCCGCGAGATCCTGCAGCAGAACCGCCAGCTCGAGCGCATCAAGTCCGCCTGCGTGAAGCGCGTGCTCGACCTGATCGAGAAGCTGGCCAAGGACGAGCCGGAGAAGTTCGCCACCTTCTACAAGGCGTTCGGCAACACGCTCAAGGAAGGCATCAGCGAAGACGCCAACAACCGCGAGCGCATCGCCAAGCTGCTGCGCTTCGCCTCCACGAAAGGCGAGGGCAGCGCGCAGACCGTCTCGTTCGACGACTACATCGGCCGCATGCCGGTGGGCCAGGACACGATCTGGTTCATCACCGCCGACAGCTACGCCGCCGCACTGGGCAGCCCGCAGCTGGAAGCGTTCAAGGCCAAGGGCATCGAGGTGCTGCTGATGTCCGACCGCATCGACGAATGGATGCTCGGCTCCTTGAGCGAATACGGCGGCAAGAAACTGCAGAACGTCGCCAAGGGCGAACTGCCGCTGGACGAGGCCGACAAGAAGAAGCAGGAGGAATCCGCGAAGGAAGCCGAGCCGCTGGTCAAGAAACTCAAGGGCCTGCTCGGCGACCGCGTCGGCGACGTGCGCGTCTCCGCCCGCCTCACCGATTCACCGTCGTGCCTGGCGCTTGCCGACTACGAGATGGCTCCGCATCTCGCGCGCCTGCTGCGCGAAGCCGGCCACGACATGCCGGACAACAAGCCGACGCTGGAGATCAATCCGCAGCATGCCTTGCTGAAGCGGGTCGAAGCGGAAGCCGACGAGGCGAAGGCGAAGGATCTGGCGACGCTGCTGCTGGAGCAGGCGGAGATTGCAGCGGGCGCGCAGTTGCCGGATCCGTCGGCGTTTGTGCAGCGG
This sequence comes from Rhodanobacter sp. B04, assembly GCF_002001125.1. Lineage (GTDB taxonomy): Bacteria > Pseudomonadota > Gammaproteobacteria > Xanthomonadales > Rhodanobacteraceae > Rhodanobacter. The sequence goes on along the minus strand of NZ_MUNV01000005.1, from coordinate 83,251 downwards.
ATGAATCGAGTGTTGCTGGGCTAGGGCGCGTCGCGCCTTGCTGAAATGAAGAGCCCGCCATCCGGCGGGCTTTTTCTTTTATCCCTCTCCCCTTGAGGGAGAGGGCTGGGGGAGAGGAGTGGTACTCGCGAAAATCTCACCCATCCGGCACCCCAGCACAGGCTGAGTCCAGTGCCCTCAGCTCATACAGGTCTGCTCCCTTCCGCACGCATGCGCTGTGCGGCATCACGGCGAACCGTTGCAAGGGCGTGCCTGTTGCCTGGATAAAACTTCGAGCAGAATGTGCGTTCCACATCGGCGATGCATCGGAGCTCGACATGTCAGCGAACGCAGCCATCTTCCGTCAATTGCATCGTGGTCCGCAGCCGCTGCGGCTGCCCAATGCCTGGGACGCCGGCAGTGCCAGGTTGTTCGAAAGCCTGGGCGCCGCGGCCATCGCCACCACCAGCGCGGGCATGGCCTGGGCGCTTGGCCATGCGGACGGTGGAAAACTGCCGGTGGACGCCGCGATCCATGCTGTTGCCGGCATCGCGCGCGTCCTCACGGTGCCGTTGTCGGTCGACATGGAAAACGGCTACGCCGATGACGCAGCGACAGTGGGCGAGACGATCCGGCGACTGCTCGATGTCGGCGTCGCCGGCATCAATATCGAGGATGGCGCCCACGCGCCAGCCGTGCTTGCCGCGAAAATCGAAGCGATCAAGAACACCGCCGCAAAGGTCGGTTCGGACATCTTCGTGAATGCACGCACCGACGTGTACCTGGCCAACCTGGCCGATGCCTCGCGGCGGGTCGATGAGGTGCTGTCACGCAGCGCGATCTATCGCGTGGCCGGCGCCGATGGCTTGTTCGTTCCCGGCCTGCACGAACCGGCGGAGATCCAGGCCATCGTGGCGGGGACAGGCTTGCCGCTCAACGTGATGGCGTGGCCGGGTCTGATGCCGGTGGACGAGCTGGGTCAGCTCGGCGTGCGGCGCTTCAGCGCGGGCTCCGGCATTTCGCAGATGCTGTGGGGACAGGCGGAAACACTGGCGCGGGATTTTCTGGATAGTGGGCGCTCCGAGTCGCTGGCCAAAGGCGCCATGCCGTACGCCCGAATCCAGGCCTTGTTCGCCGGGACATAAGCGACAAGGCACTCGCAGGAATCCAGCCTCGCGTCACCCCAGCGTAGGCTGGGGTCCAGTGCCTTCAGCTCCAGGCTCACCGTTGCATTGGAGCTCACCGCCAAGAGCTTTCGTGCGCCTTTGGCGCCCGAGTTACTTTTCCCTTGTGTGGCCGCAGTAACCACTGCGCCGCAGGAGCGGTGCGAACGGCGAAGCTGACCCGAAGGGCGGAGGGCAGGATGCCCGGAGTAACAGAGAATGCCACCCCGCTTGGTGCTTGCCGGGCATTATTCGTCGCAGGCAGAAGCGAACTGCTCCGGAGCTTCTTCCCTGATCATGCATCCTGCCGCGATTCAGAGAATCGAATTTCCGCTTTGCAGCTGCCGCCCAAAGCGCGACACTGCAGCGGGAGGTCCGAGATGAAGCGCAATCGCAGCACAGAGGCCGCGGCTCCGCCGCCGTCCTCGTTCGAACGCATCATCAAACGCGTCGCCGGCATCGGCGTGATCGTGTCGCTTCTGCTGGGGTTGTTTCAGGCGGTCAAGCTCGTGCACGATGCCAAGGAGCGCATGGCGCGTGTCGACGATTTGGCGCGTTTGGCGCAGATCCAGTCCGAACGTGACGAACCCGCGGCAGCCTGGGCCGGCCTTGGACAAGCCATCGAGTTGACCAGCGAGGCAGGTCCGCTGGAATCCTCGCTGTGGGCCATCGATCGGCGTCGCAAGGCGCTGCAGGCGCAGCAGGAGGACGTCGCGATGCAGTGGTTGCGCGACGCCCGGCCAGGTCCGGGGCACGCCTTTTCGGACATCGTCGATCCCGTCGCTCCGGTGCTTGAGCGCGCTGCTGCCGATGCCACCGGCCAGCGTCGCGCCGATCTTCTGGCCCATCTCGGTTGGGCCCGGTTCCTCAAGAGCCGCGACGGCAGCAGCAGCGTCGACCCGGCGCGCGACTACGCGAGTGCATTGGCTACGGATACCCATAACGCCTACGCCCATGCTTTCTGGGGCCACTGGATTCTCTGGCAGCACGGCGACCTGACGACCGCGTCCGGGCACTTTGCCGATGCGTTGACCGACGCCCGTGCCGCCAGCGGTCCCACGCGGGCCTATGTGAGGAGCTTGCAGATCGCCGCACTGCGCAACGAGCATGCGACACCGGCGGATGCCGCGTTGCTCGCGCTCGTCAACACGATGCGCATCGATGGTGAACCGATCGACTCGGAAACGCGCGATAGCGTGAAGGACATCTACTACGATTTCGGCCGTGACCCGCAACGCACGGCTGCGCTGTTGCAGGCTGCTCCACCGGCCGAGCAGGCCGCGACGTTGGCGCAGTTCGACTTCGACGAGCCCGCCATGCGGGCGGTGTTTGCGCAACTGCTTGAAGCGTCAGGTCAGCGCGTCGATGCATTGCGTGCCTGGCGCGCGCTACGTGCGGATCCGGCGGTCGACGGCGAAATTGTCGAGCAGGCCAATGCCGCAATCAGGCGTTTGGCGATGCCTGTTTCCGCAGTTCCATTGCCGAAACAGAGAAAGCAGTGAGCGTGGGCTTCGCGAACCACGCAGTGCGGATCTTCGTGCCGGTCGCTCGCCCCAAGCGAAGCGGTCAGAGCCACCTGCAATCGCATGGGGCCTAGGAACTGGCTGGCTCTGATCGGTTTGGATCACGCGAGAGGCCGAAGTCACAGGGTGCCAGCGGCGGCGTGTCCAGTCTGCTGTGGCGTCGGTGCATAGCCGTCATCGAGCGTATGGATGAAGGCGATGATGTCCTGCATGTCCAGGTTCGTCAGCGCAGGTGGGGCGCCGACCTTGAGATCGAAGGGAGCATCCTTGACGTCCACGTTGCCCTGCAGTGCTTCAGGTATGTCGTTGTACAGCGTGAGCTTGCCGCCGGCATCGTGCGGGTAGATCTTTTCGGGTCGCACGCTGCGCAGGTTGTAGAAGTTCAGCACCTGCTGCAGCGTGTGGTATACGCCGTTGTGGAAGAACACCGCACGGCGGTCGACGTTGCGCAGGGTCGGGGTGAGGAACATGCCACAGTATCGCTTCTGTTGGGCCAGATCCTTGCGGATCGGTCCGCACAGGCCGAGGTCGAAAAATTTCGGATCTTTGTTGAGCGGCAGGTCTGGGTTGCGCGGCACGCCCAGCGCTTCGTACTCGGAGTCGGTGAACAGCGGCGGCAGGCCGTCGCGGCCGGGCTGACTCAAATGGCAGGCGGCACAATTGCCTTTTTGCGGATCGTTGAACAGCTGCAGGCCATGCGCTTCGGCCGCGGTGAGCCGCGCCTTGCCCTGCAGCCAGGCGTCGTACTTGCTGGTGAAGGCATGGAAGGATGGATCTTCGATCTGGTAGCGGACAAGGGCGAACATCGCCTCGGAAACCAGCCGATCCGGATCGTTGAAAATGCTTGGGCCGAACAGCTGAACGAACCTTTGGCGATAACTGGCGCGGGCGAGCTCGCTGGCGATCATGCCAACACTCCCGTTGGCCATCTCGATCGGGTCAAGCGCGGGGAGAAATGCCTGTCGCTGCAGCGAGTCGGCGCGACCGTCCCAGAACAATCCGCCCTGAGGAACCATGGCGGTCGGTTGCGTGGTGCCGGCGGATTTTTGCGCCATGGGTGCGCTGGCAGCCGAGGCCGCCACGGTATTGAGATTGACGGGCGCATCGTCCGGCCCGGTATCCGGGCCGATGCTGAAAGGTTGTTGCCGGTAGAGATAAGCCAGCGAGGGAGGTGGCCGGTTGCCGAAGCTTTTGAGGTCCGCACCGCCCGGCTGGACGATCAGTTTGTTCGGAGGGTTGTAGGCGTATGCCGGGCTGTGACACGACGCACAGGCTTGCCGCCCCGAGGCCGAGAGCGATCGATCGAAAAACAGCAGCTTGCCCAATTGTGCGACGGCACTCAGCGGCTGCACGGGTGGCAGGTTCAACGTGACCGGATGAGGGTTGATGCCGTTTGTCCCTGCGATCCCGATACCTATTTGTGCATCGGCATGAGTGACAAACGCGTCAGCCAGCAGGGCGCCGAAAATGAGTGCCGTGCAGAAAAGCGCGTTCCGCCGATGAGCGCGGCCATGGGATGCCGCATGTCGGGAGGATCGGGTGCCGGACGACAAGAGCGTGATCCCTTGCTTCATTGGGTTTGTCGAAAAGGAATCTGCATGGATTCCTTCATCTGCAAGTACGGCGACATCCAGAAAACGCCCTGCGGTGCCTGAAAGCAGTCCTGCCCGGCTGGGAGGCCAGCCGGGCAGGACTGCCGTCAGTCGTGGTGGCTTACCGGGCCTTGTTGGAGTGCGCGACCAGCAGGGCTGCCTGTTGCGGCTGTGGCTCGATCGGTGCGGGGATCACGGTGCCCAGCTCGGGGTCCAGGAAGATCGGACGGGCCATATCGAACTGGTTCCGGTTGAAATCGAACATGCCCATGATGCTGCCAGCGGTCGCGTCGTTCGAACCTTGGCCAATGCGCTCGCCGCCGAGCCAGTTGTCCTCGATGAAACGCACGACGGAGGACTGGCTGACGCGGGTGTCGTCGACGTAGTTGACGCGGGCATAGGGTGAGATCAGCAGGAACGGGACGCGTGTGCCGGGGCCGCAGCGCCCGTTCACGACACCGCCGTTGACACCGATGCCGGGGCTGGCATCGGGACCGGTGCACATACCCGGTCCATTGAGCTGGTCGGCGCCGGTGACCGAGCCTTCCTTGGTGGTCGAATCGAACGACGCGGTGGTCGGTGACGCATAGCGATGGTCGTACCAGCCATCGGAGTCATCGTAGGTGATGATGATGGCGGTGTTCTTCCAGTCGGGCTGCCGCTCCAGGAAATTGATCACCTTGACGACGAATGCCTGCTCGTCCAGCGGATCGGAATTGCCCGGATGAGCATCGCCCACCGCTGGCGCCTTCAGATAGCTCACCGATGGAAAGTTGCCCGCGGACACGGCGCTGAAGAAATCGTTGACGTCATACTCGTGGTGTACCGGCGTGGCACCGCTGTCCTTTGGATCGGTATAGCCGATCTTGGCGATCGAGCTGGGACGGGCATGGGTCGGGTTTGCCGTGGATGCGTAGTACTGGAACCAGTTGTGATGGGGGACGTAGTCGGTCTTGGTGGTGCCCAGCACGCTCGAATAGGTGCTGCGCGAGCAGCCCGTGCTGCCGTTGCTGTTGGTGGCGGTCAGGTTGAAGCCGCCCATGAAGCCACCCCAGGTCAGATTGCCGCCATTCAACAGATCGCCGATGTTCTTCGAGGTCATCCGGACCGTGCTGGAGGTCGACGAGCAGCTGTCGTAGGCCGGATCGGTATCGCCTATCAGGGTCAGTCCGCCCTGGTTATCGGGAATGGTCGAGGCCGCGCCGATGATCGCCTGGGCACCGTTGTTGGTGCCGGCGACCACTTCCAGCGCGCCGGGTGTCGAGGGTCCATAGGTGTCGGTATAGGCGTTGTCGTTCAACGCAAAATGCTGGGCGTAGTTCCACATTGCGGTCACGGTGTTGCCGTCGAAATAGGCCATGACCAGACCGTGGGTGCCAAAGGTACCGGCGCTGCTGACGGTGTTGTTGCCAGTGTAGGCGGGGAACAGATCCGCCACGCCGTTATCGTAGGCCTTCTGTTCGGGTGTATAGGAGTGGTTCTGGCCCTCGGTGTTGGCCTGCGTGCGATCCAGCCGGAACGGATTGACCGCGTTGACGCCGTTGAGCGGATTGGTTGCGTTCGGGTTCTGTGTCAACAGGGCCGGTGTAAGGCCGTGCACGGCCGGAGTCGATGGCGCTGCGGTGAACACCGGCTCGCCAGGCGGGTTCTGCGCTACCGGGTAGGTGCCAAAATAATGATCGAACGAACGGTTCTCGCCAAAGATGACCACCAGGTGCTTGATCGGCGTGGCGGTGGGTACGGCATCCTGCGGCGTCATCCGTGGCAACGGGCCCGGGATCACCTGAGCCGGGGAAGAAGCCTTGCTGGTTGGCGGTGCCATCTGGGCGGAAACCGCGAATGCCAATCCCGTCGAGGCGATCGAGGCGCATAGCAGCGTCTTGCGAAGCAGGTGAGGGCGGAACATAAGAGAACGGAACATTATGAGAACTCCCGTTGTTGGATGCAGAGGACAGGGCTGGCCGGACACGGTGGGGCGCAGCGAGATTCAATGGATCGCCTCGTGGCCATGGCAAGCCATGGCAGGAGCGCGCGGCTGGAAGGGGATTTCACCATCCGGGCATGAACATTCCGAGACAGCAAGAAGCTGCGATGTACCCTTGTCCATCGCTGCTGGCGCTTACACGCACAAAGTGCACGGTGACTGACATCCGCCGCTGCTTGGCAAAGGTCGAATCGGATGCCTTCGAATGGCCAAATGGATAGGCATGTTGGGTGTGGAGAACCTGCTGCGGTACGCAAGAAACGATGGCTGCGCATTCGTAACAACAGGAGGGCAAGAACATGACGAGCAGCAGACGTTCGACCCAGGCCATGGTCGGCCTGGCAACAATCCTGGCCATGCTGTGCGCGTCGCCGGCGATCGCGGCCCGACCCGATGAGGCGACTCTGACCGCACGGGTCGATCGCGTGCTCGCCACGACGCCGTTGATCGACGGCCACAACGATCTGGCCTGGGAAATCCGCGAGCGTTTCGGCAATGCCGCCGGCGTGGACCTCGGCGTCAGTACCGCGAACCTTCCGCTGAAGCCTGAGGACGGTGAGATGCCATCGCCGCTGATGACGGACATCCCGCGCCTGCACAAGGGTCATCTCGGTGCGCAGTTCTGGTCAGTGTGGATTCCACCGACCGTGACTGGCCCAGCGGCGGTGAAAATGACGCTGGAGCAGATCGATATCGTGCACACCATGGTGGCGCGCTATCCGAAGGATCTGCAGATGGCCTATTCGGCGGAGGACATCATGCAGGCGTTCAAGGCCGGCCGCGTGGCATCGCTGATCGGCATCGAGGGCGGTCACCAGATCGACGACTCGCTGCCGGTGCTGCGCCAGATGTATGCAGCCGGTGCGCGCTACATGACGCTGACCCACACGCTGGACAACGACTGGGCCGATTCGGCAACGGATGCGCCGAAGCATCACGGGCTGACCCCGTTCGGACGCGTGGTGGTGCATGAGATGAACCGGCTAGGCATGCTGGTCGATCTCAGCCACGTATCCCCGGATACGATGCGTGCTGCCCTGAATGCCTCGGTTGCGCCGGTGATGTTTTCGCACTCCGGTGCGCGCGCACTGGACGATCATCCGCGCGACGTGCCGGACGACGTGCTGAAGATGGTGGCGCGCAACCGCGGCATCGTGATGGTGACCTTTGCGCCGTCCTATGTATCGGCCGCGCGCGCGCGCTGGGAAGCCGATCGTGCCGCCGAGCAGACCCGCTACAACGCGCCACCTTACGCCGGCCTCTACATCGGTCAGCCCGAGCGGGCGAAGGCGGCGCTGGCCGAATGGGACCGCAAGCATCCCAGGCCCGTCGTCACGTTGGCGATGGTCGCCGATCACATCGAACACGTGCGCAAGGTGGCGGGGATCGACTGCGTCGGGATCGGTTCCGATTTCGACGGCATTCCCGATACGCCGCAGGGCCTGGAAGGCGTCGACAAGTACCCGGCCCTGCTCGTGGAGCTGGCACGTCGCGGCTGGACCGACGAGGAACTCGGCAAGCTCGCCGGTGGCAACATGCTGCGGGTACTGCGCGAAGCCGCCGCCGTGGCTGCGCAGCTGCAGGCAAGCGAGCCGCCATCGTCGGCGACGATCGAACAGCTGGATGCTGTTGTTGCGAAAAAATCTTCGTAAGGCAATCGCTGATCAAGTGGCAGGCGGCCGATGTGAACGGTTGGATCCTTCCTGTCGGCAAGGCATGCAGCTCGAGCGCTCCCGTTGTCCGCATCGAGCATGAATAGACAAACGATTGGCGGCGGGAAGCGCTGGATCGGTCAGAGCCCGTTCCTGTGTGATCGAATGGATGCAGCAGAACTCGCTATCAGCCGCGCTTGAGTGCCGCACTTGTTCGGCGGGAATCGTTAAGATCTTCAGCAGCGCACCCGTCCACCCGCAAGCGACGCGCACGGATGGAAGACCGGCTTGGGCGGCGGATGGTGCGTGCCGTCGTGATCGTGGTCATGGCCACGATTCCAGTACGGCGGCATGGCGCCCCAGTAGGGAAACGCATCGCCGTAGACAGGCTGCGTTTGCTGGTCAAGGTACTGGGCGTTCTGCTGGCGCAAGGCGTCGTTCTCGCCCTCCAGCCGGCCACGGTAGGCGGCTGCGTCGATGAGTGCCTGTTGCCGTGCGTCCGCGTCGCGCTGCTTGTCGTAGTCGGCCTGCTGCTGGGCTTCGGCTTGCTGCTTCTGCCGGCGTGCTTCGAGGAGTTCCTTGTAGAGCACTTCGAGGTGATGCGAGTCCGCATAGTTCCTGGCGAGGGCGTCCTGGCCCAGGTCGAGATACTGGTCGATGATTTCGCTGTCGCTGGCTTGATGGATCAGTTCGGTTTTGCCGCTGCGGCAGGGGTGGTCGGTGTACTCGACCTGGCCGGCCTTGGTGCATTTGTAGATGCTTTGCGCACCGGCAGCCGGCGCCGCGGCCAGCAACAGGATGGCGATGCACACAAGACGCTTTCTTGCGATCGGGGTTTTCATGGCGAGGGCTATTTTGCGCCGATGGGCCCGACCCTGCGTAATGAAAATGTGTAGCCTGTCAGCCGCGAGGATCCGGGGCGGTTCGAGCGGTTTCTCGACCAGCCCTGGCCTGCCGCCAGCTGCGCAGCCCGATCGCCGCCAGCACGATGAAGCCGGCATACAGCACCGAGGTGATCAGCAGCGACTTGTAGACGTATTCGCCCACGTAGATCACATCGACCACGATCCACAGCCACCACGCGGCGATATGCCGGCGCGCCTGCCACCATTGGGCGACCAGGCTGAAGGCGGTCAATGCTGCATCCAGCCAGGGTAGCGCGGCGTCGGTCCAGCGGTGCATGGCAAAGCCCAGCGCGAGCGCGCCGAGCGTGCCGAGCACGATATGCAGCGCGGCTTGCTGGCGCAGCAAGGGCGCCACCAATACGCGACCGTCGTCCCCCATGTGCTGCAACCAGCGCACCCAGCCGTAGACGATCAGTGCGGCGAAGGCCAGTTGCAGCAGCGCATCGGAATACAGCTTGGCGTCGACGAAGACCCAGGTGTAGACCAGTACCGAGACCAGGCCCACCGGCCAGCACCACGGCCGGCGCTTGGCGGTGAGCCAGACGCCCCAGGCGCTGAGCAGCGCGGCGATGAGTTCGATCAGGGTCATGTCAGAACGCGTAGGTCAGTGAGAGTCGGGCCAGCCGTGGCGCACCCCGGAACAGGTAGCTGTCGCCGCCGGAGGTGCCGGTGTCGCGCCAGTAGAAATGGTTGAACACGTTGTCGATGTTCAGCCGCCAGGTCAGTGCGTGGCCGTTCCACGAAGTGACGTAGCGCAGACCGCTATCGAACACGTTGTAGGCCGGTACGCTGACCAGCCCGTTCGGCGTGGCGGGGTTGGAGCTGCTGTAGCGCCAGCCGCCGAGCAGGCTGAGATTGACCGCGAACGGCAGGCGGTAATCCAGGTACACCGACGTGCGCAGGCGCGGCACGTTGACGATCTGGTGGCCTTCGTAGCTGGGCGTGCCGGTGTCCTCGGCGCGTGCCTGGATCAGGTCGGCGCTGGCGGTGAGGCGCAGGTTGTCGCTCAGCTGGCCGGCGGCATTGAGTTCCAGCCCGGTGTGCACCTCGTTGCCCTGCTGCACGAAGGTGAAGCCTTCAGGCGTGTTGTCCGGCTGCGCGAACTGGTACGGCTGATGGATGCGGTACAGCGCGGCCTGCAGGCTCAGCGCATCGCTCCATTCGTACTTGACGCCGGCTTCGGCCTGGCGCGCCAGCAGCGGTGCCAGCACGGCGTTGCCGTTCGATGCCCAGTACGGCGCTTCGCCGCCCAGCGATAGGCTTTCGCTGTAGCTGGCGTAGGCCGTCAGCGCGGCGGTCGGCTGCCACAGCACGGCCGCCTGCGGCAGCAGCTTGTTCTCCACGGTATGGCGCTGCAGTACGCCGCCGTCGTCGAACGCGCTCTCATTCAATTGCACGTAACGGCCGCCGGCGAGGATCTGCCATTGCGAGCCGAGATGCATGCGATCGAGTGCAAACAGCGAGCGCTGCCAGCTGTCCAGCCGGCGCGCCGAGGGCCCGGGCTGGTTCGGCGACGGCGCGAAGTACGGCGGATCGACTTCGTCGATGTTGGCGGTACCGACGTAGTCGTAGACATACGGGCGCTGGTTGAGCGTGCGCTGGAACGTGCTGGCACCGACACTGAGTTCATGCGTGAAGATGCCGGTGTCGAACGTCCCCTTGAGCACCGCGCGCAGCTCGTCGTTCTGGCGATTGTCGTCGGGGCTGCGATAGTCGTAGACGTCGTAGTCGCCGTTCGGCGCGAAGAACCAGCCCGGCGTGGCGCCGCTGGCGCAGCCTGGCGAATAGAAGCAGCCGTAGGCGAAGGCGACGTTGTCGTCGATCGCCACGTGACTGTGGCCGGCGGATACCTGTGCCTGCCAGTGGTCATTGAACGTGTAGTTGAAACGCAGCGTGCTGTTGCTGGCGTGGATGCCGACCGGCTGCTGCCACGGCTCGAAGCCGAGCATGCGGGTGCGGCTGGGGTCGGGCGGAATCATCGTGCCGCCGAGCAGCTGGTAGCCGGAGACCGAGCGCTGCCCGCTGGTCTGGTAATCGGTGTCCAGCTGCAGCGTGGCGTCGGGGCTGATCTTCCAGTCCGCTGCCAGTGAGATGAAGCTGCGGCGGCCATCGGCATGCTGCACGTAGGAGTTCATGTCTTCGTGGGCCGCGTTCACGCGCACACCGAAGTCCGGCGTCAGCCACGTGCCGACATCGAGCGCCTCATAACGCGAGCCTTCCGAATCGGTGCCGACCGTGACGGTATGCACATCGGCCGGACGCTTGCTGACGTAATTGACGAGGCCGCCGGGGGCGACCACGCCTGCTTCCAGGCCGGCGAGTCCCTTGAGGATCTCCACCTGCTGCTTGTCTTCCAGCGTCATGTATTGTTCGCCGGCCATGCTGAGGTCGTTGAAGCGGAAGCCGCTGGCCAGATCCAGCGCGAAGCCGCGGATCGCGATGTCCTGGTAGTAGCCGACCGGTGCGTAGTTGTCGCCGAGCGCGGCGTCGGCATGCGCCAGTTCGCTCAACGTACGCGGCTGGCGGTCGTCGAGCTGGTCGCGGGTAATCACCGTGATGGCGGCCGGCGTGTCGTGCAGCGACGTGTTGCCCAGGCCGCCGAGGTCCGTGCTGTCGGTGTGATAGCCCCTGCTGCTGTCCGCATGCACATGCACCGGTGCCAGCGGCGTGGCCTGCTGCTGGGATGCGGCGTCGTCCTGTGCATGGGCGAACGTCATCACCGACAGCAGGGCAAGGATCAGTGGCGTACGGGCGAGGGGAGTACGGAATGAAACCATCGTTATCGTCTTCTTTATTGCGGACGAAGCGACGGCGATCCGGACGTCCGAATGGACGCGCTGGATCAGCAAGCTCCCTACGCCGGTACTGGCCGGATCAGGTTCCAAGGGACTCTCTCAGCCCGGCAGACACCGGGCACCCCCGCTTCAAGAATGCGTATTGAACCACGAATGGCCGTTGGCCGGGTCAGGCGTTGTCGCGGACGGCCTGCAGCAAGAGCTGTCCCGGTGGCGTCGCGAACCAGGCCGCGTGGCCAAGCAGGAAGGTGTCGTAAGCCACGTCGGCGTTGACGCGCGAGCCGGTGATGCGGTGGAAATACTCGACCTCGGACAGCGCGAAATCCACATGCACCAGTGGCAGCAGGTCGGCCAGCAGATGGATCTCGGCGGCCTCCAGCGGGCGCTGCCGCCGATAGCCTTCGATCAGCGCACGGGCGATATCGAGGTGCACGGCTGCCTCGCCGGTGTCCAGCGCCAGCCACGCGATCGCGTTGCGCTCGATCGCGGTGGCGAGATCGAACAGTGCGCAGTTGGCGGCGGCGAGACCGAAGTCGAGTACGGCGGTGATGCGTGCATCCACGCGGTCGTCGCTCCAGCACAGGTTGGAGACATGCCAGTCGCCGTGTGTCCACAGCCGTGTCTGTTTCGCCAGCTGCGGCTGCGCGGCATGCCAGGGCGCGAACAGCTCGGCGAGATCGGTTTGCCAGTCGCGATCGCGCAGGTAATCGGCCAGACCCGGTCGCTGCCGCAGTTGCGCCTGCAGCGTGGCGATCGGGTCGGATGCGGTGATCAGCTCGCTGCGCGCGACCAGGACATGGGTATCGCGCTGGGCGCCGCGGTAGCCGGTGGCGGCATCATGCAATGCCGCCAGCATGTGGCCGGCGCTGATCGCGTGTTCGCGGTTCGGTAACGGCGACCACGAGATCGCGTCGCGATAGATGTCGATACCGGCAGCGTGTTCGTGCGCCTCGTAGACCCAGTCGCCGAGCGCCACGGCGGTTTGCCCCCGCACATTACCCAGCACCATCGGTATCGGCATGCCGTTGCCGCGCAGATGGGCGATGAGGCGGTGCTCTTCGCTGAGCGTGGCGACCGAACGCACGCTGCGGTGATGGCGCTTGATGAAGACGGTCCCGCCGGTGGTTTCGACCAGGCAGGCGGCCGACAGCGGGCGCGGACTGTGCCAATCGATGCGCGTGGCTGTGCCGAGCTGCGGATAGCCGCGCAGCAGCGTGTCGACCTCGGCCACGGTCAGCGTGGGCCAGTCCGGTGGCGTGCTGTCGCCGGCCAGTCCGTGCGCGACGTGGGTGGGGTCGTTCATGGGCAGCTGATGATGGGCAGGCGCTGGATTATCGCTGAAGGGTGCGCTGCACGCTTTCGCACGCGTACGGCATCGCGTTTAATGGGAAGCCTTCCCCTTGTGGTCTGCCGCCATCCGATGAGCGCAATGCTGCTGCTGTTCGTCTGCCTGTTCCTGGGCGTGCTGGTGGCGCGCTTTGCGAAGCCGCCGGTGGGTATCGTGGCGGGCATCAACTGGTGGGTGATCAACGTGGCGCTGCCGGCGCTGGTGCTGGATCTGATCCCCGGGGTGAAGTTCGATCCGCAGCTGTGGTTTCCGGTGGCGGCGATGGTGCTCACGTTCGGCGGCGCGTGGCTGCTGTTCGGCCTGCTCGGGCCGCGGCTGGGCTGGTCGCGGCAACGCACGGGCGCCTTGATCCTCGTCTGCGGCCTGGGCAATACCTCGTTCATGGGTTACCCGTTGATGCAGGCGCTGCACGGCCAGCCGGGCTTGACGCTGGCGGTGGTGGCCGACCAGCTTGGCGCGTTTCCGCTGCTCGCATCGGCCGGCATCTTGGTGGCTTCGGTCCATGCGGGGCGCAAACCGGAGCCGGCGCTGATCCTGCGGCGCATCCTGACGTTTCCCGCCTTCGTCGCACTGGTCGTCGGCATCGTGGCTGGCCAATGCGGCGGCTGGCCGGAACTGTTGCATGGGGTGTTTGCGCCGATCGGCGTCACGTTGACGCCACTGGCGCTGTTCTCGGTCGGCCTGCAATTCAGGTTCCGTCCCAGCGACCGCCAGCTGGGTGCGGTCGGCTGGGGGCTGGCCTGGAAACTGCTGCTGGCGCCGCTGCTGTGCTGGGCGATGGGCGTGGCGAGTGGCGTGGGCGGCCTGGTGCTCACGGTCGGGGTATTGCAGGCGGCGATGGCGCCGATGGTCTCCGCGGCGATCCTCGCCGACGAGTACGAGCTGGAGCCCGCGCTGGCCAACACCGTGCTGGGCGCCGGCATCGTGCTGTCGCTGCTGACCGTCCCGTTGGGCAACCTGTGGCTGGGGTAGGAACTTTGCCGGCTTGCGCCGGATCGCTACTGAGTCGAGACTAGCTGGCATCTCATGGGCGGGTAGGGGGTCCTGTCATGGCGGGTTTTGATGTGTTCAAGCGGCTCTTCGGAGGCGATCCTTCCGAGCGCCGGGCCGTGCCGCGCGATGGCGTGCCCAAGGGTGCCTGGGTGCTGGTGGTGGATGACTCGGCCACGATCCGCGCCGTGCTTGGAAAGATGCTCAACCAGGACGGCCATGTGGTGTTCAAGGCGCCGGATGGCGAAGCGGCGATCGAGCTGGCGCGCAAGGAGCGCCCCGATCTGATCTTTCTGGACATCGTGCTGCCGGGCATGAACGGCTTTGCCGTGTTGCGTGCGCTGCGTCGCGATCCGCTGACGCGGGACATTCCGATCGTGATGATCAGCGGCAACCTGCAGGCGACCGAGCAGTTCTACGTGCAGCGTTTTGGCGCCGACGACTTCATGAAGAAGCCGTTCGGTCGTGGCGAGGTGTTCGCGCGAATCCAGCACCTGACCAAGACCGGCCGGCTGGTGGTGCGCCAGCGCACCGCCGAGGAGTCGTTGCCCGCGCAACCCGAGCATACCGAGGCCGAGCACGCGGCGATTCCGGATATCGCGATGCCGGATCCGCATGACCTGATCGTGCCGCCCAACGGACATTCCTGAGCTGTCCGTCAGCCGGACCGTGTCCTTGCAGGCCATGTCACTGACCGAAGTGCGCGTCGACGTATGGCTGTGGGCGGCGCGCTTTTTCAAGACGCGCAGCCTTGCCAAGCAGGCGATTGACGGCGGCAAGATCGACCTCAACGACGCCGGCTGCAAGCCGGCGAAGCAGTTGCGCACCGGCGACCGCCTGAAGATCGGCCGGGGTGAGGAGCGGCTGGAAGTCGAGGTGCTGGCCTTGTCCGACAAGCGCGGCCCGGCCAGCGTGGCGCAGACGCTGTTCCGCGAGACCGAAACCAGCCGGGTGGCCAGGGAGGCCGCCCGTGAGCAGCGCCAGCTGGTGGGGGCCGCGGGCCCCGCCAAGCGCCCCGACAAGCAGGATCGTCGCGAATTGCGACGCATGAAGCATACGCGCTGAGTAGTGCATCCCAGAAAGCCGGCCCGATCTGCAGCACCATCTGCACATATCCATGGGGCTGCGCGCTGGCGCAACCTCCCACGATTCGGAGGCTTGTATGGACGGACTCGCGTTGAGGAACGGCATCGGCTTCTTCAAGCGCCTGCTTGGCACCGGCAGTGACGGGCAGCGTGCGGACATGCACCTGCAGACGGTGACCGGTGCGCGCATGCTGGTGGTCGACGATTCGCCGACCATCTGCGCAGTGCTGGGCAAGATGCTGGACAAGGATGGCTACGCCGTGACCAAGGCGCTCGATGGCGAGAGCGCGATCGAGCTGGCCCGCAGCGAACTGCCGGCGTTGATCTTCCTGGACATCGTGCTGCCCGGCATCAACGGGTTTGCCGTGTTGCGCGCGCTGCGCCATGACGAGCTGACCCGGCACATCCCGATCGTGATGATCAGCGGCAATCCGCAGGCGACCGAACAATTCTATGTGCAGCGTTTTGGCGCCGATGACTTCATCAAGAAGCCGTTCGGGCGGAACGAAGTAGTTGCCTGCATCGATCAGCTGGTCCGCTCGGGGCGCCTGATGGCACGCGATGTTGCGCGGGAACGGGTCATGCCGCTGTCCATGCTGGCTGAAGCATCGACAGACGTCTTGCCAACCATGGCAGCTTGATCAGGTGGCGATGCCGGCGACACGGTAACCCGGTCGCCGGCTTGTCGCTGGCGCGCGGCGCGCGTATCAGTCCTTGAGTCCCAGCGCCTTGGCCACGCCTGCCGCATAGGCCGGATCGGCCTTGGCGAAGTGGCCGAGCTGGCGCTGGATGATCGCCTCCGGCACGCCCTGCATCGCCGCGGCGATATTGCCGAACAACTGCTGCTGCTGGTCCGCGCTCATCAGGCGGAACAGGTCGCCTGGCTGCGTGTAGTCATCGTTGCCGATGCGATGGTCGTAGCGGTCGGCATCGCCGGAGATCCTCAGCGGCGGTTCCTTCACGGACGGATCCTCGACCGGACCGCTGAACGAATTCGGTTCGTAGTTCACCCGGCCGCCGCCGTTGTCGCCGTAGCGCATCAGGCCGTCGCGCGCGTAGTTGTGCACCGGGCAGCGCGGCTGGTTCACCGGCAGCTGGTCGTGGTTCGCGCCAAGCCGGTGACGCGCGGCGTCGGCGTAGGAGAACAGGCGGAACTGCAGCACCTTGTCCGGACTGAAACCGATGCCGGGCACCACGTTGGCCGGCGAGAAGCTGGACTGCTCGACCTGGGCAAAGTAGTTGTCCGGGTTGCGGTTCAACTCCATCACGCCGACCTCGATCAGCGGGTAGTCCTTGTGCGGCCATACCTTGGTCAGGTCGAACGGGTTGTACGGGGTCTTCTCGGCATCGGCCTCGGGCATGATCTGCACGTACATCGTCCACTTCGGGAAGTCCTTGCGCTCGATCGCCTCGTACAGGTCGCGCTGGTGCGATTCGCGATCCTCGCCGATCAGCCTGGCGGCTTCGGCGTTGCTGATGTTCTTGATGCCTTGCTGGGTCTTGAAGTGGAACTTTACCCAGTAGCGTTCGCCAGCCTCGTTCCAGAAGCTGAAGGTGTGGCTGCCGAAACCGTGCATGTGGCGCAGGCTGGCCGGAATGCCGCGGTCGCTCATCAAGGTGGTGACCTGGTGCAGCGATTCGGGCGACAGCGACCAGTAATCCCACATCGCCGTGGCGCTGCGCATGTTGGTACGCGGGTCGCGCTTCTGCGTGTGGATGAAGTCGGGAAACTTGTACGGGTCGCGGATGAAGAACACCGGCGTGTTGTTGCCGACCAGGTCCCAGTTGCCTTCCTCGGTATAGAACTTCAGCGCGAAGCCGCGCACGTCGCGCTCGGCATCGGCCGCGCCGCGCTCGCCGGCAACGGTGGAGAAGCGTGCCAGCATCGGCGTCTGCGTGCCCGGCTCGAACAATTTCGCGCGGGTGTAGCGGGTGATGTCGTGGGTGATCGTCAACGTGCCGAATGCGGCCGAAGCCTTGGCATGCACCACGCGCTCGGGGATGCGCTCGCGGTTGAAGTGGGCGTGCTTCTCGAACAGCGCCACGTCCTGCACCAGTAGCGGACCACGCGGGCCAGCGGTGAGGCTGTTCTGGTTGTCGGCCAGCGGCGCACCGGCGTCGGTGGTCAGGGTCTTGCGATCATGGCTCATGGTGGGTTCCTGCTCGGTGGGGACTTGTGCAGGCTACGCCCAAGGGCGTATTGAGGGAATTAGGTTGTATGGATGCTTTCGATAGCCATTGACTATCGGTGGATCGGCGCATGCGTGACGGCTACCGGGCCAACGGCCGCGATTGCATCAACCGTGGCTGAACAGATGCCGGGACGAAGCCGGTGACGGTCAACGCGGCTCGCGGTCATGCCGTTCCCCGTGCTTGTGCCAACCAGATGGGTCGACCTGTCTGGCCAGCGCGGGGGAAGGGGCTCTCACTTGTTCGATCGCCAATGACCCAACGTGCGAGTGTCAGCCATGTGCACGGATGCCAATATGTCTCCCGGGCGACGGCGCGGTTCTCTCCGATACATGTCCAATCCTGCCAATTCACATGACCGAGGGTGTTACTCATGAATGCAAAGACGACGTTCCGCTTCAGCTTGATGGGGTTGCTGGTTTCCGCCGTGTTCGCTTCCGGCGCAGCCATGGCGCAGGCGACAACCGACACCGCGGTTCCCGGGCATCCGCGCGTCAACGAGGTCAACCAGCGCCTGGACAACCAGCAGAACCGCATCCAGAACGGCGTGAAGGATGGGCAGATCAACGCCAAGCAGGAGGCACGCGACGAGAAGCATGACTCCAATATCGCGCAGCGCGAGAGCGCCGACGAGGCCAAGCACAATGGCCATCTGACCAAGCAGGAACAGCACAACCTCAACAAGTCCGAGAACAAGAACAGCCGCCGTATCCACCGTCAGCGTACGCACTGATAGTTTCGGATGCGCTGACGCTAGGCCTTGCTTGCCTGAGCCTCCCGTGTTCGCACGTGGAGGCTTTTTGGCGGCCATGGCCGATCGGCCTTGAGCGTCGTCCGGGCATGGCGTGAACTGGGGCGTACGCCAGAGGCGGCATCTCTGGCTAAGCTGTCATGTTGGACTGGTACATCGTGATTCCGGATGGTTTCGTAGTCCGGATCCGGACCTGCTGCACCCCAGCGAGTCGGTGCGCTGCCGCAGGGCGTGCCCCCGGGATTTTTGTCGCCGGCGTTCCCGCCAACCTGGAGTTTCGTTTGCCCATACATCGGACCTGCGGTCTCAAGTGCTTGCTGGCGCTCGGCGTGTTGCTCTTGCTGGGCGGTTGCCAGGGCGCACTGTTTGCCGGACTCAATAGCACGGACGAGCGCCGGGGCATCGAGGTCGAGCGCGATGTCGTGTTCGACGTGCAGCATCATCTCGCGCTTGATGTCTATCGTCCCGCCTCCGTGGAGCACGCGCCCATCGTGGTTTTCTTCTATGGCGGCGACTGGATGCGCGGCAAGCGCCAGTGGTACCGCTTCACCGGCGCTGCGCTGGCTGCGCGCGGCGTGATCGTGGTGGTTCCGGATTACCGCAAGTATCCAGGCGTGAAAATGGACGGCTTCATGCGGGACGCGGCGGACGCGGTGGCATGGACCCATGCTCATGCCGCGCAGATCGGCGGTGATGCCGGGGGCATTTTCGTGATGGGCCATTCGGCCGGCGGGCAGATCGCGGCCTTGCTCGCCACCGACCCGCGTTGGCTGGAGGCCGATGGCATGCAGCCGCGTGAGTTGGCCGGCTTCATCGGCCTGGCCGGCGTCTACGACTTCGTGCCGATCGCGGCGAAGGAAAAGGACATGATCGGCATGTTCGGCAAGACGCCGGCCGAGCAGCGTAGCGCACAGCCGGTGTCGTTCGTGCACGGCGCCGAACCGCCGATGCTGCTATTGCACGGAACCGCCGATCACGAAGTCGATCCATCCAACAGCAAGTCGCTGGCGCGTGCGATGCAGGCGCGGCACGAGGACGTCACCTTGAAGCTTTACCCAGGCGTGGGTCATTCGGCGCTGCTGCTTTCGATATCACGGCCGCTGCGTGGCGATGCGCCGACGCTGGACGACGTGCTGATGTTCATCCATGCGCATGAGAAGCGCGCGTCACGCGTCCGGGAACCCGGTCGCGGCTGAGATGCGCATGCTTCTCGGATAACTGGCGATTCTGCACAGTCGCACGGGCTGCTTGCCAGCCAGCGCCGCGCCGGCCTCGGCGGCAATCCCAAGCGCGTTGCCGGGAGCTGCTCACTGATCGTCCTGCGCCCGGTAGATCGGCATGTCGGGATTGCGGCGAAAGGTGAAGATCAGGCTGGTCTCGATATGCGCCACTTCCCGGCGCGTGGTGAATGCGTCCAGTGCGAAGTCGCGCAGGTGGTCGCTGTCGGCTACCGCCACATGCAGCAGGTAATCGTTGGCGCCGGCGACGTGATAGAACGCCAGCACCTCGCGCATGGTCAGCAGGTAGGCGTGGAAAGCGTCCAGATCCTCGCGCGAATGCCGCGCCAGCCGCACGCTGATCATCGCCTGCAGGCCGATGCCGACCGCCGCCGGCGCGACCTCCGCGTGGTAGCCGGTGATGGCGCCATGCTCGCGCAGCCGGCGTACCCGTTCCAGTGCAGTCGACGGTGCCACGCCGACGCGTTCGGCCAGGTTCTTGTTCGGCAGTCGCGCGTTCTTTCGCAACTCGCGCAGTATCGCGAAGTCAATTCGGTCGAGATGCATGAAAGTGGCTCACGGCGAAATAAGATTCGGTGGATGGTTTTAAGTGCATAGGTTGATTCTAGTATCAGATCATTCTATCGAATGAGACTGGAATCATGGCGCATCCTGAAACGCTCGGTGTCCACGCCGGCCGCGAAGCCTTTTCCGAGTTGGGCGTGCATGCGCCGCCGCTGGATCTGTCCACCACTTATCCGGTGCGCGACCTCGGCGACGGCACGGCGAGCTTCGACGCGCTGGTCGGCGGCGCGGCCACGGCGGCCAACCCGATCTATGCGCGATTGCACAATCCCACCGTGGCGCGTTTTGAAAACGCGCTGGCGCAGTTGGAGGGCACCACCGACGCGGTGGCGTTTGGTTCGGGCATGGCCGCCATGTCGGCCTGCCTGCTGGCCGCTGGCCAGCGCGGCCAGCATGTGCTTGCGGTGCGCCCGCTCTACGGCACCACCGATCATCTGTTGAACTCGGGCCTGCTCGGCATTCGCACGCGCTGGGTTCGGCCGGAGGAGGTGGCTGCAGCGATCGATGTCGACACGGCGCTGGTGATCATCGAGACGCCGGCCAATCCGACGCTGGATCTGATCGACATCGCCGCAGTGGTGAAGGCGGCCGATGCGGTACCGGTGCTGGTGGATTCCACTTTCGCCACACCCGTGCTGCAACAGCCGGTGGCGCTCGGGGCGACCCTGGTGCTGCACAGTGCGACCAAGTTTCTCGGTGGTCACGGCGATGTGATTGCCGGGGTGGTGGCCTGCAATGCCGACTGGGCGGTGGCTCTGCGCCAGGTGCGCGCGGCCACCGGCGGCCTGCTGCACCCGCTCGGCGCCTATATGCTGCATCGTGGCTTGCCGACGCTGTCGCTGCGCGTGCTGAAGGCGCAGCAGAACGCGCAGATCCTGGCCGAACGGCTGGCTGCGCACGCGATGGTGGCGAAGGTCAGCTATCCCGGCCTAGGTACGGTGACCCAGGCCCACCTGGTGGGTACGCAGATGCGTGGACCGGGCAGCCTGATGGCGTTCGAGATGCGCGGCGGCCATGCCGCGGCGGCGAGGGTCATGGCGGCCGTGAAACTGGCCACGCCGGCGGTGAGCCTGGGTTCGGTCGACACCTTGATCCAGCATCCGGCCGGGCTGACCCACCGCGTGGTGGATGCGGCCACGCAGGCGCAGCACGGCATCACGCCGGGCTTGCTGCGGCTGTCGGTCGGCATCGAGCATGTCGAGGACGTGTGGGACGATCTCCGTCAGGCCCTGGACGCGGCCCGGCTCAGCGCCGCGGCCTGAACTCCGGCGGGCGTCGGTGGCCGGGTGCGGTGGCGCGGATCAGTTATCCGCTGCCGCGCCCGCTTTCAGGCCAGCGCCTTGAGCCGGTAGAGCGCCTCCAGCGCTTCGCGGGGGGTCAGCGCATCCGGATCGACCGCCTCCAGTGCCCGTTCCACGGCAGAAGGGGCCGCCGCTGCGAACAGCCCCAGTTGCGGCGAATTCCCGGTCACGGGTTTCGCCGCCGAGGCATGCTGGTGCATGCCGCGCTCCAGTTCGCCCAGCGTGCGCTTCGCATCGGCGATCACCGATTTCGGCAAGCCGGCGAGCGCGGCGACCTGCAGGCCGAAACTGCGGTTGGCCGGACCGTCCTTCACCGCGTGCATGAACACCAGTTGCTCGCCGTATTCGACGGCGTCGAGATGTACGTTCGCGATGGTCGGGTATTCGCCGGCCAGTTCGGTCAGCTCGAAGTAGTGCGTGGCGAACAAGGTATAGGCGCGGCTGTTGCGCGCCAGGTGTACGGCGGCGGCGCGCGCCAGCGAAAGGCCGTCGTAGGTGCTGGTGCCGCGGCCGACTTCGTCCATCAGCACCATGCTGTGTTCGGTGGCGTTGTGCAGGATGTTCGCCGTCTCGCTCATCTCCACCATGAAGGTGGACTGGCCCCGTGACAGGTCATCGCCGGCGCCGATGCGGGTGAAGATGCGGTCGATCGGGCCGATTACTGCGCGTGATGCGGGTACGTAGCTGCCGATATGCGCCAGCAGCACGATCAGTGCGTTTTGCCGCATGTAGGTGGATTTGCCGCCCATGTTGGGGCCGGTGATCACCAGCATGCGGCGGCCGTCATCGAGCGCGAGGTCGTTCGGCTCGAACGGTTCGTCACGCACCTTTTCCACCACCGGGTGACGGCCGCGCTCGATCGCGATGCCGGGTTCGTCGGTGAGTTCCGGTGCAGTCCAGTCCAGCGCTTCGGCACGCTCGGCCAGGGTGGCGAGCACGTCGAGTTCGGCCATCGCGGCGGCGGCGGCTTTCAGCGGTTCGAGTTTCCCGGTGAGTGTGTCGAGCAGCGCTTCGTACAGCGCGCGCTCGCGCATCAGCGAGCGCTCCTTCGCCGACAGCACCTTGTCCTCGAACGACTTCAGCTCCTCGGTGATGTAGCGTTCGGCGTTCTTGGTGGTCTGCCGGCGCGTGTAGTGCGTGGGCGCCTTGTCCGACTGTGCCTTGGTGATCTCGATGTAATAGCCGTGCACGCGGTTGTAGCCGACCTTCAGCGTGCTGATGCCGCTGGCGGCCTTCTCGCGCTCCTCCAGCTCGACCAGGTATTGATCGGCGTGGGTCGACAGCCGGCGCAACTCGTCGAGTTCGGCGTCGTAACCGTCGGCGACCACGCCGCCATCGCGCTGCAGGACTGGCGGCTGCGCCACGATGGCGCGGGCGAGCAGGGCGGCACTGTCGGCGTGATCGCCGATGCGTTCGACCAGGGCATGCAGTAGGGGGCTGTCCAGCGCGGCGATCTGTTCGCGCAACACCGGCGCGGCGGCGAGGCCGTCGCGCAGGGTGGACAGGTCGCGCGGCCGCGCCGAGCGCAGCGCCACGCGAGCGAGGATGCGTTCCAGGTCACCGATGCCGCGCAGCTGTTCGCGCAGCGGTTCGTAGCGACGGCTGTCGATCAGCATGCCGATCGCCTGATGGCGTTGGCGCAGCAGGTCGCGCGAGCGCAGCGGCCGATTCAGCCAGCGGCGCAGTAGGCGCGTGCCCATCGGCGTCACCGTCTCGTCGAGCACGCCGAGCAGGGTGTGTTCGGTGCGGCCGCTGGGATGCGTGTCCAGTTCCAGATTGCGACGGGTGGCCGCGTCCAGTGCGACCGTCTCGCCGGCGCTTTCCACCGCCATGCCGGTGAGGTGCGGCAGCGCGCTCTTCTGGGTTTCCTCGACATAGCCGAGCAGGCAGCCGGCCGCGGCGGTGGCCAACGGCAGGTTGTCCACGCCGAAGCCGCCGAGGTCGCGGGTGCCGAAGAAGCGATTGAGCTCGCGCTTCGCTGCGTCGGTGTCGAAGTGCCACGGCGGCCGCTTGCGCAGGCCGGGCAGCGTGCCGACCAGCTTCGGCCACGCGACGCTTTCGTCGACCAGGGTCTCGGCCGGCTGCAGCCGCGCCAGTTCGGCGGCCAGCGCTTCGGCGTGGGGTACTTCGCTGAGCAGGAAACGGCCGCTGGACAGGTCGACCCAGGCGAGGCCGTACGTGCCATTCGACCCCGCCGCGATCGCCAGCAACAGGTTGTCGCGACGTTCTTCCAGCAGTGCCGCATCGGTCACCGTGCCGGGCGTGACGATGCGCACCACCTTGCGTTCGACGATGCCCTTGGCCAGCGCCGGGTCGCCCATCTGCTCGCAGATCGCCACCGACTCGCCCAGGCGCACCAGCCGCGCCAGATAATTCTCCGCCGCGTGGTATGGCACGCCAGCCATCGGAATCGGTGCTCCACCCGACTGGCCGCGCTGGGTCAGCGTGATGTCGAGCAGCCGTGCCGCCTTGCGTGCATCGTCGTAGAACAATTCGTAGAAGTCGCCCATGCGGAAGAACAGCAACACCTCCGGGTGCTCGGCCTTGGCCGAGAGGTACTGGCGCATGAACGGGGTGTGCTTGGTGAGATCGTCGTGGCTCATGCAATGCAAGTCTTGGCGTGGTCGCGTGGAACGGGTAGAACGGTGCACTTGCGCATGGCGCAAGGTGCATTCAAGTCCGGGAGTCTCGCATGGAGTTGTCGTCTGTTCCTACCGATGCCGAGTTGCTGGCGCTGGCCGCCGAGGTCGCGACCGAAGTGCAACGGTGCCGGTTGATGCTGGTCACGGCCGAATCCTGCACGGGCGGCTGGCTGGCCAAGACGCTGACCGACCTGCCGGGCAGTTCGGCCTGGTTCGACGCCGGTGTGGTGACCTACAGCTACGAAGCCAAGGAAGCCTTGCTCGGGGTCAATCCACGCACGCTCGAACACACCGGTGCGGTCAGCGAGGAAACGGTACTGGAGATGGTCTCCGGTGCGCTGGCGCGCTTTGGCGCCGGTGTGGCGGTGGCGGTGACCGGCATTGCCGGGCCATCGGGAGGCACGCCGGACAAGCCGGTCGGTACGGTGTGGATCGGCTGGAAGCGTCGCGGCGGTTACGGGCACGCACGGATGTTCCACTTTCCGGGCGATCGCGAGGCCGTGCGGCGGCAGACGGTGGCCGCGGCGCTCATCGGCTTGCGGAAAACCCTGACCGAGTGAGGCGCAAGCTGCCGCCAGACCGACTTGACCGGTGTGGGATACTGGCCGCCTTGCAGCCGATCGCCCTCGATCCCAGCCCGTGAGACTCGATCCGGGCATCATGCATCCCATTCACAGCCCAACCGGAATACAAGACGATGGATGACAACAAGCGCAAGGCCCTCACTTCCGCCCTCGGCCAGATCGAGAAGCAGTTCGGCAAGGGTGCGGTGATGCGCATGGGCGACCGCGTCAACGAGGCGATCGAGACGATCTCCACCGGCTCGCTGGGGCTGGATATCGCGCTCGGCGTCGGCGGCCTGCCGCGCGGTCGCGTGGTCGAGATCTACGGTCCGGAATCCTCCGGCAAGACCACCATGACCCTGCAGGCGATCGCCAGCTGCCAGCGCGCCGGCGGCACCGCCGCGTTCATCGATGCCGAGCACGCGCTCGACCCGACCTACGCGGAAAAGCTGGGCGTCAAGGTCGACGACCTGCTGGTGTCGCAGCCGGATACCGGCGAGCAGGCATTGGAAATCGCCGACATGCTGGTGCGCTCGGGCGCGGTCGACATGGTCGTGGTCGACTCGGTCGCCGCGCTGACGCCGAAGGCGGAAATCGAGGGCGAGATGGGCGATTCCCATGTCGGCCTGCATGCGCGCCTGATGAGCCAGGCGCTGCGCAAGCTCACCGCCAACATCAAGAAATCCGGCTGCTTGGTGATCTTCATCAACCAGATCCGCATGAAGATCGGCGTGATGTTCGGCAGCCCGGAAACCACCACCGGCGGCAACGCGCTGAAGTTCTACGCCTCGGTGCGCCTGGACATCCGCCGCATCGGCGCGGTGAAGAAGGGCGAGGAGATCATCGGTTCGGAAACCCGCGTCAAGGTGGTCAAGAACAAGGTGGCGCCGCCGTTCCGCCAGTGCGAGTTCGAAATCCTGTACGGCGAGGGCACCTCGCGCGAAGGCGAGATCATCGAGCTGGGCGTGGCGCAGAACCTGATCGACAAGTCCGGCGCCTGGTACAGCTACAACGGCGACCGCATCGGCCAGGGCAAGGAGAATGTGCGCCAGTACCTGCGCGACAACCCGGCCACCGCCAACGAGATCGACCAGCAGTTGCGCGCGCGCCTGCTGGTGCCGGTTGGCAAGCCTGCGGCCGCACAGGAAGAGGCGCTCGAGGAAGCGTGAGGCGTGACGCTTAGTTGCCTCCAGAGCAATGCATGGCCCGGCTTGTCCGGGCCATGCGCGTTTGCGTGGCCATGAAACGTCCTCCCGCCAAGGAAGATCAGGCCAGGCCGAAGCGCAGCGCCTACGACAAGGCGCTTGGCTTGCTGGCCCGTCGCGAGCATTCGCGGCGCGAGCTGAAGACCAAACTCCGCCAGGGTGGCTATGAGGGCGAGGAAACCGGCGCCGCGCTGGACCGGCTAGGCGAGCAGAAGTACCAGGACGACGACCGTTTCGCCGAGGTGCTGCTGCGCAACCGGATTGCGCAGGGTTACGGCCCGATGCGCCTGCGCGTGGAGCTGAAAAGCCATGGACTGGCCGATGCCCGGATCCGCGAGTTGCTCGACGCGGCCGAGGTCGACTGGGACGCTTCGGCCGCCACCCAGCTGCGGCGTCGCTACGGCGGTGCGGGCACGACGGACCCCGTCGAACGCACCCGTCGGGCGCAATTCCTCTTGCGCCGCGGCTTTCCGGCCGCCACAGTACGGCGTGTTACCCACGCCGACGTGGACGACGCTACCGACGATATCTCCTGAAATCCATCCTCCGCGGAGGATGGATGGACTGAACGCGGCGGTGCGGCCATGGCGTGGCCTTCTACCGTTTGCCGCCATGACTCGCATGAAAACTGCCGAAATCCGTTCTGCCTTCCTCGATTATTTCCGTTCCAAGGACCACACCATCGTGCCGTCCAGCTCGCTGGTGCCGTCCAGCGACCCGACCCTGTTGTTCACCAACTCGGGCATGGTGCAGTTCAAGAACGTGTTCCTCGGCAGCGAAAAACCTGGATACGTCCGGGCAGCGGACGTGCAGCGCTGCCTGCGCGCCGGCGGCAAGCACAACGACCTGGATGCCGTGGGTTACACGGCGCGTCATCACACCTTCTTCGAGATGCTGGGCAACTGGTCGTTCGGCGACTACTTCAAGCGTGACGCGATTCTGTATGCATGGGAATTGTTGACGAGCGTGTTCAAGCTGCCTGCCGAGAAGCTGTGGGTCACCGTCTATCACACGGACGACGAAGCGTTCGACATCTGGAACAAGGAAGTCGGCGTGCCGGCCGAGCGCATCGTGCGCATCGGCGACAACAAGGGTGCGCCGTTCGCCTCGGACAATTTCTGGCAGATGGCCGACACCGGTCCCTGCGGCCCGTGCACCGAGATCTTCTTCGACCATGGTGCCGAGATCGCCGGTGGGCCGCCGGGTTCGCCCGACGAGGACGGCGACCGCTATATCGAGATCTGGAACCTGGTGTTCATGCAGTTCGACCGCGCGCCGGACGGCACGCTGAGTCCGCTGCCGGCACCGTGCGTGGACACCGGCATGGGCCTGGAGCGCCTGGCCGCCGTGTTGCAGCACGTGCATTCCAACTACGAGATCGACCTGTTCGCGCACCTGATCGGCGTGGCCGGCGAACTCACCGGCACCAAGGATCTGGCCAACAAGTCGCTGCGCGTGATCGCCGATCACATCCGTGCCTGCTCGTTCCTGATCGTCGACGGCGTGCTGCCGTCCAACGAAGGCCGTGGCTATGTGTTGCGCCGGATCATCCGGCGCGCCCTGCGGCATGGCTGGATGCTCGGCGTGCGCGGCGACTTCTTCTGGAAGATGGTGCAGCCGCTGGTCGAGGAAATGGGCGAGGCTTATCCCGAGCTGCCGGCGAAGCAGGCGTTCGTGGAAGATGCGCTGCGCACCGAGGAACAGCGCTTCGGCGAGACGCTGGAGCACGGCATGCGCCTGTTCGATGAAGTCGCAACCAAGTCCGGCAAGACCATTCCGGGTGCCGACGCGTTCCGCTTGTACGACACCTACGGCTTTCCGGTCGACCTCACCGCCGATATCGCGCGCGAGCGTGGCCTCGAGGTGGACATGGCCGGTTTCGAGCAGGCCATGAACGAGCAGCGCGAGCGTGCCCGCGCCGCCGGTCGCTTCGAAGCCAAGGGCCTGATGCCGGCCGAACTGGCTAGCCAGCTCAAGCCCACGGTTTTCCTCGGTTACGAGGCGCTGCATGGCCAGGACGGCAAGGTGCTCGGCATCGTGCGTGGCGGCAAGCAGGTAGAGCAGCTGGGCGAAGGCGAGGAAGGTCTGTTGATTCTGGACCGCACGCCGTTCTACGCCGAGTCGGGCGGCCAGGTCGGCGATACCGGCGAGCTGCGTCATGCTGCCGGTCGTTTCGATGTCGGCGATACGTTGAAAATGGGCGGCGTGTTCTTCGGCCATGCCGGCCGCTGGCATGGGACGCAACCGTTGCGCACTGGCGATGTGGTCGAGGCCCGCGTGGATGCCGCCCGGCGCCAGGCGATCGTGCTCAACCATTCGGCGACACATCTGCTGCACGCGGCCTTGCGCGAGGTGCTGGGCGACCACGTCAGCCAGAAGGGTTCGCTGGTGGCGCCGGAGCGCCTGCGCTTCGACTTCGCGCACTTCAAGCCGATGAGCCATGACGAGCTGGCCCGGGTGGAGGAGATGGTCAATGCCGAGGTGCGCCGCAATGTGGCCGCCGAAGTGCACAACATGGGCTACGACCAGGCGATCGAGTTCGGCGCGATGGCTTTGTTCGGCGAGAAGTACGGCGACGAAGTGCGCGTGCTGAAGATGGGCGATTTCTCCACGGAGCTGTGCGGCGGCACCCACGTCGGCCGCACCGGCGACATCGGCCTGTTCAAGATCGTCAGCGAGGCTGGCGTGGCCTCCGGTGTGCGTCGCATCGAGGCAGTCACCGGTACCGGTGCGCTGGCTTACGTGGCCGAGGAAGAGCGCCGCCTGGGCGAGCTGTCGCAGTTGCTCTCCAGCAGCGGCGACGATGCCGTGGAGAAGCTGCGCCAGCTGTTCGACAAGCAGAAGAAACTCGAGCGTGAGCTGGATGCGCTGCGCAGCAAGGCCGCTGGTTCGGCTACCGCCGACCTGGCCGGCTCCGCCCAGGATGTCGGCGGCATCAAGGTCGTTGCCGCGCGCCTGGAAGGGTTGGACGCCAAGTCGCTGCGCGACAGCGTGGATCAACTCAAGCAGCAGCTCGGCGACTGCGTGATCCTGTTGGCCGGTGCGGCGGAAGGTCGCGTCTCGCTGATTGCCGGCGTGCATGGCAAGGCGCTTGGCAGGGTCAAGGCCGGCAGTGTGGTGGCACACGTCGCCGCACAGA
This sequence comes from Rhodanobacter sp. B04, assembly GCF_002001125.1. Lineage (GTDB taxonomy): Bacteria > Pseudomonadota > Gammaproteobacteria > Xanthomonadales > Rhodanobacteraceae > Rhodanobacter. The sequence continues at coordinate 54,642 of NZ_MUNV01000005.1, read as the reverse complement.
TCGACGGCAAGGGCGGCGGCCGGCCTGACATGGCGCAAGGCGGCGGAACGGATACACCCCAGTTGCCGGCCATCCTGCAGGCATTGCCGGATTGGGTCGCAGGCCAATAGTTGCCGAGATGCAACCTGAACCTGCCATTTCGCACGATTCAGGTAGATTGCGCACGATAATCGCGCTCAGTTAGTATCGGTGCGGTGTTGACGTTGCCTTGGAGCAGCGTCACCAGTCAGGACGCTATGGAGTGTTTTGGCTGTGAGCCGGGAAGGCGGTAGGGCCTTCGGCGGATCAATCGTCGAACTGCGGATGGATGGGCTCAGGGGTGAGATGCCGTCGATCTGCAGGCCTGTGACCAACAGCATTAATGGAGTAGGAAATCATGTTGATTCTGACCCGCAGGGTCGGTGAGACCCTGATGATCGGCGACGAGGTGACCGTTACCGTTCTGGGCGTGAAGGGCAATCAGGTGCGTATCGGCATCAACGCGCCCAAGAACGTGGCCGTCCACCGCGAGGAAATCTATCAGCGGATCAAGGGCGAAAACGAAGGTGGCGGTTCGCCGGAAGGTTCTGCCGAGCACTGATTGCGCAGCAAGTACTTTACCTGGAGCTCGCCGGTCAGTATCCTTCGCGGCTCCGCAGCAATGCGGGAACAAACCCCGGAGAGATGCCCGAGTGGCCGAAGGGGCTCCCCTGCTAAGGGAGTATAGGGTCAAAAGCCTTATCGAGGGTTCGAATCCCTCTCTCTCCGCCAATGAAGTGAGATAAGTTGTTGATTTCAAACAACTTATCTGTGAGACAGGACGGCTGGTATGCCATTGGGTATGCCAGCCGTTATTGTTTGTGGTTCTGTCTCGTTGAGGCTTGTTAGACAGACTATCCGCAGATAGTGCTTCGCGGCGTAGCAAGGGAGCGCGCCTATGAGGCGTGCTTGTATGAAAATGCACACGTCGCGCCCGCGCTGCAAGGGGAAGGGCGGGGCCCTCGAGTTCTTGTTGGTAGCCTTTGTTGTCCTTTCATTGGCTGCTTGTGAGAGCAGGCAAGCGCCAGCACCACAGGTCGCGGTGGACATCCATAAAGGCGATGTCTGCGCGGTCTGTGGGATGTACATCGAGGCCGGCCCCGGGCCGCGTGGGGAGGCCTATGTTCAGGGTGACAAGTTCCCCCTGAAATTCGGCTCAACCCGTGATTTCTTTGCCTATATCCTGCAACCGGAAAACATGACAAGGCTGCAGCATCTGCTGGTGCAAGACAGCGCCCGAATCAATTGGCAGCACCCCTCCAACGAGGCCAATACGTTTGTCGATGCGCGTAAGGCCTACTACGTGGCTTGGCAACCACTGAGTGGCTTGATGGGACCAACGTTTGCATCGTTTGCCTCCAGGCAGGATGCCGAGGCATTCGTTAGCAAGCACGGCGGAGAAGTATTGCGATTTCCCGACGTGACTCCCGAGCTGACCTCGATGCTTGGGTATAGCTGCCCGACTCAAGGCTCACCGGAATTTGCCTTGGCCAAAGCTTGTATTAGGCCACCTCATTCTGCTGATTCGCCGTGGGCTAAGCAGGAAGAACTCCCTGATCTGCTGCGCATGTCGAACTCTGCTCCGCATGAGATTGATTCAGGGCAGCGAAAGAGGCAGCTCCCTCTGCTTGACGGGAAATCGCACTGACATAGAAGGTACCTCTGTTGCGTGCGAACGCTAGGCTGATGCAATGGCGGCAGTATTCTGCCTGGTTACCGTCGGCTCGCTGACGTCAAATGCCTATTAGATTGGCGAGTGGCCTATTCGCGAATTCTTTCAATCTTGAACATTTGGCATCGAATCATCCTTGTAGTCGTGGTTGTGTTGGTTTTTGATGCAAGCAAGTTGAGCCGTATGGGCCGGATTTGGGGTCAGCTATTCGGAGGCTTAAGAAAAACATGAATGGTGAGGAAGGGCGGGATCTTGGGGCGCAAGACCAGTTGGCGGCATAGGCTCTGTCTGAAAGCAGTGTTGGACAAGACAATCGTGGAAGCATCAGCAAGCCTTAGGGGTGTCTGATGTTTGTTGCCAATATTGGCAAACTGATTTTTCTTGTGTTGATTGCGCTGATCGTTCTTGGCCCCGAAAGCGGCCCATCGCAGCGCACGCCGTAGGTGAGGCTATGCGTCGAACGCGGGCGGCTGGAATAGCGTTCGTGCCGAGCCCTGGTGAACCTATTCTAACGAAGCTTCGCCGTACGTTACGCGGATGCAGTTCGAGAAGCACCGGCAAGCCGATCCGACCAAACAAGCCGCCACTGATCACGATTATGAGGTGGAAAATTTAGGAGCAAGGTCAACCAGCAGCAGACCCTAGAGGTACTCGATTCAGCGAAAGTCACTTGGGATCGTTGACCACATCGAGTGCACGTTTGGTCAAGCGGTGTGTTCGCTAGCGACAGTCAGGCGAATCTGACGATCTTCACGCAAGTGAGATGCCGTCGTCAGTCGGTATCGCACAAGTTGCGCTGCGGTTGAAATTCCAAAGATATTGCTGTGGTTTGATCTGCATCAATGGGACTACGCCCTGTGTGGACCAGGATATGCACATTCTCTGAGATGTGCGATGAGCAGTGAAAATGTGAAAATTCACGTCATAGGCCATAGTGTGCTGACAGCGTTGGGTTGGGTTCCGCTCGAGCTATCTCGTGTGGATCGCGCGCGTGCGGATTTGCTCACTCAGCAGAAAGGTAAGGTCACGGTCGAATATTGCGATCTGACTTCTGGCAGGACATGCGAGAGGCTCCTATGAGCGCAGCACAGCCGTTCTCGGCATTGGAGTCACGCGACCACACGCTGGATGCTTGCTTTCTTGGTCCCTATGGTGAGAACGACGCACTTCTGGAAAGGTTGATCGTCGAGTTCCTGCGCGACCACGTGTATTGGCGGCGCAATTTTCATCCGGAGGATCCACCGGCTATTGCCACCGGCGCAGCCCAACACCCCGACTACCTCGCTTTTGAATCGCGCATGCGTCGCGAGCTCCATCTTTTGTCCGCGGCACTGAAGAAATCAGTGCCGTTCCACAGCCCTCGTTACATCGGGCATATGGCTTCGGACCTTCTGTTACCAGGGCTGGCAGCACAGATACTGACGCTGCCGTACAACCCCAATAACGTCAGCGAGGACGCTGCGCCGGTCACGGTTGATATGGAGGTGCAGGTTGGACTTCAACTGGCACGCATGCTCGGTTATCCGCACGATCCGGTGCAGCCGGCCTGTGCCTTCGGGCATCTGACCTCGGGCGGTACGTTGGCGAACTACCAGGCGCTGCGACTCGCACTTGCGCTAAAGGCATTCCCGGTTGCGCTTCGTGCGGCGCGTGTGCCGCAACTTGAATTGCCACCAGATGATTGGAGCGCCTTCAATCTTTCTCATGCTGATGGCATCGCAGTTCTGGAAGCGTGGCAAACCTGGCTGGCGGCGCAGCCGCCGACCGAGCGGGCGCACTGGCTGAAACGAGTGGACGATGAGCGCGTCGAACAACGCGGTCTGGTCGGCTTCTTCGCCGCGCACCCGCAGCTGCGCGTGCCACTAGTGCTGGCGCCGGTAACCGCGCACTACTCATGGAGCAAGGGGCTGAAGCTCCTAGGCCTCGGGCGCGACCAATTGGAGCTTCTGCCGACCCGAGGCATGCGGTTGGATCCTTCTGCATTGCGGGGCACCCTGGAACGCTGCGTCCGCATCCGGCAGCCGGTGCTGATGTGCGTGGCAGTGTTAGGCAGCACAGAGTACGGCACGATTGATCCGATAGATGAGGTTCTAGCTGCACGCACGGAAGCTCAAGCACATGGGCTCGGCTTTTCGGTACATGTGGATGCAGCTTGGGGTGGCTACTTGGCCACGTTGTTCCGTAACGAGAATGGCACCCTGCGCGGGCGAGAAGAGGTAGCCACTGAGTACGTACAGTTCCCAACGCCAGCGGTGCATGCGGCATTTGCCGCACTGGGCGACACTGACTCGGCTACAGTAGATCCGCACAAGCTTGGTTACTTACCCTACGGCACGGGCGCCTTCATTTGCCGTGACCATCGCGCGATGGCGTTGCTGGCCGAGCGCGCTGACTACGTGTTCCATACCAGCACGCCCAGCGACTACCTGGCTCGTTACCGTAGCCTCGGCCAGTTCATTCCAGAAGGTTCCAAGGCTGGCGCGGCGGCGGCCGCGGCGTATGTGACCCACAAGGTACTGCCGCTGGATCACCGCCATTTCGGCCGCTTGCCGCGCGCCACCATACGTGCCGCCGAGGCGTTCTACGCACGTGCGCAGCGGTTTGCACTGGATCTGGCTGACTGCGTGCACGCGCTGGTGCCGTTCGCGCCGGACAGTAACTTGGTCTGTCTTGCGCTCAATCCGCGCGGCAACACATCGCTGGCTGGTGCCAATGCATTCGTCGGTGCGCTGCACGACACCTTGCGCTGTGATCCAGGCCAGCCGCTGCAATTGAAGGAATTCTTCGGCTCGGTAACCAGTCTGCGGCCGGAGGAGCTGGGGCTGGTGGAGACGGCACGCATTCTCAATGCCTTGGGGTTGGATCTGGCTACTCTCAATCATGACGGCGAAAACAGACGCCTGCTGATACTGCGTCATACGCTGATGAACCCGTACCTGATCGATCATGAGAACGGCATCAGTTATATCGATCGCTACTTTGAATTCCTCGGCCGGCGCGTGCAGTCGCTGACCGTTACTGACGCCTCTCGCCCGACGTTGATCAGGAAGGCGGGCATTGGATAGGATCCTGAAATTGGTCAATCCACAACGCGAGTTCGAACGATGCTGGGTGCACAACGCGCTGGCGAAGCTGGCGCAGGAGTCGGCCCGCTCGGCCGACACGCATCTACTCAAGCTTAACTTCCCCGGCTTTCACGGAATCGACTTCTACTTTAAGGACGAAGCCGCGCACCCCTCCGGTAGCCTCAAGCACCGGTTGGCACGCTCGCTGTTCCTGTACGCACTGTGCAATGGCCGACTGTGCGAAGGGCAAACCGTGGTCGATGCCTCCTCTGGCAGCACTGCAATTTCGGAAGCATGGTTCGCGCGATTGCTTGGACTACCGTTCATCGCAGTGATGCCAGAGGGTACTGCGCCAGGCAAGATCCGCGACGTGCATGCGCTCGGAGGCGAGTGCGACCTCGTCAATGACCCGTCGCAGGTACATGAGCGGGCGATTGCGCACGCGAAGCGCGGCGCCTGTCATCTTGACCAGTTCGGCCTGGCCGAGCGGGCTACCGACTGGCGTGGCAACAACAATATCGCAGAATCGATCATCGGCCAGCTCGTTTTGGAGCCCAGACCGGTGCCAGCGTGGATCGTCTGTGGTGCCGGAACTGGTGGTACCTCCGCCACCATCGGGCGCTACCTGCGCTACCGTCGGCTCTATACGCAGCTGTGCGTAGCCGAGCCGACGGGCAGTGGCTTTGTGCATGGCTGGCGCAGCCGGGATCCCAACGTCAGGGCAAGCCAGCCGACGTTGATCGAAGGCATTGGCCGGCCACGGGTAGAGCCAGGATTTTTGTTTGATTTGGTCGATCGGGTGATCGAGGTACCCGATGCCGCCTCGATCGCCGCCGCTTGGCTTCTGGAGGAGCTGTTTGGCCATCGCTACGGAGGCTCGTCCGGTACAAATTTGGTTGCTTGCCTGAAGCTTGCCGCATCGATGAGGGCCCACGGCGAACATGGCAGCATTGTCAGCCTGCTGTGCGACCGTGGTGAACGTTACGCGCAGACGCTGTTCGATCGAAAGTGGCTGGCCGCACGTGGTATCGATATTTCGACGTGGGACGCCGCACTGCGCTCTACCCTGCAAGATGGCCGCTGGCGCATCCCGGGCAATGGCGCGATATGAAACGCAATCAATACGTCTACATGCTGCCTGCCGTCATATGCCGCCGCGCCGATTCGAGAAAGCCGACATGTCGTTAGCCAACTTAGGCTTTGGCCGCTTCGGCAGGACCCTGTGCGATCTGCTCATCTACGATGTGCAGGATGGGCGTGCCTATGATTCCTGTATGGCGCTGCCTGCTAGGCCTGCCGAGGCCTCCGCAGCCGAGGAGGAGCGCGTGCGCTTGCTGGCCGAGCTGGAATTGATCCATCAGCAACTCATAGATCATGCCAGTGATGAGAGTCTGGCCATTCCCCAGCCACCGCAGGCATCGCCGTGAGCTTTCACAACCTGCGTAGCTTTCTCTCGCGACTGGAGGGAGATCGACAGCTAATCCGTGTGAATGAAGCGATTGATCCGTACCTGGAATCAACCGCGCTTAGCGAGCGCGCACTACGCGAAGGTGGCCCGGCATTGTTGATGGAGCGGCCGCTGGGTGCTTCGCACGCGCTGCTTGGCAATCTGTTTGGCCATCGCTCAAGGATCGAGACAGCGTTGGCCGGAAGGCCATTAGCATCCCTGCGTGAATTGGGGCAGCTTCTGGCTTCGATCAAGGAGCCGCGCTGGCCATCCAGTCTGCGCCAAGCCCTGGCGACATGGCCGGAGCTGGCGCAACTAGCCCACGTCGCACCTCAGTACGTGCATGAGGCTGCCTTCGAGTACGAAGGTGTAGAAGGCGGCGACATCGACCTCTCGCGCCTGCCAATCCAGCATTGCTGGCCCGGGGATGCAGGGAAGCTGATCACGTTCGGCCTAGTGGTCACCCGTGGCACGCGCAAGGCACGGCAGAATGTGGCGATCTACCGGCAGCAGGCGATCGGAACGAATCGAGTAATCATGCGTTGGCTGCCGCATCGTGGGGGTGCGCTGGACTATGCCGACTGGGTTGCCTCGCATCCGGAGCGCCCATTCCCTGTGCTGGTGGCGGTCGGGGCTGATCCGGCGACAATGCTGGCGGCGGTGGCGCCGGTGCCAGACACGTTGTCTGAATTCGAATTCGCCGGTTTGCTACGTGGCCAGCGCACCCGCGTATGGCGCAGCGAGCTGACCGGCCTTGATGCGCCGGCCGGTGCCGAAATACTGTTGGAGGGTTTCATCTACCCGGGCGACACCGCGTTGGAGGGGCCGTTCGGTGACCACACGGGCTACTACAACGCGCAAGATCACTTTCCCGTATTCACGATCGAACGCATGCGCTTGCGCCGGGACGCGATCTACCATGGTAGTTATATGGGACGCGCGCCGTACGATGAGCCATCTGTGCTATCGATGGCGTTGAACGATATCTTCGTGCCGATTCTGCAGAAGGTATTTCCGGAGATCGTCGATTTCTTCCTGCCGCCGGAAGCATGTTCCTATCGCATCGCGGTGGTCAGCATCCGCAAACAGTACGCTGGTCACGCACGGCGAGTGATGATGGGCGTGTGGTCCTATCTGCGCCAGTTTACGTATACCAAGTTCGTGATCATCACTGACGACGACATCGACGTACGCGACTGGTCGGCCGTGATCTGGGCAATTTCCACCCGTGTCGATCCAGCACGCGACACGATGCTGGTCGAGAATACTCCGATCGACTATCTGGATTTTTCGAGCCCTTCCGCCGGCATCGGCTCGAAACTCGGTCTCGATGCGACCAACAAATGGCCGTCCGAAACGGTGCGTACATGGAGTAGGCCGATCGTGCCGGATGCCGCCGTTGCACAGCGCATTGACGTGATGTGGGCCGCAATGCAGGCCACCCGCGTGGCCGGTTAGGCGTCGCAGGCTTCCAGCTCAAGGGCTCGCAGTGGGCGTAGCGGTCCGCGAGCTCGACCTGCATTGTGCGGTAGGGTGCTTCCACTGGCCATGGCGGAGTGCCAACCATGCCCACTGTGAAAGTACCGACTGTGCCGAACCGCAGCGATGTCGGCGAGCATGAGTTTCACCAAGCCAACTACCCTATCTGATGACCATGCCCGATTTGACGCACATCAAGGCAACTGCTACCTGCACGCGCCATGATGCGGTCTGTTCGATTTCCCAAGGTGCGTGCGTATGCAACTGGTCTGTCCCGCAGGCAATTTGCCGGCATTGCAGGCGGCAATTGATGCCGGTGCGGATGCGGTCTACGCGGGCTTTCGCGATCAGACCAACGCGCGTGCCTTCCCTGGTCTCAATTTTAGTGACGAAGAGCTGAGTGCAGGGATCGACTACGCGCATGCGCGTAGTCGCAAGGTCTATCTGGCGCTCAACACCTATCCAGATAGCGTACGGCTGGCGCACTGGCAGGCGGCTGTGGACAAGGCGGCGGAATTTGGTTGCGATGCGATCATTGCGGCTGAGATGGCGGTGCTCGACTACGCCACACGTACCCATCCAGGGCTGGCGCGACATCTATCGGTGCAGGGTTCGGCTACCACTGCGCCCGCGTTGCACTACATGTACGAGCGCTTTGGCATCAGTCGTGCCGTATTGCCACGGGTACTTTCTATCCAGCAGGTGGAGCGACTGTGCATGAATTCGCCGGTGCCTTTGGAAGTCTTCGGATTCGGCAGTCTATGCATCATGGTTGAGGGGCGCTGTCAGCTGTCGAGCTATGTCACTGGTGCTTCGCCGAACCGTCACGGCGTGTGTTCGCCGGCCAGCTTTGTACGCTGGGAGGAGGAGCAAGACGGCCGACGCAGTGTCCGCCTGAACAAGGTGCTGATTGACCGATTTGAGCCCGCGGAGCCAGCGGGCTACCCCACAGTGTGCAAAGGACGCTTTGACGTCGGCGGTGAGGTATTTCACGCACTTGAGGAGCCGACCAGTCTCAATACCTTGGAGTTGCTTCCTCGGCTCGCTCAGGCAGGGGTGACGGCTCTGAAGATCGAGGGCCGCCAACGCGGTGTGGCCTACGTGAGTTCGGTCACTCGCACTTGGCGTGATGCACTGGATCGTTACCACAGATCACCGCAGGACTGGCAGCTGCAAGCGGACTGGCAACGCTCGCTGTCAGCACATGCCGAGGGTCACCAGACCACGCTCGGCCCCTATCACCGTCATTGGCACTGAACCGATGAATACGATGAAACTAAGCTTGGGACCATTACAGTATTTTTGGCCCCGCGAGCGCACTTTGGCCTTTTACCGTGAGGCAGCGCAATGGCCCATTGATATCATCTATCTCGGTGAGACCGTATGTAGCAAACGGCGAGAGATGAGCACTGGGGGCTGGATCGCACTGGCTGCGGAACTTAGCGAGAGCGGTAAGCAAGTCGTGTTGTCATCATTGGCACTGATCGAAGCCGAATCTGAACTCGGCGCACTAAAACGGTTGGTCAGTGACGGTAACTGCTGGATCGAGGCGAACGATCTCTCCGCAGTGCAGTTGTGCCGCGAGCGTGGCGTGCCCTTCGTTGCCGGTCCATCGCTCAATGTCTACAACCATCGAGCACTCGCATTACTGATGGAAGATGGTCTGCATCGCTGGGTTCCTGGCGTGGAGCAGGGCGAAGTGCTGTTGCGTGAGCTTCGCGCGGCGATGCTCGCTGAGAACCTCACGATGCCGGAACTTGAGGTGATAGCGTTTGGTCGACTGCCACTGGCTTACTCAGCGCGCTGCTTCACCGCGCGTGCCCTAGATGTTGGCAAAGATCAATGCGATTTTCGTTGTATTGAATACCCCGATGGCATGCCGCTTGCCACTCGCGAGGGTAGACCGTTCCTACGCATCAACGGCATCCAGATCCAGGGCGAGGAAGTCACCGATCTCGGTCCCCAGTTGCCTGCACTTCGCGAACTTGGCGTCGACGTGCTTCGTTTATATCCGCAAGTTAGTGGCATGGCCGATGTCGTGGCGCACTTTCACCTTGCGCGTCGCTCGCCAGTGGCGCCGCCGCGGATCGGTATACGCAACGGCTACTGGCACGGCGAGCCGGGAATGCAGATGCTCCACACCGCTGTCTGAGGGCAGCGGTGTGGGCAGGCGCAATCTTCTCGTCGATCAAAACGCGTAAAGCAGCACTGCAAAGAAATGGCATGTTGTGCCGGCAAGGACAAACAGATGCCAGATGAAATGGCTGTATCGAATCCTACCGTCTAGCACGAAGAACACCACGCCCAGGGTATAAGCCAAACCGCCAGCTCCGAGCCAAAGCAGTCCATTTGCCGACATGTGTAGCCACAGCGGCCGGATGGCGATCATCACCACCCATCCCATGGCGACGTACATAAGGGTGGACACGCGTGGAAATCGCGGACCTACCATGGCCTTGAACACCAGCCCCGCCAGAGCCAGGCTCCAGATTACGCCGAGCATGGTCCAACCCCAGCCTCCGTGAAGCACGCCCAAGGTGATTGGCGTATAGGTTCCAGCGATCAGCAAATAGATGGCTGCGTGATCCAGCGCTCGGAAGATGGCCTTGAGCCGTTGGTGTGAGATTGCGTGGTAGAGGGTTGAAGCAAGATAGAGCAGGACGGCGCTGCTGCCGAATATCGCCGCTCCCACGATCGCCGAGATGCCACCCACGTGCTGCGCATGAATGACCAGGATGGGTAGGGCGGCGATAGCCAGCAACAAGCCAAATCCGTGACTGAGACTGTTGGCGATTTCCTCGCCGAGGGTTTGGTGCCGCGTGATGGCGCTGACTGACGTTCGTGGCATGTGATATTGGCCCTTGCTATGAATTTCAAAATGAATCTATTTGTGCGGCACGGAAGGGACAGATCTGATATCAGAGTCCCTGTCATCAGCCGGGTTTGGAGCGCAGCTCATCGGCTCGACTGAGCTGCCGCCACCGTAGCGATCGCCAGATTTCAGCAAATGCAAATGGTAGGGATAGTCTTGCAAGGGGTGACACGTGGGTGCCCCCGCCCAGGCAGCTGATAGCTGTCAAACCCGCGCAAATACCAAGCTAGCGTTGGTGCCACCGAAGCCGAAGCTGTTGGACATCACGGTGTTCAACGTCGCCTGACGCGTCTCTCGCAGGATGGGAAATCCCTCGACGCGCGGATCAAGCTCGACGATGTTGGCGGACCCTGCCATAAAGCCATCCCTGAGCATCAATAGGCTGTAAATTGCCTCATGCACGCTCGCCGCGCCGAGCGAGTGCCCCGTCAAAGCCTTGGTTGAGGAGATTGCCGGTACGGATTCTCCGAATACCTCGCGGACAGCCCTCAATTCCACAATGTCGCCCATCTGGGTGGCGGTGCCGTGGGTGTTGAGGTAGTCGATTGGCAACGTCACGCCCTGCATTGCCATCCTCATGCAACGCACTGCGCCTTCGCCTGATGGCGACACCATATCGGCTCCGTCCGAGGTCACCCCATAGCCGACCAGTTCGGCATGGATGCATGCTCCCCGCGCCTTTGCATGCTCGTATTCCTCCAGCACCAGCATGCCGCCACCGCTGGCGATGACGAAGCCGTCGCGACCCGCATCGTAGGGGCGCGATGCGGTTTGCGGCTCGTCGTTATAGTTACTGGACAAAGCGCCCATCGCATCGAACTGCGCGGTCATACCCCAGTTCAGTTCTTCGCCGCCACCAGCAAACATTACATCCTGCGCACCATGACGGATCAGGTCTGCTGCCGCGCCAATGCAATGGCCCGAGGTGGCACATGCCGCGGCGATCGAGTAGCTCAGGCCGAGAATGCCGAAAGCGGTGGCGAGTGTTGCTGACACTGTGGAACACATCGTGCGGGGTACCATGTATGGACCGATCTTACGTACACCCTTCTCGCGCAGAAGGTCAGCAGTCTCAATCTGCCACTGTGCTGAGCCACCGCCGGAGCCGGCGATCACACCGCTGCGCGGATGGCATATCTGTTCGATGGCAAGACCAGCATCGGCAATGGCCGCTCGCATCGCCACGTACGCATTGGCCGCTGCATCACCCATGAAGCGTTTCAACTTACGGCCTATCACCGCATTGAGATCGATCTGCGGCACGCCGGCGATTTGGCTGCGTAAGCCGCGAACGGCATATTCTGGAACGGCGCGAATTCCGCTGCGTGCTTCGCTCAGTGCGCAAGAGACAGCATCCGCGGCGTTGCCAAGGCAAGACACGATGCCCATGCCGGTTACCACTACGCGGCGCATCAGAAGCCCTCCGTCGACTGGAACAGGCCAACTCGCATGTCGGTGGCTACGTATATAAGCCGGTCATCGACATACGTTTTGCCATCTGCAATCACCATGGACAGCTTTCCACGTAGCACTCGGCGGATATCGATCTCATAGCGGATTAACTTTGCACTCGGCAATACCTGTCCGGAAAACTTCACTTGGCCCACGCCAAGCGCCCGACCGCGACCGGGCTCACCCAGCCATGGCAGGAAGAACCCACTGAGTTGCCACATCGCGTCCAAGCCAAGACAGCCTGGCATCACAGGGTCACCGTCGAAATGGCAGCCGAAAAACCACAGGTCAGGCCGGACATCCAGCTCTGCAAGGATGACGCCCTTGCCGGAAGCGCCACCATGTTCATCAATACGGGTGATGCGGTCGAACATCAGCATGGGTGGCGACGGTAGACGAGCGTTGCCGGGACCAAAAAATTCACCGCGGGCACAGGCAAGCAGTTGAGCGTAGTCGAACGAAGAAGGTCGGTTCATGGCCATGTTTGCAGAGGAAGACCTAACCAGTCTGCGAGGCTTTCCACCCGGGCACCATGACGCTGGTCAAGGGGGTGCAAACATACGCCAGCGTCTGTTTTAGGCGTGCGGCACAATCGCGCAGTCAAGCTGGCATGACGGCATCGGTGCGATAGTGAGCCCCGAGACTGTGAGTGCGCGATAGGGCTGCCTCAAGCACCCGTTGTGCGAGGCGAGCCTGCCAACCTTCATCGGCCCAAGCCAGACATGCCTTCAGCGCGTTCTGCAAGCCAGTTGCCTCACGTTCCGGTCCTGCGGTCTGCCATAGCAACATGCGCAGAGCTTCCAGCCGCGACTGTGGCAGGCTCGCGGCACGCCCAACCCAGCGATATGGACCGCTGCTTGCTGCTCGCAAATCCATGGTGGCCAACATCAAACCCAGGCGTTGACCACACAGCACGCCTTCGAGCAGCGAGTTGCTGGCCAGTCGGTTAGCGCCATGCACGCCGCTGCAGGCTACCTCACCGACGGCATACAAACCGGGCACACCTGTACGGCCATCTGCATCTGCCGCAATTCCGCCCATATGGAAATGAGCCACTGGCGTCACCGGTATCGGCTGCAGTCGTGGATCGATGCCTTCGGCAAGACATGCCGCCAAGACGGTGGGAAAGCGCCGCTCCCACTCACCATCCACTTCGCGTGCATCCAACCATGCGGAGCCGTCATCGCGGCATGCCTGCCACACGCGACGGGCCACCACATCGCGCGGTGCCAAATCACCCAGCGGATGTTGATCGGCCATCAACAGCTGACCGGTAGCGCCGTACAGACGCGCGCCGGCACCGCGCAGGGCCTCGGTGATCAGCGGCAAACAATGGACGCCCGCAACGTTAAGCGCGGTCGGATGAAATTGAACGAACTCGAGGTCGCGAGTTCGCGCGCCGGCGGACATGCCTAGCGCCAAACCGCTGCCGTCTGCACCGGGAGGATTACTGGTGCGCGCATACAACGCACCGATACCACCGGTGGCCAGCACAACTGCGGCGGCCTCCATTTCATGCCGATGGCCGCGCGTATCGTGGGTACACACGCCGCAGACAGCATCGCCGCGCAGCAGTAGTCCATCCACGTCCATATCGCCGCGCCACTGGATATGGGATGACTGTTGCGCGCGTTGACGTAACGCCTGAACTAGCGCCACACCACTGGCATCACCGCCTGCATGCACGATCCGTGCGGCAAGATGTCCGCCTTCGCGGCCAAGGTGCAGATGTCCGTCCGCATCTCGGTCGAATGCAACGCCCTGCGCCTGCAGCCAGCCGATGGCCGCCGGTGCCTGCGAGCAAAGCCACTGCACCATCGCAGCATTATTGTGGTGCGCCCCGGCGGTGAGTGTGTCGAGGGCATGCATGGCGGGGCTGTCACTTGGATCAAGAGCGGCAGCGATACCGCCTTGCGCCAGCGCGCTGGCCGTGCCGCTGCCATCATGTGCGCGGCAAAGCAGGCGTACCGGCGTTGGCGCCAACGCCAGCGCTGTGGTCAGTCCGGCTGCACCACCACCCACCACCACTACAGGTGGCCTTGCGCGCGTCATATCGTTTCCTGCCGGCCTATCGCAAGCATCCGCATCAGTGCCGTCCTGGCCCGTACAGCGATGTCAGTGGGCACCCTGACCTCATGCCGCAGGTCGCGCAGACAGGTGTAGATTTTCTGCAGGGTGATTCGCTGCATGTGCGGGCAGAGGTTGCATGGCTTGATGAATTCGGTGGCTGGGAACTGTGCACGCAAGTTGTCCGCCATTGAACATTCAGTGATCAGTGCCACGCGTTCCGGCCTTTCCTTAGCCAGCCAGCGAACCATCGCGCTGGTAGAGCCGACGAAATCGGCCTCAGCCCATACCTCTGGGGGGCACTCGGGGTGTGCTATCAGTTTGGCGTGGAAGTATTCGCGTGCGTGCCGAGCCTGTTGTGCAGTAAATTTTTCGTGTACCTCGCAGCGGCCGGTCCACAGCAACAGCTCCACCTTGGTCTTGCTCGCGACGTAATTTCCAAGGAAGCGGTCGGGCAGGAAGATCACCTGGTTCGTTCCCATCGCCTCTACTACTTCAACCGCATTGGCCGAAGTGCAGCAGGCATCAGACTCAGCCTTCACTTCAGCCGAAGTGTTGACATAGCTAACTACGGGTACTCCAGGATATTTCGCTCGCAAGGCGCGCACGTCAGCAGCGGTGATCGACGCAGCTAGTGAACAACCGGCCTCTAGATCAGGTATCAAGACCGTCTTTTCCGGGGCCAGGATCTTTGCGCTCTCAGCCATGAAATGGACTCCGCACAGCACAATCAGGCGGCCCTCACAGTCCGCCGCCGCCTGTGCCAGTGCGAGCGAGTCGCCGGTGACGTCTGCCACGCCGTGAAAGATCTCAGCTGACTGATAGCTGTGCGCCATGATCACGGCGCCACGCTGTTTCTTCAGCCGGTTGATAGCCTCGATCCAGGGTAGGTGAAATGGCCATTCAAGGCAGGGCACCAAGTGTTCGAGGCGTGCACCGAGTTCGGCATATTCATGCTCAAGTGCGTCACGCCAGATAGGCAATGGCAACGTGTCGGGGTCGGTCATGGCGATCCGCAGAGGGAATGTAGGAGAAACACGTGCCGCAGCAACCTGTCAGGCTTCCTCACGTCGATGCGCCGCCCGGGCGGCGCGCGTGAAGCGGGCGCTCCGGTTCAGCAAAATGCGCAGGCCGAGCGGTATCGCCTCCCACGGTAGCCGGTCGAGCATATTGCGCGCCGTAAGACCAAGCTCCGTGTCGCCAGTGAGTACCAGCCGGCGTTGGAAGAAGAGCGTGTCGGCGTCTTCCAGCCGGCAGGCCAGTAACAACAAGTCCGCGACGCTACCGCGCACACTGGCCTCTGGCGCGTCATTGGTCACACGCAAACGTCCTTCACGTAACTCCAGCACCCAGCGGATACGCAGGTCGCTCACCTCGATGGCTAGTCGTCGTCCAAGCATGAAGTCGAGTGCGCCCACGCGCAAAGGAGTGGCAAGTACATGCGCCATCCCTGCCTCGAGTAAAGTGTGCTGCCAGCGCGATGGCGCGACATGCAGCAGCGGAGCTATCCTCTGTGGTGGCGGCAACAGGCGCAGCAGACGTGGAACAAGGGAGGATAAATGTGGGGGGCTAGGCATAGTGGACGCCATTATTGAAGCAGAGTCGCGAGCACCGCTCTGATCCACGTCAACAATCAATCCTTGCTGGCGACAAGCATCGCCGATGGCCAGGTCCAGTAGATCCTCTGCGGTGGACGATGGCAGATTGAGTCGCGCTGCTAGTTTCTGCGCACGGTCGCGTACCCGACGCTCCCGCGCCGGATCGCGCAGTGGTACTCCCGCACGTGGCTTGAGAGCCGCCACCACGTGCACCATCCGACGGCGTGCGGCCAGCAGAAGAATTAAGCCGTCATCGACACGATCAATCACGGCGCGCGCCCGCGACAGGGCGAAATGCTCAGGAAGATGTCGATACATCGACCGTCTCCCCGGTGGCGGCCGCTGGCAGCGCTAACAGCGCTCGTGCTGCCGGAAGCACCTTGTCCAGATAGACGCGTCGTGCTTCGGTGGCATCGAAATCGGCATGCTGGCGTTTCTTTACGCCATAGTCGGACAGAACTAGATGTGTGTCGGCCACCACGCCCGCGTTGGTCAGACAGGCCGAGGCACATTTTAGTATGCAGCCGTCGAGCGCGAGGATGCGTCGCCCGCTTTGTGCGGTGCGGACCAGTCCAGTCACGCCGCCACCAACGCCGGCGATGCACGACATCTCCGCGACGCCTGCGCGGTCCAGTTGCAGTGCGAGGTGATTGGCCATCTGTGCCGCACTGGAACAGCCAGAGCAGGAATAGACGAGCGGCGGCCTACCAGTCATGGATGATCCTCCATATTAAGCAGAAAGCGGTTTGCGCGTCGGCGCACGCCATCAAGAGTTAGCCAAAGGCAAAGCCATGCCAGTAGCATCGCCAGCCCGGCTGAACGCGCCAGCCAAAGGCGTGGCCACAACACAGCCGCTGGTAGCAGAAATGCCTGCGGCAGTTGCGCCAGCAGCACACGGGCCTTGTCCAATTCAGGCAGAAGCCGTTGTATGCCGGGTATCCGCACGCCACGACTGACACGACGGTGTAAGGCGATCCAGCCGAGAAAGGCCACAATCTCCAGCAACATACCGTTCACCAGCAATGGCAGGGCGATACACAGCCCCAATGCGCCAGCCAATAATTCGTTCCGTGTATCCCAGAGAAGGATAAGCGCGGTAATCGCTAGTGCGCCCAGTCCGGCCTGCCAACTCCAAAGCAAGGGTCCTCGCCGTGACCGCGGCGCCCGCCATTGCAGCCACAGTGCAGAGCAAGTAAACAGCAGTGCATGGATAGCTAGTGCTAAGCGTAGCCATGAGGCATCGTCGCGTAGCAGCCGTAGCCACGCCCCAGCGAGCAACGCCAACAGCAGGCTCATCAGCCATGCAGCTTGTGCCGCCGCCGGTACCACGGAAGTTCCCTGGAACATGGGCATCACTACGCGCGCCACGCTGGCGATCAGCAGTACGGTCCACCCCAGTAATCCCCAGCTTGCATGCACGTCGACCAGCGCAGCTAGCGGTATCTCCAACCAGCCACCAAGACCCAGTGCCAGGCAACCGCCAAGCAATGCTGTAGACAAAGCAAACACCAGTGATACGCCAATACCTGCCCGCAAAAGACGTTGGCCAACAGCCGAGAGCGTGCCCGGCAAAGTCATCGCGCATAGCAGCACGAATGTTGTCGGAAGCAGCACGCCAGCAGCCAGAAGGCCGAGGCGCCAACCAGCAAGCAGTCCCGTCATCAGCAGGGCTAGGCCGAGATTGAACAGTACGTGCAACCAAGGCCCGAGCGATGTACTGCCACGCACGTGTACGCCAGCCGCTGCCGGCAGGAATTGCAACACGCTGCCGAACATCGCATTGCCGAGAACACCGAGAGTAAATGCGTGCACCAGCGCTAGAGTTTCCGGCAGCCAACGCGTGCGCAGAAGTGCATCACCGTCGACGACTAGAAGTATGCCTGCGAACATTCCCCACAGCGGTACGCTGAGCAGGAAACGGCGCGGCAACGCCGTCGGCGGTGCCTTCTCAAGCGCCAGCTGTACCATCGTGATCGGGTCGGGAAATCAACACACGCATGCCACCGGAAGCCAGTGCGTACACTCTGGTCTGAAGGCCGCGTGCGTCCAGAACTTCAAGCAGTGGCGTTGGCCACAGTGGGGTGAGTACACACACGCTCTCCCCCGGCTCCAACGCGTCGGAAAATTCGAGTGCACGTTGCATCGGTTCGGGGCAGGGACGCCCTCTCAGGTCGTATTCAGGCCACTTCACGTCAGTGGCAACCTGCTGAATGGGACGGCTAACGTGATGCATAATCGGTATTGCAGCACACGTATCACGTTGACGCGCTGATCTGGATCAAACGACATCCAATTGTCGTGTCGACGAGACGTTCGACCTTCGGTCAGAGAGCGTTATCCAGTACTCCCTAACCACGCCATTCGGCTCAGTGCGAAACTTTGTAGTATCAATCGGGGCTGACGATTTGCGTATTTGGGCCCAGCGAGATCCAGGAGCCTTGGGCGCCTGTGACACTTTGCCATTCGTGCCGGTGCGTGCCAGTTGACAAAGGTCAATATGATTGATTACGTCAAGGCCTAGCATGAGCGCCATGGAAGGCTTGTCTTGGCAGGTTCACGTGATTCTCGGCGACGATAAGCGTTGACCTTCCATTTTTCGCCACAGGGAAGTGTGAAGTTCGACGTGAAGGCCGCTATTGCAAGATGTACGAGCCTCGCGTTCGTCTTCCTTCTCGTCGGCTGTGGGGACCATCAATCCCTACCACCCCAGAGGCCCGTGGCCATTTTGAAAGATGACGTTTGCGAGATATGCGGAATGTATATCGAAGCATCATCCGGACCTCGCAGTGAGGCCTGTTTGAAGAGCAGCGATAAACCATTGAAGTTTGATTCGACGCGATATTTCCCTGCCTATGTGCTACGGCCGGGAAATGAACTGCGACTGGAGCACTTTTTTTGCAGGAGAGTGAGGGTATTGACTGGAATCATCCGTCGAACGCCACCGAGGGGAAAAGTGATGCAGCTGTCAACGGCCTGTAGCGGGTTCCATATCACGTGGATAAAGTTACAGACCGCGCTGTCATGTTGCTAAAAAGTGGATTGATGGACCTCCCATCGGGGTGAACGCAGTCTCGTCGAAGTATTGAAATCAACCGCATCGCGCATTTAGCGCTGCAAGTTGTGAGGTGATCTATGTTTGGTCTTGATAGTATCTGGCACTGGGTGTTGGTGCTTGTCATCGTCCTGGTGTTCTTTGGCACCGGAAAGTTACGCAATGCTGGCGGCGATCTTGGCGCGGCCATTCGTGATTTCAAAAAAGGTATGAAGGGTTGGTACGCCCCCGATTCCGTAGACACCTGATAGTGTCTATTGAGGATCGGAGGATCTATGACCAGCAAGCGTTTCACTGACGAGTTCAAGGCTGAAGCGGTTAAACAGGTTAGCGAGCGTGGCTACCCCGTTACGGAGGTGGCCGAGCGACTCGGTATGTCATCGCACAGTCTCTATGCATGGCTTCGTGAGCGCGGCGTCAGCCGCGATGCACGCAAAGCGCAGAAGGAAGTCGACCTGGTGCAAGAGAACGCCAGGCTGCGTGCTGAGCTACGTCGCGCTGAAGAGGAGCGCGACATTTTAAAAAAGGCCGCCGCGTACTTTGCCAAGGGGTAAGGGCGAAGTACGCCTTCATGCAGGCCTATAGTCAGCAGTTTCGCGTCGCCACGATGTGTCGCGTGCTCAAGGCCGAGCGCAGCGGCTACTACGCATGGCTGAAGCAACCGCTGTCAGAACGCGCGAAGGAAGACGCACGCTTAATGGTGCACATCGAGGAGTCGTACCTCGCCTCAGGTGGCGTGTATGGCAGCCGCAACGTGCATCGTGACTTGACCGAGGCCGGCGAACACATCAGTCGCAAGCGCGTGGAGCGTCTGATGCGAAAACACGGCCTTCGTTCCGTGCGCTCACCGCTTCGTCGTCGTTACAAGGGCGGCAAGCCGGCAGTCGTCGCACCCAATCGACTGCAACGCCAGTTCAACGTCGAGCACCCTGATCGGGCATGGGTCACTGACATCACGTACCTGCGCACGGCCGAAGGTTGGCTGTATCTGGCCGTGGTCATCGACTTGTATTCGCGCGCAGTCATCGGTTGGTCGATGAAATCGAGCCTGGCGCGCGAGTTGGCCATGGATGCGTTGTTGATGGCGATTTGGCGGCGACGTCCCGAAGCCGGCGTGGTGATTCACTCCGACCAGGGCGTGCAATACGGCAGCGATGACTGGCGTCGCTTCTGTCGCGAACACGGCCTGGAGGTCAGCATGAGTCGACGTGGCAACTGCTGGGATAACTCCGTGGCGGAGTCGTTCTTCAGCAGCCTAAAGAAGGAGCGCGTGCGAGGCCGCGTCTACGGCAGTCGCGAGGAAGCACGCAGCGATGTGTTCGATTACATCGAGGTTTTCTACAACCGGCAACGCCGACATGGACATCTGGGTGGCCTTGCGCCAATGATGTTCGAGGCGGCTAACTCAAAATCCAGCAGCTAACCGTCTACGAAAGCGGGGGCGTACCAGGTGGTGTTGAAACCGGCCCGTCCGAGCAGCTAAAGGCCGACCCTCCTGTAGATACCTCCGCGCAAGTCAAGAACGCCGAACGCGAACGCGTGTCGTAGCCTTGTGTTTGGAATCGGCTTCAATGAGCTTCTTCTGATTGCCGTGCTGGCGTTGATCGTGCTTGGTCCCGAGCGTCTGCCGGGAGTTGCACGCACCGTCGGTGCGATGGCGCGGCGTGCCCGTTCCGTCTGGGCCGACGTTCAGGCCGATGTCACGCGCGAGCTTGAAATGCAATCGATCAGGGATGACATTGCCAATGTGGCTACCGGTGTCCAGGCGACGGTGACACCACTCGTCGAAGATATTCAGTCGACGGTTGAAAATGTTCGTGCATCGAACACGGTTTTTTGGAATGAGGCCAGCGATATGTCACAAGCCTGGCAGAGCGCGGCAACGGCCAAACTCGCTGCCACCGAGAATGTTATGTCCCCGGTGGTTAAGGATGATGGCATGGCGAAGGAGTATCGCGAGGCTCCGACGGAGCTGGCGCAGGCCTTACGTGAACTTGCCTTCGCCGCGGACGGTATTCGAAATACAACGGTGGACGCCTGCGATGAACTACGTGCAGCCGTGGCTGACGTCCGTTCTGCGGCCATGCGCATCGAATCCCTCAATAGCGCTATCACTGTCCCGGCGACGATCCGATGATCGCCGCATCGCCAATTGGAACCAAGGGCAGGGATGGGTTGATGGCTCACTTGCTAGATCTGCGTGGGCGGCTGCTGAAAGCGATCCTGAGCGTGCTGTTCGTGCTGTTGGTTGTTCTGCCGTTTTCCAAGCACTTGTACGACTGGCTTGCACAACCACTGATGGAACGTCTTCCACATGGTTCGCACATGATTGCGATCGAGGTGGCCAGTGCGTTTCTCACCCCACTTAAATTGGCATTTGTCGTCGCGCTGTTCATGGCAATGCCAGCCGTGCTTTATCAGCTGTGGGCCTTCGTCAGTCCGGGGTTATACCGTCACGAGAAGCGTCTCGCTCTGCCGCTGTTGGCGTCCGCTGTACTGCTCTTTTATGCGGGCTGCGCATTCGCCTATTTCCTGATTCTTCCCGCAGCATTCCACTTCTTAACCATGAGCACTCCGACAGGGGTGTCGATGATGACAGATATTGGGAAGTACCTCGATTTTGTGCTGACCATGTTTTTCGCCTTTGGTCTTTGCTTCGAGGTTCCCGTCGCAGTTGTGCTGCTGGCAGCGTTAGGCATCGTGACACCCGCTAAGCTGCGAGCTGTACGGCGCTACGTCTTCGTCGGTACTTTTGTAGTCGCTGCGGTGCTGGCGCCACCCGACATGTTGTCGATGATCATGCTGGCCATTCCGATGATTCTGTTGTACGAGATTGGCGTTTTCGTCTCGACAGCACTGGTACGTAATCGTGAGGAGAGGCGCCAGCTGAAGTAACCGATGGATCGTTTGATCTAAATCAGTGGTACCGAGCGGGCGGCGGCGTATGTTGAGGTAACTTTCCTCAGTAGGGTGTCAACATCATGTCCTTCGAAGCCTCCACGAATGCTAACGTTCATACTTTTGATGCCCGCGGTGTTGCACGCCGTTTTCGTCACTCGGCGATCTTTGGTGCTATCGGCGTTTTACGTTCCGGTGAAACAATGCGTTTCGTGAACGATCACGATCCGCTCCCGCTCATCGCCCAATTGCGCGAGCGCCTTGGCGATAATTTGACGGTCACCTATCGGCAAAGTAATCCCGATATCACGGTGATTGATTTCGGCATTACCGGTCTGCCGATCGAGTGAGGCGGCAGGCCCACGAACTATCGGCGTTTTGCGGCTAGGAGCCAAAGGCGGTTACTTCGTCTGGGATCTTTGCTATTCAACAATGCCTGTGTTCCTTATTGACGGATCGAGCGGGCGCTCTCCGCGCGTACACTTTATTAGCTAGCTCGCCGAGGTCGTTGCCCATATCAAGTGACTGCAAAGCCGTTCGCTTTTCTTTTGACCGTTCAGCGCTTGAGTAGGGGTAGTTTGTCCGGCACGCCGTCCCATTCGGCGGCATCCTCCATGGCAGCAATCTTGCTGGTGAGTACCGGCCATTCGCGTGCTAGTTCAGCATTGATCGCGAGAAAGCCTCCCTGTCCGGAAGGCATGTCAAATTCAGGAAAGATCGCACCAACCGGGCATTCGTCCACACACAGGGTGCAGTCGATGCATTCGTCGGGATCAATCACCAGAAAATTGGGCCCCTCGTGGAAGCAGTCCACCGGACACACCTCAACGCAATCGGTATGTTTGCAGTTGATACAATTCTCGGTGACAACATGGGTCACGAATTTGGTCCTCGCGGGCTGAAACCCGTTGGTCGGATAGCATCATGCGTGTGATGTGCTGTGGGATAACTGGTGTGATGTAGACGAACAGACCCCCGGCTCGCCATGAGTACCGCACCGAGCCGTCGAGCATGAGCAACCATGGGTCATGGTGTGCAGTTTGCCAAGTGGACTTGAGAGGCGCCTTGATTGAAGTCAAGCATTGAGACGTGTGTAAGGGCCCTCTGGAAACCCATCGAACTCAAGTCAGCGTCCCGATGATGCCTGCGTATAGACCAAGTCCGGCGGTCATCGCCATCATGATGCCCACCACAACGGCATAAGCCCCCTTGAGGCGATATGGTTCCGGTAGTGCCCGTCGGGCCAACGTATAAAGGAAGCCGAGGACGATAGGCAGCAGCAGCGCATTCATGACCTGTACCCCAACGCTGAGTTTTACCAGGTCAACGCCAGAGGTCACTAGAAGGCCTCCCAGGACCAAGGTCACCGTGTACACGCCATAGAACCACCGAGCCTCTTGCGGGCGCTGGGCGAGCGAGTGTTTGTAGCCCATGATTTCGCCGAGGGTGCGCGCTGCCGTAAGGGTGACGACGATGGTCGCGACGAGCGCCGCGCCGATCATGCCTAGCGCAAATAACAGTGTTCCTGTCCGTTCGCCGAGAAAGGGCGTGATCGCCTGCACAATCTTCTGAACTGTATCCAGAGAGTGTCCGGGGTCAACGCGCCCGATGGTTGCAGCGACTGCCACTAGCACGGCAGCCATGATGAGCTGAGTGACAACTGATCCGATCGCTGTATCCCAGCGCGCCGCGGGGAGGTCGGCAGCAACCAGTCCCTTCTCGGCCACTGCTGACTGCTG
Source organism: Rhodanobacter sp. B04 (assembly GCF_002001125.1). Lineage (GTDB taxonomy): Bacteria > Pseudomonadota > Gammaproteobacteria > Xanthomonadales > Rhodanobacteraceae > Rhodanobacter. Next base: position 31,283 of record NZ_MUNV01000005.1, on the reverse strand, counting down.
GTAGAACACCATCCAGGGCATGATCACCGCGCCGATATTTGCGGCGATCAGGTAGAGGTATCGGCTATTGGTGAGCGGCATCTTCAACGCTTCCGTGAGGGCTGCGGTGATATCAGGTTTTGCCTGCCACGCGACATACAAAAACACACATTCAAACAGGCCGACCGCTAGCGCAATGCGTTCCACCGACAGGTACGAGCCGCTATAGGCCATCGACGTGAGTCCGATGATCACAATGGTCATGCTGAGCCAGTTCGGAATGCCTATGAGCGCTCCTACACCAGCGATGCCACTCAATTCAGTGATCAATGCACCGAGACAGGCAAGCAACAGTGTTGAAACTGAAATCCATGCCCAGATGGGCCCGAAGTGTTGCCTGATCGCGTGGCCATGGCCCTGACCGGTGAAGATACCCAGGCGGATCGTGAGTTCCTGTACTACAAACAGGATGGGGATCATGACTGCCTGCAACAGCAGCAACCGATATCCAGATTCCGCACCGCTTTGCGCGGCGGTGATGATGCTCCCCGCGTCGGTATCCGCCAGCATCACGACAATGCCGGGACCTGCCACAACGGCAAAGCGGGTCCAGCGCGATTTCGGACGAATCAGGGCTTCGACGGCTGTAGCTGACATATACGGGACTTCTTCGAGAGGGAAGTTCTGCGCAGAGACGTCGGTGATCACGATGGTTTCGTACCATTGAGTCGTGATATCGATTCGGACTAGCGCACTTCAATACAAATGAGAATCATTATAATTTCAGTATACTCCTTTCCGTTGGGGGTGGAGCTAATCAATGTGATGGCGAGGGAAGGCAAGGGCAGGGATGGTGGCGCGTTGACGATGGTGCGGTCGGTCATCGCGAGAGCGGCCGAGTGTCGACGTCGGCTCATCACTTGCTGTTCTGGATATCGACTAATCAGCCCATTCCGGGACTCGTGGATTCGCTGTGGATCCAAGGCGTTACCTACCTCAGCTGAACATCTATTCCTGAGGTCCACTGCCTGGAGCGGTTGTAGAAGCAGTTGGCGACGCAGGCATGTCAGCTTCGATTTGGCGTCCGGAAAAGGTGAACGTCCATGTCGATACTCCTGGGAAAACCCGACATGCCTCCGGCAGCAGATGCTGCTTCATAAGCCGAGATTGTTGTGCTCCAACACGCGTTCGGCGCGATAGCTCGAGCGCACCAAGGGCCCCGCAACCGCCTCCAAAAAGCCCTTGCTCAGCGCCAACTCGCGATACTGGAGGAACTGCTCTGGTGTGACGAAACGCTGCACCGGCAAGTGATGTGGACTTGGCCGCATGTATTGGCCCAGCGTGACTACATCGACATGAGCGTCTCGAACATCGTCCAGCGTGCGTTCGATCTCGGCGTCTGTTTCACCCAATCCAAGCATCAAACTGGTCTTGGTCAGAGTATTCGGCGCATGACGCTTGGCAAATGCCAGTACACCCAGCGTCTGGTTATAGCCGGCGCGTTGGTCACGCACTGGATGGGTCAACCGCTCCACCGTCTCTAGGTTTTGCGCGTAGGTGATGAGGCCTGCGTCCAGTACAGTAGCGACTGCACCAAGGTTGCCGGCAAAATCTGGCGTCAGCGCTTCGACGGCCGTCTGAGATGAGTGCTCATGAATCGCCCGTATGCACGCGGCGTAATGCGCAGCTCCACCATCGGCAAGATCATCGCGGTCTACCGAAGTCAGCACGACGTACTCGAGTTTCATCAGCGCAACAGCTTCGGCCACATGTATCGGCTCCAGTGGATCGAGCCAGCCGTGGGGATTGCCGGTACTGACCGCGCAGAACTTGCAAGCGCGCGTGCACACAGATCCCATCAGCATCAGAGTGGCAGTGCCGCGGCCCCAGCATTCAGCTATGTTCGGACATTTCGACTCCGCACATACGGTGTTCAACTTGTTTGTGTGTACGATCTGGCGCACGTCTTCGTAGCGTGCCCCAGCCGGCAGTTTGACGCGTAGCCATGGCGGTTTGCGATCGGCATCCGGCATCGCGCTGGCGGCGTTCGGTTTGATACCGCCCTTGACCGCGGGCGTGCCTTGCGGACTTAGAAACTTGCTGCCATCGGGAATATGTGTGCCCGGTTCAGTGCTCGACATGAGATGGATGGAGCCACGGTGGATGAGCAGTCAGTCTGCACCTCTACCCGCCTCGTCAACACTGATGCATATCAAGCCGCGATCGACAAATGACTCTTCCGAATATTGGATACCACCATCCTGTGGTCATGAGCAAATGACGAAAACGACATGGAGTGATCCACCATGGACGCATCACAAAAGAGGGCCCGCTATTGCGGGCCCTCTTTTGTGGGCGATTCACTCTTACATCAATGATTCTTGATGGCTTTGCCCGCGCTTGATGGCAAGACAGCTAGCTTTCCCGCAGTACGCTGCGCCCACAATTTGGCCATGAAGTCCCAAGCCATCAGCACGGCGCCCATGGCGAATACGACGTCACCAGGCATGCGCATCCATTGCCAGAAGGTAGTCGTGTTGTAGAACTGCATGCTGCGTGCGTAAGCGTAGCCGTGGGTGTAGACAGCTTCCAGCTGTGGCCAGCCGATCGGGTAGAAGTTCAGCACGATCCACATCACCACGCCGATGTTGTAGAGCCAGAACGCCCACACGCCGATTCGATCGCTCCACGGCCGGTCACCGTTGAGATAGCGCAGCACCATGTAGATCAGGCCGATCGCCAACAGGCCGAAGGCGCCGAACATGGATGTGTGTGCATGATTGAGGGTAAGGAAAGTGCCGTGCTCGTAGTAGTTGACCAGTGGTGCATTCAGCGTGCCTCCTCCAAACACGCCGGCACCAACGAAGTTCCAGAACGAAGAGCCGAGGATGTAGAGATAGGCGAGCTTGTACGGAAAGTCCTTTTTCTGCTTGATGTGAAGTTGCTGCTCGATGGCCTCCAGTACCAACAAGACCAGTGGCAGCACCTCGATGAAGGAGAACATGCTGCCGACACCGACCCAGAGTCCAGGCTCGCCAGCCCAATACAGGTGATGACCGGTACCGAGTACACCGCCGATCACGATGAGGACCCACTCGAACAGTACGGCACGCTCGACCATCTGACGCGACACCAAGCCCAGCGCCATCAGGAAATAGCCGGTAACCGCGGCGGTGAATAGTTCAAACGCGAGCTCCACCCAGAGGTGAACCACCCACCAACGCCAGAAGTCGGTGATCGAAAACGAGGGATTGGGTGAGCCCAGCGGAATCATGCCGAACACATAGAACACTGCAACAGTAAGCGTGCTTATCCACAGCAGGTGTTCGATACGGAATAGGCCGTACAGCGAGCCACCGCTCTGCCTAGACAGCGATTTGAGGGTAGGCCAGAACGCGCGCAGCAATACGATGCACCAGACGGCCAAGCCGACGAAGAACAGGATTTGCCAGAAGCGGCCCAACTCCAGATATGAGAGACCCTGGTTGCCGAACCAGAACCAGTTCTTGTCTAGCAGCCCCATGATGCCCAGATAGTCCCCGATCAGGGCGCCAGCCACGATCGTTAACAAGACCCAGAAGATCAGGTTGACGAGCAGTCGCTGCCCCTTGGGCTCGCGTTTGCCGATCAGCGGCGCCAGGAACAGCCCGGCGCCAATCCAGCTCACACCGATCCAGATGATCGGTGCTTGCAGATGCACGCTGCGCAGGAATGCGAACGGCAGCCATTTGCCAACATTGAACCCGTAAAAGCTGGCGCGATCAGTGTAGTAGTGCGCCATGATCGAGCCGGCAAGGATTTGCACCAGAAGAACGCCTGCTACGACCAGGAAGTACTTCCATAGCGCCTTCTGGCTAGGCGTGGGTGCCATGAAAGTGTGCAGGACCGGTTCAAAGGTTTCGTTTGGGGCTTTTGGCTGGATCCACAGACGGAAGATCACCAGCGCCGCGCCGATGGCGAAGAACACCATCGTGAAGGATGCCCACGTCCAAACGAAGGTCGCTGACGTGGGGGCATTGCCGACCAGCGGTTCTGCCGGCCAGTTGGTAGTCCATGAATAATCCTTGCCGGGACGACGTGCGACCGTGGTTAACGACGAATAGAGTAGGAACTTTGCGGTCTGATCGGCGCTGGATGGGTTCAGCGCGCGCGCACCCGTGTAGCCTTTGGCGAAATCATCAGTGAGCAGCGCCGTGGCGATGCGTGGATGCAGCGTGCCAATCGCCGCGGCCACAGCATCCGGAAGGACGACTTGCTGCTGGCTCAGGTCGATGCCTTGCAACTGCCTGCGCATGGCGTGGGTGATGCCCTCCTGCTCGTCGGCGTCGACGGCATCGAAAGGCTTGCCATAACGCGTCAGGGCGAGGTTGTTCCGGACTTCTTTCGCTAACTGCACCAGATACTCGGCGGTGTAGTCTTCGCCAAAGGCGGAGCCCATGCCATACAGGCTGCCGTAATCCATCAGGTCGGCTTTCTGGAAGCCCGATTTGCCGCCAACGATGTCGGCATAGTCCATGACCGACGTACCATCGCTGGTAACCATTTGCTGAGGTAGTGGAGCGGCCTGCTGATACGTGCTGCGGGTCGCTGCGGCCATGCCCAGCAAGCAGGCAACGGTAACGAACAGCAGCACCCAGATCAGTACCTTGCTGGTACGGTCCTGTGGACCCGCTTGGCCATATGGGAGATTAGTTGTACTCATCGATGCATTCCTGTTTGCGGAAAGGGGCTACGCAAATGCTATGCAACTTGCCTTGGCGCCCAGCTGATCTGGATCAGGAATGGCAACGAAACTGCGTGACTCGTCGCCGCAAATGTCGCAGCGCTTGCCTAGGTACACCGTTACTGACAGGTCGACCAACGCCTTAATGGGTCTCGGGTGGCCGATGGCTATGCATCGAGGTCACGGAGCAATGCAGCCTCTTCAGTCGATTGATCACCCCGATTCCGGGCAGGTGACGCGACCATTCAAGGCATAGCGCTAAGTGTTCGAGGCGAAGGCTGAGTTAAGTGCATTCGGACTTGAATTCGTCACACCACGTGGCGAGGGGAATATGCCGGTGTCGATCGTTGCGCTCCCCGGAATTGCGTGCAGTCAAGGTTTAGCGAGTCCTTTGCATGGGCAGTACGCAATGGTGGGAACGAAAAGCGGCGAGCATTACCCGCCGTTTTCCTTTCCTGGACCGAACTCTCTTGTCACAACCGTTGATCGGAGCCGTCTCGATGGACGCAGCCCGCTACGACCACATGGCGCTTTCAGAGCGTGGTTATTGCAAGTCTTCCATCTTTCTCGACACCGCGGCGGTCATGATCAGAACTTGTAGCTGAGCATCACGCGGTTGTAGGTGAACGACCCATTGCCGGGATTCAGGTTGCCCGTACCGCCGGAAGAGAGTTCCCACCGATCGCGCAGCTGGAGGCCTTTGAGGTAGCCGTCGAAGTTGTAGATGATGTCGAAATAGGTATCGTGGCTGTCGCCGAAGAGATCAGTCGTGTACTTGGCGTAAGCGGCAACCAGTTGCAGTTTGCTTCCAAAAAAATCATACGCCGCCTTGGCCTTCCATGCGTGCCCAGGACCCGCTTCCCCCAGGCCGCGGATCATCGAGGTGGTGTAGAGCGGATCGGTGGACCAACCCACTGTATACGGCGAGATGATGGCGCCATCGCCAACGGCATCGTCCTCCTGCGACAGCTTGTTGTAGTACACATCAAAGCGGCCGTTCGGTATGACCAGGCCGAGATCGGCACCCCAAGCACGGCTCTTCACGTCATCGCCGGCTACACCCAGCAATTTGGCCTGGGTATCCACCAGCGTGTTGTCCGATCCACCTGTTTCGGTCAACAGCTGAGCGCCGATAACGGGATTGAAACCGGTGCCGGTATTGAACACATAGCTGCCGTCGGCATAACCCATGTGCGCGAAATCCATGAAGTCGTAGTACCAGCCCTGTACCTTCAGCCCACCGTTGACGTAGGTGGAGCCCAACGCCCAAGTACCAGGAGCCGAAGGTGCCGTGGCCGGCAGCGGTGCGTTACCGGCGTACAGGGAGTCGCCATGATAGGTGGTGGGGTAGTAGAGGTTGTCATCGAAATAATTGTCCGACGTACGGCTCTTCCAGCCGAAGGTGCGCAGCGCAACGATGTCCCAGCCTGCGAGAGGCTTGAAGTCAGCGGTCAATGCGTCATACGAGGCAGGAATCACTCGCCCATCCATACTGCCCAGCCACGGCGTATCGATGTACTGATAGCCACCTTTCAGCAGCACCCAGCTGTTCTGGTACTGCAGATAGGCCTGACTCAGCGCGGTGAGGGAGTTGCCGGGACCCATCAGCGTGCTATCGATTTTTTTCACGTTGTCCGATTGCGTCTCGAACGAATTGGCGCTCACCAGCGAAGCGCCGAGACTGAAACCGTACAACGAGGCAGTCTTCGCGTTGAGCAGGATCGCAGCGGAAAATGCCTGGGCATTCGGCTTCGCTGCGGTCTGCACGCCGTAGTCGCGATTGAAATCATATACGCGAAGTTGGCCGTCCACCGTGCCTTGAGTAAACAGATCGCTGAGGGTATCGGCGTGCGCGCCGAAACTGAGTGTGCAGAAAAGGGCTGCGATAGTTGCGGTGGCGAGTTTGTTGCGCATGATGATGGGCTCTCGTGATGGGTGTGCGCAGTTTCGTAGCGCGCAGTGGCACGCGATCTGATTCGCGTCAAGTTCGGGCAATCTGGGTATCAACTGTGACAATGTGTCCTGCGTAGGGCATCAATCGGCAGGCACAGACACGCTAGCCCGGCACTAGAAGGCGGCTGCAAACCGGGTTCTCCAACGTACGGCTATCCACGCATCGTCTGCGACAGCGATATGCCTTCCGATGATCAGCGGTATAAGAAACAGCCATGCACCAAACCAGCTAATTCAGTTCAGCTGATCGGTACCCGCAAATGAGCGCTGAGCAGGAAGGCGAGCGGCTACCACTTATCGACGTCGATGTCGTAGAAACCAGCGCGTCGAAAGGGCCCTCGCAATGTCTGAGCTTATGCCGGTCGCATTCGCTGTAGCAGACTCCGTATCCGAGTCATAGGCGATTGACTTCCGTCGCGGTCGCCGGTCAGACCGCTCATCACCATGCGCTTGAACGGCCCAAGGCATGCGCTACCATCCAGCGCCAGTTTGCGCAGCGCCCGTGCCGGGCGGCGATCGTCGGTGTACAACTTGGCCAGCAGTTGCGTCGCCAGATACAGCGGGCGGGTAGCACGACGGTGCTCGCGTTCGTAGCTCTGCAGCAGCTGAGGGTTCCAGATCGGCTCACTGGCGGCTCTCGCCGCACGTAGTTTCCGAGACAGAGTCTCTTGCCCGAGCAATCCGAAGTTGAAGCCATGAGCCGTGACCGGGTGCATTCCGACCGCAGCATCGCCGATCACTGCAAAACGGTCAGCGACGAAGTGTCGAGCGTACACGCCCACCAGTGGGTAAGCGCAGCGCGGGCCGGTCACGTTCATTGCGCCCATGCGTTGTTGGAATCGCGCGGCCATCTCGACGCCCAGTGCGGCATCATCCAGCGCAAGCAGTGCTTGCATTTGCTGTGGTGGTAGCGTCACTACCACGGAGGATGTGTGAGCATCATGCAATGGTAGCAGCGCTAAAGTCTGGCCGAAGGCAAACCACTCCCACGCCGTCTGATCATGCACCCGCTCGTGACGCATTTTGCATACCAGCATGACCTTGCCGAAATCGTGCATGCCGGCAGCGATGCCCGCCTCCCGACGCAAGCTGGAAAATCGACTGTCGGCGGCCACTACTAGCTGTGCTCGCAAGATTTCGCCATTGTCGAGAACGACATCGGCGCCATCGCTGCCGTTGCGTACTGTGGTTACGCTCACGCCAGTTACGATTCGCACCTCAGGCAACTCCGCCGCCGCGGCGTAGGCTGCGCGACGAATCGCATGGTTGGGCAGCAGCCAGCCCATCAGCGATTTCCCCGCTTCTTCGTGGCTGAAAAACAACCCGTCGTGATCATCCCCGTTGAGTACCTTGGCGTCACGTAAGGCGCTGAGCTCCTCCTCGCTCAGCCGTGACCAGAGACCTAATTCAATCAATAGCCGCCGCGAATGATGGGTAATTGCGATTTCGCGACCGTCGTCCAGTGGCGCCCTCAAGGATGCCTCGTCCTGGCGTTCGACCAGCGCGATGCGCAAGCCGCTGCCAGCAAGTGAGCGTACGAAGCACAGCCCGACAGGACCCGCACCCACCACCACGACATCAAACGACATGACTGTCTCTCAATTGCTCAGTGATGCCGTCAAGTTACGCTTCAGCATGCATATGGGCATTGACGTAAATCAAGCCTGCCTGGCTACTGTGACGCAACCGTAACCGAACTAGGTTTAGTCAACGCGGCAGGCGCCGAACGGCCCTCAAGGCGTTAGCGTTTTGCTTCCAAGTCGACAATCGCTCTCACGAAAGCTGGGTCAGGTGCTCCGGAGGCGTCGGTCGTGGCAATTACGCGGCCCTCCGCGTCGAGCAGGGCCACCACCACGTTATGGCTGAAGCCACCACTTGGCAACGGCCGGTAGGCAATGCCCAATACCCCTGCCAGCATGCCTTCATCACCTTCTTCAGGGCGGGCCAGTCGGAACTGCGGCGTTTGCACATGATGTTCGTCCGCCACTTGCCGAAGCATCGCAACGTCGTCGACCGTGGGGTCGAACGTCACCAGTAACACCGGTATTGGTCTTTTCTGCGCGATCGCATGCTCGATGCGTTTCAATGTTTCGATTTCGAGCGGACAGGCCATTTTGCACGAGCCGTAGAACATACCAACGAGACGCGGCTCCCCACGTAGTGAGGCAAACGAGAAGACATCGTTTTGCTGATCTCGCAGTATCAGGGTGGGAATTCCATATATCGAGTCTTTCGGTAGTGGTGTGGCAGCGGGGGGCGAAGCGAATGCCAGCGGTGGAGCAAGCACCAGCCCCATCAGCAGCAGTACATGTAGAGGGAAGCGCATGGTCATTTTCCAGGCAAGTCACGAACACAACGGAAGCCAACGCGCGGTGCGTCATCGGCGGGTTTGAGTGCAGTCAGGGCGGCAACACGCATCATTAGCGCGTATTGGTTCTTGTCTTCAAAGGCCAACGCCGAGCCGCCGCATAGTGCCAATAGGGCGCCGCCGCCAGCAACCCGCGAATCGGCGTTGGGAAACATCGCGGCGTAATCGCCGGTCCACTCCCACAGCAGTTGGTTGAGATCACGTAACCCATAGAAATTGGCGTGATGCTGACCGATCACACCAGGGCGCTCACCGTTACTGGCCAGGATGGCCGACAGCAACGTCTGGTTGCGAGCCTGATCCTGTCTGGCATCACGATGGGTGCCATCAGCGGCACTCACGTATTCCCATTCGTACCAGCTAGGCAGTCGCGCGTGCTCGTTGGCGCAGAAAGCTCGCGCGGCGAACCAACTGACATTGGTCACCGGTTGTTGTTGTGCCGCGGCGCCTAGGATCAGTGGTCCCTGCCACGCTGCTAGGTATTGCGGTCCGGCAAACAGGGGCGACACTCTGCCTCGCTGCCATTGTGGATATTTGCTCACGAAGGTCAGATATTCGGCGTTAGTCACCGGCTCGGCCCGCATCGTGAATGGCTTAATCGCGATACGCGAGGCGCTGCCGTCTATGGCCAAGGCACTTACAAACCGGCCAGCGGGAATGGCCACATAGTCTGCAGCTGTTGCTGCTGGCGATATCGCCAGCAGCAACAGGCATCCGGCGAGCCGGTTTGACACGGATATAGCCTCCTTGGGACGACAGCCGATGGCATCGACACGGTGGTGCGATCGACTCGACCTCAGTTTGGTTTGCCGCCTGCACGGACGGCCTTGACTTCGGCCGGACTGATGCTTCCACCCTTGTTGTTGAAGTTGTTCAACACATAGGTCAATACGTTGGCGATCTCTTCATCGTTGAGGTTCGGACCCTGGGCTGGCATTACCGACTCGTAGCCGGTGCTGTTGACGGTTATCTTTCCACTGAGGCCGTTGAGCACAATGCCGATCGCTCGTTTTGGATCCGCATTGAGGTAATCGGACATCGCCAGTGGCGGGAAAGCCCCAGGCAGACCCATTGCGTTGCCCTGATGGCAGGCGGAGCAGATCTGAGTAAACACACGCTTGCCATCGGCCATGGCCGAGTTTGCATTGGAGACTTCGGCGACTACGGCAACGGGTTCCGCCGCGCCGCTTACCGGACCGCTGGATACTTTATTGTAGATCGCCGGTTGTGGCGGCCCGCTCACCTTGATTTCGCCCAGTGCTCCCTGCATGAAGGCACGAGCAATCGAGTGGTCGACCAGCAGCAGGGTCCCCGGTACCGGCGTGCTTAGTTCGACCATAGTGGTGCCACCCGCTGGAACCAGGGTGGTCTGCACGTTATGGTTGATCAAGGTGCCGCCCTCGACATTGGCATTGTCGAAAATGCCGCCGATGACATGGAAGCTAGACACTAAGTTCGGGCCTCCGTTGCCGACAAACAGGCGCACCGTATCGCCCACGTTTGAGGTGAGCGCGTTGGCGCCCGTCAAGGAGCCTTCGCGACCGTTGAACAAAACGTAGGTCGGTTGCTCCAACAGCATTTTCTGCATGTCAAACGATTGCAAGCCGGGTTCGTGGTAGGTGCCAGTGGTATAGAAGTCGCCTTGCGTCACGTAATATTCGTGATCAACCTTGGGCAAACCTTCTGGTGGCTCGACTTCGATCACACCATACATGCCGTTGGCGATGTGCATCGGTACGGGTGCTGTCGCGCAGTGATAGATGAAGGTGCCGGAGCGCAGCGCTTTAAAAGTAAATACGCTCTCATGTCCCGGTGGTGTGACGGTGGAGGCTGCGCCACCACCTGGTCCCATCACGGCATGAAGGTCGATGTTGTGCGCCATGTGCGAATTGGGATCGTTCTTCAGATGCAGCTCCACGGTATCGCCCTGCCGCACGCGGATCAGCGGCCCTGGCGTAGTGCCGTTGAAAGTCCAGAAGTTATAACGCACGCCATCGGCAATTTCCTTGACCACTTCTTGCGTTTCAAGGCGAACGATCACGCGTGCAGGATGATCACGATGAATCGGTGCCGGTACGCCCGGGGGAGCGACCAGCTTCTCCTCGATGGGCGGTCCTTGGGGAGGTCCGAAATCCCCTGTGACTGTTGTGGACCCATTGATCGATCCAACGGAGTGTGCCGCGTAAGCGGATGAACCGATGTAAGCAGTGATCGCCAACAGGCCAGCGGCAGCCAGTAAAGAGGGCAGCAATCGTGACATAAGGTCTCTCCTTTGTGAGTCCTGGCTTAAGCCTAAATCACTATCTTTTTGCCTACTTGATTTGGATCAGTTTCGAAAGCGACAAATGCTTTCTGCGTCAAGCTGCCGCATAATGCTAGCTCGAAAAACGATCGCCGAAATGGCCGTTCACATGTGGAACCAGGTGGCTCCAGTGCGAGAGTAGTGCCAATTTATGACACCACTAGCCTCAGGGCTTTGGGTTTAAGCGCGGATCAAAGAGGCTGGCGCGCTGGGGAAAAATTGCAGATGACGGCATTGCCGCCTGCATGGCCAATTGCTTCAACAGAGAAAGACTGGATGAAGCTTGGGAGCCATCCATGCCATAGCCTGTTTGTCGAATGCGACAGGCTCTTGGTTCGGGCGCACGGTCACCTGAATTTGGACTCGCTCTCTGCGACACCTAGCTCAGTTAGGTAGCAGACTCTGACCTATCCTGCGCAGCTCGGCTGGATTGTTTAGCACCAGTTCGCGCCCTTCGATTTCAATTAACCCGAGGCTGCGGAAGCGACTAAGAACTCGGCTCACTGTCTCGGCGGCTAGACGGAGATAGTTGGCGATATCGCCGCGTGACATGCTTAGTTGAAAGTGAGTGCCAGAAAAGCCTCGCGTGGCATAACGCTCACCTAGATCCACGAGAAACGCTGCCATGCGTTCGTCGGCGCTATGGTCACCCGCGAGTAGGCTGGCGGCACCCAGCTCCTTGCTGAGCATGCGGAAAAGGTGTTGCTGTACGGCTGGGATACGAGCGGCCAACGCGCTCATGGCCGGGAATGAGAAGCGACAGAAATGTCCGTTCTCCAGCACGATTGCATCGCACGGAAAATGATCCGGATAGATGGCGTTTAGGCCGATTACTTCGCCGGGTAGGTAGAAGCCAAGCACCTGTTCGCGCCCGTCGCGATCAACCATGCTGGTCTTTACTGTGCCAGCACGCACCGCAAAGATTGCGCGAAATGGGTCTCCGTTGTGGAAGACATATTCACCGGCTCGAAACGGTCCTACGTGCTCGACCAGACAATGCAGTGCACTTAGGTCGGACTTGCCATAGCCCACTGCGAGACAAACGCTGGCAAACGCACAGGTACGACAGAAATGGTTTTCATCACCATCATCAGCGATCGGACTGGGTGGTTGGGGCAGGCGGCCTATCTGATCGCTGGAACGCATCTGGGAAGCATCTTTGGTGATCGTGCCATTCATATGGTACGCGAGTAGCGTGCCGTGCTCTCTCGGCCGAGATACGCATCAAAGCACATCGCGATACTACGCAACAACAGCTGTCCACGCGACGTTACACGGATGATACGTGAGTCTAAGGTCACCAATTGGTCATCGGCAAGCAATTGCAGCCGGGCCAGTTCAGTAGCGAAATATTCCCCGAAGATTAGACGATGACGCGCACCAAAAGCATACATGTCCAGCTTACCATGGCACATCAGCTCACTTATCGCTTCGCGACGAATCTCATCGTCCTCGTCCAGCAGCAGCCCACGAACAATAGGCAGGCGGGCATTGTCCAGGGCACTGTAGTAGCCGGTTAGATCCCGGGCATTCTGGCTGTAGCTGTTGCCAATACGGCTGATCGCACTCACACCCAAGCCTACGATGTCGCAGTCGCCATGGGTGGAGTAACCCTGAAAATTTCGTTGCAGTGTGCCCGCCCTTTGTGCGCGTACCAGCTCGTCGTCGGGGCGTGCAAAGTGATCCATGCCGACGTAGACGTAGCCGGCCGAACAGAGCCGCTGCAGCGCTTGACCAAATAAGGCTAGCCGCGTCGCCGGATCGGGCAGTTCGGCCGTGTCGATCTGCTGTTGCGCCTTGAACAGGTGCGGCATATGCGCGTAACCGTATACGGCTACACGGTCTGGTTCCAATCCGATCACTTCCGAGAGTGTATGGTCAAATCCCTGCATCGTTTGCCGTGGCAGACCGTATATCAGGTCTACACTGGCCGACACGAAGCCTGCGGCCCGCCCAGCCTGCAATACCTCACGTGTCTGCTCCACACTCTGAATACGATTGACAGCCTGCTGCACCTCCGGATCGAAATCCTGGATGCCTACCGACAGTCGGTTGAAGCCAAGCTCCGCCAGGCCGTGGATGTAGTTGCCATCGGCAAAGCGCGGATCAATCTCGATGCCGTACTCACGCCGGCTCTCGTGTATGAAGCTGAAGTGCTGGGCCAACGACTCCATCAGCTCGGCCATCCGCGGTAGATCGAGAAAGTTCGGCGTGCCACCACCAAAATGTAGTTGACGCACTGGCCGATCACGGTCGAACAGTGGTGCCAAAAGTTCAATCTCGCGGTACAGCCGTTCCAAGTAGCGGTCGGCCTTGCCGATATCGCGGGTAATTACGCGGTTGCATCCACAGTAGAAGCACGGACTGAGGCAAAAGGGTACGTGAACGTAGAGCGACAACGAACGCGGGATTGGCTCTTCGTTGGACGCGCGGATCACTTCGCGTAGCGTGGCTTCGACGAAATCGCGTCGGAACTGCGGTGCTGTGGGATAGCTGGTATAGCGCGGTCCGTCCGTGTCATAGCGGGCGATTGTCGCCGGATCGAATTCAGGTGCAGTGATGGCTCGGCTCATGTGCTTAGTTTGTGCAGCGCGAGTAGTTCGTGCATTGATTCAGGTCAAAAACCGCGACGAAATGCTGCGTTGCTCCTATCCAAGGCGAGCACCACCATCGGAAATCCAGCTTTACGTCGGTTGGAGAGCATCGCGTGCTATTTGTCAGGCCAATCGCTCCGCAAGCTATCCTGTCTAAGCCTAAGAGGGCAAAACATGAGGTTGGGAATCCCATCCACACTTTACGAGGCCGATGATGTGCACCTCCTTGGAGCAACTAGGCAAGAAGTCATACGCCCTTCGACCCGGTCGCGAACCGCAGCCATGATTGCCGATCAATCGGTACGGCCTCCATATGACACAGATCAAGAATGTCGCCCCGAATGGCGGTCAACATGACAGGTCGTTCTCACTTGAGTTGACGCCGTCATGGCTGAATCTCCATCTTCAAGAGTCAAGCCCGCTATGTTCGCGGAGTTGCCAGCCCTGCTGGCGTCGGCGCCGCATCGGCTGCTGTTTCTGGCCGGCACGGTTGCAGTGCTGCTCAGTATGCTTTGGTGGGCGCTGGAACTAACCTGGATGCGCTTCGGGCTGGGTGGCTGGCCGCAGCCATCGATAGCCCCCGGCTGGGCGCATGCAATGCTGATCCAATACGGTTTGTTTCCGCTATTCATCTTTGGCTTTTTACTGACAGTTTTTCCGCGCTGGCTGAATCGACCGGCGTTGCCGCGCGGGCGGTATGTACCGGTCGCTGGCTGCGTATTCGGCGGTTATGTGCTGGCGAACGTGGGGCTGCTCGACTTGCCGTGGCTGCTCAAGCTCGGCTTCATCGTGATGCTGGCGGGTTACGTGATCGGCTTCTGGACACTAGCGACGATGTTGCATGCGTCGGGTGAGCGCGACAACCATGCGCGTTCGTGTCTTCTGGCGGTGGGTTTGGGCACGCTAGGGCTTCTCGCGTTCCTGGTCTCTCTGTTCGGCGGTCCGTTCGAGTGCGCTACGCTGGCGATCCGGCTGGGGACATTTGGTCTGCTCCTGCCCATTTTCTTTACGGTAACGCACCGAATGCTACCGTTCTTTAGCGGCAATGTGGCAGCCGACTACAGGGTGATCCGTCCGCGCTGGAGCCTTCCGGTTGTGTGGGTGTTGCTGCTAGTACATGCGCTGTTGGATTGGCGCAATGCGTTGGGCTGGCTGTGGCTAACTGATGTTCCGCTGGCGCTGGTGTTCGCTTGGCACGCGCTGGCGTGGCAACCTTGGAAGGCGATGCGGCCAGGTCTGCTTGCTGTGTTGCATCTGGCATTCGCTTGGCTGCCGTTGGCATTCGTGCTGTATGCGCTGCAGGACGTGATTTACGCGGCCAGCGGTCATCTGCTGCTCGGACGTGCACCTCTGCATGCATTGGCGATTGGTTACTTCGGCTCGATGCTGGTCGCAATGGTGACGCGGGTGACCCAAGGCCATTCCGGTCGGCCGCTGCAGATGGGCGCGGTAGCGTGGCTGTGCTTCGGACTGCTGCAGATCGTCGTGTTGCTGCGCATCCGCGCGGAATTGGGCGGCGATATGTACCTATGGCTGGTGGTCGCTGCGTACGGCTGGCTACTGGCTTTTCTGCCATGGGTGCTGCGTTCGGCATGGATCTACCTGACCCCGCGGGTGGACAACAAGCCGGGTTAAGGTGGCGCCGCCGTCGTCTTGCCAACAACTCACACAGGCTCTCGCTTGATCCATATCAGCGCGTCCAGGATGGGCTACGCGCAGACTCGTTCACCCAGTATTGGGAGAAAGTGATGGCTGTCTGGTATCCATGGATAGTGTTGATACATTTGTCTTGCGCGATCCTGTTTGTCGGTTCGGTGGCGTTCGAGGTGTTGGTGATCGAGTCCCTACATCGACACTTCGACGGGGCCATAATGCAGCGTATCGAACAGGCGGTGATGGCGCGGGCACGCCGCTTCATGCCGCTGGTAGTGATTCTGCTGTTCGCCAGTGGCGGCATGTTGTTCGACATTCGTTGTGCTGGCATCAGCTGTATTGGCACGCGCTTCGGCAACTTGTTGCTGCTGAAGATGCTGCTGGCGTTCGGCGTACTCGGCGTGTTTGTTAATGCGATGCGGGCTATGCGGAGCGGCAGGATGAACGTGTGCCGGTTCCGGCATACCCATCGCGTGGTACTCGGCCTGATGATTGGCATCGTTTTCTTGGCCAAGATCATGTTCTATCTGTAGACGGCCTTCTTCTAATAAGGCGCATCATCTCTACAGTCGCATTCAATGATCAGTCGATCAGTATCGACGGCCAGTTTTAGGCAGTGAGTACGACGGCACCGGTGTTTCAGTAGGTCGGTAGCGATTTAGGGAGATGTTCAAGCCCTACGACTGTGAAACCTGAAGGCGCTGAATCACTCATGTGTCGGGTACACCCGACCCTGGAGCTGGCTCCGGGTGATTGGTGAAGCATGGCTCGCGGAGTGCCTCGACCGAGCTGGGGAGCTACTCTCTGGTGATGCCGACTACGGGCACGACAAAGTTATGTGCTCGCTCATGCAGGCCGAGCCACAGCTTGAGGCTGCGGCCGATGTGCTGGGCATACTCCAGCATCAGTACGGCGTTCGCTTCGTCCAGCTCTTGGGCGCAGGTTTCACGCCACAGGGTAAGCCAGCGGTCAAAATGCTCGGCGAGGATCGGGTGCGGTCGGTGTGCGGCCATCAGGTTTCCGCGACAGCTTCCGATGCGTAATGCTACTGATGACCAGAAGGAGGCAAGTAAGCGCTTGTGCTCGTCCCAGTCACGCACTGCGGCATTGAATACTGGGCCCAGTTTCCGATCGCATCGCACCCTTTCGTAAAAGCGGTCGACTAGCGTAGCGATCGCGAATTCGTCAAGGAATGGTGAGTTCATGCGGAACGTGGTGCATCAGGAGTCGGAATACACGAAAGTAGGGGCGTTTGCCCACAGCACGTATCCGGTACCAGCCGGAAACGTGCTGTGGGCGCCACTTATTGGCTCAGGTTCAGCGTGCCCTTCATCAGGGTCGCGTGGCCTGGGAAGGTGCAGAAATATGCGTATTGTTCGCCAGTCTTGAGCTTGGCTACGCTGATGGTCGCGGAGTCGGATTCGCCACCACCGATCAGCTTGGTATGCGCAATGATTCGGGCGTCGCCCGGCTTCTCATAGTTGCTGGCAGCACCTGCCTGCATGCCGTCGGCAATAACGCCGGGCTCGTCGGCATTGTGGGCCAGCACCCAGTTATGGCCCATCGCAGTCTTCGGTAGCGTACCGGTGTGTTTCAAGGTCACCGTAAAGGTCTTGCAGGTCTTCGGCACGGTGATGCTTTTTTGATTGTATTGCATAGCATCATTGGCTTCGACAGTGGTTGCACACTCAGTGGCCAGCAGTGGGGTGGACAACAGGCCGAGCAGGGTGATCGCAATTAGTTTTCGCATTAGTAGAAGCTCCAATGAGGAATGGTGGGGAAGAAGAGTGGCTTCATTTTGGCGTGCTCATGCGCAGTCAGCCTTGATCTGGGTCAGTGCCAGCGGCAAAGTCCTCTGCCTGCGTGGCCCTTTCCGGAGGCGCTTCGCCCGGAGCCAAATCTTCAAGCAGTGGTAGAACTCCCGGGCTGTCCAGATCGTCAAACTGCTGGTGATTGACGGCCCAGAAGAAAATGACTGTCGCGATCAGCACCACCAGCAAGGTTACCGGGATCAGTACAAGCAGGATGTTCATACGCGCATCTCGCGTTGCTTCGCCGTGGGTTCGCTGACACTGTCGCGACCCACGCGCAATGCGTTGAGCACGACTGCCAATGAGCTCAGCGACATCCCGATGGCGGCGAGCCACGGCGGCACGAAGCCGAGCGCGGCGAACGGCACGGCACACAAGTTGTAGACGAGTGACCAGCGCCGGCTCTGAGCAACCACGAGAGCTACCTGGCGCGCGATCGAGCGTGCTTGCACGAGGCCGTCCAGACCTCCATCCAGCAAGAGCAGGTCGGCATGCGCCTGTGCCAACTCGGTTCCACTACCCAGCGCGGCGGAGACGTCCGCGCCCGCCAGTACCGGCGCGTCGTTGCTTCCGTCACCGACGGCCAAGGTGACGTGATCACGCTGGCGGGCTGCCTGCAGCCGCTGCAGCTTGTCGGTGGGCGACTGACGGCCGTAAGCGTCGTGGATGTCCAGACGAGCGGCAAGCGCGGCCACGCGCGATTTACTGTCGCCACTGGCGATTACCAGCGCGATGCCGTCGGCACGCAGCGCGTCGAGCGTGCGGCGGGCATCTTTGCGTGGCTGTTCGTCGAGATGGAAGGCAGCGATCGGTCCGTTCTGATCGGCCAGCAGCAGCGCATTTGAGAGGCTTGCCGATACCATATGTCCGCTCGGCGCCAGCGCGAAATCGGCGCGCCCCAAACGCAGTGGGCGACCATCGACTTCCCCGCTGATGCCTGCGCCGGCACTGACCTCAACTGCCTGCGCCCGCTGTGGCAGGCCACGCTGGCGGGCGGTGCTGGCCAGCGCACGCGCCAGCGGATGCGAGCTTTCATGGGCCAGTGCGGCGGCCAGCTGCAGCACGTCATCGGGATCATCGCCGCG
Organism: Rhodanobacter sp. B04; assembly: GCF_002001125.1. Taxonomy (GTDB): domain Bacteria; phylum Pseudomonadota; class Gammaproteobacteria; order Xanthomonadales; family Rhodanobacteraceae; genus Rhodanobacter. Next base: position 12,815 of record NZ_MUNV01000005.1, on the reverse strand, counting down.
GAGCGGTTCGATCGCGGCGGTTGCCAGTTGCGGCACGCTGAGCGTGCCGGTCTTGTCGAACAACGCGTAATCGACCCGCGCCAGCGTGGCCAGCGCGCTGCTGTCGGTGACGAGCACTCCGTGTCCAGCCAACACGCCGAGAGCGCGGGTCAGCGTGGCCGGTCGAGTCAGTGCGAACGAGCATGGACAGGCGACCACCAGCACCGCCACCGCCGCTTCGAACGCGCGCGCTGGGTCCACCAGCATCCAGCCCAGCGCCGTCAACGCGGTCAGCAGCAGTACGCGGCCGATAAAACGGCCGACTTCGCGTTCGCCCCCGGGCGCGGACACCATGCGCGCCTTGCGCGTACGCGTGCTGAGCGCGCTCAATCGGGCGGCAGCTGTCGCCTCGCCGGTGTGTTCCACGAGCAGCTCGGCAGGGCCGACCAGCAGCATGCTGCCGGCAATCAGCCGCTCCCCGCGCTTACGCTGCACGTGGAGCGATTCGCCCGACAGCAAAGCCTCGTCCACCTCGGCCATGGCGCTCTCCAGCACGCCGTCTGCCGGTACCGTGGTGCCCTCGGCGATGTGCACGTGATCGCCAGCAACCAGCTCGATCGCGGCCACCGTTTCCAGGCTGCCGTCTGCATGCCGACGCTCCGCCAGCAGCGGTGCGGCATCGATCACCGCATCGCCAAGAGCACCACTGCGATGCCGCGCGCGCAACTCCACGTAGCGTGCGGCCAGCAGCAGAAACACAAACATGCTGACCGAATCGAAGTAGATGTCGCCGCTGCCGCGCAAGGTGTTGATCGTGCTTGCGAGAAATACCAGCAGCACCGCGAGCGTCACCGACAGGTTGATGCCCAACTGGTGGCGGCGCAGTTCGCGCAGTGCGCCGACATAGAACGGCTTGGCCGAATAGAACACCACGGGCACGGTGGACAACAGACTCAGCCAGCGGAACAGGCCGCGGGTAGTGAAATCGACGAAGTCGACGACGCCGATGTAGATCACGAACGCATAGGTCATCACCTGCATCGCGAACATGCCGGCGACCAGCAGGCGCTTCAATGCGTCATGCGATTCGCGCGAACGGGCGTCGTCGATGCTGTCATGCCGCAGCGGTTGCGCCCTGCAACGTGCGCCAGTGAACGCCTCGAGCAGAACCGGCAGTGATGTGTGCTGCCTGTCCCACACTACCCGTACGCGCTTGGCCGGTGCGTCGATGGCCACCCGCTGCACGCCGGGCAACCCGTGGATGAGTTGCTCCAGTCGCAATACCTGCTGCGCGTTGTGCAGTCCTTCGACCCGCAGAGCGATCTCGCTATGACCATCTCGGCGTGTACGCAATACCTGCGCAGCCAGTTGCGGCTGGACCCATGCCGCATGGGTACTCATGGTGGAGGGCCGTTGCTGCTATGGCTGCTGCTTGGCACCCCGAACACGGTGTGCGACGTGTCCACCGGGATATCGGCGTGACGGGAGCTCACCACGATCAGCCATACGCACCCGGCCATCGATGCGGCGAAGACCACCACACCAAGCCACAGCACCGGCTGGCGATACCAGCTCGATGCGCTGGATAAATCGCGGGCGTCATGGCGTGGCATCATCGCGGTGCGACAGGTGGTAGACATAGGCGGCCAGCACGTGGATCTGGTCGTCACTGAGGCGGCGGCTCCACGCCGGCATATGGCCCTGCCTGCCGCCACCGATGGTGGCTTCGATATCGGCAACGCTGCCACCGTGCAGCCAGATGTGGTCCGTGAGATTGGGTGCGCCAAGCGCCTGGTTGCCCTTGCCATCCGGGCCGTGACAGGCGGCGCAGGTGACAAACAGCGGCTTGCCGGCCGCCGCCTTGGCAGCATCGTACGGTGAGCCGGACAGACTAAGCACATATTGGGCGAGATTTTTCACGTTGTCCTCGCCCAGACTCGCCCACGGCGGCATGACACCGGCACGACCATCGTGGATGCTTGCGGTGATCGACTTACCGTCGCCGCCGTACAACCAGTCGGCGTCAGTGAGATCGGGCGCACCAAGTTTTTGATTGCCCTTGGCGGTGCGCCCATGGCAGGCCGCGCAGTCGTCGCCGAACAATTCCTTGCCCATCTGCTGGGCGGCTGGATCGCCAGCGAGTTGCTCGACTGGGTACAGCTCGAAGCGCTTCATCTCCTCGGCGAACGCGACATTGTTGCTGGCCACGTTGCGCGCCAGTTCGCCATGCGAGGTCCAGCCCAGTAAACCCTTGAAGTTGCCGAAGCCAGGGAACAACGCCAGATACGTGAAGCCGGCGATGAACATGCTGGCCGACATCAGCAACCACCAACGCGGCAGTCGTCGCACACCCTCGCGCAGCGCACCGTGTGCCCAGATGTGGCCACTGGTGCCGTCGGGCAACGTCGGTATTTTTACCCACGGTCCCCACAGGAACAGGAACAATGTAATGCCCAGGTTGAACACCACCAGGAACATGACCCACAACGACCAGCCTGTGCTCATGGACGACTCTCCCGTGTGCCTGCCTGCGTGTCGGCAGGTTGTTCTTCCGTATCTTCCTGCATCGGCAACTGGGCCATCTGGTCAAACACTTTCTTGTGGCGCTTGCGCCAAGCCCAGATCCAGATACCAATGAAGGTGATCATCATGGCCAGGATGAAAGCGCCCGCGATCTGTCCCCATACCGGACTCATGGTTGGCCTCCATCGCTGGCTTCCGCCGAGGTTGTCTTCGTCGGCTCATTTTTAATACCCAAGCCCTGCAGATAGGTAATCAGCGCGTCCATCTCGGTCTTGCCGTTCACCGCCGCTGGCGCGCCGGCGATGTCCGCGTCGCTGTACGGATCGCCCAATCGGCGCAGCGTGCGCATGCTGGCCTGGATCTCCGCCGCATCGAGTTTCTTGTCGGCCAGCCAGGGGAAACCTGGCATGTTTGATGGCGGCACCACCTGCCGGGGGTTCATTAGGTGCATGCGCTGCCAGTCATCCGAGTATTTGCCTCCGACACGAGCTAGATCCGGTCCGATACGTTTGGAACCCCACAGGAACGGTCGGTCGTAGACCGATTCGTCGGCGGTGGAGTAGTGACCGTAGCGCTCCGTCTCGAAACGCAGCGCGCGGATCATCTGCGAATGGCACAGATAACAGCCCTCTCGTACGTAGATGTCCCTGCCAGCCAGGCGCAGCGGGTCGTACGGTTTGACCCCGGACGGCGCCTTGATCGTATGTGCCTCGATGAACAGCGGTGTGATTTCAGCGAGGCCGCCGAGCGAGACCATGATAGCGATCAGGATGCCAAGCAGGCCGACGTTTTTCTCGATGATTTCAAAATGCTTGTATGCCATGTCGTGATCCTCAACCGGCAGCCGGCAAGGGGGCCGGCACCTGATTGGGCACCGGCTCCGGGATCGGCACGGGAATCGGTTTGATCAGTCGGGCACGGGCGTCTGCTGCGGTGTGCCACAGATTCCAGGCCATCACCACCATGCCAGACAGGATCAGCAGGCCACCGGCCCAGCGGATCAAATACATCGGCTTGATCGCAATCAGACTGTCGAGGAAGGAATAAGTGAGCGACCCATCCGGGTTGGTGGCGCGCCACATCATGCCTTCGGTGATGCCGGCGGCCCACATCGAGCAGATGTACATCAGCGTACCCATCATGTGCAGCCAGAAATGCGCTTCCATCGCGCGATGCGAGTGCATGGCGGGTCGACCTAGCGCACGAGGCGCCATCGCGTAAAGCGAGCCGATGGTGATCATCGCGACCCAGCCGAGCGCACCCGAATGTACGTGGGCGATTGTCCAGTCGGTGTAGTGCGACAACGAATTCACCGTCTTGATCGCCATCATCGAACCTTCGAAGGTGGCCGCGGCGTAGAACACCAGCGACATCACCATGAACTTGGCGGCCGGGTCGGTCTTCAGTCGCCACCACGAGCCGTTGAAGGTGAGTAGCCCGTTAGCTGCGGAGCCCCAGCTGGGCATCAACAGGATCAGCGAAAATGCCATACCCACCGACTGCACCCAGTCGGGCAGGGCGGTGTACATAAGGTGGTGCGCGCCTGCCCACATGTAGACCGAGATCAGCGCCCAGAAATTGACGATCGAGAAGCGATAGCTCCACAGCGGCTGCTGGGCCTGCCGCGGGACGAAGTAATACATCATGCCGAGGAAGCCGGCCGTGAGAAAAAACGCTACCGCGTTATGGCCGTACCACCACTCCACCATGGCATCGACCACGCCCGAATAGATCGGGTACGACTTCCACATCGACACCGGCAGCACGAGACCGTTGACGATATGCAACAGGCCGACCGCGATGATGAAGGCGCCGTAGTACCAATTCGCGACATAGATATGGCGGATGCGCCGGCGCGTCAGGCTGGCGAAGAACACCACGCCGAAGCTGACCCATACCACGGCGATGAGAATGGCGACGATCCACTCGGGCTCGGCATATTCCTTGCCGCGGGTCGCGCCCAGCGGCATCGACACCATGGCCAGCACGCAAATCAGTTGCCAACCCCAGAATGTGAACTCGGCAAGCCGGCCCAGCGCCAGCCGCGCCTGACCGGTACGTTGCACCACGTAATAGCAGGTGCCCATCAACGCGCAGCCGCCAAAGCCGAAGATCACCCCGAAGGTGTGGTCAGGACGGATGCGACTGAAGGTCAGCCATGGGATATCAAAATTCAGCGCGGGCCACATCAGCTCCGCGGCGGCGTAGACGCCTACCGACATGCCGATGATTCCCCATACCGCGGCGCCGAGCAGAAACTGGCGCACGACCTTGTCGTTGTAGTACTCGGTATTTGGCATGGCACCCCCTAACTATGGTTGGAGGTATTCTGACAACGCTGTTCAGCCGACTATTGATCTAGATCAAGTCGCTTCGGCTCCCTGTTACGCAGGATCGGAACCAATTCCTCATCATTGTGTTAGGCAACGCTCAATGGGTTCGCCGCACCGCTTCAGATGGCACGCGATTCGTTGACCGTCTACAGTGATGCCATTGCACCAACCTCACGTTGAACGGGGCAGTCTCAATGTTGGTAAGGGAAGGAAACGCGCGAAGCAGCGATGTCGATCGTCGCCTTGCCTGCACCCTGGCCGCGATTGCCGGAGCGCTGAACACGGCTGCTTTTCACGCAGTAGGTTTTTTCTCCGCCAACATGACTGGGAACGTTTCGGCGCTCTCCGATCACGCCGCACTGGGAGAGTGGTTGCTAGGCATGTTCTATTTGTCGATTGTCTTGGCTTTCGTGCTGGGCGCTGCGGTGTCGACCTTGCTTATTAATGCGGGCAAGCGTCGACGCATTCGTAGTATCTACGCTGTCAGCATCCTCGCAGAGGCAGTTTTGATGGCGTTGCTTGGATGTGCCTGTCTCTGGCTTCCTCAGGCTAACCGTGGGCCTACATTGATCCTGGGGTTGAGTTTTCTTATGGGTCTGCAGAATGCGGTCGTCACCACGATTTCTGGTGCGCGTGTGCGAACAACCCATGTTTCCGGTATGTCGACGGATATTGGCATCGAGTTGAGCATGCTGTTCGACATCGCTCGTGGCCGCGAGCTTGGGGTGGATGCTGCGCCCTATCAGCTGAAGCTTCGGCTTCATGCACAGACGGTGCTTTCCTTCCTGGTGGGCGGGATCATCGGTGTAATGGTCTATCAGGCGATCGGCGGACGTCTTCTCTTCGCCACGGCGTCGGTTCTTCTGGCCCTCTCGCTACTAGGTATCTGGCAGGCGCTTCGGGGCGACGTGTCGGTGCCACAAGCCTGATACGACGATCATGCGTGCATGGGATCTCAATGTCGACGCTTACGAGATAGAACCACGATCCGCTGCAAATAGCGGATCGGGGGCATGCAAGACTATGCCGTAGAACGACAATACCGCTCCCAGTCGTTCATCAACTTGGCGCGCCGAGTCAGTAAGTCACCACGTTGATAGGCTGCTTCTGAGGCATCTTTGAGGAGATGCGCCAATGCCTTCTCAATAACCTCGCGCGAGTGCTTCGTAGTCTCTGCTGCCCAGTCACGAAAGCTGGATCGAAAGCCATGGGGTACGCAAGGCCTCTTTTCCCTCGGATCCATGTGTCCGGTGCCTCCCTTGGCAATATCTGAAGCGTGCATGCCTTTTATCAGCTTCTCGCCCGCGGCTGTGGTTAGGGGTTGACCTTTGACGCTAGGGAACACATGGCCGGATGGAACGACCAGCTTGCCCTTCACTTTCGGTATCAACGAACGTAGCAACTCGATTGCTGCAGGTGATAGGGGCACTCGATGTTCCTTTTCCGCCTTCATTCGTTCAGCCGGAATGATCCAAAGGGCTTTTGCTAGGTCGATCTCATCCCATTGCGCACCTGCAGATTCGCCTGGCCGCGTAGCCGTCAGAATTTGCAGCTCCAGCACGCGAGCGGATAACCCTTGGTGCTGGCGAAGCTTTGACATAAATGCAGGAATCTCAGCGTAGGGCAAAGCGGGCCTGGGTTTGACCTTTTGTACTTCACTGCGTTTAGGCAGAAGGTGATCCAGATGGTTACGCCACGCCGCGGGGTTGTCACCGGTTCGGAGTTTGCGAACCGTTGCCCACGCCAGCACCGACTCGATCCGCCCCCGTAATCGGCTTGCTGTCTCGGTCTTTGTTGTCCAAATGGGGTTTAGACAGAGCATAACGAGCTCCGTATCGACCCTATCGACCGGCACATCCCAGATCGGTTTGCAGTAAGTCGCGAGCGTGCTTTCCCACTGAGCAGCATGCTTGGCATTCTTCCAGCCGCTGCGATGCGCTTCGATATACAGACCGGCACAGCGACCGAACGCCACCGTTCGCGCCTCGGTTAGTCGTTTCTGCTGCTGGGCCGATTTGCGATCGTCAATGGGGTCGATGCCATCGGTGACCATCTGCCGGCATTTCATGGCGCGCTTTCTAGCGTCACTCAGCCCAAAAGAATGGAAGGCACCTAAGCCCATCTCTCGGGCGCGACCGTTGATCTGGTAACGAAATACCCATGACTTGGAGAGGGAAGCAGAAATCTGGAGATAGAGGCCGCCGCCATCGCCCAAGTACCCGGGTGTTTTGGCTTTGCGAACCTTCAGGTCGGACAGTTTTTCGAGTGCGCGAGCCATTGGCTACCCCTGTTTCTACCCATGATCATACACTGGATTTGGTTGAACGCCTTTGGGCGTGTTTGGACATATTCACGCTGTAAACGGCTTGGTTAAGCCATTTGTGAGGACTTGTTTGGACAGGACTGGACTACAGGCTGACGGACTCTCTCTCCGCCAGATACGCAAAACGCCCCCAAGTGGGGCGTTTTGCGTATCTGGCGGAGAGAGAAGAGGGTGGTGGACGAACCTTCTCGGGTTACTTGGCACATTCCCGTGCCTCGCCCTTCGGGCCATCGGTTGCGCCGATGTTCGCTCCGGTATGCTGCCTCCGCAGTCGACGAATTCGCCGGGAGCAAATTCGGACAGCCGAGTGGCTGGCCCTGAAGCGCGCAGCGCGGCAGGGGGAGGCCCATGGATGGACCGAACAATCCCCGCACACTTCATGCCGCCGCACTGCATCACACCCGACGAGTCTTTGGCTTCACGCTTACGCCACCGCTCTCACAGCGTTACCCTTCATCATCCCACCCACGATTGCCCCCATGTTCGCCACGCTCCCCGCTCTGCTGCGCATCCCCCTCGTGATGCTGTTGCTTGCCGTCAACATCGTGCTGCACGTGCTGCCGCTGTTTGCGCTGACTTTGGTCAAGCTGGTGCTGCCGATCCGCACGATCCGGCTTGCGTGCTCGCGTGCGCTGATTGTCATCGCGGAAAGCTGGATCGCGGTCAACAGCCGGATGTTCGAATGGTTCACCCGCACGCGCTGGCAACTGGACGGGCTCGCCGACCTGCGCAGCGACGGCAATTATCTGGTGCTGTGCAATCACCAGAGCTGGGTGGATATTCCGGTGCTGCAGAAGATCTTCAACCGGCGCATTCCGTTCCTGCGCTTCTTCCTCAAGAGCCAGCTGATCTGGGTGCCCTTGCTGGGGCCGGCGTGGTGGGCGCTGGATTTCCCGTTCATGAAGCGCTATTCGAAGGAGACCCTTGCCGCCCATCCGGAATGGCAGGGCAAGGACATGGAGGCCACCCGTCGCGCCTGCGAGAAATTCCGCCACATGCCGGTGTCGGTGATGAATTTCGTCGAGGGCACGCGCTTCACCGCCGCCAAGCATGACGCGCAGGCATCGCCTTATAGGCACCTGTTGCGGCCCAAGGCCGGCGGCGTGGCGTTTGTGCTGGATGCCATGGGCGATGCGCTGCATGCCATCCTCGACGTCACCATCGTCTATCCCAACGGCCCATGCACCATGATCGATCTCATCGCCGGCCGCATCCGCGATATCCGCGTTCACGTGCGCGAGCTGCCGATCAATGACGAGTTGCGCGGGGACTATGAAAGCGATGCCGTGTTCCGCGCGCGCTTCCAGACCTGGGTGAATGCGCTTTGGGGCGAGAAAGACCTGCGGATCGGACGCATGCTCGAACAATCCGCCACCCGGCAGCAGGAGCCTCAGCGATGCGTATCCTGATCGTCGGCGCGGGCGCCACCGGCGGCTATTTTGGCGGCCGCCTGCTGCAACATGGACGCGACGTGACGTTCCTGGTGCGCGAAGCGCGCGCCGACATGCTGGCGCGTACCGGCCTGGTGATACGCAGCGCGACCGGCGATGCGAGCCTGCCGGCCCCGCCGACCGCGCTAGCGCGCGACCTCGATGCGCCGTACGACCTCGTGCTGCTCAGTTGCAAGGCCTATGCGCTGGAACAGGTGATGGCGGACATCGCGCCGGCGGTCGGCCCGCACACCGTGATCCTGCCGATGCTGAACGGTATGCGGCACCTGGATCTGCTGGATGCGCGGTTCGGCGCGGAGCGTGTGCTTGGCGGCCAGTGCGTGATCGCCGCCACGCTGGATGCGCAAGGCGTCGTGCAGCATCTCAACCAGTCGCACAGCCTCACCTTCGGCGAACGCGACGGCAGTGCCTCCGAGCGCATGCAATGGATCACGCAGAGTCTGGCGGATGCGGGTTTCGACGCGCGTCCCAGCCACTCGATCCTGCAGGACATGTGGGACAAGTGGGTGTTCCTGGCCGCGCTGGCCGGCATCACCTGCCTGATGCGCGCGCCAATCGGCGACATCGTGGCGGCACCCGGCGGCACGACGATCACGCTGGACCTGCTGGAAGAGTGCCGGGCGGTGGCGGAGCGCTCCGGCCATGCGCCCGGCGACGCGACGCTGCAACGCGCCCGCAGCGTGCTGACCGAGGCGGGGTCGAGCCTGACCGCGTCGATGTTGCGCGACTTGCAGCATGGTCACGCGATCGAAGCGAATCATGTGATCGGCGACATGCTCAGGCGCGCCGATCATCTGCACAACGCGCATGTATTGCTGAGCGTGGTCTACGCGAATCTGAAAGCGTACGAGGCCGGCAGGTTACGCAAAGCACCGGCATGACCGCGATGCGGTTTCAGGGCGGCGAACTTTCGGCGAGCCGATCCAGACAAGAAAGCCGCGGCTGGACAACCGCGGCTCTCCGGATGACTCGGTGGCTGCCGCTTACCAGATCTTCACCTGCGTATCGGGCGAACGCACCATCGCGTCGCCAGCCTTGCACTGGAACGCCTTGGCGAATTCCGGCATGTTCGACGGCGCACCGATCGCGCGGAACTGCGCCGGCGCGTGCGGATCGGTATTGAGCAGGGTCAGCTGCGCTTCGGGGCGGATGCTGCCGCGCCAGACGCGGGCCCAGTTGAGGAAGAAGCGCTGGTCCTGGGTGTAGCCGTCGATCTTTTTCTTCGCTTCGGCCGGGTTTTTCGACAGCGCCATCTGCAACGCGGTGTACGCCGCGTTCAGGCCGCCGAGGTCGCCGATGTTCTCGCCCATGGTCAGCTGGCCGTTGACGTGCTTGCCCGGCAGCGGCTCGTAGCTGTCGAACTGCGCGGCGAGTTTCGCGGTGCGTGCCTCGAACGCCTGGCGATCGGCGTCGGTCCACCAGTTGACGTTGTTGCCCTGGGCGTCGAACTTGCTGCCCTGGTCGTCGTAGCCGTGGCCCATCTCGTGGCCGATCACCGCGCCGATGCCGCCGTAGTTGATCGCGTCGTCCGCCTTGGCGTCGAAGAACGGCGGCTGCAGGATCGCGGCAGGAAACACGATCTCGTTCTGCTGCGGGCTGTAGTAGGCGTTCACCGTCTGCGGCGTCATGCCCCATTCGGTGCGGTCCACCGGCTTGCCGATCTTGGCGACGCGGTAGTCGTAGTTGAACTTGTCGGCGGCGTGCACGTTGGCGAAGTAGTTGTCCGGCACCAGCGTGAGGCCGCTCCAGTCGCGCCACTTGTCGGGATAGCCGATCTTCGGCACGAAGGTCGCCCACTTCTCCAGCGCCTTCCGCTTGGTGGCATCGCTCATCCACGGCAGGTTCTCGATGCGCGTCTTGTAGGCGGCGCGCAGGTTGTCGACCAGCTCCTGCGCGCGCTGCTTGGAATTCGGCGAGAAATTGCCGGCCACGTACAGCTGGCCCAGCGCCATGCCCATGCCCTCGTTGGTGGCGGCCAGCACGCGTTTCCAGCGTGGCTGCATTTCCTTCTGGCCATTGAGGGTCTGCTCCTCGAAGGCGAAGTCTTCCTGCTGGAACGGGGCGGACAGGTAAGGCGCCGCGTTGGCGATCGCGTGGTAGCGGAAGTAGGCCTGCCATTCGGCGAGCGGCACATCGCCGAACATCTTCTGCACCTCGGCGAAGAACTGCGGCTGCGACAGCGAGAAGCCATCTTTCACGTCGGCGCCCTGCGCCTTGAAGAAGGCCGCCCAGTCGAAGCCCGGCGTCACCTTGTCGGCATCGGCGATGCTCACGAAGTGATAGCGGTTCTCCGGCTTGCGCATCTGTGCGGGAAGCAGCGACGCGGCAGCGAGACGAGTCTCGAAAGACATCACGGCCTTGGCCTGCTGCTGCGCATCGCCGGCGCTGACGCCGGTGAGCACGAGCAGCTTCGCGATATGGGCCACATAGGCCGTGCGGATCTTTTCGTAATCCGGCTTGCTGTAGTACTCGGCCGTCGGCAGGCCGAGGCCGCCCTGGTTGGCGTACGCAATGACGCGGCTGGAATCCTTGAAGTCGGCATTGCCGCCGAAGCGAAACAGCACCGGCTGGCCCTGGGCATAGCTGTCGCGGATGTAGCCGACCACGTCGGCGCTGTCCTTCAACCCGTCGATATGCGCCAGCTGCGGCTTGATCGGGTCGAAGCCGGCCTTGTCGACGGCAGCTTCGTCCATGCCCGAAGCGTACAGGTAGCCGATCTTCTGCTCGATCGAGCCGGGCGTGGCCTTGGCGGCATGGTTGGCGGCATCCTCGACGATCTTGTGCTGCACCCTGAGGCTGTCCTCGCGCAGGGCATCGAACGAGCCCCAGCGTGTGCGGTCGGCGGGGATCGGATTCGCCGCGATCCACTTCGCGTTGACGAAGCCGTTGAGGTCGCTGCAGGCGCTGATCTTGCTGTCCAGCTCGTGCACGTTGAACACGCTGGAGGGCGCGGCGATGGCGCCAGTGCACAAGGCGATGCCTACGGCAAACGCCAGCGGTTTCACGAGTCGATGTTTCATGGGTTCTCCTTGGTTCGCGCGATCGCGCATGCATTGCCCGGAGGAGGGCAGGCTGACCCCGCACCGTAGGCAGTGAGGCCATGCGGCAGACAGTGTCGAAGGTCACGGGTGGCTGTCGCCGCGAGTTGCTGCGGATCATGGTGACGCGGGCCGCGCGGGCATTATCATCGACCCATGAACGAGCCTATCTCCCCCGTATTCCGCGCAGCCGGGGCTGCCGACATTCCCGCCATCGTGGCGCTGGTCGAATCCGCCTATCGCGGCGACTCGGGCCGGCGCGGCTGGACCACCGAATCGGAACTGCTCGACGGCCGGCGCACCGATGCGCAAGCGGTCGGCGAACTGGTCAGTCGTCCCGGCAGCTGCATCCTGCTGGCCGAGCGTGGCGGGCAGTTGATCGCCAGCGCGCATGTGGAGCGGCAGGGCGAGTCAGGCTATTTCGGCATGTTCGCGGTCGATCCCGACCAGCAGGGTGGCGGACTCGGCAAGGCGGTGCTGGCCGAAGCCGAACGCATCGCGCGCGAGCAGTGGCAGTGCCGCGCCATGCGCATGACCGTGATCGAACAGCGCGCCGAACTGATCGCCTGGTACGAGCGCCGCGGCTATCGCCGCACCGGCGAATACCAGCCGTTCCCCTATGGCGACGAGCGCTTCGGCATTCCACGTCGCGACGACTTGCGTTTCGAAGTGTTGCTCAAGGATTTCGTCGGGCAGGCGGCATGAATGGCTGGGTGAAGGTCGGTACGCGCGGCGAACTGCTGCCGGGCGAGTTCAAGGTGGTGTGGGACGGCGACACGCCGATCGCGGTCTACAACATCGATGGCGCGCTGTACGCGGTCGAGGACACCTGCACGCATGACGGCGGCGACCTGGCCGGCGGCGAGGTGCATGGCTTCGAGGTGGAGTGCCCGCGGCATGGGGCGCGCTTCGACCTGCGCACGGGTGCGGTGACGAAGCCGCCGGCTTACGAGCCGATCGCGAGTTTTCCAGTGCGCGAAGAAGATGGGGCGATCTGGACGCGGGATGATCGGTGAGAGCATGTGCTGAACTGTCTGTTTCCGGCCAACTCCGGACAGCCGACGCTTGAAGCACATCGCCCCAAAGCAGCCATTCAAAAACGATGAATACAGGTTTGTGTTCACGACGGTTGCTGGAGTCAGGCGGCGCACGTCAGCGTGTCTGCTTG
>NZ_MUNV01000028.1 GCF_002001125.1 Rhodanobacter sp. B04 | reverse complement strand
TGTTGATTTCCGCCGAAAACTGAGCCGGGTTTTTCATCGAAAAGTGAGCCACCCGTTCGTGCTGCAGGTTAGCTCAGATCGGGGTTGAGATCGGGGTCTTGGTCTCCTTCTTGATGTCAGTGCCATGGTTCCGGAAGCGGTAGCTGTCGTTTCCGGCTTCCAGGATGTGGCAGCGATGCGTGAGCCGATCGAGCAGCGCCGTGGTCATCTTGGCGTCGCCAAAGACAGCCGCCCATTCGGCGAAGCTGAGGTTGGTGGTGATGGCCAGACTGGTGTGCTCGTAGAGCTTGCCGATCAGGTGGAATAGCAAGGCACCACCCGCCTGCGAGAACGGCAGATAGCCCAGTTCATCCAGGATCACCAGGTCCGCCTCGATGAGGCGTGTGGCCAACTGCCCTTGCTTGCCAGCGGCCTTTTCCTGCTCCAGTGTGGTGACCAGCTCGATGGTCGAGAAGAAACGTACGCGGCGACGTCCATGGGTAATCGCCTGCACGCCGATGGCGGTGGCCAAGTGTGTCTTGCCGGTGCCTGGCCCACCGACAAAGACCAGGTTCTGGCAAAGGTCCATGAAGTCGCCACGGTGCAGCTGGCGGATCAGCGCTTCATCGACCGTGCTCTGAGCAAAATCGAAGTTGCTGAGGTCGCGGTAGATCGGGAAGCGGGCCACCTTCAGTTGGTAGTTGATGGAGCGTACTTCGCGCTCAGCCACCTCAGCTTTGAGCAGCGTGCCCATCAACGGCAACGCATCTCGATACAGCGGTGTACCCTGCTGAGCCAACTCTTCCAAGGCCTGAGCCATGCCATGCAGGCGCAACGACTTGAGCGTGGTGATCACGGCCTCATGCGACATGGCGAGTCCTCCGCAAATGGTCATAGCGAGCCACGTTGGCGACAGGCTCGACTTTCAAGGCCAGCGATGGCGGCGCATCCATCGGCGCCGGCGGTGTCTCGCCCGTCAATCGCGCCAGCAGGTTGAGCACATGGGGCTTGGACGGTACGTTGGCCTCCAAGGCCAACTCCACCGCCGCTAGCACGGCCTGCTCGTCGTACTGCAACACCAGCGCCAGGATCTCCACCATCTCCCGATCCCCGCCGGGTCGCTGAAGCAGAAGCGCCTGCAGGCGACGGAAACCCTCGGGCAAGTCGGCGAATGGCGCACCGTTACGCAACGCACCCGGCTTGCGCTGTACCACGCTGAGATAGTGCCGCCAGTTGTAGAGGGTCTGGCCACCATCATGCGTGCGATTGATCCGGCGCACGTGCTCGCCAATCACCTGACCCTCGGCCACCATCACCACGCGGTCGGCGTATAGGCGCACGCTGATCGGCCGGTTGGCGTAGCTGGCCGGCACGCTGTAGCGGTTGCGCTCGACATGCACCAGGCAGGTCGGCGTCACGCGCTTGGTCTGCTCGACGAAGCCGTCAAACGGTGACGGTGTCGGCATCAGCAACCGCTGCTCGTCCTGCCAGATCGAGGCGATGGTGCGATCACGCCATACCGGGTGGGCACACTCGTGCCACAGTGCCACGCAGCGTTCCTGCAACCAGTCGTTGAGGGCCTCCAGCGTGGGCATGGGCGGCACCGTGGGCCAGATCCGGTGACGGGCATCCTGGACGTTCTTCTCGATCTGGCCCTTCTCCCAGCCGGATGCCGGGTTACAGAACTCGGCCTCGAACAGGTAGTGGCCGACCATCGCGGCAAAGCGGGCGTTGACGTCGCGCAGCTTGCCGCTGCGGACCTTGTCCACAGCGGTCTTCATGTTGTCGTAGATGCCGCGGTGAGGCACGCCACCGAACACAGCAAAGGCGTGCTGGTGCGCATCGAACAACATCTCATGCGTCTGCAGCGGATAGGCCCGCAGCAAGAAAGCTCGACTGTGGCTCAGCTTGAAGTGGGCGATCTGCAGCTTGATGCGCTCACCGCCGATGCGGGCATGGTCCTCACTCCAGTCGAACTGGAACGCCTCGCCCGGAGCAAAGAGCAACGGCACGAATGTCCCGCGCCCGGCTGTCTGCGCCCGCTCTTGCTCGGCGCGCCGCCACTCGCGGGCGAACGCAGCGACCCGGCCATAGGAGCCGGCATAGCCCTTCGTCAAAAGAGTGGCATGCATCTGCCGCAGGGTGCGCCGCTGTTTACGCGACTGTCGCTGGTTGGTACGCAGCCAGTCGGACAACTCCGCGGCATACGCATCCAGCTGGCTGGGGCTCTTCCGGTGGGGGTACCTCGGGGAGGTCTCACCGCTCGCCAGGTACTTGGTAATGGTGTTGCGTGACAGCTTCGTGCGTCGAGCGATCTCTCGGATCGAGATCTTGTCGCGAAGGTGCCAGCGTCGGATTACGCTCAATAGGGCCACGTCGATCACTCCTGTTGCTCCCGCTCGTGCTGTGAGCGGAGGGTGGTAGGAGGTGGCTCAAATTTCGACGAAAATCACCCGGCGAAGTGGCTCAGTTTTGGATGGAACTCAACA
>NZ_MUNV01000027.1 GCF_002001125.1 Rhodanobacter sp. B04 | reverse complement strand
CGCCAAGACGAAGGCCTGTCCGGGTGGGAAGGCCTTCGTGGATGAGTTGCGTGACAGAGATCTGTTGCTGCTAGCGAGCGGTCGATCGGCGCCGGTAGAGCCGGCCAAGAAAAAACCCCCACCGTTTCGGGTGGAGGTTTCTGGGATAAAGCCCCTGGCGGTGACCTACTCTTGCATGGCAAAGCCACACTACCATCGGCGCATGCGCGTTTCACTTCTGAGTTCGGGATGGGATCAGGTGGTACCACGCCGCTATGGCCGCCAGGGAAGGGGTTGAAGCAGCGCATGGCGCGCCGGCTTCAGTCTGGATGAAGCCCTTTGGAAGAGTCCGCCAGGGATGGCGGGTTTTGCTCTTCGCGAAAAGGACTTCGCGTCAAATAAGACGTAAACGAGTGACAAGCGTCGAGGTGAATTCGAATCGGGACGTCGCTAAGGAACGAAGCGTCTTGGGGTTATATGGTCAAGCCTCACGGCTCATTAGTATCAGTTAGCTCAACGCATTGCTGCGCTTCCACACCTGACCTATCAACCACCTGGTCTTGATGGTGCCTTAAGGAGAGTCAAGCTCTCGGGAGATCTCATCTTGGGGCGTGCTTCCCGCTTAGATGCTTTCAGCGGTTATCACTTCCGTTCATAGCTACCGGGCAATGCCATGGGCATGACAACCCGAACACCAGCGGAACGTCCACTCCGGTCCTCTCGTACTAGGAGCAGCCCCCCTCAAATCTCCAACGCCCACGACAGATAGGGACCGAACTGTCTCACGACGTTCTGAACCCAGCTCGCGTACCACTTTAAATGGCGAACAGCCATACCCTTGGGACCGGCTACAGCCCCAGGATGTGATGAGCCGACATCGAGGTGCCAAACACCGCCGTCGATATGAACTCTTGGGCGGTATCAGCCTGTTATCCCCGGAGTACCTTTTATCCGTTGAGCGATGGCCCTTCCATACAGAACCACCGGATCACTATGACCTACTTTCGTACCTGCTTGATCCGTCGATCTCGCAGTCAAGCACGCTTATGCCATTGCACACAGTGCGCGATGTCCGACCGCGCTGAGCGTACCTTCGTGCTCCTCCGTTACTCTTTGGGAGGAGACCGCCCCAGTCAAACTACCCACCATACACGGTCCCTGATCCGGATTACGGACCTAGGTTAGAACGTCAAGCACTTCAGGGTGGTATTTCAAGGATGGCTC
Organism: Rhodanobacter sp. B04; assembly: GCF_002001125.1. Taxonomy (GTDB): domain Bacteria; phylum Pseudomonadota; class Gammaproteobacteria; order Xanthomonadales; family Rhodanobacteraceae; genus Rhodanobacter. The sequence continues at coordinate 4,460 of NZ_MUNV01000027.1, read as the reverse complement.
CACGCAAACTGGCGTCTGCGCTTCAAAGCCTCCCACCTATCCTACACAGAAGAACTCAACGTTCAGTGTAAAGCTATAGTAAAGGTTCACGGGGTCTTTCCGTCTTGCCGCGGGAACGCTGCATCTTCACAGCGAATTCAATTTCACTGAGTCTCGGGTGGAGACAGCGCCGCTGTCGTTACGCCATTCGTGCAGGTCGGAACTTACCCGACAAGGAATTTCGCTACCTTAGGACCGTTATAGTTACGGCCGCCGTTTACTGGGGCTTCGATCAAGAGCTTCGCCTTGCGGCTGACCCCATCAATTAACCTTCCAGCACCGGGCAGGCGTCACACCCTATACGTCCACTTTCGTGTTTGCAGAGTGCTGTGTTTTTGATAAACAGTCGCAGCGGCCAGGTTACTGCGACCCATCAACGCTCAGTCACGCACGTGACCACGTCGATGGGCGCACCTTCTCCCGAAGTTACGGTGCCATTTTGCCTAGTTCCTTCACCCGAGTTCTCTCAAGCGCCTTGGGATTCTCACCCTGCCTACCAGTGTCGGTTTACGGTACGGTTTTTCCATAGCTGAAGCTTAGTGGCTTTTCCTGGAAGCGTGGTGTCAGTCACTTCGCCCAATAGGGCTCGTCTCGGTGCTCGGCATAAAGCATCCCGGATTTGCCTAAGATGCATGCCTACCTCCTTTCCCCGGGACAACCAACGCCCGGTAGACCTAACCTTCTCCGTCCCCACATCGCACTATGGAAAAGTGCAGGAATATTAACCTGCTTCCCATCGACTACGCATTTCTGCCTCGCCTTAGGGGCCGACTCACCCTGCGCCGATTAACGTTGCGCGAGGAAACCTTGGGCTTTCGGCGTGGGGGCTTTTCACCCCCATTATCGTTACTCATGTCAGCATTCGCACTTCCGATACCTCCAGCAGACTTTACAATCCACCTTCACAGGCTTACGGAACGCTCCTCTACCGCGTACACATAAATGTGCACACCCCGAGCTTCGGTGCATAGCTTAGCCCCGTTAAATCTTCCGCGCAGACCGACTCGACCAGTGAGCTATTACGCTTTCTTTAAAGGGTGGCTGCTTCTAAGCCAACCTCCTGGCTGTCTATGCCTTTCCACATCGTTTTCCACTTAGCTATGACTTTGGGACCTTAGCTGCGGGTCTGGGTTGTTTCCCTTTTCACGACGGACGTTAGCACCCGCCGTGTGTCTCCCGTGTAGTACGTGTTGGTATTCGGAGTTTGCCATGGTTTGGTAAGTCGCGATGACCCCCTAGCCATAACAGTGCTCTACCCCCAACAGTATTCGCACGAGGCGCTACCTAAATAGCTTTCGAGGAGAACCAGCTATCTCCGAGTTTGTTTAGCCTTTCACTCCTATCCTCAGCTCATCCCCATCTATTGCAACAGATGTGGGTTCGGTCCTCCAGTGCGTGTTACCGCACCTTCAACCTGGCCAAGGATAGATCACTCGGTTTCGGGTCTACTGCCAGAGACTATGCGCCCTATTCAGACTCGATTTCTCTTCGCCTCCCCTATACGGTTAAGCTTGCCACTGACAGTAAGTCGCTGACCCATTATACAAAAGGTACGCAGTTACCCTTACGGGCTTCCACTGCTTGTACGTATACGGTTTCAGGGTCTATTTCACTCCCCTCTCCGGGGTTCTTTTCGCCTTTCCCTCACGGTACTAGTTCGCTATCGGTCAGTCAGTAGTATTTAGCCTTGGAGGATGGTCCCCCCATGTTCAGACAAGGTTTCACGTGCCCCGCCTTACTCAATTTCACACCAAATGTCTTTTCGTCGACTGGGCTATCACCATCTATGGCCGGGCTTTCCATCCCGTTTGACTAAAACATAAGGTGCTTTTGGGCTAGTCCCCGTTCGCTCGTCGCTACTCAGGGAATCTCGGTTGATTTCTTTTCCTCCGGGTACTTAGATATTTCAGTTCCCCGGGTTCGCCCTGCATGGCTATGTATTCACCATGCAGTACTCCTTGCGGAGTGGGTTTCCCCATTCGGACATTGCCGGATCAAAGCTTGTTGCCAGCTCCCCGACACTTTTCGCAGGCTGCCACGTCCTTCATCGCCTCTGACTGCCAAGGCATCCACCGTATACGCTTAGTCGCTTGACCATATAACCCCAAGTCGCCTCGGGGCCGATTCCTTTGACAGAATCATGTCCAAACCACTTCGTTACTTGCCTTAACACTTGTCTCGGTTCGGTTCGAACCAAGACGCTTGTCACTCGTTTACTTGTTTTCAAAGAACATCACGCCGGCCTCAATGCCGGATGATTTCAAAATCTTGTGTGTGCAACACATCCGCGGCCAAGCTGTCAATCAGCCCTATGCCGTACCCAAGCGTGGTGGAGCCTGTCGGGATCGAACCGACGACCCCCTGCTTGCAAAGCAGGTGCTCTCCCAGCTGAGCTAAGGCCCCAAGAGATTACGCTTGGTACTTGGTGGTGGGTCTGGGAGGACTCGAACCACCGGCCTCACCCTTATCAGGGGTGCGCTCTAACCACCTGAGCTACAGACCCATAAAGCTTAGGCCGTCTAAGGCCAGCATGCTTGGTGCATGCGGATGTGCAGGTGTCTTGTGTGGACGTCTTGCGTGACGAATCACGCCGTCATTCTCGAAAGGAGGTGATCCAGCCGCACCTTCCGATACGGCTACCTTGTTACGACTTCACCCCAGTCATGAACCACTCCGTGGTCGTCGTCCCCCTTGCGGTTAGACTAACGGCTTCTGGAGCAACTCACTCCCATGGTGTGACGGGCGGTGTGTACAAGGCCCGGGAACGTATTCACCGCGGCATAGCTGATCCGCGATTACTAGCGATTCCGACTTCACGGAGTCGAGTTGCAGACTCCGATCCGGACTGGGATCGGCTTTCTGGGATTGGCTCCACCTCGCGGTATTGCAACCCTCTGTACCGACCATTGTAGTACGTGTGTAGCCCTGGCCGTAAGGGCCATGAGGACTTGACGTCATCCCCACCTTCCTCCGGTTTGTCACCGGCAGTCTCCTTAGAGTTCCCACCATTACGTGCTGGCAACTAAGGACAAGGGTTGCGCTCGTTGCGGGACTTAACCCAACATCTCACGACACGAGCTGACGACAGCCATGCAGCACCTGTGTTCCGATTCCCGAAGGCACTCCCGCATCTCTGCAGGATTCCGGACATGTCAAGGCCAGGTAAGGTTCTTCGCGTTGCATCGAATTAAACCACATACTCCACCGCTTGTGCGGGCCCCCGTCAATTCCTTTGAGTTTCAGTCTTGCGACCGTACTCCCCAGGCGGCGAACTTAACGCGTTAGCTTCGACACTGATCTCCGAGTTGAGACCAACATCCAGTTCGCATCGTTTAGGGCGTGGACTACCAGGGTATCTAATCCTGTTTGCTCCCCACGCTTTCGTGCTTCAGCGTCAGTGTTGTCCCAGATGGCCGCCTTCGCCACTGATGTTCCTCCCGATCTCTACGCATTTCACCGCTACACCGGGAATTCCACCATCCTCTGACACACTCTAGCTCGCCAGTATCCATCGCCATTCCCAGGTTGAGCCCGGGGATTTCACGACAGACTTAACGAACCGCCTACGCACCCTTTACGCCCAGTAATTCCGATTAACGCTTGCACCCTTCGTATTACCGCGGCTGCTGGCACGAAGTTAGCCGGTGCTTATTCCTCAGGTACCGTCAGCCCCGCCGGTTATTAACCGACAGTATTTCGCTCCTGATAAAAGTGCTTTACAACCCGAAGGCCTTCTTCACACACGCGGCATTGCTGGATCAGGCTTGCGCCCATTGTCCAATATTCCCCACTGCTGCCTCCCGTAGGAGTCTGGACCGTGTCTCAGTTCCAGTGTGGCTGATCATCCTCTCAGACCAGCTAGCGATCGTCGCCTTGGTAGGCCATTACCCTACCAACTAGCTAATCGCACATCGGTCCGTCCAACCGCGCGAGGCCCGAAGGTCCCCCGCTTTCTCCCGTAGGACGTATGCGGTATTAGCGTAAGTTTCCCTACGTTATCCCCCACGTCTGGGTAGGTCCCGATGCATTACTCACCCGTCCGCCACTCGCCACCCATGGTATTGCTACCACTGTGCTGCCGTTCGACTTGCATGTGTTAGGCATGCCGCCAGCGTTCAATCTGAGCCAGGATCAAACTCTTCACTTAAGTTTTCGACAACCTCACCCTTGCAGGCTCGGCCATCTATCTTTCTGAAGCGTATGTTCCCAACCAATCAAAACTCATTACTGACTTTTTACTTGGTGGGACGCTTGCATTGCTTGGACAGGTCGTAACCCATCAACACAAGACGTCCACACAATTCACCTGCGCACACTGTCAAAGATCTTTCGCTTGCATCCCGTTTCCGGTTTGCGCCCCAGAACGTTTCGTCCTAGGTGAGCCGCCCATTCTACATCGCTTTTTACGACCGTCAACACCC
>NZ_MUNV01000023.1 GCF_002001125.1 Rhodanobacter sp. B04 | reverse complement strand
AGTAGTAGTGACTGGCCTTGCCAGCTCGGCCAGGGCACGGGATGCCATATCAGGGGACTGCGCCCGCAGATCCGGAGAAGTGCGGCACGGCACCGCACTCTGCTCTGATAGCCACTATTTCGCCGTCTGAATCGCCCCGGGATTTGAGGAGGCTCCAACTCTTGAGAGAATGGAAGCATGCAAGACAAGTCGATGAGTAATAGCAAGATGATGAACGACCACATGGCGAAGATGTGGAGCGCCATGGACACCAGTGGAAAGGGCTACGTCACGCAGAGCGAGTATCAGGCATACATGGACGCCCAGTTCAAGAAAATGGATGCAAACGGTGACGGAAAACTTACCAAGGAAGAATGGATAAACAGTATGAAGATGATGCACCAAAACGACATGGACATGATGCATCACTAACGGCGTTCAGTCTGGTGGTTCCCATTTTGTGTCCAGTTGGAAATAGTCATCGACTAGCCACAAGAACGCCGCCGTAAAGCACGAGTGGCGTTTTTTTCGTGCATCTCATTTGTCAACAGAGTTAAAGCAGGCTTGGCCGATCCCTGGGAGCGTGCCCCGGATACCAACGGCCATGACAAAATCAGCAAAGATAGAGATGCCGGCCGGCATGAAGATGATGTAACACTAACGTATGATCTTCGCCGCCGGATTCTGCGTTGGCGCAGACGGATAACCCACCGCAATTGATCATGGAGGCGATGGGGCATTTCCTGTGGAGGTTTCTCAAAAGATTCCCCTCAGCAAACAGACCGTCGATCGGAGTCTTCGACAAGTCGCATGATATCTACTGAGACACCCCTAAAAGGAACCGGGACTATGCTGATTTTGACGCGCCGCATCGGCGAAACTTTGATGATTGGCGACACCGTGAAAATTACTGTTCTGGGGGTGAAAGGCGCCCAGGTGCGGATCGGCATCGACGCGCCGAAAGATGTAGAAGTCCATCGCGAGGAAATCTACGAACGAATTCAACGCGACAAGCAACGGCCCAAACCGTGAAACGATGTTGCACATGGCAATGGCGCTCAAAGAATGTAGTGGCCGTGATCCTCTGCAAAAAGCAATGTAGCGAGATCCGCTGTGACCTCCGACAAATCGTGGGGCTTCTGCCATACCGAGGGTGCTCCGGTAGGTTTCTTGCGGCTCGTTACCGCTGTAGCCAGAGGCCATGAGGAAGGAGATACCGTGACGACGCAAGGCGTCTGCCAGCGAAAACTGCCCTGACCGGCAACGTTGATATTGAGAGTGGCGATACTGATCGATTCGGAATTGGTCAATTCCAGGCCCATGGACGGCCAGACCACCGTCAGCACGCGTTAACCCGTACGCTCAATACGTCCTCCAAAAGTATCGTAGTCATCATTTCGTCTACGGCGATGAATATGCATGGTCGACTCGAGGTGTTCGGCGTCTCCTCTAAACTTAGGGCGAAGATAGCGCAGGTCCAACTTACCTACTGCCCATGGGTCCTTGTGCAACAACTCGCGTGATCGAAAGACGGAGCGCATGATCGGCTTATCGTTGCTGTATGGGCGTATGCCTGAGGTTAAGAGAACACCACCAAGGCATGGTTCTTGCTCAGCTTGTGGAATGACGATAAAGCAGCAAGAGAGACCTTCGACAATCGATGACGGCCTTCCCACACCCGAAGGAGAACGCCGCTACCCCCATACTGGCGGCTACTACCGCCGCATCACACCGCATAACGCCGCAGAACCGGAGATGTATCGATGCACATGCGTCGCGTGCTGTGACGCTGTGTGTCACGGTGAGTGTGATTGTTCAGCGTGCACCGCGAGGTGGGTCGACACTGGGCATCCTGCTGCGTCCAAATATGCCAATTTGTGACCATTCAAGATAGAGCCAGAGCTGGGGATAGCCGCATCGTTCCGGTGCATCGTTTGGGATACCAACGATTCACGCATCTTTCGCAATCACGGGAAAACTCGTGATGCCCGTTTGACGTTTGGTCGAGTAAGCTCTGGTCGTTCATGTCGCCTGGGAGCATGCGATGGTTAAAAAAAGCCGCGGGAAGCTTCAACACATGCTTGATGCGCTCGACGAGGCCATGCCTGATTTGATTCAAGCGTATCCGGATAACAAAGACTTCTGGCCAGCCTTTAATTTACTCGCCGATCCGATTCAAAGCGCAGCAGGGTCAAACGACTTCATCTGGGTGTTGAATCAGATCAATGACATCCAATTCAAGCACAACAAACCAGCCCCTTTACCCGTCGTTTTGCGCGCTTATCTGTCAGCGCCATGATAGACAGCTAGCGTCGAGATCGAAACGATAAGTTGGACCGATACGGTGATCACGTTGTATTTGCGGGCGGTAGATAGTCGCCCTTCAACTTGCCGTGCTTGTCGAGAATCCAATCGATCTCGTCGTTCACCCAGTCGTAGTCATCTGGCTTAGCACCTTCGGTGATGGCATCGGCCATGTGAGCGAACACGGGCATGAAGTTGTGATCTTCGGGGTATTGTTTCATCAAGGCTGGCATGGACTGATCGAGCTTTGCCAGCAGTCTTTTAAGCTCCGTACGTGTCATGTCCATGTCGGGCACCAAAGTCATCTTGAACGGCGAGCCTACGGCGCCGGATGTCAACCAGAGATCAATTCACGTGCCTACGGCCAATCTCACATTAGGCATGCGGAATACCGATAGCTATGCACTAATAGTGCTGCTCTAGACCGTCAGCCATCGATGCATTTTTCATGGATTTGAGGCTGCGCCACTCATCAAACAAGAAGCGAATTCGCCAGACCAACCTTAAGGGCTGAATGCTTCTTCGAGCATCCGTTCGGCAATATCCCGAAAATCGGATTCACTCACCTCCAGGTAGCCGCGGCGAAACGGCAGTGCCCAATACGTCTTGTTCTTGATAAAGGAAAGTTTCGAGAGGAGCAGACGGATATCGACCTCGTTGACGGGGCTGTAGTGGACGTCCCGCCGGAACGGGCACCTCTGTTCGTCCAAAGCTCTGTGATAGACCTCCCTTTCGGCAACCTTCCCGATGGCTGTAAAGCATTGACATGGCAAGTTGCTTTCCGATGAGGCGTGATCTGAGTAACAAGCAATCCAATCGCCGGGAGACATGCGCTGCAACACCTTTGTACGTCCGTGCGTGAGCTGGCAAAAGCCGCCTTTCACGCTCTGCATCACATGATCGCGGGGTGCGCAGATGATCCAGAAGCGCGTTTCGATAGCGTTGCTGCTATGAACCATCCTCGCCTCCTACGCTCAAGGGTCGATCGAAGAAGCGGGCAAACATCCGTCCGTTATTCGAGGAAATAATGACGTCGCGAAGGGTTAGATTTCAACTCGCAATCAAGATGAGACCGCGCCGCATCCGTCGGCGGGGATGCGGCATGGTCGCGCCCGGATAGCGCCCATGCTGGGATGGTCGTTTCAGAGAGCTCACGTACCCCAGGTTTTTTTTGTGATGACGATCACAGTAGTGGTGATCACGGCAACGGCTCTGCGGGATTGGAACATTCATTGCTTCTCTTTGAACTGAAGCGAATGGCGGAGCGCATTGAGGGCTCCGGGGCCAGCTTACTTAACGAGCTGACTTGGCTTTTTTTAGGACATTCGCTGGCTGGATCCGTTCATCTCGTGCCGTTGCAGGAAGGGCCATGCGCCGCTTGCTTCCGTCTATGCCTCTCGACGTTCTCCTACGTTCTATCGGAATCGCCGTTCTGGCATTCGTTTCATGCGCCTACTCGTTGGCCTTGGCGCACTCAACCGGCGTAATGTCGTTATGGATCGCCAATGGGGTTCTTGTCGGCTGTCTTCTCCGATTGCCAACGCGCCATTGGTGGGCGTATTTGCTTTTCGGTTTCGCGGGAAATGGCGGGGGCCAGCTTCTGCTTCACAATCCACTCCTGGCATCGCTGGGTCTCGCTACGGCCAATACCCTCGAGATCTTGATCATCAGCGGTGCCGTACGCTGGCGGTTTGCGGAAATCTCCAGCGATACACCGTTTCTGGAACTGGGCCGCGTGGCCCTAACGAGCACACTCATCGCGTGCGCTCTCTCGGCGTTGCTTGCTGGACTCGTCGTGCATGTGGCGCAGGGGATTCCGCTGTTTGCCTACCTCAACACATGGTACCGCGCCCACGTGGTTGGCATGGTGATCGTGGCAACGCTTACGTTGGTGACGCTCATCGAAAAAGGGAGGCTTCTGGGAGTACGCGGCAAGCGGTGGTTGTTGGTTCGCGATATGACCTTGATAGCGGGCACGACACTCGCGGTATTTACGCAGTCACGGTATCCCTTGCTGTTCTTGGTCTACCCCCCACTGCTCCTGGCGGTGTTCCGGCATCGCTTTGCGGGTTTGGTGTTGGGCATAGCGTTGGTCGCCGCCATGACCAATATCGCAACAGCTTTGGGCGTGGGCCCTTTCGAGCTCATTCCTGGTGGATCAGAAACTGAACATACCATCCTCGCTCAAGTGTTCATGGGGGTGACCTGCCTGATCGCTGTGCCGGTCGCCTTGATTCTCGCCGAGCGACGGCAGTTGGTGATCAGAATACGGGAGAGTGAGCTGCGGTACCGGATCCTCGCCGATTATGCCGGTGACCTGGTGATGCGCATCAGGCCCGACGGTCAGCGACGCTACGTGTCACCTTCCATCAAGGATTTGCTCGGTTGGAACGTCGAAGATTTTATGACGCCGCGTCCCGATCTCATCCACCCCGATGATCGCGACCGTGTCGCCAAAGCCGTCACTGATCTTCATCGAGAGGGTGGTTCAACGATCACCACTTACCGTATTTGTCACAAGAATGGCCATTACGTCTGGTTTGAAGCGTTGGCGCGGTTAGTTCCAAGCCCGGAAGGCGATGGCGCCATGGAGATCATCTACACCGGGCGAGATGTCACCCAACGCGTGCTCACGGAACACGCCTTGGCCGACAGCGAACGACGCCTTCGTACGATCGCCGATAACGTACCCGCGGTTATTGCCCATGTGGATGCTACTGAGCATTACACCTTCGTCAATGCATACGTTAAACACGTTTCAGGTGCAGACCCGCTAAAGATGATCGGAAAAACCATGCGCGAGGTGCGTGGCGAGCAGATCTATAGCGACCTTAAGGGTCACATTGCGACCGCCTTAGGGGGTAAGGCAGTCACGTTTGAGTACGAGGCGGACTACAGGGGAAAACACACCTATTTCCAGACGAACTTCGTGCCGGACTGCGACCAGGAAGGACAGGTTTGCGGTGTCTATGCATTGACCACGGACATCACGCATATCAAGGAGGTGGAACAGGAGCTGACCAAGCTGGCACGCTTCGATACGTTGACGGGTCTCGCGAACCGGCGCCATTTCGATGAGCACATGGCGATGATGCTGTTACAAAAATGCCGGCAGCCATCAGCACTTCTTCTGATGATGATCGATGTGGACCACTTCAAACGGGTCAACGACTCGTGGGGTCATGGCGTCGGCGATGAGGTGCTCAAGGAAGTGGGTCGACGCATCCAGGGCTGCCTTCGCAAGAGGGATCTGGTGGCACGCCTTGGTGGTGATGAATTCGTCGTCCTCGTGGAGGATGTGGATTCGTCGTCCATTGGGGAAGGACTGGCTCGTAAGGTCCAGGCCGCGATGGAACCAGAGATGACGGTGGGAACCGTTCGAGTGCAGGTGACTTTGAGCATCGGCGTGGCACTTTGCCAAAGCGTCGTTTCCGCCGATGACTTTATGAAAATCGCAGACGCCGAACTCTACAAAGCCAAATCCGACGGACGTAATGCTTATCGCATGGTGATGCACGGATCATGAATCACGCGCAGGCTTCAGGAACTAGAGGGCAAGCATCGACGTCAAAGGGGAAGCATGCCATGGCTAAGGTGAGTGCCCACATCTCATGGCGCGCATTCCCTGAAGTGTTCAAATCGCGATGGCTGTTTCATTGATCAATGACATCGTCTCAAACGTGAACTCACGCCAGAGCGCTCTTCCGGGCTTTCTAACTCAATTCGATATCTGTGAATCAACGGGAATTTCGTGCGGAAAAATTCACGTCTTTCGAGGTAATAATCACTTATGTCCGTAGGGAGCATCATGTGATGAGCAGTCAGCCACATGTTCCTCATCTACCGTCACCTACGGCGACGGATGAACGGGCGTGGCTGCGCAGCCTCATCAAGGCAACCACGCCCTTCGAAGTCGGTAAGGTGATCGAAGACTTGGCCGAGGCATTGCCCGATTGCGAGACGGCCGTCCTGCTATGGGATGGTGATATCGAGGCCCATCCCTCGGGCACGAGAGTAACGACCGATGAGGTCACATGGGCACAGCGTGCACTGGTCGGTGACGGATTCTTCCTTGATGGCGATGGCCAGCGGGCAGCGTGGCGGCTGTTGCCTCACGAGCGCATTGTACTGCTGCTTCGTTTCACTTCCCGAAAGGTGGCGCCATCTTTACGGAGCGTTCTTGAGCGAAATTTCGAGATAGCCAGTCATCGATTGCTCCAAGCGTTGGAGTTGACCGGTGTAAGAAGTTCACACAAACAGCTTGAGCGATCGGAAAATTTACAGCGCGCGTTGTTCACGATCTCTGATTTAGCAGGTTCCGACCTGGACATGCCGGAACTCTTACGCGGCATCCACGAAATCGTCAGCACGCTGATGTACGGCGAAAATTTCTTCATCGTGCGATACGATCCTGAACGCGGCATGATGCACTTCCTCTACTACGCCGACGTCGAAGACAAACAGGGCCCGGACATCACGAAAGAGGAGCCGCTGGAAGGTCGGCGCCACACGCTCACATGGCACCTGCTGACCAGCGGCAAGCCGTTGATGGGCAGTAACGAGCAACTACTCGAGCAGGTGAATGGACCGCTCATCATTTCTGGCCCGAACAGCGACGATTGGCTGGGTGTGCCGATGCAGCGCAACGGTCTGGTACATGGCGCACTGGTGGTGCAAAGCTATCATGAGGGCATCGTGTATTCACGCGAGGATCGGGCGCTGCTTGAATTCGTCGGCAGTCACATCCTCACCGCGCTGGAGCGTAAGCTGAGCAAGGACGACTTGGAGCAACGCGTGCGCCAGCGCACGCAGGAGCTGGCCGAGGCCAATCGTGGATTGCAGCAGGAGGTGCTGGAGCGCCAACGGGCCGAGCAGCTGCAAGCAGCACTGTTTCAGCTTGCTCAGCTGGCCACGGCTGACATTAGCGAGGACACGTTCTACGAGCGGGTTCATCGGGTGGTCGGCAAGCTGCTCAATGCGGAAAATTTCTATATTGCCCTGCTCTCGGACGATCGTCTCACGTTGGATTTTCCATATTACGTGGATGCCGGTGAACGACGTACGTTGTCGCGCCCTTTGGGGAGAGGCCTGAGCGAATATGTTTTGCGTAAGGCCACGCCATTTCTCGGGCGGATTGTTGAGTTCCATCCAAAACTGAGCCACTTCGCCGGGTGATTTTCGTCGAAATTTGAGCCACCTCCTACCACCCTCCGCTCACAGCACGAGCGGGAGCAACAGGAGTGATCGACGTGGCCCTATTGA
>NZ_MUNV01000010.1 GCF_002001125.1 Rhodanobacter sp. B04 | reverse complement strand
GCGTGGTCGGCAAGACGCTGAACAAGGAGGTCGCGCACGCGCTCGGCCAGTCGATCGGCACGCTGATGGGCGAGAAAGGACTGCGCGAGATCGTGGTCGGGCGGGACGGTCGCCTGTCCGGGCCGGAACTGGCCGGTGCGCTGGCCGACGGCCTGCGCGCCGCCGGTGTCGACGTGATCGACGTGGGGGCCGTGCCGACGCCGGTGGTGTACTACGCGGCCTACCGCTTCAATACCGGATGTGGCGTGGCGGTTACCGGGAGCCACAATCCGCCGGATTACAACGGCTTCAAGATCGTGGTCGGTGGCGAGACGCTATCCGAGGGCGCAATCCAGGAGCTGTACCAGCGCATCGCCAGCGGCGCGCTGGAGAGCGGCGGCCAGGGTAGCCTGCGCCAAGTCGACGTGGCGCCCGATTACATCGAGAAGATCGTTTCCGACGTGCTCGCCGAGCGGCGCCTGAAGATCGTCGTCGACTGCGGCAATGGCATTCCCGGCGCGATCGCACCACAGGTGCTTGAAGGGGTCGGCTGTGAAGTGATTCCGCTGTATTGCGATGTCGACGGCAACTTCCCGAACCACCATCCGGATCCGTCGGACCCGCACAATCTTGAGGATCTGATCCTTTCGGTGAAGCGGACCGGCGCCGACCTGGGCCTGGCCTTCGATGGCGATGGCGATCGCCTCGGCGTGGTCACCCAGTCCGGCGAGATCATCTATCCGGATCGGCTGCTGATGCTGTTCGCGCGCGACGTGTTGTCGCGCCAACCGGGAGCCACGATCATCTACGACGTCAAATGCACCAACCACCTGAAAGGTCAGATCCTGGATGCTGGCGGCAGCCCGCTGATGTGGCGTACGGGCCACTCGCTGATCAAGGCCAAGATGCGCGAGACTGCCGCGGAACTGGCTGGCGAGATGAGCGGGCATTTCTTCTTCAAGGAGCGCTGGTACGGTTTCGACGATGGCATCTACGCCGCTGCGCGGTTGCTGGAAATCATCGCCGGCGACCTGCAGGGTCGAACGCCGGAGGAAATCTTCGCGACCTTGCCGAAGAGTATTGCCACGCCCGAATTGAAGATCGAGATGGACGAAGGTGAGCACTACCGCTTCATGGACAAGCTGCGCCAGCAGGCCAGCTTCGACGAAGCCACCCTGATCACGATTGACGGTGTGCGGGCGGACTGGTCGGATGGCTGGGGTTTGGTGCGCGCCTCCAACACCACGCCGGTGCTGGTGTTGCGTTTCGAGGCGGACAACCCGGTGGCTTTGAAGCGCATCCAGCAGGTGTTCCGCAAGCAGCTGCTGGCGGTGGACTACAGGCTGAAAATGCCATTCTGAACGCCGGTTTTTCGCAAGCATGAAGAAGGGCCGGCCTGCGCCCACCCTTCGGATCCTCATGGACTATGGCTTACCCTGAGCTTGCGCCGCCTTGAGCTGGCGGTAACGCGCCAGATCCTTGGCCTGCTGCTGCACGGTCTGGGCGCGTAGCACCTGCTGGTGTTGCAGTGTGCTGCGCTGTCCGGTGACCACATCGCGCTGATTGGCGATGCTGTCGGTCAGGAATTTCGGCACCGGCGACTTGGCGCGCTCGATGTCCGCCGCCCGGCTGAGCAGGTCGGTCAGCGCTTTTTCCTGACTGCGCAGATTGATCTGGGTGGTATGGATCTGCTGGTCGATGGTGTCCAGCTGCTGTTGCTGCGAGATCCTGTAGGACTCCTCGTCCGGATACGCCGACAGCATCTGCGCCTCGGCGTTGGCCACCTGCTGCGCCGCGCGCTGCCTGGCGGCTTCTTCGTCGGCCAGCTTGTTGGCGGCGGCGCGTTCTTCCGCATTGAGCTGGCGCGGCACATGCTGGATGACCAGTCCCTGATCGTTGACCAGGTCGTAGCCATACTTCATGGCTTCGGCGGACAGGCTGTCGCTGAAATGCAGCAGTCCCTGGCCGTCGTGCCATTTGTAGCGGATGCCGCCACCCATGGTGCTTTGCGCATGCAACGGCAGGCTCGCGAGCAGCATGATGGAGACAACGGCAGACAGTAGCTTGCGCATGAAGATTCCCCTTTGCCTCCCAGTATAGCCATCACGATTGCCCCACGTAGCCGGACGGCCATGGCAGCGGCATGTGTTGTGACCAAGCGCACTTGATCCCGGCCGTTCGCGGATGGATTCAGTGCGAAACACCGTAGCGTTCGCGGTAAGCGACCAATCGGGCGTGTTCGGCGGCCAACTGTGGTTGTTCGCCGGCGTAGGCCAGCACGTCGTCGAGGCTGGTGATTGCGATCACCGGAATGCCGTAGTCCGCGGCGACTTCCTGTGCGGCGGAGCGCTCGCCCTGGCCGCGCTCCTGCCGGTCCAGCGCGATCAGCACGCCGGCCGGCTCGGCGCCATGCGCACGGATCAGGGCCAGCGATTCGCGCACCGCCGTGCCGGCCGTCATCACGTCGTCGACGATCAGTACGCGGCCCCTGAGCGGCGCACCCACCAGCACGCCGCCCTCGCCGTGATCCTTCGCTTCCTTGCGGTTGTATGCCCATGGCAGGTCGCGCTGGTGCTGATCGGCCAGTGCGATCGCGGTGGCTGCAGCCAATGCAATGCCTTTGTAGGCAGGACCGAACAGCATGTCGATCTTGATCCCTGCGTTGACGACGGCGGCAGCGTAGGCGCGCCCGAGCTGGGCCAATGCGGCACCGGAATCGATCCGTCCCATGTTGAAAAAGTAGGGACTTTGCCGGCCGGATTTCAGGGTGAACTCGCCGAAGCGGAGGACTTCGCGCTGCAAGGTGAGTTCGATGAAGTCGCGCTGGTAATCGTGCACGGGATGGTCTCGTGGGGTGAAAGTCAGGGTCGTACGTGCGGCAGACGAAATGGTGGCCATGGTAACGCGCACGGAAGCCGCGAGGTCGTGGCAGGCGCGGCACGGGGGATGGATGGGTTCATGTTGATGAGGCAAACGCGTAGTCGTGGTCTGCGGTTGTTATGATCGTTCATCGGCTATCGGGAGACACCATGCGCATCATCAGCCTCAACGCCAACGGCATCCGCTCGGCAGCGACCAAGGGCGTTTTCGACTGGCTGCGCACGCAGCATGCCGATGTGGTCTGCCTGCAGGAGACCAAGGCGCAGGAGGATCAGCTCAGCGACCCGATGTTCCGTCCTGACGGCCACCACTGCTTCTATCGCGACGCCAGCAGCAAGAAGGGCTACAGCGGCGTGGCGATCTACGCGAAACGCGAGCCCGACCAGGTGCTGACCGAACTGGGCTGGGACGAGTTCGACAACGAGGGCCGCTATATTGAAGCGCGCTTCGGCAATCTCTCGGTGGTGTCGCTGTACTTCCCCTCGGGCTCTTCCGGCGAGGAGCGCCAACAGTTCAAGTTCAGGGCGATGGAGTGGATCACGCCGATCTTCGACCAGTGGCTGAAGAGTGGTCGCGACTACGTGATCTGCGGCGACTGGAACATCGTGCACACCAGGAACGACATCAAGAACTGGAGCTCGAACCAGAAGAACTCCGGCTGCCTGCCGGAGGAGCGCGCCTGGCTGGACTTGCTGTTCCAGCAGCGCGGCTGGATCGACAGCTTCCGTGCGATCAAGCCCGATGCGGTCGAATACACATGGTGGTCGAATCGTGGCCAGGCGCGTGCGAACAACGTGGGATGGCGCATTGATTACCAGGTGGTGTCGCCGTCGCTGCGCGAGCGCCTCAAGCACTGCTCGATCTATCGCGACCAGCGCTTCTCGGATCATGCGCCGTATACCGTCGATTATGCCGATTGAACCGCGTGCGCCGACGGCGCGCAAGCCATCGATCTGGCGGGCGTTCTCTCAGCCTGCCGCATGGACCATGTGCCTGCTGGGGTTCTCCTCCGGCCTGCCGTTCCTGCTGGTCTCCGTCACGCTGGCGTTGTGGCTGAAGGAAAGCGGCATCGCGCTGAAGGACGTGACGATGATCGCCAGCGCCGGCATGACATATGCGTTCAAGTTCGTGTGGGCACCGCTGCTCGATCATTGGCGGCTGCCGCTATTTGCGCGGTTGGGTCAGCGCCGCGGCTGGTTGCTGTTCGCGCAGTTGGGCGTGATCGTCGGCCTGCTGACGATGGCTCTGCTGACGCCGTATCGGTTGCAACCGTTCGTTATGGCGACTCTGCTGGTGGCCTTCATGGGCGCAACCCAGGATATTGCCGTGGACGCCTATCGTATCGAGATCGCGCCGCCCTCCGCGCAGGGTGCGCTGGTGGCCACCTATTCGCTGGGTTACCGGCTGGGTCTGCTGGTGGCCGGGGCGTTGGCGCTGATTCTGGCCGACCACATCGCCTGGGCCTGGATCTATGTACTGATGGCAGTAGCCATGCTGTTGCCGGTCGCCACCACGTTGACCATGCGCGAGCCGGACGTGTACCGGGCGGTGCCCGCCACGTGGCGGGCGGCGATGCACGAGGGCGTGGTCGACCCATTCGCGGATTTCTTTCGCCGCTACAGCTGGGTCATGGCGGGGTTGACGTTGCTGTTCATCCTGCTGTTCAAGTTGCCCGAGCAGTCCATAGGCACCATCTTCAATCCTTTCATGCGCGACATGGGCTTCAGCAAGACCGAGATCGGCGCGGTCACCAAGATATATGGGGTGTGGATCGGCATCGCCGGTGCCTTCGTTGGTGGCGCGGCAGTGGCGCGCTGGGGCGCGTGGCGCACACTGGGTGTGGCGATCGTGCTGGAGAGCTGCAGCAACTTGCTCTACCTGTTGCTGTTGCAGCACCACGGCAGCCTGCCCATGCTCACCGTGGCGATCTCCGGCCAGAATTTCGCCGAAGGCCTGCTCGGGCCGCCGACGGTGGCGTTCCTGTCGTCGCTGGTCAACAAGCAGCACACGGGAACCCAGTACGCGCTGTTGAGTTCATTGGTCAACTTGCCGGGCAAGGTGCTTGGCTTCTTTGCCGGCGGTATTGTCACGATGCTGGGGTATGGCGGCTATTTCGCCATTACCGTGGTGTCGATCCTGCCGGCGATGCTTTTGTTCGCTTACCTGTGGTCGTATTTTCGTTCCGCTGAACGTACAAGTGAAGTTGCTCAGGGCGGGCCCTAAGCAGGACGTAGAGAACATCCTGGTGATGGATCCATGAATGACGTATGTGCACCGACGGCACGTTGAACCGGATGATTCCAGAAAGTGCGCGAATGCGCTTTGCTGGCACTCTTGCACGATGGCACCAGTCATCAGCTGGCTGCATTCGTGACCCCGGTCACACAGGCTCTGGCCAGCCTGATGAGATTGCCAACCAGGGCACGGAAGTGATTACCGGATTCGTCAGAATCCGGGTCAGCGGAATGGGAGTCTCCAGTTCCTGCGGAACAAGGAGTGACGCTTGTGCCAGACATGATCTTGCAACACGTCGATGGCTTGCTGGCCGAACGCATTCATTCGCTGGCCAAGGCACGGCAGTGGTCGGTCAATGAAGTCTTGTTGCATGCCTTGCGCAAAGGCATGGACATCTCGACCGTACAGCCGTTCAGTGAGTCGCTGCTTGATCCGCACGCCCTGACCGAAATCGGCAGCGACTGGGAGGCCAATGAAAAGGGCGTGTTCCAGGAAGCCTTGCGTGCGCTGACACAGCGTAGCGCAACTCAATTTGCGCCGGAAAATATCCGGGTTGCGGAGTCGGCGCCGGGAGCCGAGTAGATCGCGCCAAGTACCCGCGCGCCACGTGCGCCGGTCACCGCCGGCAGGTTTCCGGGCAGGCCGAGCAGTCGCTGGCGCGCCAGCCACGCGAATGCGGTGGCTTCGAGAAAGTCCGGATCGATGCCATGGCGGGCGGTGCTTCCCAGGATGCGCGGTGACAGCAGTTCGCCAAGCCGCCGCATCAGTGCGCCGTTGTGCACACCGCCGCCACAAGCCAGCACTTCCTCAGCGTCCGGTGCATGTTGCGCAATCGCGGCAACGACACTGCATGCAGTCAGTTCCAGCAAGGTCGCCTGCACGTCGGCCGGTTCCAGCGGACCCAGCTGTGGATGCGTGGCGAGCCAACCCAGGTGAAAGTTTTCACGCCCGGTGCTCTTCGGTGGCGGCAGCGCAAAATAAGGATCGGCCAGCAACGCGTCGAGCAGGGCTGGATCGCTCCGGCCGCTGGCGGCGAAGATGCCGTCGCGATCAAACGCCTCGCCGCGGTGGCGCAGGCACCAGGCATCCAGCAGGCCGTTGGCCGGACCGGTGTCGAAACCCTGCACGCTGCCGTCGGCACCGAGCACCGTGATATTGGCAATGCCGCCGAGATTGAGCACGACCCGAGCATGGCCGGGCCGTCCCAGCAGCATGGCGTGCAGTGCCGGCAGCAGTGGCGCGCCCTGCCCGCCAGCAGCGATGTCGGCACGGCGAAAGTCGGCCACGACCTCGATGCCGCAGCGCTCGGCGATGACGCTGGGATCACCCAACTGCAGGGTGAAGGGGTAGTTGCCGGTAGGCCGGTGACGTACAGTCTGGCCATGCGAGCCGATCGCCCGCACCGCCATTGCGGACGTGCCGCTTTGTTCAAGCAACTGCAGCGCTGCGTCGGCAAAGTGATGCCCGATTTCGACATCCAGCCGCCCCAGCCCATCCAGATCCAGCGGGGCTTCGTCCTGTGCCAACGCCAGCATGCGTTCGCGCAGGGCTGCTGGCCAAGGATGACCATGCGCGGCCAGCAACTGCGGAACATCGCGGTCGAAACTGACCAAGGCGGCGTCGATGCTGTCCGCGCTGGTACCGGAGATCAGGCCGAGGTAAAGCGCTGAGGCGTCATCCACGCGCGTCGGCTGCTCAGTTGTCGTTGTTGGCGGGGGCGTTTGCACGCGCCAGCTTGATGCGTGCGTCCAGCTCGGTCAGTCGGGCCAGCTGGGGTTGCACCACTTGCGCCTTGAACTGCGCCAGCTGTGCCGCCGGCAGCGGCTCGGGCCGTGGCAAGGTCACTGTCTGCGGATTGCGCTGCACGCCATTGACGCGGAACTCGTAGTGCAGATGCGGGCCGGTAGCTAAGCCGGTCATGCCGACAAAGCCGATCACCTGGCCCTGGGTCACGCGCTGGCCGACCTTTTCATTGGCGAAACGCGACATGTGGCCGTACGCCGTGCTGATGGTGCTGCTGTGCTGGATCACCACGAAATTGCCGTAGCCGTTTTCCCACCCGCGATACTTGATCACGCCATCGCCGGCGGCATGGATCGGCGTACCCATGGGTGCGGCGTAATCCACCCCCTTGTGCGCGCGCATGAGACCCAGGATCGGGTGCATGCGTGCCGCGCTGAAGGTCGAGGAGATGCGGGTAAAGTCGACCGGGATGCGCAGGAAGGATTTCTGGATCGGCCGGCCGTCTTCGCTGAACCAGCCGTAGCTGCCGTCGGCCTTCTTGAAGCGATAGGCGGTGTAGCGCTGGCCCTGGTTGATGAATTCGGCGGCGACGATGTTGCCTTCGCCATAGCGCACACCGTCACGGTAGAGGTCGTCGTAAATCACCGTGAAGCTGTCGCCGACGCGCAGATCCTGCACAAAGTCGATGTCGTACTTGAACAGATCAGCCAGCTTGCCGACCATCGCCGCGTTCATGCCAGCCTGATCGCCGGCCGCGTACAGGCTGCTGCGAATCACGCCATGCGCGACTTGTTCGCGCAGATCCATGTCACGTTGCTGGGTGGTGAGGCTGGGCTGTGCGCCATCAAGCCGCACAGTGGCGCGACTGGCCTGATCCTGATCGAAACGGAAACCCTTGAGGCTGCCATCGCTGCCGAGCAGAAAATCGAATTCCTCGCCGGGATGGATGTTGTGCAGCGCGGGCGTGGCGCTGCCGGCTGCATCCATCACCTTCTGCAGATCGGCCATGCCGAGACCGTGGGCGGTGAAGATATCCGACAGGGTCTGGCCGGGCGCGACCCGCACCACCTGCCAGTCATCCACGGTGGGTGCCACGACGCTGGCTGGTGCAACCTTGGGCAGCGCCAGCGGCAGCAGAGCATGTACTTCCGGTGCGGGTGCGGGACGCATCGCACTGGCCCAGACGGGCATGATGAAACCGGACAGCAGGGTGATCAGCAGGGCAGTGCCGGCGAGCACCAGGTGCTCACGATGCCAGTGAATGGGTTCGACTTCGGGAGAACGGTTGAACGACCAATGCGCAAAGCGTTCATAGAAGTGAGAGTGCCGACGCTGCGCCTTGCGACTGATCGCCCGCTTGCGCGCATGTCGCGCACTCTTTTTCTGATCAGTCATGCCGTGTGCGCCCCGCGGTACAAAGTAACAAACTGCGCGTACCATAGCGGCCATGTGTAAATGGCGTCAACGCCTTTCCCATCAAGGGTTTGCGCGAGATTCCCGGTTAACGCACAATTAACGTCCCGCGCACGGGCGCCTTGCTCCGATGCGGTTCGTCCCTGTCACCCTAGAGAGAAATACATGAGCGAGCTTGAGCAGGCGCTGGCCACGATTGCGCGTGGCGCCGACGAAATCATCAAGCGGGAGGAACTGGTCGAGCGCCTGAAAAGTGGCCGTCCCTTGCGGATCAAGGCCGGCTTCGACCCGACGGCACCGGATCTGCATCTCGGCCATACCGTGCTGCTGAACAAGATGCGCCAATTCCAGGACCTCGGTCATCAGGTGATCTTCCTGATCGGCGACTTCACCGGCATGATCGGCGATCCCACCGGCAAGAACGTCACCCGCAAGCCGCTCACCCGCGAGGACGTGCTGGCCAATGCCGAGACCTACGCCGAGCAGGTGTTCAAGGTGCTCGATCGCGAGAAGACCGAGCTGCGCTTCAACTCCGAGTGGTTCGGCCAGATGACGGCAGCCGACATGATCAAGCTGGCCGCCCAGCACACCGTGGCACGCATGCTCGAGCGCGACGACTTCGCCAAGCGCTATGCCGCCCAGCAGCCGATCGCGATCCACGAATTCCTGTATCCGCTGGTGCAGGGCTACGACTCGGTCGCGCTGAAGTGCGACGTCGAACTCGGCGGCACCGACCAGAAGTTCAACCTGCTGATGGGCCGCGGCCTGCAGGAACATCACGGTCAGCCGCCGCAGATCGTGCTGACCATGCCGTTGCTGGAAGGCCTGGATGGCGTCAACAAGATGTCCAAGTCGCTCGGCAACTACATCGGCATCAACGAGCCGGCGATAGACATCGTCACCAAGACGATGAAGATCGGCGACGAACTGATGTGGCGCTGGTTCGAGCTGCTCAGCTTCGAAGTGTCGCTGGACGAACTGGCGCAGATGAAGAAGGACATCGCCAGCGGCGTACTCAATCCGCGTGATGCCAAGTTGCGCCTCGCGCACGAACTGACCGCGCGCTTCCATGGTGCCGAAGCCGCCGAGCGGGCCATTGCTGGTTGGCATGCTGTCGTGCGTGGCGAGGGCGACACCTCGCTGCTGCCGCAGACTGACATCGTCGTGCCCGTCGAAGGGCTGCGCCTCGGAGCGCTGCTGACGGCGGCGGGACTGACGGCGAGCAATTCCGAAGCCAGTCGCAAGCTCAAGGAGCGGGCGGTGCGCGTCGACGCTGAGGTCGTAGAGGACGCGCAGCGCGTCTTCAATGCCGGTTTTGAGGGTGTGCTGCAGGTGGGCAAGCGCAACTTTGCACGGGTGAGGCTTGTGCAGGCGTGATCGAAACAGCGTTCTATCCCGGATATCGCGAAGTGGAACGCAGCTCAAAAAGAAAATTTCACTGCTTGCTCAGCTGTTTGCCGCACATCTGCAAAATTGTTCTCAAGAAACGCTTGCTAAAAAAAGCATAGATCGTATTATTCGCGGCCCGCAGTCGCCCAGACGTCGCAAGACGGACCGCCGGGACCTCGAAAAAAGCTTCAACGAGGGTGTTGACGGTCGTAAAAAGCGATGTAGAATGGGCGGCTCACCTAGGACGAAACGTTCTGGGGCGCAAACCGGAAACGGGATGCAAGCGAAAGATCTTTGACAGTGTGCGCAGGTGAATTGTGTG
>NZ_MUNV01000017.1 GCF_002001125.1 Rhodanobacter sp. B04 | reverse complement strand
GAGCCATTGGCTCTAGATCGACTTTCTCGACGTAGGCCAGTGAGCCAGCTTGCGCAAGAGGGGCTAACGCGAATATTGCAATGTATAACAATTTCACCTTGGAACCCCTGTATCGCCTAACGCTGGAATTAAGCGGCGGCGCAGCCGTCCGCTTGAATGAGTGGTTAGGCGCGCCGCGAGAAATATAAATCTACTTCGTTTTTGCTGGACAAGAATCGCCGCAAAGTTTCAACGACGAGGTGCATTCATGCTGGCGCTCGAGTGGAAAGATCGTAAATTTGGAAAGGCATTGCGAATAGGCCGCGCTGCACTCGCGAACACATGCCCCATCTTTACCAGACAAGTCTGGAACGCTTGCACACCCAGAAACAAGCAAGGTTGCTACGACTATAGCTGCATAGACCGAACGCATACGCATGGTACCCCTGATATGACAAGCGCCTAACGCTGGAGTTAAGCGGCGGCGAAGCCGTCCGCCTTGAACGAAATGTTAGGTTACTTAGTGTTGATGGCGGCGACTACTGCTAGTCCTTTAACTGTTGCGCGATACTGAACGACTGAACCGCCCAGCATATTTGTATCGCCGTCTGGCAGCGTATGCGGCTCATGGATTTCCACGAATCCCTTGGCCTCAAGGTCTTTGAGCAAAGGCCAAGAACCGTCCTGCTCTAACGTCTCCTTGCGATTAAATACATGCGGGTCGGCTTGTAGCAATAGGGATATTTGACGAAGGCTTATGCCAAGAGTCGCCTGTGATTGCGATTCAAGCGCTTGCGCATGTGCAGCAAGTTGTAGGTTGGCATCGCGCTCGGCGCTCCATACGTTTTGGGAGAGCGAAAGCGCAACGAGGATGACTAAGAATGAACGCATATGGAAGACCTAACGCTTAGTAGACCCCACATCGGGGCATATGCAATGGATGTTCAGGATTCGAAGGCACCCCGTCAAGTGACTGAAACCTGCGCCGGGCAAAGCTTTCGTTGGTGATGGATTGTGTGGTCGTCGCCAAATTGCCCAGTTGCATATCACGCAAAACGAGGTGCTAAGTTTTATCACCCTCAATCCGGGGTGATAAACGTCGCTGTTTTGGCCTGGTGGCTGCGTTTGGCAGTTGGACAGATTCAGCCAAGCCGCAGCAACTTCCTCACCGCCGGCAGATTGCGCCGGCTGATTTCCGGGCTGAGTTCGGTGCCATCCAGCCGTGCCAGCACGCGGCCGTCGGCGAGGGTTTTCACGCCGAGCAGGCGCGGTGGTGGCACCAGGCAGTTGCGGTGCAGGCGGATCAGCTGCTCGGGGTAGGCTTCTTCCAGCTGGCGCAGGGATTCCTCGATCAGCAGTTCGCCGCGGCGGTGTTGCACGACGACGTATTTTTCGTCGGCGAGCAGGCAGATCACTTCGTCGAGGGCGATGCGCACCTGTTCGCCGCGCAGGCGGCCATGCAGATAGGCGACCGCTTCGCGTGGTGCGTCGGCGAGGCGGCGTTGCGCGCGCTGCAGGGCGTCGCGCAGGCGTTCCAGTCGTACCGGCTTAAGCAGGTAGTCGACGGCGCCGAGCTCGAACGCCTTCAGCGCGTGCGCTTCGTAGGCGGTGCAGAAGATCACCTGCGGCCGCGTGCGGCCGGCCAGCCGTTGCGCCAGCGCAGTGCCGCTGAGGCCGGGCATGTTGATGTCGAGCAGCAGCACGTCCGGCTGCAGTTCGCCGAGCGAGCCGAGCGCGGCTTCGCCGTCGCCGACACTGCCGACGATTTCTATGCCCTCGCATTCGCCGAGCAGGGCGGCCAGCCGCGCGCGGGCCAGCGGTTCGTCGTCGACGATCAGGGCACGCATCACGCGGAGGCTCCCGGCAGTTGCAACAGCACCACGAAGCGGTCGCCCTGCGCACCGGCCTGTACCTTGGCCAGTGGGCCGTAGCGATAGGCGACGCGCTGGCGCACGCTGTCCAGGCCGTGACCGTTGCCGGCGGCGGCGGGCGTGGCCGGTAGCGGATTGGTGATCTCGATGCGGATGCCGTCGCCGACGCGTTGTCCGCGCAGGCTCACTTCGCCGCCTTCGCGCAGCGGCTGGATGCCATGGCGCACGGCGTTCTCCACCAGCGGCTGCAGCAGCAGGCGCGGCAGCGGAAAGTCGGCGGGCAGGTCATCCAGATCGCGTTGCACGTGCAGTCGCGCACCGAGGCGCAGCTGCTCGATCGCCAGATAACGCTCGACCAGCGCCAGCTCTTCGCCCAGCGTGCCGTCGCCGATGTCGTGCTGGCCCAGTGCGGCGCGGAACAGTTCGGACAGGTCTTCCACGGTGCGTTCGGCGGCGGCGGGATCGACCCGGATCAGCGCGGCCACCGTATTCATGCTGTTGAACAGGAAGTGCGGGCGGATGCGTGCCTGCAACGCCTCGACCTGGGCCCGGCTGACGGCCGCCAGCCGGGCCTGCCACTGTGCCAGTACGTAGAAGTAACGCAGCATCGCGGCACCGAGCAGGGCAGCGATCACCGCGTTGTCACGCACGAACTGGCCGATGCTGCTGCCGATCAGGTGCATCTGCAGCGAGCCGTCGATCCAGCGGGCCACTGCACTGGCGACCAGCACGATCAGCACGATCAGCAGCCACACGCCCACATACGGCATGCGGCTGGGAAGTCGCTGCAGCAGCGGGCGCAGCTTGCACAGCGCCACTGCGATCACCAGCGCCAGCCAGGTCACGAACAGCATGCTGACGCTGTAGGCCGGCCAGTCGGGCTGGTCGTCGCGTGCCAGCCACATCACGGTCACCGTCAGCGCGCCCACCACGAACAGGGCGAACAACGCCGGCAGCCGGCAGAAATCCGGCAGCGGGCTGTGCTCGACGCGGCCGTGCGGGCCGCTGGTGGAGGTGGATGCGCGCATGCGGGCAAGTATGCCGTAAGCGCAGGCGGCTGCTACGCCAGCTGCTGGCCGAGCCAGTGGCGCAGGTCGCCAACCTCTTCGGGGCAGACCGCGTGCGCCATCAGGTAGGTATGCCATTGCACGGTGTAGCCCAGCGACTGCAGCAGATCGCGTGAGTCGGTACCGCGTTGCATCACCACCACCGGATCCACGCTGCCGTGGCCCCAGAAGATCGGGATCGCCGCGTTCGCCGCACTGCGCTCGCCGGGCTGCACCACGTACGCCGGCAGATAGGTCGACAGCGCGACGATGCCGGCCAGCTTTTGCGCATGATGCAGGCCGGCCGCCAGCGCGATCGCGCCGCCCTGTGAAAAACCGGCCAGCACGATCCGTTCGCTCGGTACGCCGCGCTGATGTTCGCGGGCGATCAGGGTTTCCACCTCGCCCACCGACGCGCGCATGCCGGCTTCGTCCTGGCGTGCATTGAGATCGAAGGCGGCGATGTCGTACCAGGCGCGCATCGACATGCCGTTGTTGATCGTCACCGGTCGCACCGGCGCATGCGGAAACACGAAACGCAGCGACGGCCACGCGCGATCCACCAGCTGCGGCACGATCGGCGCGAAATCGTTGCCGTCGGCACCAAGGCCGTGCAGCCAGATGATGCTATACCGCGGGTTCGGGGCAGTTTCGAGTTCGAGGGCGGGCAGCGTCATGGAAAGCTCATGCGAAAATTCAGGGTTGTAATGACGACGATGGCAAGCGAGGCGGCCATGAGGATGCTCTTTGAGAATTTTGCGCCGGCATCGGAATGCTGGAGTCGTGCATGAAAGCTTATTTGTGCGGGGTCGAGATCGTTCGTCAGGATTGTGCCCTGCCTCATCAGTTGCAGAAACAGCGGCTCTGCAGGTTCACTTGAAGATACAGGACTTCAGTCGCGGCCACAGCCTGACCATCAACGGTTTCAGGTGTCACCGAACTCCGTTCGGGCGATCGCTTCAATGCATTGGCGAGCGAGGTCTGGGGGGATTCGCTTAGACCCTCTGCGTAAGTCTTGGTGAGAGTCACAGCCATCTTTCCATCCGACGCCAGATCGAGGTGGAGGACAAAGAGAATGCCATTGGTCACGAGTGAGCAAGGGTGTCCAGATGATAATCGGGTGCCGCTCCCATGCGCAGTGATTTCACCAAAGGTCACGCCACGCGCCATTACATCTCACGCGCATGGTGTATTTGCCGTTGGAGCCCAAGATGGCTCCCAATGTGACGTAGATGAAGCTGTAGGTGACATCTATTCGTGTCGTACCGCGTAAACAATTGACAGTATTTCACTCTTTAGTTTTTAGCGTAGAAATGCAATATCAACGTGCGACCAAATTAGATTGGTTTTGCTCGCCTTGCGACAAGACTATTTAAATCCAAAGTGCAACGATCCGGCAGAATTTCATAGCGCAATTACATACGAATTATCGAAATAATTTACTCATTGCAACAGCGTGAACGCGTTGCTAGCATCTCAGCACCGAATGCAACGTTCGGATTGGGGAACCTAGGGTGAAGAGTGATATGCACGGACGCCGCGAGACTTTCGTTTCAGATGCATCAGCCATGCATGCTGGTGTCCACGCGTTAGATGCTAGCGCGCGACGTCATTACCTTGCTGAAAACCCATCCCGACTTGTGTCCAGGTACCAGCAATAAGATTCAGATGTAGCGGGTTATCGAGGCGGTCAAGACGAATTTGTAGAGAGCCTCATGAGTGAGCGTACGGTGCTTGGTGCGGTTTGTTAACATTGATGTCTATCAAAGCACATGCCCAGCCTTCCAGCGGTGTCACGGACGAGGCATGCGGAAAATATGTCTGTGCTGCACACGAAATTGACCAGATCGCGTCGAATCTCTTCATCACTATACCTTGGGTAGCCGATGACGACAGGCTAGTTCATTGCTCGTCTGCTTAGTTAGGTTTTGTGTGATTCGTATTGCGAGTGAAATTACGGGTATACGTACTGACCAGCTGCTAATCAAGGGTAAATGGTGAAATGAGTAAATATGAATGCTGGTGGCGTCAGATCGCCACAGCCATCATGCTAATGGCGCTCACTACGTCTGTCTTGGCAGTGACGCCTGAGGATGAATTTAAGTCATTGATTCGTATAAATCAGGATATTCACCCGCTAGGCAATAATCCGTTTGGCGAAATTGTTAGTCTCTACAACGGGAGCCTTTCATTTCGACAAACAGATATTGATCTCGCGGGTAATGGGCCGCGGCTGCAATTAGTTCGTACGCGCGAAGTAGAAGATAGTGCCTTTGATGGTGGTAATTTTCAAGATTGGAGTCTTGAATTACCGCATATCGAAACATTGTCGGCAGATATAAACGGGACCGAACCGGGCACTTCGCCAGCAGGCACTACACCGCATTGGTTTTTCCTGGATGACACCAATCGGTGTAGTGGATTTCATGCGCCACCCGAAATTGCCATGCTTTATGAATATGGGTCCGGGCCTCCTATGCTTTATCCCGGCAGCTCATGGAATCACGGATATAAGCTGGATATCCCAGGCATCGGCTTTCAAGACCTTCTGTTACGAGATTCTTCTGCCAACACACTCTCGCCGCAGATGGCGCAAGTCAGTGGCGCTGCATACAACTTCAGTATTGTGACCACGAAAAATTGGCAAATAGCTTGTTTGCCGCAAACTTCGAATGGTGTGCCAGGCGAAGGGTTTCTTGTGGTGTCGCCAGATGGCACGAAATACTGGATGGACTGGCTGGTCTCTAGAGTTGACGGCACAGTTGGCTTTTCTCCAGCAGGATATGGCCTCGTGAATCGCGCCATGGTCATGATGATGACCTCACGCGAGGAAGACCGTTTCGGCAACGTACTGACCTATAGTTACAATGAAAATGGTGATCTGACGACAATCACGGCAAGTGATGGGCGGCAACTCACATTGACTTATAACCCCCCGATTGCATCAGGCAATTCGACCCAGCGTGGCACTTATCCAGGCATTATAACCAGCGCAAAAGTACAAACAGGTGACGGCGCCTACCGTATTTGGTCGTATGGCTATGACTCTAATAATTATCTGTCCAGTGTAAATTTGCCTGACGGGAGTTCATGGGGTTTTAGCTTGGATAATTTCAATCGACAAAATAGCTTTACAAATATCGAGTATGATACTACTGCGAATATAAGCACAGCGGGCTGTGATGCCACAATCAGTCAATTATCGTTTCCGATTTCCACCGGAACGATTCGGCATCCATCAGGGTTATTGGGCTCATTTTCGGTGCAGTCGATCGTGCGGGGACGTTCGGATGTTCCATTTGTATGCACATATAATGGAGGGCAAAATTTTTTAGGTTTTCCATACCTTTATGCACAAGAAGCAATTGTCGGAAAAAACTATTCTGGTGCCGGCATACCGACACAAACGTGGACTTTTTCGTATTCGGCGCCCAATCAGAGTTGGAGTAGTGCCTGCAGCTCCGGTTGCATTTCAAGTGTATGGACAAATGTAACGGACCCGTCAGGTAACGATACGCAGTACACCTTCAGCAACCGCTTTGATTTCAGTGAAAGCCAGCTTCTTCGCACTGATCATTATAGTGGCGCAATGAATGGATCACCTACTCGAAGCGAAATCAATAGCTATGCTTTGCCTACTAATGGATCGTGGCCAGCGCATTTTGGATACTCCGACCAAAGCAATGTGAATTTGGCTGAGGTAGAGGAGCTTGCGCCGATTAGTCAAAAGGTCATTGACCAAGATGGTGATACTTATACATGGCAGGCGTCGGCATTCAACGCCTTTGCACAGCCGACCGATGTCAAGCGTTATAACTCGATTCCTGGGCAAAGCCCGATCGAAGAAGAGACGACATACCTCAACGATCTTTCGCTCTGGGTGCTAGGTCTGCCGCAACAGCTGACCAATGTCACCACCGGCGAAATAGAAAGTCTCAATACCTACAACCCTGCGAATGACACGTTACAAACGCGCTCCAGCTTCGGCGAAATGCTGATGACGTATACGTTCAATAGTGCCGGTCAGTTGGCCAGCTTTGAAGATGGCAACGACAACACCACGAGCTTGAGCAATTATTACCGCGGTATTCCGCAATTGATCAACTATCCGGACGGTACGAGCGAGAATCTGGTGGTGGACGACTTCGGCCAGATCAGAAGTATCACGGACCAAGCTGGCCATACCACCAGTTATACCTTTGATTCAGTCGGCCGTATTACCGGGATCACGTATCCCGTCGGTGACGAGGTGGCCTGGAATCCAACGGCCTTCAGATACGATTTCGTCACGAATAACGAACGTGGCGTCGACATCAACAGTAGTGGTCATTGGCGTCGTACGACCACCATGGGCAATGCATCCACCGTAACTTATTTTGATGCCGAGCTGCGGCCAGTTCTCGGTGACGTTTCGATCATTGGTACTGCCAACTCAGACATTAGCACGGCACATGCTTACGATTGGCTAGGCAAGACAGTTTTTGTCTCATACCCGGTCGCGGGCACTCCAGCTTTGTCGACGATCACTTTGGGCACACACGCCAACTACGATTCACTGGAGCGGCTAATCCAGAGTCGAGAGGACTCGGAACTGGGCTTGTTGACGACATCCACAGTTTACACATCGGGTCCGGGAACACAGGTCACCGACCCGAAAAACAACGTCACCACATCCTTTTATCAGGCATTCGATCAGCCCTCTTACGACGCAGTAGTCGAAATACAGGCGCCTACAGGTGTCACTCAGAGCATCAATCGTGATCTATATGGTAAGCCGAGAATTATTACTCAGTCAGGTCTCTACAACGGCACCGAGAGCGACAGCGTCACCAAGACCCTAGTCTACGACATCTATCACCGGCTCTGCCGCACCACCGAGCCGGAAAGCGGTGATACATCGATCTCTTACGATGGCGCCAACAACATCCGGCTGTCGGCCTCCGGGCTGGCGCTTACGGAAAGCGGTTGCGCGCGCGATCAGGTGCCTTCGTCTGCCAGTACGGTGTTTACCTACGACCCGATGAACCGGGTGAAGGCGATCGCCCCGCCAGCGGGCACCCAGAGCACCCAATACCAGTACGACGCGGCGGGCAACCTGCAGTGGGCGACCTCGGGCAACACCGTCTGGCATGGCCTGTACAACTACCGCAACATGCTGACCGGCGAATCCCTCAATATGGTCGGCCAGAGCGCGCTGGCGCTGGGCTATGCCCACGACGCCAATGGCAGCCTCAGCGTGATCAGCTATCCCAATGGCGAGACGGTCAGCTACGCGCCCGATGCGCTGGGTCGTCCCACCCGGGTGGGCAGCTATGCCACCGGCGTCACGTATTACCCCAATGGCCAGGTACAGGGTTTTACCTATGGCAACGGCACGAGCTATCTGGTCCAGCAGAATGCGCGCCAACTGACCAGCAACTTTTCCTATGGCAACGGCAGCACGCTGAACCTCAGCGAGGACCTGTCCTACGACGGTGACAGCAACATCCTCACCGTGCAGGATCTGGTCAACGGCCAACGCAACAAGACCTTCCAATACGATGGCTTGAACCGGTTGACCAACGCCGTGGCGCCTTCCCTGTGGGGCACCGAGTCGTATCAATACGACCCGCTCAACAACCTGCGCACACGCCTGTCGGCAGGAGTGACCTCGGTCTACGCCTACGATCCGACCAACCGGCTGCAGAGCATCACGCGCGGTGGTTCGGTCAGCAGCTTCGGCTATGACCCCCGCGGCAACCTCACCAACCGCAACGGCGTGGCCTTGCTGTTCGACCAGA
The DNA here is from genome assembly GCF_002001125.1 of Rhodanobacter sp. B04. GTDB lineage: Bacteria > Pseudomonadota > Gammaproteobacteria > Xanthomonadales > Rhodanobacteraceae > Rhodanobacter. The sequence continues at coordinate 7,008 of NZ_MUNV01000017.1, read as the reverse complement.
AGGACCAGCTGAGCCAGGTGACGGGCTACGACAGCTACCTCTACGACGCGAATGGCCGGCGCGTGCAGAAGACCTCGGCCACCGGTACGGCGACCGATTACTTCTACGACCACGGCGGCCAGCTGATGTACCAGTACGCGCCGGGTGCATCGCAGGCCACCAACTTCATCTACCTGGGCACCAAGCTGATCGCCCGCAACGCCTTCCAGCAACTGATGGCGCCGGGCGCAGTGAGCTTCAGCGCCAACCCCAACAACGGCAGCTACACAGTGAACTGGGGCGCGGTGTCGCTGGCGACGTCGTATGTCCTGCAGGAGAGCGCCAACGGCGGTGCGTGGGTGACGGTGTATGCCGGCAGCGGCACCAGCGCCGCGCTGAGCGGTCGGGCCGGCGGCAGCTATGTCTATCAGGTGCAGGGCTGCAGCAGTACGTGTGGCGGCTGGACGGGCTCGGCCACGCTGGGTGTATGGCCGGCGGCGCCGGCCAACCCGGCGGGACCGGGCGTGCTGACGTACGCCCCCTTCACGGTCACGTGGACAGCTTCGCCCGGCGTCGCCACCTATACCGTGCAGCAGAGCTTCAACGGCGGCGCATGGACCACGCTCGCCAGCGGCATCACGACGCCCTCCTACAGCGTGACCCATGCGCCGGGCGGCACCTACGCCTATCAGGTCGCCGCCAGCAACGCCTACGGCACCAGCGGCTGGACAGCCTCTGCACCGGTGTCGGTGACGCAGGTGCCGGCGACGCCCACGAACTTCGCCATGAGCACCACCAATGGCGTCACGTCGATGACCTGGAACGCGATGCCGTGGGCCACCAGCTACAACTTCACGGCGCTCGGCAAGAATGGCCATCTGGGCACGTACACCTACGTCGTGGCCACCAACAGCTACAACTTTCCCTCGGGCAGTTACACGGCCCAGCAACTGACGGCCTGCAGTATCGCCGGTTGCAGCGCCCCGCTGCAGATCAGTGGCCAATTCACGGTGGGCGGTGGGGCAGCCCAAACGAGTGCCGTGATGACGAAGCCCACGCGGGTGCTGGGGGCAGACACGGGCTCGGGGAGCGGATGCGACGCCAGTACCTGCTCGGTCACGCTGGGAGGCAACCCATGAGCCCGTTCATGAGCAGGGCACGCCGGAGGCTGCTGAGTGTGATGGGTGGGCTGGCGGTGCTGATGGCCGCCGCGGCCCATGCGGGCTCGGTGACCTATGTGTACACCGATCCGCAGGGCACGCCGCTGGCGGAGGCCGATGCCAGTGGGAACATCACGGCGACGTACGACTATGCGCCGTATGGGAGTCAGGCGCTGGGCACGCCGCCGAACGGGCCGGGGTATACGGGGCATGTGAACGATCCGGATACCGGATTGGTGTATATGCAGGCGCGGTATTACGATCCAGCGGTGGGACGATTTATCAGTGTAGATCCGGTGGGATTTGCAGTAGATAACAAGTTTAATTTGAATCGATTTGCTTACGGTAATAATAATCCAATACTCAACATTGATCCAAATGGGAAGTTCCCGGAATCCCCTTTAATCCAATTGGACTGGCTTAATCAAGTTATCAACCGATCAATTGACGAAAATGTAAAACCAGCAGCAGCTTATGCTTATAAAGCGGTAGACGATCATGTCACCTTGACGTTAGCTGTGGCTGCAGCACCAGGAGGTGCGGGCGGTCAAGCCTCAATAGATGCCTTGCATCCGGATAAACTTACTGTCGGCGTAGTCTATGGTGAGGGTTACAACATCAGTTTGGACGTTTCTCAAAAACACCCCTTTTCAATGCAATTAGGTGGCAATCCTACACCTTCTTCGGTGTTGGGGTCTTTAACCCTTTCATATGGTGAAGTGTTTCACGGGGCATTTACCATTGCTCTAGATAAAAACTTTAACTTGAGCTTTGCCCCGGCTGTGGGCCTCGGGGCGTCAAACATGGTTCTTTTTAAGCATACAGATTTAAGTGCAAGTGCATTTCAGTCAGATATTCCTTTGGGCTCTTCATCTAACGAACAGCCCGTCACTCCTCCTCCCGTTGCACAAGGGCCCGCAACAAATCAATGAACAATCGAGGTGCCATTGATTAAGCTTTTGGCTTTGAGGGCTAAGAGGATAGCCCAGTGGTCAATTATCTAAAATGATAGGTGTCTATGAGTACAAATATTGCGATATGGATGATATGGATATATATAACTATAGAATATGCATCTGCATGTTATGTAGCTTATCTAGTAAAACGAATCGATCCAGCTTATTTCGAGTCGTTTGATAATGATGGTCGATTTTTAAAAATCATGCCTATGATTCTTGATTCAGATCTGCCCGACCCCATTCATGGAAAAAAAATAAGAAATTGGCTTTATTTTGTGCGCATAATGTACGCTCTAACCATTCCATTCGCCATCATTTTATTTATGATTTAGCGAAAAATCTAGCTGTTGTTGATTTTCGCCGAAACTGAGCCGGGTTTGGAGTCTGACACCCGCCGAGTTTCGGATGAAAAACGATCCGACGACCTCCAATTTAGCATGGCACTGATTTACGGGGTCGATAGTAATGCTGCAGCGACGCAATTTACCTTCCATTATTATATTTGTATATTTCATATCAGCACGCTTTAGAGTGAAATGCGCATGTACATTGCTTTGAGTGGTACCGTTATTCATTTTCCATGTAATCCGTGGTTTGCAACTATTACATTTTTAATGACAATTGCGTGGATAGTTCTTTGCGCCATATTTTTTCGACAATTGCGAGTAAAGGACCCGCACATGTATATTGCGTTGGGTAAGCCGTCTATGATGCGTCGTCATAAATCGTTTCTTCCATATATTTATATGCGTGACTATCAGAAGATAAATAATCGCTCTTTCTCTGTGTTGTGTAGCATCATGCGTATGGTTCTTCCAACTATTTTCGCCCTTACGATCATCGCTGCCCTTGGGTATGCTGGTCATCCTGTAGATATATCCTTGAATAATCTATAAGGGATGTCTTGATCTTTTCATCAGGAATTATGGCGACCGACCGGCACAAGACGTGCTGATGATGAAGCATATTCCTTTGCTTCATCGAGATCCCCGCTTTCGGTGGTGGGGCTATTTTGGAGCCCGAGACTACTTTGCCTGTTTCGTGGTGAGCTGCTTGGCGTAAGCGGCAGGTGTCACCATGCCCAACGCCTTATTGCGCCGTTCCTCGATAGTACTGCGACCACCAGTTTCGATGCCCACGCGTGTATTGAGCAGGCTTGGGTGTCGATAGAGCTTACGAGATCAACGCGAGTTGGTTGCTTTGCATTGTCCGTAGCGGCGCTGTGTCTTGGCAACGAGATCCCCTTGCCCTGACTTATGGCATAGATGCCCGCGCTGCGCTTTCGGGCTCGGTTATGCTGCTTTTTTGCCACGAGCCTCCATTATGCGCCGACTACTGCTTGCCAGCCTGATTGCTTTCTATGTGCTGCCTGCGACGGCGGCTGCGGCGGCAATGGCAACGGCCCCGCTCGACATAGAAACCATCATGGCCAATCCCGACTGGATCGGGCAGGCGGTGGAGTCGCCGTACTGGAGCGTGGACGGGCGCAGCCTGTATTACTCGCTGAAGCGTGACGGCAGCCCGGTGCGCGATCTGTACAAGCTCGATCCGGCCAGCGGGCAGAGCGTGAAGCTCGACCCGGCCGCGATGGCGCAGGCCGACGGTCCGGCGGTGTTCGATCGTGAGCATCGGCACGCGGCGTTCATCCTGCATGGCGATGTGTTCGTGGTCGATCTGGCCAGCGGCCGGCGCCAGCAGGTGACGCGCACGCCGCAGGAGGAGTCCTCGCCGCAGTTCTCCGCCGATGGTCGCGCGCTGCAGTACCGCGACGGCAACGACTGGTACAGCTATGACCTGGCGAGTGGTGTTGCCGCGCCAGTGGCGGTGCTGAATTTCGCCGACGATCCGCAGGCCAAGCAGCCCGATGACCTGGGCGAGCTGCAGCTCAAGCTGTTCAAGACGCTGCGCGAGATCAAGGCCGACAAGCAGGCCTTGCGCGACGAGGACAAGGCGCTCGATGCGGCCGACCCCGGCCGTGCGGCGGCACCGTTCTGGCTGGGCGACAAGTCCCGCGCGGTCGATACCGAACTGTCGCCGGATGGCCGCTGGATGCTGGTGGTGACGGTGCCGAAGGATCATGCCAAGGGCGAGGCGCCGAAGGTCAATCATTACGTCACCGACAGCGGCTATACCGAGCCGAAGGACGCGCGTACCTATGTCGGACGCAACGATCCTGCAGCGCAATCGCTGTTGTTGCTGGACCTGCACAATCACCAGCAATACCCGCTGAAGACCGACAGCCTGCCGGGCATCAAGGACGATCCGCTCAAGGCGATCCGCGCGCAGACCGTCGCGGAGCTGGAGAAAGCCGGCAAGCAGAACGAGGCGAAGGCGCTGAAGGCGCCGGAAATACGCGCCGTGCGCATCGTCGCCAACGCCGAGGACGGCGGTGGCGGCGGCATCGCATGGAGCGACGATGGCAGCCATCTCGCCATCCAGCTGCGTGCGATCGACAACAAGGATCGCTGGATCACCAGCGTCGATTTCAGCCGTCACGCGCTGGTCAGCCAGCATCGCCTCACCGACAACGCATGGATCAACTGGAACTTCAACGATTTCGGCTGGCTCAAGGACAACCGCACGCTGTGGTACATGAGCGAGGAAACCGGCTACTCGCAGCTCTACACCAAGACGCTGGATGGCCAGGCAAAGGCGCTGACGTCCGGCAAGTTCGAAGTCAGCCACCCGCTGCTCAGCGACGACGGCAAGTGGTTCTACGTGCGCAGCAACCAGGTGGCGCCGTACAGCTACGACGTCTACCGCCTGCCGGTCGGCGGCGGTGCATTGAGCCGCATCACCAACTACCAGGGCATGGACGATTTCAAGCTGTCGCCGGATGGCAGCCAGCTCGCCGTGCTGCACTCCTCGCCGTACGTGCTGTCGCAGTTGGCCGTGCAGGCGGCCGGCGGCGGCACGCCGCGCGAGCTGACCCACACCATGAAGAGCGCGTTCACCGCGCGCGACTGGATCGCGCCGAAGATCGTCGAGGTGAAGTCCAGCCATGGCGCCGGCAGCATCTATGCGAAGTACTACGGCCCCGCCGGTGAAACCGATGCGCCGGCCTCGCGTCCGGCGGTGATCTTCGTGCATGGCGCCGGTTACCTGCAGAACGTCACGCTGTCGTCCACCTACTATTTCCGCGAGCAGATGTTCCACAACCTGCTGGTGCAGCAGGGCTATGTGGTGCTGGACATGGACTATCGTGCCTCGGAAGGCTACGGCCGCGCCTGGCGCACCGCGATCTACCGCCAGATGGGCCACCCGGAACTGGAAGACCTGCTCGACGGCAAGGCCTGGCTGGTGCAGAACCATGGCGTCGATCCGAAGCGTGTCGGCATCTACGGCGGCAGCTACGGTGGCTTCATGACCGAGATGGCGCTGCTGCGCGCGCCGGGCGAGTTCGCCGCGGGCGCCGCGTTGCGTCCGGTCAGCGACTGGACGCTGTACAACCACGAGTACACCGCCGACATCCTCAACGATCCACAGCTCGATCCCGCGGCATACCAGACCAGCTCGCCGATCGAATACGCCGACAAGCTGCAGGATCCGCTGCTGATCCAGCACGGCCTGATCGACGACAACGTGATGGCCGCCGATTCGATCCGCCTGTACCAGCGCTTCATCGAACTGCACAAGCAGAACTTCTGGATGTCGCTGTATCCGCTGGAACGGCACGGCTTCGTGCATGCCGATTCGTGGTACGACGAGTATCGGCGGATCGACGAGTTGTTTCAGACGTATGTGAAGCCGGTGAAGAGTGCGGTACCGAGCAAGTGAAGCAAGCCTCGAAAAGCTCCCTCTGAACGTCATTCCGGCGAAAGCCGGAATCGCTCCACTACAGTGACGCTGGTGATCCAGCGTCATTGCGCTCCAGGTGCTTGGAGTCACTGGATCCCCGCCTGCGCAGGGATGACGAGCTTGGCATGGGTTTTCCGAAATCTTGCGAATAGGTCGCTCGACATGCTGCCGCGCGATTCCCCATGTTTGTCATGGCGGGGTGGCACGGACAGAAGAACCTGGGCGCAGCAGCGGTGGCAGCAATGCAGCCGCTGGTTCCCGGTTTCAGGTCGACATCGAAGTGACCTCGCGTGCGGTGGCGCGGTGTTCGCGCCAGCAGGGCGGTGATGGTAAGGCTGGAAGCCGAGTCATCGTGGCCGCAGTGTCGCGGAAGCCCGGACTCAGGCGGGGCGGTGCAGGCCAGCCGCCTCGCGTGCCAGCAACTCGATCGCGGGCCAGTCGCCGGTGGCGAGCAGGCTGGCCGGAGTCAGCCACGAGCCGCCGACGCAGATCACGTTCGGCAGGGCGAGGAAATCCGGCGCGCTGGCGAGGCTGATGCCGCCGGTGGGGCAGAAGCGGACCTGTGGCAGCGGGCTGGCCCACGCGCCGAGTAGCTTGTGGCCACCGGCCGGTACGGCGGGAAAGAACTTCAGATGACGGTAGCCGCGCTCGAGCATGGCCATCACTTCGCTGGCGGTGGCGGCGCCGGGCAGCAGCGGCAGCTCGCTGTCGTCGGCGGCGTCGAGCAGGTACGGCGACACGCCGGGCGACACCGCGAAGCGCGCACCAGCCTGTTGTGCCGCGTGCAGGTCGCGTGCGCTGAGCACGGTGCCGACGCCGATCATCGCGCCCTCCACTTCGGCGGCAATCGCGCGGATCGCGTCCAGTGCGGCCGCTGTGCGCAGGGTGACCTCGATCGCGGGGGTACCGCCGGCGACCAGCGCGCGCGCCATCGGCACCGCGGCGCGCGCGTCGTCGATCACCACCACCGGAATCACCGGTGCCAGCCGCATCACCGTTTCGACCTGTTCCTGTTTGAGTTCGATGCTGCTGGTCACGTGAGGCTCCAGGTATTTTGGCCCCTCCCCCTGCTCGCAGGGGGAGGTTGGGAGTGGGTTGTTCGGGCTGGCGGT
>NZ_MUNV01000022.1 GCF_002001125.1 Rhodanobacter sp. B04 | reverse complement strand
CATGGCACTGACATCAAGAAGGAGACCAAGACCCCGATCTCAACCCCGATCTGAGCTAACCTGCAGCACGAACGGGTGGCTCACTTTTCGATGAAAAACCCGGCTCAGTTTTCGGCGGAAATCAACAGCACCACTGCATACCGCGCTGCACCCCATGCACGCGATGTGGATCCACACCATCGAGCCATGATTTCCCCTTGATTATCGACGGACTACAGCAGGCTCAGGACAAGTCCGCGTGCGTCATCGGAAGTTCTGCGAAGGAAGGGCAAGGCACCCTTCCTTCGCATCAACTGACTCTGCTCAGCCGCACTTCGAATACCCGCAGTTGAGACAGGTCTGGCACCCATCCATCAGCACCAATGCCTGCGTATTGCACTTCACGCACAGCGTGGCACCGGGCGGAAAGCCGGAGTCGTTGATCTCGCTCTTGGCGCTGGCCGCCGCGCTTGCCTCAGTGTTTTTTTTTGCCCCGGCCTGCTCGTACGCGGCGCGCTTCTCGGCGATCAGCCGGCGCGTGGCGTCGTCCATCTCCGGGTCGTGGATCAGGCCGATGTTCTTCATGTGTTGTTCGATCACCGCGCCGATCTCGGCCACGATGCTGGGCATGTAGACGCCGCCGGCCTTGAAGTAGCCGCCGCGCGGATCGAACACGGCCTTGAGCTCTTCCACGATGAAGGTGACGTCGCCGCCCTTGCGGAACACGGCGGAAAGGATGCGGGTGAGCGCCACGATCCACTGGAAGTGGTCCATGTTCTTCGAGTTGATGAAGATCTCGAAGGGACGGCGCTGCTCGTGCGGTGTGCCGGCGTTGAGCACGATGTCGTTGATGGTGACGTACAGCGCGTGCTCGAACAGCGGCGACTTGATCTTGAAGGTGGAGCCGATCAGCGTCTCGGGACGCTCGACGCTTTCGTGCATCTGGATCACTTCGGCCTGCTTTACTTCAGCATGTCGCGGCTCTTTCGGCGCGACGCCAGTGACCGTGGGGGCGGCAACCTTGTCTTCGGGTTTGACCACGTTGTAGCCGGTGATCTTCTTTTCGATCTTGATCGCCATGTATTCGCTTCTTCTTGTCGATGGATGCGCGGCGCTGTATCGCGGGCGGCATCTTGGTGCGCATCACGCGCCGGCTGGCGCGGAGAAAAACATCCGGCCCGGCGCAAGGCCGGGCCGGATGCGGTGTGGCTTACTTCTTTTTACCGGCGGCTTTCTTGGCGGCGGGTTTCTTTGCCGACTTGACGCTCGCCTTCTTGCTGGCAGTGGACCTCTTTACCGTCTTGGCGACGGCTTTCTTGCTTGCACCTTTGTTGGTGCTTGCACCTTTCTTGGTGCTGGCGGACTTCTTCGTTGCCGCCTTCTTGGGTGCGGCCTTCTTAGCGGCCGACTTTTTGCTGCTGACCTTCTTTGCGACCTTGGCGACCTTTTTCTTGGCCACCTTGGCGACTTTCTTGGCCACCTTCTTCACCGCTTTCTTCACGGCGGAGGCTTTCTTGGCAACTTTCTTCGCGGCCTTCTTCACGGCTTTCTTGGCCGCAACCTTCTTGGCTGGCGCTTTCTTGGCGGCTGCCTTCTTCGGTGCAGCTTTCTTGGCCGCGGCTTTCTTCGGCGCTGCCTTCTTCGCAGCAGCCTTCTTGGGCGCGGCCTTCTTGGCAGCCGCCTTTTTCCTGGCGGCCGGTTTCTTCGGCGCCGGTGCGGCAACCTCGGCCGGTGCCACGTCCGGCAGAACCGGCAGGGCAACGGCAGGTGCTTCGGTGGCAGCCGGCGCGGCGCTGCCGCTCACTTCAACTTCGTTATCGATGGACATGCTGGTGTTCCCCTCCGATGGACTTCTTGAATTGTCACACGCCCGAGATGGGCAACAGTTTCAGACCTTGCCGCAACCCTTCTTGGAACGCGCATGCTCACGGAGACTGCGGGAACACGCACGTGCCTAGAATTTACCGTAATAGCCTTCCTTCAAGGCATCGAAGAGATTGGCGGCGGAGTGCATTTCGCCGTCGTACTCCACCTGCTCGTTGCCTTTCAGTTCGACAACACTACCGTCCTCAAGCTCGAAGCGGTAGAGGGTATTTTCGAGATCGGATTCTTTCACCAGCACGCCCTGGAATGCGGCGGGGTTGAAGCGGAAGGTGGTGCATCCTTTCAGGCCCTGCTTGTAGGCGTAGAAATAGATGTCCTTGAAGTCTTCGTAGGGGTAATCGGTGGGCACGTTCGCGGTCTTGGAGATCGACGAATCGATCCACTTCTGCGAGGCGGCCTGGATGTCGACATGTTCTTTCGGGCTGATGTCGTCGGCGGAAACGAAGTAGTCGGGCAGCTTGTTGGCGGCCTCGTCGGTGAACACCTTGGCATCGGCGTTGATCAGCGCGCGGTAGGCGAGCAGCTCGTAGCTGAGCACTTCGACCTTTTCCTTGGACTTCTTGCCTTCGCGGATCACGTTGCGCGAGTAGCTGTGCGCGAAGCTCGGCTCGATGCCGTTGCTGGCGTTGTTGGCCAGCGACAGCGAGATCGTGCCGGTGGGCGCGATCGAGCTGTGGTGAGTGAAGCGCGCGCCGGTCTCGGCCAGTTCGGCGACCAGGTTCGGCGCCACGCTGGCGATGCGCTGCATGTAGCGGCTGTACCTGGCGTGCAGCACGCGGCCGGGGATGGAGTCGCCGACCTTGTAGCCGTCGGCGGCCATTTCCGGGCGCTTGCGCAGCATGTCGCCGGTGACGATGTAGTCGCGCAGCAGGATCGGCGCGGCGCCCTTCTCCTTGGCCAGGTCCAGCGCCACTTCCCAGCCGGCGACGGCCATCTCGCGCGAGACTTCCTCGGTGAACGCCACGGCCTCGTCGCTGCCGTAGCGGTACTTGAGCATGGTCACGGTGGAGCCGAGGCCGAGGAAGCCCATGCCGTGGCGGCGCTTGCCCATGATCTCGTTGCGCTGCTGCTCCAGCGGCAGGCCGTTGATCTCGACCACGTTGTCGAGCATGCGGGTGAACACCTTCACCACCTCGCGGTACTCGTCCCAGTCGAAGCGTGCCTTGGGGCCGAACGGGTCGCGCACGAAGGTGGTCAGGTTGACCGAGCCGAGCAGGCACGAGCCGTACGGCGGCAAGGGCTGTTCGCCGCAGTTGTGCGCATGCAGGCCGTTGCCGTCGAAGGTGTTGATGCCGGGCACCTGCACGTCGTAGACGTCCTCCACGCCATCGGCCTGCAACGATGCAACGGTGGCGACGAAGCGCGCGCGGTTGAGGCTGCGCCGGTAGCCGGACAGGGCGGCCTTGAGACGGGTCGCCTTGTCGGTATCGGCAAAGCCGATCAGTTCGGCGAAGCGCGGCAGCGACTCGCCGGCGATGACCAGCTCGTGCTGAGCCTGGGTGGCATACGCCCGCGTGCCGCCGTGGCCGTCCGGCAGCAGGCTTTCGCCGGCAGCGCGGCGATCGCGATAGATGCGCGACGGCATGCCCAGCCGCAGCAGCATGCGCTGCACCGCCTCCAGCCGCGGCAGGTCCGACTGCGCCAGGCGCACGGACACTCCCTTGGCCTGGCTGCCCTGCACCGAGCCGTCGGCATCGAAGAAGCCGCGCAGGAAACCGCGGCAGGCGTCGCTCGATGCCTGTTCCAGCGCCGGGGTGATGGCTTTGTCGCCCACGCCCATGCCGAACTCGAAGGCCAGATCGCGCAATGCCGCAGACTTCATGCGGAATTCGCCACGGCCGCTCACTTCCGACCAGCCGGCGAAGTCGGCGCGATGCGGCAAGGTCTGCGCACAGCGCAGGGCTTCGGCCATCAGCGCACGGGCACCGCCGTTCACGGGGCCGTTCACGACGGCGGCCTGCGGCCACGCCGACAACACGGCCGCCTCGTGCTTGAGCGTGCCGTCACCGACCAGCAGGCCGAGCAGGTAACCCTGCTCGGCGGTCAGCGCGCCGGACCACTGCGCATTGGCGCGGTGGTCGTTGAGCAGCACGCGGTCGCCCGGCTGCAACGCACCGGCGGCGCACCATTCGGTATCCACGCTCCAGCGCGTCATGCGCGAGACGCGGCGCACGCGGTGGTCCTCGGTCAGGCGCAGGCGATGACCTTCTTCGGTCTGTAGCGCCAGTACCGGCTTGGTCGCGGTGCGGAAGAAGCCTTCTGCGCCGGTGGCGTGATCCTTGCCGTCCACTCGCGCCATGAAACCGCGGCCGAGCAGGTCGCTGACCTGGCGCGGGCCTTCGGATGTCTGCACCCAGGTATCGGCGGTGACGCAGGGGTTGGTGGCGCGGATGTGCTCGCACCACCAGTTGTTGTTCATCTCGTTGACCTTGTCGATCAGGATGAAACCCGGCTCGGCATAGTCATAGGTGGACACCATGATCATGTCCCACAGGTGCCGTGCACGGATGTGGCTGTAGATCTTGCAGGCGACCAGGCCGTCCTCGCGGTCGATGTAGTTCTCGTGGGTCGGCCATTCGCGCCAGACCACCTGCGCCGGATCGGCCAGGTCGATTTCGTCCTTTTCCTTGACGTGCACCGGAAACACCAGCGGCCAGTCCTGGTCGTGCTCCACCGCATCCATGAAGCCGTCGGTGATCAGCAGCGACAGGTTGAACTGGCGCAGCCGGCCGTCCTCGCGCTTGGCGCGCACGAACTCGCGCGCGTCCGGGTGGCTGATGTCGAACGTGCCCATCTGCGCGCCGCGGCGACCGCCGGCGGACGACACGGTGAAGCACATCTTGTCGTAGATGTCCATGAACGACAGCGGGCCGCTGGTGTGCGCACCGGCGCCGGACACGTACGCGCCACGCGGGCGCAGCGTGGAGAATTCGTAGCCGATGCCGCAGCCGGCCTTCAGGGTGAGGCCGGCCTCGTGCACTTTCTCCAGGATGTCGTCCATCGAGTCGCGGATGGTGCCGGAGACGGTGCAGTTGATCGTGGAGGTGGCCGGCTTGTGCGCCAGCGCGCCGGCGTTGGAGGTGATGCGGCCGGCGGGAATCGCACCGCGGCGCAGCGCCCACAGGAAACGCTCGTACCAGTGGCCACGCAGCTCGTCGGTGGTTTCGACGTCGGACAAGGCACGCGCCACGCGCTGGTAAGTCTCGTCGATGCTGCCATCGACCGGCTCGCCGGATTTCGCCTTCAGGCGGTATTTCTTGTCCCAGATGTCGTAGGACGCGGGTTGCAGCGGGATTTCCACGGCGGCATCACGACTCATGACTGGATTCTGCTGGGAGCCTGGGGCTGGGTTTGTGGCTGGCGCACGCACTGTGCTCATCGGCTTGCTGACCTCCCGGTGTGGCCTTGCGGCCCCCGTCTTATATTTATTGGATACGACGGCGCTGTAGACGCCGCATGTGTGACTACCGACAAGCCACGGAAGATTGCCCTCCGGCCCATGGGCCACCTGCTTCCGACGATAACGACTCCCCCTCAAGAGTGCGCCAGTCAGCACCAGCACTTGTTCCAGTGCCAGCACCCAACCACAAGATGTTGTGGTTGTGATCGGGAAGGAAAGTTAACCCTGCCGCCGCCGGATGTAAAGTACTTGACGCAGGCGGATCGATCGAAAGGCGCTGCGATGCCGGCTGCGGGCCGGATGGAACCGTCGCGCCGGGATCGGGTCGAACCTGCGCCGCTTTCAATCGTTACCTGAGGAGGATTCCATGTCGTCGCGCCCTTCCCGCCTTCTGCGCTGGCTGACCGGCCTGCTGGTCACCGCCACCATCATCGGCCTGGTGCCGGGCACCGCTGCCGCCGCCACCCTGCCCGCGGCGATCGATGGCCAAGCGATGCCGTCGCTGGCGCCGATGCTCGAACACGTGACCCCGGCGGTGGTGAACATCTCGACCAAGACGCGGGTGGCGGTAAGCAATCCGTATTTCAACGATCCGGTGTTCCGCCAGTTCTTCGGCCTGCCCGACACGCCGCAGGAGCGCACGGAGCAGAGCCTGGGCTCGGGCGTGATCGTGGATGCGGCCAAGGGCTACGTGCTGACCAACAACCATGTGGTGGGCGGCGCCGACGACATCACGGTGACCCTGCAGGACGGGCGCACTTTCAAGGCCAAGCTGATCGGCACCGATCCGGACACCGATGTGGCGGTGGTGCAGATCCCCGCGCAGAACCTGCAGGCGTTGCCGCTGGCCGACTCGTCCAGGCTGCGCGTGGGCGATTACGTGGTGGCGGTGGGCAATCCGTTCGGGCTCGGCCAGACGGTGACCGCCGGCATCGTGTCCGCGCTGGGCCGTTCCGGCCTCGGCCGATCGAGTGCGGGAGGCAGCGGCTACCAGAACTTCATCCAGACCGACGCCTCGATCAACCCGGGCAATTCCGGGGGCGCACTGGTGAACCTGCGCGGCGAACTGGTCGGCATCAACACGATGATCTTCTCGCCCTCGGGCGGCAATGTCGGCATCGGCTTTGCCATACCCAGCGACCTCACCAGCGAAGTGATGGGGCAGCTGCTGGCGCACGGCAAGGTGCAGCGCGGCAGCCTGGGCGTGCAGACGCAGGCGATCACGCCGCGGATCGCCCAGCTGCTGAAGCTGAAGGACAGCAACGGCGTGGTGGTCACCGGCGTCAATGCCGGCTCGGCCGCCGAGGACGCCGGGCTGCAGCCGGGCGACGTGCTGACCACGCTGAACGGCAAGCCGCTGCACAGCGAACAGGAACTGCGCAATGCCGAAGGCCTGCTGCCGCTGGGCAGCGCCGTGCAACTGGGGGTGCTGCGCGACGGCCAGACCCGCCTGGTCACGGCCAAGCTGCGGCAGATCAAGCTGGACAGCGTGGAGGGCGGCCAGCTGGATGCGCGCCTGAGCGGCGTGCGCTTCAGCGACCTCAGCGACGACCAGCGCGCGCAGGGCCTGTACGGCGTGGCGATCAGCGCCGTGCAGCCGGGCAGTCGCGCCGCACGTGCCGGCCTGAGTGCCGGCGACCTGCTGGTCGGCATCGGCAACCAGCGCATCACCGGCCTGCGCATGCTGCACGGCCTGGCCAATGTGCGCCTGCGCCAGCTGGTGCTGGTGGTCGCCGATGACGATGGCAGCCATTACGTGGTGATCAACTGACCCGGGAACATCGCGATGGCTGAAACTGCGTGATGGATCGCCTGCCAGGCGTGCCGTACGGCACAGCCTGGCGCGGCACCCGGGTGCAAACTCATGGAAGTGCTTGATGTTTTGTGTTCAGGTCGATGAAATACCCTGTCCATCTCAACGTATGCGCGCCCGCAGGGCGACATGCCCGCTCAGTTCACCTCCCCACCACGCCGAGGTTCCCCACCACCATGTCTGTCCGTCTTGCCCACCTGTTGTCGATTGCCCTGCTCGGGACCTGCTTCGTCACTGCCCCGGCGTTCGCCAAAACGAAAGCACACACTCACGCCAAGTCCACGGCGCCGGCGAAAACCACCCTGATCTGGCGTGGCGACGTCGCCACCGCTACCGGCGTCGTCAACGAAGTGGCGCTCGCATGGCAGAAGACCGGGCACGGCAGCATCGAGCTGCAGCCGTTCAACACGGCCTCGGGCATCGACGCGGTGGCCAGTGGCGCGGCCGACCTGGCAGGCAGTGCGCGCGCCAGCGACGGCACCTCGGAAAACACCAACCTCACGTTCACCCCGGTGGCCTGGGACGCGCTGGTGATCATCACCCATGCGTCCAATCCGGTCAGCAACCTCACGCTGAAGCAGGTGCACGACATCTACTACGGCAAGATCACCAACTGGAGCCAGGTCGGCGGCAGCAACGCGCCGATCGATGTCTACGCGGTGGCCAGCCCCGGTGACGGTGTGGAGTACAGCCTGCGCAGCCTGCTGTTCGGCCGCGGCAACCAGCCGGTCGCCGCGCCACGGCTGTACGTCAACACGCACAAGCTCGAAGAGGGCGTGGCACTCAACCCGAACGGTTTTGGCGCCGCCACGATGGCCGATATCTACGGCAATCCCAAGCTCAAGGCCGTCTCGATCAACGGCAAGATGGCCAACAGCGCCAACCTGGCCGACGGCAGCTATGTGCTGTTCACCCCGCTGTACCTGGTGACCAACCCGCGCAGCCCGAAGGCGGCGGAGGTCCAGGCTTTCATCGACTTCCTGCAGACCGAGCCCGCCAAGGCTGCGATGCGCAAGCACGCCGTGCTGCCGTACCAGGATGGCATCGCGCTGGCCTCGATGGAGGATGCCCGCCGCAACGAGATCTTCGCTGAACTGGGTGTGCGGCCAAGCCGCCTCGAAACGACGCCGAATGCCGGCGCGCGCGCCGATGCCTCGATCGCCGCGATAAACACGCTGGCCGCTGCACAACAGCGCACCAGCAGCATGAGCAGGCCGCCCGCGAGCACGCCTCCGGCCAGTGCGCCGAGTGCGGCCAGCGAGACTGCAAGCCAGCCCAGCGCCGCCGCCCATTCGGCCCCGGCCGACAACACGACCTATACGGTGGCCAAGGGCGACACCTTGTCGTCGATCGCGGAAAAGAATTCCGTCAGCGTGGCCCAGCTGCGCGACTGGAACCACCTCAAGAACGATCAGATCAAGCTCGGCCAGACGCTGCAGATCAGCGACCGCTGAGTCAGCGATCCCGTGCGGATAGTCGCGCTGACGCTGGATCTGGACGATACCCTGTGGCCGGTCCAGCCGGCCCTGGAGCGCGCGGAGCAGGCCGTCGATGCGTGGCTGCAGCAGCACTACCCGGATGTCGCACGCGCATGGCCGATCGCGGCCATGCGCGAATTGCGCAATCGGGTCGCCGCCGAGCGGCTCGACCTGGCGCATGACTTCACCACCCAGCGCCAGCTCACCCTGCAGCATGCGTTTGCCGCCTGCGGCATCGCCCCCGCGCCGGTGGACGCGCTGTGGGAGATCTACTTCGCGGCGCGCAACAGCGTCGAGCTGTATCCGGACAGCCTGCCGGCCTTGCAGCGGATCACCGCGCGCTGGCCGCTGGCCAGCCTGACCAACGGCAATGCCGACCTGCAGCGCATCGGCATCCACGCGCACTTCGCCCACCACATCTGCGCCCGCGACAGTGGCATGGCCAAACCCGATCCACGCATTTTCGTGGCCGCCGCCGAACGGCTTGGCGTGGCGCCCGCGCAGATCCTGCACGTCGGCGACGATCCGGCGATGGACATGGTCGGCGCGCGCGAGGCCGGCCTGCGCACGGCCTGGATCAACCGCGCCGGCGAGCCGTGGCCACCCGAGCTGGGGCCGGCGCCGGAGCTCGATCTGCGCAGCATGACCGCGCTGGCCGACTGGCTCGAGGCACAGCCTTGCGCCGCATAGGCAGCGCCCGGCAAATCGCGCATGATTGGCGATTGACTGTCACGCCATCGGCGGCTCACCGTGCCGCCGCCAGCCCGAAGGATCCCGCATGTCCGCCCTGATCGAACACCTGCCCGGCAACCGCCACAGCATCCCCATCGAGACCACCGACGCCGCGCACTATGCCGCGAGCCGCCGCCGGCTCAGCGCCGCGCAACGGCGCTGGCTGAGCGACAGCGGCTTCGAAGCCGCGCCGGGCACGTTTGCCTTGCTGGCGGATGTGGCGGGCAAGCTGGTGCGTGTGCTGGTCGGCGTCGATGCGCATGACTCCCTCGGCGCGCTGGCGGGCCTGCCCGGCATCCTGCCCGAGGCGAACTATCACCTTGCCGCCGAAGGCGTGCTGGCCGATCCGCACCAGGCTGCCCTCGGCTGGGCGCTGGGTGCCTACCAGTTCACCCGCTATCGCCAGGCCAGGCGCGCACCGGCGCGGCTCGCCGTGTCCGCCGACGAGCTGCAGCAACTGGCGCCGCTGGTGCAGGCCACCGGGCTGGTACGCGACCTGGTCAACACGCCGACCGAGGACATGGGCCCGCAACAGCTCGCGCATGCGGTCAAGCAGCTCGGCAAGGCGCACAAGGCGAAAGTGCGCGAGTGGGTCGGCGACGAGCTGCTCAAGGCCAACTTTCCGACCATCCACGCGGTCGGCCGCGCCAGCCATCGCGCGCCACGGCTGATCGAGCTGAACTGGGGCAAGTCCAGCCATCCGAAACTGGTGGTGGTCGGCAAGGGCGTGTGCTTCGACACCGGCGGCCTCGACCTGAAATCGTCCGACGGCATGCGCTGGATGAAGAAAGACATGGGCGGCGCCGCGCACGCGATCGCCCTGGCCGGGCTGATCATGCAGGCGAAGCTGCCGGTGCGGCTGACCCTGCTGGTTCCGGCGGTGGAGAACTCCGTGGCCGGCAACGCGATGCGTCCGGGCGAAGTGATCACCACTCGCGCCGGCCTCACCGTGGAGATCGACAACACCGACGCCGAGGGCCGGCTGGTGCTGTGCGACGCGCTGGCCTACGGCGCCGAACAGCAACCGGAACTGATCGTCGATTTCGCCACGCTCACCGGCGCCGCACGCGTCGCGCTGGGGCCGGATCTGCCGGCGCTGTTCGCCAACGACGAAGCCGTCGCCGCGGCCGCGCTGGCGGCCGGCCATGCGGTCGACGACCCGCTGTGGCGGCTGCCGTTGTGGCGCCCGTATCGCCGGATGCTCGATTCCTACCTGGCCGATTTCGCCAATGCGGGGCCGTCACGGCATGCGGGGGCGATCACCGCGGCGCTGTACCTGGAGCGCTTCGTGCCGGACGGCACGCCGTGGCTGCACCTGGATACCTACGCGTGGAACGACAGCGACCGTCCCGGCCGGCCGCGCGGCGGCGAGGCGATGGGCTTGCGTGCGCTGTTCGCGTTCCTGCAGCAGCGCTATCGCGGCTGAGCCGCGAGCAGCGCCACTCAAGCGCTGCCGGACAGGGTCGCGCGTAGCCGTTGCAGGCGCTGCCGCAAGGCACGCAGGCCACGCACGATGCGCGGCAGCATCCAGCACATCAGCAGCACGAACAGGCCGAGCAGGATCAGCAACACCAGCGGGTGCCGCCACATCAGGTACAGGCCGCCGAGCCAGCTGACGTCCTCGCCCACGCTGGCGCCCCAGTTGCTGAAAGGCTCCGGTGAGGTGTTGATCAAGGCCCGCGTGCCGGCCTTGGTGAAATGCGTGCCGGCGACCAGCGCGCCGCCGAGCAGGGCCGCCGCCAGCTGGGTACCGGCGCCGGAATCCCTGAACACGCCCCAGGCCAGCAAGGTGCCGATCGGGATGCGGATGAAGGTATGCACCGCGTCCCAGGCGCTGTCGAACGCCGGCACCTTGTCAGCCAGGAACTCGCACAGCATCAGCACCCCGGACACCGCCAGCACCCAGGTGTCGGTCAACGGCAGCAGGCCGTCCGGCAGGTGCACATAGCCGAACCGGCCCAGCATGCCGGCCACGAAGACCGTGGCGTACAGCCGGATGCCGCTGGCCCAGGCCAGGCCACCGGCCAGCGCGACGTTCGACAACATGTCCATGCGGATCCTCGTGGAGGGACGCTGCAGACCGTGTTTACGCGCGATGTTGCCGACTGTCCAGCCACGCCGCCAGCCCGGCGTGGCACGCAAACGAGCCGCAGCAAGCTCTTGCGCGAACACGGCGCGCGGTTGTCGCCAGCCCTCGAAATGGTGTCGTGGCGCTATTTTTTTTTGCTGCCCCGTGTGATCCTGCTAACCGATCTGCATTTTCCTCCGGTGATACCCACTAACCTCCAGGATCAAGCAGTTTGTTTGCCATGGGGGAAATGGCAGATCACGACGTTTGCAATCGCAGTAGCTCACACGAAACCGGATCATGGCGGCAGGTGTGCCCTTGGGAGAGGGCCGCAATGAAGCGCTCGTTTGGATGTGTCTGCCCGGAAGCGCTGCCACCATGAAGTCCCGGACCATCCATCAAGATCGGGGAGAACTTCATGCATCGTGTATTGCCTCACAACCGGCTCGCGCTGGCACTGTCCAGCGCACTTTTCGCCACCATGTCACTGGGCAGCGCCGGGGTACATGCGCAGGACCAGGCAGCCGGCACCGCGACAGGAAGCAATGCTCCGGCCAACGGCCAGGCTCAACCGGAGGCGGCATCCACGAGCAACGCAAAGACCTTGAAGGCGGTCGTCGTCACCGGCTCGCTGATCCGGCGCGTCGACGCCGAGACGTCCAGTCCGGTGACGATGGTGGATCGCGCAGCGATCACCAATGCCGGCAATCCGACCATGGGCAATGTGCTGCAGGCACTACCCAGCATCTCCGGCAACGCGACCAACACCCAGAACAACACCAACGGCGGCGGCGTCGCCAGCCCGACACTGGAGGGCGGCGATGGTGCCGCGCGCATCTCGTTGCGCGGCCTGGGCGTCAACCGCACCCTGGTCCTGATCGACGGCCAGCGCATGGCCAATGCCGATGTCAACATGATCCCGCAGAACATGATCGAGCGGGTCGACGTGCTGGCCGAGGGCGCCTCGACGGTGTATGGCTCCGACGCGATCGGCGGCGTGGTCAACTTCATCCTGCGCAAGGACTACAAGGGCGTCGAAGCCAGCATCAACGACGGCATCTCAAGCCATGGCGACGGCCAGCGGCACGGCATCAGCCTGACCGGCGGCATGAGCGGCGACAACTACAACATCGTCGGCGGCCTCGACTACAACAAGTACGACGCCGCGCTGGCCAGCCAGCGCAAGTTCTCTTCGCATCCGCTGTACCTGTCCAGCGGCGCGCTCACCTCTTCCGGTTCCAGCACCATCCCGACCGGCAAGATCCAGGTACCCGCGTCGATCGGCAGCCAATACGGCTGCACCAGCAATAACGGGACATCCCTCATCACGCTGGCGCAGGGCAACGGATCGAGCCAAAGCGATTACCGCTGCGACCACTACCCTTCGGATGCGTACAACTACAACACGTACAACTACATCCAGACCCAGCAACAGCGCACCGACGCCTTCGTGCTCGGCAGCTACAACCTCACCAGCAACCTGACCTTCTTCGCGAATGCGTTCTTCAACCATACCCAGTCGAGCGGCCAGGACGCACCTGCGCCGACCTCGGCCAACAGCGACGGCTGGTACGTGGCGGCCAGCAATCCGATCAACCCGTTCGGCATCACCTTCGGCACCGATCCGGCAAACCCGAACGATCCGAATGGCGGCTATGGTTTCAATACCCGACTGACCGGGGCCGGTAACCGTCTGCACACCTATGACACCCAGAACGTGCAGGTCAACACCGGCCTGCGCGGCATGTTCGGCCAGAGCAGCTGGAACTGGGATGCCTCGATCGACTATGGCCATGCCAACCGCACGCAGCGCGATTACAACGAACTCAACATCGCCGACTTCCAGGCGGCGATCAACAGTGGCGTGAACATCTTCGACCAGGCCAACCAGACGGCCGCGTTGAAAGGCCTGGTCGACGATCCAGTGTACGTGTTCACCAATGCCACGAAGCAGGTGCAGTTCGACGCCAATGGCGAACTGTGGGACCTGCCGGCAGGTGCCATGCAGCTGGCCGTAGGCGCGCTGTACCGCGAGCAGACGATGAATTACACGGTTACCCCCGATGCCGTGCTCGACCTCGCCACCGGCAAATGCCAGATATTGCAGGAGGGCTGCGGTTCGCCGGGCCGCGGCAGCGACAACGTCAAGGAGATCTATGCCGAATCGCTGATCCCGCTGCTGTCGCAGCTACCGGGAGCGTATTCGTTGAATCTCGACCTTGGCGTGCGCGCGTCCGACTACGACAGCAGCGGCTCGACCACCAACGGCAAGATCGCCGTCGAGTGGCGGCCGATCGCCGACCTGCTGGTCCGCGGCACGGTGACCCAGGTATTCCGCGCGCCCAATCTGGATGAACTCTATGACGGCATCACCCTGGTCCAGCCGAACTTGAACGATCCCTGCGTCGGCCTCACGGCGGCCCAGCTCGCGCAGCATGCCGCCGCCTGCCAGTCCGTTCCCGTCGGCTGGGTGAACACCAATCAACAGGTCAACACGTATTACTCGGGCGCCAGCACGGTCGGTCAGTCGCTCAAGCCGGAACAGGGCAAATCGATTGATTTCGGCCTGGTCTACAACCCCAGCTGGGCAGAGGGCCTGTCCACCAGCGTCGACTTCTGGCACATCTACCTGAGTGACCTGCTGACGCCGATTTCCGCCACGACGGTGGTCGACAGCTGCTTTGCCAACAACAGCAGCCCGTATTGCTCGTTGATCAGCCGCTACGGCAGCAACACCCAGCTGGCGGGCCAGATCAATGTGATCGACACGCCGGTGGTCAACCTGGGCAACCTCAGCACCAGCGGCGTCGACTTCACGCTGAACTACAAGATCCCGCATTTCGATCTTGGCAGCGTGAATCCAGGCGACTTCAAGGCAGGCTTCGCCAGCACTTATCTCTCCACCTACAACAACGACGCCACGCCCGGCCAGCCGGGCGCGCACACGGTCAACTATGCCGGTACCTTCACCCAGCAATTCGGCAACATGACGCGTTGGCGCGGCACGCTCACGTTCAACTGGACGCTGGGCAACTGGAGCGCGCAGTGGCAGACGCGCTACATCAATCACCTGACCAACGTGAATGCGGATGCCGCCATCCCCGGCGTCAACCTTCCGATGGCCTCGGTGCTGTATCACTCGATCCAGCTTGGCTATGAGGTCCCGTCGTGGCATACCCGGATCGATGTCGGCGTGGACAACCTCAGCGACAAGATACCGCCGCTGGTCTATCAGAACGGCACGAACTACAACGTGGATGCCTCCACCTACGACACGATCGGCCGCTACTACTGGGCGCGTGCCACGGTGAAGTTCTGATCGGCTGAACCGGCTGGGAAGTTCCACGACAACCCGGAGGGGTCGCGAGATATTCCCGCGACCCCTCTTGCATAATGAAGGCCGGCAGACAATCGATCGGAAAGGCATGCCCGCACCCACCCACAGCCTCGCCGAGGCGATGAGCAGCGCCTACGGTGCTGGCGACATGGAGCGAGTCATCGCCCTCGGCGAAGGCGCGACTGAAACGGACGAACCGGCCCTGCTTTGGCTCGGTCTCGCCCGATACGCCTGCGCGCGCTACCGGCAGGCAGCAAGCGCGTTCGGGGCACTGACGCGCATGCGGCCGCAGGTGTCCGCGTACTGGAACAATCTAGGGCTCGCCTGCCGCCAGGACGGCGACATGGCCGCAGCCGAGCACGCGTTCCTGACGGCGCTCTCGCTGGCGCCGGACGATGCCGAACTGCACTACAACCTCGGCCTGCTGCATCTGCAGCAACGGCGTTGGGTGCTGGCCCGGCAGGCACTGATGGATGCGGTACATCTGTCGCCACAGTTCATCGAAGCCCGCCTGCAGGCCGCACACGCCTGCTACGTCGGTGGCGACAACGAGGGCCAGCAGGCCATGCTGGCCGGCGCCGCCGGCTGGCCGGCCCAGTCGGGCGAACAGGCGCTGACCCTTGCCGCGATGCTGTCCGCCCAGGGCGAACTTGAAATCGCGCTCGGCACGCTGGCCCGTGCGCAGCTACCCGATGGAGCGGCAGCCGGGATCATGCGGCTGCGCATCGCCGCCCAGCGGTCGGTACTCCACGAACGCAGCAACCAGCTCGATCGCGCGCGCCAGGAACTGCAGCAGTTGCCACTGGAGGTTCTCGACCAGCTGCCACCGGGCGACGATGCGCGCGCAGAAGGCTGGAGCGCACACGCTGCACTGGCCATGCGCGACGCCGACTACGCTGCCGCCGCGGCGCTCTATCGCCGGGTGCTTGCGCTCACCCTCGATGACCAGCACCGCGCCAGCGCCGCCTTTGGCCTGGCCGCGGCCAGCAGCCGGATGGGTCGACACGGCGAGGTATGGCCGGCGTTGCAGACCGCCCATGCCGCCCAGCTGAATATTGCCCAAGCCATCGTGCCGGAGCTGATGCAGCCGGACAGCATGCCCTTGCAGATGACCCATCACCATGTCGACCACACGGCCTACCGGGGATGGAAACCGTTGCCTACTCTGGCCGATCGGCACCAGCCTGTTTTCGTGGTCGGCTTTCCGCGCTCGGGTACGACCCTGTTGGAGCAGATGCTGGATGCACACCCCGATTTCCGCTCGATGGACGAGCGCGCCTTCATCCATGACCTGATCGAGGGCATGGAAATGACCGGCCAGCACTATCCTGCCGACCTGGCCAGCCTCAGCGCGAGCGAAGCGGATCAACTGCGCGCGGTGTACTTCCGCCGGGTCGCACAGATCGTGCCCGACCTCGGCCAGCATCGGCTGGTGGACAAGAATCCGCTCAACATGCTGTGCCTGCCGATGATCATGCGGCTGTTCCCGCAGGCGCGCATCATCCTGTGCCTGCGCCATCCATGCGACGTGCTGCTCAGCTGCTACATGCAGTCGTTCCGCTCACCGGCCTTCATGGTGCTGTGTTCGTCGCTGCAGCGCCTGGCACGCGGATATGTGCAGGCCTTCGAGCACTGGCAACGGCACGTGGAAGTGTTCGCGCCACGCGTGCTGGAGTGGCGCTACGAGTCGGTGGTCAGCCAGTTTGACGATCACGTCGCGCGGCTGGGGCAGTTCCTCGAAGTCGCCGACGCCTCGCCCATGGCGCGCTTCGCCGAACACGCGCGCAACAAGCGCTTCATCAGCACGCCAAGCTACGCCCAGGTGATCCAGGGCATCAACCCCGGGGCGGTCAACCGCTGGCATGCCTACCGCGAACATTTCGAACCGGTGCTTCCCCTGTTGCGCCCGTTGATCGACCAGCTCGGCTACACCGCATAAAAAAAGCAGCGCGAATGCGCTGCCTTTTCGTATTGCCTGGGTGGCTCAGTGCATTTCCGTCGACGAAGCACTCGCCGGCGCGCCGGCCATCGCCGTCATGCTGAACTTGCCGCCATACGGCAGCACTTCGGCGGCCAGTTTTGGATCGGCCTTGATCAGGCCGATTGCGTCGAACAGGATGTGTGCCGTCTCGTTGAGCTCAACGTCCTTCGCCTTCTTCGCGTCCTTTTCCTGCTTGAGCTCGCTCTTCAGGCTGCGCTCGTTCGCATCGAGGCCGTCGTCCAGCGCACTGTCCTCGTCGGCCAGGGCCGCATCGGTGCCGTCGATCGCCTTGTGCCGGTTGCGGAACTCGGTCTGCAATGCGTCCTGCTGCTTGCGCTCGGCTTCGCGGGTGGCGAAGTTCAGCGAGATCGAGGTCTTGTCGCGCATGATCTTGTACTGCGCCAGCTCGTCGAGCATCAGTTTCCAGGCCGGCGACTTCGCCACGCGCGTGTCATGCATTTGCTGCAGCTGCGGCAGGTAGGCATTGAGGTCGGCCACCGGCTGGTAGTCGGCCGGCGCGATCTGCGTCCACTTCAGCGCGTTGTCGTAGGTGGATTCGCCGAAATCCTTGTCGTCGCCGTTTTTCGGGAACGCGATATCCGGCGTCACTCCCTTCAGCTGGGTGGAGCCGCCATTGATGCGGAAGAACTCCTGGATGGTCATCTTCAGCTCGCCGTACTGCGGCTTCTCGCTGTTGTTGTTGGCGATGCGGTCCAGATCCACCAGGTTCTGCACGGTGCCCTTGCCGAAGGTGGGCTCGCCGATGATCAGGCCGCGATGGTAGTCCTGGATCGCCGCGGCGAAGATCTCCGAAGCCGAAGCCGAGCCGCGATTGACCAGCACGGCCAGCGGTCCGCTCCACACCATGCCCGAATCGTCGTTGCCCTGCACCTCGACATGCCCGCGCGAGTTGCGCACCTGCACCACCGGGCCCTTGTCGATGAACAGACCAGTCATCGAAATGGCCTCGGCCAATGAGCCGCCGCCATTGTTGCGCAGATCCACCACCACGCCCTGCACGCCAGCCGCCTTCAGCTCGCCGAGCAGCTTGGCCACGTCGCGGGTGGTGCTCTTGAAGTCCTTGTCGCCTTCGCTGCGCGCGCCGAAGTCGGAATAGAACGAGGGCAGGTTGATCACGCCGATCTTGCGGGTGACGCCGCCATCCTTGATATCGATGATCTTCTTGCTGGCCGCGGCGTCCTCGAGGTTGATCTTGTCGCGCACCAGGGTGATCAGTTCGTGCTTGCCGTCCTGGCCGGCATCGGTCGGAAGCATCTCCAGCCGCACGACCGTGCCCTTCTTGCCGCGAATCAGCTTGGTCACATCGTCGATGCGCCAGCCGACTACGTCGACCAGCGGACCATTCTCGCCCTGGCCCACCGCGAGAATGCGGTCGCCCGGCTTGAACTTGTTCGACTTGATCGCCGGGCCACCCGGCACCAGCTTGGCGATCATGGTGTAGTCGTCGCGCGACTCCAGCTGCGCACCGATGCCTTCCAGCGACAGTTTCATCGCAATGTCGAAGTTCTCCGCCGCACGCGGCCCGAGATAATCGGTGTGCGGATCGGTGGTCTCGGCATAGGCGGTCATGAAGGTCTGGAACGCGTCCTGGCCATCCAGCTGGCGCACCCGCTCGATGTAGCCGGCATAGCGCTTGTCCAGCGTCTTGCGGATCTCGGCATCGTCCTTGCCCGCCAGCTTCAGGCGCAGCCAGTCGTTCATCGTGCGCTTGCGCCACAGATCGTCCAGCGCGGCCTGATCCTTCGGCCAGTCGGCATTCTTGCGATCGAACGTGTAGCTCTCGTCGGCGGAGAAATCGAAACCCTGCTTGAGCAGGCTGCGCGCATAGTTCATGCGCTCGACCGCGCGCTGCACATACAGGTTGAAGATCGAGAACGGCGCGGACAGATCCTGGTTCCAGATCGCGTCATCGAGCTTGGTCTTCAGCGGTGCGAACCTGGCCATGTCGACCTGGGTGAAAAACACCTTCTCGCTGTCGAGCAGCTTGAAATAGGCAGTGTAGATCCGCGCCGACATCGCATCGTCGAGCGGCTGCGCATCGTAATGGAATCGGGTCAGGAAGCTCGCCGACATCTGCGCGGCCTGCGCCTCGGCGGTGGTGGGCTTGAGCGGCCAACTGGCCGCCTTGCGGTTGCCTGTGCCGGCACCGAGATCGGCCGCCGACTGTGCGAAGGCACAGGTCGCGGTGAAGGCAAGCAGAAAAACCAGCGCGGGGCGAAATTTCATGTAGGTTCTCAGACTGACTCGGTGACACCGGCTGCATGGGCCTGCAGGTCGGCGTGATAGGACGAGCGCACCAGCGGACCGGAGGCGACGTGATGGAAACCCATCGCCTCACCGGCTTCGCGCAGTGCCTCGAATTCTTCGGGCGTCCAGTAGCGCACCACCGGGTGGTGATGCGGCGTGGGCTGCAGGTACTGGCCGATCGTGATCATCTCGACGTCGTGCGCACGCAAGTCGCGCATGGTCTCCAGCACCTGCTCCAGGGTCTCGCCCAGGCCGAGCATGATGCCGGACTTGGTCGGCACCTCCGGATGCTGCGCCTTGAAGCGCTTGAGCAGGTCCAGCGACCACTGGTAGTCGGCGCCCGGTCGCACTTCGCGATACAGGTGCGGCACGGTTTCCAGGTTGTGGTTGAACACGTCCGGCGGGAAATCCTTCAGCACTTCCAGCGCACGTTCCATGCGGCCCTTGCCGCGGAAGTCCGGCGTCAGGATCTCGATCTTGATGCTCGGGCTGGCATGGCGCGTCGCACGGATGCACGCGGCGAAATGTTCGGCACCGCCGTCGCGCAGGTCGTCGCGATCGACCGAAGTGATCACCACGTAGCGCAGGCGCATGTCGCGGATGGTCTCGGCCAGGCGTGCCGGCTCCAGCGGATCGGGCGCGGCGGGACGGCCATGCGCCACGTCGCAGAACGAGCAGCGGCGGGTGCATACCTCACCGAGGATCATGAAGGTGGCGGTGCCCTTGCTGAAGCACTCGTGGATGTTCGGGCAGGACGCCTCTTCGCATACGGTCACCAGCGCGTTCTCGCGCAGGCGTGCCTTCAGCTGCTGCACGGCGTTGCCCTGCGGCAGTCGCACGCGGATCCAGCTGGGCTTGCGCAGCACGGGAATGGCGGTGTCGAAGCCCGCACGGTTCAGCGCGATCTTGTCGTTGCCCAGCTGCTTTTCGGGCGTACCGGCGACGACGCTGATCGGAATGCTGCGGGACGGAGAAGTGGAGGTATCGCTCATCAGGAAGCCTGGATCGCTGCGCGGGCGGGGAGTTCGGGTAGGACAGCAGCGGCCGGCTCGGCATCGAAGCCGAACTGTCGGCAGAATTCGCCAATCAGTACATCCTCGACGTCCGCCAGTCGCGACGGACCGCCCAAGTCTAACACTTGCGTGACCGCCAAACCCTTGTAGCCGCAGGGGTTGATGCGGTGATAGGGCTCCAGATCCATGTCCACGTTGAAGGCCAGCCCATGGAAACTGCAGCCGCGGCGCACGCGCAGCCCCAGGGCAGCCACCTTGGCACCGCCGACATAGACACCGGGTGCGCCTTGCAGCCGCTCGGCGTCGATGCGCCAGTGCGCAAGGGTATCGATGATCGACTGCTCGATCTTGCTGACCAGCTCGCGCACCCCGACGCCGACCCGGCGCAGGTCGATCAGCGGATAGCCGACGATCTGGCCCGGGCCGTGGTAGGTCACCTGGCCGCCGCGATCCACCGGCACCACCGGAATGTTGCCGGGCGCCAGCACGTGTTCCATCTTGCCGGCCTGGCCCAGCGTGAACACCGGATCGTGCTCCAGCAACCACAGCTCGTCGACCGTGTCCGCCGTGCGGTTGTCGGTGAACGCGCTCATCGCCTGCCACACCGGCTCGTACGGCTGGCGACCAAGGCGACGGATCTTCAACGGCAGTGACATGCAGGAACCTTGAGACGGGGATGGCTGTGGCTCGCGGCAGGCGACGAGCTACATCGTGTAGCGGATGTCCGGATCGGCGCGCAGCGCGACATGTGCCGCGTCGTACTGCTCGCGCATCTCGCAATGGAAACTCACCGTGACCGACACGAAGTTGCCGGCGGCGGAATGGCGATGCCGCACGCTCTCGTGCAGCACGCGCAGCCCGGCCCGCTCCAGCAGTTGCGGTACGCGAACCGGCAGATTGGCACTGCTTGGCCCGACCGCGGTGATCTCGAAGTCACCGGGGAACTGGAACCCCATGCCTTCCTGCTTGGCCTTGCTGAAGTCGATCTCGTGCATCACTTCGCGTCCGTGTCTGCCTTCTTGTCGCTATGGAACCACAACAGGATGGAATCCCACAGGCGCGAGAAGAAGCCACCCTGCGGCGCATCGTCCAGCGCGACCAGCGGCACGGTCTGCACCGGCTGGCCGGCCAGCGTGATGCGCAGCGTACCGACCTGCTGCCCCTTCTTGAACGGGGCGATCAGCGTGGCCGGAATGTCCATGGTGGCCTTGAGCTTGTCGTAGTCGCCGCGCTTGACCGTGACCCGCACGTCGTCGGCGACGCCGATCGGCAGCTGGTTGGCCTGGCCCTTCCACAACCGCGGCGTGGCCTGCGGCTTGCCGGCGTCATACAGCTTGTGCGTCTCGTAGAAACGGAAACCGTAGTTGAGCAGGGCCATCGCCGAGTCGGCGCGCGCCTTCTCGCTGCTGGCGCCCATCACGATCGCGATCATGCGCGAGTCGCCCTGCTTGGCCGAGGCCGCCAGGCAGTAGCCCGCCGCCGCGGTGTGTCCGGTCTTGATGCCGTCCACGCTCGGGTCGCGCCACAGCAGGGTGTTGCGGTTGTGCTGCTTGATGCCGTTCCACTCGAACTCCTTGATCGCGGAGATCGCATAGTCCTCGGGGAAATCATGGATCAGCGCACGCGACAGGATCGCCACGTCGTGAGCCGTGGTGTAGTGGTTGGCGATCGGGTAGCCGGAGGCGTTCTCGAAGTTCGAGTTGACCATGCCTAGCTGCTTGGCATACGCGTTCATCAGGCCGGCAAACGCCTGTTCCGAGCCGGCGGAATGTTCGGCCAGCGCAATCGCGGCGTCGTTGCCGGACTGGATGATCAGGCCGTACAGCAGATCCTTCAGCGGCACCTGGCTGTTGAGCTTGAGGAAGCTGGTGGAGCCGTCGGTGCCGGCGCCTCCGCCGCGCCACGCGTTCTCGCTGATGGTGACCGGATCGGTCATGTGGATCTTGCCGTTGCCGACCTCGGCCGAGACCACGTAGTCGGTCATGATCTTGGTGATCGAGGCCGGCTCCACGCGCAGGTCGGGTTCCTTGCTGGCCAGGATCTGGCCGGTGGCGTAGTCCATCAGCACCCAGCTCTTGCCGTCGACATCCGGCGGCGGCGGCACCGGCGCGTCAGGCACCACCGGGCGTGGCACCGGCGATGGCCGCGGCGGGGTCGGCGCCGGTGTCTGGGCGACGGCAACACCGAGCAGCAGCGCGGCAGCGGCAAACGGGATCAGGGTGCGGCGGAAAAAATTCATCGTGGTCTTCAGTCCAGTCTTGATGCCGGCATGACAGCTGCCCGCAAGGTGTAAATATTGAAACAAACCCGCTCAGTCTACCGCGACCTGCGGCCTGGGCAGGCCCATGCCCTCGATCTGGGCACTGACCCGGTCGGCACTGTCCACATCCGCCAGCGGTCCGACCCGCACGCGGCGCACGTGGCGGCCGTTGACTTCGGTCTCGGTCACCTGCACCTCGCCAAGCCGGGCCTGACGCAGGCGTTCGGCCACCCGCTCGGCATTGTCCGCATCGGAAAACGCACCCACCTGCAGATAGATTCCGGGCTGTCCGCTTGAGACCGCCACCGGCGGCGGCAGTTCCTGCGCCGGCTCGCCCGGATCGATGCCGCGCACCTCGACCAGCCCGGTGCCCTTGGGCCAGACGCCGATCTTCACCGCCGCCGCATAGGACAGGTCGATCACCCGATCCTCGTGGAACGGGCCGCGGTCGTTGACCCGCACGATCACGCTCTTGCCGTTCTGCAGGTTGGTGACACGCGCATAACTCGGCAACGGCAGTGTCTTGCTGGCGGCGGTGAACGCGTACATGTCGTAGGTTTCCAGGCTGGACGTCTTGTAGCCGTGGAACTTGTTGCCGTAGAACGAGGCGATCCCGCGCTCGTCGTAGCCGCGCGCGCTGGGCAGTACGCGATATGTCTGCCCGAGCACGGTATACGGCGAATTGTTGCCGTATCGTGCGCGCGGCTCGACCTTCGGCACCGGTTCGACCAGCTTGCTGATGTCCGGCGGCGGCCCACCCGGCACGCTGTCGCTGCTGTCGCGATAGCGGCTGCTCTGCGGCTGGCTGAGATCGTCGCGGAAACCGTCGCCGCGGCTGGAGGAAGACGCCGTCCGGGACTGCCCCGACATGCTGCCGCCATGCGACGGTTTCGGCTTCGCACCGCTGCAACCTGCCAGCAAGCACACTGCTGTCAGCATCGCGGCCACATGCAGCTTCTTCATCGCGCGATGTCCGGCTGGTCCACGCCGGCGGCGATCGCCTGCGCCAGCTGGTTGACCGCCATCGCGTAGAGCGGGCTGCGGTTGTAACGGGTGATCACGTAGAAATTCTGGAAGGTGAACCAGTACTCCCGCCCATTGGCGCCTTCGAGCGTCTGCAAGCTGCTCGGCTGCCCCGGATTCATCCTCTGCAGCGGCGCATAACCCCACGCCTCGAGCTGCTCCAGCGGCCACTGCGGCGAGGCGTCCTGCACGACCACATCTGCAGCCGCCGCATCCGGCTGCGCGCGGATCGCCACCGGATCGCCGCTGACCCAGCCGTGCTTCACGAAGTAGTTCGCCACGCTGGCGAAGATGTCAGGCAGCGAATTCCGCAGATCGATGCGGCCGTCCCCGTCCGCGTCCACCGCAAAATCGCGGATGCTGGTGGGCATGAACTGACCCCAGCCCTGCGCGCCGGCATACGAGCCGGTGAGCGTATCGATCGGCCCGGCCAGATGGTTGTCCGGCATTTCCAGCAGCTCCTTCAGCTGCTCGCGGAAAAACTTCGCGCGCGGCGGGTAGTACAGGCCCAGTGTGACCAGCGCATCGAGCACCTTGTACTTGCCGGTGTTGCGGCCGTAGCTGGTTTCCACGCCGACGATCGCCACCAGGTATTCCGGCGCCACGCCATACTGCCGGCCGATCTGCTCAAGCAGCGCGCGGTGCTCGCGATAGAACGCGATGCCGTCGTTGATGCGCTGGTCGGTGATGAAGATCGGCCGGTAGTCCTTCCATGGCTTGCCTTCGGCCGGGCGGCTGATCGCATCGAGGATGCTCTGCTGCATTTTTGCGCCATCGAGCAAGGCATTCAGTGCCTGCGGGCTCTTGCCGGTATCGCGCGCCACTTCACTCACCAGTTCGGCTTGACCTGGATGCGTCGCCGCCAGCGCCGGGGCCGGCATGCCCACCACGAACAGGCTCAGGACGACGAACAGACGAACCGGGCGCGACGTGAACAGGACGGTCATGAAGAGTGCTTCGCAGGACAGGTGTGATGGCTTCGTCGAAAGCCTAACACGCACGCCACGGCAAGCCTGTCCTGCCGCGGGCCATTCACTGAACAACCAGTGGCAGCGCGTTCATTCGTGCATCTTGCGGTTGGCGTGGATCGACATCAGCACGCCGAAACCGACCAGCAGCGACACCGCCGAGGTGCCGCCGTAACTGATCATCGGCATCGGCACGCCGACCACCGGCAGCATGCCGGCAACCATGCCGCCGTTGACGAACACGTAGACGAAGAAGCTCATGCCGATCGCGCCGGCGAGCAGGCGCGAGTAGGTATCGCGCGCTTCCATCGCGATCCACAGGCAGCGGCCGATGATGAAGGCGTACAGCAGCATGATGCCGATCACGCCGATCAGGCCGAACTCCTCGGAGAACACCGCGAAGATGAAGTCGGTGGTGTGCTCGGGCAGGAAGTCCAGCCGCGACTGCGTGCTGTGCTGCCAGCCCTTGCCGAACACGCCCCCGGAGCCCACCGCGATCTGCGACTGGATGATGTGCCAGCCGTTGCCGAGCGGGTCGGATTCCGGATTGAGCAGGGTCAGCACGCGATCGCGCTGGTACTGGTGCAGGAAATGCCAGCCGACCGGAATCATGCCGCCGACCGCGCCGATCAGCAGGCCGATGCGCCACCACGCCATGCCGGACAGGAACAGTGCGAACGCCCCGGCGCCCGTCACCAGCAGGGCCGTGCCCAGGTCCGGTTGCTTGGCGATCAATCCGGCGGGAATCGCGATCAGCAGGCCGACCACGGCCATGTCTTTCCAGCTCGGCGGCAGCTGGCGCGGATGCAGGTACCAGGCCACCATCATCGGCATCGTCAGCTTGAGCAGTTCGGACGGCTGAAAGCGCATCACGCCCAGGTTCAGCCAGCGATTGGCACCGCGCCCTTCGCCAAGCACCGCCACCACCACCAGCAACGCGGTGCTGCCGGCATACAGCCACGGTGTCCAGCTGCGCAAGGTCGATGGCGGGATACGCGAGATCAGCAGCAGCAGCACGCCCCCCAGCACGAAGCGGCCGGCCTGGCCACCGACCAGCGCCATGTTGTCATCGCCGGCGCTGTAGAGCGTGATCAGCCCGACCGCGGCCAGTGCGAACAAGCCGATGGCCAACGGCAGATCGATCCGCGGCCGGGTAAGCGTGCGGCGCAGGAAGCGGCTGAAGCGGGCATGGATGGTCTCGATCATGGTGTCGTCCCGTCGCTGCTGGATGCGTCCGCCGGAACGTCCTCGGCAGGAACCGCTTGATCAGGTGCCGCTTCATTGCCAGGCGGCGTCGCCGGCTTGGGCAACGGCACATCCACCGGCGGCGGGCCTCCCTTGGCAAACACGACCCACGCGTCGAAGATCTTGCGCACGATCGGCCCCGCGTCCTGCGCACCCCACGCGCCAGCCTCGAGGACGACAGCGGCAGCGATCTGCGGATCGTCCGCCGGAGTGTAGGCCTCGAACCATGCACGGTGGCGCGTCGCCAGATACGCGGTGTTCTTGTTGGTGTTGTAGGCGTCCGACGTCCGCGAGAAGCGCTCGGCGGTACCGCTCTTGCCGGCGATCAGGTACGGAAAGCCGTCGTTCAGCCCCTTGCCGGTACCGCTGGTGATCACTGCCCGCATGCCTTCGTTGATCACGCTCCAGTCGGAATCCTTGCTGATCAGCGATGGACCGGTGGGCGGATTGGGCAGCGGCTGCGGCTGTGCTTCGGCAACCGCCTTGCTGGCCATCACCAGCCGCGGCTGGTAGGGCACGCCGTGGCCGGCCAGGGTGGCCACGGCATGACCGAGCTGCAATGGGGTCACCGCCCAGTAGCCTTGCCCGATACCGGCGATCACGGTTTCGCCGGGAAACCAGCCGAACTTGCTGTGTTTGGCCTTCCATTCGCGCGACGGCAGCACGCCTTCGGATTCACCGAGCAGGTCGATGCCGGTCTTGCCGCCGAAGCTGAAACGACTCATCCAGGCACTCAACCGGTCGATGCCCAGGTCGAGCGCCAGTCGGTAGAAATACGTGTTGGTCGACTTCTCGATCGCGCGCACCATGTTCACCGTGCCGTCGCCGCCACGGGTATCGTCACGATAGCAACCTCCCCGCCCCGTCGAGTTGCCGCCGCCATGTCCGGGCAGGCAGAACTCGCCCGTGGAAAGCACGGTATCCCCGGGCCGGCGCACGCCATACTCGAGTCCGCCCAGCGCAAGGAACGGCTTCACCGTGGATCCGGGCGGATAGACGCCTTTCATCGCGCGGTTGACCAGCGGCTTGGCCGGATCGTTGGTCAATCCGCTGTAATCGGCCTGACTGATGCCATTGACGAACAGGTTGGGATCGAACGTGGGGACACTGACCATCGCCAGCACCTGGCCATTGCGCGGGTCGATCGCCACCGCGGCGCCGGGTCGGCCATCAAACGCCGCTTCGGCGGCTTTTTGCACGCGCGCGTCGATGCTCAGGTAAAGGTTCCTGCCGGGTATCGGCGGATGGGTCTGCAATACACGCTGGGTGCGTCCATCGGCGTTCACCTCGACCAGCTCGTAGCCTGGCGTGCCGTGCAGCACATCCTCGTAGGATCGCTCGATACCGGTGCGGCCGACATGGCTGGTGCCCTTGTAACGCACCGGATCGAGCCGCTCGAGGTCATCGGCATCGATGCGACTGACATAACCCACGACATGCGCGAACAGTCCGCCCAACGGATAGCGTCGGGTCAGGTAAGGCACTACATCGACGCCGGGAAAGCGCCAGCGGTTCACTGCGAAACGATCGATCTCGTCCTCGGTCAGGCGCATCTTCAGCGGCACGCTGTCGAAGCGCCGGCTTTGCCTGAGCTGCTTCTTGAACGCGTCCAGGTCGTCCTGACCCAGCGGCACCACCTTGCCAAGCTCGGTCAGCAGGGCCGGCATGTCGGTGATCTTGTCGGGCACCACCTCGAGCCGGAACGCCGGAACATTGTCGGCCAGCAGGACGCCGTTGCGGTCGTAGATCAACCCGCGTGCCGGCGGGATCACCCGCGGCTTGACGCTGTTGTTGGTCGAGCGGGTGACGAACTCGTCGTAGCGCGTCACCTGCAGCTGCATGTAGCGGCTGACCAGCAGGCACAGGCCGAGCAGGATCAACACGAAACCCGCCAACGCGCGACGCCGGAACAAGGCGCTTTCGCCGCGGGTGTCCTTGATCGATCGCCGGATCTTCATCGGTCTACTGAATGCGCAGGCGCGCGCGCAGGTCGTCAAGCAGCAGGAACAGGAACGGCCACAGCGCGGCGCCGACAAACGGCGAAATCCACCAGCTCGCCGGGGGTAGCGTGCCACCCGCCAGCATGCGCACGATCAGCAGCAGGATGCGGTCGTTCAGCAGCAGGGCCAGTACGGCGAGCGTCTGTTGCCACATCGGAAAGAAGCGCAGGCGCGAGCGGAAGCGCAACGCGATGAAGACCAGCGCGCACAAGCGCAAGGCCTGTTCGCCCAGCACCACGCCATTGAGCACGTCGGCGGCCAGGCCGATGGCGAACGCCAGGCCCAGGCTGACCCGATCCTCGGACTCCAGCGACCAGTACAGCAGGAACAGCGCCGGCCAATACGGCTTGAACGGCTCCAGGGCGCCAGGCAGCGGCACCAGCATCGACAGCAGCGCAAACAGCAAGGTACCGGCGAACCACCACAGGCTCAGGCGTTGCCGGTTCATGGCTGCGTTCCCCGCGTCGTAGCCGGCGTGGCAGGTTTTGCAACAGCCGGCGAGGCAGGCAGGTCGCCAGCCGCGGGCGTGAGATCGCGCGGCGGCCCCATCGGCTTCACCGGGGCCGGCGGCCCATCCGGCTCGGCCTGGTCGTGCAGCAGCAGCACGTCTTCGCTGCGATCGATATCCGCCGCAGGCTGTGCTTGCGCCACCTGGAACATGCCGGTGCTGGCCGGAGCCACCGAACGGATCTCGCCCACCGGAAAACCCGGCGGGAAACGCCCGCCAAGTCCGGAGGTCAGCAGGCGGTCGCCGGCACGCACATCGGCCGCCAAGGGAATGTTCGGCAGGGTCAGCTGATTGCCGTCGCGCGAGCCATAGGCCACCGTGCGCAGACCGGAGCGCTCGATCACCACCGGGATCGCATGGGCCGGATCGGTCACCAGCATCACCACGGCGGTGGTCGGCAGCACTTCCTTGACCTGCCCCATCACGCCATGCGCATCGATCACCGGCTGGCCTGCCTTCACGCCGTCACGCGCACCGAGGTTCAAGGTCAGCTGGTAGCGATACGCACCCAGGTCCACGTCGATCACACGCGCCAATTGCACGTTCAGTTCGAGGCTGCGCTGGGTGTCGAGCAATTCCTTCAGGCGCTGGTTCTGCTCAGCCACTGCCGACATGCGATTGAGCTTGGCATTGGCCAGCAGCAGATCCTCGCGCAGACGCTGGTTCTGTTCGGTGAGACGCTGACGGTCGGCAAACGCCACACTCATGGTGCGTACGCCGGCCGCAGGCAGGCCAGCCAGCCGATACACCGGTTCCACCACGGCCGCCGCGGTATAGCGCAGACGCCACAGCCAGCCGTTGCGCTGGTCGAGCACCATCAGCACCACGGCCAATGCGAGATAGACAATCAGCCGAAGCGTGCCGGCTGCATTGCCGGCGAACAGCGGCGAGGACTCATCGCGCGCGCGCGCCATGGCCGCGCCTTATTCGGGCGCGAAGAAATCGCTGCCGTGCTGATCAATCAGCTCCAGCGCCTTGCCACCGCCACGTGCCACGCAGGTCAGCGGATCATCCGCCACCTGCACGTGCAGGCCGGTCTCCTCGGAGATCAGGCGATCCAGGTCGCGCAGCAAGGCACCACCGCCGGTCAGCACGATGCCGCGTTCGGCGACGTCCGAGCACAGTTCCGGCGGCGTCTGTTCCAGCGCCGACTTGACCGCCGCCACGATGCCGGCAAGCGGCTCGTGCAGCGCCTCGAGGATTTCGTTGGAGTTGATCGTGAACATGCGCGGCACGCCCTCGGCGAGGTTGCGGCCGGAGATCTCGATCTCCTTCACGTTGGTCTGCGGGAAAGCGCAGCCGATCTCCAGCTTGATCCGCTCGGCGGTGGACTCGCCGATCAGGGTGCCGTGGTTGCGGCGCACATAGTTGATGATCGCCTCGTCGAAACGGTCGCCACCGACGCGCACCGATTGCGAGTAGACGATGCCGTTGAGCGAGATCACCGCCACCTCGGAGGTGCCGCCGCCGATGTCCAGCACCATTGCGCCACGCGCCTCGTGCACCGGAATGCCGGCACCGATCGCGGCGGCCATCGGCTCCTCGATCAGGAACACATCGCGCGCACCGGCACCCTCGGCCGATTCCTTGATCGCGCGGCGCTCGACCTGGGTCGAACCGCACGGCACGCAGACCAGCACGCGCGGACTCGGCCGCAGGAAACGCGACTTGTGCACCTGCTTGATGAAGTGCTGCAGCATCGCCTCGGTCATGGTGAAGTCGGCGATCACGCCGTCCTTCATCGGGCGCACCGTGGCGATGTTGCCCGGCGTGCGACCGAGCATGCGCTTGGCATCGGTGCCGACCGCGGCGATCGTGCGCGGACCACCAGGGCCACGGTCCTGACGAATCGCCACCACCGACGGCTCATTCAGCACAATGCCCTGTCCACGTACATAGATCAGCGTGTTGGCTGTGCCGAGGTCGATGGAGACGTCGTTGGAAAAGATCCCGCGAAACTTCTTGAACATGGGTCCGCCGTGGTCCGGCCTGGCTAAAAAGTAAGCTCGCCAGTCTAGTCAGCGTAGCCCGCATGCGCAAGGACAATAACGTTAAGAAATCCTTCTACAACACGACGATATGCGCGTTTTTCACCTCGACGGATGAACTGCGCGAGGGCGCAAGAAGTCGCCAACGCAGCCGGATGACGGTACGATTCCACCTTTTGGCCGGAACTACCGGTTCGGCTTCGGGCCGAGCGCGGCTGTCGCGACCTTTCACCTTGCCCGGGGGCTCCCGCACATCATGTCTGCCGTCATCTGCGGATCGCTGGCCTACGACACCATCATGGTGTTCCAGGACCAGTTCAAGAACCACATCCTGCCTGATCAGATGCACATCCTGAATGTGTCGTTTCTGGTGCCGCGGATGCGCCGCGAGTTCGGCGGTTGCGCGGGCAACATCGCCTACAACCTCAAGCTGCTCGGCGGCGATCCGCTGCCGGTGGCGGCCGTGGGCCAGGACTTCGCGCCCTATCGCAAGCACATGGAGCAATGCGGCATCCGGCTCGAATGTGTGCGCGAATTCGAAGACCAGTTCACCCCGCAGTGCTTCATCACCACCGACCTGGACAATAACCAGATCACCGCATTCCACCCCGGCGCCATGTCCAGTGCACAGGAAAACCACGTGCGCGACATTCCGCAGATCGATTTTGCGATCGTCGCGCCCGATGGCCGTGAAGCCATGCTGCAGCATGTGGATGAGTTCGCTGCGCGCGGCGTGCCGTTCATCTTCGATCCGGGCCAGGCGATGCCGTTGTTCAGCGGCGACGAATTCCGCGCCATGAT
Organism: Rhodanobacter sp. B04; assembly: GCF_002001125.1. Taxonomy (GTDB): domain Bacteria; phylum Pseudomonadota; class Gammaproteobacteria; order Xanthomonadales; family Rhodanobacteraceae; genus Rhodanobacter. The sequence goes on along the minus strand of NZ_MUNV01000022.1, from coordinate 2,922 downwards.
CGAAAAATCGACTTATGTGATCGTCAACGACTACGAGTCACAGCTGCTGCAGACCCGTACGGGCTGGAGCGCCGACGAGATCGCGGGACGGGTGAAGGCCTATATCGTGACCCAGGGTCCGCGCGGTTCGATCATCCATGCCGAAGGCGAGACGTACCAGATTCCGCCAGCGCGCGAGCGTCGCATCGTCGACCCTACCGGTTGTGGCGATGCTTATCGCGCGGGCCTGATCTTCGGCATCATGCGCGGCAAGGACTGGCCGACCGTAGGCCGCATGGCCTCGTTGATGGGCGCATTGAAGGTGGAGCATCCGGGCACCCAGAATCAGCGTTTCAGCTATGCCGATTTTGCCGCGGAGTTCCTGGACCAGTTCGGCTACGCGCTGGATTGATCGTTGCCTCCAGGCCCGCACCCAAGGCTCCCTCAGCGGGAGCCTTGTTGCATCAGTCGACCCGGAAACCGATGGTCGCATGCACCGCATCCTGCCAGCCACGATACAGGCGCTCGCGCACCGGCTCGTCCATCACCGGCCGGAAACAGCGATCCATCTGCCAAAGCCCGGCGATCTGCGCCCGACTCTCCCAGAAACCTACAGCCAGCCCTGCCAGATAGGCGGCGCCCAGCGCCGTGGTTTCCGCCACGCGCGGACGCAACACGGGCACGCCGAGCATGTCGCTCTGGAACTGTGCCATGAAGTCGTTCGCAATGGCCCCGCCATCGGCCCGCAGCTCCTGCAGGGGAATACCGGCGTCCGCCTCCATCGCAGCCAGCACGTCGCGCGACTGGTAGGCCATCGATTCGAGCGCCGCACGCACCACGTGTTCCTTCGTGGTGCCCCGCGACAGGCCGAACATCGCGCCACGCACATCACTACGCCAGTACGGCGCCCCCAGTCCGACGAAGGCCGGCACCAGGTAAACACCCTCCGTGGACGACACGCTGTGCGCCATGGCCTGCGAATCGCAGGCCTGCTCCAGCATACGCAAGCCATCGCGTAGCCATTGCACCACGGAGCCGGCAACGAAGATGCTGCCCTCAAGCGCGTACTCGAGCTTGCCCTCCAGTTCCCATGCGATCGTGGTCAGCAGGCCATGCCGCGATGGCATGGCCTGCTCGCCGGTGTTCATCAACATGAAGCAGCCGGTGCCATAGGTATTCTTGGCCATGCCTGGCTCGAAACAGGCCTGCCCGAACAATGCCGCCTGCTGGTCGCCGGCCATTCCACTGATCGGCACGCCGGCGGCAAGACCTGGCAGGGCTGCCGTGTACCCGTAAATCTCGCTGCTTGAGCGCACCTGCGGCAGCATGCAGCGTGGCACATCAAGCATGCGCAGCAGCTCATCGTCCCAGCATCGCCGATGAATATCGAACAGCAGCGTACGGGCGGCATTGCTGACATCGGTGACGTGCAGCAGGCCGCCGCTGAGGTTCCAGATCAGCCAGCTGTCGATCGTCCCGAACAGCAGGTCGCCGCGCGCAGCCCGTGCGCGCGCACCATCGACATGATCGAGGATCCAGCGGATCTTGCTGCCGGAGAAATAGGCGTCGATCAGCAACCCGGTCCTTTCACGCACCAGCGGCGCATAACCGTCCGCCTCGAGACGCTCGCAGACCGTCAGGCTCTGTCGCGATTGCCACACGATTGCGTTGTATAGCGGCTGACCGGTATGGCGGTCCCACACCACCGTGGTCTCACGCTGATTGGTAATGCCGATCCCTGCCAGTGCGGCGGCATCGAGTCGTGCCGACGCCAGCACTTCGGCGATCGTCGCGAGCACGCTGACCAGGATTTCGTGCGGGTCGTGTTCGACCCAGCCTGGCTGCGGGAAAATCTGCCTGAACTCGCGTTGCGCCGTTCCGACGACTCCACCGACGCGATCGAACAGCATTGCGCGTGAACTGGTCGTGCCCTGATCTATCGCCAGTATGTAGCCTTGATCCACCTGCTGCCCCTATACCGTCCGCAACAAGGATGCGTCCGTACAGAGTAGCAACAGGCCGATATCACGGGCGATCAGTGCGCCTCAAGGTGTCTGCCGCCGGGTTGAGTCAGCCTGTCGATATACGCAAGCGCCATTGCGGAAACCACGAAGGTCAGATGCAGCAGGATCTGCCACATGATGGTTTCGCCGTCCATGCCGCGCGCCTTGATGAACGTGGCGAGCAGATGAATCGAGGAGATACCGATGATCGCCATGGCCAGCTTCACTTTCAGCACCGTGGCATTTACGTGCGACAGCCATTCCGGCTGGTCCGGATGGCCTTCGAGCCGCAGGCGCGAGACAAACGTCTCGTAGCCGCCCACGATCACCATCACCAGCAGGTTGGAAATCATCACGACATCGATCAGGCCGAGCACGGTGAGCATGATCGTCGCCTCGGCGCTCTCTGCCCCTCCCGCCACATCCACGCCGTTGTGGAACAACGTGGTTTCCACCAGATGCCACAGCTCGCGCAGGAATTGCACGACATAGATGCCCTGGGCAACGATCAAGCCCAGGTACAACGGCAGCTGCAGCCAGCGCGATGAAAAGATCAGATACGACAGCGGGCCGAGTCGGCTCGACGGAGGAGTCGTCATGTACGTCTGGAACAAATAAAGGGCTGCCGATTCTAGCAGCCATCGCAATTATTTGCGCACTCGCATCTCACCATTGCGGCAATCCGCCCAACACTACATCGAGGCATTCTCGCCCGACCGTGGCACGAGCTGACGAACAACTTCGTTACTGCCGGAGATGTCTTTTGAGTGCAGCATCAAGCGACGATCTGTTTGCAGAGGTGCAACGCGCATGCGCCAAGACGAAGGCCTGTCCGGGTGGGAAGGCCTTCGTGGATGAGTTGCGTGACAGAGATCTGTTGCTGCTAGCGAGCGGTCGATCGGCGCCGGTAGAGCCGGCCAAGAAAAAACCCCCACCGTTT
>NZ_MUNV01000021.1 GCF_002001125.1 Rhodanobacter sp. B04 | reverse complement strand
GAGCCATTGGCTCTAGATCGACTTTCTCGACGTAGGCCAGTGAGCCAGCTTGCGCAAGAGGGGCTAACGCGAATATTGCAATGTATAACAATTTCACCTTGGAACCCCTGTATCGCCTAACGCTGGAGTTAAGCGGCGGCGCAGCCGTCCGCCTTGAACGAATTGTTATGCCCCTACGCGAGATCTGAAAGCCGTTTTGCTAACTGCTCGCGGAGACTTTTAAGGCCCTCGCCGTTGTTCAAATAGCGTATGTAACGCAGATGGCGAAGATCAAATGGAACATCGTGCTCGGACTGAGTAATAAGAATGACTTCTCGGCCTAGAGCATGCGCTATGCCTATTTCGTAGAATACGTTTGGATTACGACCCGTGCAGTCGCATACAACAACCTTGGCCCGGTCAATCAGATTTACGATGTCCTGAATAATCGCGGGATTTTCCCATATCTCGTCTGCGCGGCGGCAGCGCAAACGCACATCTTCTGTAGCACCTTGAATTGAATTGTAGACTTCTTGGAACGAAGCATCGAACGGCATCATGACAGAGACAAGAACATCCTCGGTCACCTCAGGGTCGTTGATGGTAAATACACGCGGCTTAGAGCGAGTAGGGGCAACATTTCGAAGTAATGTTTTGAATAAATCAGGCTCTTTTACTGCCCAATGAGTACGCGATAGCTCACCATTTGCTATGCCAAGCTCTAAACCAGCCTCTATGAGTGCTGCGTTCGAGATAGGGGGAATAGTTGGGTCGAACGTGAAACGAAACTCGTAGCTGCGGCCGGAAAGACGTATGTGCGAAATGTAGCCGACGCGAGCGAATTGCTGCCGGCCCGCCTGCGTTTCTTCTGCGAATAACACAGGAAAGGCTATGGCTCGTTGGAGGTCTACGCCGCCGCCCGCCCCGTGCAACTGAGCTGCGGTAGCAGCCTCCGTGGATTCGAACATACGACTTGCGAGCATTTCGCCGCGGGGCTCAGTCCAGTTTCCAATGTTTACAAGAAAGTTGAACAAGTTCGACCTCTCAGAGGGGCATAACGCTTGAGTTAAGCGGCGGCGAAGCCGTCCGCCTTGAACGAGTAGTTAGACCCCTTGCGGGGACTTACCACGGAGACTTAAGCCAATAGAAGCAGTGCGGACAATAGTCGATGTCTAGGGGTGATGCCCGCTCGAATGGACTGACCGGAGTTTGGGAACAGTGGGGACAGACCAGGCTGACTCTCTCTGCGGCACGAGCGATCATGAGGGCAAGAAAGAAAACAAGGAACAGGGCAACAACATAGATGTTTTGCAGATAGACGCCGGCAGCTATACAGGCCAACGCTGCCAACCCTATGGATGGCTGCACAAGTTTGTATCGTTTGCGATACGTCGATGTCGCTTGTGCCCAAGCGGCAATTACTTGTGGATCATTTACGGCTCGAATCGGCATTGGGTCTAACGCTTGAGTTAAGCGGCGGCGAAGCCGTCCGCCTTGAACGAGTAGTTAGACCGCAACGCGACGGCCCCTACGTTAGAGAAGCGATGAAAGCATAACGCTAAGCAAGCCGGCGACAACTGCAACGAGCAAAACCAAACAAAGTGCAGGCCCTGACAAGAACCCGAAGAAGCGCGCGTTTTTTGCGGAGAACGAATACCCACACTTAGGGCAACGAACCTTGGTAGAAACGCCCGGCATAGTGATGAACCCAAAGAGCACCGGAACGCCGCCCCAGACAAGCTCTTTGCGAGCATCGAACTTTGCGGAGCATTTGGGACAAGTATCCAGATCGCTCATTTGCGGCCTAACGCTTGAGTTAAGCGGCGGCGTAGCCGTCCGCCTTGAACGAAATGTTAGACGGGTGCGACACGACGCCTACCGAGAGAAGCCCTTGCCGGCCCAACGAAACGCTAGCAACAACAGGGCAGGAAATATCAAGCCGGTTATGACGAACCCTACGACAACAAAGCCCGGGATAGAGCCAACGAATATCGACGGCGTAGCAACCACGGTACGGATAGCTACAAATATGAGCCAGAGACCCCAAAGGACAATGTAAAGCCTGGTCAGTCCACGCTTCCAGTTCAGTTCCATCTGACACTCTCTTGTTGTCTAACGCTGGAGTTAAGCGGCGGCGAAGCCGTCCGCCTTGAACGAGTGGTTAGGCTGTATTGCCTAGAGTCACCAGAGAAAGAAAGGAAGAAAAGTCGGTTGCTATGTTCTCTATGCTGCCCTCAGGATCGATTGGGTCGAAGCTGATGACAGGCCAAGGCTCCGGTGCACGCATGTCGAACGCAAGAAGTGACCCACTTCCGTTACCGCCGAACACGAACACATTTTTCATCGTGTAGGTGCCACTAGCCCAATAGTCCAATGCAGCTTCAGCAGAGTCTAGGCAGAAGTTGTAAGGGGATATCGCAAGCTCCACCTCACCACCGTTACCTCTGGCTAGCAGATCAATGTAGTTCCCCGGAAGCGCAGGGATGGCAAGCAACAAAGCATCCAATGCATCGGAGGAAGCCTCGGTGTTGTTGAGCCACGATTCTCTTGGAGTAGCCATGTGAAGCCTAACGCTGGAGTTAAGCGGCGGCGTAGCCGTCCGCCTTGAACGAATGGTTAGGCGCGCCCACTTTGGAAGTACCCCTTTGCGCGGACGCTAACAGAGAAATAGACAAGGGTAATTGCGGCCCAACTGCCGCAGCCTAGCGCATATTGCAGAAGCGATGGGGTGGGGTTTGGCGCGCCAAACAACCAGTGCAGCACTTGGAACGGCAAGTACTGCAGCACGGGTAAGACAATAAGCAAAGGACGCACCCAACCACAGCGAAGCACTATGCCAATGCTTACCGCCACCATGAGCGGGACTGAAACCAAGATGGCAATTGCCTCACCCGATGCCCACATGTCCTCGTGAGAGATGAGCGTGCCAGCGAGGGTGAAAGGGGCGCCGGGAATGACGGCAGTAAGTAGCAAGACCACACTGAGGAGGATCGAAGCCACCGCAACCATGCCGAGTGGCCGCGGAATATTCCCCAGATCTGCAATCATTACCTTTAGTTTCAATTTGAAGCCTAACGCTGGAATTAAGCGGCGGCGGAGCCGTCCGCTTGAATGACTGGTTAGACGGCAGCACGCTACGCCGTCGGTGACCTGCACGATAGCGCTGCTTTGAAAGCCCGGCAATGCCGAGAAGGTTGTGGCCTGCGCGCGAAGAACGAACCGCTGACCACAAAAGCCACGCTGCGACAAACCGCGCGCACGACAAAGCCAGAAGATGCGAAATACGCCAACGCGCGCAACACACGACGAACGACCAAGCGCACGACAGACGACAACGCAGGCCAGCCCGAAACAACATGACCCGCGCAATTGATGCAGAGCGAGAAAAGGACGCGCGCGATACGACTACAAAAGGATGCTGCTCTGCCGCCTAACGCTTGAGTTAAGCGGCGGCGAAGCCGTCCGCCTTGAACGAGTTGTTAGGCCGCAATTGCCTGGGACACTCCGTGTAGAACGGCGACTAATATCGCGAGAGCGGTAAAAAGTGTCGCGAAATTCAATCCCGCGATCGGCAGCAAGCGACCACTTGTGAAGCCAATTGACTTTCCATTTGCCCTAATTTCCTTGGCGTTTGCGCTAATCGCCATGAAGACCAAAGAGCAAGATAGAGCCACCAATACGGCAATGATGCCAGTAGACAAAAGTGTGTAGCTACTTACGCTTAGAAGCGTAGCAAATAGAAAAGCCATAGCAGTACGTGGAACTGGATTCATATTCTTGACACTCCCTTGTGAATGATCCTTAGGCCTAACGCTGGAGTTAAGCGGCGGCGAAGCCGTCCGCCTTGAACGAACTGTTAGGCGGTACGGAAGCCCACCCTTTGGCGAACGATAGTGCCACACCAAACGCGCGACAAGAACGCGGAAAGGTAGGAGCCTGCGTGCGACAGACGACCCGCTGACGAAGTGGTGACGTTGCGACGTACCGCGCCCGCCGAAACCGAGATGGAGACGCAAACAAACACCGGCGCGCACGCTGCGAAAGCCAACCAAGCGCCCACGAGCAACACTCGCAGGCTGGCCGGAAGCACAACGAAGAAACGATGCTGATGCGAAGCCTGACCGAGATGCTGGCGTTGACCTGGCACCAACCGGAAATGCTCTTGAAGCCTAACGCTTGAGTTAAGCGGCGGCGAAGCCGTCCGCCTTGAACGAATTGTTAGCCGGCCTCAGTTTGCGAGCAAACGAAAGCAAACAAGTGCCAAGCCAGCTACGAGTATGAGCCAACGCGTGATGCCTGAGATAGGGTGATGCTGTTGGAAGGCGTCGCGGAGATTTTGCAAAGCGCCACATGACTCCAAGGGCTTTGCTGCAACATGGAAGCGGCTGTTGTCGCCGTATGGCTCCCACAGCTCGAAGTGCTTTCCGTGCAGCTCGAACTTGCAGAAAACATCGTCGCCACCAAATGGCCAAAGGCTAGGCTGGGTTGTGAGCGAGACGCCAGGAATGCGCGATACGAGCTTGCACGCAGCGCGACGCGAAAGCATGGCATTTGGCACCTCGAAGTAGATGACACGTCCTTGGGCATCAAGTCCTTCGTACGTTTTCATAGAGTAAAGGCTAACGCTAAGTAGACCCCAAAAGCGGGGTGTTGCGCGGAGTATGCGGTGCCGTTTCTGACCGTTCAAGCAGCGAACTCCTACATCAGATCATGCACTTGGGCTGCAGCGCCATGGTGGCTATGGGGGCAGGATGCTGGTGTTATCCGACATTTTTGAGGGTGTATGAGTTACGCAGATGAAAGTGAGGGCGTAACGGAGGCGAGAACGCCTCGGTTGCTGGATCAGGTGCGGGCGCGGTTGCGTTTGAAGCATTACAGCCTGCGCACGGAGCAGGCGTATGTGGGCTGGATCCGGCGGTTCATTCTGGCCAACGACAAGCGGCATCCGCGGGACATGGGCGTTGCGGAGGTGGAGGGTTTTCTCAGCACGCTGGCGACGCGGGGACAGGTGGCGGCGGGGACCCAGAACCAGGCGCTTTCGGCCTTGCTGTTCCTGTATCGGGAAGTGTTGGTGATCGAGTTGCCATGGATGGAGACGATCGTGCGGGCGAAGCGTCCGCAACGGGTGCCGGTGGTGCTTTCGCGCGATGAAGTGAGTCGGTTGCTGGCGATGATGGACGGCTGCTTCGCGTTGATGGCGTCGCTCCTGTACGGGTCGGGCCTGCGTCTGATGGAGTGCGTGCGCCTGCGCGTCAAAGATGTGGACTTCGGGCTCAACCAGATCTGCGTGCGGGACGGCAAGGGCGGCAAGGATCGGCATGTGCCGTTGCCGCAGCGGCTGCACGCGGGGTTGACTGCACAGATCGGGCGGGTGCGTCTGATTCACCAGCGGGATCTGGCGGCGGGCCATGGTGCGGTGTGGTTGCCGCATGCGCTGGCGCGCAAGTACCCGTCGGCGCCGCGCGAGCCGGGTTGGCAATATGTGTTTCCCTCCGGCAGGCTTTCGCGCGATCCGCGCGGCGGCGATCCGCGGCGTCACCACCTCGACGAGGCGGGGCTGCAACGCGCGGTGCGCGCGGCGCGGATCAGGGCCGGCATCGTGAAGCCGGCGACCTGCCACACCTTGCGGCATTCCTTTGCCACCCATCTGCTGGAGGCTGGCCAGGACATCCGCACGATCCAGGAACTGCTCGGCCACAAGGACGTCGCCACGACCCAGATCTACACGCATGTGCTCAACCGTGGCGGCCACGGCGTGCTCAGCCCGCTGGATCGTTGAGCTGCGGGCCGCCGATGCTCGTAGTTCGTCGGCGAGTCAGCCCGGCCGCGGCCAGTTGAGTTCCACGTCGTGCCCCACTCCGTCGTCGGCCAGCGCAATGCAGCCGTCCGCCTGCGCCACGCCATCCAGCCACACCATGCCGCGCGTGCCGGTGTCGCTTTGCCGCACGTGGATCCGGTACAGCGTGTCGTGATGACGGTAGTCCAGCGAGAAACCTTCCCACTCCGCCGGCAGCACCGGGGCGAAGCGCAGGCAAGCGGCCTCCAGCCGCAGGCCGAGCAGTGACTCCACGATCAGCCGGTACATCCAGCCGGCGGAGCCGGTGTACCAGCTCCAGCCGCCGCGGCCGACGTGCGGCTCGATCCCGTAGACGTCGGCGCTGACCACATAGGGCTCGACTTTGTAGATGTCCATTTCGGTAGCGTCGCTGCCGTGGTTGACTGGGTTGATCATGCGCAGCAGTTCCCACGCGCGTGCGCTGTCGCCGAGTTCGGCGAAGGCCATCGTGGCCCAGATCGCGGCGTGGGTGTACTGGCCGCCGTTTTCGCGCACGCCGGGCACGTAGCCCTTGATGTAGCCGGGGTCGAGTGGCGATTTGTCGAATGGAGGATCGAGCAGCTGCACCAGGCCGGCGTCGCGACGCACCAGATGCTGGTCGAGCGAGGTCATCGCCTGCTGCTGGCGTTCGGGCGAGCCGGCATGGGACAGCACCGACCAGCTCTGCGCGATCGAGTCGATGCGGCATTCGTCGTTGCCGCTGGAGCCGAGCGGCGTGCCGTCGTCGAAGTAGGCGCGGCGATACCAGGCGCCATCCCAGGCGTGCTGTTCCAGCGCGTGGCGCAGCTTGGCGACTTCGTCCTCGCAGCGCAGTGCGAAGGTTTCGTCCGCATGCAGCCGCGCCACTTCGGCGAAGCGCGTCAGCACTTCGCAGGAGAAGAAGCCCAGCCACACGCTTTCGCCGAAGCCCTTCTCGCCGACCCGGTTCATGCCGTCGTTCCAGTCGCCGCTGCCAATCAGCGGCAGCCCGTGCGTGCCGCGCGGCAGGCTGTGCTCGATCGCGCGCACGCAATGCTGGTACAGCGTTTCGCGCAGGCCGGAATGTTGCGGCAGGTCGTAGTACGACTCCTCGCCCGGATGCAGCGGCCGACCTTCGATATAGCCGACCTTCTCGTCCAGCACGCCGGTGTCGGCGGTGGCCAGTACGTAACGACTGGCGGCCAGTGGCAGCCACAGGTAGTCGTCGGAACAGGTGGTGCGCACGCCGCGATCCAGCGGCGGATGCCACCAGTGCTGCACGTCGCCTTCGGGGAACTGGTGGGCGGCGCACAGCAGCACTTGCACGCGTGCCAGTTCGGGCGCGGCGTGGATCACCGCCATCGAATCCTGCAGCTGGTCGCGGAAACCGAACGCACCGCCGGACTGGTAGTACCCACTGCGTGCCCACAACCGGCAGGCGATGGTCTGGTACAGCAGCCAGCCGTTGGCCAGCACATCGAGCGCGGGTTCCGGCGTGCGGACCTGCACGGCGCCCAGCGTACGCGCCCAGTGCGCACGCACCTTGGCCAGCGCATCGGCGGCCGAGCCGTTGCCGCGGAAACGCTGCACCAGCGCGCCGGCATCGCTGGCATTGCGGCCCAGCCCGAGCCGGAAGATCACCTGCCGCTGCTCGCCGTCATCCAGCGTCAGGTTCGACTGCAGCGCCGCGCAGGGATCGAGTCCGGTGCCGAGGCGGCCGGACAGATGCGTGCGACCCAGTGCGGCGGGTGCGCCCATACTGCCGTTGCGGCCGATGAATTCGCCGCGGTCGCCGTCGATGCTGCGCGCGGGATCTTCGAGGTCGAAGAACGCCACCCGGTTCGGGAACTCGCTGTTGTACGCGTTGCGCGCGAACAGCGCGCCGCTGGCGGGATCGGATTCGGTGACCACGTGCATCGCGGTCTTCTCGCGCAGATCGCCCAGCAGCCACTCGACGTAGCCGGTGACGCTGAGCTTGCGCGGCTGGCCGGAGTCGTTGCGCAACTTCAGCACCGAGAATTTCACCGAGGCATCCAGCGCCACATAGACCCACAACTCGGAATGGATGCCGTCCTCGGTGTGCTCGAACACGCTGTAGCCGAAGCCATGGCGGGTGATGTACTCGCCGTTGCCACGCGCGGGCAACGGCGTCGGCGACCACACCTGGCCGGTTTCCTCGTCGCGCAGGTACAGCGCCTCGCCGCCGGCGTCGCCGACCGGATCGTTGTGCCACGGGGTCAGCCGGAACTCGTGCGCATTCTCGGCCCAGGTATAGGCGCTGCCGCTCTCGGAGATCACCGTGCCGAAGTGCGGGTTGGCCAGCACGTTCGACCACGGTGCCGGCGTGCTGTCGCCATCGGCCAGCACGATCACGTATTCGCGACCGTCGGCGGTGAAGCCGCCATGCGGATTGGCCAACTGCAGCACAGGAAGCGTGGATACCGCCGGCGCGAGGGTGCTGGCGATACGTTTCGGTCGGCTCGGTTCGAAGCGCGGCGCATGGGTTTCCACCAGGCGCCGGCTGATCTGTTCGGCCAGGCTGCCGCGGTTGTCGGCCAGGATGATGCGTGCGCTGGCCTGCACCACCATCCGGTCCTCGCTGGACAACTGCTGCGCGGGGCGCACGAAGATGCCACCGGGACGATCGAGCAGGCTGGCCTCGCTGCCGGAGGCGATCAGGCCCATGATCGCGTCCTGCAATTCCTGCCGGTAGCCGGCGCGATCCTCGTTCCAGATCACCAGATCGACCGCCAGCCCTTTCAGTCGCCAGTACGCATGCGCCTGCACCAGCTGGCGCACCAGCTCGATCCGCGCCGGGTCGCTGATCTGCAGCAGCACGATCGGCAGGTCGCCGGAGATCGCCTGCCCCCACAGGCCGGACTGGCCGCGGCGGTTGCCGCGCAGCACGGCGGCTTCGGCGCGCAGGTTCGCGTTCGGGTAGATGATCGAGGTGGCCATGTGCTCGTACAGCTGCGCATCGGCGAGGCTGGCGTTGAGCTGGCGCAGCAGCACCTGGCTGTGCGTCCAGGCCAGGTCGAACACGCGGTCGGCGAGATGGCGGTCGCGGTATTTGCCGATCAGCTGCAGGCAGGCGTCGCGGCTGTGGGCCATGCCGGTGACCAGATCCACCGTGGCCGACTGTTCCGGCTCCAGCGTGATGCGGCAGCGGATCGCCACCACCGGATCGAGTACCGAGCCGGCGCTGTTGGACAGCCGCGCCTGCTCGCGATCCAGCATCTGTGGTTGCGCCGCGCTGCGGCCACGGCCGAGGAAGCGCGCGCGATCGGTTTCGTACGATATCTCGTCGATGTCGGCGTCGTGCACCGCCAGCAGGTGGCACATCCACGGCACCGCTTCGTCGTGCGCGCGCGGCCGGCGGGTGCACAAGATCGCCTGCAGCTCGCGCACCAGTTCGGTCTGCACGAACAGCTTGCTGAAGGCCGGATGCAGCGCGTCGGCCACCGGCGGCGCCAGCACCACTTCGGCGTAGCTGGTCAGCTCGATCGTGCGCCGCGTGCGGCTGCGGTTGGTGATGCGGGTGCGGCGCAGTTCGATGTCGTCCTCGGGCGACACCACGATCTCGGTGTGCGCGTCGAAGTCGCGTTCGCGCACGCGGAATTCGGCGCGTGCGTCGGAGAAGATCGCCTCGAACAGCTCGGTCTTCTTCAGCGTCGGCTGATACGTGGTGGACCAGTACTCGCCGCTGGCGACATCGCGCAGGTAGCAGAACATGCCCCAGTGGTCGCGCGTGATGTCCTCGCGCCAGCGCGTCACCGCCAGTTCGCCGCAACGGCTGTAGCCGCCACCGGCGCTGCTGAGCATCACGTGGTAATGGCCGTTCGACAGCAGCTGCACCGCCGGGCGTGGCCGGTCCGGATCGGCGAACACGCGCAGGCGCGCCTCGGTCGCGTGCGAGGGGTCGTCCAGTTCGGGGAAGCCGGAAGCGTGCAGGTATTCCGCGGCGGTCTTGGGAATGCGCTCCTGCAGCAGCAGGCTGGTCGCCTGGAACGGCGGCTCGGATTCGAAGCGGCGCTGCATCGGCCGATCCAGCAGCGCGTAATCCAGCGCCAGCAGGCTCATGCCCTGGTGATGCGCCATGAACGAGCGCACCAGCGCCGAGCTCTGTCCCAATGGCAGTCGTGCCGGGGTGTAATCGATCGCCTCGTACAGGCCGAAGCGGCCCTGTGCACCGGATTCGGCCAGCCGCTGCAGATTCCTGGTGGCCGCGGCAGGCGCCACCATCATTGCCAGTGCGGTGGCGTATGGCGCGATCACCACATCGTCGCCCAGCCCGCGCTTGAGGCCCAGCCCCGGCACGCCGAATGCGCGGTACTGGTAGGTGAAGTGCGCGTCGAGCGTGTTGTAGCCGGATTCGGACACGCCCCACGGCACGCCCAGCTGGTTGCCGTATTCGATCTGCCGTGCCACCGCGGCACGGCAGGTCTGGTCGAGCAAGGTGCCTTCGTAGCTCGGCATCACCAGCATCGGCATCAGGTATTCGAACATCGAGCCGGTCCACGACAGCAGCACCGGTTCGCCGCCGCTGGTGGTCAGCAGCCGGCCCAGCGAGAACCAGTTGTCCTGCGGCAGCTGGCCCTGCGCGATCGCCACGAAACTGGCCAGCCGCGCCTCGGACGCGAGCAGGTCGTAGTAGCTCGCGTCGAGCCGGCGCTCGTCGACGTTGTAGCCGATCGCCAGCAGGTCGCGCGTGCTGTCGTACAGGAAGCGGTAATCCATCTGCGCCAGTTCGCCGGCCTGTTGCGCGAGACGTTCGATCAGCACGATGCGTTCGCGTGCATGTTCGCGCAAGGCATCGGCGCCGGCGTCGGCGGACCAGCACAACGGTTCGATTTGCGCGAGCTGGCGCAGCGTGGGAATGCCGCGAAAGACGCTGTCGTCGTCGGCCGGCGGATCGAGGTTGAACGCGCTGGCCTCGTCGCACAGCTCGCTGGCTTGTTCCAGCAACGCGGCGAGCCAGAACTCGGCATCGCTGCCGGCTGCGACGCTGAGCTGCCGGGCCAGTGCGTGGGCGAGGTCCAGCTGGCGCTGCAGCAACGCCAGCGCGGCACTGGTGGTGGCCGGTGGCGCGGCCAGGGCGTCGAGCAGCTCCTGCTGCAGAAGCTGCAGGGCGCTGGCCTGGGACGACTCGAGTGCGTCGTGCAGCGCATGCAGTGTGTCGAGCAGGCCCTGCAGCACGCGCGGCTGGAACACCGGCTCGTCGGGCAGCGCCAGCAGGCCCGGCCGCAGCGTCAGCAGATGGCCGGCGAGGTTGCCGCTGTCCACCGCCGAGATGTACAGCGGCGCCAGCGGTTGCAGGCTCAGTGTGTCGTACCAGTTGTAGAAGTGGCCGCGGTGGCGCGCCAGCCGCAGCATGGTCGCCAGCGTGTGCTCGCTGCGCTGGAGCAGGCGGCCGGCACTGAGGAAGCCGAAATCGTAGCCGGCCAGGTTCGCCAGCAGTGCCATGCCGATGTTCGTCGGCGAGGTGCGATGCGCGATCGCCGGCCCTGGCTGTTCCTGCAGGTTGTCCGGCGGCAGCCAATGATCGGCGGGGCCGACCTGGTTGTCAAAGAATGCCCAGGTGCGGCGTGCCAGCGTGCGCAGGAAACGCAACTGCACGGCGCTCGGCGCGAACGCGGAAAGCCGGCGCGGCTGGCTGATCCACCACGCGATCGACGGCGAGAGCAGCCACAGCGCCAGCAGCGGCGCGGCGAGGACCAGCACCAGTGGCCGCTGCAGCGCCAGCGCCACGCTCAGCCCCAGCGCCAGCACCGGGCCGATCCACATCAGTCGCCACAATGCCGCCGCTGCATTGCTGCTGCGCCGCGCGACCTCGCTGGAGGTCTGCCATTGCAGCAGCCGGCGATGGCTGATCGTCATCCGCCACAACGTGCGCCCGATCGCATCGAGGCTGTATTGCACTTCGTGCGGCAGCCACGCCAGCGCCAGCGCCATGCGCGCCAGGTGCTGGCCGCCGGCGCGCCACGCGGCGCGCAGGTGCTGGTCCAGCTGCACGTCCTGCGGCTTCTGCGCCAGATCCAGCAGGGCCGCCAGCAGCGGCGGCACCAGCACCATCGCCAGCACCGCGAGCATCCACGAGAACACCGGCGACAGCAGCAGCCAGCCGGCGATCAGCAGCACCAGCAGGGAGGTCGGCACCAGGCTGCGGCGCAGGTTGTCGAGGATCTTCCAGCGCGACAACGCGGTCAGTGCGTTGCGGCGCCAGCCGTCGTGCGCGGTCGGCGCCCACGGCAGCAGCCACGGCAGCAGTTGCCAGTCGCCGCGGATCCAGCGGTGCCGGCGTTTCACATCGGCGTTGTAGAGGGCCGGGTATTCCTCGTACAGCTGCACGTCGCTGAGCAGGCCCGCACGCGCATGGCAGCCCTCGACCAGGTCGTGGCTGAGGATGCGGTTTTCCGGGAAGCGGCCGTCCAGGGTGCGTTCGAACGGGTCGATCGCGTAGATGCCCTTGCCGATGAACGAGCCCTCATGGAACACGTCCTGATACACGTCCGAGACCATTCGCGTATACGGATCGATGCCGGCGTCGCTGCCGTACAGTTGCGCGTAGCGCGAACGCGCGGTGCTGGGCAGGCTGATCCCCACGCGTGGCTGCAGGATCGCATAGCCGCTGACGACGCGCCGCTGCTCGGCGTCGTATACCGCGCGATTGAGCGGATGATCGATGGTGCCGACGAATTCATGCGCGGAATCGCGCGGCAGCTCGGTGTCGGTATCCAGCGTGATCACGTACTGCACCGGCGGCAGCGCCGCGATGTCGCCGACGATCAGCATGAAGCGCTCGTGCGCGGTGCCGCGCAGTGGCGTATCTGAATCGGCTTGCTTGCCACGCAGCAGTGCGTTGAGATCGGCCAGCTTGCCGCGCTTGCGCTCGTGGCCCATCCAGGCCCGCTCGGCCGGGTTCCAGCGGCGCGGTCGATGGAACAGGAAGAAGCGGTCGGCCACGTGGCTGGCGTAGCGATCGTTCAGCGCCTCGATGCGTCGTCGGGCCAGCCGCAGCAGGGCGGCATCTTCCGGCAGCGTCTCGCTGGCGGCATCGGCGAAATCGGTGAGCAGGGCGAAGTGCAGGTGCTCGTCCTGGTTGCCGAGGAAGCGCACCTCCAGCGCCTCGACCAGATCCTCGACGTCCTGCGTGCTGGTGAGCAAGCTGGGAATCGCCACCAGGGTGCGCGCGCTGGCCGGGATGCCGGCCGAATAATCCATCCGCGGCAGCTGCTGCGGCGAGATCGCCAGCGTGGCCAGCCAGTTGAGCAGGCTGAGCGCCAGCTGGCTGGCCAGGATCAGCGACGGCAGCGCGATCGCGATCAGCCCCCACAGCGGCAGCCGGTCGTGCGCGGCGGCCAGCACCAGCGGTCGCGCGAACGCGAACGTGAGCAGCGCCAGCAGGCCCAGGTAGATCGGCAGTGGCGCCTTGTCGAAGCCACGACGCAGCGTTTCGGCCAGCGTCGGGCGGATGCCGAGGCGTTGTTCCAGCATGCGCCGGCCGTGCTCGATCAGGTAGTAGCCGACGTGCTGCGGCATCGGTGCCGGGGTGGTTTCCGTGGGTGCCTGGGCCTGGCACAGCGCGATCGCCGCCTCGGCCACCTGCGGCTCGCCCAGCCGGTGCCTGCGGGCGATCGCTTCCACCACATGGCGATAGCGGTCGCGGGTGGCGAAATCCATCGCGGCATAGACGCCGGCCGGGTCCTCGCGCAGCGTCTGTTCGACGACGCTGTTGTGCTCGACGAAGTCGCGCCAGTCGATCGCCGACAGCAGGCGCAGGCTGCCGATGCTGTTGCTGATCGATACCTGGTTGGCCGCCTGCTGCTGTGCTTCCAGTTGCACCAGGTGCTCGATGCTCTGGCCCGAGGCGGACAGGCGTTGCTCGATCCAGCTCAGCGGCAGTGCCAGTGCCGGGCTCTGCCCCTGCAGCCGGCGCGCCATTTCGGCCACGAACGGTCCAGTCATCGGCGGGTTCGAACGCGCCATGTCGGCCACCACCAGCACCACGCTGTTCGGATCGTGCTCGGCGGTGGCGGTCATCGCATCGGCCCAGTGCGCGGCCTTGCCGCGATAACGCCAGTCCGCCATCACCCGCGCCGCGACCCGGCGCAGGTTCTCGATCAGGGCCAGCCGCAACATGATCGGGACCGCCCACAGTTCGCCCAGCCGCAACGGGGTCACGCTCTGGTAGGCCGCGAGGAAGCGGCTGAGGCTGGCGGTGTCGATCCGGCCGTCGCCGTGCGAAATGATTTCCAGCGCGAGGTCGTACACCCGCGGCAGCCCGGCCGAAGGACCGTTGGCCAGCCGCGGTAGCTCGCGGCTGTAGCCCTTCGGCAGGTGGCGCCGGGCGATCCGGATCTGTTCCTCGACCAGGTAGAAGTTGTCCAGCAGCCACTCGCCGGCCGGGGTGATGCGGCGCTTGCGTCGGGTGGCGCCGGTGAGCCGCTCGCAGGTGTGGGTCAGCACCGCCTCGTTGTCGGCCAGCCGGGCCAACAGCAGATCCGCGTTGGCGCGCAGGCTCAGGCGATGCTGGCCGGCCAGCAGCTGGCCGTGGCGTTCCATCTGCTCGGCACTGAACAACTCCGAGCGCAGCGCCGGTTCCTGCTCCGGTTTCGTGCGCGCGGCGGCCCGACGTCGACGCAGGGCGCGCAGATGCCGCAATTTGAGCAGGTCGAGCAGACTGCCGATATTCAAATCCGGTTTCCTTGGGGCACGTGGCCGGTCGGCGGCGCGTCCAGCGCGACGATGGCCCCGACGGCGGCCGTCACGACGAGCTGTCGGCACCAGCTTCCCCGAACCTACACGTCGGCATGTGAAGAGCGCGCACGCTACGATGCGTCCTTGCCCTCGCCTGCCGGAGTCGTTCCGTGTCCTTGCTGATTCGCGCCGCCACCCTCGCCGACCTGCCCGAACTGCTTGCGTGGAATGCGGCGATGGCCTGGGAAACCGAACGCAAGCAGCTGGATCCGGCCGTGCTGGAGCGCGGTATCCGCGGTGTCTTCGAGCAGGCGCGGCGCGGTTTCTACCTGGTCGCCGAACGCGACGGCGTGGCGGTCGGCAGCCTGCTGGTGACGTACGAGTGGAGCGACTGGCGCTGCGGCGATTTCTGGTGGATCCAGAGCGTGTATGTGGTGTCCGAGGCACGTCGCGGCGGTGTGTTCCGCGCGTTGTATGCGGATGTCGCACAGCGCGCCGCGGCGGCCGGCGCGGTCGGCCTGCGGCTGTATGTGGAGACCGAGAACCAGCGGGCGCAGGCCACCTATGCCGGCCTGGGCATGCAGCGCTGCCACTACTGGATGTACGAAAGCCCGCTCGGCGGCAACCCGCTCAAGACAGCGGAGTAGTCCATGCCGCGACGTGGCCGCCGGTATCGGCCAGCAGCTGCTGGAATTCCGCTGCCGGCGTCGGCACGCCGTACAGGAAACCCTGCAGCTGCGAGCAGCCGGCCTGGCGCAGGAAGGCGCCCTGCTCGGGCGTTTCCACACCTTCGGCGATCACGTCCTTGTTGAGGCTGCGCGCCATCGCGATGATGGCGCGGGTGATCGTGGCGGTGTCGCGGTCGGTGGTGAGGTCGCGCACGAATGCGCGATCGATCTTCAGCGCGTCGATCGGGAAATGTTTCAGGTAGGACAGGCTGCAATAGCCGGTGCCGAAATCGTCGAGTGACAGCCGCACGCCGCGCTGCTTGATCCGGCGCAGCAGGCTCGCGGTGGCCTCGCCGCCGGACATCACCATGCGCTCGGTCAGTTCCAGCTCAAGCAGATGGCCTTCGAGTCCGCTTTCGGCCAACACGTCGTCGAGCCAGGTGTAGAAATCGGCGTGCTGGAACTGCAGCGGCGACACGTTCACCGAGACCGGCATGTGGTGCCCCTGCTGCTGCCACAGCCGTGCCTGCTTGCAGGCCTGGCGCAGCACCCACGCGCCGATCGGCAGGATCAGCCCGCTGTCCTCGGCGACCGGGATGAACTGGTCCGGCTTGTGCAGCTCCTGCCCGTTCACGTGCCAGCGCAACAAGGCCTCGGCCCCGACGATCCGGCCGTCCGCGGCATCCACCTTGGGTTGGTAATGCAGGCTCAGCTCGTGGCGTGGCAGCGCCTGGCGCAAGGCGCTTTCGATCTGCCGCCGCGCCTGCGCGCGCTCATTCATGGCCGGGGTGAAGAAGCGGTAGCCATGCTGGCCCTGCGCCTTGGCGGCGACCAGCGCGGTTTCGGCGTGCTGCAACAGGGTTTCCGGTTCGGTGGCGTCGTCCGGGTAGACGCTGATGCCGATGCTGACGCGCAGGGCCAGCTCCGGCAGGTCGTCCACGCGGACCTGTTCGCAGTGATTGATCAGGACCTGGCACCGGCTGGCCGCCTCGCCCACGCTGTCCAGGTGCGGCAGGACCAGCACGAACTCGTCGCCACCGTAGCGGCTCAGCAGTTCGTCGCCGGGCAGGCAGCGCTGGATCTGGGCGACCAGCGCACGCAGCACGCGGTCGCCGGCGGCATGGCCGTGCTGCTCGTTGACCTGCTTGAAGTTGTCGATGTCGATATGCAGCAGCGCCGCGCGTTGCTGGCGCCGCTCGGCGGTGGCTAACACCTGGCCGATATGTCCCTGCAGCTGGCTGCGGTTGGGCAGGCCGGTGAGCGTGTCGTGCTGGGTCAGGTGGATCATCTTCAGCGCCAGCGCACGGGTCTCGCTGACGTCGTGGAATACCAGCACGCCACCGATCACGTTGCCGGCATGGTCGTGGATCGGCGCGGAAGAATCCTCCACCGGCGTATCGAAGCCATGCCGGTGCCGCAGCAGGGTCTTGCCGGCGAGATCGACGATGGTGTTGTGTTCGATCGCCACGCGCAGCGGGTTGGCCACCGGCTGGGTGTGCTGGGCATCGAACAGCTGGAAGATTTCCTCGATCGGCCGACCCTGCGCCTCGCTGTCGGTCCAGCCGGTCATCGCCTCGGCGATCGGATTGAGCGATGTGATGCGCAGCTGCGGATCGGTGGTGATCACCGCATCGCCGATCGAACGCAAGGTCACTTCGGCCAGTTCGCGCTCGCGGTGCAGCGCGTCCTCGAACGCTTTGCGCTCGCTGATGTCCTGCACCTGCGAGACGAAGTACAGCGGCGCGCCCTGGTCGTCGCGTACCAGCGACACGCTCAGCTGGATATGCACGACATGGCCGTCCTTGTGGAAATTGCGCTTCTCCAGCTGGTACGACTCGCGCTCGCCCGCCAGCAGTTGCGCCAGCAGCGCCATGTCGGCGGCCAGGTCGTCCGGGTGGGTGATCGCGGCGATGTTCAGCGCCAGCAGTTCTTCCTCACGGTAGCCAAGCATTTGGCATACCGCGGTGTTGACGCGTAGGAAGCGACCGTCCGGGTAGACCAGCGCCATGCCGATCGCGGCGTGCTGGAACGCGCCGAAGAAGCGCTGCTCGCTTTCATGCAACTGCAGTTCCAGCGTGCGCCGCTCGGTGATGTCGACCAGCGCGGTGAACACGCCGCGCACCTGGCCGGCGGTATCGATATCCGGCTGGAAGTTGCCGTGCGCATAACGCCGTTCGCTGCCGTTGTACAGCTCACCTTCGTAGCTGGCCATGTGGCCGGCGTAGGCTTTCTCCAGTGCCGCACTCGCCAGCTGGTGGTTGCGCTTGCCGACCACGTCGACCAGGCGGCGGCCCAGCATGGCCTGCGGATCGATGCCGAGCCAGCTGCGATGGGTTTCGTTGACGTAGCGGAAGCGCTGGTCCGCATCAAGATAGGCCAGCAGCACAGGCGCGCCGCGCAGAATGCGCGCGGGCCAGTCCGGTCCGTGGAGAAGCGATGGCAATACCTCGGCAGACTTGTGCGGCCGCATGGTCATTCCGTCAGCTGGAGCGCCCCCTGTTGGCGCTGCCCCATCATGCACCGAGTTTCCACTACGGCACAAATGCCGCAGCCGCAGCTGCGACGAACTCAGTGCAGGGCGATCGATGGTGCGCCGAGCCGGCCGTGTTCATCCAGCACGATCCGGCCCAGCGCATGCAGGTCGGCGGCGGTGTGGTAGCGCTCGGCCAGTGACGCCAGCAGCGGTCCCAGCGCCTGCGGGTGCAAAGGATAGGCGTGCGCCAGCACCCGTGCTGCACCGGCCGCACCACGCTGGGCCACGCTGACCGCGACTACGCCGAGGCCCGGCGCCTCGTGCGCGAACAGGGTCGGCGGGTCGTAGCCGGGCTCGACCGCGGCCAGGGTTTCCAGCAGATGGCCGGCGGCGTTCTCGGTTGCCTGGCCGGCGGTCGCCTGCAACCGCAATGGCAGCTGATGGGCGTCGAGCAGCGCGGCGTACTGGCGCAGTTCGAACACGATGCCGGCAAGCGCATGCGCCCGCTGGGCAATGTCGCCACCCTGTGCGGCCAGCCACTGTGAGGGTGACTGCGCTTCCACGATACCGTCGGCGTAGTGCAAGGCCAAGCCGCGTGCACTGAGCGTGGACTCGGCGCGATACGGCGTCAGCAGCGCGGCTTCCAGCAGGGTCCACAACGAGGCCAGGTTGACGTGTTCGTACTGCACGCAGGTCAGTGCCAGCAGGTCGTTGCGGCTGAGGTAACGTACGTGCTCCAGCCGGATGCCGAGCGTGCGCATCAGCCAGTCGGCGGTACGCACGCCGGCTTCGCCGCGACCCACCAGCTGGATCTCCAGCTGTTCGGACAGTGCCTCGGCCAGTTCCAGTGGCGCCAGCAGGCTCAACGGCAGCAGCCGCATCGGGCCGTCGGCGAACACCGGTGAGGGTTCCAGCGGTTGCGCCGGCATGTGGCCGTCGTGGCTGCCGAAGGCGACCACGTTGTCCAGCT
The DNA here is from genome assembly GCF_002001125.1 of Rhodanobacter sp. B04. Classification (GTDB taxonomy): domain Bacteria; phylum Pseudomonadota; class Gammaproteobacteria; order Xanthomonadales; family Rhodanobacteraceae; genus Rhodanobacter. The sequence continues at coordinate 26,195 of NZ_MUNV01000021.1, read as the reverse complement.
GGCCGCGCGGCACGCGCCGGGCCAGTTCGTCCAGCGTCACCCATGCCGGGAAACCGGGCCGCAACAGCTCGACCTGGTCGAACAGCGCCCCGGCCAGCGCCAGTCGTGCGGCGGCGACCTGCGGCACCAGCGCATGCAGGTCGGTGGCAATCAGCTCGGCCAGTTCGGCGGCTTCGTCGCGACTCAGCGTCAGGCGCGTGGAGGTTTCGCCGGCGACCGGTTCCAGCGCCAGCACGACAGGCAGGGCGAGCAGCGTTTGTGCTTCCACGGGCGGCGATTCCGGACGGCAAAGAGGATCAATTCTATCATTCAGTGTTTTGGGCTTTCGCCGCACGGCATGGCGGGTTAGCCTTGGGCGACTTGAGGTCGGGACTGTTTTGAGCATGGAAAACACGCAAAGGCGCGTCGGGGTGATCGGCGGCGTACGCATCCCGTTCTGCCGCAACAACACTGCGTATGCCGATGTCGGCAACTTCGGCATGTCGGTGAAGGTGCTGGGCGCGCTGGTCGAGCGGTTCGGCCTGCATGGCGTGGAACTGGGCGAAGTGGCGATGGGTGCGGTGATCAAGCATTCGTCGGACTGGAATCTGGCGCGCGAGGCGCTGCTGAGTTCCGGGCTGGCGCCGACCACGCCCGGCATCACCACCGCGCGTGCCTGCGGCACTTCGCTGGACAATGCGATCATCATCGCCAACAAGATCGCTGCCGGGCAGATCGACGCCGGCATCGCCGGTGGCTCGGATACCACCTCCGATGTGCCGATCGTCTACGGCACCCGGTTGCGCAAGCGCCTGCTGGCGATGAACCGCGCCAAGACGCCGCTGGACAAGCTGAAGGCCGCGTTGCGCGGGTTCGCCTTTCGCGAGCTGAAGCCGTCGTTCCCCGGCGTGGCCGAACCGCGTACCGGCAAGTCGATGGGCGACCACTGCGAGCAGATGGCCAAGGAATGGCAGATCACGCGCGAGGCGCAGGACCAACTGGCGGTGGACAGCCATCACAAGCTGGCCGCGGCATATGCGGACGGTTTCTTCGATGAGCTGCTGGTGCCGTTCCGTGGCCTCAAGCGCGACGGCTTCCTGCGCCCGGATTCGAGCATGGAGAAGCTGGCCGCGCTGAAGCCCGCGTTCGACAAGACCTCCGGTCACGGCACGCTCACCGCGGGCAACTCCACCGGCCTGTCCGATGGTGCCGCCGCCGTGCTGCTGGCCAGCGACGCATGGGCTGCGCAGCGTGGCCTGAAGATCCAGGCGTATCTGCGCGATGCCGAAGTGTCGGCGGTGGATTTCGTGCACGGCGAAGGCCTGCTGATGGCGCCCACGGTCGCCGTGCCGCGCATGCTGGCGCGCCAGGGCCTGACCCTGCAGGATTTTGATTACTACGAGATCCACGAGGCGTTCGCGGCGCAGGTGCTGTGCACGCTGCGTGCGTGGGAAAGCGCCGACTATTGCAAGAACCGGCTCGGCCTCGATGCCCCGCTCGGCTCGATCGATCCGGCGAAGCTCAACGTGCACGGCTCCAGCCTGGCGGTCGGCCATCCGTTTGCCGCCACCGGCGCACGCATCGTCGCCACGCTGGCGAAGATGCTGGAACAGAAAGGTTCCGGCCGCGGCCTGATTTCGATCTGCACCGCCGGCGGCATGGGCGTCACGGTAATTCTCGAGCGGCCGTGAGGGCCGCTCGCGCCAATAATCCTGCCGCCGGGTTCGCCATGCCATGTTGCGCCTGCGCACCAGCGCCGGGCTGAGCCTGCTGGCCTTGGCGGCCGGCGTGGCCGGCACCGTCTGGCTCAGCAGCCTGACCGCCGGCTGGCATGGGCCGGCGGCGCGCCTGAGCATGATTCAGCATGCACCACGGCGGCATGCCCTGCCCTTGCTGGCGCACAGGCTCCGACCGACCGGCCTGGTGCAGGCGCCGCATGTCGTTGCCGAACGCCGTATCGAGACGTCGCCGCCCAGTGCGCCGGCGACCTTGGTGCCGCTGGCGATGCCCGACGATACCTCGCAGTCGTGGGAGACCTTGCGTGGTCATCTCGACGGCCATGTGGTGGCGCATCTCGACATCGATGGCAGCGGCCGGGTGCGTGCCGCCCGGCTGGTCGAATCGAGCGGCGATCCGGTACTCGACGCGCACGCGCTGCGCAGCGTGCAGGGCTGGCACTTCGCCGTGCCGGCCGGGCATGCCGACGGCATCAGCGGCGAGCTGTCGATGCGGTTCTCTTCCGGCGATCAGCGCACGGCGCAGTGGCTGTAGACGTCAGAGTATCCCCTTCACGCCGGCGCCGAACGCGGTGATCAGCCGGGTGATGATCAGTTTCGGCGACAGCGCCACATCGGGGAAATCGCCGACCGGCGCATAGCAGGCGTAGAACCCCGGATTGCTGGCGCGCATCGGCTGGCAGCCGGGATCGAGGTCGTAGCTGGTGGCGTAGCGGAACGGCCACAGGTCGAACAGTGGCAACTGCTCGGAGACGCTGCCGATCGCCTCGCTGAGGTCGCCCAGCACGGGTACCTCCGGGCGCCGCGGCGCCACCACCCAGGCATTCTCCGGCTCGGTGTCGCGCAGGATGCTGTGCCGCAGCTGGTCGGCGAAGCGCGCGTCGTAGACGATCACCCCGGCCTCGGTGTTGTAGTGGTCCGAGCGCGGGTCGAAGTTGTGCGAGCCGACCATCGCGAACTGGTCATCGATCACGATCGACTTCGCATGCAGGCCGAAGCGGCGCCCTTCGCTGCGCAGCGGTGCCGGCCGGCTGCCGCTGCCGCGGTTGCCCAGCAGGTGGAAGCGCGTGCGGGTGGCGCTGGCCGGACTGGCGGTTTCCGGCGGCAGGGTCGAGGCATCGGTACCGAGGTTGGCCAGTTCGTAGTCCACGGCCGGTCCCGGGGCGTGCGGCTTGAGCTCGTGGATCTCGAAGCCGAACGTCTTCAGGTAGCGCTTGCGGTGCTTGTAGGACAGCGCATACACGGCGAACGCATCGGTCGAGGCGAGCGAATTGGTGGATACGATCACCCGTGGCGGCTCGGCGTTGCGGTGCAGGCGCTTGAAGATGCCCTGCGCACGACGGCTCATCACCAGGTATGGGGTCTGCAGCAATACTTCGTGTTTGGCATCGCCGACCATCGCCATGATGTGGCGGGTGAAATCCTGCGCGCGTTTCTTTTCCGGCTGGTCGGTCTTCGACGGCAGGTCGCTGAAGTATTCGACATTGCCGACGCGAAGGGTCGGTTCGACCAGCCACGCCTGCAGCCAGGCGGCATCCTCGGCGGCCTGCTGCACCTGCGCCACCCGCAGCGGCTGGCGGTAATGTGGTGCCGGCCAGGTGACCGGGCTGCCGTCGGCCAGCATGCGCCGATTGACGTCGCGCAGATGGGTCAGCGGGACCGCGCGTTTGTGCTGCCAGAACAGCGCGAAGCTGGCAGCCATCTGCCGCGCCGCGGGGCCACCGACCATCACGTCGCGGTCGATGTAGTCGAAGTCGTCGTCCCAGTTGAAGTAGCGATCCTGGTAATTGCGTCCGCCGGTGATGCCGATGCTGTCGTCGACCAGCAACAGCTTGTTGTGCATGCGCTGGTTGAACTGCACGAAGCAGCACAGCAGGCCGGCGGCAAACTCCACCGGCTCGGTGCGCGCCTTGTGGAAAGTGGGGTTGTACAGGCGTACCTGCAGGTTCGGGCTGACCCGTGCCAGCCGGTCGAGCAGGGCCGGATCGTTGAACGAGAACAGCTGGTCGGCCAGGATGCGCACCTGCACGCCGCGCCGTGCCGCCTGCACCAGCTCGTCCAGCACCAGCTGGCCGGTATCGTCCTGGTCCCAGATATAGGTCTGCACGTCGATCGAGTGCCGTGCCGCACGGATCAGGTTGATGCGCGCGACCAGGGCCGGCTCGCTATCGTCGAGCAGGGTCACCACATGCACCGGTTGTTCCGCGGTGGATGCCGCCAGCGCCTGGGTGGCCGCATCCAGCAGCGGCGAAGGCTGCGCACAGTGATCGTCGCGCGTGCAGCTGGTCTGCTGGTCGGTCGTGGCCGCAACGACCGCATCGGCACGCCGGATCTGCGCCCGCGACAGCGTGCAGCCTTGCAGCATGGTTGCGGCGAACAGGCCGGGCAGGATGATCCGGGCGATCCGGGCGAGCTGATGCGGATAGGGCATGCGCCCATGATACGGGGGCAGCTTCATTCCGCCGCGGGATCGAGTGCGATCCACAGGCCGAGTTGCACCTGGTCTGAGAGCGCCGTGCGGTGGCTGCTCATGCCGAATGCACTGCGCGGCAAGGCGCCACGTGCCTCGATCACGCAGTCCTTGGCGGTGATCGCGCCGCAGGCGGCGGGCTGCAGCTCGAAGCGGATCGGCCGGGTCACGCCGCGCAGGCTGAGCGTGCCGTTGAGCGTGCCACCCGTGCTCAACAGGGCCAGCGGGATCGGTTGGGAGATGAAATGGATGACCGGATATTGCACGGCATCGAAGAATTCCGGCGCCAGCACCCAGCGGCGGAAGCGCGCGGAATCCATCGTCACACTGTCCACGGCGATACGCGCGTCGACTGTCGCCAGACCACGCGGGTCAAGCCGTATCTGCCCGTTGATCTGCATGAAGCGGCCGTTGATCGTGTGCAGCCAGAGCAGGCGCACGGCGAAATCCGCGTGCGAACGGTCCGCGGCGATGCGGTAGTCGGTGGATCGTGCCGACGGTGCAACGAGGATCAGTGCAGCGAGCAGGGATGCGGTTAACCGCCGTCTCACGGTGACCAGAAGGCATCCAGCCGGGCATTGCCCGGCTCCAGCGCGCCATCCAGATGCAGCACGGCCAGCGCGCCGGGTGGCATGCCGCGGAATTCGTCGGAGCGCCCCTCGACCAGCAGCGCCACCAGCCGTTCGATGCCGGGGTTGTGGCCGACCAGCATCACCGTGCCGGGTTCGCCGTATTGATCGAGCAGGGCCAGCAGCTCACCTGGCGACGCATCGTAGATTTCCGGCGCCAGCTGCAGCGCGGGTGCGTCGCTGAGCGCGGCCAGGGCGAGCCGTGCGGTTTCATCGGCGCGCCGGGCTGGCGAAGACAACGCACGTCCAGGTCGCACGCCGTGCGAGGCCAGCCATCGCCCCGCAGCCTGTGCTTCCTGCTGGCCGCGCGTGCTCAGCGGGCGCTGCTGGTCATCGCCGGAGGTTTCGATCGGCACGGCTTCGGCGTGTCGCAACAGGATCAGTTCGTGCATGGAGGACTCCGGTGGATGAGGACGCGCGAGGATGGCTTCACGGCAGGTGCGGCTGCCTCAATGCTGCCGCTTGATCCAGCGCAGCAGGGCCTTCCAGTCCTGCTGGTGGCTGCGTACCTGTTCGGATTGGTAATCGAAGATGCCCTTGCCCAGCGCACTCAGCAGCACATAGGCCTGGCTGTCGCGCAGCTGCGCGACGATCGGGAACGGCGATTGTTCGCCAAGCTGGGTGATCGCGTCCTGGCTGGCATGCGTCCACGGCTTGAGCCGGTTGGCGACCAGTCCCACCGGCAGCTTGCCGCGGTGGATGCGGTTGATCGAGCGCAACTCCTCGATGAAGCCGAGGGTGGCGTGCAGGTCGAACGAGGATGGCAGCACCGGCACCAGCAGCACGTCGGCCTGTTCCAGGTACGGCTCCAGTTCGCGCTCACCGGAACCGGCCGGCGTGTCGATCAGCACCTGCTGGGTGTCCGACGGCAGCTGCCGCAGCACCTTGCGGCTGCCTTCGAGGGCCAGCACACCCGGTACGTTGTCCGGTCGCAGGCTGGCCCAGCGGTAGCTGGAGCCCTGTCGATCGGCATCGATGATCGCGGTGTGTTGGCCCGCCTGTGCCCAGTGCGAGGCGAGCTGGGTCACCAGCGTGCTCTTGCCGCAACCGCCCTTGCTGCTTGCCACCAGCGTCGTAAGCATCGACTCACCCTTGCCGTGGAAGGTGACCCAAGCCTACACGGCCGCGGATGCCGCGCAAAGCGGCGTTGCGGCAGGCTAGTGCGGCTTCCAGTCCGCCGGTGGATCGGTCGGCAGGTTGTTGTCGCGCAGGGCCGCCAGCACCAGGCTCATCTCGGTGCCGCCGTTGCGGGCCAGTGCCAGCAGGTGCTGGGCCAGCGCCTTGTCGTCCGGCGCGCGCGCGAGCAGCTGGGCGAAGTTCTGTACCTGCCAGATCAGGCTGAGGCGGGTGCGCTTGGCATCTTCCCGCTGGGCCGGGTCATCCGCCAGCACTTCGCGCAGGTGCAGGCCGAGCGAGCGCGACAACGGGCTCGAACCCCATTCCAGGGTCTTGCCCAGCTTCAGGCAGTCAGCCTTGATCGAGGCATCGTCGCCGGCGTTCTCGCACAGCTTGGCGGTGAGCTGCAGGCCCGGTTGCGGCTGGCTGCTGCCGATGCCGTAGACCAGCATGGTCTGCATGCCGACCGCGCCGGCCGCGCGGGCCGGATCAAACGTGCCGGCCGGGGGCGGCAGCATGCCGACCGCGCCAGCCAGCGCTTTCAGGCTGGCGCCGGTGTAGTCGTCATACAGTTTGGCGGCGGCGGCCTTGGCCAGATCCTCGCGGGCGGCATCCGACTTCATGTTGCGGGTGTCCTCGGCCAGCTTGAGCAGCCACACCGCGGCGTTGTCCGCCGCCTGCGTCTGCAGCAGCTCCAGCGCGGCGGGATTGGGGCAGGCATCGGCCTTGGCGTCGCAGTCGGCCAGGCGGACCCAGCTCACCGCGGCATCGGCGTCGTCGGCCATCGCGGCACGCCCGATCAGGGTATGGAAACTGCCAATCTCCGGCTGGTTGGGCAGGGGCCGCGCCAGCAGGGCGGCGCCGAGCAGCGGTTGTGCCGCGGCGCTGGGCGCCAGCACGCTGATCAGGTCGCGCTGGAATGCCAGCTGGGCCTTGTCGCGGGCCTTGGCCGCCTTGCCGGGCGAACTGGCGGCGTTGCCGGTCGTGGCCTTGCCGGCGAGCGCCGGGGTGGTCACCAGTGAAACTGCACATGCCAGGGCTAGGCAACGCCATCCACGCATCATGGGGTTGGGTCCGCGGGTCAAAGCAGCCAGCATACAGCCCGCAGATTAAGCACGGCTGATTCTTCGTTCCGGCCGGCCGGGCAGCTGCCGCCATCCTTGCTAGGATGAACGATTGGGCGCACCACCGCGCCCCTGATGCCGGGAGGCGCGCAGTGGATCATTTGTCGAGGCTTACCGATGGCGCGCCCTGGTTCGTGGGCTGGGGCACGCTGGCGCTGATCAACGCCGCATTGGCGCAGGGCAAGAACCGCAGCGGGCTGCTGTGGTTCCTGCTGTCGCTGCTGTTCGGCCCGCTCGCCACGCTGTTGCTGGTGTTGCTGCCCAAGGTGCGCGGCACCTTGTTCTGAGCGTGTGGCTTATTCGCCGAGCGCTTCGCGCATGAATTCCGGCTGGGCCAGCGTACCCTTGTGGATGTCGGCGTTGTAGTAGCGGGTCGGGAAATTCTTGCTGATCGCGCCGCGCTCGCGGAAGCCGGACAGGTCGCCGCCCTTGCGCGCCATCGTGCAGCTCCACCAGCCGGTCGGGTAGCACGGCTGCGGGAACGGCAACGTCTTAACCGCGCTGAAGCCGGAAGTGCGCATCGCCGAGCGCATCGACTTGATCAGGTCCAGGTGGGCCAGCGGCGATTCGCTCTGCTGCACCAGCAGGCCGCCGTGGCGCAGTGCCTTGTGGCAGCTGGCGTAGAACGCGGCGTTGAACAGGCCTTCGGCCGGGCCGACCGGATCGGTCGAGTCGACGATGACCAGGTCCAGCGACTCGGGCTCCGCCTCGGCCATGTACTTGATGCCGTCGATGAACAGCAGCTCGGCGCGCGGGTCGTGGTTGGAATCACACAGCTCCGGGAAGTATTCCTCGGCCAGCCGGGTCACGCGCTCGTCGATCTCCACCTGCACCGCCGATTCGACTTCCTCGTGCTTGAGCACCTCGCGCAGCGTGCCGCAATCACCGCCACCGATGATCACCACGCGCTTGGCACGCGCATGGGTGAACAACGCCGGGTGGGTCATCATCTCGTGATAGAGGAAGTTGTCGCGGGTGGTCAGCATCACGCAGCCATCGATCACCATCAGGTTGCCCCAGTCGGTGGTCTTGTAGATCTCGATCGTCTGGAACGGGGTTTTCTCCGCGTGCAGCAGTTGCTCGGTGCGGAAACCGATGGAGGAGCCGGAAGCCTGATGGGCTTCGGTGAACCAGCTGAGCTGCTGCGACATGGTGGGCAATCCTGACGAGTGTTTCTGACGAACCGGGTGGATAAGGTAAAGACCGCCAATTGTAGCCGCAACGGCGATGAACGTCCCGGCGGGGACAGTGACGGGCCATGCGCCTATTGTCACAGCAGGCCATTACAATGGCGCTCTGGTATCGCCGACGCATCGCGCCCGGCTGCCGACAAGCCCGATCGACCCCGCGGCGTGCGAGGCTTCCGGTCGCTCGGACTCGTGCTCTTGTGGAGCAACACCGTCAAGGCTCGCCGCTGCGACGACATCATCCATGCTTGTAACAAGCGCATGCACAAGGAGCTACGCTGATGTCGAACCCTTGGAATACTGACGCCGCCCGCCACACCTACGCCGTGGCGCACTGGGGCGATGGCTATGTGGACGTGAACCCCGCCGGCGAAATCGTGATGCGTCCGCGCGGCAGCAGCGGCCCGGCGCTGCCGCTGCCGCAGATCGTCGAGCGCGCCCGCGCCGAAGGCCTGCGACTGCCCCTGCTGGTGCGCTTCCCGGACATCCTGGCCGATCGCCTCGCTCGGTTGCAGGGCGCGTTCGCCAAGGCGATCGGCGAGTGGAACTACGCAGGCGGCTATACGGCCATCTATCCGATCAAGGTGAACCAGCAGCGCGGCGTGGCCGGCGAGCTGGTCGCCGCGGGAAAGCAGGGCTTCGGCCTGGAGGCGGGCTCCAAGCCCGAGTTGATGGCGGTGCTGGCGATGGCGCGGCCCGGCTCGATCGTGATCTGCAACGGCTACAAGGACCGCGAATACATCCGCCTGGCGCTGATCGGGCTGAAGCTCGGCCTGCGCGTGCACATCGTGATCGAGAAGCTGTCCGAGCTGGACCATGTATTCACTGAGGCCAAGGCGCTCGGTATCGAGCCGCTGCTCGGCGTGCGCGTGCGGCTGGCCTCGATCGGCGCGGGCAAGTGGCAGAACACCGGCGGTGACAAGGGCAAGTTCGGCCTGTCGCCGCACCAGGTGCTGACCCTGATCGAGCGGCTCGATGCGGCCGGCCTCAAGCACACGCTGAAGCTGCAGCACTTCCACATGGGCTCGCAGATTTCCAACGTGCGCGACATCGCCAATGGCATGCGCGAGGCCACCCGCTATTTCGTCGAACTGAACCGGATGGGCGTGCCGCTGGAGATCGTCGACGTCGGCGGTGGCCTCGGCGTGGACTATGAAGGCACCCGCTCGCGCAGCCACAATTCGATCAACTACTCGATCGAGCAGTACGCCGCCACGATCGTGCAATCGCTGGCCGAGGCGGTGGAAGCCGAGGGACTGCCGGCGCCGCATATCCTCACCGAGGCCGGTCGCGCGATGACCGCGCATCATGCGGTGATGGTGGTCAACGTGACCGAGGTGGAGGAGGTGCCTGCCGGTGCGATTCCGCCGCCGTGCATGGACGAGCCGGCCGTGCTGCGCCGGTTGCGCGAAACGCACGAAGAGCTGGATAAGCGTCCCGCGCTGGAACTGTTCCATGAAGCGCAGCACCACCTGCAAGAAGGGCAGACGCTGTACGCGCTCGGTCAGCTCGCGCTGGCCGATCGTGCCCGACTGGACGAGATGTATTACGCGATCGCCAACGCGGTGCGCGCACGCCTGCTGCCGGCCGAACGCTCGCACCGGCCGGCGCTGGACGATCTGGACGAGAAGCTGGTCGACAAGTACTTCGTCAACTTCTCGGTGTTCGAGTCGGTGCCGGACATCTGGGCGATCAAGCAGATCTTCCCGATCACGCCGATCGCGCGGCTCGACGAGGAGCCGACCCGTCGCGGCGTGATCGTCGACCTCACCTGCGATTCGGACGGCCGCATCGACCACTACGTCGATGCCGACGGCGTCGACGTGAGCCTGCCGCTGCATGCCTTGAAGGACGGCGAGAGCTACCGGCTCGGCATCTTCATGGTCGGTGCGTACCAGGAGACGCTGGGCGACATCCACAACCTGTTCGGTGATACCGATGCGGTGAACGTGCGCGTGGCTGGGGACAGCTACGAGTTCGCACATGTCCGCCGCGGCGACACCACCGACCTGATGCTCGATTACGTCGGCTACGACCTCGAGGCGTTGCGCCGAAGCTACCGTGAGCGCATCGCCAGTGCGGGCGTGAGCGGGGCCGAGGCCGAGCAGCTGTATGGCACGCTCAACGGCGGCTTGGTCGCCTACACCTATCTGGCCGAAGACACGCATTGATTTAAGCCCCTCTCCCGCTGGGAGGGGGGTTGCGGTGAGGGTCCGGTCGGAGCGGAATGTCTCTTGGGCCCGAACCCTCGTCCGATCCTTCGGGCCCCCCTTCTCCCATCGGGAGAAGGGGGGCCCGGCCGCCATCCCGAACATCGAAGGAGCAGCTCATGACAAGTCTCAATGGCAAGGTCGCCCTGATCACCGGCGCGGCCAGCGGCCTCGGCAAGGCGATTGCCGAGCTCTACGCGAAGCACGGTGCCAGCGTGGCGATCGCCGACATCAACCAGCAGGCCGCCGATGCCACGGCGGCGGAGATCAATGCGGCCGGCGGCAAGGCGATCGGCGTGGCGATGGATGTCAGCGACGAAGCCGCGGTGAATGCCGGCACCGACAAAGTGGTCGCCGCGTTTGGTGCGCTCGACATCCTGATCTCCAATGCCGGCGTGCAGATCATCAACCCGATCGACCAGTTCGCGTTCGCCGACTGGAAGAAGATGCTGGCGATCCATCTCGACGGCGGCTTCCTCACCACCAAGGCCGCGTTGAAGCACATGTACAAGGACGACCGCGGCGGCATCGTGATCTACATGGGTTCGGTGCATTCGCACGAGGCGTCGAAGCTGAAGTCCGCCTATGTCGCGGCCAAGCACGGCCTGCTCGGCCTCGCCCGCACGCTGGCCAAGGAAGGCGCGCCGCACAACGTGCGCTCACACGTGATCTGCCCCGGCTTCGTGCGCACGCCGCTGGTCGAGAAGCAGATCCCCGAACAGGCGAAGGAGCTGGGCATCAGCGAGGCGGACGTGATCAAGAACGTGATGCTGAAGGACACCGTCGACGGCGTGTTCACCACCGTCGAGGACATCGCTCAGACCGCCTTGTATCTGGCCACCTTCCCGTCCGCCGCGCTGACCGGCCAGTCGATCGTGGTCAGCCACGGCTGGTACATGCAGTAAGCGCCGTGGCTGACACCAAGCGTCCGAAACCGCCGGCCACGCTGGCTGAAACCGTGGCACGCGACTACCACACCGTTGCCCTGGTGCTGCAGGGCGGCGGCGCGCTCGGTGCGTATCAGGCCGGCGTGTACCAGGCGCTGGCCGAGGCCGGGTTGCAGCCCACCTGGCTGGCCGGCATCTCGATCGGCGCACTGAACGCGGCGATCATCGCCGGCAACGCGCCGGAGCGGCGCGCCGAGCGGCTGCGCGAGTTCTGGGAGACGATCTGCCGGCAACCTTTGCTTGCCGGGAGCGCACGCCTTCGACATGAGCGCGTGGCCGCTGCTGTGGCAGAACGGCATCAGCGGTCTTGCGGCATGGCGGGCGATGACCGAGGGACAGGCCGGCTTTTTCCAGCCGCGAGTGGGGCCGCTGTTGCCATGGCATACCAGTCCGGCCAGCGCGAGCTGGTACGACACCGCGCCACTGCGCGCCACGCTGGAGCGACTGGTCGACTTCGATCGGATCAACGATGCGCGCGCGATGCGCGTGTCGGTGGGCGCGGTGAACGTGCGCAGCGGCGACTTCACTTATTTCGACAATACCCGCGATACGCTGCGGCCCGAACACTTCATGGCTTCCGCCGCGCTGCCGCCGGGTTTTCCGGCGGTGGAGATCGACGGCGAGTTCTACTGGGACGGCGGCATGGTCTCCAACACGCCGCTGTACAAGGTGCTGAGCGAGCGCCCCAGCCGCGACACGCTGGTGTTCCAGGTCGACCTGTGGAACGCGCATGGCCGCCTGCCGCGCGATCTGGTGCAGGTGGCCGAACGCAGCAAGGAGATCCAGTACTCCAGCCGCACCCGCCTGATGACCGAATTCATGCGGCGCACGCAGGAGCACCGGCGCCTGCTGCATGACGTGATGGCGCTGGTGCCGGAAGTCCGTCGCAACGATCCGGCCTACCGTCGCGCGGTGGCGCGTTCGGCCGCGGCGTTGACCAACGTGATCCACCTGATCTACCGGGACAAGCCGTACGAGAGTCACTACAAGGATTACGAGTTCAGCGGAGCCAGCATGCATGGTCACTGGCAGAGCGGCCTGGACGACATGCGCCACACGCTGGCGCATCCGCAATGGCTGGCCGCTCCCGATCCTGAAGATCCGTTCGTGACGCATGACATGCATCGCGGCGAGGCCAGCTGATTTCTTCGCGCGCCTGCCTCGGGAAGCACGGAGCTGGGGGAAGCGTGCTGCCGCCCGTCGGGCGTATCCGCTCAGCTGTCGCGGGCAACTTGCAACCCGGCCGCCGACTGGCTGACCGGCATCACCTCGACGCGGTTGATGTTCAGGTGCGGCGGCTGGTTGGCGACCCACCAGATCGTGTCGGCGATATCGCCGGCGGTGATCGGGTGCGCGCCGGCGTAGAGGCTCTCTGACGCGGCCCGGTCGCCGCCGGTGCGCACCAGGGTGAACTCGGTTTCGGCCATGCCCGGCTCGATCGAACTCACCCGCACGCCGGTGCCGTGCAGGTCGCAGCGCAGGTTCTGCGAGAACTGGGTGACGAAGGCCTTGCTGCCGCCGTACACGTTGCCGCCGCGGTAGGCATAGCTGCCCGCGATCGAGCTGATGTTGACGATCGCGCCGCGGCGCTCGATCAGCTGCGGCAGCAGCAGATGGGTCAGCGACACCAGCGCGGTGATGTTGGTGTCGATCATCTGCTTCCACTGCGCCAGGTCCGCCTGTTGCGCCGGCGCGGTGCCCAACGCCAGGCCGGCGTTGTTGACCAGCAGGTCGATGCCGGCGAACGCCGGCGGCAGGTTCGCGTGCGCCGCACGCATCGCCGCCTCGTCGCGGACGTCGAAGGCCGTCGCGTGCACGCGGTCAGCACCGTGGCGTTCAACCCATTGCTGCAGCCGATCGGCGCGGCGGCCGCTGGCGATCACCCGCCAGCCACCGGTCACGAAACGTTCCACGGCGGCGGCGCCGAACCCGGAGGTGGCGCCGGTAATCCAGACAGTCTTGGTCGTCATGCGTGAAAGTCCAGCCAGGCAGGCGCAATGTTGCGGTCGGAGACAGGCGCTGGTGCGGCTGCCGGTTATTTGCCTTCCTTCAGCGCAATCGCATTGATTCCGGCCGCCGACAGCCGCTGCTTGGTCGATTCCAGTTCGGTCGCCGAGCGGAACGGACCTAGACGCACGCGGTGATAGGTCTGGCCGTTGATGCTGACCGATTGCACGTTGGCGACGAAGCCTTGCAGTGCCATCTTCGCCTTCAAGGTTTCCGCATCGGCTGCGCTTGGGAACGCGCCGACCTGCAGCAGGTAGCCGCTGCCGGCACTGGGCACGGGCACGGCGCTGGCGGGTGCGGCGGTGATGTCCTGGCTGACCGCTGGCGGTGTGTTTACCGGAGCCGGAGGCGGCTGGATGCTGGCCTGCTGTGGCTGTGCGGCGGCCTGTTGCGCAGCCTGTTGTTGGGTAGCGAGCTGCTTCTGCTGCTGTTCGGCCCGTGCCTGGGCGCTGATCTCGGCATCCGGGATGCGCACTTCTTTCTCCGACAGCACCGAATAGAAGTCGTATTGCGGCTTTTTCGGCGCGCTGTCGCTGGCGGCCGGGGCCAGCCCGGCATCGCTGTCGTGCTGCGCCGTGGCCTGCGGGTTGGCCTGCGGGACGGCTGCGGATTGGCGCAGGCTGGTCAGCAGGCTGCCGCGCATCATCACGGCCATCAGGATGGCACCGATCACGACGCCGATGACCGCATAGCCCCAACCCGGGAACCCGCCGCTGTTGTTGCGCACGGCCTGCCGGCCCTTGCCCTTGCGTGCTGCCATTTACATCTTCTCCGGGGCACTGAGTCCCAGCAAATCCAGGCCGTTACGAATGACTTGGCGCGTGGCGACGGCAAGCGTGATGCGCGCGTTGCGCAGCTCGGCGTCATCCACGAGCCATTTGTGCTCGTGATAATAACTGTGCAAGGCGCCGGCGAGCTCACGCAGGTATTGCGCGATCAGGTGCGGTTCCAGGTTGGCGGCGGCCACCTCGACCACTTCCGGGTAGCGCGACAGTTCGGTCAGCAGGATCTGCTCGTGTTCGTTGCCCAGCCGAACAAGTTGCGCCATGCCCGCTTGCGTGTCGACGGCGGGCAGGCCGCGTTCAGCCAGTTCCTCCAGCACGCGGCAGACACGGGCGTGGGCGTACTGGATGTAGTAGACCGGGTTGTCGTTGCTTTGCGAGCGCGCCAGGTCGACGTCGAACACCAGCTGCGAGTCCGATTTGCGGGCGATCAGGAAGTAGCGCGTGGCGTCGCGGCCGACCTCGTCGATCAGGTCGCGCAGGGTGACGTAGCTGCCGGCGCGCTTGGAGATCTTCACCTCCTCGCCGCCCTTCATCACCGTCACCATCTGATACAGCATGTAGTCCGGATAGCCCTTGGGAATGCCGCAATCGAGCGCCTGCAGGCCGGCTTTCACCCGTGCCAGCGAGCCATGGTGATCCGAGCCCAGCACGGTGATGGCCTTGCCGTAGCCACGCTGCCATTTTGACAGGTGGTAGGCCACGTCCGGCACGAAATACGTGTAGGTGCCATCGGACTTGCGCATCACCCGATCCTTGTCGTCACCGTAGTCGGTGGTGCGCAACCACAGCGCACCGCCCTCCTCGTAGGTGTGGCCGTGGGCGACCAGCTCGCGCACGGTCTCCTCCACCTTGCCGTCGCTGTACAGCGACGATTCCAGGAAGTAGCTGTCAAAGCCCACACCGAACGCCTGCAGGTCCAGATCCTGTTCGTGACGCAAGCTGGCCACGGCGAAGCGGCGGATCGCGTCGAGGTCGTCGACATCGCCACTGCCGGTGACGGTTTCGCCGTCGGCCACCACCGACTCGCGGTCGAGGTAGGCGCGTGCCACGTCGGCGATGTAGTCGCCGCGGTAGCCGTTTTCCGGCCAGCCGCTGTCGTCCGGGGTGATGCCGCGCGCGCGCGCCTGCACCGAGATCGCCAGGTTGGCGATCTGCACGCCGGCGTCGTTGTAATAGAACTCGCGCTTCACGTTCCAGCCGCTGGCATCGAGCAGCCGGCTCAGGCAGTCGCCGATCGCCGCGTTGCGGCCATGGCCGACATGCAAGGGGCCGGTCGGGTTGGCCGAGACGAACTCCACGCCGACCGTCTTGCCGGCGCCGCTGTCGTTGCGGCCGTACGCGTCGCCTGTCGCCATGATCCGGAGCACTTCGGCGTGATACGCCGCGGCGGCCAGGTAGAAGTTGATGAAGCCGGGGCCGGCAATCTCGATCTTTTCCACCAGCGCACTGGCGGGCAAGGCCGCCACCAGCTTCTCGGCCAAGTCACGTGGTTTTGCCCGTGCCGGCTTGGCCAGCAGCATGGCGACGTTGCAGGCGAAATCACCGTGCTCACGACTGCGCGCTCGCTCGATCACGAAGCCCGGCAGGGCGAGATCGGCAGGCAGGGTGGCATCGGCTTGCAGGGTCTGGATCGCCTGCAGCACCAGTTCGCGCAACTGTTCTTTCACGGGTGGGGTCGGATTCGTGATGGAACCGCCAATCCTAACAGACCGCCATGAGTGCGGACGGGGTTTGCCGACGCCAAGTCGTATCGCCGGGCATGCGCTGCCCGGCGGCGCGGCGATTGATGCACTGCGGCTGCCATCCTGTGGATAAGTCTGTGGGGAAAGCGGCTTGCCCGTGCTTGAAAGCTTCGGCATTCCCGCCGAAATCAAACATCGGAAACAAAGAATCTAGTAATATCAACAAATTGCACAACTAAATTAGAGAAGTGGTCGTAATGCCTTCCCCAAGTGCCGATATCGGCGATATGTGAATAAGTTTTGTTGGCCTGGCGGCGCTTTCGAGGGGATGCGCCACGTCATCAACCTGTCATGCGGCGCTGCGACACTGCTTGGGTGCCTGACATGACTCCCCTCCATGGCAGGCATCTGGAGACGCCGCACCCTCCCCTCCCAAAGCGGCCCTGACGGCGTGGTTCATCCCACGCCGTTTTTTGTGGGCGAATGCCTGATTCAGAGCAAGCCGCGAGCGGCCATCGACACCGGCTCGCCGTTGCCGATCACCAGGTGATCAAGCACGCGCACGCCTACCAGCTGCAGGGCATCGCGCAGTTCGCGGGTGATCGCCCGATCGGCGGCACTCGGCTCGGCGACAACCAGCACAGACGCTCTGCGACGACATGTGTGGTCAATTGATGTGGGGCAGCGAACGCCCAACCCGGTCAAATGTCGGGTATGTCACCCGTTCTCAGCACGTGCGAAGGAAGACGTACGCTTGATGGTCCACGTCGTCGAATGGATTGCTACGCTTTCCGCGTCAAGTCATGACGCAAGAATGCATCCGTAATAAATTACAGCTTGACACAACCCAGACCCTACGCAAGTCTCACTGCAGAGGGGGCGTCTTCAAAGGTAAGACGACAGCGACCATCAAGCGATGCGGATGCACCGACGATGTCGCGGGGAAATTGGCTGAATCACGTAGAGAGTGGAAGCAGCGAATTCCCAATTATGTCCTCAGGCGCTGACGTCTGAGGACAGCACGGGAGGATATGGATGTCCGCATGCCTGTTCCGCAAGAAGTGCCTTTCGCCCGATGCCTTCAAGAAGCCCGGGCACGACATCATGCAGGCTATGACCGAGTGTGAAGAGCCTCGGCAGCTAAGTGAATTGACCCGGATCGACGACGCCCACCTAGGCGATGAGCATAACGGCGACAACGCCAAGCCCAGGTCGCAGGTAGATCAGCAAACAGCAAACAGTTCGTGACCACGGACGAGACGCCCGAGCAATCAGCGTCCGATATCAACCCGACCCGCAACGTCGACAACGCGCCGCTCGCGAAGTGAGGCAAGCCCCTTCGCACGCCCGACGTCGAGGCATTCAGCGAGGGGCCGGGCTGCTTCCGCCATTTCGTCGATCTGGATCATGCCCGCACACTTCTCGAATCGAAGGCCCACGCACAGTCACCCAGGCTGAAACTGGGAACTGGTGCAATCTCCCCTTTCATTTTCCCGTCATGCTGCCGCAGCAGTCCTCGAAATTTATTTACAAATAAGTTCCTACGGGACAAGGAGGTGGCAAAAAACACGAGTTAGTAATGCATTAAAAAAACATCACGTCTAACGTTACCAGGCCAAGCATTGGCGGGTATCTGTCGTGTCATTAACGAAAGGAGAGCCAACATGAAGAATAAAAAGGTAAGAGCCGCCGTCACACTCGGCTTCTTCGCTGTTATGTTTTATGTCGGTATCGCAAGTGCGGCGCAGATATGCGTTACGCAGGAGAGATGTGTGGATGGTCCAGGTGGATCCAGCCTATGCGCCTTCGTCGAAGTCTGTCATGACGTCGCACCTACCGCGCATTAACCATGGGCCAGCAAAAAACCGCGCTTTTTTTCGCTTGATAGATTAAGGAGATTGTCGTGGATAAAAATCAGTCAGTAAATCGCCGACTTCGGATACTAGCCGGTATCAGCATGTGTCTCTGCTCGGCTATCGCCTATAGCGCCAGCGCAAGTGCGACAGGAACTATGCAGCCAATGGACACGGTTTGCGTCGGCGTCAAGATTTGTGGACCAATAATTAATGGTAATCAAAACTGTCAAATTAACGAGGTTTGCCACGTCGTGAGCCCCACCGCACACTAACTCGATCGGCGGATCTCTGCTCATCTTCTTTAGAAGGTGAGCAGAGAAACCAGCTTCATTCCATAGCGCTTATCTATTTGATTTTCTTCTGCGCGCCAAGTCTCGTCATACGGACTAATCTAGTATTGTCCCGACAGATTAACTTGACACGTAAAAGAAGTGGATGCCGAAAACACTTCTTCTCTTTCCACGTCGTACACATAGGATATTGTCATGGAAAAAAATCATTCAGCCAATCGTCCGATCCGTATTTTCGCTGGCATCAGTCTGTGCCTGTGCTCGGCCGTCGCCTATAGCACCAGCACAGGTGCGACAAGTCCAATGCAGCCAATGGACGTGGTTTGCTACCCTGTCGTTGTATGTAGTGGCCCGAACACGTGCGAAGGTCATCTTATTTGCCATGTTGTGGAACCTACGTCCCAGTAGTGCGATCAGCTGCTCCTTACTCGTCCTCGGACAAAAGTGAGAAATACGTAACGTGTTCAAGAACGCCCACATATTTGATTGAGCCTTTTCGCTATTCGCCATGCTTATGACGTGTTGAATTTAGTTCTAACAAAAGGACCCTGTGATGCTTACGTGGCGCTTGATTGAGAGATTTGCACTATACGCCGCAGTTCTGGCTTGTGTTGTATTTGCAACCCTGTTGTATTCCAGACGTGAGATGTCCCCAAAAGTGGCCGCCGACCAAGCCGCACAAATGGCCGAAGTTGCAAAAATTGAAACGGACGAGAATGCATTAAATGTAGGCCAGACCCTTCCATCGGGCCTACTCGTGAAGGATGGCGAAGGGCGTGATATCGACCTAAGGAGCGCAATTCACGGCCCCACTGTGCTTCTTAAAGTCGCAATGGATTGCCGTCCATGTATTGAGTCCATGGAATGGTTGCGTAAAAACGCCTCATCGTACGAAAAGACGCAACACGCAAGCATTATTGTCCTGGCGATTCGCAGCAAGGCCCTTCCCCCCGGTACCCTCCCGGCGGAGGTGCGCGTCTTGTACACCCCTGACGACCTTAGCTCGGGATTTCTTGGAGGTACTCTTACCCCTGCTGAGTTCTTATTTGACGGCCAAGGCAGGATGGTGGCGCGTCGGGCCGGGTATTCTGCTGACTTGCTTACAAAGATTAGCTTCCCATCTGAATTGAAGTAGTTGAGTAAGGCGGAATATTAAGTTCAAAGGAGCCATGTTATGCGCAAGCAAACCCTGTTAGTGATAATCGCACTTGCTATCGGCTCGACGGCTTGTGGACAAGAGAGCTACTCGGTCAATTCGATATCAGACATCGGCACGCCGAGTGACCCTATCTTCTTGCGTTCTGCTGGACATCCGGACGCTAAAATTACGTCGTCCGGTGATTTGATCATCTCAGGCAAGAATATCGACGTCATTCCCGATCAGAAAACGCTGCTTAGGAAATATTATGTAACCGCCCAAATGATGAAGGGGCCGCACCCCGATCCTAGTACCGCTAAGGTCCGCGCAGGAGAGAGCCGGAGCGTTGCGCAGTCGAGTTCAACAATTCAACAAAGCAATGAGCTTGCCAATAACGACGAGTCGGGCATCAATCAAATGAGATCTCAAGCCAAATTGATTTGTGCTGACCTAGCAAACTTGAAAGCAAATCAGGCGCGTGACTTGAGAGGGCAAATTGTCATTTTGCAGTCGTACACACTGACTACGGATGAGGATGTGACGTCCTGTGTCGATAAATGGCACTAAGGGATTCCTTGAACTGTTAATCATGTAATATTTTCTGGACAAATTACAGGCGGATGCGGATATATGGGGCTTGGGCCATGATTCATTACTACCTTCGATTGGCTATGCGCCGCAGCTGCATGCAGCCTGCGATTTCGTTGCTGGTTGTGTTGACTATGGCGATCGGGGTTGCGGCCTGTATGACTACAGCCACGATTTTTAGGGCGCTGGAAGGTGAGCCACTGCCCGGCATTAGCGACCACTTGTCTGTGGTGACCATTGATGCGCGGGAGAAGATGGTCGACGGCAACCCTACCTACACAACGCCGGATAGCTTGCTTAAACTGAGGGATGCCATCGCGCTAATTGATGCGCATCAAGCATCCGGGCAGGTAGCGTTGGCGCAGAGTTACGCCCAGATCGGCAATCCCGAGAGAGAGCAGTCGTATATCGCCAACGGATTAATGGCTTATGGGGCGGTATTTCAGGTACTAGGTGTCCCTTTGCGCTTTGGCAGACCTTGGTCCGAATCAGAACTAGCTTCTCATGCGCCGGTTGCTCTGATTGACAGCGATTTGGCCGAAAAATTGTTCGGTACTGAGGATGCTGTGGGTCGCAGTGTGCAAATGAACACCCATCGCTTCCGTGTGATTGGTGTGACAGCCCCATGGAAGCCCCGAATCGCGTTCTTGGGCGCCGCGCAAAACATGGGAGGGATACTGGCCAGCAATACGCAACTGTTTATTCCAATCGGTGCAGCCCTAGATGCTGGGCTGGGGCCAGCCAGTTCGGGCGAGTGTGACAATGGAATAGCAGCCGTAACGTTCGGGACGGTGGACGTACAAGGATGTCGTTGGTTAGAAGTGTGGGTATCCACCACTACTCCATCTGCGGAAGCGGCTTATCAAAGCTTTCTAAGCAACTACGCCCAAGGGCAGCACGACGCTGGGCGGTTCGTCTACCCGCCGCAGGCAGAACTGTACGGTACTCGCGCGTGGATGGCTTTGAACCATGTCGTACCTAATGACGTATCTCTGAACTTGGTATTCGCTGGCGCGTTCCTGCTGCTGTGCATGATGAATGTCGCGGGCCTTCTCACCGCGCGCTTCCTGCGGAGAGTGGCAGACGTTGCTATTAGGCGCGCCCTTGGGGCGTCGGTTCGGCAAATTTTTGAGCAGCACCTGATCGAGTCTGGATTGCTGGGTCTTGCTGGGGGGGTGGCGGCGTTGCCGCTGACTTGGCTGGGTATGTGGATCGTTCGTAAGCAGCCTGTCGGGTATGCCCCTATCGCGCAATTCAGCTTGAGCGTCTTCGTCGGTTTAGCGATGCTCTCGCTTCTGGTTGGCATGGTTGTAGGCATCCTGCCGGCCTGGCGAGTGTGCAAGCTGCCTCCCGCCATGCAGATCAAAGAGTCATAAGGAGATGGCCATGTGGCTGATCGTAAGACGTCAACTTCGCCGCCCCTTGATGCCGCTGCTCGTAATCTTTCAGGTTGCGCTGGCTTGCGCGATTACCTGCAATGCATTGTTTTTGCTGAATCAACAGTTGATGCCGATCTTGGCGTCGGACGGAATCAGTGACCCCGGGCGTCTTGTATTCCTACACAATATTGCCGCGCGCGGAGATCCATGGCCAGCAGTGCGCATGCGTGGTTTGAAGGCAGATCTGAGCGCGGTACCAGGAGTCCGCCAAGTCAGTTATGCCGCTACTCTTCCAATGATTAGCTCAGCGCAGTGGGCTCAGGACGTACGGACCGCGGAGTCAAACGTCAAAGTAAGCGCCACGGTATATTTTGGCGACAACTTAATCAATTCACTTGGCCTGCAATTGACTGGTGGGCGTGACTTTACGCCCGAGGAAGAGGCTACAACCCTTGATATCAACATCATGGGCAGCCATAAGTATGAGGCTGTCATCATTACAGAGGCATTGGCCGCGCGTTTGTTCCCAAATGGTCGCGCAGTGGGGAACTTACTTCCCGATTCAAATTCGCAGATTGTAGGGGTGGTGGCGCACCTTATCCGTAATAATCCCACTAAGGACAGCCGCGCACTGGAGTACGCGATTCTTGTACCGGGGATTGTCCAGCAATGGGCTGTTCCGATGTTTGCGGTGCGTTTGGCTAGCTCTGATACGGACCAAACCTGTAAGAACATGCTCTTGGTTCTGAAGCAGGACGTTGGGAGCGAATTGCTTCCAGGCGATCAAATCGGGTGCGATTCGTATGCAACTCTGCGCAACCAAGAGCTTGCGGCACCACTCGCCGCGGTCTGGTTGCTCTCCGGTGTAACTTTGGTCGTACTGATCGTGACCATCACCGGCATCCTAGGCATGACAGGCTACTGGGTACAGCAACGCACGCGCAGCATTGGTGTTTGTCGCGCACTAGGCGCACGGCGTAGTGATGTGATACGCGAGGTCCTGATTGAGAATGCAGTAGTAGTAGGTATGGGCGCGATAGTGGGGTTGGTTGCGGCTTACGGCATTAACTTATGGCTAATGCGCCACTACGAGCTATCGCACCTGCCTCTATCCTATTTTCCAGTCGGCGCGTTGTTGCTGCTGGTCTTGGGGCAGCTCGCCGCTTTGGCGCCCGCACATCGAGCATCGAATATCCAACCTATCGTGGCTACCCGAGCCATTTAGACCTATCAAGCGAGAATAATGAATAGCTGCTCAAGGACCCCTGGTTATGCTGGGATCAAGGTTACGGGTAGTCGACAGCCGTCTTTGATTTAATCTATGTCCTAGACGACTCACAAATGGCCGAGTTTAGCGATACCGCCGTTATCTACAGCCTGCAAACTCCTAAGGATAGAAGCTAACAGTTCATTAAGGTAATGGCTCAATAGGGAGAGAGCATGCCCACCTTCAAAGCCAACGACACCATTTACATCCCGGCCACCCTACTTCCGTCGACAAACCCGCAGGTCTTTGAATACGCAATCGTTAAAACGACTGTTGCTCAAGTCCAACGGGCAGCTGGGAAAGGTGGAAACCGGGTAAGGGTGAAGCTCCCGCCCGACGGAACTCCAAACCCAGGCGTTTCTAACTGGATTCCGGTATCTAAATGTTCAAAGCACATAGGGATCGCTATTATCGCAATCGGCGACTTGTCTACAGAGCCGATGCTTATTGATCCACTCTATAAGAGCGTCCTTCAGTTCTGTAGGCTGATGATTAACGATTCTGACATTGAAGGAATAAAGCTCCGCTCTCTGGACGAGCTCAAGAAATGGGCAAGCACTAGAATCAATATGTTTAGTCATCTTATTTTCATCGGACATGGTGACTCGGACTCTATCGAGTTCGCTGTCGATGGAGAAAAAACGTCAGCAGACATACGGAAAGCACTTCAGGTTAAGCATTCGACAAAGAAGGTCTGCATTTCACTCTGCTGCAAGACCGGAAGCCCACTCTTTAGTGAGCATTTTTCTAAGGCCAGCTTCTGTGGCTTTCTCGCAGCGCCACAGAATTCAGTTGCGGGATCCACGGCATCTTTGTTCTGCCAAGCCTTTCTTCAACAGAATCTCGGGCACGCGCAAACACCGGGGATAGCGTTCAAGTCGGCATTGAACTCGACGCCAGGGGACCATCAGTTTTCACTATGGAAACGCGGCGCAGTTCAGGCCTGCTGAGCCAGAGGCGCTTTGATAGCTGCAAGACTGCACCCACTTTTTGCAACATTTTTGTTGACATTGGCCATACATATTGCTTTATTTCAATGACTTAGATAGTATTGCACCATAACGCTTGACTACATAAACCCGGAAGATCACCGCGCAGGCATTGTGCTTCAGGCAGGCCCGTACCACCTCGCGTGGGTGCACGTTGGCGCCGTCGACGGTGCCGCGGAACAATTCCTCGAATCCCAGCACGCGGTGACGGTTGTCCAGATACAGGCAGCCGAATACCTCGTAAGGAAGATGGCGCAATTGCGCACGCAGGAAGTCGCCGCTATCGCGCGGGTTTGGCTGGCCCCAGGCCGCTGACACTAGTGGGCTGCTCAGGTCGGCCGAGTAACGCGCTAAGACTGCCGGCGCCCGCGAGCAGTTCGCGACCAAGCGCAATGGCGTCCTTGCCGCGGCTGCCGCTGCCTAGCAGCACAGCCAGCAACTCGGCGTCGGATAGCGTGGCGCTGCCACGTGCCAGCAGTTTTTCGCGGGGGCGTTCGCCTTCGGGCCAGTCACGGATAGTCATGCCTGCAAGTTGCCGGACGATACCCAGGCCGGGCAGCGGTTGAAGTGAGTGAATCCGGTAAGCTACAGGTCTGCCCGATTGTCAGGCCCTTCTTACATGAGTCTTGCCCAACGTCGCATCCTGCTGGGAGTATCCGGTGGCATCGCCGCCTACAAGTCCTGCGACTTGGTTCGCCGCCTGCGCGAGCTGGGCGCCGAGGTGCGCGTGGTGATGACCGAGGGGGCTACCCGGTTCATCGGCCCGACCACGTTCCAGGCGCTGTCCGGCCAGCCGGTACGTGTCTCGCTGTGGGACGAAGGCGCCGAAGCGGCGATGGGGCATATCGAACTGGCGCGCTGGGCTGAACGCATCCTGATCGCGCCGGCCAGCGCGGATCTGCTGGCGCGGCTGGCTCACGGGCTGGCCGATGACCTGCTGACCACGCTGTGCCTGGCCAGCGCTGCGCCGCTTTATGTGGCGCCAGCCATGAACCAGCAGATGTGGGCGCATCCGGCTGTGCGGGCAAACATCGAAACCTTGCGCCAGCGTGGCGTGCAACTGCTCGGGCCAGCGGCTGGCGAACAGGCCTGCGGCGATATCGGCAGCGGCCGCATGCTGGAGCCGCATGAGTTGCGCGATGCGCTGGCGGCCACGTTCGGCCGTCAGGAATTGGCCGGCCTGAACGTGCTGGTCAGCGCTGGCCCGACCTACGAGGATATCGACCCGGTACGTTTCATCGGCAACCGCAGTTCCGGCAAGATGGGTTTCGCCGTGGCCGAAGCGGCGGTACAGGCGGGCGCAGTGGTGACCCTGGTGGCCGGCCCGGTGAGCCTGGCAACGCCGGCTGGAGTGGTCAGGCGGATCGATGTGCGCAGTGCGGCGCAGATGCATGCCGCCGTGCTGGCGGCCGCCGCGCAGTCCGATATCTACATCGGTGCCGCAGCCGTCGGTGACTACCGGCCGCTGGAGGTGTCCGCCCACAAGCTGAAAAAGCATGATGGAGCGCCCATGGCGCTTCAGCTGGGCGAGAATCCGGACATCCTGGCCAGCCTGTCGGCACAAGTCGTGCATCCCTTTCTGGTCGGGTTTGCTGCCGAGACGCACGATGTGGCGAACTACGCGCAGGGCAAACTGCAACGCAAGGGACTGGACATGATTGCTGCCAATCAGGTCGGTGAGGGGCTCGGCTTCGAGGCTGCGGACAATGCCTTGACCCTGTACTGGCCCGGTGGTGGCGTCGAGTTGCCGCGGGCAGCCAAGCCGGAGCTGGCACGGCAGCTGGTCGCTCACGTGGCCGAGCGCTACCGGGCGTCACGTGCATGAAGGTCGATGTCGAGCTGAAGATCCTCGATGCGCGCGTGGGCGACAGCATTCCGCTGCCGCAGGCGGCCACGGCGGGAAGTGCGGGCATGGATCTGCGTGCCGCGCTGGAGACGCCGCTGACGCTGGCGCCCGGTGAGAGCGCTCTGGTCCCCAGCGGCATCGCGATCCATATCGGCGACCCGGGTTGGTGCGCGCTGATCGTGCCGCGCTCCGGGCTGGGGCATAAGCATGGTCTGGTGATGGGCAATCTGGTCGGGGTGATCGATGCCGACTATCAGGGTCCGCTGATGATTTCATGCTGGAATCGCGGCACGCAGTCGTACACCATCGCGGTCGGTGACCGTATTGCCCAGCTGCTGCTGGTGCCAGTGGCACAGGCGCGGCTGAACATCGTGACCGAATTCGCGCCAAGCGAACGCGGCGGCGGAGGATTCGGCTCGACCGGTATCAAATGACAGGCTGGGCCGGCGCGGGGCATGCGCTGGGCCGATTCACCGGGCACAACCTGCGGGGCGGGACATGGCGATAGATATCGCAAGGGAACGGTTGCGGCAACTGCAGATCGACTGGCGCAATTTGCTGCCGCTGGTCGGTGGCACGGTGTTGCTGGTGCTGGGGCTGTTTTGCGCCTGGCAGACCTGGTTGATTGCCGACGAAGGCAATGCCATCGCGCGAGTGCATGCGGCCCAGGATCAAGCCGTGCATGCCTTGGCCGACGAGATCGCCACGCAGCGCGGCAAGGTCGAGAAAGTATTGGCGGCGGCCGATCCGGCCACGCTGATGAGCGACCCTGTGCAATCGGCCATCGCCTTGCGCAAGCAGCTGCCACAGGTGGAGAAGCTTGAGCTGTACAGCGGTGACCTGCATGAGGTGTTGAAAGCCAATTACCGTGAATTCGGCTATGCCAAGGCAGCCCAGCTGATGGCTGCGCAGGGTGCCGAAGGGACGCCGCTGGCACAGAGCGTCTCCTATGGCGGCAGTGATCGCCGGC
>NZ_MUNV01000020.1 GCF_002001125.1 Rhodanobacter sp. B04 | reverse complement strand
TCAATAGGGCCACGTCGATCACTCCTGTTGCTCCCGCTCGTGCTGTGAGCGGAGGGTGGTAGGAGGTGGCTCAAATTTCGACGAAAATCACCCGGCGAAGTGGCTCAGTTTTGGATGGAACTCAACATTGTTGCCACCCAAATGAAGCACGCGGAAGGAATTGGCAGCCAGTTTTGGATAAACACCGGCGTAGCAATCGGCAGCTTCATCTTCGCCATATTGACGTGGATATTGGTCACCAACCAGCGGCAGACGATGGAGGTTCTCGGGGAAGAAATTGATCGACGTGAGCAGACGATCGCAAAGGATCACGAGAAGGTAAAAGACCTCTTTGAGGGAAGCTTCAACGCACTTCGAAAACGTCTTGGCTGGCAGAAGCGCATATTGCAGGCGATCTGCATCATCGTATCTTTCGGTCTGATCGCCACGTTTGTAGTGTATGCCTACCTCTTGTATTTACCATGACCCCACTTCTCGCCCCCGTGCTGTCCCTTCTCGCTTTCCCACTTCTGCAGTGCTGCATCGGCTAAACAAGTTTCAGCCATTTACCGTTCGGCCCACGTGGCTTGCCTAGGCCTCTCTTGCACTATATGGAGAGCGCGTAGCCATGGAATTGGCCTACTTAATAGGCTTCTTATAATTCCGTTTCGCTTTCGACCCAGAAGCGGGATTCGACGCCTCAAGTGGAAGGCCTTGCTGCTCCCCTACTTTTGTTTCGGCTCGGCCAAGCAATTGCCTAGCCTTGTTAGACAGGTCAATGAGCGATTCGAGGGTCGCACGTATTTCTTGATCGCGGGGTAGAGCGACTTGGGTTGCTCTGACCACATACTCTTGAGGAAGTTTCTGCTCTGATGTTCGAAACTGACATACCGCACCGGGCACTATCTCGATAGATAGGGAACGAGGCGTCATGCGGCTAAGCTCTGCAAGAGCTTGGTTGCCTGAGAAAGTATCTGCAAGCCACTTATATTCTGCCCAGCAGATATCGGCCGACGGTGGATCACTCCAGTGAAAAGCGGATCGAACTTGACGCTCGATTGCTTTGGTTACTCTCGCCCAAGACTGGTCCCATCCTCGCGGTCCACGCAAGGCTGCGGCTAGTCCAAACCACGCAAATGCCAACGGCGCGAAAGCAGGGAACTTCCGAAGTAAGAATGCATGACTCGTCCCTCTCCCAACAAGGAAGGCAGCCAGAGCCAACACCGCAGCAGAATACGGAGATACCGTGGGTGTACGGCCGCCCCCAGAAACGATGTCACTGGATATCCGCTGAAAGGCAACAACACGCTCTTCCACTGAATCGCTGAATATTTGGCGGTGGTATTTGAACAATTCGCGTTGCCCATACTGAGCTGCCCGCGTGTCATTGGCCATATCTGCAGCATGCAGAAAAAGATCCACCAACTCAGACATGTCAGACACATCAGCAATGTTCGCTGACAACGCTGCCCATATCGGCACAAGCATATCTACAGACACGACGCGCTTTCCGAATCTCTCGTCTCTTGAAGCGTCTCTCAGGCGCTCCGTGCACAATCTCGTTACAGCGTATGAGTCATGAAGAAGCACGGTACGCGCGACCGACGATGAGAAGCAGGCGGTCGCTCTTGATACAGGAAGTGCGTCAAGTTCGCCCTCAAAATCGGCCTGAGCCAAGATTTCCCCGAGAATGACGCTGGACCACTTATCGCTACGGGTCGCTTGACCATCAGTCTCCTCAGACGAAAGCAAAGCCCAATCAGCCTCGGTAACAACTCGTGCAAACTGGCTCAATGGAAATGCGCCTCGTGCGTACACACGTAGCCACGAGAGAGTCTCGGGTGCTGATTTCTTCTCCAGCACAAACATAGAAGGGGGCTGATAATCCAATGACCCGACAGATTCGCGGGTAAATGCCACCCTGACGCCCTTACTTCCGGCGAATGACCCGGGGAAAAACGGAGAGCTTCGCTCACGGAAGTCTCCGATTCCGAAGGCTACCTCCGGAAGTTCCTCTCTCTCAGCGGCATACCAAACTAAGTTCTCGGTGTTCATTTTTTGCTCGGAAAGAGGTCTTCGATTTCCATGTGCTTGGGCTGTGCAAAGGCCTCCTCAAGCGCCGGATTGGTCTTGCCGGTACAGTATGCGTTGAGCGCTGTTTTAGCGCGTGTAATTGCTGTGTACGCCAGAGTATTTCGTGACAACGGGCCGCGTCGCAGTTCTTCGACACCGAAGAGGTGTACAGCTCGAAACTCGACACCCTTCGCCGAGTGCATCGTCATGATATGAATAAGGGCGTCGCTTGCAAATCCGTCCGTATCCGCAACGTGATAGCACACGTTTTGCTCAAACTCTGTGCCCTCAAACCGCTCAGCCAATTCAGCTGCAGTGCTTCGCTTGCCACAGAAGATACCGATCTTCTCGCCCGGGAATGCGACGAGCTGGACGCTAAGTAATTCGCATAGTTTGGCGAATTGCTCATCGCGGTCAGCGCATCTATGAATTTCTGCACTGGGCGTCCCTTGGATCTTCGGATTGTAGTTGGATGTCGCTTCCAGTGACTGTCCGGGGTTCTCTGCGGCTAAGAGCCGATCTGCCACTTGGGCGATCCTCTGACCGATTCTGTAATGCTTGGTTAAAGTGTGCTTTTCCAAGCCCATGTCGGTGGCTATGTCTAAACCGTCTCGCTGGTAAATTCCTTGCTTCAGATCTCCACAAACGCAAACGTTGTCTGAAAGAGAGAGGAGGCAACGAAGCTCATCTACCGTTAGATCTTGAGCCTCATCCACGAATATTGAGCTATAGATCTTCTTTGCTGGTAGACATTCATTGGCCTGCTTCAACAACTCGACCGCCCGTGCTCTGGTCTCTTCATCAAAGTCTGCACCCTGTTCGATCAAGGGTACTTTCAGATAGCGCCCTATATGGCCCACCGCCCATGAATGAAAAGTTCGCACCTGATCACCCTCGATCAGGCCAGTCCCGACAAGGCCGCTTCTCAGAAAGTCACAGAGGGCGTTGGTATAGGTAACCACCAAAACGTTCTTCTCGCCTTGGCCTGCAACAAATTGTGCGCGAAGGAGTAAGAGATTTGTTTTACCTGATCCAGCTGGACCCTCTAACTGATACTTGCCGTGTGCGGGCAATTTAATGAATGCCTGCTGCGCGGGGTCAAGATCATCCTTTGAAACCCACCAACTTGTGTCCATTAACCTTAGTCCGTGTCGAGAACAAGCTGGCCAATATCCGTTCCGTGCAACACCGTTACATCATCGGTGGACTCAAGTAGATCGAGTACACGAACGAGTATATCGGCTAAGCAACGCGCGACATCTAGGGCGATAGTCTCCTCCGACTCACTTATCGTGGCCACCGCGACAACTTGTGGCTCTGGGTTTGGGGCCGCGCTTGACCCACAGCTCAGAGCTGCGGCAATTGAGACTCGGGCTGAGTTGCAGTTCATGTCATCGAACCAGTCGAGCCGAACGCTAGCCAAAACGGTCACTCTTGGGCCTATCTCTAGTTCGAATTCATACCCCGAAGCCCCCCCTGACGCATTTACCACCATGGTCACGTGTACCTTTCGGTCACAAGCAGCGATGAGCTCTGTTCGCACCACTTCACAGAACCTTTTTGCAAATTGCTCGCGTTCGAAGCGGAGCCTTTCATCCACCGCAGCTGCGCCCTGACTGCCCGCAAGTCCTTTCCCTTTCGCCAATCGACTCTTGAGCGTCGATAGACCGTCAGTCGACGCCTCAAAAGTGAAGTCGCTCCAGCTGACGATCCTCAACCTCGTGTCCACGTCTTTAGTAAGGCAACGGATAGCTAAAGCTTTTTGCGCCACTAGGCGAGTTGGATCAGCATCAGGGAAGTTCGGAATTTTTGTAAGAACGGCTCGGGCTACGAGCCATCGGTTATCTAGATTCACCTCATCATCGAACAGCGGTTTTTTATTTATCAGATCATGAAGAACTGCTCCTACCTGATAAATGTTGAGCGCCTTCCAGAGGTTTGGCGAGGGCGCATCGAGCCGGAATAGGTATTCGGGCGAGCTGTACTGAGCCGTCGCAATGAATGGCCTCTTCTGCCCATGATCCGTCGCATCGTTCCCCTCTTCGTCTCTCGGTGACATGGTGCGCGACACACCCAAGTCGATGAGTTTTAGTTGGGAGAAGTCTTCAGAGACATGAATATTCTCTGGCTTTACGTCGCGATGAGCGATGTCTAGCTTTTCAAGAAAGACAACCGCCTCTACAAGCTGCTTCACGAGGCCGGAGACTTTTTCATCCGGAACATCTGCAAGCACTCTCTTTAGCTGCGGCCACGGTACGAATTCCATCTCAATGAATGCGGTGCCTTCAGCTTCTTCGACCCTGAACACCTTTACGAGCGTTGAACAGTCATGGCCAATGAGCGATCGCTGCAAATCAAGGCGCCGTGCTTCGGCTTTTGCATGGTCTCCTGTTAAGAACTTGGGGTCATACACCTTGATGGCTCGTGGGCCTGAGTCGGTGTCCACTTTGTAGATCGCAGCGGACCCTCCTGATCCGATGAACGTCGGATGCGAGTACTTATCCTTAGCCTTTAGGAATCGGCCGAGGCGAACCTCGATATCCTCGCGAACCGCATCCGATATGTCAGGCATGCTCCCTCCTTAGGTGCGTCGCTCTTCCGTCGATCGACATTTTGGTACGGCAGAGCTTATGGCCCGGCGCCATTTAGCTTCCTGCGGATATTCCCCATAGCTAAAGTATGAACGATTGCAGCCGAAATTCGAGACACGAAGGCGCCGGTACCCAAAAGTCAGCGCACCAGTCGAACCATTCTGGAGTAGTGCATTGATTTGCGGGATACGGAACGGGATACCAAAAACTTTGACGCTGCCTTGTTTGGCTCTGTTGATGGCCTCAAAGGCCATACATGGGGGTTGGTGGGCCCACCACATGAGCTTTGCTCAACTGCCATAGAGCGCCTCCGCGCGCTGGAACAACACCCAACTAGTAGCGATGAACTTGTCGCCGCCCTGCGGACGGTTGCCGCGATGGGTGTGGGTGAACGCAGCCGGTGCGATCAACAGGCTGCCTGTGCGGGGTTTGATCTTTCGCTGCTGATGGAAAAACTCGGTCTCGCCTTCGGCAAAGCCATCATTGAGGTAGACCGTCCATAGCAGGTGGCGGTGCAGGGTCTGCGCAGTGGCATCCTTGGGAAACAGTTCGCAATGCCAGTAAGGGTAGCCGCCCGTGTCAGCGCGATAGCGCTGCAGATTGATGCTGCCTGGCGTGAACACGGTGCGGGCCAGCGAGCTCAGGGCGGCATCGTCCATCGCGGCCAGATCATCCTCGGTCAACTGGCGCGACTGGCCCGTGGCGTCGGGAACCTTGAGCATCAACGGCGCAATGAGAGTGTAGGGGTAGCGGCGCAGGTAACGGGTAAGCCCCGCCAGCATTGCCAGGTTCAACGCGGTTTCAGCGTCACGCCACTCCGGCTTGCCGGTGATGGTGATGTCGGCACTGTCCTTGAGTTCCGGATACACCCCGCTACCGACCTGTCCCGGCCTTGATTGCCCACTAAGCTTGAAGCGTTCGATCAGTGCAGCGCATTGCTCGGGCGCCAGCGCGTTGTCGAAAATCTCGATGAAATCGGACTGCATCTGGGCCTGCATCAGGTGCTCAACGTGGGTGAAGGTGGAGAGTGCTTATAACGCAGTTCGAATTGATGTTTCTCAATTTCATGGCCGCTGTGCGTGATACCACGCCATTGGGTTGAAGTGCGCTTTCACTCGGCCCAGCGAAACTATCGTATAGCCAAGTCATCCGCGAAGAGCGCCGAGGAGTTGCGGTTGGAATTCGGGGAGCGCATCCGGCGCTTGCGAATACGATGAGATCCCGATCAACGGCGGACGGCAGCCGAGGCCAGCCTATCGGAGCGGGTACTGCTATGGACTGGAAACGGCACGGCCTCAACGCTGCGTAGCCACCACATGAAGCGTGATCGTTGCGAACGCGCCATCATTGGCCAGTGCGGTTACACGGGATTCGCCGGCCTGCGCCAGCGTAAGCGGCAACTTGGCATCGCCTTCGCTGCTGCCCTGCAGTCGACCGTCGAGCAGCCATTGCACGGTGCCCTGCGCACCGAGCGCCTGCAAGATCACGCGCAGCGGTTTGTTGCTGTTTGGCGCCTGACGCAAGGTGGCTCCGTCGCTCAATCCCGCAATGCGAATCGGCATGGCCACTTCGAGTGAATCGGCCGCACAGCCCGGCGCCAGTGGCGGCAATGCCGAACTGCTGCGGTCATCCACGCTCAGCCAAGGCGTAACGAGTGTCGGCCAGCGAGCCAGCTGGATCGTGCTTTCATGACGGGCGTGGCAGGCACCGCTGAGGCGCTGGCCCTTGTCATTCACGCGCAACGTGAGCAGGCCCGATGTCCATGCGCCGAGGTCGCGCTCGGCGAACGTGGGTGGCAGGGCATCGTCGAGTACCCACGCCGTGCGGCGCTGCCGGCACAGTTTTCCCGGCGTGGCACCCGCGGCGGCGCCGAGCGGCCAGCAGATGTCCACGGCACGTACGCTGGCCGGTTGCGCGGCGTGGCTGCCGCCCCGGCCGGGCAGCATGTCGGTGAGCTGGAACAGCAGCGGCAACGCGGTCACCGCGCCGTACTGGCCGGGCGAGGGCGTGCCGTCCGGACGGCCGATCCACACGCCGACGGTCCAGCGGTCGGTGACGCCGATCGACCATGCATCGCGATAGCCGTAACTGGTGCCGGTCTTCCACGCCACCGCGGCGTGCCGGTTGATCGCGCCTTCCAGCGGGGCGCCTTCGACGTCGGCCGGGTTGTGTTCCAGGATGTCGCGGATGATCCATGCCGCGCCCGGTGACAGCAGGCGCCGTGACTGCATCGGTTGTTGTGGCGTGTAGCGCGGCGTGCCAGCGATGCCGCCGTTGGCGAACGCGGTATAGGCGCCGACCAGGTTTTCCAGCCGGGTGGCGGTGCCGCCGAGGATGATCGAGAGATTCGGCTGCGCACCGTCGGGCAGGCCGAGGTCGACGCCGCCATTGGCCAGCCGCGCCACGAAGCGGTTGGGGCCGACGCGATCCAGCACGTCCACCGCCGGCACGTTGAGCGAGCGCTGCAAGGCCTCGGCCACGCTGACCGGGCCGCTGAACGCCTCGTCGAAATTGCCCGGCCGGTAGCCGCCGAAATCCTGCGGTGCATCGACCAGCAGGCTCTGCGAATCGATCAGGCCATCGTCCAGCGCCAGCCCGTACAGGAATGGCTTCAAGGTGGAGCCGGGCGAGCGCGGCGCACGCACCATGTCGACATGGCCCAGCCGCAGCGGATCGGCGAATTCCGCGGTGCCCACATAGACACTCGCTTCCAGCGTGGTGTTGTCGACCACCAGCACCGCGGCCGAGGTGCGCGCGGGCAGCCGCGCCAGGTATTCGCTGACCCGGTCCTCGGCGGCGCGCTGCAGGTCGGCGTCGATGGTGGTGACGATGCGCCGCGCCTGCGGCTGTTGCTGGTGCAGTCGCTCGGCGAGCAAGGCCGCTTCCAGCGGTGCACGCAGCGAACGCGCGACCACCGGCTCGATCGTCGCCTCACGCACCTCGGCCTCGCTCCATACCCCTTCGTCGCGCATGCGCTGGAGCACCTTGTCGCGAGCGCGGCGGGCCGCATCGGGATGGCGATCCGGGCGCCACCGGCTCGGCGCCTGCGGCAGCACCGTGAGCAGTGCCGCTTCGGCACGCGACAGCTGGCTGGCCGGCTTGCCCAGGTAGGCCCACGAAGCCGCCTGCACGCCTTCGATCGGCCCGCCGAACGGCGCGTGGTTGAGGTACAGGTCGAGGATCTGCGCCTTGCTCAGGTGCGCTTCCAGTTGCAGCGCGCGGAAGATCTGCAGCAGTTTGCCGCGGAACGTGTGCGGAATAGGTTGAATGATCCGCGCCACCTGCATGGTCAATGTGGAGCCGCCAGACACCACGTGGCCATGCCGCAGCAGGCCGCCGAGGCCGCGCACCAGCGCATACGGATTGACGCCGGGGTGCCGTGGAAACCAGCGGTCCTCGTAGGCCAGCAAGGCCTTCAGGTACAGCGGCGACACCTGTTGCGCGCTGGTCGGATAACGCCACACGCCATCGCTGTCGGCGAACGCGCGCAGCGGCGTGCCATCGCGCGCCAAGACCACCGTGCTGCCGGTGTCGGGCGGCGGCAGCCGCAACGGAAACAGGCGGTCGAGTACGAACGCCGCCAGCAGCAACATGGCGACTGCGATCGTCGCACCACGCGACCAACGCCAGGCGCGCCCACGTCGCACGAACGCAGGCGGATCGGGGGGTGGCATGGCGGTGGGAACGATCGAGCTCATGCGGGCGACATCCCGATGTGCCACGCGGCGTGATGCCGCGTGGCACGATTCGGATTACGGCTCGACCACCGTGAGCTGCGCCGGCGTGACCTTGCCGATGCCGCGCACCGCCGGCCGGTACATGTCCTCCACCAGCGGCGGCGGCACGGTGTAGGTGCCGGGCGTCACCGCACGCACCAGGTAGAACACGTGGGCGGCATCGCCGCGGCGCAGCTTGAGTGCGGCGGCGTAGCGGTCGTCGCGGTATTCCTCGTGCACGATGTCGGCCGCGTCGGTGTGCTGGTCGAGATCGATGCCGTCGATCACCACGCCTGCCCACTGCTGCGCGCCGCCGAGGTTGAGGTTCTCCACTTCCAGCCCGCCGGGCAACAGGTCGGTGACCAGCGCATCGGGCATGTCCATGCGCGCCTCGATGGTCAGCTCGACGATCAAAGTGTCGCCCTCCTTGAGCTTGTCGCCGTCCCACGGCTTGCCGTCGGTGGTGAAGTAGCTGCGGCGCACGTCGACCTGGCTGGCATCCGGCTCGGGTGCCTTCTGCGGGATGCCGGCCACGTCGAGCGTGGCGAACACCGTGGCCGTGCCGCTCGGCTGCACGGTGACGCCGCCGGCAAGTTCGGCCGCACTCAGATCGCGTGTCCAGAGGTGCTTGCCGGCGGGTGCCGGTTCGCTCTTGCCGCCGGCGCTGACGCTCACCGCCAGCGGCTGGTCGCTGGCCGCATCGAAGGCGCGCGCGACGCGGGCGATCGCCACCTGCTCCTGCGTGCTGAGGTACGACCACGACCAGTGGTAGTAGGGCACCTGCTGCTGGGTCGCGTGCTCGCGCGCGATGGCGTTGCGCGCCCAGTCGATCAGCTTGGCATCGTACTCGGGCCTGCTCATGCCGTAGCTGTGCGTGAGCGCGACCATCGTCGCCAGGTCGCGCAGGTCGGAACCGTAGTCGCCGACGTACCACGGCCGCTCCTTGGTCCAGGCGAACGCCTCGGCCACCGCCTTCTGCGCGCGCTCGTTGTCGCCCATCAGCTTCAGCGCGATGCCCAGATGCACCAGCGGCAGCGGGCCGACCAGCTTCTGCCGGTCGTTGTCGAAGATCGCGCGCAACGTGCCCAGCGGGGCGCGGTTGACGCGTGCCAGCACGAAGCCGGAATAGGCCTCGTCGGCGATGCGCAGGTGGTCGTGCTGCTCGTAGCTGTAGTACGGGTGACCGCCGGCGAGCAGGTCGTCGCTGAGCCGTTGCAGCGATTTCTGCAGCACGTCCTGCGGCACCGCGAAACCGGCGTCGCGCGCGTCGAGCATGAAGTCGACCACGTACGGCGTCATGAAGGTCTCGATCGGGCTGGTGCCGCCCCAGAAGCTGAAGTGGCCGTTGGCGGCCTGGAACGAGGCGATCCGCGCCAGCGCGCTCTCCACCGCCGCGTTGCGCGCGTCGTCGCTCTGCACCTGCGCACCCAGCGCCTTGGCCGTCTGGCCGTCCAGGATCAGGGCAGCATAACCCTTGCTGGTGGTCTGTTCGATGCACCCGTAGGGATACAGCAGCAGTGCGCGCAACGCGCTGTTGTACGGCAACGGGGGCAAGGTACTCAGGGTGAGCTGGGCGCGCACGGTAGTCGGCAACAGCCCCGCCGTGGCCGCCGCATCCAGATGCGCCGGCTTGCCGCCTTCGATCGCCATCGGCAGCGTGCGGATCAGCTCGGGCCACGCCGGCCGCACGGTGAACTCGAAGTGGCGGTCGACCTTGTAGTCGTTGAGCTCGGCGTGGATGTCCACCTTCGCCACCGCGACGCCGCCGGCCGCGGTGACCGGCAGGATCAGCGTGGTGCCGGCGCCGTCCTTCAACGGCACGCTGCGGCTGGCGTTGTCGATCTTGATCAGGCCATCGCCGGTGACGGTGACCTTGGCCACACCGTCCTTGCCGGACAGGTTCTTCAGGTCCAGGCTGATCTGCGCCTTGTCGCCCGCGGCCATCACCCGCGGCGTGCTCGGTTCCACCACCAGCGGCGCGCGCACGGTGACCGCCCCGTCCGCATTGCCGAAGCGCTCGTCAGTATAGGCCAGCGCGGCCAGGCGCAGGCTGCCGTTGAAATCCGGCACGTCGACCTGCAGCGCGGCGTTGCCGTGCGCATCGAACGCGACCGGACCGGTGAACAGGTCGACGATCTGCACCTTCGGATTGAGTCGCGCGCCATGCGGCAGGGCCTTGCCGCTCAGGTCGCCGCCGTAGCGCAGCTTCGCCTCGGCGCCGTCCATCGCCTCGATGATGCGGCTGTACAGATCGTAGGCATCGATGCCGAGCGCGCGCTTGGCGAACATCCACGCCCACGCGTCGGGCACTGGGTAATTGGTGATGTTGAGCACGCCCTGGTCGACCGCCGACAGCGTGACGTAGGCCTGCTTGCCGGCCAGTCCGCTCGCCTGCACCGTGACCTTGAGCGGATTGCCCGGACGCATCATCGCCGGCGCGCTGAGCTTCAGC
This sequence comes from Rhodanobacter sp. B04, assembly GCF_002001125.1. Classification (GTDB taxonomy): domain Bacteria; phylum Pseudomonadota; class Gammaproteobacteria; order Xanthomonadales; family Rhodanobacteraceae; genus Rhodanobacter. The sequence goes on along the minus strand of NZ_MUNV01000020.1, from coordinate 45,512 downwards.
GGAATGCGCCGATCGTTGCGATCCATCGTCACGTATTCGACGCCCATCGCGCGCGCCGGCGTGGTGTGCTCGTCCGCCTCGCCGCCGCGGAACACCAGCGCCACCACGTAGACGTCATGGCGCTCCCATTCCTTGGTCACCGGAATCTCGAACGTGGCGCCGGCCTTGGCATCGATGTTCCTGGTGTAGAGCAAGTGGTCGGATTCCACCAGCAGCACGCCGGGGCCGTCGTGCGGCGGCGTCACCGTGACCTTCATGGTGTCGCCGGCGCGGTAGCGCGCCTTGTCCAGCGCCAGCTTGACCTTGTCCGGTCGCGCCTCCTTGCCCAGGTTCTCGTCGTCCCAGCTGTAGCCGGCGAAGAACGGGAACACCGTGGTCAGCTTGGTCTCCGGGTCGTATACCTCGAGCCGGTAGCCGCCCCACTCGACCGGGAAATCGACCTGCGCGCGCTGGCCCGCGGCCACGTCGACGTCCTTCTCCTCGATCAGCTGCAGGCGCACGTCCGCGTTCGACTTCCAGTCGTCGCCGTGCTCGTACAGCCAGTAGAAATCGCGCAACTCGCGCTGCAGGCGCACCTTGAGGTGCGCGCCGGCCACCAGCTTGCCGTCGACATCGGCGCGCAGGATCTCGAAGCCGGCGCGACCTTCGCTCTCGGCACCCTGCTTCGGATCGAACAGCGGGCGCACGCCGACCAGTTGCGGCGCCGGCCAGTACACCCGCTTAAGCAGGCGGGTGACCGCGCGGCCACCGCTCTCGTACACGCTGCCGGAAAGCGTGGCGGCGAGTGGCGCCACCGGCTTCACGTCATCCGGCAGCTTGACCTCCTGCTCGAGCTGGCCCTGCGCATCCAGCTTCGCGTCAACCACGTCGTCGGCGCTCTTCGGCAAGTCGACCAGCGGATCACCGAAGAACGTGTCCGGCAGTGCGGCGAGCGGATGCACCTCGGGCGCCACCAGCAACTTGGCGGTGAAGCGGTTGCCGTCGGCCGGGGCACCGTACAGGTAGCTGGAAGCCACCTTCAACTTGAACGGCTCGTCCGGCAATAGCCGCGCCTGCGGGCTGGACAGATCCACCTTGAGGCGTTCGGGCAGGAACTCCTCGACGTGGAACGGGAACGCCTGCACCGCTTCCTTGCTGCCCGGGTCGAGGCGGAATTCCAGCTGCCACAGTCCGGTCGGCGCATCGGCCGGGATCGCCTGGCTCAGCTCGAAATAGTTGAGTTCGCGCGGCTCCAGCCGCTTGTCGACCAGGCTGCGGCCGTCCGGCTGCTTCAGCCGCACGAACAGCGGTTGCGCCTTCATCGGCTTGCCGTCGTAGTCGCGCAGCAATGCCGACGCGCGTAGCGTCTCGCCGGGGCGATACAGATCGCGTCCGGACCAGGCGAACACCTCGAATGGCGCCTGCTTGCGCCCGGTGATGTCGAAATTGGACACGTCCAGCGCGGGCCGGTTGAACGGCAATACCGAGACGTCCTTGCCATGACGTGCCACCAGCACGTCGGACGAGGCGACCTTGTAGGCGATCAGCGCATTGCCATTCGCGTCGGTGCTGGCCTTCAACTTGCTCTGGCCCGCCGCATCGCGGATCTCGATGTCGACGCCGCCGATCGGCGAACCATCGCGCAGCGAGGCGACAAGCAGCAGCGCGTTGTCGCGGTAGACGCGCAGGTGCAGGCCCAGGTCGCTGACGAAGAAGATCGCGGTGTCGTAGGAGCCCTTGAACGTGCCGCCGGCCTTGATCACCGCCATGTAGACGCCGGGCTCGGACAGCTGCTGCACGTTCTGCACCGGCAGGTAGGTCACGGTGCGCTCGTTGTCGTCGCCGCCCAGCGTGTAATGGTTGGCGTAGACCGAGTCGGCCAGTTCGGTCAACGGGCGCTTGATGCGCGCATCGTTCTTCCGGTCGCACAGGTCGTAGGGACTTTCCTCGTGGTCCAGCTCGTAGTTGCCGCGCTGCCCGTTGAGCGGATAGGCGCAGAAGAAGTCCGACAGGGCATCGTCGTGCACGCGGAAGAATTCGACATCGGCGTCATGCACGTTCACCGAGACCAGCGGCAACCCGCGCGTACCGTGCGCCGGCAGCACGTTGCCGCGCGAGGCGAAGCCGACCGCCGGTGGCATGCTGCCCGAATAGACGTCACGTTTCAGCTCATGGCCGAAGCTGCGGCCATCCGCCGCCAGCAGGCCGGCGTGCAACTGCACCGCGTAGTGCTGGTTCGCCTGCACGAATGGAAAGCTCAGCGTCTTGCCGTCGTCCTGCAGGCTCCAGCTGCCGGCGACCACCTCGCCATTCGGGCCGGTGACCGCAAGCTGCTGGTCGAAGGACTGCGCGGCAACCAGCATGGCATTGAAGCGCAAGGTCAGCGCAATGCGCGAATCGCGCGACTCCGAACCGGCAGAGACCAGCGTGAAGTCGGCCTTCGTCGGCTGGTGCACCGAGGCGCTGCTGGCCGGTACGCCCTGCAAGGCCGGCTTGCCTTGTTCCTGACCGCGGTGACAGGCCGCGATCGACATGCACAGCCCACACACAACGAAGACGCGCAGCATCGCGCTGCGCGAAAAGCACTCGATCGACGAACGTGACATGGAAACCTCTCCCTAGGCTTGCACAACAGTATCGCCGCTATTCATGGCAACGACGAGGCGCCGGCAGGGCAGCGTCATTTCAGAATCGGGGCGTCATCACGACAGCGGCAGCCGCGTCTCCTCACACCTGCCGTCCCAGCCAGTCGCCCAGTTGCATCAATACCTGGCTGCGCCCGGGCTCGGCTTCGTTGAACAGCTCGTGGTAGAGCGTGGAGAAAAACCGGGTGGTCAGCTTTCCGCTCGATGCCGCCTTTCTGGCAAAGGCGCGACTGCCGGATGGGTCGACCAGCGTGTCGCTGTCGGCCACCAGCAGCAGGGTCGGCACCGCCAGCGTGGCTGCATCGGCGATGCAAGCGGCACCGGCGCGGAAGATGAAGTCGGCCAGCCGCGGCGTGATCCAGCCGGTGCGCAGCGGATCGTCGCGGTAGGCCGCCGCCACTTGTGGATCATGCGACAGCTGGTCGAACTTCAACCCGTTGCGCAGCGGCAGTCCGGGCAGCAGGCGACTCAGCAGCCGGGCCAGGCGCACCATCGCTGCGGATTCCCAACTGCGCAGCGCCGGCGAGGACAACAGCAGCGCCGGTGGCGTGACGCGGCCATCCAGCACGGTACGCGCGGCCACCAGGCCGCCCATGCTGTGGCCGAGCAGCAGCGGCGCATGCGGCAGGCTGTTGGCGTAATCGTTGTAGACCGTGGCCAGGTCCTCCAGCAGGTCGTCGGCATGGCGCAGTGCCCCGCGCTGGCCTGGCGTTTTCCCGTGGCCGCGCTGGTCGTAGCTGCGCACCGCGTAACCGCGCTGGTTGAACCATTGCGCGAGTTGTCGATAGCGGCCGCTGTGCTCGCCCAGCCCGTGCACGACCAATACCGCGCCGCGCGCCTGCGGTTTCGGCCAGTCGCGCAGGAACAGCTGCTGGCCATCGGCCATCGTCAGCCAGGCCTCTTCACCGCCGTCAACTGCCGCCTGCCCGTGTTGCACCGATGGTTCCCGCCATTGCACGTCTGCACCTGCTCCGAATGTCCGCGCGTTACCTGCCGAGATCGCCCACAAGCTGCCGGTGTCGGCACGACCGCCGTGACCGCCACCGGCGTCCGCTCAATGCTCCACGACCCGCATGTCCTTCATCAACAGGTCGAGCCTGCTTTTCATTTCCGGCTGCGGATGCGTGCCGGCAGCGCCGTAGAAGGCGGTGTACAGCAGCGCCCCCGACTTGTCGCCGGAGCTGCCCGGGGTCATCACGGCATTGATCTTCATCAAGTCGTCTTCCTGGCGTGCCTGGCCGTTGTAGGGATACTGGCGCTGCGACAGCTTCTGCCAGCGGCTGGCCAGATCCTCGTCCAACCCGGCCGGCGGCGCCACGTAGCGCTGGATGTTGACGTTGTCATGGTCGTCGGAAGCCGTCGTTTTCCAGACATTCACGTCCGCCACGTCCCAGACCGGCTGGTCCTTGTCCATCATGAAGCTGAAGCCGAGCCACAGCAGGCTGTCCGGCGCGATGGTCTGCACCTCGGGGGTGTAAGAAAAGGCTACCCGCTGCGACGCGTAGCTGAAGCGGTGGCCGTAGTCGAAGTCGATATGGATGTTCTTGAACGCGGCCGGCTGCAGCGCGGGCAGTTTCAGGAAATCCTTCCACTGCGCCAGGTTCCCCTGGTAGGTGAGATAGATGAAGCTGCTGAGCTGGTCCATGTCCAGCCTCGCGTCGTGCTCGTTGGAGGCCTGCACCAGCCGCGACAACATCACGCAGCCGTCCGGCGTGGGCAGGGAATACACCACGACCAGCGCATTGGCGTAGGGCAACGGCCAGACCTCGACGCTCCAAGGGCGCTGCCAGCGATCGATGTGCACCGCTTCGGATCTCGGTTTGCCGAGCGAAGTGACCTTGATCTTCTCGCCGGCGAAATCGCGCTGGAAGATGCCGGTCTTGACCAGCAGATCCATGCGCAGCTTCGCGTCGCCATAGAACTTCGCCGCATCGACACCGTCCGGCCGGCGCAGGCGGAACAACCCGTCGTGGGCCACCGCGCCGATATCCACGTAACCGTTGCCGTCCAGCACGTAGTGCTGCGCCCGGCCACCTGCAAATCCCCATTCGCCATCGCTGCCGCGCGCGATCAGCGAAGGAAAGCCGTCGAGCCGCGCCCTCCGGTACAGCAGGCGCGCGGAGCCCGCGCCGTGCGGGAACAAATTGGCGGATTCCCTGGCGAGCAGCGCCTTCTGCTGCGCATCCTCGTAGGCATCGAAGCGCGCCTGGTACTCGCGGTAGAAATCGTGCAGGTTCATCGGCAGCGCGAACTGCATCTTGAACACGCCGTTCTGCGGCGCCTCGAACAGGTCGAGCTGGTAGGCCACGCGGGTGTCCGCGACAGCCAGATGATCCGGCGCATTCAACACCATGCCGATCGGCAGGGCATAGTTGAGGTTCTCGTTCGCCGACTTCATCAACACGATGCCGATGACCTTGCCGTCCTTGTCGAGCAGCGGGCCGCCGCTGTTGCCGGGCGAGGCCGCCGCCGAGAAGCGCATCCACTTCCAGCGGCCGTCCTGGTCCTCCGGCGTATCGGATGTATAGAGGCCGTCGCGGATCACCACGCCCGTGCCCAGCGCATTGCCGACGGCGTAGACCACCTCGTTCAACGCCGGCTTCACGTTGACCTCGAACGCGGTGGCCGCCGCAGGCTGCTCCACGAGCGAGAACACCATGAAATCCTGCTGCAGCGAAAATTTCTCGATCTTGTCTATGGCATAGACATGGCCGCTGGCGTCGCGCAGCGCGGGCTCGCCCCACAGGCTGTCGATACCGATCTGCAGCACGTGCGCCGCAGTGACATAGCGGTTGTTGCCCAGCGCGAAAGCTGTACCAATCGAGTAATACTTGTCGTTGCGTTCCTGGAACGGCAGCAACTCCATCGGCAGCGCCTTTTCGTAGGTCAGCGGATCGTTGACCGGCTTGGCCGCCACCACTTCGAACGTGGCCGCCTGGATCTTCGGCAGCACGGCCGGATCGAGGCTGGCGGCATGGGCCACCCCGCCGCACAGTACCGCCAGCGCAAGCCATGCCAGGCAGCCCAGCGCCAGCACCCGTGAACCGGGCTTGCGCAGAATCATTTGCAGTACGTACATGAGAGTCCTTCGCATGAAGGCCGCGCCGGATTCCCCGACGGGGCCCCTGACCTGCGACGGCCGAGCGTGAATATTGACATGCCGCGACGGCGCTTGCACCGCTGCCTGCGGCGGATTTCGTGGCGAATTGCAGGATCTGAGATGGGCCCCATATATGATCCGTCGACCCACCCCTGCCGCAGCGCGAATAGTCACCTATGCGCCTGGATTCCTGCCCGCTGGACGATTTCCACCCGGCCATTGCCGCCTGGTTTCGGCGCACCTTCGCCTCGCCGACCGCGGCGCAGGCGGGGGCGTGGCCGTCGATCCGCGCCGGCAACCACACCCTGGTCGCCGCCCCTACCGGTTCGGGCAAGACGCTGACCGCCTTCCTTGCCGCGATCGATGCACTGGTGCGCGAAGGCGTGGCACATGGCGGCGTACTGGCGGACGCCACCACGGTGGTCTACGTGTCGCCATTGAAGGCGCTGTCGAACGACATCCATATCAATCTGGAAGCGCCGCTGGAAGGCATCCGCGCCGAACTGGAGAAGCTCGGCCTGCCCGACGTGGCGATCCGTACCGCCGTGCGCACCGGCGACACACCACAGGTGGAACGCAACCTGCTGCGCAAGCAGCCGCCGCACATCCTGGTGACCACGCCGGAGTCGTTGTACGTGCTGCTCGGCTCGGACTCCGGCCGCGCGATGCTGGCCGGCACGCGCACGGTCATCGTCGACGAGATCCACGCCATCGCCGGCAGCAAGCGCGGATCGCATCTGGCGCTGTCGCTGGAGCGGCTGGAGTCGCTGTGCCAGCGGCGGTTGTTGCGGGTCGGGCTGTCGGCGACGCAGAAGCCCATCGAGATGGTCGCCGACTTCCTGGTCGGCGCGGCTGCTTGCGTTCTCCCATCGGGAGACAAATCGGCAGGACTGCCGCTTTGCACGGCCGACGCCGCCCGCAAGGTGACGCGCAAGGATGCGCCGGATGAAGGTGCCCGCAGCGCGGATGGGGATTCGGTGTCTGCGGCACTCATCGCTTCGCCCGAACCTCCACCCCAGCCCCGCTCCCAAAGGGAGCGGGGCTTGAAGAGCCCATGCACCATCATCGACGTGGGCCACACGCGCACGCGCGACCTCGCCATCGAGGTGCCGCCGGTGCCGCTCGAAGCGGTCATGTCGAACGACTGCTGGGAGCTGGTCTATGACCGGCTCGCCCAGCTGGTGCAGGCGCATCGCACCACCCTGGTCTTCGTCAACACGCGGCGGATGGCCGAACGCGCGGCGCGGTATCTGTCCGAGCGGCTCGGCAAGGAAACCGTCGCCGCCCATCACGGCAGCCTGGCAAAGGAACTGCGGCTGGACGCCGAGCAACGGCTCAAGCGTGGCGAACTGTCGGTACTGGTGGCGACCGCCTCGCTGGAGCTGGGCATCGACATCGGCGACGTCGACCTAGTCTGCCAGCTCGGCTCGCCGCGTTCGATCGCCGCGTTCCTGCAACGCGCCGGCCGTTCCGGCCACAGCATCGACGGCACCCCGAAGGCGCGGCTGTTCCCGGCCACCCGCGACGACCTGATCGAATGCACGGCATTGCTGGATTGTGTCCGCCGCGGCGAACTGGATGCGCTGATCCTGCCGCCGCAGCCGCTCGACGTGCTGGCCCAGCAGATCGTCGCCGAAGTCGCCTGCCAGGCATGGGACGAGGACGCGCTGTACGAGCTGGTACGCCGCGCGCATCCGTACCGCGATCTCGTGCGCACCGATTTCGATGCGGTGGTGCGCATGCTGGCCGAAGGTTTCACCACCCGGCGCGGCGCCCGCGCGGCATACATCCATCGCGACGCCGTGCATCGCCAGTTGCGCGCACGCCGCGGCGCGCGACTCACTGCGCTGACTTCGGGTGGCACCATTCCCGACACCGCCGACTACAAGGTGGTGCTGGAGCCGCAGGCGATCATCGTGGGCACGGTGAACGAGGACTTCGCGGTCGAGAGCATGGCCGGCGACATCTTCCAGCTAGGCAACACCAGCTATCGGATCCAGCGCGTCGAGCGCGACCGCCTGCGCGTGGAGGACGCCCGCGGCGCGCCGCCGAGCATTCCGTTCTGGCTTGGCGAAGCGCCGGGACGCAGCAAGGAGTTGTCGTTCGGCGTATCGCGGCTGCGAGACGAGATCTCTGCGCGGCTGGATGACGCTGGTGTGCCAGCCGCGGTGGCATGGCTTTCCGATCAACTCGGCTTGGGCGAGGCGGCTGCGCAGCAGCTGGTCGATTACCTGGCCCGCGCGAAGGCCGCACTCGGCGTGCTGCCGAGCCAGCACACGCTGGTGCTGGAACGCTTCTTCGACGAGTCCGGCGGCACCCAGCTGGTGATCCACACGCCATGGGGCAGCCGCATCAATCGCGCGTGGGGGCTGGCGTTGCGCAAGCGCTTCTGCCGCCAGTTCAATTTCGAACTGCAGGCGGCGGCGACCGAGGATGCGATCGTGCTTTCGCTGTCGACCAGCCACAGCTTTCCGCTGGAGGAAGTCGCCCATTACCTGCATTCGAACACCGCCGAACACGTGTTGATCCAGGCCCTGCTCGATGCCCCGCTGTTCCCCGCGCGCTGGCGCTGGAACGCGGTGACTGCCCTGGCGCTGCCGCGCTTTACCGGCGGCAAGAAGACGCCGCCGCCATTGCAGCGCATGAAGAGCGAGGACCTGCTTGCCGCGGTGTTTCCCGATCAGGTCGCCTGCCTGGAAAACATCGTGGGCGAGCGCGAGGTGCCGGATCATCCGCTGGTCAACCAGACCATGCACGACTGCCTGCGCGAGGCGATGGACGTGGATGGCCTGCTGCAGATCCTGCGTGGGCTTGAGAGCGGCGAGATCAACGTGATCGCGCGCGACCTCACCGGACCGAGTCCGCTCGCCGCCGAAGTATTGAATGCCGCACCGTATGCCTTTCTCGACGACGCTCCGCTGGAGGAACGCCGCACCCAGGCGGTGCAAACACGCCGCTGGAATGACGGCGACAGCGCCGATGACCTGGGCCGGCTCGATCCCGAAGCGATTGCTGCCGTGCGTGATGAAGCGTGGCCGCAAGTGCGCGACGCGGACGAGATGCACGAAGCACTGACCTTGCTGGGCTTCGTCACTGCCGACGAAGTGGCGGCCAATCACGGTTGGAGCGAGCGACTGCAGGTACTGGCCAGGAACTGCCGCGCAACCTTGCTTACCGTCGAAAGACGGATCTGGACATCCGCGGAGAAGTTGCCGCTGTGGCAGACCCTGCATCCGTCCGCGTCGATGCAACCGGCGATCAGCGCCCCCGCCGAATACGCCGCACAAGCATGGACGCGCGAAGATGCACTGCTGGAACTGGTACGCCATCGCCTCGGCGGACTCGGCCCAGTCACCGTGGCGGCACTGGCCCGTTCGCTGGCAGTCGAAGCAAGCGACGTCGAACACGCCCTGCTCCGCCTGCAGTCCGAAGGCTATGTAATGCAGGGTCGCTTCACCGCCGACGTGACCACTACGGAATGGTGCGAGCGGCACCTGCTGGCACGCATCCATCGCTACACCCTCGGGCGGCTGCGCCGCGAGATCGAGCCGGTCAGCCGGCGCGAGCTGATGCGCTTCCTGTTCGATTGGCAACATGTTTCAGCGCCGACCCGACTGAGCGGACCGGATGCGCTGAGCGCCACGCTGGCGCAACTGGAAGGTTTCGAGGCAGCCGCTGGCGCCTGGGAGGCGGAGATCCTGCCGGCGCGCATCAACGATTATTCGATCAGCTGGCTGGACGAACTGTGTCGTGCCGGACGAATCAGCTGGGGGCGACTGCGTGCCGGCAGTGGCGGCGGCAGTGGCCCGCTGCGCAGCACGCCGATCGTGCTGCTGCCACGTCGCAACATGCATGTGTGGACGTCCATCGCGTCGGCCGAGAACGCCCAGGACATTCTGCTGTCATCACGCGCCCAGGCCGTCGCCGATGCGCTGCGCGAGCAAGGCGCGTTGTTCTTCGACGAACTGCTCGGCGTCACCCATCTGCTGCGCGCCGAACTGGAGGACGCGCTGGGCGAACTGGTCGCCGCCGGCCGTGTCAGCGCGGACAGCTTCGCCGGCCTGCGCGCCCTGCTGCTGCCGGCGGCGAAGCGCGATGCCGGCCGGCATCGTCGTTTGCGCCGGCATCTGCTCAACGGCATTGAAGATGCCGGACGTTGGTCGTTGACGCGCAGCAGCTGCGGGATCAAAGCCGATCCCGCAGCGATCGAACACATCGCGCGCACCCTGCTGCGCCGCTATGGCGTGGTGTTCTGGAAACTGCTGGAGCGCGAGGCGCCCTGGCTGCCGTCATGGCGCGAGTTGCTGTGGGTGTACCGCCGGCTGGAGGCGCGCGGCGAAATCCGCGGCGGTCGTTTCATCGAAGGATTGGTCGGCGAGCAGTTCGCCCTGCCCGAGGCGATCGCACCGCTGCGCGCGGTGCGCCAGCGCGCGGACGACGGCGAACTGGTCTGCCTCAGCGGCTGCGATCCGCTTAATCTGGTCGGCACCGTGCTGGTCGGCGACAAGGTGCCGGCGCTGAGCGGCTCGCGCGTGCTGTACCGTGATGGCATGGCGGTCGCTGCCTTGGCCGGCGGCAAGGTCACGCCGTTGGTCGAGTTGTCCAGCGTCGAAATCCAGACCGCGAAACAGGCCTTGTTGCGCCATCCACCGTCGCTGCCCGACACATTGACCTCGATGCACTGAGAGGATCGGTCCGATGGGCTGCCTGCCTTTGCTGCTTTTGTTTCCGCTGGGCTTCGGCGTGGGCTATGCGATCGCCGGCCACGCCGGCGCCTTGTGGGGCGCCGGCGTCGGGTTTCTGCTCGGCCTGCTGGCGATGGGCCTGTTCATCAAGGCACTGCGCGGCCGGCGCCAGTGACGTCGAAGCTCGAGATGGATGCACTGCCGATCCAGCGCGTGGACGATCGGCCACCACAGCGCCATTCACACCACCGCATAGGCCAACGGCGCGCATGCGCAGACTGCGGCGCCATCCAGCCGGCGCGAGGATGTGTTCACGACTTCGGCGTGCCCGGCATCGGGGCCACCCGGTCCAGTGCGTACAGCGGGCCGTCGATCGGCGCGGTGAAGATCAGGCACAGCGCGTGCTCGCCCTGCTGCGCGGGCATGGCCGCATCGAGCGTGAAGCGACGTGCGACGTGCGCCGGATCCGGCAGCGGCAGCGTGGCCAGCACCGGCCCGTCACACTGATCCTGATGCACCACCAGTTCGCCGAACGGCGTGCCGTGCGGACGCGACACCACCAGCTTCGCCTCATGCGCCAGCGCGTAGTTGCGCTCAAGCCGCACGGCCTCGACGTGGATCGTCGCGACGCCATCCATAGGCGTGGCCGGATACAGCTGGCAGCTGTTGAACACATTGATGCTGTACACCGGCGCCAGCGAAGTGGCGTCGGGCATCGGCTGCACGCGCAGGCGGAAATCGCTGCCCGGGCAGTTCGGCATCTGGTTGCCGTCGACGCTGAGCAGGCCGGCCCGATCCAGCACACGCTGGCTTGGCGTGGCCAGCACCGTGCCGTCGCTGGCGAGCGTCGCTGCACGTACCGTCACCGGCAAGGTCACTTCGAAAGGTGCCTGGTAAGTCGGCGCATGCCGGTCGGGCGCGCGGCCGTCCAGGGTGTAATGCAGCTCACCGAAACCAGCCTGATTGGATAGCGTGACTCGCGTCGTTCCGCTGGCCAACGCGGCAGCGCGATCTATCTTGATGTCCGGTGCGAACGCACTGTCGGCATAGCCGATGTCCTGCGCGCGATAGCGCGCGAACTGCGCCTGCAGCCGGCCGAGGAACCCATGCCAGTCGCGCGAGGCGGCTGGCGACCAATCCACTTCGCTCAACGCGTCCAGCCGCGGGAACACCGCATGCTCGACATGCTTCATCGTCGGCATGTGCTCGGTCCACATGTTCGCCTGCGCGCCCAGCACATGCCGCGCCTGCGCCGCGTCGAGCTCCTTCGGCACCGGCTCGAACGCGTACACGCTGGCCAGATCGCGCACGGGCATGCGCCCGGCGGTCTCGTCGACACGATCGCTTTGCAGCTGGTCGAAATACAGGTCGGGCGCGGGCGACAGCACCACGTCATGCCCCTGCTGCGCCGCCTTGATCGCGCCCTTGCTGCCGCGCCACGACATCACCGTGGCATCGGCCGGCACGCCGCCGTCGAGGATCTCGTCCCAGCCCACCAGCCGCCGGCCGTGCGCGGCGAGGTACTGGCCGATGCGGTTGATGAACCAGCCTTGCAGCGCGTCCTCGTCCTTCAAGCCCAGCGCGTGCATCTTCGCCTGCACCGCGGGCGAAGCCTGCCACTGGTCCTTGACCGCCTCGTCGCCGCCGACATGGATGTACTTCGACGGGAACAGCGCCATCACCTCGTCGAGCACGTGGTCGATGAAATCGAAGCTGCCGTCGTCCACGTTGTACAAGTAGGGATTGACGCCCCAGTCGACCGAGACCGCAGGTCGCTTGCCGGTCACGCCTATCTGCGGGTACGCCGCCACCGCGGCCTGCGCATGCCCCGGCATGTCGATCTCCGGTACCACCGTGATGTAGCGCGACGCGGCATAAGCGACGACCTGGCGAATCTGATCCTGCGTGTAGAAACCGCCATAGCGCATCGGCTCGCCGTCGCGCCCGGCATCCGGCGGCGTGCGCCAGCCGCCGACGCGGGTGAGCTCGGGATAACGCTTGATCTGGATGCGCCAGCCCTGGTCGTCGGTGAGGTGCCAATGAAAGACGTTGAGCTTGTGCTGGGCCATCTGGTCGAGCAGCCGCTCGATCTCTGCCACCGACTGGAAGTGCCGCGCCGAATCCAGCATCAGGCCACGCCAGCCGAAACGTGGCCGGTCGCGGATATGCATGCCCGGCAATTGCACCGCGCCATGCTGCGCATCGGGGGTGAGCAGTTGCCACAGCGTCACGGCGCCATAGAACAACCCGGCGTCACCCCGCGCGCTGATCTCGATGCGCTGTGGCGTGACGTCCAGTGCGTAGCCTTCGCGATCGGCCACCGGCGCGTGCGGATCCAGTCGCAATACGATGGCGTGCTCGACAGCCTCGCCGCGATGCACCGGCAGCTGCAGGCCACGCATGCGCGCGAGCAGGCCGGCGAGATAGTCCGCGGCATGCCGGGTCGAGCCGCTACGGTCGGCGGCCACGATCGGGGTGTGCTCATCGACGGTGAAACGACCCTCGCCGGCAGCGATCTGCGCCGGCAACGGAATCAGTGGATGCGGTGCCGCCTCGTCCGCATGCGTGGCGCATGCAGGCCCCGCCAGCAGGGCGGCTGTCGTCAACAGCAGGTATCCGCACAGTGGCAGGAACGGGCGGCGTGTCATCGGCAGTCTCCAGCGCAGGCGTCGCAGCATGCCATGCGCGACTGCGCAGACGCCTCAAAAAAAAGACGGGCCCGGAAAGTGTCACAGGGCCCGTTCGGGGAGGATGCGAAGCCGTCCATGGCCCGCGGTGATGCGCTAGCGGATCAGAGCTTGAAGTTCACGCTGAGGTAGTACTGGCGACCGTTCTGGTAGAACGCCTCGGGTGCCTTGCCGAAGCCCAGACCGGCCTGGTAGCCGTAGACGTAGTAGTGCAGCTTCGGGTTGTTGAGGTTCATCGCATCGAACGAGAAGCTCACGTGGTCGTTGAGCGTGTAGCCGGCGGAGAGCGACAGGTAGCCCGTGCCGGCCTGGTAGTACGGCAGCAGCGGCATGGTATTGCTCTGCCCCGTGACCGCGTTGGACAGGGTGCCGGCCTGGACCGGCATCATGCCGTCGTAGAACGAGGAGCGGTACGTGTAGTTGATGCGCGCGTTCCAATGCTTGTCTTCGTAGAACGCCGACACGTTGGCGGTGCTCTTCGAGGTGCCATACAGCGGACGGCTGCCGGCCGCCACGTTGTTGGCGAAGGTGCCGTCGGCGTTGTACAGGTAGGTGCCGCCCGACGAATGGCCGTTGGCATAGGTGTAGCTGACCTGCGTGCCGAAGTGCTCGCCGATCGGCTGCACCCAGTTCAGCTCCACGCCCTTCAGGGTGCCGTTGACGTTCACCGGCTGGCTGATCAGGTACTGGCTGTAGATCGGCGCGCCAGTGGGATTGTTGGTCTGGTTGAAGGTCAGGTAACTGTTGAGGTAGGTGCGGGTGACCGTGCCGTAGTCGTAGTAGTTGTTGAGATCCATCGCATACACGCTGGCCGACAACAGGCCACGCGGCGCGAAGTACCACTCCAGCGACGCATCGAAGTTGGTGGACACCAGCGGCTTCAGTTCCGGGTTCGGGCCGAGGCCCGCGCCCATGGAACCCGCGACCTCCGGATCGCTGAGCGTCAGGAAGCCGGCCAGCTGGCCGTAATCCTGGCGGGTCAGCGTCTGCGAGGCGGCGAAGCGCGCCAGCAGGCTGCCATCGTCGTTGAGGTTGAACTTCAGGTTGAAGCTCGGCAGCGCCTTGGTGTAGTGGGCCTTGTAGAAGTTCCAGTACCAGCCGCCGGAGCCATCCGTGCCGCATGGATACCACGGCGAATTGCAGTAGGGGCCGGTATTGTCGGGTTCCTGGATCGAACCGGCGGTGTAGCCGATGTCCTCATTCGTACCCACCAGGCGGACGCCCGCGTTGCCGCTCCAGTTGGTGCCGGCGAAGTTGACCTGCAGGTACGCCGCCTTGTTCGTCTCCGTCATCTGGTAGATGTCGTTCGGATAGAAACGCGAGGCGGGCCCGCTGCTGGCGCGGTTGGCGTAGGTGGCATCCAGCTGGGCCAACTGGGCCGGCGTCCAGTACCAGACACTGCCGAGGCCGCTGGCCAAGGGATTGGTGTAGCTCTGGGTGCTGGCCGGCCACAGGGTCGAGTTCGGGCTGAAATTGATGGCCGAGGCCCAGTTGGGGCCTTGGCTGATCGCAAACAGGCTGTCGTGCGTGTGGCGCGAATCGCGGATGCCGAACTGCAGCGAGGACAGCGCGCCGGCATCGTCGAAGTCGTACTCGCCGTCAGCCGTGAACCAGTTTTCCTTGTCCACCACGTGGATGCCCTGGTCGCCGAAGATCCAGTCCAGACCCACGGTGGCCGGGTTGTAGACGCCGTTGTTGCCGCCCAGCGACACGCCCAGCGGCGAGTTCAGGCCATGCATCGAATAGCTGGAGGACTCGCCGTAGCCGGTGTCCATCTCCATGATGTCCTGCACCGGGGTGTTGCCGGTGCCCTTGGTGGTGCCGAGCTGGAACTTGAAGTTCAGGTTCCGCGTGGCCTGCCAGTCGGCATTCAGCGTGAAGTACTGGCTGGACTCGCTCTCGCCCGGACGCGAGATCATGTCGTAGATGCCCTGCGACAGGCCCGGCGCACCGGCCAACGTGGCGCCGGTGAGGATGTTGCCGTCGATCGTGTAGTTGGACAGCGTGCTGGTCGGCACGCGGTCGCGCAGGCGCAGCATGTAGTTGCGGTTGTAGTCGCTGGCGTCCATGTGGGAATAGAAGCCATCGAGGTTGAAGGTCAGGTTGTCCAGCGGCTTCCACTCGAGGTCGATCGAGCCGCCCTTGCGCTTGCGCTCCTGGGTGAACAGCACGGAGCCCGGCAGGTTCGGGTAGAACACGCCGGTGCTGCCCGAGGCATGGTTGGGCAGGCCCAGCTGCGTGGCGGCTGCCGAACCGGTGGGGATGTACGAGTAGCCCAGCATTTCCTGGCCATCGCGCTGCAACTCGCGGACCTCGTAGAAGCCCTGGGCCAGGATGCCGAAGGTGTTGTCGTCGTTCTTCCAGTTGACCAGGCCGTTGAATTGCGGCTTGGTGGTGCCGGGCAGGCTGGAGTACACGCCACCCACGCTGGCTTCGGCGGAGAACGGCTTGGAGAACTCCAGCGGCTTGCGCGTGATGATATCGATGGTGCCGGCGGCGCCGCCTTCGAGCAGGCTGGCCTCGGAGGTCTTGTGCACCACCACCTGGCTGACGATTTCCGACGGCAGCATGGCATAGCTGACGCTGCGGGTGCCGCCGCCACCGGTGATGAACCAGTCGCCCGAGCCGATGTTGTGGCCGTCCACCGTGGTCAGGGTGAGCGAAGGCGCGCTGCCGCGCAGGCTGGCGCGGTCGGCTTCGTCGAAGCCGCCTTCGGAGCCCGCCGCATCGGAGATGTTCACGCCCGGCAGCTGCGCGATGGTGTCTGCCACGTTCTTGGCCGGCAGCTTGCCGATGTCCACGGCGGACACCACCTCGACGTGCGAGTCGGCATCCTTCTTGGTGTCCAGCGACAGCGCCTGGCTCTCGCGAAGGCCGGTGACCATCACCGTGCCCAGCGTCTTGGCCTGCTGTCTGGCCTTGGCCTGATCCAGCTTGCTCTGGCTGGTGGCGCTAGTGCTGCTGCTTGCCTGATCGCTGTCTTGCGCGAACAAGGTGCCGGAGACGCACAGACCCGTGATGATGCTGGCGGCTAGCAATGTCTTGCGGTAATTCATGATGTCCTCCCCTCAGAGGCTGGCTCGAATCAGGACCGGCATGACGCCGGTCGTGGATTTTTTGTGGCGGTTGGCTTGGCGCCGTGTCACTGGATCGGGCTCATCTCACTCTCCCTGCTGTCCGTCCAGAAACCAGCCTGCGGCGCCCATGACACCAAGCTGGCCGTGCTCAATCAGTCGTACCGGAACCTGTTGCAGATAGGCGCGCATCACGCCCTTGTTGAAGAAGCGCGCCGTGAACGTGCTGGCCTGCAGGAACGGCTGGATCTGCGGCAGGATGCCGCCGGCCAGGTAAACCCCGCCGCGCGCGCCGTACAGCAGCACCAGATCGCCGACGAAGCTGCCGAGCAAGCCGCAAAACACCTGCAGTGCCTCCACCGCGGCGGCATCGTTGCCGGCCAGTGCCGCACCGGTGATCTCGGCCGGCGTCAACAGCCGCGCCGGACAGGCGCGCAACTCGCACAACGCGCCATAGAGCTTGAGCAGGCCAGGTCCGGACAGCGCATCCTCGAACGACACGTATGGGCGTCCGCGCCCGAGTACGCGCAGGATCTCGATCTCCCGTTCGGTACCAGGGGCCAGCGATACCTGTCCGGCCTCGGTGGCCAGCACCTGGGCCCGCGGCTTGCCCGGCAACAGCACCGCCGAACCCAGCCCGGTGCCCGGCCCCATCACCAGTACCGGCCCGTTGGCCGCCGGTTGCGTGGCATCGATGATCGAGCGGGTCTCGGCAGCGCCGATGAACTGGGTGGCATAGGCCACCGCCTCGAAATCGTTGATCACCGCCAGCTTCTGGATGCCGAGGCCTTCGCGGATCTCGTGGATCGACACCGGCCAGGGCAGGTTCTCGTTGACGATCGCGTCGTCCAGCACATAGCCGGCACAGGCGATCGCGCAGTGACGAAGATTTCCGCGCATCGCGGCATGCGGTGTACCGGCCAACTGGCCGACAAAGTCCTGCAGCATCGCCGCAAGGCCCGACCAGTCGGCACAGCTGTAGCGGTGGTAGTGCAGCACGCTGATCGGGCGGCGGCCATCGACGCTACCTGCAACCAGTCCGATGCGCGCATGCGTGCCGCCGACATCGGCGGCCAGGAACGGTTCGCCGGAAACCGGCGCATTCGCCTGAGCCGTCGCCGACGACTTCGCTGCATGACGCTGGTTGGCGACTTCCCCCACTTCGTGCTCTCCCCGTGACCTGCATGGCCTGACCGCGCAGCGATGGATTGCCTGCGACCGGCATTGGCCTGATTCCGGTGGAGTCTGTCGACAAAATGACAACGTTGTCAACTAGGGCGCTGAAAATTTCTTGCCCGCTCGATACGGCAGCGCAGCACAGCTGCCCGGACACTCCAAGAAATCACTTTAACAAGCCCATAAAATGGCTTGCCATATGGCATCTCATCAGGTTATTGCGGAACCGGACAGCCATTCTGCAGCGCCGCACATGCAGCCCGATATGGCCTTCTTTACGGCTCGGCCAAGGCGTCAGAGGCCCTACCTTGGCAGGGTGCGTATTGACAACGTTGCACTTTCCGGCGATTAAGGAGACATTCCGGCTGTCGCGGTCGCTCGACCGACGCCCGCACGACCGACCCTCGGGGGAGCAATTCATGGCAATAACGCAGGTGGCGACACCGTCTGACCGCACGAACATGGGGCCGATGATGATCATCGGCGTGCTGTTCTTCATCTTCGGTTTCGTGACCTGGTTGAACGGGCCGCTGATCACCTTCGTCAAGCTGGCGTTCCAGGTGCAGGACGCCTATGCGTTCCTGGTGCCGTTCGCGTTCTACATTTCCTATTTCGTGTTCTCGCTGCCCGCCTCGATGGTGCTGCGCCGCACCGGCATGAAGAACGGCATGGCACTGGGCCTGTTCGTGATGGCGATCGGCGCGATGATGTTCGGTCAATTCGCCACCATGCGCGTGTTTTTCGGCGCGCTGACGGGATTGTTCGTGATCGGTGCCGGCTTGTCGTTGCTGCAGACCGCCTCCAACCCGTACATCAGCATCCTGGGGCCGATCGACAGCGCCGCGCAGCGCATCGCGTTCATGGGCATCTGCAACAAGTTCGCCGGCATCCTGGCGCCGCTGCTGATCGGCGCGCTGGTGTTGCACGGCATCGGCGATCTCGACCAGCAGGTGAAGGCCGCCGACCCGGCGACGCGCACCATGCTGCTCGACACTTTCGCCGCCAAGATCCACCTGCCCTACATGATCATGGCCGGCGCACTGGTGCTGCTGGCGGTCTGGGTGGTGCGCTCCTCGCTGCCCGAGATCAAGCCGGCCGGCGCCAACGACGAACGCGCGATCGGCCACAGCGGACGCAGCATCTTCAGCTTTCCGCACCTGTGGCTGGGCGTGCTGTGCCTGTTCCTGTACGTGGGCGTGGAAGTGATGGCGGGCGACGCGATCGGCACCTATGGCCAGGGCTTCGGGTTGCCGCTGGACCAGACCAAGTTCTTCACCGCATTCACGTTGGGCGCAATGCTGTTGGGCTATGTCGTGGGCCTCCTGGTGATCCCGCGCTTCGTCTCGCAACAGCGCTACCTGGCGGTGTCGGCGGTGCTCGGTGTGTTGTTCACGCTCGGCGCCTATATCACCCACGGTTACGCCTCGGTGATGTTCGTCGCCGCACTGGGCTTCGCCAACGCGATGATGTGGCCGGCGATCTTTCCGCTGGCGATCAAGGGGCTCGGCCGGCATACCGAAGCCGCTTCTGCGCTGTTGATCATGGGCATCGTGGGCGGCGCGTTGATTCCGCAGGTATTCGTGCACCTGAAGGAGCACATTGATTTCCAGGTCGCGTTCGCGCTGCTGATGCTGCCGTGCTACCTGTACATCCTGTATTACGGCATGCGCGGCCACCGGGTCGGCCAGGAGCCTGCCGCGTGACGCATGCATTCGCTACGGTCATGACCATACGCTAGGATGTGCGAGGCGCTGTGCGCGCCCATATTTCCGATACAAGAGGTTTCGCGGGTGCGCAGTGCCACCATCAAGGATGTCGCAGAACGGGCCGGCGTCTCGCTGAAGACGGTTTCGCGGGTCATCAACAATGAGCCTTCGGTGCATGCACGCACCCGCGCGAAAGTGCAGCGCGAAATCGACGCGCTCGGCTACCAACCCGATCCTTCCGCACGCAGCCTGCGCAGCACGCGCGCCTACGCGATCGGCCTGGTCTACGACAACCCGAACGCGCATTACGTCATCAACCTGCAGCATGGCGTGCTTTCGGTATGCCGCAGCAGCGGCTTCGGCCTGCAGATTCACCCCTGCGATTCGTCCTCGCCGAAGCTTGCCGACGAGTTGTGCGAACTGGTGCGCCGCTCGCGCCTGGCCGGCCTGGTGCTGGCGCCGCCGATGTCGGAGCAGGTGGAACTGATCCGCACGCTCAGCGAAGCGAAGATCCCGTTCATGCGTATCATCTCGGCGCGCCGGGACCCGCAGGACGGTTACCCCTGCGTCTACGTCGACGATCGCGATGCGGCCTATGCGATCACCGAGCACCTGATCCAGCTCGGTCATCAGCGCATCGGTTTTCTATGGGGCGGTCGCGAGCACCGCTCCAGTCCCGAGCGCTATCAGGGTTACGAGGATGCATTGAAGGATTATGGCATCGCGCTCGATCGCAAGCTGATCGTGCCCGGCGACTACACCTTCGACGACGGTTTCCGCGGCGCGCGCAAGCTGCTGGCGCTGAAGGATCGGCCCAGCGCGATCTTCGGCTCGAATGACGAGATCGCTGCCGGCGTGCTGGCGGCGGCACATTCCGACGGCATCAACGTGCCGTATGACCTGTCGATCGCCGGTTTCGAGGACAGCCCGTTCTCCAAGCAGTCGTGGCCCGCGCTGACCACCGCGCGGCAGGCCACCGAGGAGATCGCCCGCCACGCCGCGCAGCGATTGATCGACGACCTGCAGCGCGAAGCCAACGGCGAGCCGATCAGCCATGCCAATGAAGGCTTCAGCCCGGAACTGGTAGTGCGCGGATCGACCGCACCGCGGCACAATCCGCCGGCCAAACGCTGAGCGAATGGCGGCGCGCCACACGTCAGGCACTCATGTAGCGACCAGTCCTGTCGCCATGGGGAATCCGAGACTCTTCATGCCGTCATCCCAGCGAAGGCTGGAATGACGGGCAAAGACTTATTCAGGTCATCCTCAACCCATTTCGCCATTTCAGAGCGATGACCGGCTTCGCTGTCGTGACGCACCTCCAGCCTGCGCCGGGATGAGGACAAACGCGTGGGCCCCCGTGCAAGTCCCGAGGAGCCGCCGAAGCGAGTTATCGCCACTCCGGATACCTTCAACGCTTGACGTTGTCGGTCTGCTCGATGAAGCGGGCCACGTTGTCGTGCAACTGTTTCAAGGACGCCTCGTGCGCATACACCATGTGGCCGGACGGATACCACGAGTAGCTGATGTTGCTCTCGAGGCTGGCCGGGATCGGCAGGTGGTGCATCTCGTAGTCGGCGGCGAAGAACGGCGTGGCCAGATCGTAATAGCCGCCGTTCAAGTACACCTTGAGGTTGGGGTTGGTCTTCATCGCGGTGGCCAGGTCCGGCATCACGTTGGTCGAGGACTGCAGTGCCTCGCCCTGCACGCCCGGCGCCTTGTGCGCGAAATCCCAGTGATCGATGTCGGCAAACTCGCGGTACTGCTGGCCGTCGCCGAACTTCAGGTCGCGCCGCACGTAGTCGTTGAACGCGGCGATATAGGCCGAGCCGATCGCCGAGGACTGCGGGTCGTAGTCGGACTCCTTGCTCAGCGGATCGATCGACGGCCCCGCAAAGCGGCTGTCCAGCCGGCCGGTGGTGGTGTCCTCGCCGGTCTGCAGCTCGTGTTCGAACATGCCGCCGCTGACCCGCAGGTTCGCCTTCAGCAGATAGGCCACCGACAGGCCGGTGTACTGGTGCAGCTTCTCCGCCACCGCCTGCTTCTGCGTATCGCTGAGCCGCGAGCCGGCCATCAGCGCCTGCGTGTAATCACCCAGCGCGTACTGCTTCACCTCATCGAGGAACGGCTCCAGCGCCGCCGGCTGCTGCGGCAGCTTGTGGTGGTAGAACGCAGTGGCGGCGAACGTCGGCAAGGCCAGTTCGTACGGCAGGTCGATGCCCGGATTGAATTCGGGGCCGTCGATGCTGGTGTCGAAATTGAGGATCTGCGAGAGCAGGATCACGCCGTTGAGATCGACGCTGTTCTCGTTCTCCAGGATGTTCGCCAGCACCGCCGAGCGGGTGGTGCCGTAGCTTTCTCCAAACAGGTATTTCGGCGAATTCCAGCGACCGTACTTCGACAGGAACTGGGTGATGAACTGGGCGAACGCGTGACCGTCGCCGTCGACGCCGTAGATCGCCTTGCGCCGGTCCTTCATCTGCTCGTCGCGCTTGGACTTGTCGGCATCGTCCGCGATCAGCCGGCTGAAGCCGGCGCCCGGTGCGTCGATGAACACCACGTCGGAAGCATCCAGCAGGCTGTAGTCGTTGTTGACCAGGCCATACGGCGCGGCCGGCGTATGCGTGTCGTCGGCGGTCACCACCCGCTTCGGCCCGAACGCACCCATGTGCAGCCACACCGTGGCCGAGCCGGGGCCGCCGTTGTAGATGAAGGTGACCGGCCGCTTGGTGGCTTCCGCACCCTTCTTGAAATAGGCGACGTAGAACATGCTGACCTGCGGCTCGTTCTCTTTGTCGCCGCTGCCGTGCAGTACCAGCGTGCCGGCCACGGCCTTGTAGTCGATGCGATGTCCTTCCACCGACACCGAGCCCTCGCTGCTCGACGATTGCGGCTGCAGCAGGGCGGCATCCGGCTTCGTTTCAGGCTTGGCCTTGTCGTCCTTCTTGTCGTCCGGGCCGGCGATGGCGACCGCGCTGAGCAGCAAGGCAGCCAGGGCTGCCGCGAGGGGGAGTTTGCGCATCGGGAGATTTCCTTGAACCAGCGATGCGGATGCATCGGGATGCCACCAGTCTAGGTCGCAGCGCAGGTGGTTTCAGATGCCGGAAGTCATTGTCGACGGCACCACGTCTGGCGCATGTTTTTGCGGATCGCGCGTGCCTCAGTCAGCGCGAAACCGGCTTCAACGCCTCGTGACCCAGCCACGCCATCGCGGCCACCACCATCGCCTGGGTGCCATGGTCGAGGGTGGGCTCGAGCACCGGCGCGTAATACTTGGAGTGGTTGACCGGGATGTCTTCGGCGATGCGGCCGGCCTTGGCCGCCTGCGCATACAGCTCGGGATCGGTGCCACCCAGACCCCAGAAGGTGTATGGCGTGCCCAACGCATCGGGCAGGTGGCTGAAGTCCTCGCTGGCAGTCAGCCGGCCCAGGTCGAACACCCAGTCCACGCCAAAATGTTGCTGGAACGCGGCGGTGACCACGGCGGTGACTTCGGCATCGTTCTCGGTCAGCGGGTACTGGTCGTAGTAGGCGAACTCCGGCGGTTGCGGCGAACCCGACGCCACGCACTCGGCGTTCACCATGCGCTCGATCGCGGCAATGATCCTGCTGCGCACGTTGCGGTCATAGGTGCGCAGATTGAGCAGCAGGTCGGCGCGGTCGGCGATGATGTTGCTCTTGCTGCCGGCGCGGTTGCTGCCGATGGTCAGCACGCCGAATTCGCCCGGCTGCGTCTCGCGCGAGACGATGGTCTGCAGGCGCACCACGATCAACGCCGCCAGCACCACGGGATCGACGCTGCTTTGCGGCATCGAGCCATGCGCACCCTTGCCGTGAAGCGTGATGTGGATGCTGTCGCCGGCCGACAGCACCGCACCGATCCGGGTGCCGAGCCGGCCCGCCGGGAACGCCAGCACATGCTGCGCCAAGGCGACATCGGGCTTGGGAATCAGTCGGGCGAGCCCATCGTCGACCATCGCCTTGGCACCGCCGGCGACTTCCTCGGCCGGCTGGAACAACACGATATAGGTACCGCTCCAGGCGTCGCGATGCCCAGCCAGCAGTTCGGCCGCGCCCAACAGGCAGGTGACGTGCACGTCATGGCCGCAGGCATGACTGACACCGACCGTATTGCCGCCGGCGTCGGTGGCCTGCACCGTCGAGGCGTATGGCAGGCCGGTCGCCTCGGTCACTGGCAGCGCATCCATGTCGGCGCGGGCGAGCAGGGTTGCACCGGCACCATTGCGCAGGATGCCCACCACGCCGGTCTTGCCGATGCCGCCATGCACCTCGTAGCCGAAGGCCTGCAGCTTTTCCGCCACCAGGCGTGCGGTTTCCGCCTCCTGGAAACTCAGCTCGGGATGGGCATGCAGGTGCTTGTAGAAATCCTCCTGCCAGGCCGACGTCGCCTGCTGGCTGGCCAGGATCGTGGTGATCGAGGACATGCGGCATCTCGGTGCGCGGTACGCGCGAAGCACAACGGCGTCCAGCATGCGCCGGTGCGACCGCCACCGGCAAGTACCGGGCCGCCGCTCAGCCGCCCGCAATCAGCACGATGGCCGCCAACGCAAGCAGCACGCCGCCAAGATTCAGCCGGCTCAGGCGTTCGCGGAACAACAGCAAGCCGACCAGCGCGCCCAGCGCCACCACGCCGAGATTCATGCTGGCGAACACCAGCGCCGGATGCTGCGGCAATGCCCGATGACCGCGCAGGTAGAACAGGATGTTGGCGAAGTTGCACAGGCCAAGCAGCACGCCGCCAAACAGGCTGCGCAGCGTGAAACGGGCGCGCCCCAGCGCCACGCGCCCGAGCTGCAGGGCGAATGCCACCAGCAGCGATAGTGCAAACATCACCTGCAGCGAGGTTCCCAGCGGCACGCCGGCCGCGGCAACCCGCTTGAGCAGGACGTCGATCGTGCCGAAGCCGGCAAACACCAGCAGCGGATAAAGCCATCCGGCCGCCGCATCGCGCTGCGTGCCGCGTTCGTGGCGCCAGACCATCGCGCCCAGGGCGAGCAGTCCCAGCGCGACACCCAGCCCCTTGGCCAGCGTCAGCGTCTCACCAAACCACAGGAACGCCGCCAGCAGCGACAGCAGCAACGACAGCCGCTGCGCCGCATCGCTGCGCACGATGCCGGCATGCCGCACCGAGGCGCCCAGCACCAGAAAGATCGTCGGCAGCAACACGCCCAGCCCGGCCAGGGCGAACCATGGCGCACCCGGCTCGCGCATGCTCGCCAGCGAAGGTTGCAGCAGCAGCGCGGTGAGCGCACTGGCCACGACGTAGTTCCAGGCGATCGCCTGGCCCACATCGACTTCGAAACGCCGCGCCAGCTTCAGCAGCACCGACACCAGCACGCTGCAGATGACACTCAGCAATACGTAGATCACCCCGACACTCCCGTCATGCGTCGGTCACCCGCGCAGATTCTTGACCAACATGAACACGGCGACGGCAATGATCGCCAGCGCGAAGACCACGTGCAGCGTGCCGCGCGTTTTCGCCAGCCGATGTGCGCCCAGCGCCCCGAGCCAGCCGCCAAGGATGCCGCCAGCGATGAAGCCGGCTGCCGCACGCCAGTCGACCAGGCCCGAGGCAGCGTAGTTGAGTGCCGTGGTGGTGGCGAACGCGCCCACCGAAAACAGCGACGTGCCGATCGCCTCGATGATCGCCATGCCGCTGGCGAATATCAGTCCCGGCACGATCAGGAAGCCGCCGCCGATGCCGAAGAAGCCGGACAGGCCGCCCGCGGCGAAACCCACCGCTCCCAGCCGCGGAAACAGGTGCGGTCGTGGATAGCGATCCGCACCGCCACCGCGTCGGCCGCGCAGCATCAAGGCCGCGACCACCAGCATCAGCACGGCAAACAGCACCAGCAGGCGCTGCCCATCGACCAGCTTGCCGAAGCTCGAACCGACGAAAGCACCGGTCACCCCGGTCGCGGCGAACATGAAGGCCGCCTTCCAGCGCACGTGGCCGGCACGCGCGTGCGGGATCAGGTTCGCGAACGCATTCGCCGCCACGGCCACCGCGCTGGTGCCGATCGCCAGGTGCGGATCGCGCACGCCGACCACGTACAGCAGCAGCGGCGTGGCCAGGATCGAACCGCCGCCACCGATCAGCGCCAGCGAGAAACCGACCAGCAAGCCGCAGAGGATCGCCAGCAGGTCGGCCAAGGTAACCAGATCATTCATGGATGTTCCCGGATGGAGGCGCGGTTCAGTCGTTGCTGCAGAACTGCTCGAACAAGGTGGTCATCAAGGCCTGCACACGCTCGTCGCTGATCCGGTAGTAGATCGTCTGCGCCTCGCGTCGAGCGCTGACTACGCCGTCGCGTCGCAGCAGCGACAGATGCTGCGACACCACGCTTTGCGCCAGCTCCAGCGACTGCGCCAGCGCGCCGACCGAGCGCTCGCCCTGCACCAGCTGGCACAGCAGCAGCAGGCGGTTGTGACTGGCCATCGCCTTGAGCACGGCGACCGCCTCGTCGGCGTGTTGATGCATCTGTCCGGCGGACAGGTTTCGGGTGAGCTTGCCCGCTTGTGCGTTGCGCTTGCCGGTCGCGCTCATCGCCCGCGGCCATCGGTGGACAGCCGCGGGCGAAGCGCCGCGAGGTCATAGCCGGCCGCATGGGCGATCTGCAGAATGGCATCGGCCGGGCCATGGGCCTGCAGCGCCCACAGCATGGCCGAGCGCGTTCCGGTGCGGCAGAACGCCAACGTCGGTCGGGGCAACGCGTCGAGCGCAGCGGCGAAATCCTGTACTTGCGCATCGGACAACTGGCCGGACACCACCGGGATATGCCGATAGACCAGCCCGGCCTTTCGCGCTGCCGCTTCCAGCCATGCGCTGGCAGGCTGGCCCGCCGCTTCGCCATCAGGCCGATTGTTGATGACGCTGCGAAAACCCTGCGCGGCCAGTGTCGCGATGTCGGCGACATCGATCTGCGCGGCGACGCTGAGCTGGTCGGCTAGCGGATGGATCTGCACACGGGTTCTCCTCGGTGATGAAGCGCGCGGCTGGCTCGGATCGCGTCTTTCAGATTGCGTCCAGCGGAATCTTCAGATAACGCACGCCGTTGTCCTCGGCCGGTGGCAACTGGCCGGCGCGCATGTTCACCTGCACCGCGGGCAGGATCAGCTGCGGCATCGACAAGGTGGCATCACGTTGCGTGCGCATCGCCACGAACTCGGCTTCGTCCACGCCGCCACGCACATGGATATTGTTCTGGCGTTCCGCCGCCACGCTGGTTTCATGGGCGAACACATCGCGCCCGGCAGGTTTGTAGTCGTGGCACACGAAGATCCGGGTGTCATCGGGCAACGCAAAGATTCTCTGGATCGAGCGGTACAAGCAGCCGGCATCGCCGCCGGGGAAGTCGCAGCGGGCGGTGCCGTAGTCGGGCATGAACAGCGTGTCGCCGACGAAGGCCGCGTCGCCGACCAGATGGGTCATGCACGCTGGCGTATGGCCCGGCGTGTGGATGGCCGTCGCCTCGATGCTGCCGACCATGTAGCGTTCGCCGTCGCTGAACAGGTGGTCGAACTGGCTGCCGTCGCGCCGGAATTCGTCACCCGCATTGAACAGCTTGCCGAAGGTGTCCTGCACCGTGCGGATGTGCTCGCCGATGCCCAGCCTGCCGCCCAGCCTGGCTTGCACATACGGCGCCGCCGACAGATGGTCGGCGTGTACGTGCGTATCGATCACCCACTCCACGACGAGTCTTTCGGATTGCACGAAGGCGATTAGGGCATCGGCCGACGCATGGCGGATACGCCCTGCCGCCGCATCGTAATCGAGCACGCTGTCGAGCACCGCCGCCTTCATCGTGGCCGGATCCCACACCACATAGCTGAAGGTGTGGCTGGACTCGTCGAAGAACGCTTTCACTGCGGGACGTTGCATGGTGTATTCCTCGCGCTTCCGCGGTCAGGCCTTGGTGGCCGGCAAACGGGCGGCCAGCCACCAGCCCGCGAACATGCTGGCGACCAGCACCAGCAGCGCGGGCGCACCGCCGCTCAACGCCGCCAGTGCGGGGCCGGGACAGTAACCGGCCATGCCCCAGCCGATACCGAACAATGCGGCGCCACCGACCAGCCGCACATCGAGGCGGCGGCTCGTGGGCCAGCGGAAACGATCTTCCAGCAGCGGGCGCGGGCGTCGCCGCAACACGCGGTAGCCGAGCGCGGTGATCGGTACCGCGCCGGCCATGACAAAGAGCAGGCGCGGATCCCACTGGCCGAAGATGTCGAGGAATCCCAGCACCACCGCCGGCTGGGTCATGCCGCCGAGGCTGAGGCCGACCCCGAACAACAGTCCGGACAGGAGCGCGACGATAACTTTCATGTCAGAGGCCTCCGAGCCCATGGCGCGACACATAGACCGTGGCCATGCCGCAAGCCATGAAGACCGCCGTGGCCAGCAGCGAACGCGGCGACAAGCGGGCGATGCCGCAAACACCGTGACCGCTGGTGCAACCGCTGCCCATGCCGGTACCGAACCCAACCAGCACGCCGGCCAGCGCCATCCACGGCAACCCCACCTGCGGCAAGCCGATGCCGCTGTCGCCGCGTACCAGCAGAAGCAGCAACGGAGCGAGCAACAGGCCAAGCATGAATGCCAGCCGCCAGGCGCGATCACCGGGATGGTGCTGGATGAGGCCGCCGGCGATGCCGCTGATGCCGGCAATCCGGCCAAGCCCGGCCATCAGCAGCACGGCCGCGCCGCCGATCAGCGCACCGCCGAGTGTTGCGTACACATAAGGGTGCATGGACGTTGCTTCATATATTCGAAGGTATGAATATATTCTGCAACAGTACCACCATGCAAGAGTCTCTTGCACGACATCATCGCAAGCAGTCAAACAACGCTAGTTGGTCCGAACGATTCGACTGCGCAGTCTCTAGGCGATACCCACGGCAAGACGATTTGCAGATGATGCGGCGACGTTGCCCTCACTCACGGCAGCGCACTCAGTCCAAGAAAACGGCGGATGGCGGGCAGCCGCCGCAGCGCCAGCCGTTCCAGCACCAGCACGACCAGCATCGAGAGACCAAGCAGCGGCAGGAACAAGCCGAGCAACACAAGCAGCGCGATGAATCCCGTGGGGTATCGAGCGTATTCATGAGAGGTCGGCGCGCCGAGCGTGCCCGAAGGCCGGCGTCGCCACCACAGGACGGCGGCGCTGATGCACGCCGTGATCAGACCCAAAGCCGTCAAGGCACTAAGGATCTGGTTCAACGGTGGAAACAGCACGCCCTCATGGATGGCTACACCGTAACCGAGCATGCGATCAAGCCAGGGACGCTCGGCAAAGTCGATCCGCCGTATCACCTTTCCGCCGACAGGATCCAGGATCAGGTCGGCGCGTCGAGAGCGGTCGTCGGCATCCGAACGGGCTGTCCAACCGGCATGTTTGAGTGATGGCGGCGCGATGAGTACCGGGGCAGCCAGGTGCTCGGCCTCCACTGCGGGCAACACCCGGTCCAGGGCGGTGTCGTCGATGGCGCCTGGGGATGTCGCCGCCATGCCGTGATGGTTGGCATGTTCATCGGGAGGCGTGTTGGCGGCGGCGATGGCGGTGCGTTCATCCGCGCTGCCGATGGTCCAGTCCTGCACCCTATGGGCGTGCGCCCAATGTTGACGCGCATCGCGCAGGAGCCCGCCCCACGACTTGGCCCAGGGCAAGCCGGAGAACAGCAGGAACAGCGCCAGCATCGACACCCATACCGCGGTGACTGCATGCAGATCACGCCAGAAAACCCGGCCACCCTGCCGCAGCCGTGGGTACAACACCCCTCCGATGCGGCGTCCACGCGGCCACCACAGATAGAGGCCGGTAAGCAGCAAAAGAATGGTCCATGAGGCCGCCAGCTCGACCACCATCGAGCCCGCGCTGCCCAGCATGAGTTCGCCATGCAGGTAGAAAATCACACGCATGAAACGGTCATTGTCACGCACGACATGCAGGACCCGAAGCGAGGACGGATCCACATACACGCGTACGATCTCGCTGCCACGCCCAAGCAGCACCTGTGCTGCGGCCGTCGGCGCCTGCGGAACCCGATAGGCATTGAGCACGGTGCCCGGCACGGCCGCCAGGGCCGCGGCCACCTGGGCTGAAGCCAACTGTCGTGGCGCTTCGGCAACCTGGGCGTAGCGTCGTTCGAGCAACGGTTCGATCTGCGGCTTGAACAGGTAGATCAACCCCGTGCAGGCCAGCCATAGCACGAACGGCAGGCAGAACACGCCCGCGTAAAAGTGCCACCGCCACAGCAGCCGATATGCACCTGCTGAGCTGTTTCGCGGTTCCAGCCCGTGCGCCGAAGGATGTGCGTGTTTCATGCGCGCACCCCCATCGCGGCGACGGTCGGGGTCGGGCAGTCAGGCCGGTCATTCATGGGCATTCCTCGCTTCACGCAGTTCGCCTCAAAGGGTGAGTTTCAGGTCAGCCACGTAGGTACGCTGCTGGAACGGGTGATAGAGGAAATATTTTTCGTTGGTGAGGTTGTCCACGCCCACCGCCAGGCTCAGGTGTTCATCGATCTGATACTGCACTCGCGCATCGAAGACGGTGAACTTGTCGAACGCGCCGAACACGTGCGGCGTGTTGTCCGTGTTGTCCAACGTGGAATATTGCCGCCCGCTGTATCGCCCCGCCAGGGTGAAGGACCACGCTTCGTTCGGGCGATACGTCGCCACCGCGGTGGCCCGCAAGCGCGGCACATATGGCGCGTGTTGGCCCTTGGCCGTCGTGCCGGTCGTGCTGGCGAACGTGTCGTCGGACAAGATGGTGGAATCCACGAAGGTAATGCTGCCGGACAGCTCCAGGCCACGCACCAGCACGTTGTCCTGCTGCGCGGCGAGTTCGACGCCACGGTTGCGCACCTCGCCGACATTGACGACGTAGTTGACCGGCACGGGGTATTGGGACAAGAAGGCGGTTTGTTGGATCAGCGCATCGCGGGTGTTCTCCTGGAACAGCGACAGGCGCACCGAGCCTTGGCCGGTTGAATGCTCGAACGCGAGTTCGCCATCGCGCGAGCGCTCCGGTTTCAAGTTCGGGTTGGGCGACGTGTACGTCGATCCGGTGGAGACCAATTGGTAAAGCTCGCCGACGGTCGGAAAGCGCACGCTCTTGGCCAGCGAGCCGGTGATCAGCCAGTCGGGTGCCACGCTCCATTGCAGGCTGGCCTTGGGCGAAAAGGCGTTGCTCGTTTCAGACGGCTGATGGACTGCGGCCTGGCCGCTGAAATTGAAACCGTCGCTGGCCTTCCACCATTCATAGCGTCCGCCGACGGTGAGCAGCCACGCGGGATCCAGGCGCCAGGCATCCTGCACCCACACCGCATCGGTGGCGGTCTTGCCGCTGCCGGCGGAATAGAGCGTGGTGGTGCTGGGGGGAACCTGCCAATTCGTCAGATTGGTCGTCGTGTTGGCCAGTTCATAGCGGTCGGCATGCGCGCCCGCGGAGACTTCCTGGGCACCGCCATACCCCTGCGGCCGCCACACCCCGCGCAGATCGACGGTGGACCAGTTGGTGCCCGCATAGCTGGCCAGCCGACCATTCGTGGTGACGTCGGTGCCGGTGGTGACGCCGGCCGGATTCCACTGACTGTCCTTGAGGAAGGCGTAATGCGTGATCACCAGTTCGCCGTCGAAATCACCTTTGGTATCGGTTTTCAGTGAGGCAGCCTGCATCAGGTGATGCGCGCTCAGTCCATAGATGCTGCTGGCGAAGCCTGCGGTCTTGCCGTAGGTCGGATTGCCGGCGCCATCGGTCAGGAACGTGTCGGCATTCGATTGCCCGTGGTTGCTCCAGAACCCCGCCATGTAGCTGGCTTGCAGCCAGGGGGTGATGTCGTAACTGAGCTTGCCGTTCAGACCCAGCATCCGGGTGTGGAGCAGGCCTCCGGCGCCCAGCACATTGGCCACCTGGCCTGTTTTATTGCGGGCAGGAATGGCGCCGCTGGTGTTGTTGGGGAAGCCCGCGCCGGTGATGTAGGACAACGGCTGACTGAAACTGTTCAGCGCATTGGCGGAAACGAACCAGCCCCACGGGCCACTTTGTGCACCGGCGGTGACGCTGGTCTGGCTGGTGGAGAAGCGATCGTGCGTGCCGTAGAGATCGAAGTCCTGCACGGCCTCCGTCTGCTTGATCGTGACCTGGGGCTTATCCGGCAGCTTGGTCACGATGCGCATCACGCCACCCATCGAGTTGCCCGAATACGCCGCCGAAAACGGGCCGTAGAGCATGTCGATGTGGTCGATGGTTTCAGGCGAGGCCATGCCCCAGCGCGGTGCCCCCATCGTGTTGTTGTTGGCGATCAACGCCGAGATGGGAATGTCATCGACGTAGACGAGGGTGCGCGCACTCGAATTGACGCCCCAGTTCCGGGTCGCCAGCACGGGCTGGGTGTCCCCGTAGTTGCGCTTGCGGATGAAAATGCTGGGCAGATATTTCGCGGCATCCTCCACGTCCACCGCGTTGACGGTCGCCTGGATTTTTTCCGCGGGAATGGACGCCTGCGTGGCCGGGAAATCCGGCTTTGTTCTTGAACTCGACGGCGCCGATACTTCGACGCCCGCGAGCGTGGTGGGTTTCTGGGCCGTCGATGATGGAGCGTCTTGGGCGTGCGTGATGGACGAGGCAAGCAGGGTCAACGCCAGCGCGACCGGCGCGCGGCGGGAAGAGGAGCAGGACATGGTCGTCAAATCCGGTGAACGTAGGGAGGCAGGTGGTGCGGCACGCAACAGCAACTCTCCCCGCATGGATCGGCAGGGACAGGTGATGTGACGTTCCGACGTTCGTTGGTGGATCAGACGGCCGGTGGCCCGCGCGAGCGCCGTTCAAGCAGCGCAGGCTGCGGTGAATCCTGCCGTGAACCAGGAGCCGACCAGGAGGCGGCAGGAAGTGCCGGCACGGTGAGGACGATGCCCGATGTCAGAACCGGGCTGTGGCACATCAAGGTGCAGTAACCGCATGCCTCGTCCGCATTCGGTGTGTCCGGGTGTCCAGGCGCGTCGGGATGATGCGCGTGGACGCCCGACCCTGGGCAGTCCATGCCAGGCATCTGTCCCGGTGCTGCATGGGCCAGGGTCCGGGAAATCGAAGGCGCAAAGAGGATCAACGCCAGCGCGAAGCCCGCCAGCCAAGTGACAAATCCACGTTGAACGCGCTGACGAATCAAGAGGACCCCGGCGGGGCCAACCTTTGACCCTGATCCAGACATGATGCCATGCCCCGCGCGGTTCGCAAAAAAAAACGGGCCGTGGCGAAACGTCACAGCCTGGATAGGATGCTGCCCGCGGTTGTTCGATACGGGCTTGTTGGGCGACATGCCGACGGGCGCAAAAAGGCAATGATCGCGCGTCACCGATCCATCCCAATATCTGAGCTACGCCCTCATATCGCGGTGATCTGATCGATACAACGCCATACCGTGTGCGTGAAAAAATCCGGACACGCGCTATGGATCAAGCTCGCCCCAGGTTCTGCTGACTTGGTGGCATTCGCCCCGTTCCACCCTGCGTCGCACAGTCTGGAATGGCTTGAAGAAATTCAAGTTCTTGCGCCAGGGTGCGGCATCAACGACATCCGGACCACACTCCAGGTCATGTTAAATTGATCCATTGAGCGTGCACCCTCGATCCGGTAATACGCGTGTTCCGACGTAAGGCTTCCCGACAGATAGTTTCATGGCTGGCTCTGCTGGCCATGGCGCTTATTGTCGTGATGCCGGTGATTTCCCGCGTCATGCCGATGACGGCATCCATGCCAGGCATGGGTGACACGTGTCCGCAGCGGATGGCCGGAGAGAAGCATCCGGCGCCCGCCGACCCGACCGATCGATGCGGCTACTGCGTCCTGCTTGGCCATCAATCGATACTCGCCTCGAGCCAGGTGCTCCACCTGTTGCCCGCAGCGCCTGGCGTGGCCGAGTCGACACCCCTCCGGGTGCGCCGCATGGATGCGACCCCACGGTTGAGTGCGGATCCACGCGGGCCACCGCGCATCGGCTGATTCATGGGCGCATGCGGGCCGCCACGATGGCGGCAAGCGCGTGCCATTCGACCTTTGCCGCTGACTTTCCCGACGCCCCACTGCGCTGCATCGCGCCGTGTTTCGTGGCTGTCCGGTTGGTGCCCCCGGCAATCCCCAGCCTTTGCGAGCCACACGCTGGTCTCGCTCAATTCATCGGGAACTCCATTCATGCGTATCGTGAATCTTCTTCGCACGTCCATGCCTCTGGGCAGGCGTCGTGCACCGGCTGTACGAACCACGCTCCATTTCTCCACCAGGTCGGGGCTGCGCAACACAGGGATGATGTCGGCGGGTCTGCTCGCACTCGGGCTGCTTCCGCAAGTGGCGCAAGCCTGCGCGACCTGCGGCTGCACCTTGAGCACCGATGCCGCCACCGGTTACTCCACCGCCTCCGGTTGGCGCCTCAATGTGGATTACACCTTCATCGACCAGGATCAGCTTCGTCACGGAAGCAGCAAGGCGACGCCAGCTCAAGTGGTCAACCAGCCTTCCGATCCATCGCTCGGCGGCGGTGAAATCGAAAAGGGCACCATCAACCGCTATATCAATTTCGCCGCGACCTATCGTTTCAATGCGGATTGGGGCGTGACCTTCGTGGTGCCGTACGTATTGCGCGATCACGAGACCTACGGCACGCAGCTGCAGCCCTATACGCTTGCCGAGAGCGCACCGGACCAGGTCAGCAGCGCCCATGTCGCCGGCATCGGCGATGCCAAGATCCTGGCCAGCTACCAGGGCTTTCTGCCAACCCACAATTTCGGCGTGCAGTTCGGCGTGAAGCTGCCGACCGGCAATGACGGCGGCCAGGCCGAGGATGGCAACCTGGTCGGTCATCCGGTGACGTTCCGGAACGGTCCTGGCTTGGGACAGTCGCTGGATACCAGCCTGCAGGCGGGCACCGGCAGTACCGATCTCATCATCGGCGCGTATTACTTCCAGCCGGTGAGCCAGAACTTCGATGCCTTCGTCAACGGGCAGTTCCAGGCCGCCGTCAAGGAGAGCCTCGATCAGCCTGGCGCGGATTATCGCCCCGGCAACCTTGCCTCGATCAGTTTTGGCCTGCGCTACGAGGCGCACGCGAACTGGGTGCCGCAGGTGCAGATCAATTGGTTCCACAAGATGGCCGACCAGGGCTTCCTGGCCGACGCACCCGACACCGAAGGCACCGTGGCCTACCTGAGTCCGGGCATCAGCGGCAGCCTGACCAAGAACGTGCAGATGTATGCCTTCGTGCAGGTCCCGGTGTATAGCCACCTGCAGGGCTATCAGCTGTTTCCGGGATGGACGGGCACCGTCGGCATCAGCATGAAACTCTGAGCACGAACGTCCCATGGAATGAGTGTTGCCGGCATGGTCCGGCAGCGCTCCGCGAGATCATCCGAGCATGCCTATCCTTCATCGCGTCACGCTCAACCTCTGCAAAGCGATGGCGTGTCTTGCGCTGAGCGTCATCGCGCAAGTTGCGTCCGCCAACGAGCTGGAAGTGGGCCGAATGGCGCCACCCATCACGCTGCATACGCTCGACGGCAAGCAGATCAGCCTGCAAGACCTGCGCGGCAAGGTGGTCATCGTGACGTTCTGGGCCACCTGGTGCGTGCCATGCCGGGACGAGCTGCCCGTGCTTTCGCGATATGCGCAAGCGCACGCTGGCGATGGCCTGGCCGTACTCGGCTTCAGCCTCGACAGTCCGGATGACATCGAACAGGTACGCGCTGTTGCACGCAGCCTGAGCTTCCCCGTGGGGTTGCTGGGCGATCCGCATGTGCCCGGCTACGGACGCATCTGGCACCTGCCGGTCAGCTTCACGATCGACCGCGACGGCCGACTGGTCGACAACGGATGGAAAGACCGTGAGCCGGCATGGACCAGCCAGCAACTGGAACAAATCGTCACGCCTTTGCTGGATCGCGCGCACTGACGCGTGGCCATGGATTCGGTGGTTCGAATCCGCCGGAGCACCGCGGCGATCCGGACTCGACGCGGCGGCGCGCCACGTTCCGCTTATTTTTGCGCGGGCTGCGAACCGAGCAGGTGGCCGTTCACTTCGGTGTCGTACAGCGACTGCGGCGTGTCGTGATATTTCGCGCGTGTCTCGGCCAGGTTGCCGGTATAGCGCGGATCCTGCGGACGCTCGTGCGCATCCATGAACATCGCCACGTCCCACGCGTCCTGGTCGCTCAGGCTGCCGCCGCGACTCAGCGGCATGTTCGCCTTGATGAAGGCGGCGGCGTTGTCCAGCTCGTGCATGCCGGCGCCCCAGTTGAACGATTGCGGCCCCCACAGCGGCGGGAACACGTTGCGCCCGGCCACCTGCTGGCCCTGCCCGTCGGCACCGTGGCACAGCGCGCAGTTCGCCGCGTAGACCTTTTCACCGCGCGCGTAATCCGCGGGTTGCGGCGGTTTGAAACCCTGCTTCGGATAACCGGCGCCCTGCAACTTGACGCCGACCGGCGCGCCCTTTGCCATCCACCACGCGTAGGTTTCCAGCGCCACCATCTCGGCACTGTCCAGCGGCGGTGCCTTGCCGTTCATGCTGAAGCGGAAACAGCCCTGCAAGCGTTCGCCGAACGTGTTCACGTGGCCATTCTTCTTGCGGTATTGCGGATACATGCCGTAGGCGCCCCACAACGGCGCCGAATTGGCCAGCCGGCCGGCATCCAGATGGCAGTTGCTGCAGCTGAGCGTGTTGCCGGCATACGCACTGGCATGCGCCGGCGTGTCGGTGAAGATGTCGCGACCCTGGCGGATCACATCGCCCAGCGGGCCGCCGGGAATGTCTGTTTCCGATGGCGGCGTGAATGCCGGCGATGACGGCTTGGTGACGACGCTGTTTGTCACCGTGCTTGAAGCAGCGGGCGCTGCACTGGCGGCTGCCGTTGTCGGTGTTTTCTGCGAGCAGGCATTCAACGCGCCTATCGCGACGGTCGCCGCCAGCAAGGCGAGCAGGGGTTTCATGGCGTGGCCCCTTTCGCATCGAGCGGTTGCGCGGCAAACCAGCCGGCCACGGCATTGATGTCCTGCGCACTGAGCGCATTCGACAGATGCTGCATCAGCTGCAGCGGATCGTTGTGTCGCGTGCCCTGCTGCCATGCCTTGAGCTGCGCATCGATATACGCGGCCGGCTGCCCGGCCAACGGCGGGAAATGCGCACCCACACCGATACCGGAGGGGCCGTGGCATTGCACGCATGCGGGTACCTGCTTGTCCCAACGACCACGCGTGGCGAGTACGGCACCGACGCTATCCGTCGCGGGCATCGGCGTGGCCGGCTCCATTAGCGCGGGCGGAATCGGCAGCTTGCTGTAGTACGCCGCCAGTGCCGCGCGCTCGTCTTCACTGAGCGCCATGGCGGTGGCCTGCATGACCGGGCTCGTACGTGCGCCGCCGGCAAAGTCATCCAGCTGCTTTTGCAGATAGGCCGCGTCGAGTCCGGCCAGCCGCGGGTTGCCGGTGCTGGCCTGACCGCCTCCGTCGACACCGTGACAGGCCATGCACGGTGCCGCACCCTTGCCGTTGCCTTGCGTCGTGATCGCCGCCGCGTCGACGGCATGCGCCGCACCGACCGGCAGCGCCGTCGCGGCGGCCAGACCGAAACCAAGCAACCACATTCGTGAGCCGACGTGCTGCATTCTGCCCATCCTCAATGCGCCGGCAGGAAGCCGTACTTGCGATACACCGCCTGCGCCGCGGGGCTCTGCATGAAGGCCAGGAAATCCTTTGCGGCCTGCTCGTGCGGCGCATCCTTCATGCGTGCGGCGGTATAGGTGGCCGTGACATTCTGGCTCGCCGGAATCGTCACCGTCTCGACCGGGAAATGCATGATCTGCTGCTGGAAATACGCCTCGGTCGACCACACCGGCGCCGCGTCCGACTCGCCCTGCAGCACGCGCAGCGGCGACTGGCGGTGGTGGATGCGGGTGAGGAAGGTGCTGCCGTCCTTCGCCTTGGTATCCATGATGGTGCGGTCGAGCGCATCGCCACCGGCCCTGCGATAGCTCGCTTCGATCTGCTTCGCGATGCCCTCCCACGCCGGGTTCGGCATGCTCACGCGCACATCGCTACGGCCAAGATCAGTCAGCCCGGTGATGTGTTTCGGATTGCCCCTCGCCACCAGGATCGCCAGCGGATTGCGCGCGTAGTCGTAGCTGTCGGCGAACCAGCCGTGCTTCTGCTGGTTGTCGGCGATCGCATCCTTGCCGGCCGTATAGATGTCTGGCTTCAGCGTAATGCGCAGGTTGCCCATCACCAGCGTGCCGCTCTGGATCTGTTTGGCGAGAATGCCCGGCGGCAAGGTTTCGGCATAGATCCGCTGGTACTGGGGATGTGCCTGCTTGAACGCTTCCAGCAAGTCATGCACCACCATGAACTGGTTGCCGGCGAAGAACAACACCAGTTGCGGATCGACGATATCGCCGTGCAGGTCGGCGATCGCATCCACCGGCGGCACGCTGAACTGCAGGCCCGCCGGTGGCGGATTCCACGGTGGCAGGTAGTCGGTCCTGTCGGCCGCGTTGGCGACGAAGCTGGCCGCCAGCAACAGGCCCATGACGAAATGGCGCATCACATGTTTCCCTGGCAACGCGTGGATCACAGCGGCATCAGGGCGTAACCCTGCTGCTCGAGCACGGTGATCGTGGTCAGCGCGGACAACGCCAGCGTGACGTGCGAATCCACCCAGTCGTACTGGAACTTGTGTTCCGCGACGGCCTGGCCGCACACCGCGATATCGACACCGGCCTTGCGCAGCTGTTCGATCAACGGCAGGTTCGGATTGGCCACGCCATACGCTTTCTTGTACTGCGCATCGTTCAGCACGATGGGCGTGGCACCGCCGGAGGCGATCGCCACGAATTTCAGATGGTCGAGCGGCACGCCGGCGCTGACATACAGATTCACCGCGCGTGCCACGTGATCAAGTGATGGACTCACCTCGTCAGGCTTGTCGCCGGCCTTGCTCAGGCTGAACACCACCTTGTAGGTGGCGTTGCGATCAGGCTGGTACGCCGCCTGCGGCAACCCGTGGATCTTGCCGGCGCCATTGATGGTGGGCGTCTGCCAGAAATTGTCGCCGGCGAATGCCGCGGCGGGCAGCAGGGTGAGGGCAAGCAGCATCGTGACGAAGGGACGGAGCATGACGACCTCGCAGGTTTCTCGACAACGCGGGAATGGCGTTGGCGCATGCTAAGTCCGGCCCATCCGATAAGCCAATGCGGTTTTAGTGATCGTGGCGATAAGCGCCGCTTATGTTCCTTAACGCTGCCGCGATCAGGCTGGCGCCGGCTTGCGCGCGAAATAGCGTGCCGGCGGCTGGCCGAAATTGCGCCGGAACATCGCCACGAAGGCACTGACGCTGACGTAGCCCAGCGCGTCGGCGACAACCGCCACCGGTGTACCTTCCGCCAGTTGTTCCAGGCCGCGGCTGAGGCGTGCCTGCTGGCGCCATTGCGCGAAGCTCAGCGCGGTCTCGACACGGAACAGCCGGCTGAGGCTGCGCGCGGACAGCCCGGCGCAGGTGGCCCAGTCCTCCAGGCTGCGGTTGTCATGCGGCTGTTCGAGCACGGCTTGGGCGATACGCAACAGCCGGCGGTCGAACGGCATCGGCAGGTGCAAGGGTTCGTGTGGTGCGCGGCGCATTTCATCCAGCAGCACCGACATCACCCGTTCCTGCTCCGCGTCGAGCCGCTCGTGCCAGGTCCACGAGCTGGCGCGATGTACCAGCGCCCGCAGCAGCTCGGTGATGCCGATCACGCAGGGACGCGC
Organism: Rhodanobacter sp. B04; assembly: GCF_002001125.1. Classification (GTDB taxonomy): domain Bacteria; phylum Pseudomonadota; class Gammaproteobacteria; order Xanthomonadales; family Rhodanobacteraceae; genus Rhodanobacter. The sequence continues at coordinate 6,655 of NZ_MUNV01000020.1, read as the reverse complement.
AGGCAGGCCATGGTCGATGTCCGGCGTGATGAACACGCCCCAGCCGCTCATCACTCCGCTGATGCTGACCGTATGCAGCTCGCCCGGCGGCATCCACCCGGCACGATGCGGCGGCAGCATCCACGAACCGTGTTCGGTGTGCACGTGGACCAGCCCGCTCTCGACGCAGAAGAATTGCCCGCGCAGGTGACGATGCCAGTCGTAGGTCTGGGTGTCCTCGCCGTATTCGCTGGCGGCTTCACGCTCGATCCGGTAGGCGATCAGTGCAGGGCCGCCGACCTGCTCGATCAGTTCGTGGACCTGCTCCTTGGAAGGTGGCATGGCCGATTCTCGATATAAATTGACCAAATAACGTTATCAGATTGCAGCGAGTCTGCCTAAGCTGTGACCTTCCCGACCGCCTACCGGCCGGGACAGATGCCGCTGCCGCCGCTCGCGGTTTCATCCATGCGGACAAATGCCTGCACCGAACAGTGTCACATCGGGCGGGATTCGCCCGTCCTGATCAGGGATGTCGCCGTGTCGCGACATCCCACGTCGAGGATGCCATGTCGCCCATTGAACTGATTTCCGTCAAATCCCGGGCCGCCGCATCGCCGGTGGAAGCCTTCATCGCCTGTGCTCACCAGATGCTTGATCCCGTGACGCCCGAGGCCGTGCGCCGCGCCATGGAGCCACGGCTGCTGGCCCAGTTGCCCGCCCTGCGGGCACTGGGCGTGTTCGAGCTTTTCGAGATCCGCGACCCGGCCCTGCGTGCGTGGCTGGCCGACGAGCTGGCCGAATTGCCTGGCCGACGCGAAATTTTGCTGAAACAAACATAAACTGACATATATTTGCCTTGACAAATATACTTTCGGCAATAGAATGCCGCGGCATGAAGCCAAACACGCCCTCCCACGAACTCTCCGGCACGCCTGATCCACATACGGCCAGCCTCGGCATGCTGCTGACCATGGTGCGCTCCGAAATGGTGCGTGCGATCGAGGCGGAACTGTCCAGCCAGGGCGTGGACCTGAGCTTTACCCAGTATCTGATCCTGAAGAAGGCGCAGCAGCTGGGTGCGGTCTCGGCTACCGAATTGGCCCGCGCCGTAGAACTCGATGGTGGCGCAATGACCCGCCAGCTCGACCAGCTGGAGCGCAAGGGTTACCTGCGCCGCTCCCCGCATGAACAGGATCGCCGGGCTCTTCGCATCGAGCTGACCGACGCCGGCGTGGCCGTATGGCAGAACACCGCCTCCGTATGCAGCGAGCGCGTGATGACCGCGTCGCAGCGCTCGCTGAGCCAGCTCGAAAGCGAGCAGCTGCACAACTACCTGGAACGCGTGCTGCAGGCACTGCGCGACAAGAACTGATTCGTTTACCTGGACACCACCCATGCGTCTGCACTTATTTGCGGCTGCGACCGCACTGACTCTTGCCCTGGCCGGCTGCGCCAGCAGCGGCGGTCTGCATCCCGACGGCACCCCGATCGATCCATCCACGCTCAAGGCCGAGCGCAGCCTAGCCGGAATCACCCTTTCACCCGCCGCATGGCCGACACAGGACTGGTGGAGCGGGCTCGGTGATCCGCAGCTCTCTGACCTGATCGGCGAAGCACTCAAGGACAACCCCGGCCTGGCGATCGCCGATGCGCGTGCACGTCAGGCGCAGGCGGAAGTCGGCGTCGCCGACGCTGCGCGTGGCCCGACCGTCAACGGCGGCGCCAGTGTTGCCGGCGCGCGCCTGCCCGATGGCCTGCTCAGCCCAGAGTCGCATTTCGCCGCCGCCAAGTACGGCTATGCCAGCTTCAACTGGGGCCTCGACCTGTGGGGCGGCAAGCGTGCCGCGTGGCAGGCCGCACTGGGCCAGGCACGCGCCGCCGATATCGAGGCACGTGCGGCGCGCATCGAACTGTCCGGCAACGTGGCACGCGCCTATGTGCAACTCGGCTATGCATACACCCAGCAGGATCTGGCGAAGGCCGAACTGGAGCGCGCCGGCAAGGCGCGTCAGCTGACCCGCCAGCGCGTGGCCGCCGGCATCGACAGCCAGCTGCAGTTGAAGCAGGACGATGCGGAAGTGGCCAGCGCCGAGCGCGAACAGGCCGTGGCGAACCGCGCAATTGATGCCGCCCGTTCGGCGCTGTCGGTGCTGCTCGGCAAGGGCCCGGATCGCGGCCTGGACATCGGTCGTCCGCAGACGCTGGCATCGGCCGTGCTGACCGTGCCAACCGACCTGCCGGTTGAACTGATCGGCCATCGTGCCGACCTGGTCGCCGCACGCTGGCGTGTCGAGGCGGCCGGCAAGGACATCAAGGTCGCCAAGACCGAGTTTCTGCCGAACGTGAACCTCGGTGCGATGGCCGGCCTGCTCAATATCGGCGGCGGCAACCTGTTCCAGGCCTCGTCCCGCTTCTACGAATTCGGCCCCACGCTGAGCCTGCCGATCTTCGACGGTGGCCGCCTGCGCGCCAATCTTTCCGGCAAGGATGCGCAGTACGACATCGCCGTGGCGCAGTACAACCAGACTCTTGTCGGTGCACTGAACCAGGTCTCCGACGACATCACCGCACAGCAGTCGCTGGACCAGCAGCTCGCCGCGCAGCAGCGCGCACTGGATGCCGCCCGGCAGGCCTGGGATCTCGCCCAGCAGCGTTACCAGGCCGGTGTCGGCAGCTATCTGGAAGCACTCAGCGTGCGCCAGCAGCTGCTGGTCGCCGAACAGGGCTTGGCGGCGCTGCAGGCGCAGCACATCGACATCTCGATCCAGCTCATTCAGGCGCTCGGCGGCGGCTATATGCCGCAAGCCGGCGACATGACTCCTTCTTCCCCTTCCTCTTCGCATTCCTGAGGCACCCCTCATGTCCAGCCAGACCCCTACCGCGACCGCCCCGGTCGCCCAGCCGCCGGAAAAGAACCGCCGCGGATTCCTGCTGCGCCTGCTCGGCGTGGTCGTGCTGCTTGCCCTGATCGCCTGGACGCTGTGGTACTTCCTCGACGGGCGCTGGTACGAAGGCACCGACGATGCCTACGTCTCCGGCAATGTGGTGCAGGTGACCCCGCAACTGTCCGGCACCGTGGTCACGATCGGTGCCGATGACGGCGACCTCGTGCATGCCGGCGACGTGCTGGTGAAACTCGACGACAGCAATACCGAAGTGGCGCTGGCCTCGGCCAGGGCGAATCTCGCCAACACGGTGCGCAAGGTGCGTGGCCTGTACAGCAGCGTCAGCGGCGCGCAGGCCGATGTGGCCGCACGTCAGGTGGCGGTGGACAAGGCGCGTGCCGACTACAACCGCCGGCGCGATCTGGCCAAGTCCGGCGCGATCTCCGCCGAGGAACTGGCGCATGCACAGGACGCGCTGACCGCCGCCGAAAGCGCTCTGATCACCGCGCAGCAGCAGTACCAGACCAGCAAGGTGCTGGTCGACGACACCGTGGTCGCCTCGCATCCGGACGTCCAGGCGGCCGCGGCGAACCTGCGCGCGGCTTACCTGGACAACCTGCGCACCACCATCGTGGCGCCGGTCGACGGCTACGTGGCGAAGCGTTCGGTGCAGCTCGGCCAGCGCATCGCTCCGGGCCTGGCGTTGATGGCGGTGGTGCCGCTGCACCAGGTGTGGATCGACGCGAACTTCAAGGAAACCCAGCTCACCCACATGCGCATCGGCCAGCCGGTGGACATCCGTAGCGATGTGTACGGCAGTGCGGTGACTTACAAGGGCAAGGTCGAGAGCCTAGGTGTCGGCACCGGTAGTGCGTTCGCCCTGCTGCCCGCGCAGAACGCCACCGGCAACTGGATCAAGATCGTGCAGCGTGTACCGGTACGCATCGTGTTCACCGATCCGAAGCAGCTGGACCAGCATCCGCTGCGCATCGGCCTGTCCACCGACGTGGACGTGAGCCTGCACGACCAGAACGGCCCGATGCTGGCGCAGCAGCCACCGACCGCACCGGCCTTCAGCACCGACGTCTACGAGAAGCAGCTGGCTCAGGCGGATGGAATGATCGCTCAGATCATCCACGCCAACATGGCCGGCGGCGGCAAGTGACACGTCGCCTGCGCCCGGCTTACGGGCGCAGGCAAACTCCCGCAACCCACGCGAACATCCATGAGCACATCCTTCCGTCCACCCAACATGGCGCTCACCACGATCGGCCTGTCGCTGGCGACCTTCATGCAGGTGCTGGACACCACGATCGCCAACGTGTCGTTGCCGACCATCGCCGGCAACCTCGGCGTCAGCGTGAACCAGAGCACCTGGGTGATCACCTCGTTCGCGGTGAGCATGGCGATCTCGCTGCCGCTCACCGGCTTCCTCACCCGTCGCTTCGGCGAAGTGAAGATGTTCATCTGGTCGACCCTGCTGTTCTCGGTCGCCTCGTTCCTGTGCGGCATCGCGCAGAGCATGGGCATGCTGATCGTGTTCCGCGCGATCCAGGGTGCGGTGGCCGGACCGATGTATCCGGTCACCCAGGCGCTGCTGATCTCGATCTATCCACCAGCCAAACGTGGCATGGCGCTGGCCCTGCTGGCGATGGTCACGGTGGTGGCGCCGATCGCCGGCCCGATCCTTGGCGGCTGGATCACCGACAACTATTCGTGGCCGTGGATCTTCTTCATCAACGTGCCGATCGGCATCTTCGCCAGCATGGTGGTCGGCAACCAGATGAAGGGCCGCAACGACGTCACCCAGCGGCCGAAGATCGACTATGTCGGCCTGATCACCCTGATCATCGGCGTGGGCGCGCTGCAGGTGGTGCTGGACAAGGGCAATGACGAGGACTGGTTCAATTCCACCTTCATCGTCATCACCAGCATCGTCTCGGCGATCAGCATCGCGGTGTTCCTGATCTGGGAACTCACCGACAAGGATCCGATCGTCGACCTGAAGCTGCTGCGCCATCGCAATTTCCGCTACGGCACGCTGGCGCTGGTGCTGGCGTATGCGGCGTTCTTCGCGATCGGCCTGCTGCTGCCGCAATGGCTGCAGCGCAATCTCGGTTACACCTCGACCTGGGCCGGCTTCGCCGCGGCGCCGATCGGCATCCTGCCGGTGCTGTTGACCGTGTTCGTCGGCAAGTACGCAGCGCGTTTCGACCTGCGCATGGTGGCGTCGTTCTCGTTCGTGGTGATGGGCGTCACCTGCTTCATGCGCTCGGACTTCTTCCTCGACATCGACTACACCCATGTTGCCCTGGTGCAGTTGCTGCAGGGTCTTGGCGTCGCGCTGTTCTTCATGCCGGTGACCACCATCCTGTTGTCGGACCTGAAGCCGAACGAGATCGCCGCCGGCGGTGGTCTGGCCACCTTCCTGCGCACGCTCGGCGCCAGCTTCTCGGCCTCGCTGACCACTTTCATGTGGGAGCACCGCGCGATCGTGCATCACGCCCAGCTGACCGAACACATCACGGTCTACGACCCGGCCACCCAGGCGACCATGGGCCAGCTTGGCGATCCGCAGACCGCGGCCAGCTTGGTGAACCAGATGATCACCCAGCAGGGTTTCCAGATTTCGTTCAACGAAGTGTTCTACATGCTGGGCTGGGTGTTCGTGGCACTCATCTTCGTGGTGTGGCTGGCGCGGCCGCCGTTCACCGCGAAGGCTGCTGCCGCATCTGGCGGGCATTGAGCAACGCCAGCGATCTCATTCGCACACCACAAAACCGGCGGGCATGACCCGCCGGTTTTGTGTCTGCCCGGCACGTCTTCAAAACCTGCAGTTACAGATCGAAGCCCATACCCAGCAAGGCCATGGTTTCGCCACGGTTGGGGCTATGCAGATCGCCGTTGGAAATGTGCCGTATCTGCACGCTGAAGCGTCGTCCCTGCCAGCCCAGCGTGCTGACGAATTCGTACGGAGAGCTGAGCGCCTGTGTGCGGCCCGTGTGCAAGGCCGGCTGGAAACTGAAGAACAGCGATCGGTACCAGTCACCGGCGTCGCCATAGCGAAACCGGGCCCCGCCCGCCACGAGCCAGACCTGGTCACGCGTCGAGTAACGATTACGGTCAAAGCTAGCGATGTCGCGGCCATCCAGCCAGCCCAGCGAGACATCCGGCGACCAGCTCAAACCGCTGCCACCGATGCGGTATTCATTGAGCACACTTTCCACAAAAAGCGTGTTCACTGCGGAGCTGTCCATGTAACTGCGCCCAGCCTGGATTTCCAGGTGCGCGGCTGCGGCGGGCAAGGCAAACAGCACCAGCGGAAATGCGAGAGCAACACGGAGTGACCTGGCAGGCAAATGCATGAAGAACCTACGGGAACAGGGCCATGATGTATTTATGTACCATACAGTTTACTAAGATGGCGTGGTGCTCAGGTGAACCCCATGGGCACGCGGAGTGAACGTTGTGTTTCATCTCGTGGATCATTCGGCGACATGTGCAGTAAGCCATCGGGTGCATGGCCTCAACCCGACCTTGCAAGAAGACCTCAAAGAAAAACCTCCATCGTTTCTGATGGAGGTTTGGGAGATAAAGCACTTGGCGTCGCCGCGTTGGCGCCTGCCATCCGCGCTCGTGACGGTCACCGTTTCTCAAACACCGCCAAGACGAAGGCCTGTCCGGGTGGGAAGGCCTTCGTGGATGAGTTGCGTGACAGAGATCTGTTGCTGCTAGCGAGCGGTCGATCGGCGCCGGTAGAGCCGGCCAAGAAAAAACCCCCACCGTTT
>NZ_MUNV01000019.1 GCF_002001125.1 Rhodanobacter sp. B04 | reverse complement strand
CCCCGCCACCGATCGAACGCCCGGCACCGCCAGGCAACAGCATCAGCACGCCACCGATCAGCGCGCCGATGATGCCGGCACCCATCGAGACCAGCACCCACAACAGTCCACCGGTCAGCACGGCGCCCAGTGGCGTGCGGACCCAGGCACTGGTCCGGCCGAATACGCTGCGCAGGAACAACGCCACGAACACGCCGATCATGAGGCTGTTCTGCAGACCGGGACCGGCATGCCCCTCGTTGGGAGCGCCCTGCACCGGTGGCGGCAACGACTCGCCGTTGATCAGCTGGGTCAGCGCGCCGACCGCATCGCTGATGCCGCCGAAATAATCGTTGCCGCGAAATTTCGGCGCGATGTACTCGCGGATGATGCGCGCGTTCGCCGCGTCCGGAATCGCCCCTTCCAGGCCATAGCCCACCTCGATGCGCACGCGCCGGTCGTTCTTCGCGACCAGCAGCAGCACGCCATCGTCGGTACCCTTGCGACCGATCTTGTTCGCCTCGGCCACCGCCAGCGAATACTCCTCGATCGCCTGCGGTTCGGTGCTGCCCACCATCAGCACCACCAGCTGCGCGCCCTTGGCTTTCTCCAGCGCGACCAGTTGCGCATCCAGCTGGTCGACCTGCGCCGCGCTCAACGTACCGGTGAGATCGGTGACGTGCCGTACCAGCTTAGGCACGGCCGTGTCTGCATGCAGCAGGGCCGGCGACAGCAAGGCGATCGCCAGCAGCAACAGGCGCGACATGCGCCGAAGCATCATCAGTGCGCCGAGGCAGCGGGTGCCGGCGTGCTGTTGCCGAAGTCCACCGTCGGTGCGGTGGAGATCGCCTTCTCGTTATCCACGCTGAAGTTCGGCTTCACCGCATAACCGAACATCTTTGCGGTGAGGTTGTTCGGAAAAGTGCGGATCATCGAGTTGTAATCCTGCACCGCCTGCACGTAACGATTGCGCGCCACGGTGACGCGGTTCTCGGTGCCTTCCAGTTGCGCCTGCAGATTCTGGAACAGGCCATCGGCTTTCAATTGCGGATAATTCTCGCTGACCACCATCAACCGCGACAGCGCATTGCCCAGCTCACCTTGCGCGGCCTGGAACTTCGCCAGTGCCTGCGGATCGTTGGCCAGCTCCGGCGTCACCTGGATGCTGCCGACCTTGGCACGGGCCTCGGTGACCTCGGTGAACACTTTTTCCTCGTGCTGGGCGTAACCCTTGACCGTGTTGACCAGGTTCGGCACCAGGTCGGCACGCCGCTGGTACTGGTTGAGCACTTCCGACCAGGCCGCCTTGACCGCCTCGTCCTGTCGCTGCATGGCGTTGTATCCACAGCCCGAGAGCATGACGGCCATCAGCAACAACACGCACAGACGCAAGGTATTCATGGCATCGCTCCAGCCCGTTGGTTCGGCCATTGCAGCATCCATGCCGGCGCAGCGCAATCGTTCCGGCGCCATCACGTAAAATCTGCATCGGTGCCAGCTCAAAGCCAGCGTGGCAACAGGATCAGTCCCCAGCTCAGCAACACCAGCACCAGCAGCAGGAACACCGCCGCCGAGCCCATGTCCTTGGCGCGGCCGGCCAGTTCGTGGAACTCCGGGCTGACCTTGTCGACCACCGCCTCGATCGCCGAGTTGAGCAGTTCGGCCGACAGCACCAGCAGCGGCGCCAGGATCAGCGCGAATTTCTCCAGCCCGCCGTTGCCCAGCCACAGGCCGAGCGGCACCAGCACGATGGCCAGACAAGCCTCGAGGCGGAACGATGCCTCATGGCGCCAGCCGGCCCGCAGGCCTTTCATCGACCACTGGAACGCCTGCCAGAGCTGTTTCGGACCGCGAAAACCTTCGGCTGCCATCTCGAGGCGACCGGCTCAGGCAAACGCCGGCAAGCGCCGGCCGGGATAAGCGGGAATGGCCGCAGCAAGCGGTCTGCCACGCAATGAAAGCTCGAAGATCGGCATGGCGGGCGGGGCTCTCCGTAGGGCGCACAAGCCATTAATGATGCCACAAGCGGCCTTGCCGCAGGAGTTGCCACGGCGGAGCCGGCACAAGCCGGCGCCGGTCGCAAGATTCCACCATGTCGCAGTGCAGCTACACCCGGATGGCGAATAGGTTACGCTTCGGCGGTTGTGATCCGTTCAGGGTCGCATGTCACCGGCGTTGCCCCGGCGTCGCCATGGTTTGAATCACGTACGGAAAAGATATGGCAATCCAGAACCCGCCCGTCTCGCAGACGCGCTCCTTCACTACCGTCTTCATGATCGAGATGTGGGAGCGCTTCGGCTTCTACGGCATGCAGGTATTGATGGTCACGTTCCTGATGAAGAAGCTTGGCTTCGTCGATACCAAGGCCAACCTGGTCTGGGGTGCGGCGGCGGCGCTGATCTACGCCACGCCGGCGATCGGCGGGTGGGTCGGCGACAAGCTGCTGGGCACGCGGCGCACCATGCTGATCGGCGCGACGGTGCTGGCGATCGGCTACGGCATCCTGTGGATCCCGCCGGAGACGCTGGGCCTGACCGATGGCGGCAGCGGCCTGATGGCCTTGCTGACCCCAGCCAACCTCACCTATTTCGCGCTCGGCGTGATCGTGGTCGGCAATGGCTTCTTCAAACCCAATGCGGGCAACCTGGTGCGCAAGATCTACGAGGGCGACGACACCAAGATCGACAGCGCCTTCACCATCTACTACATGGCGGTGAACATCGGTTCGATGATCTCGATGACGGCCACGCCCTTGATTCGCGATGTCGTCGCCAAACACTACGGCGACTCGATGGGCTGGCACACCGCGTTTGGCGTCTGTGCGATCGGCCTGATCCTGGGCATGTTCAATTACTTGTTCATGCGCCGCGCGCTCGTGCATATCGGTTCGCCTGCGGACGACTTGCCGATGAACATGCGTCGCGCGTTGCCGGTGTTCGGGGCGGCCTTCCTGATGATTTTCGTGGTCGCGTTCATTCTGCAGAGCGAGGCGGTGGCGAAGGTCTGCGTCTACGCCGCCGGCGTGGTGATCCTGGGCGTTTTCGCGCACCTGATCCGCAGCAGCAAGCCGAGCGAGCGTGCCGGCCTGATCGCCGCGCTGGTGCTGACCGTGCAGACGATCTTTTTCTTCATCTTCTACTCGCAGATGGCGACGTCGCTGAACCTGTTCGCGCAGCACAACGTGGACCTGTCGTTCAACGTATTCGGGGTGCACCTGTTCAACTGGATCCCCGAGCAGTACCAGAATCTAAACGCGATCTGGATCGTCGTCCTGAGCCCGGTGCTGGTGTTCGCCTACAACGCGCTTGGCCGGGTCGGCAAGGATCCCTCGATCGCACTCAAGTTCGCGCTGGGCTTTGCCGCCGTGGCCGTCGGTTTCTTCATGTATGGCGTGGGTGCAGGCGCCGCGGTGGCCGGCCAGGTGTCGTCGTGGACGATGGTCTGGGGCTATGGCTGGTATTCGCTGGGCGAACTGCTGGTCAGCGGCCTCGGCCTGGCGATGATCGCGCGCTATGTGCCCTCGCGCATGGGCGGCTTCATGATGGGCGCGTACTACGTGGCCGTGGGCCTGTCGCAGTACCTCGGCAGCATCGTGGCCAACTATGCGCACATCCCCGACAACATCACCGATCCGGTGCAGTCGCTGACGATCTACGTGAGCCTGTTCAACAAGCTCGGTTTCGTCGGCATCGCCTGCGTGGTGATCGCGCTGGTCATGCTGCCGCTGATGAACAGGCTGTCGGCCAGCCATTCCGATCCGGCGAACAACCACACGCCGCTGCCCGCCGTTCGCAGCGAGGAATTCAACACGCCCTGACCCGCCAGCCCGGCCCGTCGTGCCACGCACGACGGGCCGCCCGGATCATCGGCAAGCACGGATGATCGCCATGCCGCATCGTCCCGCCCAACGCATCGGCCCGTTCGCGCTGACCCGCACGCTGGCCTGGCTCAGGCTCTGTGCCATCGCCGGGCAAAGCGTGGCCGTACTGGTCTGCGCCTGGTGGATGCAGCTCGACATTCCGCTGCTGCCGCTGTTGCTCGGTATCGGCCTGCTGGCGGTATTTTCTGTTTTCGCTGCCTGGCGGCTGCGCCTGCCATGGCCGATGAGCGAATGGGAAACCATCGGCCATATTGCCGCCGACACGCTGGTGCTCGGCTACCTGCTGTACTTCACCGGTGGCGCCAGCAATCCGTTCATCACCCTGCTGCTGGTGCCGATCGCACTGAGTGCGGCGGCGCTGTCGGTACGCGCGATCCTGGCCGTGGCCGCCCTGGCCGGCGTCGCCTACCTGATCCTGCTGGCATGGCACGTGCCGCTGCCCATGCCGATGCATGGCGAGGACGGCGCACACGGCGGCTTTTCGCTGCACGTGGTCGGCATGGGCGTGAACTTCGTGATCAGCGCGCTGTTGCTGGGGTTCTTCATCAACCGGCTGGCGCATGCATTGCGCGTACAACAGCTGGAAGTGCAACGGGTACGCGAACGTGCGCTGCGCGACGAAGGCATCCTTGCGATCGCCACCCAGGCTGCCGGTGCCGCGCACGAGCTCAACACGCCGCTGTCGACGATGCGCACCCTGCTGCCCGAACTGCGCCGCGAACATGCCGGCGATGTCACGCTGGCCGAGGACCTGGCGCTGCTGGAGGGCCAGGTCGATCGCTGCCGCACGATCCTGCGCGAGATGGTCGCGTTCGGGAAAGCGCAGCTGTCACAGGAGCCGGAGCGGCTCAGCGTGGACCAGTTCATCCATGGCTGCCTGGAGCGCTTCCAGCTGCTGCGGCCGGAAGCGGAGCTGGGCCTTGAGCTGGACCAGCCCACCGCACTGACTGTGTTGCGCACGCCACCCGGCCTGCGCCACGCCCTGCTCAACCTGCTCAACAACGCTGCCGACGCCTCGGCCAGCTGCGATTCCAACGCGGTGATGCTGCAGGTCACCCGCGAGGCCGGATGGCTGCAGCTGTGCGTGAGCGACCGCGGCCCCGGCTTTGACGACGCCGCCGATGCCGCCCTGCTCGGATACTCGCAAAAGCAGACCGGGCTTGGACTTGGCCTGGCCCTGGCCGAGGCCACCGCGGAACGCCTGAACGGCGAGCTGACCGCGGGCAATACCGACCAAGGCGCCAAGGTGTGCCTGCGCCTGCCGCTGGCCGTCATCGCGGAACCTTGAATGCACCGCGACGCCGCGCGTGCATGCGTTGCCGCATCCGGCAAGAATGCACACTGTTCTACTTTGAGGAACCACTGCAATGTCCGAGTTGCCCCAAGCCACCATGGCGCGCCCGCTGCTACTGGTCGACGACGACGCCACGTTCGTGCGCGTGCTGGCACGCGCACTCAGCTCGCGCGGTTTCGAGGTGATCACGGCAACCAGTTTCGACGAAGCACGTGCGCTGACTCGCCGACAGCATCCACGCTATTGCGTACTCGATCTCAAACTGGGCGAGGAAAACGGCCTGCGCCTGATTCCCGAACTGCACGCACTGGTGCCTGACCTGAGGGTGTTGTTGCTGACCGGGTATGCCTCGATCGCCACCGCCGTGGAAGCGATCAAGCGCGGCGCGCATGACTACCTGGCCAAGCCGGTCGATGCCGACGCGGTAGTACGTGCGCTGCTCGATGGCGACAGCACCGACATCGACGAACACGAGCTGCCCGATACTCCCGAAGCGCCGCTGGCGCTGCGCCGGCTGGAGTGGGAGCACATCCAGCGCGTACTCACCGAATGCGACGGCAACATCTCCGAAACCGCACGCCGGCTTGGCATGCACCGCCGTACCCTGCAGCGCAAGCTCGGCAAGCACCCGGTACGCGAGCGGCCCGAGCGCGAGTAACCAGGGCAGGCTGCGGCGCCGACGCCTTCGACCATCGTCGGCTTGCCTGCGCGATGGCCGGCGCGTGACCATGCCGGCGGCACCTGCGGAGGACCCCATGAGCGCGAAACAAGACGGATTGATGGCCCGCATGGCCTTGCGCAGCGCAGCCTGGGCGGAGCGCTGGTTCCCTGACGCATGGGTATTCGCGGCACTCGGCGTGGTCGTGGTGGCGCTGGCGGCCCTCGGCTTCGGCGCCACGCCCACGGCAGCCGTGAGCGCTTTCGGCGACGGCTTCTGGAGCCTGATCCCGTTCACCATGCAGATGGCGTTCGTGGTGATCGGCGGCTACGTGCTGGCCACCGCACCGATCGTGGCACGCTTCATCGACGTGCTGGCCCGCGCACCGCGCACGGGACGCGGGGCGATCGTCTACGTGGCGCTGGTCAGCATGCTGGCCTCGCTGTTGAGCTGGGGTTTCTCGCTGGTGTTCGGCGGCCTGCTGGTGCGTGCGCTGGCGCGGCGCACCGACCTGCGCATGGATTACCGCGCGGCGGGCGCGGCGGCCTACCTCGGGCTCGGCGCGATCTGGGCGATGGGACTGTCGTCATCGGCGGCGCAGTTGCAGGCGAATCCGGCCAGCATGCCGCCGGGCCTGCTGGCGATCACCGGCGTGCTGCCCTTCAGCGAGACGATCTTCCTGTGGCAGTCGTTCGTGCTGACCGGCGTGCTGATCGTGGCCTCGCTGCTGATCTGCTGGACCACCGCACCGTCGGAGGCGAACGCACGCACCGCACAGGATTTCGACGTCGGCGAAACCGCGACGCCGGCGCTGCCGCCACGCACGCGTCCCGGCGAGTGGCTGGAATACAGCCCGCTGCTGTCGCTGGCGATCGGCCTGCTCGGCCTGGGTTGGCTCGGTCACGAATTCGCCAGCAAGCCGGCGATCAGCGCGATCGCCAATTTGAATACCTACAACTTCCTGTTCCTCACCCTCGGCCTGCTGCTGCATTGGCGGCCGCGCAGCTTCCTCAATGCGGTGAGCCGCGCCGTGCCCAGCACCTCCGGGGTGTTGATCCAGTTTCCGCTGTACGGCGGCATCGCCGCACTGCTCACGCAGACGCCGGGCTTCGGCGGCGCGACGCTGGCGCACCGGCTGTCGAACCTGTTCGTGCACATTGCAGGCACCGAGAGTTTCCCTGCGGTAATGGGCGCCTACTCCGCCGTGCTCGGCTTTTTCGTGCCGTCCGGCGGCGGCAAGTGGCTGGTCGAGGCGCCCTACGTGATGCAGGCGGCGAACGACCTGCACGTCCATCTGGGCTGGGCGGTGCAGGTGTACAACGCCGCCGAGGCGCTGCCGAACCTGATCAACCCGTTCTGGATGCTGCCGCTGCTCGGCGTGCTGGGTCTGAAGGCGCGCGACGTCGTCGGCTACACCTTCATGCAACTGGTGGTACACGTGCCGCTGGTGCTGGGCCTGCTGTGGCTGCTTGGCTTGACGCTCACTTATGTGCCGCCGGTAATGCCGTAGACATTCTGTGTAGGAGCGCACCCTATGCGCGAACGCTTTGCTGTTGATTGCCGCAAAGAGCATTCGCGCACAGGTGCGCTCCTACAACTTCGGGGCAGCAATTGGATCCGCTGCTGGTGTCGTGACGAAAGGCAGTGGCATGAAACCGGGACAGCTGCCGCTGGCATCCACCGGCACCCCCTGCATCCAGTCGAGCAGTGGTGGCAACAGGCGGTCGGTACGCATCGGCAGAATCAAATGCCCTTCTTGCGACACCTCCACATAGCTCGCGCGTGGCGAGCGTCGAGCCAGCTCGCTCAAGCCATCGCCCGCGATTAGGTTGTCCTCGGCGCCGCGCAGGATCAATGCGCACGACGGCGTGTGTGCCAGCGCGTCGCCCGGATCGGGCTGCGCCAGGTCGACACCCAGCTGTCGGCTCGCGCGCTGGATCGCCTGATCCACTTCGCGCGGGCGTATCCATGATGCCAGCCAGCGATGGCCGAACAGGTCGCCGGCCGGTGCGCGACGGATGACTGTCGCGGCACTGGCGTAAGGCTCGATTGCGATTACACCGTGCACCTCCGCCAGTTTCGGTGCGGCAAACAAAGCCACCGTACCGCCGTAGGAAACCCCGAACAGATACAGCGGCCCCGGCAACCGCTTCGCCGCCCGCAGATCGCGCACCAGGTCGACGATGTCATCCGCTTCGCGCGGGCCATAGCCCACTGGCGCATCGGCCGACTCGCCATGACTGCGCAGATCGGGCATCACCACCGTATAGCCGGCACTGGCGAACAGCAGCGCCCAGGTCGTCAGCGCCGAACCTTCCATGCCCCAGGGATGCAGCAGGATCACACTGCCGCGTGCAGGCAACGCGGGTGCGTTGCCCAGCTCGACACCGAACTTGTAATCGAAATTGAGGCTGTAGTGATGATCCTTGCGCTGCTCCCGCACGTTGGCCCTGAAGTCATACGCGCGCGGCTGGCCGTACCAGTTGGCCATGCGTACGCCTTGCTGCGTGCTCATGGCATCGAACTGGAAATCGGCCCGCTTCAACCACTGCCTGAACTGCGCCAGATCCGCCCGGTTTACGCGCCACAAAGCTCGTGCAACCGCCCAGCGCAAACACCAGCAACACGGCCAGCCATCGTCCCTGGCGCATCCCTGCCTCCTGCAAAATTCAACCCGTTTCGATCATAACTCGCGCAACGCCGTGGTCACCGGAAGCCGCGCGGCGCGCACAGCGGGAAACAGGCCGCCAATGAAGCCAATCGCCAGTGCCCATTTCAGACCATCCCAAAGCAACTGCGGGGAGACCTTGAAGCGAAACACGACCTGGGTCAGTCCATTCAAGGTGGACGCGGTGTAGCCATTGAACACGAGCCACACGATCAGCGCGCCGAGCACCCCGCCGAGCAGGGCCAGCAACATGGTCTCCAGCATGACCGACACCACCACGGGTGCTCCACGAAAACCGATCGCGCGCAGCGTGGCGATCTCCCTCGCACGCGATGCAACGGCGGCGAACATGCAGTTGAGCGCGCCGAAGATCGCGCCAATCGCCATGATGATGCCTACCGTCAGTCCGACGATATGGATCGTCTTGGCCAGGCTTGCCGACTGCTTGGCGAAGTAGTCAGCCGTCGTGCTGGCTTCCACCTTGAGCTTCGGGTCCGAGGCGAGCGCGGCATTGAAGCTGTCGAACGCGGCAGGGCCGGTCAGCTTGACCAGCACCGACTCGGCGCTGTTGCCGCGACGATACGCCGAAGCAACGGCCTCGCGATCCGCCCAAAGCTCCGAGTCATAGGCGTCGCCGGACGCAAATACGCCGACCACCTTCCACGATTCGGTGCCCAGCTTCACCTCGTCGCCCACGGCCATGCCGGCAAACTGTCGTGCCGCACCCTGCCCCACATCCAGCTCGCGCAGGCCGGGCGTGAACTTCCGCCCCTGGACGATCTTCAGACCTGGTCGCAGCGCCCACGCTTCGGCATCGACACCTCGCAGCTGCGCATTGGCATCTTCGTCCGAACCCTGCTGCTTGACGCTCGCCGCTACCACCAGTTCGGCCGACACCAACGGTTTGCCGCCGGCATCGCGCGCGATGCCGGGCGCCTGTCCAATCGCCAGCACGTCGTCGTGCACCAGCACCGATGCCGATTCCGCAGCCGATCCACCGCGCAGCACGATGGCAGTGTCGGTGCGCCCGCCACTTTGCAGTGTCGCCGTCAGACCCTCGCCCATCGCCAGCAGGGCCACCAGCACCGCTACGACACCGGCGATGCCGATCACGATGACCGACGAGGAACCGGCGCGCTGCCTCAGCGTACTGACCCCTACCGCGGTCATCGAGGCGGTCTGGCGGCCGCTGCGGGAGAACCCGAGCCATGCGGCGAATATCACCGCGAGCGCGAGCGCACCCAACCAGGGCAGCATCGTCCACCCGAACAAGGCGACGACGACCAGCAGAACCAGGCTCAGGTTGATCAGGAATTTCTTCATGAGGGGATCTCTCTAACGACCACTGAGTGCGTCGACGATGTTCAGGCGCATCGCGCGCCACGCGGGTAACCAGCCGACGATCACGCCGATGGCCAGCATCAGGGAAATACCGAGAAACCACGTGCTGGCACTGACCCCATGCACCGGAATCATGCCGCCGCTGGCCGCACCGATGCCCGGCACGATGACCGAGACCAGAGCAAGGCCGACAAGGCCGCCGAGCAGCAGCAACAGCACGCTCTCGCAGAGCACCATCGCCTGCACGCTGCGATTGGAAAAGCCGATCGTCTTCAGCACCGCCAGTTCGGAGGTGCGCTCGCGCACCGCCTGCATCATGGTGTTGCCGGTAAGCAGCAGCAGGGTGAAGAACACGGCACCCATGATCGACACCACGATCAAGCCGATGTTCACCAGCTGCTTGATGAAGGACGCCTGGAATGCCTGCTCGGTCTGCGCCTTCGTCTCGTGGTCGGAATTGGCCGAGATGGCGTCGATCGCTTTGGCCACCTCGTCGGCATGCGCCGGGTTGGCCACCTTCACCACATACCAGTGCACCGTGCCCGAGCCGAAGGCGTTGTTCTCGTCGAAGTATTTCCAGTGGAACATCAGCATCTGCTCGCGCCCGGCCGCCTGCTCGTTCCTGGCATGGAAGATGCCCACGATATCGAACGTCCAGGTGTTGCCGCCGGATGACTTGGACGGGAATATCGTCGACTGCAGGGGAATCTTGTCGCCGATCTTCCAGCCGTATTTCTTCGCCAGCGCGGCCCCGACGATGGCGCCCGTGCGGGTACGATCCCACATCGCGCGCTGGTCCGCCGGCAGCACCAGTTCCGGGTAGAGATCGACGTAATCCGGACTCACCGCGAAACTGATTACCTGGTTTCGCGGGTCCTGGTAGACGCCACCGAACCAGTTCGCCGACGCAACCGCGCTCACCCCGGGCACGGCAGCAATGCGCGCACCCAAGCTTTCCGGCAACGCCTGCTGCATCGACATGCGCGAGTTCACGATCAGGCGTCCCGCGCCGTCGACGCTGTCGCCCGCGCTGAATGCCATCCGCACCGAGTTGAGCAGGCCGAACAACAGGAAGGCTGCAACGATCGAGACCAGGGTCAGAAAGGTACGCGTCTTGCGCCGGAACAGAGCGGCCCAGATCAGATGAAGGTATTTCATCGTCTTCTCCTCACGCCGCCGCCTGTTCGACCAGGGTGCCCTTGTCCAGCTGCAGGGTATGGCTGGCGTACTCGGCCGCCTTCGGATCGTGGGTGACCATCACGATGGTCTTGCCGTGTTCGCGGTTGAGCTGCTGCAGCAGGCCGAGTACGTCCTCGGCGGACTGGCGATCCAGATCACCGGTCGGCTCGTCGCAGACCAGCAGGGTGGGATCGGAGACGATCGCACGGGCGATCGCCACGCGCTGCTGCTGGCCGCCGGAAAGCTCGCTCGGCTTGTGCGTGGCACGATCGGCCAGGCCCACCAGCTGCAATGCGATCGCGGCGTTCTTCCGGCGCTGGGCGCCGGAGAGCTTGGTCAGCAGCAGCGGCAGTTCGACATTGCGCTGCGCCGACAGCATCGGCATCAGGTTGTAGAACTGGAACACGAAGCCGACGTTCGACGCGCGCCACTTCGCCAGCGCGCCGCCGCCGAGCTGGTCGATGCGCTGGCCGCCCACGGTGATGCTGCCGGCGCTCGGCGTATCCAGGCCACCGATCAGGTTGAGCAAGGTGGTCTTGCCGGAGCCGGACGGCCCCATCAGCGCCAGGAAGTCGCCTTCGGGGATCGCCAGGTTGACGTGGTGCAGCACCTCGACCTTCTGCCTGCCGCGCTCGTAGGTCTTGGCGAGATTCTGGATATCGATCAGTGTGCCCATGTGTTTCTCCGGTGAATGTCTGATCTTTGCGCGATGCTGTTGTGTGGAATATCTGTGCCAAAGCTCGCGCACAGGGTGTGCTCCTGCACGAATTCCTGCCTACGGTTTTTCGGCTTTCATCTGGACGTCCGAACCGTCGTGCAGCTCGGACGGTGGTGCAACCACCACGCTGTCGCCGGGTTTCACCGCTGCCGGCAGCAGGCGCAGCTCGCCATAGGCCTGCGTGGCCGGGTTCACCGTGCGCTGCTGCGCCTGGGCGCCCTCGACCACGAACACCACGCTGTGTCCGTCGCGCTGCACGATCGCCGCAGCCGGCACCAGCACGCCTTGCGGCACCTGTGCGCCGGCCTGCGGCTTCACTTCGAGGAACGACACCCGCACGCCCATGTCGGGCACGATGCGCGCATCCTTTTTCTCCAGCGCCACGCGTACCTTGATGGTGGCTTTGCCGCGATCGGCGGTCGGCACGATCGCGATCACGTGGGCGGGAATCTTCCAGTCCGGATACGCGTCCAGCACCGCCTCGGCCGACATGTCCGGCTTGACCCGACCGATATAGGCTTCGTTGACGTCGACGTCGACTTCCAGCGAATCCATGTCGACGATGGTGCCCACACCGGTACGCGTGAAGCCGCCGCCGGCGGAGAACGGCGAGATGATCTCGCCGACTTGCGCGTCCTTGGTGGTGATCACGCCGGTGAACGGCGCGCGCACCACGCAGTAATCGAAATTGACCTGTGCCTCGGTGACCTGTGCATCGGCCGATACCGCGGTCTTCTGCTGCGAGACGAGCATGGCGCGCGTGCTGTCGGCCAGCGTGACGGCCTGCTCGGCTGCCTGCTTCGAGACCAGCCCCTGCGCGGCCAGCGACCGCTGGCGCGCCGCGTCGCGCAGGTTCTGCGCCAGCTGGGCCTGGTATTGCGCCACCAGCGCGTGGGCCGCCGAGGCCTGCGCCTTGGCCGTGTCGAGAGCGGCCTTGTACGCGCTGTCGTCCAGTCGCGCCAGCACCTGATCCTTGCTGACGTGGTCGCCCTCCTCGATCAGCACCGCGGTGAGCGTGCCGGTGATCTGCGCCGAAACGGTCGCCTGCCGGCGCGCCGTGACATAGCCGGTGGCCTGCAGCACCGCACCGGCTTCGCTGTCCGATGAGGGCGTTGCCGCGACAGCGGTCTGCACCGCCACGGCACGATGGCCCAGCAGCACCCAGCCGGCACCGCCCAACAGCAGGAGCACGATGATCGCGCCGACGATCCACCGCCAGCGACCGCCGCCACCGGCGTGGTCGTCGCGCTGGTGGCGCTCGATGCGCAGTTCCTTCAACAGATCGGCATTGCTCACCCTGACTCCCTGCCCGGCCTGGCCGGTTGCTCGACACCAACAAGAGTGGCGGATCGGCTGCAGCGCCATCAGGGTGCAGCATCAGCCATCGTCAATGACAGCTGTCACCCGCGCAAGTCCCAGCTACATCGCGCGCGGTTTGCTACGCTTGTCGGCATGACCTACACGATCGCGCCACCCGCCATTTCCAGCCTGCCGATCATCGGCAGCGACCAGCGCTTCCCTATCCGCAGGGTGTTCTGCATCGGCCGCAACTACGCCGAACATGCACGAGAAATGGGTGCCAGCGTGGACAAGTCCGCGCCGATGTTCTTCTGCAAGCCGGCCGACGCCGTGGTCAGCGACGGTGCCGACGTGCCTTATCCCTCGGCCACGAACGACCTGCATCACGAGGTTGAAATGGTGGTGGCGCTCGGCAGCGGCGGACATGACCTCACCCCGGAACAGGCCGCTGCACTGGTGTGGGGCTACGGCGTGGGGCTGGACCTGACCCGCCGCGACCTGCAGGCGCAGGCCAAGGCGAAGGGACACCCGTGGGACGTGGCCAAGGCGTTCGATCATTCCGCGCCGGTTTCCGCGCTGCGTCGAGCTGCCGACGTGACACTGGATGCACACAGCGTGCTGCGGCTGAGCGTCAACGGCGAGCTGCGCCAGCAGACCACGCTGGGCGAGATGGTGCATGGCGTACCGCAAATTATTGCAGCCCTGTCCACGCTGTTCGAGTTGAAGGGCGGCGACCTGATCTTCACTGGTACCCCGGCCGGCGTTGCTGCGTTGCAGCGCGGCGACCGCTTCCATGCCGAGCTGCTGGGCGTCGCCGAGCTGGATGGCCGGATCGGCTGAATTCCTGGTGTTTTCTACGAAATTTTCCTCTGTCCGCCAATGCGGCGGCGCGCTACAGTCCGCCTGCCATCCGGCTCAATCGAGGGAGTACCAGCAGCATGAGCATGCTCGCCGAGTTCAAGGCTTTCGCGATGCGCGGCAACGTCATCGACCTGGCGGTCGGTGTGGTGATCGGCGGCGCGTTCGGCAAGATCGTTACCTCACTGGTCGACCAGATCATCATGCCGCCGATCGGCATGCTGACCGGCGGTATTGATTTCTCCGCCCTGAAATGGGTGCTCAAGCCAGGTGACGACAGCGACCCGAAACACAAGATCGCCGAAGTGGCGATTCAGTACGGGTCCTTCATCAACACCCTGATCCAGTTCCTGATCATTGCGTTCGCGATCTTCATGGTGGTCAAGGCGATCAACAGCATGCAGAAGAAAAAGGAAGATGCGCCCGCCGCCCCACCGGCCGACGTGGCGCTGCTCACCGAGATTCGCGACCTGCTGAAGAACAAGCCGTAGCGCGATGGCCTAGCGCAAGGACCGGGCCGTTCGTGGATGGTCCGGCCCTTGTCGTTTCCACGACAGGCATGACTTCTGGCCTAAGCGCCGCCTGGCATCGGCGCCATAATCGGGGTTTACCCTGCGGAGTTCCCCGATGCGCCGTCTTCCTCTCACCCTGCTCGCCGCCAGCCTGCTGCTGGCCACCGGCATGGCCAGCGCCGCCACCCCGACCAGCATTCCCGCGGCAGCCGTAAAGACGGCCGAACAACTGCGCGACAAGGCGATGCAGGACGATACCGGCTACCGGATCGTCGAATCGCTGACCACCGAGGTCGGTCCGCGCATGGCCGGCAGCGATGCCGACCAGCGCGCGCGCGACTGGGCAGTCGCCAAGTTCAAGGCACTCGGCTATGACAAGGTCTATACCGAGGCGGTCAGCTTCCCGCTGTGGGAGCGTCACAGCGAACACGGCGCGATCGTGACGCCGTTCCCGCAACCGCTGGTGCTGACCGCACTGGGCTATTCACCCGGCACGCCGAAGGGTGGCCTCACCGCACAGGTCGTGCAATTCGCCAGCCTCGACGCTCTGAAGGCCGCCGACCCGGCCAGCGTGAAGGGCAAGATCGTCTACATCGGCTACCGCATGCAGCGCCACAAGGACGGCCACGACTACGGCATGGGCTCGGCGGTGCGCACCGCCGGCCCGGTGATCGCCGAAGCGAAGGGTGCCGCCGGCTACCTGCTGCGTTCGGCCGGCACCGACGCGGACGAGCGCATCGCGCATACCGGCGTCACCGGCTTTCACGGCAACGACAAAGGCATTCCTGCCGCCGCGCTGTCCAACCCCGATGCCGACCAGCTCGAGCGCGTGCTGGCCTACGGCAAGCCGGTCAGCGTGAAGCTGGATCTGGATTGCGGCATCGTCGGCCAGTACACCGGCGCCAACGTGATCGGCGAGATCACCGGCAAGAAGTATCCCGACCAGGTAGTCGCGATCGGCGGCCATCTGGATTCCTGGGATCCGGGCACCGGCGCGATCGACGACGGCGCCGGCGTGGCGATCGCGATGGCCGCCGGCAAACTCATCCACGACTTGCCGCAGCGGCCCGACCGCACGATCCGCGTGATCGCCTTCGCCAACGAGGAGATGGGCCTGTGGGGCGGCAAGGCCTACGCCGAGAAACACGCGGCCGAAGTCGGCAAGTTCCAGCTCGGCAGCGAATCCGATTTCGGTTCCGGCCCGGTCTGGCGCATGAGCGCCAGCGTGAAGCCGGAGGCACGCGACGCGATCGGCCAGATCGCCAAGGTGCTCGCACCGATCGGCGTGGCCTACGATCCGCAGCATCCGGGTGGTGGCGGCTCGGACCTGTCGCAGATGCACGGCAAGGGCATGGCCGCTTTGTCGCTGACCCAGGACGGCACCTATTACTTCGACTGGCACCACACGTCCAACGACACGCTGGACAAGATCGACCCGAAACAGCTGGCGCAGAACGTGGCGGTATATGCCACGTTCTCGTACATGGCGGCACAGGCCAATGGCGACTTCGGTTCCGCGCCCGGCGCGTTTGCCGGCGACGGGGCTGGTGAATGACCGCTGCCGCATGAGCCTCTGACGAAGAAGGCGGCCTGCGGGCCGCCTTCTTAGTCTCGGATTACCTTAAACCTCTACGCGTAGTCAGTCAGCAGGGGCCGCCAGCGGCTTGCCGTGATGGCTGGCAAAACGCCGCCGCAGGCGATCCATGTAAATGTAGATCACCGGCGTCAGGTACAGCGTGAGCACCTGCGAAACGACCAGTCCGCCGACCACCGCCAGACCCAGCGAACGCCGCGTATCGGCACCGGCGCCAATGCCCAGCGCGATCGGCAGCGTGCCGGCGAAGGCGGCCATCGTGGTCATCATGATTGGCCGGAAACGCACCTTGCAGGCTTCGAAGATCGCCTCGGGCGGTGCCATGTTCTCGACATTCTGCCGTTCCAGCGCGAAGTCGATCAGCATGATCGCGTTCTTCTTGACGATGCCGACCAGCATCACGATGCCGACGAAGGCAAACAGATCCAGCGACGCGTGGAACAGCACCAGGGTGAGCAGCGCACCCACGCCGGCGGCCGGCAGGCCGGAGAGAATGGTCAGCGGATGGATGAAGCTTTCGTACAGGATGCCCAGCACCAGGTAGATCACGAACACCGCCAGCAGCAGCAACAGCCCCATGCCCTGCATGGACTGCTGGAAGGCCTGGGCGGTGCCCTGCACGCTGCCGGTGATGGTCGCCGGCAGGCCGATCCCGGTCATCGCGGCATTCATGCTGGCCACCGCATCGCTCAGCGAGACGCCCGCGGCGAGGTTGAACGACACCGTCACCGCCGGCAACTGGCCCTGATGGTTCACCGTGAGCACCTGAGCCTGACGGTCGAACGTGGCCACCGTGGACAAGGGCACCAGCGTGCCG
Organism: Rhodanobacter sp. B04; assembly: GCF_002001125.1. Lineage (GTDB taxonomy): Bacteria > Pseudomonadota > Gammaproteobacteria > Xanthomonadales > Rhodanobacteraceae > Rhodanobacter. Next base: position 74,092 of record NZ_MUNV01000019.1, on the reverse strand, counting down.
CTGCTTGATGTCACGTACAGTTTCGACAGCACCGCCGGATCGTTCTGCATCGGCCGGTCGACCTGCATGATCACCCAGTACTGGGTCGCCGCACCGTAGATCGTGGAAATCTGGTTGGCGCCGAAGGCCGTACCGAGTGCCGACTGCACCTGCGCCATGGTCAGGCCCAGCGGCGCCAGCTTTTCGCGGTTCACCTTGACGTCGATCGACGGACTGTTGATGTCCAGATCGCTGGTCACGTCACGGAAACCCGGCAACTGCTGGAACGCCGTCGTCACCTTGTTGCTCCAGCTGTTCAGCGCATCCAGGTCGGTCGACTGCAAGGTGTACTGGTACTGCGAGTTGGACTGGCGGCCACCGATCTGGATTGCCGGCGGGTTCTGGATGTAGGCCTTGATGCCGGGCACCTGGGCAAATTTCTTGCGCAGCTCGCTGATGATCTCGTCCGGCGTCAGCCGCTCGCTGGCCGGCTTTAGCACCAGCAGCAGCGAACCGTTGTTGACCGTGGCGCGCGAGCCGCCGGCGCCCACCGAAGACATGTACGAATCGACGTTCGGGTCCTTGGCGGCGATCTCCGCCACGCGCTGCTGCAAGGCCACCATTTCGTCGAAGGAGGCACCGTCCGCCGCCTGCGTATTCACGCGCAGCTGGCCACTGTCGCCTGCCGGGATGAAGTCCATCGGCGTCACGTAGAACAGCAGTACGGTCACGCCGATACTCAACGCAAACAGCGCCATGACCCAGCGCGGCCGTTGCATGCTCCAGCGCAGGCTGCGCGTATAGGCGGCCTGCACGGCGTTGAAGCCGCGATCGAAGCGGGCGATCAGCCAGTTCTTCTGCTCATGGTCGTGCGCCTTGACGAAGCGGCTGCACAGCATCGGTGTCAGCGTCACCGCCACCACGCCGGAAACCAGAATGGACACGCTGATGGTCACCGCAAACTCGTGGAACAGGCGCCCCACGATGCCGCCCATGAACATCACCGGGATGAACACCGCGATCAGCGACAAGGTCATCGAGATGATCGTGAAGCCGATCTCGTTGGCTCCCTTCACCGAGGCCTCGAACGGCGTCAGGCCGGTCTCCATGTGGCGAACGATGTTTTCCAGCATCACGATCGCATCGTCCACCACGAAACCCACCGCCAGCGTCAAAGCCAGCAGGGACAGATTGTCGAGGCTGTAGCCCAGCGCGAACATCACGCCGAACGTGCCGATCACCGAGATCGGCAGCGCCACCGCCGGGATCAGCGTGGCGGAGAGATTGCCCAGGAACAGGTAGATCACCAGCACCACCAGCACGCCGGCCAGCAGCAGGGTGAACTGCACGTCGTCCACCGAGGCGCGGATCGACTGCGAGCGGTCGTACAGCACGTCGAGCTTGACCGAGGGCGGCAAGGTGGCCGCGAAGCCGGGCAGCAAGGCCTTGATCCGGTCAACCGTGTCCACCGTGTTCGCCCCCGGCTGGCGCTGTATCGCCAGCAGGATCGAGCGCTGCCCGTTGTACCAGCTGGCCACCTGGTCGTTCTGTACGCTGTCGTCTGCATGCCCGACGTTCCCCAGCCGCACCGGGGCCCCGTTGCGATAGGCCACGACCACGTGGTTGTATGCCGCCGCGCGCATCAGCTGGCCGTCGCTGCTGACCGGCAGCTGCTGCCGCGTGCCGTAAAGCGAACCGGTGGACTGGTTGACGTTGGCCGCCGCGATCGCGTTCTGCACCTGGTCGATGCCGATGCCTGCCGCAGCGAGCTTGTCCGGATTGACGTTGATGCGCACGGCGTATTTCTGCGAACCGTAGACGCTCACCTGGGCCACGCCGTCGACCATCGACAGTTGCTGGGCCAGCTCGGTTTCGCCGTAGTCGTCCACCGTCGACAGCGGCAGCGTCGACGAGGTCACCGCGATATACAGGATCGGCGCATCGGCCGGGTTCACCTTGCGGAACGTCGGCGGCGTCGGCATCTGCGTGGGCAGCTGGCGTTGCGCCGCCGAGATGGCCGCCTGCACGTCCTGTGCCGCACCGTCGATGCTGCGGTCCAGCTCGAACGTGAGCGTGATCGAGGTGGAACCCAGCGCGCTGGTCGAGCTCATCGAGCTGATGCCGGCAATGGTCGACAGCTGCGATTCCAGCGGCGTCGCCACGGCCGAAGCCATGGTCTGCGGCGAGGCGCCTGGCAGACTGGCCGAAATGCTGATGGTGGGAAAGTCGACGTTCGGCAGCTCGTTGACCGGCAGCTGCGGATACGACACCACGCCGAACACCAGCAGCGCGGCCATCAGCAGCGTGGTCATCACCGGGCGGCGGATACAGAGTTCCGGCAGATTCACGGGCGCCTCCTCAGTTGGCGCTGATGCGCGCGCGGCTGCCGTCGACCAGCAGCATCTGGCCCTCGACGACGACCTGCTCGCCTGCAGCCAGTCCCTTGTCGATCACCACCCGGTCAGCCGTCGTCGTGCCGGCCGTCACCGCGCGCTGCTCGACGGTGCCGTCAGGCTTGTAGACGAACACGAAGGTGCCCGTACTCGAATTCTGCAAGGCAATCACCGGCACCGAGATGGCATTGGCGATCCGGGTCGTCGGCAAGGTCACGTTGACGAACTGGCCGGGAGTCAGCTGGCCGTCGTTGTTGTCGAAACGCGCCTTGAGGGTGATCGTGCTGGTCGTGGCATCGACGGCATTGTTGATGAACTCCAGCGTGCCGCTGATCGGCTTGCTGCCGGCGCCATCCGGTTGCGCCTGCACGCCGATGGCACCACGCGCCTGCGCCTGGCGTACTGCAGGCAGGCTGTCCTGCGGCAACGCGAACGTCACCCGGATCGGTTCAACCTGGTTGAGCACCACGATGCCGGTGGAATTGGCGGTAACGACCGCCCCCGGATACACCAACGGCGCACCGAGCACGCCATCGAACGGCGCCACGATCCGCGTGTAATCGAGCTGGGTCCGGGCCAGCTCCTGCGCCGCGCGATCGGACTGAAGCGCCGCCTGCGCCACACCGAGATTGGCCTTGTAGGTATCGATGTCGGTCTGCGCGACATAGCCTTGGGCGAGCAGCGGGGCATAACGCCCCAGGTCAGCCTTGGCCTTGACCAGGTTGGCCTGGTCGCGTGCCACGTTGCCGATGGCCTGATCCAGTTGCGCCTGCAGCGGCCGCGGATCGATCTGGGCCAGCAGGTCGCCCTTGCGCACATGCGCACCGGGCACGAAAGCCAGCGACTGGATCTGGCCATCCACCTGCGGGCTGACCGTGACCGTCGAGTAGGCTTCGACGCTGCCGATCTGCCTCAACGAAATATCGACATCGCCCTGGGTTGCCGTGGCGACCTTGACCGGCACCGCCACAGCTGCGGCCAGTGGCTTGCCGGCGCCCTCACGATGATGCCCGTACCAGAATGCCGACAAGGCGGCCAAACCCAGCACGCCGGCGATCAACCAAAATTTTTTCAATGACATGCCTCGGGTACTCGTCGTTCCGTTCCGCGAATCCGCGGCAAGATTGCCCAATGTGCCGGGGCCATGGAGCATGACTTGCCAGCATGGACGTTCGGTAGCCCGAATCAGGGCAGATGCAGAGCAGCGCCGCGACTTACCTGTCGCGACATGGTTCGCACTATGCCTGCTGGATCCGCTGCCCGGACCGGGACCGATGGCACTGGTCGTCCAGGATCTTACGATTGAGAGCCGGTTTCTCCGGACTCACCCGGCATCTGCTCGAGTGCCAGCAGGTTTTCCTTAATCCGGTTGATCACCGCAAGCGCCTGCTGCAACTCGTCATGGTCGATGCCGCGGGTGGCGTCCTTGCGCAGATCACGCGCAATCAACTCCATGTCGCCGACGATCACCCGCGCCTGCTCGGTGGTATGCAGCCGCCAAGCGCGGCGATCCTTCGGGTCGGGGCGGCGTTCGACAAAACCCGCGGCCTGCAGCCGATCGATCACGCGGCCCACCGCGATCGGTTCCATTTCCAGGAATTCGGCCAGCTCGGTTTGCCGCAGACCTTCGCGGTGGTACAACATCTTGGTCGCACGCCATTGCGCGCGGGTCAGCCCGAATTTCACGGCGCGCCGATCGAAGTGCTTGCGAAACAGCAGGGTCACATCGCTGAGCAGGTAGCCGAAGGAAATATCTTCCGTTTTCGCCATGGCCGGTTGAAACCTCGTTGCATATCGGACGCCGTCTGGAAGCATACGGCGCCGCCACCATCGAAGCCATGCCCATAAAGACAGCAACCGCAGACATCACCGAACTGCATGTGGACGTCATCGTCAATGCGGCCAACCCGGGCCTGCTCGGCGGTGGCGGCGTGGATGGCGCAATTCACCGGGCCGCCGGACCAGCACTTCTGCATGCCTGCCGCGCCCTGCCCGAGTCCGCACCGGGCGTGCGCTGCCCGGCCGGCGAAGTGCGCCTCACCGCCGGCTTCGCGCTGCCCGCGCATCATGTGATCCATACGGTCGGACCGATCTGGCACGACGGCCATCACGGTGAACCCCTGTTGCTGGCGAACTGCTACCGCAACGCCGTGCGCCTGCTGCGCGAACACGAATGGCAAACGATCGCCTTCCCGGCCATCAGCTGCGGTGTATACGGCTATCCGCCCGCACAGGCCGCCGCGATTGCGGTACGCACCTTGCACGACGAACTGGCCGGCGATACCCGCATCCAGGTCACCCTGTGCTGCTTCAGCGACGCCATGCGCGCGATATTCCGGCAGGCGCTCAATGCAGTTTGAACGGATACAACGGCGGCAGATCCGGATTTTCGTCGTTCGCCTCGGCGACACGCCATGCCAGGCCCGGCTTGAACGCCTCGGCCAATGACGCCTCGTGTCCCGATAGCGGCGCATCGGCGTAATGGCGCTGCTGCAGGCTGACGATCGCTGCGCGCTGTGCGGGATCGCCCAGCGCAGCCGCCAGTTCACCCAGATGCTGGATCGCCGGCCGTTCGGCACGTGCCCAGCCCAGCAGGGTGCGTACCTGTGCGGCGCTGTCGCTGCCTCGCGCCGCCGCGAGGAAAGCAAGCCGGGCTTGATGCGCAGACGTGTGTGCCGTCGGTGCGATACTCGCAACAGCCGCAGGCCGGCGCCGCCACAGCCACCAGGCCAGCACACTCAGCATCCACAAGCCGAGACTGGCCAGGGCGATCCCGCGCCATGGCATGGCTGGCGCAGCCGCGGTGACCTTGGTTGGCGACCCCGCAAGCACATCGGCACGCACCGGCGGTGCTACGGCGGGCGAGGCCGAAGATGGCGTTGCCGGTGCACCGGCGGCCGGCAGGATCGTGATGCTGCGCGACGGAACCTTGGCCTCTTCCATGCGGTCGGTCAGCACGTTCCACCATTTCAGCGTGGTGGCAGGAATGGTGAGCGTACCGGCACGCTCCGGCACCACGGCGAACGCCTGCTGCCGCCAGCCGACGATCCATTGGCCATCGTTGTGATTGCCGCTGGCCGGCTTGTCCGGATACACCGTGGCACCATCCAGTGGCGGCAGGCTCAATGCTGGCAATGCCTCGTAGGACAGGCCAGTCGCCTGCAAATCCATGGTGAGGTTCAACGGCTGGCCGACCCGCGGCGAGTCCGCCGCTTTTGGCCAGCCATCCATGCTCAGGCTCAACTGACGCGCCGGCAGCCATGCATTCTTGCCCCAGTCGGCGGGCGCCGCTTGGACATCGATGGAAAGCGCCGGGGCACTGGCCGAAACCGGGATACTGGCGCCGAAGAAACTGTTGGGGTCGTTCGGATCCACCGCACCGCCCTGGAAAGTCACGGCGGGAATCTCGATGTGGCCGGCGCGTTGCGGGATCAGCGCATAGCGCTGCTCCAGCACGTGGTAGGTACGACCGCCGCGTTCGGTGTCGTAGTTCAGGCCATTGCCAAACGGGCTGACCTGCGCGCCATCGACTTGCGGCGCGGCAGGCGCATCGCCATTGATCATGTTGGTGTAGTACAGCCGCAGCACGTAACTCAGCTGCTGCCCGACATAACCGTGCGCAGGCTCGACCTGCGCCTCCATGAAAACATCCTTGTGTGTTGCTGCAAGCGAGGCCGGGTCAGGTTCATTCACCTGCAGCTGCAGCGGTGCAGTCTGGCTGCCCGCCACGCTCAGCGCCGGAATCTGCAGGGTGCCGGCATGTTTCGGCCGCAGCGCGATGCCGAACGTCGTCGAGGAAGTCGCCTTGCCATTGATGACGCTGAGGCTGCTGCTCTGCGAACTGCCGAGTATGTCGAAGTCCTGGCCCAGGGCACGCAGATCGGGGGTAGCGACGCTGCCCATGTCGCCGTTGACACGCAGGTTCAACGTCACCGTCTCGCCCAGCTGCATGCTGTTGCGATCGAGGCTCGCCGTTACATCGGCGGCATGGCCGAGCGACGGGACCAGCAACAGCGCCAACAGCCACCCAGCAATGAATCGTCGGAACATCACGGCTGATCGTCCTCTTGCGGTGCGCCACCATGGCGTTGCAGATACTCCAGTTCGAATTTGCGGCGCAGTAGCGCGCCGGGATCGTCCTGTACTCGCTGCAAGGCCTGGCGCAGGTCGGCCGGCAGCTTCGATTGCGGATCGTCCTTGGATATCGTGCCGAGCTGATGGGCTGCCTTGTCCTGCCGATCCTTGGCCTGTCCAGCCAGCGCCTGGTCCATCTGTTGCTGCAGGGCTTTCTGCACCTGCTCGGCATGTGCTTTCTGCTCAGCCTGCTGTTGGGGTGTCTGCGGTGCAGGCTTGTCGCCTGGCTTATCCTTGGCCGAAGCATCCTTGTCCTGCTGGTCCTGGGACTGCGATTGCTCGCCATGACCCGCCTGGTCGGAGGGCTTGCCGGGATCCTGGTTTGGCTTCTGCTCCTGCGCTGTTGAAGCGTCCTTCTTTTTGTCCTTGCCCTGTGCAGCGGACGCAGACTGACCCTTGCCGTCGTTCTGGTCCTGCGGCTTCTGCTCGTTCTTCTGTTGCTGTTGCTGCTTGTGCAGCCAGTCCTCGACGGCCTGGCGATTCGCCTTGGCGTCGGCGTTGGCCGGATCGAGCTTCAAGGCATGCCCATAGGCATCGATGGCCTGCTGGTATTGACCCTGTCTGGCCAGGGCATTGCCGAGGTTGTAGGCCGCATCGCTGCCTGGCGCCTGCTGCAAGGCCTGCGCCGCGGTGGCGTAATCACTGGCGCGATACGCGGCCGCTCCCCGCCATGCCGGATCGCGGGCAAGCTGTTGTGCCTGCTTCGCATCGCCATCGTGCAGTGCCTTTGCAGCCTGCTGGTCGGGGCGCTGCCACAGGTCCTGCCAGGTCGTCGCCTCGGCCGTCGCCGGCAGCAACGGCAACAGCACCAGCGGCAACAGCAGCAACCAGCCACGGCGAAATGTCAGCGCCACGATCGGCAACAGCGGCAACAGCAGCCACGGGCCGCGATCCTGCCACTCGTCACCGCTCTGCCCGCTGGCCACCGCGGCCGGTCCGGCGCGCAGCTGTGCATGCAGGGCATCGATGTCGGCATGGTCCGCGCGCATCGGCACATAACGGCCACCGCCCGCGGCGGCCAAGGCGGCGAGGGCGGCATCGTCCCGCCGCGCCAGCGCCACCTGTCCCTGTGCGTCACGCAGAAAGCCGCCATCGGCCAACGGCACCGGACCACCTTGCGGCGTACCGATGCCGAGTACCGAGACCTGCACGCCGGCTACGCTCGCCTTGCGTGCCGCAGCATCCGCTGCCGCGTCTGCCTGGTCGGTGATCAGCACCAGCAAGCCACCGCCCGCGTTGGCATCGTGGATCAACGCCGCGCCACGCTCGATTGCCTGTGCGGCATTGTTGCCGTCCAGCGGCATCGTGTCCGGTGCCATCGCGTCGAGCAGGTCATCGAGGCTGCTCGCATCGGAGGTCAGCGGCGCCACCACGAACGCCTCACCGGCATAGCCGATCAGCGCATTCAGCCCATCGCGATTGCTTGCCAGCAAGTCGTGCGCCTTGTAGCGCGCGCGGTCGAGCCGGCTCGGCGCCATGTCGCGTGCCAGCATGTGCTGCGACAGTGAAATCGCCACGACCTGCGCTGCACGACTTGCATATAGCGGTTGCGTGACGCGGTTCCAGCTCGGGCCCGCCAGCGCCAGCGCGCACAGCGTCCAGCCCAACACAAACAGCCACAACGGCAGACTGCGGTTGACGGCGCGACCACGCAATAGATGCGGCAACAGCTCGGCGTCGACCAGTCGCAGCAGCTCTCGCTGGGCCACATCGCGCCCCACGCCGAGCCAGCCCAGCAGCGGCAACGGCAACGGCATCAACGCGAGCAGCCACCACGGATGCAGGAAATGGAATTGTTGCAACAACGCGCTCATGCCGACTGCTCCGACGCACGCGTAAATCGCCGCGGCAGCAGCACCAGCAGCAACAGCACGACCGCGGCCAGCAACGGCCAGCGGAACAGCTCATGCCGCGGCCGCAAGGTCGGACCATGCTGCGGCATCGGCTCCAGCGCATCGATGGCACGGTAGGCATCGGCCAGCTCGCGGCCGTCGGTGGCACGGAAGAACTGGCCCCCGGTTTCCCTGGCGATCGTGGTGAGCATGTCCGCATCCAGGTCCGCCGAGGGATTGATCAGCTGGCTGCCGAAAAACCCCGGCACACGCATCTGCGTGGCGCCGATGCCGATGGTGTAGATGCGCACCCCGGACGCCTTGGCTGCACGCGCGGCCTCGCGCGGTGAAATGCTGCCGGCATTGTTGACGCCGTCGGTAAGCAGCACCAGCACGCGAGCCTGTTCGGGCAAGGCCGACAGCCGCTTCACGGCTACGGCAATTGCATCCCCGATCGCCGTCTCGGTACCTGCCAGGCCCACCACCGCACCTTGCAACTGCGCGCGTACGGCAGACAAATCATAGGTCAGCGGCGTGACCAGGAAAGCCTGGCTGCCGAACAGGACCAGCCCCATCTCGTCGCCGCTGCGTCGATTGATGAAGTCGCCCGCGATCGCCTCGACCGCGCCGAACCGACTGGTCGCCTGTCCCGCCAATTCCATGTCCTCGGTACGCATGCTGCCGGACAGGTCCACCGCCAGCATCACGGCGCGGCCGCTGCGCTGTTGCGCCTGCGGCGGCCCGATGCGTTGCGGACGCGCCGCGGCTGCCAGCACACACAACCAGGCCAGGGCCAGCAGCCACGGCACGATGCCATGTGAGGCCCGTCCGCTCATCACGGTCAGTCGCCATCCCGGCTGCGGCAGATGCAGGGCCTGTCCCGGCGCCGCTGGCCGCAGCCAGCGGCGCAGCAGCCACGGCAGCGGCAGCAGCACGATCACCCATGGCCACGCAAACTCAGGCACGGCTACGCTCCACCTCGACAGGCTTCCAGGCTGACGATTGCAACGCCAGCTGCAGCCATTGCCGCACCGCGGCCACGGTGGCGGCGTGATCGAATGACGACGACGGGCGATAGATCGCCTGCTCCAGCGTCAGCAACCGATCCAGCGTGACCGCATCGACGGGCACCCGCGCTAGCGTCTGCCGCCACGCTTCGCCGCGCTGCTGCGCGGCCGCGGCGTCGTGTCGGCGCGCCACGCGCCGCAGCAGTTGATGCAGCCCGCTGGCCAGCATGGCGGGGCTGCCATCCTGCAGATGCTGCTGCGCGAGATGTTCGAGTTCGAGCAGTACCTGGTTGTGCTGCCGGACCACGTGACGATGCCGCCGCCACAGCCACATGCCCAGCAGCAATGCCAGCAGCGACAACCCCGCCAGCATCCACCATCCCGGCGCCGGCGGCCACAACGAAGGTTCAGGCGGCAGGTGGATGTCGCGCAGGCTTGGACCTGCGGGCGCGGCGGCAACGCTTGACGGGGTCGGCAATATGTTCATCGTGCCGGCCTTGCGGCACCGAGCAGGCCGGTGATGGCTTCCAGCGGATCGGCCACGGTATCGATGCAGCGCCAACGCAGATTCAACGATTTCGCCATGTCGCCCAGCCGCGACGAACCTGCGCCAAGTACGCGCTGAAAATCACGGCGCTGGCGTTCGGACTGCAAGACCACTTCACTGCGCTCGCCGGCATGGTCCAGTGGGTAACGTCCCGGCGGGGCCAGCGCGAGTTCCAGCGCATCGGCGACGACGAGCACGCTGACACCGGCGTGACGCGTCAGGTCGAGCAGCTGCTGCCGCGCCGATGTGTCGCTGCTGAAGCCATCGCTGATCAACAGTACCCGGCTCGCGCCGTGCAGCACGCGACCGGCACGGGTCAATGCATCAGCCAGTGATTCGGCCCTGTCCCATGCCGGCAACGCATCCCACTCGGCCAGCGCACCGCATACCGCCAGCGCGCCCCGCGGGCCAGCCTGCGGGCGCAGCAATTGTTCTGCGTGACCAAACGCCATCATGCCAACCCGTTCGCCGGCATGTACCGCACACCAGGCGGCACATGCCGCAACACGCGCCGCCTGCACGGACTTGAAGCGCACCTTCGTGCCAAAACGCATGCTCGCGTGGGTATCGAGCAGGATCAGCAGACAGCCTTCGCGGTCCTCCTGGAACAGCTTGGTGTGCAGCTTGCCGCTGCGCGCGGTGAGCCTCCAGTCGAGCCGACGGATATCGTCACCGGCCTGGTAGACGCGCGACTCGGCGTAATCCATGCCGCGGCCATAAAGACGGCTGGACTGCTGACCGCTACGTGCCGCCCGGCTGGACAGCGGCGCCATGCGGACACGCACCACCCGCGCACGCAGTGCGATCAGTTCAGCCAGCGACACCTGGCTACTGCCATTGCCATCCACCCGTGTCTGCACGACAGCGTTCACGGCAGCGGCACGAGATCCAGCAGGCGATCGATCACCTGATCCGGCCGCACGCCTTCGGCTTCCGCCTCATAGCTGAGCAGCACCCGGTGACGCAGTACTTCGTGGACGATGGCATGCACGTCCTCGGGCAATACGTAATCGCGGCCAGCCAGCCACGCTTGCGCACGCGAACAGCGATCCAGCGCGATGGTGGCGCGCGGACTGCCGCCCCAGGCGATCCAGCGCTTCAGTTCAGAACCATAACGGCCCGCATCGCGGGTGGCCAGCACCAACTGGGTCAGGTATTCCTCCAACGCGGGTGCCATGTGGACGGCCATCGCCGCATCGCGCGCGGCAAACACATCCGCCTGAGTCAGCAAGGCTGCTGGCGCAGTCATTGGATGCGCCCGACGGCTGGCCTGTTCACGCGCCAGCTTGAGTATCGCCAATTCGGCAACCGCATCCGGGTAGCCGATCGTCACATGCATCAGGAAACGGTCGAGCTGGGCCTCGGGCAGCGTGAACGTGCCTTCCTGCTCGATCGGGTTCTGTGTAGCCATCACCATGAACAACTCAGGCAGTTGCCAGGTACTGCGCCCCACCGTGATCTGCCGCTCGGCCATGGCTTCCAGCAAGGCCGATTGCACTTTCGCCGGCGCGCGGTTGATCTCGTCGGCCAGCACGATGTTGTGGAACAGCGGGCCACGTTCGAACTCGAAGCTGCCGGACTGCGGACGGAACACGTCCGTTCCCGTGAGATCCGCCGGCAACAGGTCCGGCGTGAATTGCACGCGGTGGAAATCCGCCTTGATCCGCACCGCCAGCGCCTTAACCGCCGTGGTCTTGGCCAGGCCTGGCGCTCCCTCGACCAGCAAGTGACCGTCCGCCAGGAGGGCGACCAACAGGCAGTCGATCAGGTGCGGCTGACCGATGACGCAAGTCTGCAACTCGTCGCGCAGGCGCGCGAAGACATCGTTCAAACGGTTCTGGGTAGGGATTTCGGGCATGTCCATCAGCTGCTTCCAACGTAGGCGTGGGCGGATCGGGGGCGGCAAGGCGCCCGGATGCAGGATCCGCTGGCGTGCTACAGACCATAACCGGCGCCGGAAGTTTAACCAGCCCATAAGCGCCGTCTGCGCTGCATAAAAAAAGAGGCGGCCGAAGCCGCCTCTTTGACCGACAATCGCGGATTTTATTGCAGCGTATCGCTCAGGATGCGCGGCGTCACGAAGATCAGCAACTCGGCCTTGGTGACACCACGTACCGTGTCGCGGAACAGCGCCCCGAGGCCAGGGATATCGCCAAGACCCGGTACCTTGGTGACCGTATTGGTCTTGTTGACTTCGTAGATGCCGCCAAGCACCACGGTCTGCCCATTGTCCACCAGCACCGACGTATTGATCGAGCGGGTATCGATGGTCGGTACCTGGCCACTGCCGGGCACGGTGATATAGCCGGCCAGCGCATCCTTGGTCACATTGATGGTCAGATAGACACGATTATCGGCGGTGATCGTCGGGGTCACCCTCAGTTCCAGCACGGCATCCTTGAAGGCCACCGTGGCGGTACCGCTGCCTGCCGCACTGCCGGTGCTGTTCTGGTAAGTGACGTAGCCGATTTCCTGGCCCTGACGGATCACCGCTTCCTGCTGGTTCGCCGTGATCACGCGCGGGCTGGAAATCACCTCACTGCGGCCTTCGGTCTGTGCTGCGGAAAGCTCCAGATCGATCGCGTAGTTGGCGCCGAGAATGGCCAGCCCGAAACTGCCGCCCTGGGTCTGCGAGGGCAGGTTCACATTGAGGCCACCGGAGCCCAGCGTGGTGGTACCGGTCGTAGATGCGGCATTGCTCCCAATCGAACCGCCTAGGGCATTGCCGACCTGCAGCACCTGGCCGCTGGGATTCACGTGCTGGCCGCTGACACCGAACTTGGCACCTAGCTCGCGGGTGAAGTCGTCCGTGGCGACCACGATGCGCGACTCGATCAGCACCTGCTGCACCGGCTTGTCCAGCACCGCAATCAGGTCGCGCAGCTGTTTGATCTTGTCCGGGGTGTCGTTCAACAGCAGCGTATTGGTACGGATGTCGAACGAGGCACTGCCACGTGGCGAAAGGAAGCCGCGAGGAGCATTGGCACTGGTACCGCCACCTTGACCTTGCAGGCTACCGGTAGTCAGCAGTTTGGCAATGTCCTGCGCCTTGCCGTAGCTGATCGGCACATACGCTGTTTCCAGCTCTGCCGTATCCTGGGCCTTCAGCTTGGCATCCGCGATATCCTGCTCGTACTTGGCCAGCTCCTGCTGTGGAGCCACCCAGACCACGTTGCCGTTACGGCGCTTGTCGAGGGTCTTGGCACGCAGGATCACGTCCAGCGCCTGATCCCAAGGCACGTTGACCAACCGCAAGGTGACACTGCCACCGACGCTGTCCGAAGCGACCAGGTTCAGTCCCGACACATCGGCAATCAGCTGCAGGGCCGAACGCACAGGAATATCCTGGAAATTGAACGTGACGCGCTTGCCGCTGTAGCTTGGCTCCTGACCGGCCTTGGTCAGCTGGGCACTCTTCGCGTCAATTTTCTTGGGTGCCACTTCGACTACGTATTGATCTGCCGTCTGGTAGGCCGAGGTGTCGACATTCCCCTTGACCGAGATTTCCAGGCGTGCGCCGCCGCCCAGGCCCGCATGGGTGGTGATCGACTGCACCGGTGTGGCGAAATCCAATGTATCGAGGCGCTGCGCCAGGTTGGCCGGCAGGTTCGCGTGGTCGATCGTGACCAGCACGTTGTCCCCCTTGCGGGTCATTTCGGCATTTGCACCGCTGCCACTGAAGCTGATCAGCACCCGGCCTTCGCCATTCGGGCCGCGGCGGAAGTCTATATTGGAGATCGCCGGGCCATTCGATGCCGACGGCAGTGCCTTGCTCGGATCGACAGTCGCGGCAGTCGTCACGGACTGATCCGCGCTACCGTTGTTGATGGTCAGCACGAGGCTGTTGCCTTCGACGTTGGAGCGATAGCTCGACTCGCGCATCAACTCGACCACGACACGGGTACGGCCGCCGGCCGCGACCGCAGAGACGCCGGAAGTCGAACCCTGGCCGATATCCAGATGGCGTGCCGCCGCGTTGTCGGTATCCGCGAAATCGATCGCGATGCGCGGGGGGTTACCCGTGGTGAATATCTTCGGTTGTGGCACCGGACCGCTGCCGAAGTCCATATGCAGCTGTACTTTGCCACCGGGCAAAGTGTCGTAGGTGATGTTCTTCAGCGTGGTACTGGCCGCCATCGCATCGTTGGCCCAGGTAGCCGCGGCGAGCAACAGGCCCATCATCATGTAACGGCTTGCATGGCGCATGACACGGCCCCGGACGGATTGGATTTGGTTGGTCATTGCATCAGCCCCTGTATTCCTATTTCGCGGCAAGCGCGATGCTGGCCGGACGTTCCATCCAGCCGCCATTACCGTTCGACACCAGCTCGACCAGATCGATATGGTCATCGCTGATGGCCGTGATGTGCCCGTAGTTCTGGCCCATGTACTCACCGACGTGTACGCGATGGATGACGCCGCCCGGATCCTTGACCAACACCTCCATCCCGGTTCCGGCACCGATCGTGCCAACCATCTTCAAGGTGTCGAGGGCGAACAGCTCCAACGGCTGCTTTGCGCGATTGGCATCCGGGCGTGGACCGTTGTTCGAGGTACTCGCCTGCAATTCCGCAGTGCTTGGACTGAATGGATCGCGTCGGTCCTGATCGTCGTACTTAAACGTCTCAAATGTCTTGATCACCGGCAACGGCGGGATCGGCGCACCCTTCTTGGCTTTTTCCTGCGCGACCCAATCGCGCAGATCCGACATGCCGCGGGTGCAACCGCTCAGGACCAGGGCGGCCCCCAGCATCAGCAGCAGGCGCGCTGCGTGACTCGGCTTGATGGCAGCGAACTTGTTCATTTCTGCCTCCCTGCCTTGGCATTGCTCTTGCTGGCGGCAGCGCTCTCTTCGTCATCCAGGTAACGATAGGTTTTCACCGTGCCCTGCAGCACCAATTGGCCACTTGAAGTCGCATCGCCCTTGATGGGCGCCTTAGGTGTCAGCGAAACGTCGTGCAGGGTCAGGATCACCACCCGTGGCAAGGACGCCACGCCACTGATGAAGGTGCCGAACTGGTGATACGTACCGGTCATCCGGAGGGTGATCGGTTTCTCGGCGTAGAAGTCCTTCGGCGTCTCCGGCCCGGGCTGGAACAATTCGGTTTCCAGCCCTGCCGACAAGGCGGTCTGCGAGATATCCACCAGCAACTCCGGCATCTCCGTCTTGCTGGGCAGCTGGCGAAGCAACTGACGCAGCATGTCCTGCATCTCGTCGAGCTGCTGCTGCAGTGCCTCGAGGTTGACCGACTTGGCCTGCTTGGTCGAGAACTCCTGCTTGAGGCCTTCCTCCTTGCTGGCCAGCGAGGTAAGACTGTCCTGCTGGTCGCTGACGAAGAAATACCATCCGATCAGCAGCACAACCGCAAACATCAGCACGGTAAAGAAGATCTTGACCGACTGCGGCCAACCGCCAATGTTGTTGCGATCGAGATTGCGAATGTCGTCGAGGAACTTCATGGCTTGGTTCCTCCCGTGGCAGGCGCAGCACTCACCGGTTTGGCTTCCGACTTGACCTCGGCGGAGGTGCTGGTCGATTTCGCCGGAGCACCCGCAACGGCCTTGGCAGCCGCGCCAAGCGCAGGAGGAACAGCAACTGTCGATGCGGCGGCCACGCTGCTGGTGCCAGCAGGTGCTTCGCTATCGCCACTCGCCGCACTTCCATCGGACTTCGGACGGGTCAGTGCCACGTCCAGACCGAAGGTATAGGGCATGCGGCTGGAATCGTGGCTGTTTTCCGTCTTGCGCAGGTCGGCATGACCCATCCAGGGCGATACCTCGATGTTGCGCATGTACTCGGCAACGCTGGCATTGGATTGCGCCACACCGTCGAGCGACATCGATTGACCGTTTTGCTTGACCCCGGTCAGGCGCGCACTGGAGGGGATGGTCTTCACCAGCTCGTCGAACAAGTGCACCATCTGCGAGCGATCCGCCTGCAACTGTTCAATGATCTGCTTGCGCGCAAGTAGATGCTCCCGCACTTTTTCCAGATCCTTGATCTTGGCGATGCGCACATCGAGCTGCTTGATCTCGGTCTGCAGATACGTGTTGCGCTCGTTCTGGTTGTCGATGCGTTGATCCATCCAGAACACCCACAGCAGCAGAACGCCCAGTGCCGCCACAAAGGCGGCCACGAGCTGCATGTAGAACTCGCGTTCGCGCTGCTTGCGCCTTTCGGCGCGCCACGGAAGTAGATTGACGTGTGCCATCAGTCGAAACTCCTCATGGCGAGGCCGACGGCGATCATCAGCGCCGGAGCATCCTGGGCCAGCGACTGTGCCTGCACCCGCGGTGAAAGCGACATGCGGGCCAGCGGATTGGCCACCACGCAGGGAACACCGAGCTGTTCTTCCAGCATCGGACCCAGTCCTTCGATCGAGGCGCAACCACCGGCCAGCACGACCTGGTCGACCTTGCTGTATTCGCTGCCGGCAAAGAAGAATTGCAGCAGGCGGCTGATCTGCTGGATCAGCGATTCCTTGAACGGCTCCAGCGCTTCGGTTTCATACGATTCGGGCAGGCCACCCTTGCGTTTGGCACGACCGGCCTCCTCGTAGGAGAGTCCGAAGCGACGCATGATCTCGTCGGTCAGCTGCTTGCCGCCGAAGACCTGTTCGCGCGAATAGATCGTGCGCTGGTTGCGCAGTACGGAGAGCGTGGTCATGGTGGCGCCGATGTCGACCACCGCCACCAGCGCGTCGCGGCCGACATTCAGCTGGTCGGCAACCATCGCGAACGCGTTTTCCATCGCGAATGCCTCGACATCGATCACGCTGGCGGTGAGTCCGCCCAGATCCAGCGCCGCCACGCGCATGTCGACGTTCTCGGTACGCGAGGCCGCCAGCAGCACGTTGTTCATGTCGGGGTTGTCGCGCACCGGCCCGATCACCTCGTAGTCGAGGCTGACTTCGTCGATGGGATAGGGGATGTACTGGTTCGCCTCGACCTGGATCTGGCCTTCCAGATCATCGTCGGAAAGCTCACTGGTCATCGGGATGATGCGGGTGATCACCGCCGACCCGGCCACCGCCGCCGAGGCGTGCTTGAGCTTGGAGCCCGAACGTGCCAGCGCGCGACGGATCGCATCGCCCACCGCCTCGACCTCGACGATATTCTTTTCGACCACGGCATTGGGTGGCAATGGCTCGACCGCGTAATGCTCCACGCGATACCGGCCGCCCGCCTGACTTAGCTGCAGCAACTTGACGGCAGTCGAACTAATGTCGACACCAATCAGCGCCGGCTTCTTCGGTGTAAAGAGCCCCACGGTGTTTCCCCCTTGCCGCTAACGTCCATGGCCAGAATCCTGGCGGGATGCGCAGTGGCATTAAATCGAAAAATTAACGCAATGGCAACGGTCTACGGAAACTTTCTCAAGTAATTGACGTGATGTCCAACACATTTGCGGAATCATCCCATTTGGCCCAACCCTTGCTTTGGCCGACTCCGTCTCATGCGAGGAATACTGCTACATCTATACTCGCCCATGTTTTGACTCAGGTCTCGCTATCCCCACACCATGCGAATTTTCAAGCGTTTGTTGCGCTGGGCTTTGATCCTGGCCTTTACCGGTTTGCTCTTGGCGGTTATCGCGGTGGGCGTGGCGTACTGGCTGGTCGCCCCAAGGCTTCCCTCGGTGGCCGTGCTCAAGGATTACCACATGCAGGTGCCGCTGCGCGTATTGAGCGCCGACGGCAAGCTGATTGCCAGCTTCGGCGAAACGCGGCGCATTCCGGTGGCGATCACCCAGGTACCGGACCTGCTCAAACACGCTGTACTGTCGGCCGAAGATGCGGATTTCTACCATCACCCCGGCGTGGACTGGCGCGGCATCGTTCGCGCCGGCTGGCATGTCGTGGCAACCGGCGGCGACAAGGGGCCCGGCGGCTCGACGATCACCCAGCAGGTGGCGCGCAACATTTTCCTCAGCCCGGAAAAGCTGTATTCGCGCAAGCTCACCGAGATCTTCATCGCATTGCGCATCGAGCATGAGCTCAGCAAGGATCAGATCCTCGAGCTCTACCTCAACAAGATGTTCCTCGGTCACCGCTCTTACGGCGTGGCCGCGGCGGCGGAGTACTACTACGGCAAGACGCTGGATCAGCTGACCGTGGCCGAATGCGCCCTGATCGCCTCGACCTTCCAGTTGCCCTCGGTGGTCAATCCGCTCAACAGCCCCAAGCGCGCCCTTGCCCGGCGCAACTGGGTGCTGGGCGAGATGCTCAAGCATGGCTACATCACCAAGCCGGTCTATGAGCAGGCCATCGCCGAACCCAACGGCGCCTATCCGCATGAGCAGCCGATCGAGGTCGATGCGCCATACCTGGCCGAAATGGTGCGCCGGCAAGTACTCGACCGGCTCGGCAACGAAGCTCTCACTGAAGGCTATGTGGTCAAGACGACCCTGCAAAGCAGTCGTCAGCAGGCCGCCGTGGAGGCGCTGCGCAATGGCCTGATCGCCTACGATCACCGACATGGCTGGCGCGGCCCTGAAGCACACCAGGACCTGCCTGCCGATGCCAGTGATCAGGACTACGACAATTTGCTGTCCGGCTATACGGTCATTTCGGGTCTGCAGCCGGGCGTGGTCACGGCCAGCAATGCGAAGCAAGCCACGGTTTACCTGTCCAGCCACGAAGGGGTGGAACTCGACCTGGCCGCCATCAGCTGGGCTCGGCCGCACATCGACCAGGATCGTGTCGGGGCAGCTCCGCGCAGCGTCGACAGCGTGCTAAAACGTGGCGATATCGTTCGTCTGTCGCGCGACGACCAAGGTAACTGGCAACTGGACCAGATTCCGGCAGCCCAGGCTGCCCTGGTTTCGATCAGTCCGGAGGATGGTTCGATCCAGGCACTGGTCGGCGGCTTCAATTTCGCGCGCAGCAAGTTCAACCGCGCCGTGATGGCGGCGCGCCAGCCCGGATCCAGTTTCAAGCCGTACCTGTATTCGGCCGCCTTCGAACGTGGCTTCACGCCGTCCTCGATCATCAATGACGCTCCACTGGCCTTGCCCGATCCGTCGCGACCCGATGGCCTTTGGACGCCGTCCAACGACGACGGCAAGTTCGCCGGCCCCATGCGCCTGCGCGAGGCGCTGGTACAGTCGAAGAACCTGGTCTCGGTGCGCCTGCTCGATGCCATGGGTGTGCGCTATGCACGCGAATACGCTACCCGCTTCGGCTTCCCGCTCGATGCGCTGCCGGCCAACCTGTCACTCGCCCTGGGCACGGCATCGGTATCGCCGATGAGCATGGCGCGCGGTTACGCGGTATTCGCCAACGGCGGCTATCTGGTCACGCCGTACTTCATCAGCGAAATCGACGACCGCAGCGGCAAGCCGGTGTACCTGGCCAACGCGGCCCGCGCCTGCGGCAACTGCCAGGAACGCCTGCTCGACACACGCCCGCCAGGCCCGCCACCGGCCGACATGCTGAAGACACCAGCCAACGATGTCGCCTCGGCTGGCACGGCGGCCGCTCCAGCCGAGGCCAGCAGCGCCGATGGTATTGGCGTAGCGGCATTGCCTGCGGATGTGCACGGCGAGAACGCCCACCCCCCCGTACTCGCGCCACGCGTTATCGACCCGCGCAACGACTACCTGATCACGTCGCTGATGAAGGACGTGATCCAGCGCGGCACCGGCTCCGCCGCCAAGGCGCTGAATCGTGCCGACCTGGCTGGCAAGACCGGCTCCACCAACGACCATCGCGATGCCTGGTTCGTCGGCTTCAACGGCGACCTGACGACCGCGGTGTGGATCGGCTTCGACGACTTCAGCCCGCTGGGCAAATCCAACGGCGTGGGCGAGTTCGGCGCCCAGGCCGCGCTGCCGATCTGGATGGATTACATGGGCACCGTGCTGAAGGGTCTGCCCGAGAATACGTTGCCGATGCCACCCGGGATCAGCACGGTGCTGATCAACCGCCAGAGCGGCCTGCCCACCTCGGCCGATGACCCGGACAGCATGAACGAGATATTCAAAGTGGAAGATGTCGACCGCCTGCGCAATCAGGCCAACCAGCAGAAGGAACAGGACCAGCAGCACGCCTACGATATCTTCTGACCCTTCGCCGGCCGCTTCGGGTAAGGTGGCGTCGCCGGTTACCGAACGACGAGGAGCGCATCATGTCGCGAGGCGAACATCACCGAATCCATGCGCATGACCGAGTGCAACGAAATCGGTTGCGTATTGCCCAGGAAGCCGCACGCCTGATGAGCGAGCATGGCATCCGCGACTTTCACCATGCAAAACTGAAGGCCGCCGAGCGTCTCGGCATTCTTGAAGCCCAGGCGTTGCCGCGCAACCTGGAGATCGAGCAGGCGCTGCGCGAACACCAGCGCCTGTTTCATGCCGACAGCCAGCCACACTTGCTGCGCCAGCGGCGTGAGGCTGCCGTCGAGGCCATGCGCTTTCTTGCCGGGTTCGAGCCACGCCTGGTCGGAGCGGTGCTTGAAGGCACCGCAGACGCACATTCGGCCGTCTGCTTGCACGTGTTCAGCGACGATCCGGCGGCGGTCGAGCTGTACCTGCGCGAACACGGCGTACCGATCCAGACCCAGGTACGCCGGCTGCGCTACAGCCGCGAGGAGCAGCCCGAGTATCCGGTACTGCTGTTTACGGCCGACGAGCTGCCGTTCGACCTGACCGTGCTGCCGCGCGATGCCCTGCGCCAGGCGCCACTGGACCGCACCGACGACCGTCCGATGCGCCGCGTGGCGCTGGCACAGGTGGAAATTCTGCTGGCGGAAAATGACGACGACGAATTCGAACAGCGCCTTTCTGCCGTGTTGCGCTGAGCCGACACGAGTGCCCCGCAAACAAGAACGCCCCGGCTGAGGCCGGGGCGTTCCCTTTGACGTCAGTTGAAACCGTCGATCAGCGCTTGTCGCCCGGCATGTAGTTGCGCACGTCGGCGCCGGTATAGATCTGGCGCGGACGGCCGATGCGCGACCCCGGGGTTTCGTGCTGTTCGATCCAGTGAGCGATCCAGCCGGCTGTACGCGCGATAGCGAACATCACGGTGAACATCTCGGTCGGGATGCCCAGCGCCTTGTAGATGATGCCGGAGTAGAAGTCGACGTTCGGATACAGCTTGCGTTCGACGAAGTAATCGTCCTTCAGCGCCGCTTCCTCCAGCTTCATCGCCACCTCGAGCAGCGGGTCGTTGACACCCAGTTCGGCGAGAACCTTGTGGCACATCTCGCGGATGATCTTGGCACGCGGATCGAAGTTCTTGTACACGCGATGGCCGAAGCCCATCAGGCGGAAGCTGTCGTTCTTGTCCTTGGCGCGCAGCACCGCGGACTCGACGTTGTCCGGCGTGCCGATTTCCTTGAGCTGCTTCAGCACCGCCTCGTTGGCGCCGCCATGGGCCGGGCCCCACAACGCGGTGATGCCGGCGGCGATCGATGCATACGGATTGGCACCGGTGGAACCGACCAGGCGGACGGTGGACGTGGATGCATTCTGCTCATGATCGGCATGCAGGATGAACAGCAGATCCAGTGCCTTGGCCGCCACCGGATTCATCTGCAGCGGCTCGCTCGGCACTTCGAACATCATGTGCAGGAAACGGGTGACGTATTCGAGATTGTTGCGCGGATAGCGCATCGGCCAACCGATCGAATAGCGGTA
Organism: Rhodanobacter sp. B04; assembly: GCF_002001125.1. GTDB lineage: Bacteria > Pseudomonadota > Gammaproteobacteria > Xanthomonadales > Rhodanobacteraceae > Rhodanobacter. The sequence continues at coordinate 52,562 of NZ_MUNV01000019.1, read as the reverse complement.
ACAGGCCGCGGCGATGGTCGGCATTTTCGCGATCAGACGGATCGCCGCCATCTTGCGATCTGCCGGATTCTCCACGTCCAGATCGTCGTGATAGAAAGCCGACAGCGAGGCGACCGCCGCAGCGAGCATCGCCATCGGATGCGCATCGTGGTGGAAGCCCTGGAAGAAGTTCTTCTGCGCCTCGTGCATCATGGTGTGATGCGTGATGTCGTGCTCGAACGTCGCGAATTCGGCCGGCTTCGGCAGCTCGCCGTTGAGCAGCAGATAGGCCACTTCAAGGAAACTGGATTTCTCCGCCAGCTGTTCGATCGGGTAGCCGCGATAGAGCAGCACGCCCTGGTCGCCATCGATATAGGTGATCGCGCTCTTGGTGCTGGCCGTGCTGCCGTAACCAGGGTCGTAGGTGAAGTGGCCGGTGTCCTTGTACAGCGTGCCGATGTCGATGCAGGCCGGCCCTAACGTGCCGCTGATCAGCGGCAGCTCACTGCTGCGGTTGCTCGACTCATCCACCAGCTTGACGATCTTGGGATCGGACACGGAAACCTCCTCACATGTGGGTCACTGCCGGGGCAACCGCGATGGCGGCGCCGGCCGGCGGGAATGCTTGGCACCGCATGCCGGGGAAACATGCAATGCAACGGACGCAACCGCGTCTGATCCTTGGGATTATCGCACAACGCCCCGCTCACATTCGATGGCGAATGGTCGAATGGCGCCCACGAAAAAACACGGGCAAGCCTGCGCTCGCCCGTGTTTCGAATCAGATCGATCTGGTGGCCGACGGCCGCCCGGTCGCTTATTCCTTCACAGCGCCTGCGTAGCGGCGGCGGAATTTGTCGACGCGACCGCCGACGTCCAGCGACTTCTGCTTGCCGGTGTAGAACGGGTGCGAATGGCTGGAGATATCCACCTTGATCAGCGGGTACTCATTGCCGTCTTCCCACTTGATGGTTTCCTTGCTGGACATGGTCGACTTGGTCAGGAACGAGAAGTCGGACGACAGGTCCTGGAACACCACCGGGTTGTAGTTCGGATGGATATCAGGCTTCATGACAGGCTCTAAAGCGGTGGTGAAAAGAGCGGCATTGTAACGAGAAAGCGACCGCTGCCGCAAGCCGGCGCCCATTCAGGCGTCGAAGCGCCCCTCGGCACGCCATCAACCTGGCGCCCCCAGGGCGCGCCGCACCATCGCGGCAAAGCGGGCGTGATCCACTTCCAGCACGATATTCGCCTGCGCTGGCCGGCCCAACCGCGCGGCCCAGTCGACCACGGTGGCACCACGGGTCAGCCGGCCATCCAGCTCCACCGCCACGGCTCGTGTTTCGGTGCGGGTGACGATCGACGGATCGATCGCCACCGCCATCGCCAGCGCATCGGCGGCGATCAGACCGCTGCGATCGTGCTTGGCGTTGTAGCGGCGTGCGGTGGCGACGATCTGCCCGAAGAAATCGGCGCGCCGGTCGCCGGCCGCCAGCCAGCCATCGAATTCGGCATCGTCGAAGGCATGCCGCAAGGTGGCCTCCCAGTCGACCAGGTCGAACGACGGGAACGCTTCGAACACCACATGCGCCGCCTCCGGATCGAAGCCGACGTTGAACTCCGCCGGGACCTTGCCGGTGTTGCCGTGGCCGGTCACCGCACCACCCATCACCACCAGCCGGGCGACCCGCCTGGGTAGCGTGGGATCCAGCCGCAGCGCCAGCGCCAGATTGGTCAGCGGCGCCAGCGCCACCAGGGTCAGCTCGCCCGGACGCTCGCGGGTCAGCCGCAACAGGGCGAGTGCAGCCGACTCGTCCGTCAGTGAAGCCTTCGGCTCGGGAAAGCCGATGTCGCCGAAACCGTCCTCGCCATGCACAAACGCGGCATCCTCATCCGGTGCGCGCACCAGTGGCGTGGCACAGCCGGCGAATACCGGCGTGTCGGCACCGAGCAGATCGACCAGGGTGCGCGCGTTGCGCACGGTATGGCCGAGTCCCACGTTGCCGGCGGCAATGCTGAGGCCGGCAATGTCCGCATGCGCATGCGCCATCAGGATGGCCAGCGCATCGTCCACGCCGGGGTCGGTATCAATCAGGAGTTGCGGTCGCGTCATGGCGTAACGTCGTTGTCCAATCGCCCAGTGTATGGGACGGGAATGGGAAATCGCAAAGCCTGGGATACCGCGTGATGGCCACTCCATCGGCAATGCCCACTCGTTGCACTCAGGCATTCACGTAGCGCGCGGCGCCACCGATCCAACGCTCGATCAGCTGCTCGGTCTGCTGCGGATGCCTGCTCAACATGCATTCGCCCACCTGCTGTACGGCAGGCAACAGGTGCGCATCGCGGGCAAGGTCGGCGATGCGGAACGCGAGCTGGCCGGTCTGGCGCGTGCCCAGCACCTCACCGGGGCCACGCAACTCCAGATCCTTCTCGGCAATGCGAAAACCGTCGCTGGTCTCGCGCATCACTTGCAGCCGCTCGCGCGCCAACTGGCCCAACGGCGGCTGGTACAGCAGCACGCAGTTGGAGGCCAGCGCACCGCGCCCGACCCGGCCGCGCAACTGGTGCAGCTGGGCCAAGCCCAGCCGCTCGCTGTTCTCGATCACCATCAGACTCGCCTTGGGCACGTCCACGCCGACCTCGATCACCGTGGTCGCGACCAGCACCGATAGTTCGCCGGCCTTGAACGCATCCATCACCGCCTGCTTTTCCTTCGGCTTCATGCGGCCGTGAATCAGGCCAATCCTGAAGCCCGCCAATGCAGAGGACAGTTCGGCATGCGCCACTTCGGCCGCCTGCGCGCGCAACTGCTCGGACTCCTCGATCAAGGTGCACACCCAGTACACCTGTCGCCCTTCGCCGCAAGCCGCGTGAATGCGTTCGATCACCTCGATCCGTCGCGCATTCGAGATCGCGATGGTCTGCACCGGCGTGCGGCCGGGCGGCAGCTCGTCGATGGAAGACACGTCCAGGTCGGCATACGCACTCATCGCCAGCGTGCGGGGAATCGGAGTGGCCGTCAGCACCAGCTGATGCGGCACCAACTCACCGTTCCTGCCCTTGTCATGCAACGCCAAACGCTGCTGCACGCCGAAACGGTGCTGCTCATCGACAATCACCAGGCCGAGCCGCGCAAATGCCACGCCCTCCTGCATCAATGCATGCGTGCCGATCACCACTGGCGCGCCGGCGGCAACCCTTTCCAGCGCCAGCTTGCGTGTCTTGCCGGTCACCTTGCCGGCCAGCCATTCCACCCCGATGTCGAGCGGCTGCAACCAATGCCGGAAATTGTGCAGATGCTGTTCGGCCAGCAGTTCGGTCGGCGCCATCAACGCGACCTGATAACCCGCCTCCACCGCAGCCAGCGCAGCCAGTGCGGCAACCACCGTCTTGCCGCTGCCGACATCGCCCTGCACCAGCCGCAGCATCGGCTTGGATTGCGCCAGATCTCGCGCGACTTCCATGCCGACACGTTGCTGTGCCGCGGTCAATTCGAACGACAAGCCGGCGAGCAGTCGCTGCTGCAAATGGTCTGTTCCACCCAGTGTCGGCGCATGCCGGCGGCGCACCGCCGCGCGCATGCGCTTCAGACTCAGGTGCTGGGTCAGCAGCTCCTCGAACGCCAGTCGCTGCTGCGCCGGATGATGTCCAAGCGTGAGCTGTCCGAGATGCGCATCCGGCGGTGGCCGGTGCACGTACAGCAGCGCGTCGCGCAGCGAGGTGAGCCCATGCTCCGCGCACAACTCTGGCGGAATCAACTCCAGCTGCGCTGCCGATGGCAACAGCGTCAGCGCCTTGCCGATCACACCGGCCAGCCGCTTCTGCCCCAGGCCTTCGGTGGTCGGGTAGACCGGGCTGAGCAACTCATCGACAACGACCGCATCCTCGCCACTCAAGCGCTGATACTGCGGATGCACCATCTCCAGTCCCTGCGTGCCATGACGTACTTCGCCAAAGCAGAGCAGGCGGGTGCCGGGCAGCAGCTGCTCGGCTTGTGCGCGGTTGAAATGGAAAAAGCGCAGCAGCAGGGTCTCACGGCTGGCGTCGCCGATCGCCACCTTCAATTGCGGGCGATAGCGGAATCCGCGCTCGACTGCCTCGACCACGCCCTCGACCTGGACCCGTTCGCCGACATGCAGATCCGCAATGGCGGTGACCCGGGTCTTGTCCTCGTAGCGCAGCGGCAGGTGAAACCATAGGTCCTGCACCCGCTCCAGCCCGAGCCGCGCCAGCGATGCAACCAGCGCAGGGCCGACACCGGGCAGCGCACTGACCGGGGCGATGCCCGGATCAGCGCCGGCAGCGTGAGAAGTGCGAAGGGTGTGAGCGGCCATGACGTGCAAGCCTAACCGAGCACCGTCTCGCATCGTAAGTCGGACACCGGCGCAGACTGTCGGCGCGGCCCGCGCGGAGAATCAGCCGATTGCCATCACGACAACACCATCACCGCATCGACTTCGACCTGTGCCGCTTTCGGCAGACCGGACACCTCGATGGTGGAGCGCGCCGGATACGGCGGCTGAAAGTACTCCGCCATCACCGCGTTGACCGCGGCGAAGTTCGCCAGGTCGGTGACATAGATACCCACGCGCACCACCTGCGCCAGCGAACCGCCGGCGGCCTGCGCCACCGCAGCGAGGTTGTCGAACACTTGCCGCGTCTGCGCCGTGATATCGCCATCGACGAGCGACGCGGTGGCCGGGTCGAGCGGAATCTGACCTGAGAAGTACACGGTATTGCCGGCACGCACGGCCTGCGAATACGGGCCGATCGCGGCCGGTGCCAGCTCAGTGGCGATGATGCTGCGGGACATGGGGCTTCCTTGGGAACGGGGAACGAATAGAGCCTGCATCGAGCGAGGCTTTGATGATAGCGCTGCTGTCCGCCCCAGACACCCATCGCGCCACAAAGCTCACTTTCCCGTTACCCGCCCCTACAGCGGATATCTATACGCCCCGCTGACCACGCCGGTACGGCGCACACGCCGGATCACGTCGGCCAGGTGCTTGCGGTTCTTCACTTCCATCGCGAACAGCAGGGTCGCGGCGGCGGCATCGCGCTCGACGTATTCCACGTTCTCGATGTTCGAATCGGCGGCGGCAATCGCGGCGGCCACGGTGGCCAGCACGCCTGGGCGGTTGATCACCTCGATGCGCAACTCGGCACGGTAGTCGCCTTCCACATCGCGATCCCATTCGATCGCCACACAGCGTTCCGGCGACCGGCGCAACTCGACCACATTCGGGCATTCCTCGCGATGTACCACGATGCCCTTGCCCGATGACAGATAACCGACAATCTGATCACCCGGCAGCGGATGGCAGCAGTTGGCGAAGCTCAGCACACCGCGTTCGGCGCCGGTGATGCGGATCTTCTCGTGCACGTGCGGCGAGACCTGTGCCGTGGCGCCACGACGCTTGCCGCGCGACGCCAACAGCTGGCTGGCGACCATGTCGGGCATGCGATTGCCCAGCGCGATATCCGACAGCAGCTCTTCCAGCCGCTTGAACTTGGAGGCCTCCAGGAAACGATCCAGTACCGCTGCCGGAATGCCATCCAGGCTGCTGCCCTGTGCATCCAGCGCGCGATCGAGCATGCGATGACCGAAATCGACCGCATCCTCATGCTGCAGGTGTTTCAGGTATTGGCGGATCGCGGTGCGTGCCTTGCCGGTGACCACAACCTCGAGCCATGCCGGATTCGGCACGGCCGACGGCGCGGTGATGATCTCCACCAGCTGACCCGACTCCAGCCTTGTGCGCAGCGGCAACAACTTCTTGTCGACGCGTGCCGCCACCGCATGATCGCCGACATCCGTATGCACGGCGTAAGCGAAGTCCAATGCGGTCGCGTTGCGCGGCAGCGAGAGAATGTCTCCGCGCGGAGTGAACAGATAGACCTCGTCGGGAAACAGGTCGATCTTGACGTTCTCGATGAACTCCGACGATGAGGCGGTGTTCGCCGAGCTGTCGGCCAGCGAGGACAGCCATTCGCGCGCGCGCGCCTGCGCACTGTTGGCCGGGCCGCTGTCCGTCTTGTACGCCCAGTGGGCAGCGACACCGCTTTCGGCCACCGAATCCATCTCGGCGGTACGGATCTGCACCTCGATCGGCGCGCCGAACGGCCCCAGCAGCACGGTATGCAGCGACTGGTAGCCATTCGCCTTGGGGATCGCGATGAAGTCCTTGAAGCGCTTGTCGACCGGCTTGTACAGCGCATGCACCGCGCCCAGCGCCATATAGCAGCTCATCGCGTTGTCGACGACCACGCGGAAACCGTAGACGTCCATCAGCTGGGTGAAGCTCTTGTGCTCGCCGCGCATCTTCGAATAGATGCTCCACGGCGATTTGATCCGGCCGACCACGCGCGAGGTCAGGTGATCGGTCGCCAATCGCGTGGTCAGCGCCGTCTCGATCTTGCCCATCGCCTCGCGACGGTTTCCGAGCGCGGCACGGATGCGCTCGCTGATCACCCGGTAACGATCCGGATACAGCGCACGGAAGCCCAGATCCTGCAGCTCCGCCTTGATCTTGTTCATGCCCAGGCGCTGCGCGATCGGCGCATAGATCTCCAGCGTCTCGCGCGCGATGCGGCGGCGCGAAGGCGCGTCCTTGGCGCCGAGCGTGCGCATGTTGTGCAGGCGGTCGGCCAGCTTGATCAGGATCACGCGCAGGTCGCGCGCCATCGCAAGCAGCATCTTGCGGAAGCTTTCCGCGTCGGCTTCCTGGCGGCTGCCGAAGCGCATCTTGTCGAGCTTGGTGACGCCATCGACCAATTCGGCCACGACTTCGCCGAACTCGGCAGCCAGGGCTCCCCGAGTGAGCTCGGTGTCTTCCAGGGTGTCGTGCAGGATCGCCGCGATGATCGTTTCGGCATCCAGCCGCAATTCGGCCAGGATGCCGGCCACCGCCACCGGATGGGTGATATACGGTTCGCCGCTCTTGCGCTCCTGCCCTGCATGCGCTTCGGCGCCGAGCAGGAAGGCACGCAGCACACGCTCCACCTGCGCCTCGGGCAGATAGGCAACGCGTTCTTTCAGTGCCAGCACATACGGCGGCAGCACGGACAGGTCGACGGAGGCGGGAGGCGCGGCCACGGTCATCGTTGCTGGTGCCGTTTCAGGCGCCCACCTCGCCACGGGAAGCGCGTTTGGCGGCCGGGCGCACGCGGATCCTCGCACCGGACAGGCCGGCGCGCGGGACGCGCATGCTACAGCCGCCAAGCATCAGTCGTCGCCACCCTTGGACAAATCGTCGTCGACCTCGGCAGCAGCCCACTCCAGCGCTTCGCGCTCGGCGCGCTCGCGCTCGGCCTTGTCGATCTGGTCGATCGTGGCCTGGTCGATGCGGCGTGCCGCAATCTCGCGCAGCGCCAGCACGGTCGGCTTGTCAAAGTCGGGATTGACGGCCGGCTCGGCACCCTTCTCCAGCTGACGTGCGCGCTTGGTCGCCATCAGTACCAGCTCGAAACGGTTGTCGACTACCTCGAGGCAGTCTTCCACGGTAATGCGTGCCATGCGAAATCCTTAGGGAATAAATAACTTATATGGTCTGACAGTGTAGCCAGCAGGTGCTTGGCTGGCAATGTGACTGGCGCGTATGATGGGCGGCTGCAATGATCCGGCAGCTTTTTCGCGAAAGCGCACCGAAAGCCGTGCAAGATATAAAACCAGGCAGTACAATTATGCTGCTCCCGCCCTCGCTGCGATCCCCTTGCACCCATGTCCCCATTGCGCTTTCCCGCCATGAGCCGCTGCCTGCCTCTGCTCGCCCTTGCGCTGCTGGCCGGCTGCACGATCGCGAAACCACGCACCGACGATCCGTTGCAGAAGTACAACCGCGAGGCGTACAAATTCACTGACAACGTGGACAAGGCGGTGATCCGTCCGGTCGCAGTGGGCTATCGCAACGTGACCACGGCGCCGATGCGCCGCTCATTCAGTGACTTTTTCACCAATATCCGCATGCCGATCACGGTGGCCAACGACCTGCTGCAAGCGCGTCCGAAACAGGCGCTGCAGAGCAGCGGTCGCTTTTTGGTTAACCTGACCCTGGGCATCGGCGGCTTCTTCGATCCGGCCAGCCAACTCGGCCTGCCGCTGGAGGACAACGACTTCGGCATCACCCTGGCACGCTGGGGCCTCCCCGAGGGCGATTACCTGTTCGTGCCGCTGGTCGGTCCAAGCACGGCACGCGATATCTGGCGCCTGCCGGTCGACAGCTACTTCTTCGACCCGCTGAGCATCTACGCCAGCAATCACAGCTACCACGGCCTGCAGTATCTGCCGCAGGCGATGTATCTGGTGACCCTGCGCTCGCGCGGCATCGACGCGGAAAGCTTCCTGCAATCCGCCTATGACCCCTACGTATTCATCCGCGATGCATACCGGCAGCAGCGCCTGTACGCCATCTACGACGGCAACCCGCCCGCCGAGGTGATCCAGCAGATGCAGGGCCTGGACGACAAGGGCTTCGATCCCGACGAGTTGCTGGATCAACAGCACCAGTGGGAAAACAAGCACCCGGATCAGAGCAACCCGAAACAATGACGGCAACGATGCGCTGACGGCGAGAAGTCATGCAAAAAGAGAAGGGGCCTTGCGGCCCCTTCTTCGTTACTGCAGCTGCGCACAGCAACGGATCAGCGTATCAGCTGATCCACTTCGCACACCGTGGCCAGCGCCTGCATGCCAGCCGGCATGTGCCTGACCTGCAGCGGTCGGCCATGCCGGTCGGCCGCTGCCACCACCGCCAGCACGCAGGCCAGACCGGCACTGTCGCTGCGACTGAGGCCAGCCAGATCGAGCTGCGCCACGCTACCCGAAGCCAGCTCGGACTGAATCGCCAGCAAGGCCGACGCCGCCGTGTCGAAGTTCAGCACACCGCTCACGGCGAGTGTGCCCGGCGCGTTGGTCGTCAACAGGAATCCGTTTTCGGCGCCGGTCGTCACTTGCCGCCCTTGCTGTCCTGGTCCATCGCCTTCAGTGCATTCTCGCCCTGGGTCTCGAGGTTCTTGATCAGCTGTTCGATACCGACCTTGCGGATCTCGGCATCCACTTGGTTGCGGTAATTGGTGATGTAGGAAATGCCCTCGATGATCACGTCGTAAGCCTTCCAGTCGCCGCTACGGCTCTTGCGGAACGCGTAGTCGATCGACACCAGCTTGCCGTCGTCCAGCACTACCTGGGTGCGCACCACGGTGCGCTTGTCGTTGAGGTCGCCATTGAACGGCAGCACCTTGACACGGCCGCGGGTGTAGTCGAGCAGACCCTGCGCGTAGCGATGGGTGATCGAGTTGTAGAACGCCTTGGCGAAGCGCTCGCGCTGTTCCGGCGTCGCCTCGCGGGCATGCTGGCCGAGCACCAGGATCGACGCGTAGTCGATGTCGAAATGCGGCAGGAACACCTCGTCGATGATGCTGATCAGCTTGTCCTGATTGCGCTTCAACTCATCGCGATGCCCATCGATCGCCGTGGCCAGTTGGTCGGCAATGCCCTGCACGATCTGCGCCGGCGCCTGCTCGGCCGATGCCGTCGCCGGCGCGGCGGTCTGGGCGAATACCGGGACGGCAGCGATCGTGCCGAATGCAAGGGCGGTGGCAAGAGCCAGTCTGCGCAACATGGGGAACTCCTTCAGCAGAACCGGCTCAGTGCTTGCCGGCAGGGGTATCGGATTTGCCGTCACCGGCATCTTTCTTGTCGCTGGACGAACCGTTGACCAGGAACTTGCCGATCAGATCCTCCAGCTGCATCGCGGACTGGGTCAGGATCATCTCGTCACCGTCCTTGAGCGCATCGGGCGAACCGCCGGGCTGGATCGCAACATACTGGCTACCGATCAAACCGCTGGTGAACACCGCGGCGGACGAGTCATCGGGAATCGTGTCGTAGCGCTTGTCGATCGCCAGCACGACCTGCGCGTTCAGCTTGACGGGATCGGCCCTTACCGACTGCACGCTGCCGATCACCACGCCGGCCATCTTCACCGGCGCGCCGGCCGAGAGGGTGCCGACATTGGTGAAGTCCGCCTTCACCACATAGGTGCCGCCGATGTTGTCGGTGACGCCACCGGCGCCGAAGAACTTGCCGAGCATCTCTTCCAGCGGCTGCGAGGACTTGGTGCGCGACAGCGTGCCGCCAGCGGCCACCATCTGCTTCGAACTGCCGTATTCGATGCCGACATACTGGTCGCCGAGCAGGCCGCTGGTGAAGATGGTCGCCACCGAATCCTGCGGGATCGCGTCGTAGCGCTTGTCGATCGCCAGCTTCACGTCGGCCACTTCCTGCCCCGGCGTCAGCGTGATCGACTGCACCTGGCCGACGCGTACGCCGGCGATCTTCACCGGCGCGCGCTCCTTCAGCTGGCCGATGTTGGTGAAGTGCGCATCGACGCTGTAGCTGGCGCCCTGATGCACGTTCGCCACCGAACTGGTCTGCGTCGCCAGATAGGCCAGCGCAGCAAAGCCCAGCACGATGAACAGGCCGGTGCCGACGGCATAGGAACTTCTCTGTTGGCTCACGGCAGAATCCTCGACATAAAACGATGGGTCATGGCAGTCATCTCGGCGCGCTCACATGAGGAACGCGGTAAGCACAAAATCCAGCGCCAGGATGGCGATCGACGAAGCGACCACGGTACGGGTGGTGGCATAGGCCACGCCCTCGCTGGTCGGCGGGGTGGTAAAGCCTTGGAATACCGCGATCAGCGACACCACCGCACCGAACACCAGGCTCTTGAACAGCACGCCGTTGACGATGTCGGTGTGCACGACCACCACGGCGGTCATGTTCGACCAGAACGTGCCGTTGTCGATGCCGAGCCAAGTCACGCCGACCAGATGGCCGCCGAAGATCGCCATCGCGCAGAACACGCAGCACAGCAGCGGCATCGCGATCAGTCCGGCCAGGAAACGCGGCGTGGCGACGTAGGCAATCGGGTCGACCGCCATCATCTCCATCGCGTCGATCTGGTCGGTGGCGCGCATCAGGCCGATTTCGGCGGTGATCGAGGTGCCCGCGCGTCCGGCGAACAACAGCGCGGTCACCACCGGCCCCAGTTCCCGATAGACCGCCAGCGCCACCACCATGCCGCTGGCCGAGGTGCTGCCGAAGATCGACAGCACGTTGTACAGCTGCAGCATCAGCACCATGCCGATGAACAGGCCGCAGACCATGATGATGGTCAGGCTCATCGCACCGACGAACCAAAGCTGGCGGACCGTCTCCCGCACGTAGCGGAAACTGCGTGGAATCGCCACCAGCAAAGTGAGCAGGAACAGGCCGCAGTTGCCGATCTGTGCCAGCGACTGGATCACCACGTTGTTGTGCTGAGGTGCGCGCGCGTTCATTTCACCGCTCCGGCAAAGCCCAGTGCCTGCGCGTAATCGCCGGCGGGATACTGGAACGGTACCGGGCCATCCGCCTCGCCGCCGAAGAACTGCCGCGTCCACGGCGAACCGTCGTTCGCGATGGTCTTCGGATCGCCCTGCGCGACCACCTTGCCGTTGGCGATCAGGAAGATGTGATCGGCAACCTGCTTGATCGCCTCCAGCTCATGCGCGACCAGCACACTGGTGATGCCGAGCGTCTGGTTGAGCGTGCGGATCAGTTTCAGTACCTGGTTCAGCGCCACCGGATCGAGCCCGACAAACGGCTCGTCGTACAGGATCAGCATCGGATCGAACACGATCGCCCGCGCCAGCGCGACGCGACGCGCCATGCCGCCGGACAATTCGTTGGGCATCAGCCGAGCCGCACCACGCAGGCCCACCGCCTGCAGCTTCAGCAGCACCAGGTTGCGGATCAACACTTCCGGCAGTCTGGTATGCTGGCGCAGCGGAAATGCCACGTTCTCGAACACGTCGAAATCGGTCAGCAGGGCCGAGTTCTGGAACAGGTAGCCGATCCCCTCGCGCAGCTTGTACAGCTGTTCGCGCGACAAATCGGCCACGTTCTCGCCATTGACGCGGATCTCGCCCGCATCGGCACGCATCTGCCCGGTGATGTGCTTGAGCAAGGTGGTCTTGCCGGTACCGCTGGGCCCCATGATCGCGGTGACCTTGCCACGCGGGATATCCATATCCAGCGCGTCGAAAATGGTCTTGCCGTTGAGCACCGTGGTCAGCCCACGGATCCGCACCAGGGTGCTGTCATCGGGCGTGGCACGAACGGAGTCGGTCATGGGCAGCAATAACTCGGGGGAAGCCGACAAGGTAGCCGAAGCGCGATACGAAGGCCATGCGTGGCCAGCGTCCCGCATCAGGCTCCGGCGGCCAGCAGCTCGGCGATCAGGGCTCCATGCCGTTGCCATTGCAACGTGCTGCGCAGGCGCACCGCCCGCACGATCGCTTGCAGGTCGGCCAGCGCATGCTCGAACACGTCGTTGACCAGGATGTAGTCGAACTCGTGAGCGTGGGCGATCTCGCCGCGCGAATTGCGCAACCGGCGCTCGATCACCTCGGCGCTGTCTGAACCTCGACCGCGCAGACGGCGCTCAAGTTCCGCCCGCGATGGCGGCAGGATGAAAACGCTGACGCAGTCGGGCTTGCTGCGACGGATCTGCTCGGCACCCTGCCAGTCGATTTCCAGCAGCACATCGCGCCCCTGCGCCAACAGGCTCTGCACCGACGTGCGCGAGGTGCCGTACAGGTTGCCGTGCACCTCGGCATGCTCAAGGAAGATGCCCTCGGCGATCTCGCGCTCGAACTCGCCACGCTCGACGAAATAGTAATGCCGGCCGTACAACTCGCCGGTGCGCGGCGGACGCGTAGTGTGCGACACCGACAGCGAAATCGCTGGCTCGCGCTCAAGCAAGGCATTGACCAAGGTGGATTTACCGGCACCCGAAGGTGCTGCAACCACGAACAGGGTACCTTCACGCTGGGCATTCATCGGGTGGCACCTAAGCCCGCAGCGCGGTCGACTTACCGCACCGCGTCAAGGTTTCGCCACTGCACTCTTGCGCATAGGCACAGGCATGGACACAACGAATGGCGAGGGTAGGCTTCATGGGAGAAGTATAGCGGGTGACCGCTGCCAAGCCGCCCGGCCGCCGAAACACCACCGAGATACAACGCAGAAGTGACCTTGGAAGCCGGCCTTCGCCCTGCCTGGTTGCTCTCAAACCCTCGAGAAGGATTGCATTTCGGCAGCCGGCCAATTGCCTGCCGTCCCTGGGGCTGGCTTGGTCAACTTGTTGCGGAAATGCGGGAAAAGCCGAACTCCATCAAGCCGCCGCGACGCTGAGTTGGGTGGCAGGCCTTGCATACCTCGCCAGGAGAGTCATGCCAATGGGGCAGATCATCACGACGAGTACCGCCACGCCGGTGTTGTCATGGGTCGCACGACCGAGGCCCCGGGCCGTCCGTATGGCAGAGCCCAGACTCAATTGCGTGACGACAGGATCGACATCGCGGCAAACGTTCCATAACCCGTCAGCACCTTCCTTGACCTTGATTACGATACTCACGTCGGCGACTCCATGGCTTGATCAGGTCCAGCACATCATTCGTAGGTCTGGGTCAGCAGTACCGGGTCTGCAACGTCGGGGCGACCTGCTTTGACGTATGCATCGAAGTACTTCAGCACTTGATCCTGCACCGAACCCGACAGACGCATGACCGTCAACGCGTAGATCGGGGATCCGCCCCCGCTCGCGTTGCCGGATCTGTTGCAAGCCAGTCGTTCCATGAGGATCTCCGCCTGTGTCGCATCAACCACCACCGGGCGGTCCGTAGCCGAAACACTGCAAGTTGGCTCGACAATGGCGCCTGAAAACGTGATCCGCCCACTCGCCGCCACAGCCGTTGATGGAATGAACGCCGTCGCACACAAGCACGTAGCAAGCAAGGTCACCAAGGGAGTAGCCATGTCAGTCCACGGTCGCACCTCTGCTGCGTAGAGCCGGGCAGGATTTTTCGCGCCCGTAGAGATCGGTAGCTGCACAACCTGCCTCGTGGCGGCTGAGCTCCCATTCGTTCAGAGCCAAGCTCCCTTTGACACTGCCATTTCCAGACGAAGCTCTAATGTGGGGTTCCCTTGGATTCGATCATTGGAAGCTGCAACGCTTGCCGCGTCTGATCATCCAGTTCGATCCACAAGGCCAGCACGGGCTCGCCATCGATCAGCTGGGGTGGCCCCACGCGGTGCGCATGCATACCAATGCTTCTGAGAATCCTTTCCACACCCATCGCCGTGAAGGTGATCAGCCGGGCTGCGCCCTGCTCAATCGCCGCCCGCACAACAGCGGCAAACAACGCACAGAAACGCCGCCTGGCCTCATCACGAGGAGGAGTGGAACTTTCCCCGATAGCCTTGGTGGAAAATCGCGACAACTCCCATACATCCAATGCATGCGGTGCAGGTGCACCACTCATGAGGCCCGGGAAGACTTCGTCGAGCAAATACGGCTGAGTCGTCGGCAACAACCTGGCACAGCCACACACCGAACCGCGCGCGTCGCTGGCAATGACATACAACGTATCGGGCCGGTCAAACTGATCACGCTCCAGCCCATTCTCAACCGGCAACTGCCAGCGCAAAGTCTCTATGAATACTTCGTATCTATAAGCGGCAAGCGCCACCTCGAGGTCAGGTGGCAGTTGACTCCCCGAGCCAGCCATCACTGTCAACATTTGCCGTGGCTCCGCTGAATAGCGATAACGGCATTGAAGAATGATTTTTATCGGGCCATAACTGTAAGGTTCTACAGTTGCAGGCAGGAGAAATTCCGAGTACGGAATTTATCCGGAACGATTCCGGTAGAGCTGCCGACGAGCAGTGCCGATAACCTGCAGCCCAGGGAAAATAATTGCGTGGCCTCAGAGACCGCTGATGGCACCGCTGATTTGCCAGCTTTCGCCTGAAAGCCACGCCCGCAACAGTTCATCGGTCCGATGCATGCCCAAGTCGTAACTTGTCTGAGTTACAAGCATGACATTGCTGCTTATTCCACCTGGCGCGATGAACCTTCGCCCATTTGCCAGGCCAAACCAGGCCCATCCGATGCTGACCTGAAGCACGTCATTGGTCGCCCATTCGCAATACCCTGCACAGAAGGCGGGGACATCCTCTACGATAAGGTCCTGCTGAAGATCAGGATCTTCCCACGCCAGCTTCCGCTGAAAATTCAAGCTTGAAAGTGCATCGAACGTAAGTCGTATATAGCCATCCAGCGATCTTTTTGGGGATGCCGCATGTTGAGATGACCTTAAGCTCACGGCGCGTCCCTATAGAGATTTGGGTGACCCTTGAGGCCTACCGTAACTCCGGGCCCGCAAGACGACCAACTGTCAGTTTCCGCAGATGACGCAGGATCATAAAAGTGAAGGCTTGGCGCGAAGATTGCCTGAATCGTCTCACTTCATCGGCAGGATCATCTGCCGAGGTACTGAGAGAGCTTGCCGTCATCGTGGGTGATCTGGGCTTCGAATATTGCTCCTATGTTCTGCGCGTGCCCTTCCCCTTGTCACGCCCGAGTGTCACCTGGGCCAGCACATACCCTGCGCACTGGCTTGACCACTATTTCGCGAACAACTACCTGGAGATTGATCCGCTCATCCAGCGGACATCGCAGGATGTGTCTCCGGTGGTCTGGAAGGATGATCTTTTCGAGAGCCAGCCAGCCTTTTGGGAAGAAGCACGCGCGCATGGAATACGGCACGGCTGGGCATTGGCCACTCACGGCAAGCACATGACAACCGGGATGCTTTCCCTGGCACGGTCACATCAGACAGTGACTGCGTCAGAACTGGCGGAGACGGAAATGCAGCTGGTCTGGCTGTCGCATGTCATCCATGGGCTGATTGGCGCGGCAGAAATACAGCGACTCGTACCTGAGCGCGACTGCGAGCTCACCGCCCGTGAATGCGAAGTACTGCGATGGAGTGCTGCCGGCAAAACGGCCGATGCGATCGGCAGAATCCTGGGTATTTCCGAACGTACCGTAACGTTCCATATCGCAAGCAGCCTGACCAAACTCAACGTCGCCAACAAGACGCAGGCCGTTGCCAAGGCGTTGCTGCTCGGAATCCTCTGACCTAGGCGATACCACCGGCCTGACAGGCCTCCCCATCGTTTCTGCCGCAAGGCACGCCTCTGGCCGTGACCTTCACGGCCGGCCAGCACTCAGGACTGACCAATGGCCTTGAACCAGGTCAACTGGTAAATCCTACAGGTTCACCCGAAGACCCATCCCGATAGTCTTCCGCCTGAGGTAGCTCAAGCCGACAGGATCCCCGGCAGCATTGCCAACCCGCAATGCCCAGTGGCACGGATGCATGGAGCGACCTCGTGCGTATCATCGAAAGGACTCGCCTTGGCGCCCATCCGGGCGCCATTTTCTTTTCATCTTCCTGTCGATGCTGCCTGCATCAACCAGGAAAAGGCGATCCGAGGTTCGCAACCCGCAACATCACTCGATGTTGCACCTAAACCCGAAGTGCATGGCACAAACCTTACCACATAAGGGTTTCTCCACTTCGCTTTTGCGTGTGGGTACAACCATGGGTACAAGGATTCGGCGGCCTATGCGGCGTCCGAAGCCTCGGCAACGCGTCAAACCGCGCAAAAAAAACCCCGGGACCCGGGGCTTCAAAGAATTCTTCAGAAATCGCCTCAGGCAGCCTGTTGCATCCAATTGCCGCCTTGCGCCTTGTGCATTTCGATTTTTGCTTCCATCGCACGGATCTCGCGATCTAGTGAGTTGAAGCGTTGGATCATCTTGCGCAACTCAGCATTTCCGCTCATCTTTTCTTTCAGTAGAGCTCGCAGCATTAGGTCTGCGTGCTGGGGAACAGGGTTGCGCGCGCGCTCCCACAATGAAACGGTCTGCTCGTCCACATCAAAAATTTGCGCCGCTTGGCGCTGAGACATGTCGAGCTCCTTCCGCAAATACTTAAACGTCTTTGCATCAAGCGCAGATGCAGAATCCACAATTGCGGACGCGATTGCACAATGCAGGCCTTCGATATCTTCGATCGAAACAACCTCTTCCCCCGATCGAAGCGTGTTTATTGTGTACCCGTTTTGAAGGTAGACATTGTCCAGACCGCACCCCTTATAGCGGTACAGATTCGTCTCCATAACTCTCCTCTTGTGCCCGTTAGGCTACTTGCTTAATACACAGTGATTACGATCACTGTTTGACCCATCAGATCGACATCTATCGCACCACCAACACTAATCAACTGACCAGCACTATCAGCCTGCATGGTGAAAGCCCAGTTCTGGTACTCGCTCCACTCAGGGCCGCGCGTAACCTCGCCACGCAGCAAAACATGGCGCACCTGGCGCATGCTGATGTCGCGCTCTTCCATGCGAACATACGCGTGCTCACGCGCAACCATCCGGCCACCTTGCTCCATCAGCTCGCGGACTAGGACAACCAGTTCATCCGCGGTCAGTGTTCGTGGCAATCCCATGCGCGTATTGAGCGACACAATGTTGGTCATGACCCATAATAAGTATTGCTCACCCCATAAACAACCATGCTGATCGTCATGGCTACCAATCCGTTCAGTCTAGGGACTAACGGTCGACGCCATGCGGGTCAAAACCATGTGACGCGCATGACGTCGAAAGCAAGCTGATCGCGTTGTTGATTGGCAACGTTCGGCTTAAGTCTCAACGGACAAACATCGCCCAGTAGTGTCGCGATGACACTGCAAACACAACCCCTTGTGATCGAAGCCCAGCAAGCCCCCGAAGGCACCTGACGCGTACCTAGTGGCGAGTTACAACCCACCGCGCCGACTTCTGTGCTTCGGGTTTCCCGCACTGCCTCGATAAGCTCATGCTCGCTGCAGCTGAAGCACCCGCACCAGTGTGCGCGACTCAGCCGGTTGCGCAGATTGATCCCGCTCACCCGCACTCGCCTTCACGCCGTGGCGCCCGTCCAGGTGTCTTGTGATGCTTGGTAATGGGCCAGTGGCACGATCACATCAGCGCCGTGCATTTCCACCCGCGTGACAAGGCCTGACTCCAGATGCTCTGCCCTGGCAGCGTCCCTAGCCTGCCTGATCGCGGCGCCGAGCTGCAGGCCATCCGCGAGCGTGGCGCTCATGGTGCGAATGCACCACAGCCCGCTTTCGTTCTGCTTCACGGTGTAGACCATCATGCGCGGCACCCATGCAAGGCAAGTCGCCCGGTCATCGGTCCGCGCTGACAGAGGGCAGACGGCTCGTGGGGCAACGTCAGGATGCAGTCCGGTGACTTACACGTCATCAGCGGAGCATGCGCGAACGTGTAAGCGCGCGCTGATAACGATAAAAAAACCCCGCCGAAGCGGGGGCTTGCTTAGTCATGAGACGACGCGTTGATCAAGCAGTCTGGCGCAAGTCGCCTGCAAGGGATTCGTTCTGCTCTACCTCAGCCTTTTTACGCTTCGCCTCAACGGCGCGTTCATCCAAGATGGTAGAGATCTCTCCTACCGCCCAGCGTTGCAGCAAATCACGGATCATCGGCTGGTAACCGATACCGCGATAGCGAGCGATTTCCTTCAGTACGCTCACTAGGTCTTTCTGCAGCCGGATTGAGATCGGCTGCATGTTCAGTCCAGCTGCCTGTTCGATAGCTGCTGTTTCTTCGGGCGATGCGACGCGCGCGGTTGCCTCATTCAGACCAAGCTCGCCACTCTCCCAGTTCTCTGCGGTTCCCGGGATCTTGTTGCCCATGATTTCACTCCTCTGATGGCCAGCACGAAGGCAATCCTGCCCGCTGGCGGTAAAGTTCAAGATGCTTGCCACTACTCGGCTCGAACGCGGTCTTGATCACCACGTCGCCGTCCCTTCGAATAAAGCAAACCTTCAGCATGCGATTGCGGTTGGTTGGCGCCATGAACCACCATGATGGCGGATCAGTTCTGTGTTCCTCGTCCGTGTCTTCCAGATAGATCGCCTCGCCGTTGGCGAAACACTCCAAGACTTCCTTCTGAGACACCTGGTGATCAACCAAGAGCTTGTTTATGCAATCGGGAAGGAATTTGATCACGCTCTGAGCGCCTCAAATGCTGGGTCATCCATTGTATATACATGGCTCGCCAATATCAATTTGGCTGGGCTTGAACCTGTATATACGGCATGATCTACTTCCCAACAAGACCCGACAACATGACTTTCGTCATGATTCAACGAAGCTGTTCAGCTTCCAAGCGTGCTTGTCCAAGATGTTCGCGTTCAGACCTGATCTGCGGCCTTCACACACTTTCTCAGGTTTGCCGTCACCTTCGCCTTACCCTCGCGCACGCGATGTGTGCGTTCATGGGACGCCTTTCGCTCCTTTGGGGCTGACAAAACTCCCTCGCCATTCCTTTTGGGCCTGACATAACTCCGCGGTGATCAGCACAGACATATCGTTTGCCCACTCGCACATACGCGCGCGCGTAGTGGGGATTCATGGCTCTTTGGGGGTGACATAACCCCCAGCGCTATATTGCAGTTTGCATGTATGGCATGCGCTAACCGGGGCTTCCGGTGAGTATCTAGGGGAAAGACCATGGCACTGATCAAATGCCCCGATTGCAAATCAAAGGTAAGCGACTCAGCCCCAGCGTGTCCGTCGTGTGGTTGCCCGATCGCAGGCACAAGGAGCCGGCGTCGTGGAAGCGAATGGGAACGGACACCAATGCCCGCAAAGGTGATCGCCGTCCTTCTCCTCGGCTTAGGCGTCTGGGCTTTCTTCGCGAGTGAAAACTCCAGCGACGAGAATGACAATTCACGGGCGACGCAGACGGCGCAGATCGCGGCAGACCCAACACCAGCGTCAGCAACGCTGACCTCAAACACGGGGCCGGTCGAGGTTCAAAAGGTCTGCAAATCCGACGATGCAAAGTGTGGCTATGCGGCTAGCGCCACGTTCATCGAATACAGCCTTGATGTCGCGCAGCAGTTCGACATTGATGCTGGGGGCCTCCTCCTCAACACCGTGAAGCGCCAGGGCGGCAGCTCGCGCCCGGCCTGGCCACTCCCCTCCGGATAGGTCTGCGATCGCCAGTAGTGGCTCCCAGCAGTCCTGGGCGCGATCATTCAACCCGTGTGCGAACGCGGGCCGAGCGCTAGTGATGGCATGCCGATTGTCATCCGCCCACCGAGCCATGCGCGCCTGCAGGTTCAGCCAGATGTTCCGATCGGACAGACGAATATTGGTGACGCTCTCGCCGGGTACCTTGCGCCGCATGCGCAACGGAATCGACCGATCCTCGATCGTGTCGGCCAGCTTGCCGATGCCGCAGAGCACCTTGGCTCCCCATGTGCGAAACGCGGTCGGCGTGTGATCGTCACCGACACTGCGTAGCACAAAGGCTGTCTCACGATAGAGCCCGGAATTGATCAGGCCCTGGGCTTCCTCATTGTCGCGCAGGAAGGTATCCGCCTCGTCAACCAGCAGCGTCGGCTGCCAGAGTTCCATGCTCCGGAACAGAGCAGCCGGTGAGATGTTGCTGACCGGCAATGGACGATAGGTGAGCCGGGACAGCGCCGTGAGCAGCACCGTCTTGCCGCAGCGCTTCTCTGGAGCCGTGATATGCGCCAGCGGCGATACCGTAAGCACGTCCATGCACCAGGTGTGCACCGACCACAACGCCGCGGCGGTGATCGTTGGGGCATCGGCTATGACGTGCTGGTGCAGCACGCGGCAAACATCGGCCAGCAGCTCCGCACCGTCGACCGGTTCTGACCATGGATCTACGTCGACGAACACCTGCCCGCGGCTGCCTTCGCGTTCGGGCATGGTCAGACGATCCAGTTCGCCGACGCTGACCTTCAAGCTCTTGGCCTCGGCACGGATACGCGCATAGCCGGCCGGGTCAGCCTGTCGCATTTCTCGGATGGCGGTCAGCACAGGGAGTTCGAAGATAGCTCCCGGATCACTGGGCACACGATCGAATGCATCCCGGATCGGGTCATGGATCGGCTGGGCTGCTTCCTCGCGTGCGGCCAGGTCGTCGATGCTGGCGCTGTAGGTCTCCGCTTCAGCGTGCACTGAGCACCTCCTGGGCATCGAAGATCCGAAGGGCTGCGACGCGGAGCCGGACCAGGTCGGTGTCATCCAGTGGTTCGCCGTCGCCCAGGTGGCTGGCGCCGATCAGCACCACACTGGCTTCCGTTACCAGCACGTCGATCGCAGCCTTCCAGCGGGGAAGCAATGCCGTCTGCCGCAACTGACTGCGCTCGCTAGGCGTCATGCTGCGCAAGTCGCGCCTGACGAACAGATCACCGACCTGCAACCCGACCGCAGCGAGTACATCGTGCACCTGGCAACCGGCGAAGCAATGCAGCAGCAGCGTGCCGTTGTCGCCCTCAGTGATCGCCACCGATGCCGACTTGCCACCGTGCGCAGGACAACGTGCGCGCCAGCCCTTGCCGGTGGTGATGACACCTTCCAATCGTGGAAGCAGCTGCTGCGCCGGGCTAGCGGCGGTGATAGGATTCGTGGCAGATGTGCTGTGTGTGCGATTTCGAACCCCTGCCTTGCACGCTGGGGTTCGTCGTATCTGAGGGCCGTTCATGCCGTCGCGCTCTGCGATGCCGCGATGCGATCGGCAATCCATTGCAGGACGCTGGTTTCTAACCAGGCCGTTGCCGAAGCAGGACCGTCGCCGAGCTTGATCCTCTTCACGAAGTCGCCGCGGGCTTCCAAACGATAGATTTGCGTGCGTGACAGGCCGGTCAGGTGCCTGACCTCCGGCAATCGGATCAGGCGGACGGGTTTGATTTCAGCCAAGCCGGATTTCGACTCAAGTTGAGAATGGAACGATGATTCTGAGGTGTGCATAGCGGCTCCAATCGGCGCACCGTGCGCCGTAGGAAACCGATTGTTCCCATCTAATCCCCTACCGCTGCCAGCGAGCTAGCACGATGGCCAGTCAGCTAGCAGGCTTGCTTTTGACTTCCTTGTTCCACATCGTGCACCAGCCGCAAATGACTTTTGAGCTTTTGAGTGCTGGCCATCTCCGCATGACCTCAATTGCAAACTGTTCATTGGTACGCAGCTTCGGGTGTTCCCCGGCATACCGCTCCAGCCACAGCTTTTTAGCTTCGGCCTTCGCAGCTTGCACAGGGTCATTTGCAAGTTTCGCAGCTACACCTATGCGGCCAACATTGCTCCTCGCACTGATGGCAGCCGCCCGGTCAAGAATGCTGCTCAACACAGCATCTGCAGCAAATCTCGCGTCAACAACATAGGTCCACGCGGCAGTAAGGTCGCCACTATCGGAAGCCCGCAGCGCCTGCACGCAATAGGCAATTGCTATCTGCGCCCATGCCTTCCGATTGTTGACCTCTTTTCCCTGGGGAATATTCGTTTCATCTGAGAGAAATTCGTAGAGTTCGTCGCCCCCGCAACCCTTGTGAACTACAGAGACCATGGGATTGAATAGCTCATCAATGAACTGCTTTTCATCCTGGACTATCTCCAACTTGATGAGTGAATTTGTTACCGAATCCAAAATTTGGCTGGCGTAATCCTTCGGCTCTCGTTCATTGCGTTGCTTCAAATGTTGGTCAAGCAACATCACGCACACCTCTGCGCCCTTCAAGAGGTGCCGCGCCAGCCGGGGAAGGTGCCCGGTTTTCGGGGATCAGCCTAGGCGCGGCGTTGAACGGGTCAGGCCAAGTATTCCAGCCAGCGATCAGCCTTGCGTCGCGCCGATCCTTTGAGGTCGCTGATAGGAACAATCCTCGATAGCACGGGAAGGTTACGCTCAGAGGTGTGTAACACCACCAACGCTAGCCACTCGCCATTGGCACGAATGAATGACAGCACTTTGCCAGACGCGATTGTGCCCTTTGGTCGGCGACGTTTTGTGATCTGCGCGTTCATGCTGTCGCGACTCGGCGTTCTTCGATGACAGCCCTGCAGTCGGGGCAGGAACAGGCGGCTTGTAAGACGAGATACTCCGCTGAGGCTCTCACCGTGGCGCTACGCTTTCGTGACCTCCTATTCCGTGCGATAGCGGCTCTAACCGCGCGCTCCCACTGAGGGGAAACGCGAGCTGCGCGTCGCTTGATGGCAGATTCAACGCTGCCACGGCCGCAACCACAGTCAACCCAGGCAAAGGAGGCCGCGCCCATTTCGCGTTCGATCCAAGCGAATGCGACCGATCCACCT
The DNA here is from genome assembly GCF_002001125.1 of Rhodanobacter sp. B04. Classification (GTDB taxonomy): domain Bacteria; phylum Pseudomonadota; class Gammaproteobacteria; order Xanthomonadales; family Rhodanobacteraceae; genus Rhodanobacter. The sequence goes on along the minus strand of NZ_MUNV01000019.1, from coordinate 29,479 downwards.
ACTGGCTTGCCGCAGCGGTCACAACATACTGGAGGGGGCCTCATGGCTGCGCCTCCATTGTCGTGGTGTCGAGCTCGCGCAGGTGATCGTGCATGCTCTCTCGCTCGCAATCGGCAAGGTTGGCGAAGTCGGTGGCGATGTACCGCGCGGCTTCTACCATGCGCGCGGCGTCAGTGTGCGGGCGTTGATTCTCTTGCTTCGATGCTATACGCAAGATCGCTTCGATCCAGTACAGCGCATTTGATGCGGGTTCCAGCTGCGAAATAACGTCTTCCGGCCACTGGCCCAACGCGTCGCGGACGGCTTGATGCGCGGTTGCTACACTTTCACTTGCCATGATTTCGACCTCCTAACGGTCGTGATTGTGGAAGGTGGCCCGGGTGTCACTACCACCCGGTGCCACCGCTTACCGGGCTAGGCCCGATTCTTCATGCTGCCATTGCATGCGTTGCGACTTAACCAGCCTTCTTGCGCTTGATCGGTACAACCTTGCCGCTGTCGCCCGCTTCCAGGTCGGTCAGCAGGTCGGCCCAGGCCTGCAGGGCAGCCTTGCGCTCCTCGAAATAGTCGTGGCGGTTGTAGATCCCCACAACGCCCTTGAGCTTGTGATTGAGGCAGCGCTCGGCGATGTGCGGCGGCGTGCCCAACGCCTCCAGGTGGGTGCGTGCGGTGCGCCGGAAGTCATGCATGGTGAATCGCTCGCACTCCTCGCCCATCAGCGGCCGGATGCTCTTGGCCATGGCCGCGTTGACGGTGTTCACGTCGATGTGCGGGATCATGCGTGACTGCATCTTGCGCGCCGGCAGCAGCCAGGCGCTTTCCCCGGCCATGCGTACCAGCTCGCGCAGCGCCTCGACCGCCTGATGGGGCAGCGGGATATCAATCGCCATGTTGGTCTTGGTGCGTTCGGCAGGCAGGTGCCAGACAGCCCCGTCCAGGTCGAACTCCTTGATGGGCGCCTCGATCAGTTCGGACTTGCGGTTGGCCAGCATCAGCAGCAGCTTCACCGTCAGGGTGTTTTCGTGGACCCAGCCCTTGGCGACCTTCATCGCCCCCAGCAGGCGTACCAGCTCCGCCCGGGTCAACCAGCGCTGACGAGCATCCTCCTTGCCGCCCGCATCGGAAGGGTCGAACGCCGCGGCGGGGTTGGTCAGCACCATTTCCCGCTTGATGGCGTAGTCGAACATCCGCTTGACCCAGCGCAGGACGTCCGTGGCCATCGTCGGAGCGCCGCGCTTCACGATGCCCTTGAGCATGGCGTCGATGTGTGAGGGGCGCACATCAGCCAGCGTCAGCGAGCCGATCGCGGGCTTGATGTCCCGTTCGATCCGGCTGCGCACGATGTTGGGGTGCTTCCAGCGCCCGATGATCCGTGCGGTCAGGTATTGGTCCGCCAGCATGCTCACCGTCACCGCGTTGCGCACCGCGTCAATCTTGGCGACGGCTTCTTGCCTGCGTTCCTTCTTCTCGGCCGCCACGTCGAAACCCAGCGCTACCCGCGCCCGCATCTCCTTGGCCGTTCGCCGTGCATCGGCCAGGGACAGGTCGCGGTAGCTGCCGAGCTGCAGCACCCGGGCCTTCCCGCCCATCTGGTACCGGAACAGCCAGCGGGGCGCGCTATCCCGTTCTCGGTAGCGCAGGGACAGCCCTTCGCCGTCGCTGCGCCCCTCGAACAGCTCCCCAGCCTTGATCCAGTTGCGGATCGCCACGTCGGTCAGCTTGCCCATGATCGCCTCACCTGCGCCGAAAACAGCTTGTACCCACAAAAAGCGCCATTTGTACCCCATGGGTACAACTGTGGGTACAAGATTACTGCGAGATGCGGTGGGACGCTACGGGCAGACCTGACCCAACAAAAAGCCCGCTAGATGCGGGCTTAGAGAGGTTTCAAGTGTTCGGCGGGATGCTATGGGATGGCGTGAACCATCATTCTATGTTTTGCACCTGTTCGCGCATCTGCTCGATCAGCACCTTCAGCTCGACCGCGGCATTGGTGCTGCGGGCATCGACCGACTTGGAACCGAGCGTGTTCGCCTCGCGGTTGAATTCCTGCATCAGGAAATCCAGCCGGCGACCGACCGGCTCCTTCAGGCCGAGTACGCGGCGTGTCTCGCCGATATGTGTTGTCAGGCGGTCCAGTTCCTCGTCGACGTCGGTGCGTGTGATTTGCAACACCAGCTCCTGCTCCAGCCGCCCCGGTTCCACCGGCTGCTTCAGATCGGCCAGGCGCCCTTCCAGCCGTGCGCGCAACGCGGTGCGGATCTCCGGCATCCAGCCACGTACGTCGGCAACCACGCGCTCAATGCCGTCCAGCTTGTCGCGCAGGATCTCGCCCAGTTTCTCGCCCTCGCGCTCGCGGGTGGCGGTGAGTGCATCGAGCGCACGATCGAGCACATCGAACAAGGCGGCCTGTTGCGCTTCCGGATCCATCTCGGCCTGTTGCATCACGCCGGGGAAGCGCAGCAACTCGGTGAACTGCACCTGCATGCCGGGAAACAGCGCAGCCATGTCCAGATTCAGTTCCGACATCCGGGCAAGCAGCGCGTTGTTGACCTGCAACGATTCACTGCGCGCATCGCCGGCGCGACGCACCGTGATGTCCAGCTTGCCGCGCGACAGCTTCGCGGCGATCCGTTCGCGCAACTGCGACTCGAAACTGCGCAGATCCTCCGGCAGTCGCGGGCTCAGCTCCAGATAACGGTGGTTGACCGTGCGCAGCTCGCAGCTGAGCGTACCGGCGGGGCCGGTGGTTTCGGCACTGGCGTAAGCCGTCATGCTGCGGATCATCTGGGTGCCGTCCGGACGTGGGGAAAGGGCGCAATGGTAAACTCTCCCGTCACGCCTTGCCCAATCCGGCCAAGCGACGCCAGGAACCACCCCATGAATTCCGTCACCCGTCCCAGTGGCCGCGCCAGCGACCAGCTGCGCACCGTCAGCATCGAACGCCACTACACACGCCACGCCGAAGGTTCGGTGCTGGTGAGCTTCGGCGACACCCGCGTGCTGTGCACCGCCAGCATCGAGGATCGCGCACCGGCATGGCTGCGCGGCAAGGGCGAGGGCTGGGTCACTGCCGAGTACGGCATGCTGCCGCGCGCCACCAACACCCGCATGCAGCGTGAAGCCGCGCGCGGCGGCCAGGGCGGCCGCACCATGGAAATCCAGCGTTTGATCGGCCGCTCGCTGCGCGCCTGCGTCAACCGCCAAGCGCTGGGCGAGCGCGTGATCACGCTCGACTGCGACGTGCTGCAGGCCGATGGCGGTACCCGCACCGCGGCGATCACCGGCGCCTACGTGGCCCTGGTCGATGCGGTGAACCTGCTGATGAAGCGCGAGAACCTCAAGCGCAACCCGATCATCGGCGCGGTCGCTGCGGTCTCGGTCGGCATCTATCAGGGCATGCCGGTGCTCGACCTGGATTACGTCGAAGACTCCGCCTGCGACACCGACATGAACGTGGTGATGAACGACGGCAGCGGTTTCATCGAGGTGCAGGGCACCGCCGAAGGCCACGCCTTCCGCCGCGACGAGATGGATGCCCTGCTGGCACTGGCCGAAAAAGGCATCGGCGAACTGGTCGTCGCACAGCGCGCGGCGCTGGCGCAGGGCTGAAGGAACCCGGCATGCAACCAACGCTCCGGCTTGCCGCATGCCTTGCTGCCATCGCGGCTGTAGCCCGGTTGCATGCCACATCTCCCGGAGCGTGGCCACGCATCAAGCCACTCAACGTCCGTATCCGGATCGATCTGGCTGCCGGCTTAGGCGATATCCGGATTCCGATCCGCTCCATCAATGGCGAAACGGTCTACTGGCTGCGTTGCCTGAGCGGCACCACCGCACAGCTCGACACCCTGGGCGAACATGACGGCGAGAACTACGTGGCTCCGTTGGCATGCGTGCTCGTCCAGCAACCTGATGGATGGCACAGCAGCTTGCTCGGCGAAGATGGATCCGCCACCTGGTACTCGCGTGGCCAATTCCATGGTCCCGAGCTCACCGGTGACTGCGGCCGTTACCCGGAATTCGGCCTGGTACGACACTTTCGTCTGCGCGGCATGCAGCTGACCCTGGCAGCCGAAAACGTGAAGCTGAACCCGCAGAAGTCGGATGGCTTTAGCCTCACGTTGCATGTAAGCGCGACGCAGGATGCAGGCGCCAAGACCGTGATCGCCGAGCGACCGGGCTATCTCGCTCCTGGACCATCCAGTTGCCGAATGATCAAGCGCGGCTTCGCGCCACTGATGTGTCGAGACGAAAAAACATCCTCGTGGGGCACCTGCACAGCAGCATGGATGCACGCCATGGGCTATCCGGAAAGTCACAATCCATGAATCAACAACGCATCGTCCTGGCCAGCAGCAACCCGGGCAAGCTCAAGGAATTCGGCGCCCTGCTGGCCGACAGTGGCCTCGAAGTCATTCCCCAGGCCAGCCTGGGCATAGACGACGCCGAGGAAACCGGCCTGACCTTTGTCGAAAATGCCCTGCTCAAGGCGCGCCATGCCGCGCAAGCCAGCGGCCTACCCGCGCTGGCGGATGATTCGGGCCTGTGCGTGGACCATCTGCACGGTGCGCCGGGGCTGTACTCGGCGCGCTACAGCGGCGGCCACGGCGATGCGGCGGCAAACAACGCCAAGTTGCTGCGCGAACTCGATGGCGTGCCAACGGCACAGCGCGGCGCGTTCTTCATCTGTGTGCTGGTGTTGCTGCAACACGCCAACGACCCCGCCCCGCTGATCGCCGAAGCACGCTGGCACGGCCGCATCCTCGCCGAAGGACGCGGCAGCGGCGGCTTCGGCTACAACCCGGTGTTCCTGCCCGAAGGCTACGCACAGAGCGTGGCCGAGATGGACGACGCGCTGAAGAACAAGCTCAGCCATCGCGGCCAGGCCCTCGCCTTGCTGCACGCTCGGCTGCGCGAACTGCGCGCATGAGCCTCGTCGCGCCGCCGCTGTCGCTGTACATCCACATGCCGTGGTGCGTGAAGAAGTGTCCGTACTGCGATTTCAATTCGCACGGCCTGCGCAGCGAGCCGCCACCGTACGCCGACTACATCGGCCACCTGCTAGCCGATCTGGATGCCGATCGCGTCGACTTCGCTGCCGCGCTCGAAGGGCGTCCCGTCATCAGCATCTTCTTCGGCGGCGGCACGCCGAGCCTGTTTGCGCCGGAGCTGATCGCGCGCCTGCTCGATGGCGTGCGCGAGCGGCTGCCGCTGGCCGGCGCCGCCGAGATCACCCTGGAAACCAACCCCGGCACGGTCGAACATGGCCGCTTCGACGGCTATCTGGCCGCCGGCGTCAACCGCATCTCGTTCGGCGTGCAGAGTTTCGACGACGACAAGCTGAAGCGACTCGGCCGCATCCACTCGTCCAGTGAAGCCGAGGCCGCGGTGAAGTCGGCGCAGGATGCCGGCTACGCCAACATCAACCTCGACCTGATGTATGCGCTGCCGCAGCAGACCCTGGATGGCGCGCTGGCCGACGTGGAGCGCGCGGTTGCGCTCAAGCCCACGCACGTCTCGCACTACCAGCTGACGCTGGAGCCGAACACCGCGTTCGCCGCCAACCCGCCGCCGCTGCCGGATGACGACCACGCCTGGGCGATGCAGGAAGCCTGCGAAAACCGCCTCGCCGCCGCCGGCTACGGCCAGTACGAAATCTCCGCCTACGCGCAACCCGGCCGGCGCTGCGCGCACAACCTCAACTATTGGCGCTTCGGCGACTATCTGGGCATCGGCGCCGGCGCGCACGGCAAGCTGAGCGATGCCGCCGGCGGCCAGGTGCGCCGACGCTGGAAAACCCGTCATCCGCGCGCCTACATGGAGGCCGCTGGCGGAGTTGCACGGATAGGCGGTGACAGCGTGGTCAGTCCGGCCGAGCTGCCGTTCGAATACATGCTCAACGCACTGCGTCTGATCGGCGGCGTGCCGATGGCTGACTTCGCCGAGCGCACCGGCCTGCCACCGGAACGCATCGCCATTGCCTTGGCCGCAGCCTGCCGCCGCGGCTGGCTGCACGATGATCCACAACGACTGCGCACCACCGCGTTGGGCCAACGCTTTCTCAACGACGTGATCGCCAGTTTTCTCGATTGAACCGGGCCATCCGCAGCGATGGCATACCCGCGGCAACCGGCATAGACTTGCGCCACCGGGGGAATAGACAGGTTTTTGCATGGATGTCGGACAGGATCGGCGCGACCTACCCGCGTCCCATCAGGCTGCCCGCCTGAACAGCGGTCGCTGGTCGGCGCGTGCCCAGCGACTGCTCGAAGCCAGCTACAAGCTCTGCGTGGACGGGCTGCACGAACCGCTGCGCCGCTGTCTGGGCGACTTCGAGCAACAGCTCTTCGCGCTGGCTGAGCGAGCACGCCAGCACGCCCAGCAGCAGGATCTCTACAGCAGCCGGCAGCGGGTACTGCAGGACCGCACCCGATTCGAGCAACGCTTCATCGAACAAGTTGGCGAAGCCTTCAACGCCCTGGAAGGCGATGCCACCAGGCATGCCCCCGCCGGAAGCACCGGAAGCACCGGAACCAAGACCTGGAAATCGCTCGAACTGCTCGATCCGGTCGAGCAAGAGCTGACGATGGCCGTCGAGCAACTGGGCGCACGCGGCGAGGTGCGTCACAGCAGCGTGCTCTATGAACTCGGTTACCGAATGGCCGTGTTGATCGGCTCGCCGCCGCTGGAGGGGGCAAAGCTCCCGCTGGGGCCGCATGCCCTGACGCAGGCGTTTCAGCGCGCCAGTGCCGAGCTGACATTGCCGCTGGCGCACCAATTGCTGCTGCTGCAAAGTTTCGACCAGTGGCTGATCCAGCCCATAGCGCCCTTGTTCGACAGCATCAACGCGCAACTGCAGGGTGACGGCATCCTGCCGCAACTGCGCAGCATCCCGATCCCGCGCCATCTCAGCAAGCGCGAACGCCCCGCCAAGACGCCGGCCGCTGCGGCAGCCGCGGCCGAGCCGGCACATGCCGCCAGCAGCGGTGGCGGTGCAGGTGGCTCGATCGAAGTGCTGGAATCGCTGCGCGATCTGCTTGCGCAACAACGCGCCAACCAGGCCGGCCCGGCAGGACAGTCGGCCGGGCACGTCGCCAGTTCCGATGAACTGCAGACCGCGCTCGGTGCCCTGCAGCAGCACCTGGCCCAAGTCACCGGTCAGGCCAGCCGCGAGCTGCGCAGCGCCCAGCGCTTGCGCGATGAGCTGCTTACCCAGCTCAATGTCGGCAAGCCCCAGGGCGCGCCGCACACCCAGCTGACTGGCGAACAGGGCGACACGGTGGAACTGGTCGCGATGCTGTTCGAGCAGCTTGGCCAGCAGCTGCAGCAGGGCGGCAATGCCCACAACCTGTTGGGCGACCTGCAGCTGCCGGTGCTGCGCATGGCCGTGGCCGACAAGGGGTTCTTCGAGAAGCGCGAGCATCCGGCGCGCAAGTTGCTGGACACGGTGACCGCCGCTGCCAACGACTGGCTCGACGGCAGCGACGACGAAAGCAACCGGCCGCTGGCGAACAAGCTCGAACAACTGGTGGCACGTGCCAGCCAGGAGCCACCAAGCGCCGGCCTGTACACCACGCTGCTGGCCGACATCGAACATCACCTGGCCCTGCTCACACGCAAGGCGCAGGCCGCCGAGCGTCGCCATGTCGAAGCGGCACAAGGGCGCGAACGGCTGGATCAGGCACGCCATCGCGCTGGCGAATTGATGGCCGAACGCTTTACGCAGTCGCCACCTCGTGGGCTGCTGCGTGCCTTGCTGGATCGCGCCTGGTCGGATGTGCTGGCGCTGACCCTGCTGCGCCATGGCGAAGACAGTGAGGCTTTCGGAAAGCAGCTGGCGATCACCGACCAACTGCTCGGCCGCCTGCCTGTAGGGGATCGGCAACAGCTGCAGCAAAACGTGGAATACGGCCTGCAGCAGATCGGCATGCACGCCGAGGAAGCAGAACAGGTGGCACAGCGACTGCTGGGCACCGAAAAACCCGACTCCGCGGTGGAACTGCCCAGCGCTACCGATCTGGCCATGCGCCTGAAACAGCATCAGCGCCTCGGTGAGCATCAATCCACGCATCCCATCCAGCCTTCCCAGCCGGTCCAACCCGGCCAACCCGCCGCCCAGCAGTCCGCCCGGCATGAGCCAGCGACCGTCCATCCGGCGCAGGCACCGGAACCCAGCCCGCGTGAGCGACGCATCGAGCAGCATCTGGGCAAGTTGCCGTTCGGCAGCTGGTTCGAGTTCGTCGACCCGGCTACCGGGCAGATCGCGCGGCGCAAGCTGGCGTGGCATTCACCGATGTCCGGCCGCTGCCTGCTGGTCAGCCGGCGTGGCCAGCGCGGCGAGGAAATGACCCTGGCCCAGCTGGCCCATGAAATCGCCACCGGCCGCGTATGCGAGGTGCCCGAGCAGCGCGAGAGCATGCTCGATCGTGCCTGGCGCAGCCTGACCGGCAGCCTGCGCCAGTCGGCCGGTGCAGGACGTTCCGATCCGCAGGAGCCCAACCGTCGATGAGTTCGCCAGGCAATCCAAGCAACCAGCGGCGCGCCGAGCGCAAGCGCGCGCCCATCACGTCCATCGTCACCGATGTGATCAGCGGCCTGCCCATCGGGCATCTAGGCAATCTCTCCAGCACCGGCATGCTGCTGATCTGCGCGCAGGCGCCGCGCAGCGAAGCGATCTACCAGGTCAGCATGAGCCTGCCGGAATCGGGTGCGATGCTGGCGCCGTCACCGCCGATCGAAGCCGGCATCCAGGAACAATGGCATGAGCCTGCCGCCAGTACCGGGCAGATCTGGGCCGGCTACCGGATCGTGGCGATCAGCGATGCCGATGCCGCCCGGCTGGACAGCTGGCTGGCGCAGGCCTGAGTGCCTGCTTGGCATCTCGAAAACCTATCCTGCATCGTCATTCCGGCGAGGCGCTTGATGCCAGTTATCGAGGTGACCTACTGGCAGCAGTCGCCATGGCGCGCGATCATGGCGCAGCCTTGCCGCAGGAACATCCATGCACGATCCACTCGCTTCGCTCTATCCCCAGCACCTGGCCACGCTGCGCGGACGCGCCGACCAGGCACTTGCACTTGGCGGTTTCGACCACTTGCTGATCGCCGCCGGCACACCACTGCGCAAATTTCTGGATGATCAGGACTATCCGTTCACGGTCAGCCCGCATTTCAAGCACTGGTTGCCGCTGACCGACACACCGGGCAGCTGGATCGTATACACACCGGGCAGCAAGCCCAAGCTGGTGTTCGTGCAGCCACGCGACTACTGGCACGTGGTGCCCGAGGCACCGCACGGCTACTGGGTGGAACACTTCGAGATCAGCATCGTGCGCAACGCCGCCGGTGCGGTGGCGCAGCTGCCTCCCGGCAAGCTCGCGGTGATCGCCGCCGCCTGTCCCAGCGTCGATGGCGTCGAAGCCAACAATCCGGCCACCGTGCTCGACTACCTGCACTGGCACCGCAGCTACAAGACACCGTACGAGCTCGCCCTGATGCGCGAGGCCAGCCGCATCGGCGCGCGCGCGCACCGCGCAGCCGAAGCGGCGTTCCGTGCCGGCGAAAGCGAGTTCGGCATCCAGCTGGCCTACCTCGCCGCCGCGCAGCAGACCGATGCCGAGCTGCCCTACTCCAATATCGTCGGCCTGAACGAGCACGGTGCGGTGCTGCACTACACGAACTTCGACCGCATGCCGCCGGCGCATAGCCGCTCGTTCCTGATCGACGCCGGCGCCAGCGCCGCCGGCTACGCCAGCGACATCACGCGTACCTACGCCGCGCCGCAAGCAACGGAATTCCGGGCGCTGATCGACAGCGTCGATGCCGCACAACAAGGCTTCGTGGCGAAAGTGCGCGCCGGGCAAAGCTATCCCGAACTGCACATCCACGCCCACCACGTGCTGGCCGGCGTGCTGCGCGAGCACCGCTTCATCCGCATGAGCGCGGAAAGCGCGGTCGAGTCCGGCGTAAGCAGCGCGTTCTTCCCGCATGGCCTCGGCCATCCGATCGGCCTGCAGGTGCACGATGTCGCCGGCTTCCAACAGAACGAACGCGGCGGCAGCATCCCGCGCCCGGCCGGCCACCCCTACCTGCGCATGACCCGCGTGTTGGAACCCGGCATGGTGGTGACGATCGAACCGGGCCTGTATTTCATCGACATGCTGTTGGCCGAACTGCGCGACAAGCCGGCCGTATCCGCCGACATCGACTGGGCCAGGGTCGATGCTTTCCGCCAGTATGGCGGCATCCGCATCGAGGACGATGTGGCGTGCACCGATGGCGCGCCGGAGAACCTTACCCGCGATGCGTTCGCGCTGCCCTGAGCTCACCTGTGCCGACGAGCCTTGCGGAAGCACCCATGGGCACGAATGCTCCTCGCGGCAGCGACGGCATGCGTGCCCATGCGCACTGCGACGATCCGCCACTGCGACATTCCTCCACATCAAGGCAACACCTCGACGGCGTATGCTGAGCGGCAGCTACCGCATGGATTCATCGCATGTCCGGCTCCGCGGCATCAAGCGCCACGACTGAAAACCTCAGCGCACCGCCTCGCCCGCTGCGACGGCTGACGCTTGAGCTGTTCGGTGTCATCGCACTCAAGATCGCGTTGCTGGCGCTGATCTGGTGGGTGGCGTTCGCGCCGCAACCCAAACCCGATGCCAGTCCGGATGCCATCGCGCACCGGTTGGCACCCACTTCGCAACCCCCATCTGCAGGTCACCCATGATCATCGATGCCGATGTCGTCACGCTGTCGCGCCTGCAGTTCGCGCTGACCGCGCTGTACCACTTCCTGTTCGTGCCGCTGACGCTGGGCCTGGTGTGGATGCTCGCCATCATGGAGAGCGTCTACGTGATGACCGGGCGCGAGGTGTGGAAGCGCATGGTGCAGTTCTGGGGCGTGCTGTTCGGCATCAACTTCGCGATGGGCGTGGCCACCGGCGTGACGATGGAGTTCCAGTTCGGCATGAACTGGGCGTACTACTCGCATTACGTCGGCGACGTGTTCGGCGCGCCGCTGGCGATCGAGGGGCTGATGGCGTTCTTCCTCGAGGCGACCCTGGTCGGCGTGTTCTTCATGGGCTGGGAACGCATCTCGCGGATCAAGCATCTGCTGGTGACCTGGTTCCTCGCGCTGGGCACCAGCCTGTCGGCGCTGTGGATCCTGGTCGCGAACGCGTGGATGCAGCACCCCGTCGGCGCCGAGTTCAATGCGCAGACGATGCGGATGGAGGTGACCTCGTTCTCCGAGGTGCTGTTCAATCCGGTGGCGCAGGACAAGTTCGTGCACACGGTCAGCGCGGGTTACGTGATGGGCGCCATGTTCGTGCTGTCGATCAGCGCCTGGTATCTGCTGCGCGGGCGCAATGTGGATTTTGCCAAACGCTCGATGACAGTGGCGGCGAGTTTCGGCTTGGCGGCGGCGCTGTCGGTGGTGGTGCTGGGCGATGCCTCGGGCTACACCGTATCGCTCAACCAGAAGATGAAGATGGCCTCGATCGAGGCGATGTGGCACACCGAACCGGCGCCGGCCTCGTTCACGCTCTTCGGCATTCCCGACGTGCAGCGGCGCACCACCCATTACGCGGTGAAGATTCCCTGGGTGATGGGCCTGATCGGCACCCATTCGACCGACCAGACGATGCCCGGCATCGCCGAGCTGGTGGATACCGCCAAGGGCCGCATCGGCAATGGCATCCAGGCCTACGACGCGATGCTGATGCTGCGCCAGGACAAGGACAACGCGCAGGCCAAGGCCACTCTCGCTGCGAACGACGAGGATCTGGGCTATGCCCTGCTGCTGAAGAAGTACGTCGACGACCCGCGCCAGGCCACGCCGGCGGATATCCAGCGGGCCGCCGAAAGCACCATCCCGAACGTGCCGGTGTTGTTCTGGGCATTCCGCGTCATGGTCGGCTGCGGTTTCTATTTCATCGCGCTGTTCGCGTTCTCGTTCTGGAAGGCGAGCAAGCGCCAGCTGGACAGCCAGCGCTGGTATCTGCGCTTGGCGCTGTGGAGCCTGCCGCTGCCATGGCTGGCGGTCGAGCTGGGCTGGATCGTCGCCGAATACGGCCGCCAGCCGTGGGCGATTGAAGGTGTCTTGCCGACCGCGCTCGGCGTGTCTTCGGTCAGTGCCGGTCAGGTACTTACTTCGCTGGGCGGCTTCGTGCTGTTTTACACCGCACTGGCGATCGTCGACGTGATGCTGATTCGGAAATTCATCCGCAAGGGGCCGGACGGCCTGGGCATCTGGCCGCCCATCGTCCCACCCACCATGACCGCCCATTGAGGACACCGCCATGCTCGACTACGCCACGCTGCGGGTGATCTGGTGGGCCCTGCTGGGCACCCTGCTGATCGGCTTCGCAATCATGGACGGCTTCGATTTCGGCGTCGCCGGCCTGCTCAAGGTCCTGGGTCGCGACAACGAGGAGCGGCTGGTGCTGCTGGAAGGCATCGAGCCGACCTGGGAAGGCAACCAGGTGTGGTTCATCCTGGCCGGCGGTGCGACGTTCGCGGCATGGCCGATGCTCTACGCGGTGTCGTTCTCCGGCATGTATCTGGCGATCGCGCTGGTGCTGCTGGCCTTCATCCTGCGCCCGGTCGGCTTCAATTTCCGCGGCAAGATCCACGACCCGCGCTGGGCATCGTTGTGGGACTGGGTGCTCACCGGCTCCGGGGTGGTGGTGATGCTGGTCGCCGGCGTCGCGTTCGGCAACCTGTTCCTCGGCGTGCCGTTCCGGTTCGACGGCGACCTGCGCATGAGCTGGCATGGCGGCTTCTTCGAACTGCTGCATCCGTTCGCGCTACTGTGCGGTCTGGTCTCGCTGAGCATGCTGCTGGCACACGGCGCCTGCTGGGCGGCGCTGAAGGCCGATCACACGATTGCCGCACGCGCGGTGAAGATCGCCCGCTGGATGACCCTGGTCTACGCCGTGCTGTACGTACTGGCCGGCGTGTGGGTGGCCTATGGTCTCCCTGGCTACGCGATCGCCGGCCCTGCGCTGACCGACGGTGCCTCCAATCCGCTGTACAAGCAGGTCGCCGTCGGTGGCAGCTGGTTTGCCAGCTACATGCAATATCCATGGTTCTGGATCGCGCCGGTGCTGGCGCTGGTTTCGGCTGTCGGCGTACAGGCGTTGATCGGCCGGCGCAGCGTTGCCGGCTTCATCGCCAGCAGCCTGATGGTGGGCAGCACGATCGCCTCGGCCGGTTTCGCGCTGTTCCCGTTCCTGCTGCCTTCCAACCTCGACCCGCGTTCCAGCCTCACCGTGTGGGATGCTTCCTCCAGCCACGGCACCTTGCAGCTGATGCTGATCGTCACAGTCGTGCTGCTGCCCATCGTGATGCTCTATACAAGCTGGGTGTACCGCGTGATGCGCGGGCGGGTCACTCTGGAACAGGTGCGCAAGGCGCACAGCGGCTATTGAAAGGAGCGCAGGCTGATGTGGTATTTCGCATGGATACTCGGACTGGGGCTGGCCTGCGCTTTCGCCATCCTCAATGCGATGTGGTACGAGGTGCACGCCACCGACGCGGCACACCGCGAGCGCAATGATGCGGAACTGCCGGACGAACTGAGCTAGCGTGCGGCCAGCAACGCCTCGATCTCATCCGCATGCTTCGGCATGCCGGCGGTGAGCACCTCGTTGCCGTCGCGGGTCACCGCCACGTCGTCCTCGATGCGGATGCCGATGCCGCGCCAGCGCTCGGCGACCGTACGATCGTCCGGCGCCACATACAGGCCGGGCTCCACCGTCAACACCATGTCCGGTTCGAGCAGGCGTGACTCGCCGTCGATGCGGTAGTCGCCGACGTCATGCACGTCCAGCCCCAGCCAGTGCCCGGTCTTGGCCGGGAAGAAACGCTGGTAGCTGCCTTCGGCGATCACGGCATCGGCATCGCCCTTGAGCAGGCCGAGCTGGCACAGCCCTTCAGCCAGTACGCGTACCGCTGCCGCATGCGCCGCATTGAACGGCCGGCCAGGGCGCACCTCGTCGATTGCCGCCAGTTGCGCGGTCAACACCACGTCGTACAGCGCGCGCTGTTCGCGGCTGTAGCGACCGTTAAGCGGAAACGTGCGGCTGATGTCGGACGCATAGCAGTCCAGCTCGGCACCGGCGTCGATCAACAGCAGGTCGCCATCGTTCAGCGGAGCGCGATTGGCCTGGTAGTGCATCACGCAGGCATTCGCGCCGCCGGCGACGATTGGCGGGAACGCAGGTACCGCACCGCGGCTGCGCATCACCCGCAACAGCTCGGCCTCGACCTCGTATTCGCGGCGCCCGGGCGTCGCCACCTGCAATGCAGCCAGGTGTGCCTCGACCGCAATCGCGGCGGAGGCGCGCATCAGCTTCAGTTCGGTGCGCGACTTGTACAGGCGCAGGTCGTGCAGCAGATGGCCGAGCGCGACGAATTCCTTCGGCACCACGCCGCCACCGCGCAACTGCCGCAGCTTGCGCATCCAGCCGAGTAGTTGCGCATCGAATTCCGGTTCGCGGCCGAAATGGCAGTACACGCGGCCACGGCCCTCGATCATGCCGGGCAGGATGTCGTCGATGTCCTCGATCGGGAACGCGTCGTCCATGCCGTACTCGGCCACCGCACGCTCGGTACCGATCGTCTGTCCATGCCAGCGCTCACGCACCGGATCGCGCTCGCGGCAGAACAGCACCGCCTCGCCGTGCTTGCGGCCGGGCAACAAGGCCAGCACCGCATCGGCCTCGGGAAAACCGCCGAGATAATGGAAATCGGAATCCTGCCGGTACGGCCACGCCGCGTCAGCATTGCGCATGCGCTCGGTCGCCGCGGCGATCAGCAGCACCGCATCCTCGCCGGCCATCTGCATCAGCTGGCGCCGACGCCGCGAGAATTCCTCCGGCGCGATCGCCAGCGCGGCCAGGCCCGGTGCGGTCGGAATCAATGCACGGTGCCGCTGGCCGGCCCGTCGTGCGCAGCGCACTCGGTGTGCAGCAGCATCGCGCCGACCCGCACGAACTCCTGCACTTCGATCAGCGCGTCCTCGTCTTCCTCTTCGCTGCCGAAATCGAATGACGATGCGGCAATCGTGCCCAGGTCGCGCAGAACTTCCTGCGCCTCGTCCGACAGCTGCGCATGCGCGGAAGTACCGGCCAGGCCGAAGCCGCCAAGAAAGCCGCGGCACCAGTCGACCATCGCCTCGGCACGTTCGGCCAGCGGGCGGTCGTCTTCCGGCAGCAGCGGCTCGAAACCGAGTTCGGGATCGGCCAGTTCGGCTTCACACTGCCTGGCCAATCGCTCCAGCAACGCCTCGTCGTTCGCGGTCGGCTCGGTGGCCTCGCCATCCAGCTGCAGCGCAGCCAGCACGGAGGTGCCCTGCAGCGAACCGCCACCGGCCAGATAGCCACACAGCGAACCGTGCAGTTCGCTGGCCTCGGTACCCAGTCGCAGGCGCATGATCAGCGCGTCGATATCGTCATGGCCCACGGGCCCGGCAGCCGTCATGGCGGTGCTCCTTCAAGGTAATGACCGCCAGTTTAATGCAGGTGCGATGACAGCCACCGTCCGCCACCGACGGCTGCGCTGCTTTCGGCCAGCGTCCTGTTATAGTTTCATGCATGAGTACGCCTGATCACGTCCAGCCCGATCCTGTCCAGCAAGAATTGGCCGCTCTCGGCCAGCGGCTTGATCGTCTGCTCGATACCGTGCGCCGACTCACCGAGGAAAACCGCAGCCTGCGCCAGAGCCAGGAGCAGCTTTCGGGTGAACGTGCAGGTTTGCTGGCGCGCAACGAACAGGCGCGCAGCCGCGTCGAAGCCATGATCCAGCGGTTGAAATCGCTAGAGAGCAACGGTTGATGAATACACCTGTGAGTGAACCGGTCGCGCTGCGACTGATCGACCGCGAATTCCTGATCGCCTGCGCGCCGGAAGAGCGCGAGGGCCTGCTCGAGGCCGCGGGCTTCCTCGATCGCAAGATGCGCGAACTGCGTGCGAATGCCAAGGCGCCCAGCTTCGAACGGCTGGCCGTGCTGACCGCGATCAGCGTTACCCATGAATTCCTGAGCCTGCGCAAGCAGCACGACGGGCAGGAACAGCGCCTCAGCGACGGCCTCGCGACGCTACGGCGCAAGCTCGATGCCGCCCTCGACGGCGAACGCTGAATCGGCGGACAAACCGCTTCGTCGGTAGCGCATCGCGGGGTAAACGCCTAGAATGATACCCGGCGTTTTCTGTGATGTTCGCCAGCACACTCTTACATTTGCCTTGTTCCTAAATACGGCCCCGGGTCGGCTTCACATCGGCTGTTGTGCATGTCCGCCACGTGCGGAAAGCCTCGAGGCCATGTAGCCCTCCCACCTGATCCATCTTGGATCAAGGTCGTTTGGTGTGCAGCGGCACCGCGGTTGACGCCACTTATTCCCCGCCCCGTTCGTCTCGCGATGAACGGGGCGAACTTTCGACGGAGACGCGCGAAACGTGGACGCCACCGCCCAACGACGCGAGCTTCGCCAGCGCCTGGCCGACCAGCGCCGCGCCCTCAAGCCGTCCGAGCGCATCGCCGCCGCCCAGGGCCTGCGCCGCAGCCTCGAACAGCTGCCCGAATACCTCAGCGATGCCCGTGTGGCGGGCTACTGGGCCAGTCACGGCGAGCTGCCGCTGAACCTGGTGATTCCGCCGCTGGCCACGCGCGGCCAGCAGTTCCTGCTGCCGGTGATCGGCAAAGGGAAACGCCTGCGCTTCGCGCCGTGGCAATCCGGCGAGGACGTGCAGCCGAACCGTTACGGCATCCCCGAGCCGGCTGCGCCACGCGAACTGCTGGAGCCGTTCCAGCTCGACCTGGTGCTGGTGCCCTTGCTTGGCTTCGACCGGCGCGGCAACCGGCTCGGCCACGGCGGCGGCTATTACGACCGCAGCTTCGCGTTTCTCAACGAGCAGGTGCGCCCGACCGAGCCGCTGCTGGTCGGCATCGCCTACGCGTTCCAGGAATTGCCGCAAGTCGAAGAGGAAGCCTGGGACGTCCCGCTCGACTTCGTCGCCACCGAACGCGAACTGATCGACTGCACCCTCGCCCGTCAAGACAGTGAGACCAAACCATGAACCACTGGCTGATGAAATCCGAGCCCGATGCGTTCTCGATCGACGACCTGAAGCGCAAAAAGCGCGAAGCCTGGGACGGCGTGCGCAACTACCAGGCGCGCAACTACATGCGCGACGGCATGCGTCCCGGCGACAAGGTGTTCTTCTACCACTCCAACTGCGCCACGCCTGGCATCGTCGGCATCGCCGAGGTCGCCACCGATGCGTATCCCGATCCCAGCCAGTTCGACCCGAAGAGCAAGTATTTCGATCCGGGCAGCTCGCGCGACAACCCGCGCTGGATGCTGGTCGACGTGAAGTTCGTCAAGAAGCTCAAGCGCACGATCAGCCTGGACGAACTCAAGGACCACGACGCGCTGGTCGAGATGCCGCTGCTGCGCAAGGGCAACCGGCTGTCGGTGATGCCGGTCGACGCCGCCGACTGGAAATACATTCTCGCGCTGGAATAAGCAGAACTAGCCCGCCGCGTCCTGCACAAACCACCTTACGGAACCGATCCCATGAGCAACCCGAACGAAAAACGCCAGGCCGGTGAGGCCGCGATCCGCTATATCGAGGACGGCGCCATCGTCGGCGTCGGCACCGGCTCCACTGTGGCTTTCTTCATCGATGCGTTGGCCGACCTGAAGGATCGCATCCAGGGCGCGGTATCCAGCTCGGAGCAGTCCACCGCGCAGCTGAAGCGGCTGGGCATTCCGGTGCTCGACCTCAACAGCGCCGGCCCGCTGACGATCTACATCGACGGTGCCGACGAGTGCGACCCGTACAAGCGCCTGATCAAGGGCGGCGGTGCCGCGCTGACCCGCGAGAAGATCGTCGCCGCGGCAAGCGATAAATTCGTCTGCATCATCGACTCCAGCAAGCGGGTCGACCTGCTCGGCAAGTTTCCGGTGCCGATCGAGGTGATCCCGATGGCGCGCAGCCTGATCGGCCGCGAGATCGTCAAGCGTGGCGGCCAGCCGGTGTGGCGCGACGGCGTGGTCACCGACAACGGCAACTGGATCATCGACGTGCACGGCTGGCAGATCGCCGACCCGGCCGCGCTGGAGAGCGAGCTCAACCAGCTGCCCGGCATCGTCACGGTCGGCCTGTTCGCGCGCCGGCCGGCCGATGTGGTGCTGATCGGCGACCAGGTGATGTAAGCCGGTAGCCGCGCGCCCCGCCATCACGAAAAACGGCCCATATGGGCCGTTTTTCATTTCTGCTGGATAGCTCTCGCGGAATTACGCCACGGGACGCGGCTTCAGGCCATCGCGGAAGCGCAAGTGGCGGGAAGACTTGCGTGCCTCGCGCAACCGGCGTCCATGCGCGGAAAGCAGGTCACCGCGGGTGATGATGCCGACCAGCGTATGCGGCTCATCCTTGCTCAGCACGACCAGCCGCCCCACGCTCTCGGCCACCATGTGGTCGGCGGCCTCGCGCAACGAATGGCTCTCGTTCACCGCGATCAGCGGCCGCGTCATCAGCTCGCCCAGGGTCAAGGTGTAATGCCATTGCGGATCGAGCAGGGTCCGCCGGGTCAGCACACCTTGCACGCGCTCGTTCTCGTCCAGCACCGGATAGCCCTGGTGCTGCGTCTCGGGCGCCCCTTCGGCCAGCCAGCGGCGCACTTCGGCCAACGCCTGGGTGGCACGCAAGGTCACCACGTCGCGCGTGCAGGCCTCGCCCACGCCGACCTGATCGAGGTAGTCGGCCACGTATTCGGACGGCACGCGTACGCCGCGACGAACGATCTTCTCGGTCATGATGGTATTGCGCATCATCAGCGCCGAGATCAGGTAGGCCGCCGTGCAGCCACCGAGCAGCGGCAGCAGGCCGGCCGGCTGGCCGGTGGTCTCGAAGGCGAACACCACCGCGGTAAGCAAAGCACGCGACGCCCCGGCGAAGATCGCCGCCATGCCGACCAGGGCGGCAATGCGCGGATCCACGCCGAACTGCGGCGCCACCGCCGCGATGCCCAGACCGATCAGCGCGCCCAGCGCGCCGCCGATGGTGAACAACGGCGCCAGCGTACCGCCCGAGGTGCCGCTGCCCAGCGCGATCGACCACGACACGAACTTCATCACGCACAGGAACGCCAGTGTCGCCAAGGTCAGCCGGCCATTGATGATGTTCTCGATATTGGTATAGCCCACGCCCAATGTCAGCGGCGCGTAATAGCCGATCAGACCCACCACCAGGCCGCCGAGCGCCGGCCACCACATCCAGTGGACCGGCAGTTTCTCGAACAGGTCCTCGATGCCGTACACGATCCGCGTGGTCCACACGCTGACCACGCCGATGATCGCGCCGAGGATCACGTAGAGCAGCAGCGCCATCCCGCCGGGCGCGGCCAGCACCGGCATCTGGAACACCGGCGCCGATCCTTGCAGTGCATAGCGCACGCCAGTGGCCGCGACGCAGGCCAGCGCCACCGGGATCAGCGAGCGCGGGCGAAGCTCGAACAACAGCAACTCGACCGCCAGCACCACCGCCGCAATCGGCGCCGAGAACACCGCCGCCATCCCGGCCGCCGCACCGGCCGCCAGCAGCACCTTGCGCTCGCTGCCGGTCACCTTCACCACCTGGCCGACGAACGAGCCCAGTGCGCCGCCGGTGGCGATGATCGGGCCCTCGGCGCCGAACGGGCCACCGGTACCGATCGCGATCGCCGAAGAGATCGGCTTCAGGAAGGTGATTCGCGGCGGGATCTTCGATTCATTGAGCAGCACCTGCTCCATCGCCTCGGGAATGCCGTGGCCACGAATGGCGCGTGAACCCCAGCGCGCCATCACGCCCACGATCACGCCACCAATCGCCGGGATGACCACCACCCACCAACCCAGGTGCGGCACGGCATCGGCCGGCGAGGAAAACGCGGTGGACCAGCGACCGTAGAACGCCAGATTCGTGACCAGCCCGATCAGCGCGGTCAGCAGCTTCGCGATCAGCGCCGCCAGCACGCCCAACACGACGCAGACTGCGGTGATCCGCAGCACACGCTTGTCCACCAGGGTCGAACGGCGCGGCATGCGCGCGACGTCCAGACTTGGGCCCATCGAGGGAGCCAGCGGCAACGCGTCGGTACTTCCCTCGGTGCGCACATCCGGATGAGCGGATCCGTTCTCGTTCGCAGAAGTCATCGTTCCACCGGTGGGGTCAAAGGCGGAAATTTTACGCCGGGGCGACACAGAACCGAAGAGCAGAGAGGACTGATTTGCAATGAAATATCTTGCAGCACCTGGCCATTCCCGGATCGGCGATCAGTTGCCGATCATGCTCGAAGCCGTGCTGATCCATCGAATGCAGCTTCATCGCGAAGCCACTGCCCGCCTCGTCGCGGAAACGAAAAAGCCCGCCGAAAGGCGGGCTTTGGATCGCATCACCACACATCACGGCTGGTGTCGGGATCTGGATGTGGCAGCCCCGGATGGATTCGAACCACCGAATGCCTGAGTCAGAGTCAGGTGCCTTACCGCTTGGCGACGGGGCTATGAAGCTGAGTTTAGCGCTTCGAGAACTGCGTGGCGCGACGGGCCTTGTGCAGACCGACCTTCTTGCGCTCGACTTCGCGGGCGTCGCGGGTCACGAAACCGGCCTTGCGCAGCGGCGACTTCAGGCTTTCGTCGTACTCGATCAGCGCGCGGGCGATACCCAGGCGGATCGCACCGGCCTGACCGGTGATGCCGCCACCGGCGACCGTCACCTTGATGTCGAACTTGTCGGTGCTCTGGGTCAATTCGAGCGGCTGGCGCACGATCATGCACGAGGTCTCGCGCCCAAAGAACTGCTCGAGCGACTTGCCGTTGACTTCGATCGCGCCCTTGCCCTTGCGCAGGAACACGCGGGCGGCGGAGGTCTTGCGGCGGCCGGTGCCGTAATTCTGCTGGATCGTCATGATGGTTCCTTAGATTTCCAGCGCCTGCGGCTGCTGTGCGGTATGCGGATGCTCGGCACCGCCGTAGACCTTGAGCTTGCGATACATCTCGCGGCCCAGCGGATTCTTCGGCAGCATGCCCTTGACGGCGGTCTCGATCACGCGCTCCGGGTAGGTCGCCAGCAGGTCCTTCAGACTGGTGGTCTTCAGGTTGCCGATGTAACCGGTGAAGCGGTGGTACATCTTGTCGTCCAGCTTGGCACCGGTGACAGCCACCTTCTGCGCGTTGATCACCACGATATAATCGCCGGTGTCGCAATGCGGGGTGTATTCCGGCTTGTGCTTGCCGCGCAGACGACGAGCGATTTCAGTCGACAGGCGACCGAGCGTCTTGTTCGTGGCGTCAACCACGAACCAGTCGCGCTTGACGTTGTCTGCATTGGCGCTAAACGTTTTCATTTCAGAATACCTGTCTGCCGCCGTGAGGCGGTACGCATGGTTCAAGTGAGCATGCTTCGGTGGAACAAAGGCGCGAGATGATAGCGGAGCTGTCACCCATGGCGCAAGCCCACCGACCGGCGGGCTGTGAGCTGGCAATGATAGCATGACCAGCATGCCGCTTGAAAAGTCCCCCATGCCCGGACCTGCCGGCCGCGTCGCCGAACTGGCCGACCAATGCGTGCAATGCGGGTTGTGCCTGCCCGTATGCCCCACCTACGCACTGGACCGCAACGAGGCGGAATCACCGCGTGGACGCATCGCCATCGCCGCGGCACTGTCCAGCGGACTGGCCGAACCGACGGCGGAACTGCGCGAACCGCTGGATCACTGCCTGGGCTGCCTCGACTGCGAGAAAGTGTGCCCGGCGCAGGTGCAGTATGACGAACTGCTGATCGAAACCCGTGCCCTGCTGGGGCCGTCATCACGACATCCCCGGCGACTGCTGAGCCTGATCAAGCGGCCGGCGCTGCTGCGCGCCCTGCGCCGGCTCGGCCACGGCATCGCCCTGCCACGCTGGAAAGGCTGGCTGATCCGGCGCCTGCCGGCGCATTCGCCATGGCGCACAGCCCTGCTGACCCTGCCTGCAACGCTTCCGGCCTCGCCTGTTCGAGCCGGTGACCAGGACATCGGAAAGGTACGGCTGGCGTTATTCCCCGGCTGCGTGGCCAGCGTCGAGGATGCCGAGGCCCAGCAAGCCGCCATCACCCTGCTGCAGGCCGCCGGCTTTCGGATCAGCGTGCTGCCTGCTTTCTGCTGTGGCGCGATGGACCTGCATGGCGGTGCAACGCAGGCCGCCGAACAGGCCGCACAACGCGTGCGCAGCGCCTGGGAAGCCAGTGGCGCGACCCAGCTGGTGTCGGTGACGCCTGGCTGCCTCGGCACGCTGCGGCGTGCCCTGCCCGGTGTGCGCGTGCTCGACCCGCTGACATTGCTGGCCACCCATGCCGAATCGCTGCAGTTCCGGCCGTTGTCGCTGCGGGTCGTCGTGCATCTGCCGTGCACCCAGGTCAACGTGGCGTGCAGCGACAGCGCCCTGCTGCAGCTGCTGCGCCACGTGCCGGATCTGGACGTGATGCCGTTGCCGCGGCCGCCGCACTGCTGCGGCGCAGCCGGCAGCCACCTGCTCGAATTCCCCGAGCGTGCCGCACCGCTGCGCGACGCGACACTGCGACAAGCCGCCACGCTGGATCCGCAGCAGCTGTTGTCGTCCAATATCGGCTGTCGCCTGTATCTGGCCGCGGGTATCGATGCACAGGGCCTGCACTGGCCAACCCGGCATCCGCTGAGCTTGCTGGCCCAGCAATTGATGAACGCTCCATCGGAACAGGAAAACCCATGAACGTGCGCACGCTGACCCCGCTCGATCGCCTGCTCGCCGGCTGCGAACGCGCGCTCGAAGCGATCGCCGGCACGCCGGCGGCCCGGCGCCCCTCGCCTGCCGCCGGCATCGGCGAAGCCGAGCTGGACGATGCCGAGCGCCGCCATGCCGCCGGCTTGATGCGGATCAACCATACCGGCGAGGTCTGTGCGCAGGCGCTGTATCTAGGCCAGGCCGCGCTGGCGCGCAACGCCGGCAACCGCGAACATCTGCTGCACGCGGCCGCCGAGGAAACCGATCACCTGGCCTGGTGCACGCAACGCCTGCGACAGCTGGACAGCCGACCGAGCCTGCTGAACCCCCTGTGGTACGCCGGCAGCTACGCGATCGGCGCGCTGGCGGCGGTGGCCGGCGATCCGGTCAGCCTCGGCTTCGTGGTCGAGACCGAACGCCAGGTGGAAGCCCACCTGGCCGAACATCTTGAACGCTTGCCCGTACAGGATGAGCGCTCGCGCGCCGTGTTGACGCAGATGCAGGCCGATGAGATCCGCCACGCGCAAGCGGCGCAGCAACGTGGCGGCATCGAACTGCCGTTTCCGCTGCCGCAGTTGATGCACGCCAGCTCGATGGTGATGAAGACGGTGGCGTATCGCGTATAGGCGCACCCTGCGCGCGCCGCTCTTGTTCCGTGCCGAAGGGACAAACCGCATCGCGCACAGGGTGCACTCCGGCAAACAGCACCAGAAAAAACCCGCCTTCCGGCGGGTTTTTCGTCACATCAGGTTGCGGCCGTGGAACAGCTCCTCGATCTCGCGGCGCAGCAGCTGCTCGATGCGCTGGCGCTCCTTGAACGACAGGTCGTCGGCGTGCGAGTCGAACAGATAGGTGTCCAGGTCGAAGTCCTTGATGTGCATCTTCGTGTGGAACATGTTTTCCTGGTACACGTTGACGTCGAACATCTCGTACTTCTGGCGGATGTGCTTGGCCAGATAGTCCTGCACCGAGTTGATCTTGTGGTCGATGAAGTGCTTCTTGCCCTTCACGTCGCGGGTGAAGCCGCGCACGCGGTAGTCGCACACCACGATGTCCGACTCGAAGCTGTCGATCAGGTAGTTCAGCGCCTTCAGCGGCGAGATCACGCCGCAGGTGGCCACGTCGATGTCCGCGCGGAAGGTCGCGATACCGTTGTGCGGATGCGTTTCCGGATAGGTATGGACGGTGATGTGGCTCTTGTCCATGTGCGCGACCACGGCACCGGAGATGGTGTCGCGGCCGAGCTTCTCCAGCACCGGCTCCTCGGAGATCAGCATGGTCACCGACGCGCCCTGCGGGTCGTAGTCCTGGCGCGCGATGTTCAGGATGTTCGCGCCGATGATCTCCGCCACGTCGGTGAGGATCTGGGTCAGGCGGTCGGCATCGTACTGGTCATCGATGTACTCGATGTAGTTGCGGCGCTGGTCTTCGGACACCGCGTAGCAGATGTCGTAGATGTTGAAGCTCAAGGCCTTGGTCAGGTTGTTGAAACCCTGCAGGCGCAGACGGGGAAGCGGTTTGACCACGGCGGCTCTCCATGACCGGACTTCCGGTCAGCAGTAGAGGCGGGTTAGCGACAAGGGTCCCCGCAAAATGGTGTGAAGCACGGACAAGCAGTCTGTGCGACCCTTGTGAACGGCATGCGACAGACTCGCCACAACCGAAAGACCGCGAAGTATGCGGCAAAACGGAAAGAAAATGAACCTCCGGCAAGCGGTCCGGGTTTGTCATAATGCCGCCGGGACAGGGGCGAATGCGAAAATGAACACTCTGGCGCGGCCATGGTCGCGTCCTGGAATTACAACCTCTCGGAAGACACCGTGGCGCAACTCAAGTACCAACTTCAGCAGGCTTTCGAACGCTCACAGGCCCCGCTCGGGTTTGCGCCCGACCCCGCCTCGATGGAGCGATTCCTGGCGCTTTGCCATCGCCGCCGCTACCCCGGCAAGACCGCGATCATCCGTCCCGGCGACCCCGCCAACACGTTGTATTACGTCATCGAGGGCTCGCTGGCGGTATGCACCGAGGACGAGCAGGGGCGCGAACTGATCCTCGCCTATATCAGCCGCGGCCAGTTCATCGGCGAGATGGGCCTGTTCGTGGAGCAGGCGCAGCGCGAGTCGATGGTGCGCACGCGCACAGCCTGCGAAATGGCCGAAGTGAGCTACGAACGCCTGTTCCAGTTGATGGAGGGTCCGCTGCGCGAGGAGTGCCCGAAGATCCTGTTCGCGATCGGCTCCCAGCTCACCAACCGCCTGCTGCGCACCTCCCGCCAGGTCAGCCGGATGGCGTTCATGGACGTCACCAACCGCATCTCGCGCACCCTGCTCGACCTGTGCCAGGAACCCGACTCGATGACCCATCCGGACGGCACGCAGATCCGCATCTCGCGCCAGGAAGTCAGTCGCATCGTCGGCTGCTCGCGCGAGATGGTCGGCCGGGTGCTGAAGCAGCTGGAAGAACAGCGGATGATCGACGTCTCCGGCAAGACCATCGTGGTGCGCGGCACCCGCTAGGATCGGCGCGCCGGAACAGCGCCCTGCTGCGGCGCGTAGACCATGTAGACGTCCGCACGCGCGTAATGCGAAACGGCGCGGATCGTCGGCTGCAGCACGAAGCCGGCCCGTTCGTACATTTGCAGCGCCGGCTTCAGGCTGCTGTTGGATTCGAGGAACAGGGCATGGCCGCGGCGGCGATGGAATTCGGCGATCGCCGCCTCCAGCAGCAGGCGGCCGGCGCCCAGGCCGCGAAACGACTCGTCCACGCCCATCTTGGAAAGCTCGTAGACGCCCGGCGCCTCATGCAGCAGCGCACAGGTGCCGATCACCGCATCGCCCAGCCGGGCGAAAAAGATCGCCCCGCCCGGCGCCAGCACCGCATGTTCCGGATCGCGCAGGACCTGCTCGTCGATCGGTTCGATCACGAAGTGCTTCTGCAGCCACGCCGCATTGAGCGAGTAGAAGTACTCGCGCAGGCATGGCTCGAACGGCACGATCTCGATCTGTGACGGCATCAACGTAGTGTGCATGGCCGGAATCTTCGGATGCGGCGGCAGTGAACCTCAGAACCACTCGACACGGGTGACCGCGTGGCCGAGCGCCTTCTCGATCTTCTTGCACAGCGTGGGCGTGGCGTTGACCAGCACGGCTTCGGTGGCCACTTTCAGCATCGGTGCGTCGTACATCGAATCGCCGTACGCCACCTGCCAGGCCGTGAGCCCGTGCTGCGCCAGCTTTTCGACCTTGCGCCGGCCCACGTTGTGCCACAGCGGCCGCATGCCGAACCAGCCGCGGCGCAGCTGCGAGGCGAGCACCTCCAGGTTGGTCAGCCCCAGCTGCTGCAGGATGCCGCTCACCAAGGTGTGCTCGCAGCCGGTCACCACGATCACCCGATCGCCGGCCGCCTGATGCCGGCGCAGCGTCTGCAGGCCGTCGCGGCAGAATTGCCGCGACCGCTGCACCAGGACCGCGGCGAACGCATTCGCGGCTGCCTGATAACGCTGCTCGCCCAAGCCGAACAGCGCGATGCGCACCAGGGTGCGCAGCGGCAGGCGACGCGAGAACGGCAGCTGCAACAGCAGGACCGGTGCGCACAGCAGGGCCAGCAACATTCGCCACGGCGCGCGTTTGTAACGCTCGCGCGTGAACAGGTAGAACGCATCACCGTGGAACAACACGCCGTCGAAATCGAACAACACCACTCGCTGCGTCGCCGCCTCGGCGGTCACCGCGTCCATTTCCCCCTTTGGCATGATGGTCACGGCGTGGCGAACAGCCGTCGCAATTCGCTACCGGGATCCTCGGCGCGCATGAATGCCTCGCCGATCAGGAACGCCTGGATGCCGCCCTCGCGCAGGCGCGCCACGTCTTCCGGCGTGTGGATGCCCGACTCGGCGACCAGCACGCGGTCGTACTCGATCATGGATTGCATGGCCAGCGAGGTTTCCAGCGAGGTCTCGAAGTTGCGCAGGTTGCGGTTGTTGACGCCGATCAGCGGCACCGGCAACGCCAGCGCACGCTCCATCTCTTCCTCGTTGTGCACTTCGCACAGCACATCCAGGTCGAGCTCGGCAGCCAGCAGCGACAACTGCAGCAACACGTCGTCATCCAGCGCGGCGACGATCAGCAGGATGCAGTCGGCGCCGATCGCGCGCGCCTCGTATACCTGGTAGGGGTCGATGATGAAATCCTTGCGCAGCAACGGCAGCGAACACGCCGCGCGCGCCTGCTGCAGGAACGCCTCGCTGCCCTGGAAGAAGTCGCTGTCGGTCAGCACCGACAGGCAGGCCGCGCCGGCGGCTTCATAGCTCTTCGCAATCGCGGAAGGATCGAAATTCGGGCGGATCACGCCCTTGCTCGGGCTGGCCTTCTTCACTTCGGCGATCACGGCCGGCAGGCCGTCGGCAATCTTGGCCTCGATCGCCGCGGCGAAACCGCGGGTGTCCGGCAGCTCGGCGATGCGCGCCATCAGTTCGGCCTGCGGCAGCCTGGCCTGGCGTTCGGCAATCTCTTCCGCCTTGCGGGCAAGAATGCGATTGAGGATGTCGGTCATGGCATCTCACTCGTTACGGTCGTTACTGCATGGAGCGCATCCTATGCGCGATTGCGATGCCGTGTCTTCTACGCAATGCAGGCACGCACTCGGCGGGCATTCATCGCGAACCGGCGAGCCGGCGGGTCACTGCCACGAAGGCCTGCATTTTCGCATGTGCGGCGCCGCTGGCAATCGTGGCGCGGGCAAGCTCGATGCCATCGTCGATGGACTGGACCACATCGGCCGCATAAAGTGCGGCGCCAGCGTTCAGGCAGACGATGTCGTGCGGTATGCCGCGGCGGCCTTCCAGCGCCTCCAGCAGCATCGCCTTCGACTCGTCCACATTCTCCACCCGCAGGTTGCGGCTGGAGGCCATCGCCAGCCCGAAATCCTCCGGCTCGAGTTCGTACTCATGCACCACGCCATGGCGCAGCTCGCCGACCAGGGTGGCCGCGCCCAGCGAAACCTCGTCCATGCCGTCGCGCCCCCACACCACCAGCGCATGCTGCGCGCCGAGCTGCTGCAGCACGCGCACCTGGATGCCGACGAGGTCGGGATGGAACACGCCCATCAGGATGTTCGGCGCGCCGGCCGGATTGGTCAACGGGCCGAGGATGTTGAACAGCGTGCGCACGCCCATTTCCTTGCGCACCGGCGCCACCACCTTCATCGCCGGATGATGGTTCGGCGCGAACATGAAGCCGATGCCGGTCTCGGCCATGCACTCGGCCACCTGCGCCGGCGGCAGATCGATCGACGCGCCCAAGGCTTCCAGCACATCCGCACTGCCGGATTTCGACGACACGCTGCGGCCGCCGTGCTTGGCGACGCGCGCGCCTGCCGCCGCCGCGACGAACATCGACGCGGTGGAGATGTTGAAACTGGAGGCGCCGTCGCCGCCGGTGCCGACAATATCCAGCAAGTGCTCGGTGCCGCCCGTGATGGGCACCTTCGCCGACAGCTCGCGCATCACCCGCGCGGCGCCGGTGATCTCGCCCACGGTTTCCTTCTTCACGCGCAGGCCGGTCATGATCGCTGCCGTCATCAGCGGGCTCACTTCGCCGCGCATGATCTGGCGCATCAGCGCGATCATCTCGTCGTGGAAGATCTCGCGGTGCTCGATCGTGCGCTGCAGCGCTTCCTGCGGGGTGATCGTGATGTCGCGCCCGCCTTTGCCGATCGCATCCGCGCTCATGCGGCCAGCTTCAGCGGCAGGCCGAGGAAGTTGCGCAGCAGGTCGTGACCGTGCTGGGTCAGGATCGATTCCGGATGGAACTGCACGCCCTCCACCGCCAGCGCCTTGTGGCGCAGGCCCATGATCTCGTCGATCGAGCCGTCCGGATTTTCCGTCCATGCGGTGACTTCCAGGCAATCCGGCAGCGACGACTGCTCCACCACCAGCGAGTGGTAGCGCGTCGCCTCGAACGGATCCGGCAAGCCGGCGAACACGCCCTGTCCGCGGTGCCGCACCGGCGAGGTCTTGCCATGCATGATCTGCTTGGCACGGATCACCTTGCCGCCGAACACCTGGCCGATCGCCTGGTGGCCGAGGCACACGCCGAACACCGGAATCTTGCCGGCCAGCTCGCGCAACACATCCAGCGAAACACCCGAATCGTCCGGTGTACCGGGTCCCGGCGAGATCATGATGTGCGAAGGTTTCAGCGCACGGATGCCGGCGATATCCAGTGCATCGTTGCGCACCACCTTCACCTGCTGCCCCAGTTCACCCAGGTACTGCACGAGATTGAAAGTGAAGCTGTCGTAGTTGTCGATCATCAGGAGCATAGTTGGCTTATCTCTTTGATTTTACTGATACTACTAACTAAGAATCGCCCGTAATACCCGCAATGATACCCGCAATTTTCTTGAGTGCCCTGCGCTTCCTAATACGAGTCAACTGCATGCTCTCACGCGCCCGTCATTTACCGAACCGGGCATGTGTCTCACCCCGGGCCAGCACGTCCGGGCGACGCACCGTGCGGAGGTATATTTTCAGCCAATACTACGCACGACGAAAGCCATGATCTGTTGATTTCCGCCGAAAACTGAGCCGGGTTTTTCATCGAAAAGTGAGCCACCCGTTCGTGCTGCAGGTTAGCTCAGATCGGGGTTGAGATCGGGGTCTTGGTCTCCTTCTTGATGTCAGTGCCATG
>NZ_MUNV01000018.1 GCF_002001125.1 Rhodanobacter sp. B04 | reverse complement strand
GCCCTAACCCGCCCGGCCGCATGAAGTCCGCAAGCGCACAGCGATTACGCCGCCAGCAGTTTTGCATCGGCCAGCTTGGCGGCCTTGGCATCCAGGGTAAGCATGGGTGTCGTCCCCTCAACCCAGCATGCTGCGGCATGCAAGCAGTCCGCAAAGTCTGCCGTGCCCTGCCGATAGGCATGCAATGCACGTTCGACGGCAGGCTCGGTCTGAAACTCCAGTTCCCGGGTTTCGAGCAGGGCGTTCAACGCCAGCAGGATGTCGGGTTTGGCAAATGCGTAGCGGGAGCGCAACACCCACTCCAGTTCCAGCATGACCGTCAGGGGTACGAAAAGGGTTTCATCCCGGCGCGCTGCGGACTCGAGCATTTCCGCGATACGGCGCGACTGGCCGGCGTCGTCATCTACCAGCCAGCGCACCAGGACATTGGTATCCAGCCCGGCCATCAGCGCCGGCCGATGCGCATGTCGTCCAGCGAAACCTTGCGTTTGTTCCCGGCGGATTTCAGCATGCCCTTGATCTCACCCATCGAACGAGTCTTAGCACGCATGACGGTGGAACCGTCGTCGAGCTGGGTAAACACTACGCGTTCGCCCGCGACCAGGCCGAGCGCCTTGCGGATGTCGGCGGGGATGGTGACCTGGCCCTTGCTGGTCATGGCGGCTTCGGACATGGCGGACCTCCTTACTATTTGATAAATAGTAAGGAATCTTTCCAGGTCGCGCAAGCTCAAAGATCGGTGCCAGGTTCACTTTCCCGTGTCGGCAAGTGGCCTGCCCCCGAGAGTTGCCCGGCCAATGATATGCAGGCAACTACCGCGCAGCATGCGGCGCGTGGATCGCATGCAAAAGCGCTCGCCCGGCATGGTAGACGGCCCGTTCCTCCTCCACGCCGGTTTGCGGACCGTGCGCCGGCTTGAGCCTCTGCGAATTCACCTGGCGGATGATCGCGCGCACCGCTCTCGCGTCGTTGAAGATGGCATCGCCCAGCAACGACCATGCTCAGTGGTAATCGTCTTCGCGCTGGTGCCGCACCGCCAGCACGGTGACGGTTTTGGCGTCATCGATTTCAAACAGCGCCACATAGCCGGATGCACCGAAGGCGATGATCAGTTCACGCAGAAACGTGTTGTCAGGTGCGGCCTTCCTGCAACTGAATGGCGAACTCGCCAGCAAGCCCAGGCCATTGCGGATGGCGTCCAGCGCGCGCTCGGCCGTGGTCCAGTCGCCATCCTCACGTGCCAAGGCAAAGTCATACAGCCGTTCAAGATCGGCCAACGCTTCCTCCGTGAAGCGGATCTTGAATGTCATGCCGAGGCTTTCTTCGCCTTGGCCAATCGCGCTTCAAGCTTTTTCAGCACCGCACCAGACGAAAAGTACACTCCGCTGGCTTTGGCCCGATCACGCGAAGCCAACCCACGGGCGATGAAGGCAGCCTGCTGCTGGCGCTGCTGAATCTGCGCCCGCAACGCGGACTCGACAAAGCCGGACAGACTCTCCCCGTCATGCAAAAGTTCTTCTGCGGCCTCACGCAGAGCCGGCTCCACACGCAGCGAGGGGAAGGTCGCGGTCTTCATGAAACCTCCTGATGCGATGCAATTGCGATACATAGTGGCGTAATTCAGCGACAGGGGCAAATCGCCGGAAAGAGTCTGGGACGACTCCCGGACCCGACACCCGCCCACGGGGTGGCTTGAACAAGCGAACCCGCACACATTGCGCCCAGCACCATCTTCCTGCTTCCCCACGACTGCCAGATCGAAAGATGTCGAGAGCAAGATCGCATTTGCAGCTCAGGGATCACCAGAGAACCTCGAAAACCTTCGTGAGGTGATCGAGTTTGGACTACCACGTTCCGTCGAAGTAGAGAATTTCAAAGTCACAGGCTCTCCGCTACTGGATGAGCTCAGCAAAAAATTTCCAAAAACAGGCACGCTCGCTATTAGCCCAATGTCCACGAACGTGGGAGTTGTCCGGCTATATCCTGGTGATAGATATTCGATTACCGCTCAGGAATTTGCACTCGATGCAGAGCTATTCCGCGGCATAAAAGGCGCGGCCATCTCGAATGAAACGAAGGACAGTGCTTATGATCTGAGCATTCGAATAGTCCAGCATGATTTTTCTGGTCAGGTAACGATAAGCATTGGGTTCAGACTGTCCTCGATCGCTGGGCGCGCCATACAAACTGTTGATGAGCTGAGGCCCCTTGCCAACTGGACAGAACAGGTCATGTTGCATAGAGCAATTTTTTTCGAGCTTGCCTTCATGGGAGTGCGTGCACCATGGGTTGCAACAGAGGACGCTATCAAGGGGCTGTACCCCTTCTTGCGCTTGGCCCGTACACTGAGCAGGCTTCACCTCTTGGCAAAATCCCTGAATTCGGAGCTCGCCTTGACTGAGGACTTTGAGTTCTCTACTGAGGATGTAGGCGATATTGATCTGGCCTTCGCCTTGCTAAAGGGGGAACGTCGTTCCGTTAACATCGAATCCATCGAGTTAGACCCCGTGCTACCTCTTGTAGACGTCCTCGATAAGAATTTCTACTGCACCACAACTTTATCTTTGACGATCTTCGGCCAATTACTAGGCGAGATTCCAGTAGGCATTGAGCTTTCGGGCTTTCTTATCGAGAGACTGCCCGATAGCGAGAAAGTCCGGTTGTCGATGGGAGAGACCGGGCGAGCTTGGATCTCTTATGCCAAGCATGACAACGAGAAAAACCGTTTGGCGAGGGAGCATCAGTAAGAACACAAAGACACGGTGACAACGCTGTGCCTCGTCAGCTCCATTCGATTCTGCGTAACTAGCAAAATGGGCGGTTAAGAGCAAAAGCAGAAACGTCTCCAACCGCCTACGACTGTTTGCCCCTCACCCCTCCAAACAATCAAACCGCCGATCCGCCTCCACCTCGGCCTCATAGTCCACATCCGCCCGATCAAACCCGAACAGCTGCAGAAACTCGTGCTTGTAGCCGGCGTAGTCGGTGATCTGCTTGAGGTTTTCGGTGGTAACGGTGGGCCAGAGAGTTTTGCAGGGGATCTGCACGTCGTCGCGTAGCTCCCAATCGTCCAGCCGCAGGCGGCCTTCGTCGTCGGTGGGTGCGGGGGCGCCGTCGGCGCGATAGAGCCGATCGTGGAACAACCGGTTGGCCTGCTCGATCGGCCCTTCGTGGATGCCTTTCTCCTTCATGATCTTGAAGGCGATGGACACGTACAGCGGGATCACCGGGATGGCGGCGCTGGCCTGGGTGACGACGGACTTCATCACGCCGACGTAGGCGTCGAGGCCAGGGTGGCGGCTGCGCAGTTGCTTGGCGGTGTTGTCCAGGTGCTGCTTGGCCTGGCCCAGGGTGCCGTGCCAGTACATCGGCCAGGTGATTTCGGTGCCGATGTAGCTGTAGGCGACGGTCTTGGCGTGCTCGGCCAGCACGCCGGCGGCGCTCAGCGCGTCGATCCACAGCGCCCAGTCCTCGCCGCCCATCACGGTGACGGTGTCCTTGATTTCCTGCTCGGTGGCCGGCTCGATGGTGGCCTCGATCACGGTGTCCTTGTTGGTGTCGACCGAGGTGTTGGTGAACGGCCGGCCGATGGTCTTGAGCGCCGAGCGCACGACTTCGCCGGTGTCCGGCAGCTTGCGCACGGGCGAGGCCAGCGAATAGACCACCAGGTCGATCGGGCCGCCCATTTCGTTCTTGATGATCTCGATCGCGCGGGCGCGGGTTTCGTTGGCGAAGGCGTCGGCGTTGATCGACTTGCTGTACAGGCCGGCCTGCTTGGCCACCTTGTCGAACGCGGCGGAGTTGTACCAGCCGGCGGTGCCGGTCTTCTCCGGGCTGCTGGGCTTTTCGAAGAACACGCCCAGCGTGGCCGCGCCGTAGCCGAACGCGGCAGTGATGCGCGAGGCAAGGCCGTAGCCGGTGGAGGCGCCGATCACCAGCACGCGTTTGGGGCCCTTGGTTTTGTCGTGGTTCGCGGCCTGGGTGACCTTGATCTGGTCGAGCACGTTGTGCTCGCAACCGACCGGATGGGCGGTGATGCAGATGAATCCGCGGACTTTGGGCTTGATGATCACTCGGGGGCTCCTGCTGCTGTTCGGCAATTGGCCATATTAACCAAGCTGGGGGGCCATGCGCTGCCGTAGGGAATCTCGGATGACCTTGCGTCGGGCTCCGTCGTTACGGCGAAAGCCGGAGCCCGGTGCTGCTGCACCTCGACGGCTTGAAGTCGCTGGATCCCGGCTTTCGCCGAGATGACGAGCTTGGGTGTGCGGTTCCTTGAGGTTCCCTGCAGACGAGCTTGGGCGTGCGGTTCCTTGAGATTCCCTGCAGACGAGCTTGGATGTGAGGTCCCCTGAGACTCCCCGCAGAGGTCGTACCTTGTCCGCAGCTGTCACGCCTGCGCGGGCTTCTGCGCCAATGTCCGCAGCGAGCTGGCCAGCGCACGTACCTGCCCCTCGTCGCTACGCAGCTCGCCGCCTTCCATGTCGGATAGAAGCATTCGCCGATGCTGCATGCCCGATGGCAGCTGGCCTTTGGCGGATGCGTGGAATTCGCGTGCGCCCGTGGCGGTGGCCAGCGCGACGATGTTCTGCGTGGTGATGCCTGCACCGGGCATCACCACCACGCGCCCGTTTGCCTGCACGACAAGATCGCGGATCAGCGCGGCGCCTTCCGCGGCGCTGGCCTGCGCACCCGAGGTGAGCACGCGTTCGCAGCCGAGCGCGACGATGGCTTCCAGTGCCTGCGCCGGGTCGCGGCTGAGGTCGAAGGCGCGATGGAAGGTCACGCCGAGTTTTCCCGCGGCGGCGATCAGCGTGCGGCAGCGTGCGGCGTCCACCCTGCCCTCGGCATCGAGCGCGCCGAGTACCACGCCGTCGCAGCCCAGTGCCACGCAGGCTTCGATGTCGCGCAGCATGGTTTCGCATTCGATATCGCTGTAGAGAAAATCGCCGGCGCGCGGGCGGACCAGCACGTACAGCGGTATGTGCAGGCGTTCGCGGGCCAGCGCGATCTGCGCATGCGACGGCGTCAGCCCGCCCAGTTCCAGCGCGGTGCAGAGTTCGACCCGCCCCGCTCCGCCGTCCTGGGCGGCCAGCGCGGAGGCGACCGAGTTGGCGGCGATCTCAAGCAGCATGGGTGAACGCGATCATGAGTAGTTCGTGGTGTAGACGCTGGGCGACGGGAGCAGCGCGTCCTGCTTGTGCGCATCGCATACGGCGTAGGAGAAGCCGCGCTGGATCGCGTACGCGCCGACCTCGCCGTCGCGGTTCATCGCCAGGAAGCCGACCTGCAGGGTCTTGGACGCCTCCGCGCGGCGCTTGACGATGCGCATCACCGCCTCCTTGCACGCCTCCTGCGGCGTGCGGCCCTGGCGCATCAGTTCGACCACCAGGAAGCTGCCGGCGTTGCGGATCACTTCCTCGCCGACGCCGGTGGAGGTGGCGCCGCCGATCTCGCCATCCACGTACAGGCCGGCGCCGATGATCGGGCTGTCGCCGACGCGGCCGTGCAGCTTCCACGCCATGCCGCTGGTGGTGCAGGCGCCGGCCAGCTTGCCGTGCGCGTCCAGCGCCAGCATGCCGATGGTGTCGTGGTTGTTGGCGCCACCCGGACGGCCAGCCTTGTCGTAGTCGCGCACTTCGCTGTTGATCGACGGCTGGTACTTCGCCGTCTTCAGCCATGCGTGCCAGGCCTGCTCGGATTCCGGCGTCAGCAGTTCTTCCTTCTTGAAGCCCTGCTCCAGCGCGAACTGCAGCGCGCCGTCGCCGACCAGCAGCACGTGCGGCGTGCGCTCCATCACCCGCCGTGCCACCGAGATCGGATGGGCGATGTGCTCGATCGCGGCGACCGCGCCGCAGTTGTAGTTGTGATCCATGATGCTGGCGTCGAGGGTGACGTGGCCGTCGCGATCGGGATAACCGGCCCGGCCGACGCTGTGGTTCTTCAGGTCGGCCTCGGGTACCCGCGCACCGGCTTCGACCGCGTCCAGCGCATGCCCGCCCTTGCCGAGGATCGCCCAGGCCGCCTGGTTCGCGGCGATGCCGAAGTCCCAGGTCGAGACCACGCGCACCGCGGCGGCGGGCCGTGCCGCCGGCGCGGCCGCCTTCAGCCTGCCGCCCCAGGCGAGCAGCGAGGCGGAGGCGCCGAGCAACGAGGTTTTCAGGAAATCTCTGCGGTTGGCCATGGCAAGCTCCTCGGGGGAAACAAAAAACCCCGCACAGGATGCGGGGTTTTCATTTTGCACTACATGGTGAGCGGGTTGATCAGGCGGCGATTTCCACGCCCGAAGCCTGGGCGCCCTTCGGGCCCTGGGTGACTTCGAACTTCACGCGCTGGCCTTCCTGCAGGCTGCGGAAGCCCTTGGAATTGATCGCCGAAAAATGGACGAACACGTCCTCCCCACCATCCTCAGGCGCGATGAAGCCGAAACCCTTGGCATCGTTGAACCATTTGACCGTACCAAAACGCATTGCGTGAACCTCTGGATCCATGGAATGGGTGCGCCAGGATGTGTGCTGAACCCCTTGCCCCCCTGCGGCTCGCCGCCCTGGCCCGGGGAAAATATCAATATGTGAAGGTGCAACGCAATATGTGAAGACGGATTGGCCAACCGAAAGCGCAGCCCGGACTCAACTTTTCAGCATGGCGGCGAGGATGCGCGGCACCTCGGCGGTGGCCGCGGCCAGGTGCGCGAAGATCTCCTCGATGCTGATCTCTGCCTCGTCGCCGCAACCCGCGGCGAAGTTCGCCACCAGCGCCAGGCAGGCGTAGTCGAGCTCCAGCTCGCGCGCCAGCGCCGCCTCGGGCATGCCGGTCATGCCGACCAGGTCGCAGCCGTCGCGCTTCATCCGCGCGATCTCGGCGCGCGTTTCCAGTCGCGGGCCCTGGGTGGCGCCGTAGCAACCGCTGCCGATCACGCCGATCCCCACCGCCCGTGCGGCCGCCAGCAGGCGCTGGCGCAATGACTCGGTATACGGCTCGCTGAAGTCGATGTGCTTCACCTGCGCACCGTCGACATCACAGAAACTGGTGTAGCGGCCATGGGTGTAGTCGATCAGCTGGTCGGGCACCACGACCACGCGCGGGCCCATGTCGCCGCGGATGCCGCCGACGGCATTGACGCCGATCACCTGTCGCGCGCCCAGGCTGTGCAGCGCCCACAGGTTGGCGCGGTAGTTGACCCGGTGCGGCGGCAAAGTGTGGCTCTCGCCATGGCGCGCGAGGAAGGCCACCCGCCTGCCGGCGAAATCGCCGATTGCCACATCGCCCGAAGCCGTGCCGTAAGGCGTGTCCACCGCGTGTCGCGTGACATTTTCCAGGCCCGGAAAGCTGTACAGGCCGCTGCCGCCGATCACGGCCAGGTCGATGGTGCTCATGCGGCGGTCTCCTTCAGTGCATAGATGCCCGGCAGGTTGCGTCCCTGTTCGTGGTAGTCCATGCCGTAGCCGAACACGTAGCGGTCCGGCAGCTCGACGCCGTTGAAATCGGAGGCGATGCCTTCGACCAGGCGGTCATGCCGCTTGGTGCACAGGCTGGCGATCAGCACGCGCTTCGCGCCGCGCCGGTAGCAGTCGCCGCGCACCGCCTTGAGCGTGTGGCCTTCGTCGAGGATGTCGTCGACCAGCAGCACCACGCGACCGGCCAGCGGCACCAGCGGCTCGCGCAGCCAGTGCAGCTCGCTGCCGGAGGTGGCGCCGCGGTAGCGCGTCGCATGCACGTAGTCGAATTCCAGATCGGTGCGTATCGCCAGGGCCAGCTGGCCGGCAAAGATCAGGGCGCCGTTCATCACGGTGAGGAAGACCGCGCACTCGCCGTCCAGCGCCGCGTCGATCCGGCGGCCCATGTCGGCGATCACGGTTTCCAGTTCGCCACGCTCGTGCAGGAGGTCGGAGTGGACGAGGGCATCGGCAAGCAAGGGGGTCGAAGTATTCATGCCATTCCTGGTTCGGCATTCAGTGCCGTGATGCGCGCGACGAAACGGTCGCGCTGTGGGTTGTCGGTAAGGCTGGCCCAGCTGGCGCCGAGCGCGCCGCGCATGGCGGCAAGCTGCGGCGGCATCGCTGCGACATCGCCCTGCATCGCAGCGATCGCTTCGTCCACCACGTCGGGGAAGCAGGCCAGCACCAGGTCACAACCGGCATCCAGATGCGCTCTGACCCGCTCGCCCACACTGCCGGCAGCGCCCGCGGCGGCCATGCTGATGTCGTCGCTGATCACCGCGCCGGCAAAGCCCAGCTCGCCGCGCAGGATCTGTTCGATCCACACTTTCGAATAGCCGGCCGGCTGGCTGTCCACGGCCGGATAGGTCACGTGCGCCATCATCACCGCCTCGACCCGCGCCTCGATGCATTCGGCAAACGGCAGCAGGTCGTCGCGGCGGATCTGCTCCAGGCTGCGCGGGTCGATCGCCTGCGCCTTGTGCGTATCGGTGGCGACCGAACCATGCCCCGGGAAATGCTTGAGTACCGCCGCCATGCCGCCCAGGTGCATGCCGCGCACATAGGCCTGCGCCAGCTCGGCGGTCACCGCCGGATCGGCATGCAAGGCGCGCAGGCCGATCGCCGCGTTGCCGCGGGCCAGGTCCACCACCGGCGCAAAACTGAAATCGACGCCGCTGGCGCGCAGCTCGCTGGCCATCACCCAGGCGTGCTCTTCGGCCAGGCGCACCGCCTCGCCGGGATCGCGGTCGTGGACCGCGCCGATGGTCGCCAGCGGCGGCAGGCGGGTGAAGCCATCGCGGAAGCGCTGTACCGGGCCGCCTTCCTGGTCGACCGCGATCAGCAGCTGGTCGCCGCCGGTCTCGCGAATCGATTCGCACAGGGCGATCAGCTGTTCGCGCGACTGGTAGTTGCGCGCGAACAGCAGCACGCCGGCGACTCCCGGCGCGGTGAGCCAGGGTTTTTCGTGTTCGGCCAGTTGCAGCCCGGCCACGCCGATCATCAGCATGCAGCATCCTCGGCGGCGCGCTCGGCCGGCGACCATTGCCGGTACGGATGCGCGATCAGGTTGACGTTGTAGTAGCGCATCAGCGCACTCACCTCGCGCCCCAGCCATGGCGGCCGCGGGAACGCTGCATCGACGGCCGGCAGCTCGACCTCGGCCACGATCAGCCCGGCGTTGTCGCCGAGGAATTCGTCGATCTCGAACAGCACGCCATCGACCCGGACATGGTGCCGGACCTTTTCCAGCACGCCATCGCACAGCGTGGCCAGCAGGACCCTGGCATCAGCTACCGGTATCGCATACTCGAACTCGGCCCGTGCGATGCCAGGTGTCGCGGCCTTGATGTTCAACCACGCCTGCTCGCCGGCAAGCCGTGCGCGTACCGAAGCACGCGCATTGCCATCGCGCAATGCCTGTGCACCGACCAGATAACCCTGCGCGATCGACTCGCTGCGCGCGATGGCCGCGCGCCAGCCGTCGCTGGCGAGAAGAAACTTGCGTTCGATTTCGATGCCCATGCGTTCGACTCAGTCGCGCTCGAACAATGCAATCGACTCGACATGTGCGGTATGCGGGAACATGTCCATCACACCCGCCGACTTCAATTTGAAACCGTGCTGGTTCACCAGGATGCCGGCATCGCGCGCCAGCGACCCCGGATGGCAGGACACGTACACGATGCGGCGGGTGTGCTTGTGCGGCAGGTAGTCCAGCACCTTGTCGGCACCGGCGCGCGGCGGATCGAGCAGCAGCTTGTCCCACGGCTGGCGCGCCCAGTCGGCGCTGCGCTGGTCCTCGAACAGGTTGGCCACGTGGAAGCGCGCGTTGTCGATGCCGTTGCGCGCGGCGTTCTGCGCGGCACGCTCGACCAGGCCGTGCTCGCCTTCGACGCCGACTACCTCAGCGACACGACGGGCGATCGGCAGGGTGAAGTTGCCGAGGCCGCAGAACAGGTCGAGCATGCGGTCGGTCGGCTGCGGGTCGAGCAGCTCCAGCGTGCGCGCCATCATGCGCTGGTTCATGTCGGCATTGACCTGCACGAAGTCGAGCGGCTGGAACTCCAGCTCGACGTCTTCGATGTCCGCGTCGCCACTGGCGATGCGGAACGCCAGCCGCGGTTGTTCCGGCCACAGCGGATGCACGCTGCTGTTGCCGCCCGGCTGCAGGTAGATCGCCAGGTCGTGCTGCTGGGCAAACGCGACCAGGGCGGCACGGTCGCGCTCGCTGAGCGGCTGCATGTGGCGGAACACCAGCGCCATGGTGTCGTCGCCGCCGGCAAACTCGATCTGCGGGATGTCGTTGGCCGCATCCATGCCGTTGAGCAGCTCGGCGAGCAGGCCGATCTTCGGCCCCAGCGCCGGATGCATCACTTCGCATTGCTGGATGTCGGCGACGAAACGCGGGTTCTCCTCCTCGCGGAAACCCACCAGCACGCGGCCTTTCTTCACCACGTTGCGCACCGACAGGCGACCCTTGCGCCGGTAGCCCCACGGCTCGCCGGTGAGCGGCGGCAGCCACGACTGCGGCACCACCTTGCCGATGCGCTCGAAGTTCTCCGCCAGCACGCGCTGCTTGGTGGCGATCTGCGATTCGGCGTCCAGGTGCTGGAACGAGCAGCCGCTGCACTCGCCGAAGTGCCGGCAACGCGGCTCCACCCGGTGCGGCGAGCGGGTGATCAGCTCGACGACTTCGGCCTCGTCGAAATGACGATGGCGCTTGCGCAGCCTGGCCAGCACCTGTTCGCCCAGCAGTGCGCCGCTGACGAAGACCGCCTTGCCGTCGATACGGGCCACGCCGCGACCGTCATGGCTGAGGTCGGTGATGTGGGCTTCGAAGGGAGTCGACGGAACGGAGTTGGATCGGGACATGAGGCTTGGACGAATGAGGCCGTGCTGGCTGGCCGCCAATTATCACAGATCGGCCCGAGCACCGCCCATCGCCTGGCGCCAGCGCTTACTTCCTTTGCCAGGCGCCGCCGGCATCCTGGTAATACCAACCCGCATGCGCCTTTTCGATCCAGCCCTTGGCGAAGGCGGCGCGGATCTGCGACTCCCACTCGGGATGGTTGTTGGCATTGGCGATTTCGCGATAGAGCGCGGCACGGTCGCGGTTCTCGTCGGCCACCGTGGCGCTGGCCTGCGAGCGCTGGCTGAGCGGCACTTTCGTCGCATCGCGCATCACCACCATGCCGTCGCTGGTGAAACCGACCGCACCGCTGTCCAGCAGCGCGCCGAGCGCGCCCTGGAAGCGTTCGCGCATGCGCCCGCGAATCGCTTCACTGGTGCCGGTCTGGATGAGGATGTTCGGCGTATCGGCGGCATATGCGGCGGGAATCAGCAGGTCGAGCAGCATCGCGGACGGCTGCCTGCCACTGCCGCGCTTGGCAGGCGCGGGCTGCGGCGCCGGCGTCGCAGGCTGCGCGGCGCCATCCAGCACATTGCCGATGAACTGGTCGGCGGCCTTCTGCGCGGCGGCCTCCGGGAAATACACGTTGATGGTGACGCAGCCGACCAGGGCCACGGCCAGCGACGTCAGGATCAGGTAGACGAGCTTGCGCATGACAGACTCCAGCAGTCAAAACACATGGGAAAAGCAGGCAGCTTCGGTCAGCGGACTTCCGGAGCGGTGCCGTTGATGGCATCGCGCAGCCGCCGCACCAGCGTCGGCCAGTCGACCTGGGTCTGATGGCCGATCACCTGCAAATGGGGCAAACCACTCCCTTCGACGATAGTGTAACCGCCGCCGCTGGCCCCCAGCCCGCTCATCTGGCAGACCGTGCCCTGCAGGCTGCAGTTGAGACCGATCCGGCTGTAGCCGAACGTCTTGAACAGTTTCAGCATGGCCCCCTGCAGCCCGCCCGCCAGGCTGCCGCCACCGACCGAGGTCAGGTTGTTCACGGCACGCTGGCTGATCCGCCCGCCGCCGTCGGCAAGCAGGCTCGCCTTGAACGCGACCGGGTTCCAGTTGACCAGCCGCAGATCGTCGATCGAACCGTCCATGCGACCGGTGATATTGCCGAAATCGAACACGCTGGTGACGACACCCAGATCGAGCTGCTTCAGCGTGAGGTCGCCGCTCAAGACCGGGCTGGCCCCGAACGGCTGCTGCAGCGAGAGCCGGGTGATGTCGACGAAACCGCCGAACACGTTGGCCGACAGGCCGCCCTGCAGCTCGAAGCGGTCGTCGACCCAGCGCAGCGCGGGAATGGCCCCGCCCAGGGTGCCGGGGAAGGCCGGCCAGCCCATCGCACGACTGAACGCCGCCATGTCGACGCCGGTCAGCACCAGCGAGGTCTCCAGCCGCTGCCCTTTCGCCGCCGCCGGACGCCAGTCCAGCTCGCCGACACGCAGCTGGCCCTTCAGCACGGGAACCTCGAACGGCTGGCGCAGGCCGAGCGTGCCGGCGCGGCTCTGCCATTGCGACTGCGCGGCGCCATTGGCTATGCGGTAGAACTGCAGGCTGCGCCAGCCGAGCGTGGTTGCCGGCCGGTCACCCTGGGCCGACCAGTCCAGGCCGCCGCGCAAGCCTTCGACCGCCAGTCGCCCGTTCGCATCGGCCATGCTCAGGCCGTCGGTGTCGAACGCAAAACTGCGCAGGCCCTCCTCATGCAGCTCAAGGCTCCCGTTCAACTGGCCGGCGATGTTCATGCCCTGCAAGCCCAGGGTATTCAGCCAGGCCTGGCCATAGCGCTGGTAAGCCGTCGGGAAGCTGGCGTGGAAGTGATCCAGTTTCAGCGTCTTCAGTTCGCCCTTGGCATTCCATGCAAGCGCGCCGTCGAGCTGCAGCGCATCCGCATCGCTCACCCGCAGGTGGTGCACGTCGAATGCGCCGCTCTGCATGCTGGCATGCAGGCCCAATTGCACGGTGTGATCCGGCAACTTCGCGTAGAGCGGCCCCAGCAGCAACTCGCCGCCACGCAGGCTGGCGTCCAGATCGATCGCGGCCGGCGCCACGGTGGTGTCCAGGCTGAACCGGCCATTGCCGTTCATCGCCTGCCCGGCCAGCGTGCCGGTCGGCGTATCGAAGCCGACGCCATTGAGGGTGAACTGCCCGGAGGACTGCAGGCCGGTATCGCGCACGTCCAGTGCCAGCTCGGCATCGAGCCGGCCGCCGGTGGAGCGCCCTGCC
The DNA here is from genome assembly GCF_002001125.1 of Rhodanobacter sp. B04. Lineage (GTDB taxonomy): Bacteria > Pseudomonadota > Gammaproteobacteria > Xanthomonadales > Rhodanobacteraceae > Rhodanobacter. Next base: position 99,168 of record NZ_MUNV01000018.1, on the reverse strand, counting down.
CAGACCGTAGCGAGCAGGCCCTGCAGCCAGCCGGCGGGAAGATTCTTCAGGCTGATCTGCGCATGGCTGAGCTGATCCAGCGGCAACGCCGTGTTGGCCTGCGCCTTGCCCTGCAGCAGATCGACCAGGAGCGTATTGGCCGACTCGCTCAACTGGATGCTCACGCGGGCATCGCTGAGCGCACCGCCCGGTGCCCCGGCCAGGCGCACGTTGCCGTCGAACAGCCAGCGCAGGCGCTCGTCGCGCTGCAGGTTGCCGTCGAGCGTCAGGCCAAGCCGCTGCCAACCCATCGCCGGCACGTCCGCCTGCGCCGCACTCAGCCGCAGGTGCAACCCGCCGCCGGCCTCTTCGGCGATCCTCACCGTCACCTGCTGCAGATGGGCGCCAGGCACGTTGACCGACCTGGCCGTCAGCAGCACATCCGCACGCGCAGGCGCCACCCAGCCGAGTCCCAGCAGAAGGCAGCAACACAGCAAAAGATGGCTTGATGTGGAACGCATGTCGCGCCATTCTGCCAAATAAAGCTGAACGACAACGATTTCGTCATGCCGACCCAACCGGATACACCCTTCATCGCACCTGTCCCGTACCTGTCGCCAAGGGTGCTGGTGGCCGACGATGACGCTGCCAGTTGCCGTTTCCTGTGCGATGGCCTGCGCTCGCTGGGCGCCCAGGCACAGGCTTGTGCCGACGGCACCGCGGCCCTGCAGCACGCCTGCGCCGAGGTATTCGACCTGCTGCTGCTGGACTGCCGCATGCCGGGAGCCGGTGCGCTGCAGATTCTCACCTCGCTGCGGCGCAACCCGCAGGCCGGTTCGGCCGAATGCATCGCCGTGGCCACCACCGCCGAACTGGCGCCGCGCGACCGCCAGTCGCTGCTCGCCGCCGGCTTCACCGAGATTCTGCTCAAGCCCTGCAGCATGGCCGACCTGCGGCGCGTGCTGATGCTGGTTCAGCCGGAACGGTCCGACGCCTGCGTGCTCGACGACCAGGCCGCACTCACCAGCACCGGCGACGCCGCCACCATGCTGGCGCTGCGGCGACTGCTGCGCGAGGAACTGATCCTGCTGGAACAGGAACTGGAGCCGCTGAGCCGGGATCGGTTCGGCTTTGGCGAGCGTCTGCATCGGCTGCGTTCGTCCTGCGGCTTCTGCGGCGCGGCCGCGCTGTCGGTGCAGACGATATGGCTGCAGCAGCGCTTGGCGGAGCGCGAAGCGACCCCCGCCGCGCTGACCCGCTTCCGCAAGACGCTGCTGACGACCTTGCAGGCGCTGGAGCGCTAGCCGCGCGGCTATCTGCGATGTGACATGGCCAGCGCCAGCACGCGCCAGGCACGCAGCTCGCCGCCACCGAGGTGGAAACGGATCACTTCGCGCATCAGGTTGCGCAGGCTCTTCAGGCCGGCATGATCGGGCGGTTGATCCTGCGCCAGGGCCAGCAGGTCGCTGCCGCGCAGCGCCTGCGCATGGCCTGGCGTGCAACGCACGACGCCCTGCTCGACCAGATAGCGATAATGCGCACCGGACTCCAGCGGCTCGCCGCTATCGGACTCGTAGTGCAGCTGCAGGCCATAGCCGATCGCCTCCAGCAGGTCGCGTTCGAAGCGGCGCAGGCTCCACGCCAACGACTCGTCGCCGGCCAACCGCGCGAGCGTCTGCCCGTAAACATCGAACAGCGGCGGCAGCGGATCCTGCCGCTCGGTCAGGCGCACCACCAGTTCGTTGAGGTAGAGCCCGGCCAGGCCGGCGTCGCCGGTCAAGCGCAACGGCATGCCGACCGCCTCGACCGCGGTGAGCGTGGCCAGCTCGCCGCGCAGCAGCAGGTCCAGCGCCAGCGGCTGGAACGGTTCGAGCTGGGCGCGCCGCAGGCGGCTGCGCTCACCGCGCACCCCGCGCGCCACCACGCCCAGCCGACCGTGTTCCCGGGTCAGGCATTCCAGCAGCAGCGAGGTCTCGCGATACGGCCGCGCGTGCAGGACAAAGGCCGGTTGCTGTTCGAGGCGCATGAAAAATCAGGAGTGAGGAGTGAGGAGCGAGGAGCGAGAGAAAAGCGGCGGCGATACTTCCTGTACCGCTACCATTCTTTTTGCTCTGTCTCTCACTTCTCGCTCCTAATCGGTATAGCCGAACTTCTTCAGCATGTTCTCGTCGTCGACCCAGCCTTCGCGCACCTTCACCCACAGCTTCAGGAACACCTTGCGCTCGAACATGCGCTCCATGTGGCGCCGCGCGCTGGTGCCGATCGCCTTGAGCTGGGCGCCGCCGTTGCCGATCACGATGGCCTTCTGGCCGTCGCGCTCGACCCAGATGATCGCGTGGATCTCGGCGATGCCGTCCGGGCGGTCGCTGAACTGCTCGATCTCCACCGTGGTGGCATACGGCAGTTCCTGGTCGAGCCGCAGCATCAGCTGCTCGCGCACCATCTCGGCGGCCAGGAAGCGCTCGCTGCGGTCGGTGATCTCGTCCTCGCCGTACACCGGCGGCTGCACCGGCAGGCGCTTCAGGATCGCCTGTTCCAGCTCCTTCAAGCCTTGCGCCTTGAGCGCGCTGACGTAGTGGATTTCGTCGTAGCTGTGCTTCGCCACCAGTTCGGCCACGAACGGCAGCATCACGGTCTTGTCCTTGTTCAGGTCGACCTTGTTGATCACCAGGAACCGCGGCGACGACTGCTCGACCAGCGCGGCGTAGAGCGCCTCGTCCTCGTCGGTGAAGCGACCTGCCTCGATCACCTGTACCGCCAGGTCCACATCGTTGATCGCCGAGCGCGCGGCGCGGTTCAGGCTGCGGTTCATCGCCCGCTTGGCGCCGCGGTGCAGGCCGGGCGTGTCGACGTACATGATCTGCCCGGCCTCGCTGTTGGCGATGCCGAGGATGCGATGGCGGGTGGTCTGCGGTCGCGGGCTGACGATCGACAGGCGAAAGCCGATCAGCGCATTGAGCAGGGTCGACTTGCCCACGTTGGGGCGTCCGGCCAGCGCGACCAGGCCGCAGCGAAAATCTTCATGCGGCAGGCCGTCGGCGTTATCGGCGGCGGGTTCCAGTTCGTGGTTCATGACAGGGGGTGCTCGGCAAGTCGGATGGCAAGTGTAGTGCTTCGCGGAAACAGCAGCGGCTGGCACGCACGGCAAGACTGGCGAGCCATGCCGCCAGACATGCCGGCGAACGCGGGGATCAGGCTTTGCGGTGCTGCTCCAGCAGCTGGTTCAGAACGGTCTCGGCCGCGTCCTGCTCGGCGGCCCGGCGGCTGCCGCCGCGGGCCTCGGCGTGCACCGGCAGGGGCTCGCTGATGGTGCAGCTGACATCGAAGGTCTTGGCATGGTCTTCGCCATGGCTGGCAACCAGCTCATAGCGCGGCAACGGCCAGCTGCCGGCCTGCAACCATTCCTGCAGGCGGGTCTTGGCGTCCTTGGAGGAGCGCCGCAATACGGCGATGCGCTCGCCAAAAAGCTCGCGTACCACATGACGGCAGGCATCGAACCCCGCATCCAGGTACACCGCCGCCACCAGGGCCTCGAAGGCATCGGCAAGAATCGAATCGCGCCGGAAACCGCCGCTCTTCAATTCACCGGGGCCGAGCTTCAATTCGTCGCCCAGCTCCAGCTCCCGCGCCAGCACCGCCAGCGCCTGGCCATTGACCAGCTGGGCGCGCAGGCGCGACAGCTCCCCTTCGCTGGCCTTGGGATGCATTTCGTAAAGCATCTCGGCGATGACCGCTCCCAGCAGCGCATCGCCGAGAAACTCCAGCCGTTCGTTGTTCGGTTTGCCGATGCTGCGGTGGGTCAGCGCCAGCTGCGCCAGCTGCGGATCACGAAAACGGTGCGGCAGCTTCAAGGATTACTCACCCACATTGCCCTGCAACGCCACGCTCTTTTCGAAATGCAGCAGGAAGTCGATGTTGTACATGAACGGGATCTTTTTGTCGTAGGCCACATGCAGCTGGTTGGCGCCACCGCTGTCGCGCACGATGGTGATGTCCGCCGGCTTGATGGTGGCGTCGTCGACGTACTGGAAGCCCATCTTGAACATCAGGGCGCGACGGATGTCGTCCAGCGACTTGCCATTGGTGCCCTCGGTGGAGACCTGGTTCATCGCCTTGACCACGCCCATGTATTCCGAATACGACGGAAACAGCTTCATCGCCATGAAGGCGAAAAAGGCCACGATGGCCATGATGATCAGAAACCCGATCAGGGTGACGCCCGACTGCTTCGATTTCATAGTCCCCTCGCTATGCCGACTTTGCGGCGTGGCCATCGTTGCCTTGATCTGGCAATCCCCCAGGTGGGGCGATTATGCCAGCGGATTCTCGCACTGTTGGCAGGCAGCGTGCGGGGCTGTCGACCTCCTCACGCTTTGACTCGCCCCACCCAGCTCAATGGATCACGGTACCGATCCGCGAGAAGTCTATGCCACCGGTACCCCAACCTTTCCAGCTCATCCAGATCAGGAACGCCTTGCCGGCCAGGTTCTGCTCCGGCATGCAGCCCCACCAGCGGCTGTCCAGGCTGTTTTCGCGGTCGTCACCCATCACCAGGTAGCAACCTTGCGGCACCACGGACGGCACCAGGGCATTGGGAATCTCGTTGGTCGACATGCGCATGGGCATGCGTGCGATGAGGTGGTTCACCTTGCCCAGGTGTTCATTCCAGACGGTGGCGTTGAAATGCAGCAGCTCGGCATCCGCATCACGCTGCTCATTGCCCGCGAATGGCCCGACTTCGCTGGCCGTGACGGGTTTGCCGTTGATGACGATCTGGCTGTCGCGCACCTCGATGGTATCCCCGGGGAGGCCGATCACGCGCTTGATCCAGTTCTGGCTTTTGACCGGCAGACGGGGTACCGGGCAGGCATTGTCGGGGCCGAGGACCGGCGGGCCGCCCTCGTCGCCGCCGACGCGCGCCGGCTTGCCGTTTTCGTCCAGGCAGAGGTAACCCGGGAAACGGAACACCACCACGTCGCCGCGCTTGGGCTCGCCCAGGCTCAGGAACTTGTTGTTGAAGGCCGGCAGGCGCAGGCCATAGGCGAACTTGTTGACCAGGATGAAGTCGCCCACGTCCAGCGTCGGCATCATCGAGCCGGACGGAATCCGGAACGGCTCGGCCACGAACGAACGCAGCAGCAGCACCACCAGCACGACCGGGAACAGCGAGCGCGCCCAGTCCACCGGTATCGGATCGCTGTATTCGCTGCCTGCCGCATCGAGGCGCGCCTTGCGCTTCTTGTACAGGAACAGGCGATCCAGGCCCCACACCACGCCGAACAGCACGGTGAGGCCAAGCAGAATCGCCGAAAAATCGAATTCCATGCCTTAACTCCAGATTACCTGTCGGATCATCACTGATCGCGTGCGTTATTTGTCGACCTTCAGTACGGCCAGGAAGGCTTCCTGCGGAATCTCCACCCGGCCGACCTGCTTCATGCGCTTCTTGCCTTCCTTCTGCTTTTCCAGAAGCTTCTTCTTGCGGCTGACGTCGCCACCATAGCATTTGGCCAAGACGTTCTTGCGCAAGGCTTTCACGGTGGAGCGCGCGATGATCTGCGCGCCGATCGCCGCCTGGATCGCCACGTCGAACTGCTGCCGCGGGATCAGATCCTTCATCCGCTCGACCAGTTCGCGGCCTTTGCGGTCGGCGTGGCTGCGATGCAGGATCAGGCTCAGCGCGTCGACCCGCTCGCCGTTGATCAGCACGTCGGTACGCACGAACGGACCGGCCTCGAAGCGTTCGAAGTGGTAGTCCATCGAGGCATAGCCGCGCGAGACGGATTTGAGCCGGTCGAAGAAATCCATCACCACTTCGGCCAGCGGCATCTCGTAGCTGATCTGCACCTGGGTGGCCAGGTACTGGATCGAACGCTGCACGCCACGCTTTTCTTCGCACAGGGTGATGATGTTGCCGATGTAGTCCGGCGGCGTGAGGATGTTGGCCACGATGATCGGCTCGCGGATTTCCTGCACCAGGCTGGCGTTGGTCGGCAGCTTGGCCGGGTTGTCCAGCATCAGGATCGAACCGTCGGTCTTGAGCACCTCGTACACCACGGTCGGCGCGGTGGTGATCAGGTTCAGGTCGTATTCGCGCTCCAGCCGCTCCTGCACGATTTCCATGTGCAGCATGCCGAGGAAGCCGCAGCGGAAGCCGAAGCCCATCGCTTCCGACGACTCTGGTTCGAAGAACAGCGCTGCGTCGTTCAGGCGCAGCTTGTCCAGCGCCTCGCGCATCGCCGGGTAATCGTCCGACGACACCGGGAACAGGCCGGCGAACACGCGCGGCTGCATGGTCTGGAAGCCGGGCAGCGGCTTGTCGGCCGGCTTGCCGGCGTGGGTCAAGGTATCGCCGACCGGCGCGCCGTGCACGTCCTTGATCGATGCGTTGATCCAGCCCACCTCGCCTGCGCCGAGCTTGTCCAGCTTCTTGCGCTTGGGCGTGAACACGCCGACGTCGCCGACTTCGTGGGTACGCCCGGTCGACATCACCAGCAGCTTGTCGCCGGGCTTGATCTCGCCCTGCATGACGCGCACCAGCGACACCACGCCGAGGTAGTTGTCGAACCAGGAATCGATGATCAGCGCCTGCAGCCGGTCGGTATCGCGCGGCTGCGGCGGCGGGATGCGCGCGATGATCGCTTCCAGCACCTCGATCACGTTCAGGCCGGTCTTGGCGCTGATCGCCACCGCGTCGGTGGCATCGACGCCGATCACCGCCTCGATTTCGAGCTTCACTTTCTCGACGTCGGCGGTCGGCAGGTCGATCTTGTTGATCACCGGCACCACTTCCAGCCCCTGCTCCACCGCGGTGTAGCAGTTCGCCACCGACTGCGCCTCGACGCCCTGCGCCGCGTCGACCACCAGCAGCGCGCCCTCGCAGGCCGCCAGCGAGCGGCTGACTTCGTAGGAGAAATCGACGTGACCGGGGGTGTCGATGAAATTCAACTGGTAGGTCTTGCCGTCACGTGCCTTGTACGGCAACGACACCGACTGCGCCTTGATCGTGATGCCGCGCTCGCGCTCGATCGGGTTGTTGTCCAGCACCTGCGCTTCCATCTCGCGATCGGCCAAGCCACCGCAGATCTGGATGATGCGGTCGGCGAGGGTCGACTTGCCGTGGTCGATGTGGGCAATGATGGAGAAGTTGCGGATCAATTCCATGGAGCGGGAGTGGCCTGTGAGGCTTGGGTTTGCCGCCACACACCATGCATGGCAGTGCATCGCCATCGGGCGACGCTAACCCGGCATTATCGCATGGAACCCACACCGCCACCGCATTCCGCGCCGGCATGGATGCCCGTCGTGGACATCCATGCCATATCCGCCAGGAGGGGCGACCGAGCCGGACTACTTGCTGTCCGGCACCGTGAGGCCAATGAACTGACTCTGGTCGCCGCGGCGCACCAGCAGCAGCACGGTGCTGCCGGGCTTCACGTCTCTGGTTGCAGCCTGGAACTCGGCCACGCTGCCAATCTTTTCCTGGTTGACCATCAGGATCACATCGCCGGCCTGCAGGTTGGCCTGCGCCGCCACCGGGCCACCGATGTCGCTGATCACCACACCCTGGCCTGGCTTCAGTCCCAGCTGCTTGCGGGTGTCGTTGTCCAGCGGCTGCACGGTAAGACCCAAGGCCGCCGCACCGCGACTTGCCGACGGGGCAGCTGCGGAAGCCACGGCATTCTGATCGCGCGACGCCTCGCCAATGGTGACTTCGAACGTCTGCCGCTTGCCGTTGCGCAGGACCTGCACGGGTACCTTGCTGCCCGGCTTGGTCATGCCGACCAGCGGCGGCAGGTCCGCCGACTGCTGCAAGGTCTGGCCGTTGTAGCTGAGAATGATGTCGCCAGGCTGGATGCCAGCCTTGGCCGCACCGCTATCTGGAGTCACCTCGACCACCGCGGCACCGACGCCATTGTCGAGCTTGAAGGCCTTGACGATATCGTCATCGACCGGCTGCACCGTCACACCGAGCATGCCGCGCGATACATAACCCTTGCTCTTGAGCTGTTCCACCGCGCTCATCGCCACATCGATCGGAATCGAGAACGAGACACCCAGGTAGTCGCCGGTGTTGGAATAGATCTGCGAATTGATGCCGACCACCTGGCCTTGCAGGTTGAACAGCGGGCCACCGGAATTGCCACGGTTGATCGGCACGTCGGTCTGGATGAACGAGGTATAGGGCTGGTCGCGCTGGCCCAGGTTGCGCCCTACCGCGCTGACGATGCCCTGGGTCACGGTGTAGTCGAAGCCGAACGGCGAACCGATCGCCAGCACCCACTGACCCGGCTTGAGGCTGCGCGAATCGCCGATGCTCACTGCCGGCAGGTTGCCGCCTGCATCGACCTTGAGCAGGGCAATGTCGTAGGTGGGATCGGTACCGATCACCTTCGCCGTCAGGGTGCGCCGATCCTGCAGCCGCACGGTGATCTTGTCGGCATGATCCACGACGTGGTTGTTGGTGAGGATGTACCCGTCGCCGGAGATGATGAACCCCGAGCCGAGCGAGGTGCGCTTCTGGTCGGGCTGTGACGGCATCATCGGTATGCCGAAGAAACGGCGGAAGATCTCGGCCTGCGGATCATCCGGCATGCCCTGGCCTGGCATCGCCTGCTTGCCGCGCGCAACCTGATTCGTCGAGGTGGCATCACCGGTGTATCGGGCCTCGACATGAACCACGGCAGCGGCATTTTTCTGCACGATGGATGTGAAATCGGGCAACGCGGCGGCAGGAGCCGGCGACTGTGCCCACACCCCCGAAGCCGCGACAAAACTGATCAACGCAGAGCACGCGAGGGTGCGCAAGATGGAACGACTCATGACTCCTCCTTGGTTGACTAATCCGGAAGACCATAGGGCCGCATGGTCTTCGGCATCAATGAATCTGGCGCGCGGGGAACCCGGCCGACATCGACGCGCACATCACCGTTCTGCCCGTTGCCAGGCCGAACGGTGCAGGACGATGCAAGGCAGACCGCGGGCATGCACACGCGGTTCGTTTATTGCCCGACGGCAGCGGACCGGTGCGAGATATCTGTCGGCGTAGCCTGCGGCTGCGGATCCAGCAGCAGCAGATAGCTGCCGTCCTTGTTGTCCAGCGTGCGATATCGGGGCAGCGACGGATATGTCGACAGGCGGCGGGTATAAATCGGCTGATTCACGTCAAAAGGCGCCCCCAGCGTGGCCGATGCCTGCTGGCTGAGCACACCGGCGGAATTGCCGCTCAGCCACGGCGGCACGGCGGCAGGAGTCGCCGACCGGCTCGCTGGCACGGCATGGGCAACTCCATGGTCCCGCTGCTGGCTGGCCAGCGTCGCGGCCAGGTGGCGATCGCCATCGCCGGTCGGCTGGGCGATCATCAGGGCGGCGGCGGCCACGCTCGCGGCGATCGCGCCGCCGGCCGACCAACGCAGCCATTGATGGCGCCGACTGGCAGCGGCCGGTAGCGACTCCTGCTCGATGGCGAGCATGACCCGGGCAGCGAAATCAGGCGTCGCCATCGTCGGCAATTCCCGGCGCAGCCCGTCACCGGCAAGCTGGTAACGCGACCACGCCTGCCGCAGCGCGACGTCGTGGTCGATCTGGCGCAGCAGAAACCGCAGCTGCTCCTTCGACAGCTCGCCGTCGATGCCGGCTGAAAGATTTTCCTTGATGTTCTGGTTCATGCCTGCCTGGTTCATGTCTGATCCTCGCGGTCTGACAACAGTGGCCGCAGTTTCTCGTCGATCGCCTCGCGCGCCCGGAAGATGCGCGAGCGCACCGTACCGATCGGACAGCCCATCACTTCGGCGATTTCATCGTAGCTGAGACCATCCACCTCGCGCAGCGTGATGGCTGTCCGCAGCTCTTCGGGCAGGGCTTGGACAGTGGAAAACACGGATTGTTCAATTTCCTGGCGCATCATCTCGCGCTCGGGCGTGGCACTGTCGTGCATGCGCTCGGCGCCGGCCATGAACACCGCATCCTCGGCGTCGATATCGTCGGTCGGCGGCCGTCGCCCCATCGCCACCAGATGGTTTTTCGCGGTGTTCACGGCGATCTTGTACAGCCAGGTATAAAAGGCACTGTCGCCGCGAAACGAGCCGATCGCCCGCCACGCACGGATGAACGACTCCTGCGCGATATCCTCACATTCGGCATGGCTCCTGACGTAACGCGATACGAGCCCGATCACCTTGTGCTGATACTTGCGCACCAGCAGGTCGAAGGCCCGTTTGTCCCCACTCTGGACACGCTCGACCAGCGCGCGATCCAGTTCATTTTCGCCCGAGCGGGCCGTATCCGTCGTCAATGCCGTCATCCGCTGCGGGAACTTCAAGTTGGGAGCCGTGGAAACTGAACGCGCGGCTCAGACCGCCATCGATCGCGCAAGTTCAGCGTGCGTGTAATAACGCATCAACGATAACGCACAACCCGTTCACTGGTTGTCATGCCCTGGCCTGGCTACCCGCACCCGACCAGGCGCATGCCAGTTATGGGGACATCTGCCAGCCGCTCAAGCCGGCTCGGCCTCGTGCGGCTCCAGCAGGCGCTGCCGTTCGGCCAGCAACTTGTCGAAGCTGATCGTCTGCAAGGGACGGCAGAACAGATAGCCTTGCAGTTCATCGCAGCCATGGCTGCGCAAAAACTCGAAATGCTGCTCGGTCTCGACACCTTCGGCCACCACCGCCCGCTTCAGGCGATGGGCCATCTCGATGGTGGCGCGCACGATCGCCTCGTCGTCGGGATCGACGCCGATATTGCGCACGAAACTCTGGTCGATCTTGATGCGGTCGGCCGGCAGGCGGCGCAGATAGTCCAGCGAGGCCGCGCCGGTGCCGAAATCGTCGATCGCGATATGGCAGCCAAGCCGGTGCAGCGCATGCAGGTTCTCCACCAGGTTCGGTGCCTCCTTGATGCTGATGCTCTCGGTGATCTCCAGTTCCAGCAGGGTCGGATCCAGGCCGGTCTCGCGCAGCACCGTGGTCACGGTCTCCAGCAGTTTCGGCTCCATCAGCTGCACGGCAGACAGGTTCACGCCCAGCCGCAACCGCAGCCCATAGCGCTGATCCCATTCCCGCGCCTGACGGCAGGCGGTGCGCATCACCCATTCGCCGATCGAGACGATCAGGCCGCTCTCCTCGGCCAGCGGAATGAATACCGCGGGACTGATCATGCCCAGCTCCGGGTGCTCCCAGCGCACCAGCGCCTCCATGCCGACAATATCCTCGCTCTCGGCATCGACCTGGGGCTGGTAGACCACGCGCAGCTCGCCATTGCCCTCGGCGTGGCGCAGGCGGGTCTTCAGCGCCATGCCGTGCTCCTGCGCGTACTCCGGGCTCACTTCGTAGATCTGGAAATTGTTGCGGCCGTGATGCTTGGCGGCGTACATCGCCTCGTCGGCGTGCTTGAGCAGGGTTTCCGCATCGCCCGCATCGTCCGGAAAGAAGCTCAGTCCCATCGATGCGGTCACCTGAAGCTCGGTACCGTCCTCGAGGTACAGCGGCGTCTCCATCACCTGCACGATCTTTTCGGCCACACGCAGCACGTCGTCGTTCTTGACGATATGCCGCAGCACGATGGTGAATTCGTCGCCGGCATAACGCGCCACCGTGTCGGAGGCACGGATGCTGCCGCACAGGCGCTGCGTGACCGTACGCAGCACCTCATCGCCGGCGGCATGACCGTAGGTGTCGTTGATCGCCTTGAAACGATCGAGGTCGACAAACAGCACCGCGAAGCACTCGCCGTTGCGGATCGCTTCCCGAATGATCGTGTCCAGCCGGTCGTTGAACAGCAGGCGGTTCGGCAGCCCGGTCAACGCGTCGACCAACCCCTCGGCACGCCCCTGTTCGCGCGTACGCCCCAATTCCAGCACCTGTGCGAAACGGGCTGCGGAACAGCGCAGCACCGGTTCGATGATGCCCATTTCGCTGAATCCCCGCCGATTGCCGGCCAGCATGGCGCCAAGCACGGTATGCCGTTCGTCGTGCAGCGGCAGGCCGGCAAATCCAGCCAGATCGAGCTGCTGCAGCAAGGGATCGTTGGGCGCCAGGCGCTTTGCATCGGACCGATGCAGGACCGTCTTGCCGCCCAGCACCAGCTGCAGCGAGCTTTGCAGCTGAGCCGGCGGCCACACCGGCTCGTCGCCGGTCCACAGCTGCAGCAGTTGCGTTGGCGCGTCGGCACCGTCCAGACGTGCCGACCAGACGGCCAGATAATCCAGGCCGAGTTCGTCGAACAACAGGCGACCAGCCGCACCTTGCGTATCGACGCCACTGGCCGAGGCGAAGATGCGCGAGAGCAGGGACAGCGCCGCTTCGGCGCGCAAGTCCGCGCGATCGCTGCGGAACATCAAGGCCAGCGCATCGCGACCGGCATGACGGATGCGCCGCACGCTGGCCTGGCCGGTATCGGCGCCCTGCGCCGACCTGCGCTGGCACGGATACCAGCTGCGGTTGGCTTCGGCCAGTACCTGGGCCAGCACGACCCCTTCGAACCGCACTACGTCCGACAGCGGCAGCCCCTCCCATTGGCTGGCATGCAGGCGACTGTGCCTGGTCACCGTCGGGCTGACTTCCAGCAGGTGGCCGGTCCGCGCATCGGCGATCAACCATTCGCTGTTGCCTTCTTCGAAGACGAAACGGTAATCCTCATGCATGTCGCTGGCGAGGGACGCCAGCTCCCTGCGCGGGCCTTGCGGAGCCGCCTGCGAGCGCTGCCAGCGCGCGACCAGTTCGGTGCCGATCTGCGGGGCAGACAACCAGTCGACAATGCCGGCGGGCAAGTCGGACGGACTGATCGTCGCCTCTTGGGCCAATACCACCATCAACGGCGTATCCGCCGCCCCCGGCAGACGGCGCAATTGCTCGCAGGTAGCGAGCGCCTGCTGTTGATCGCCGGCCAGCACCGCCACCATCAGTTGCAGTGGCGACAACGACTGGCGCCCTTCCAGCAGGATCGCTGCATGCGATACATCGCGCGCACTATGAATCTGCGAATAGCCCGCCTGATCGAGCGCATCGAACAGGCTGCGGCGCAATTCACGCTGGGCTGCAACAAGGAGAATGCCTGAGTTCATGCGCGCATCCACCTCAAACCAGCCAGCGACCATCGCGCAGGCGCAAGCGCCGCGGCTGGCTGTCTTCGCTGCTCACATGGCTGGCCAACTCGCCAAGATGCTCAGCCAACGCCGCCGGGGCACCGACCAGCACGACCCGCCGCATATGCTCCTTCGGTGCCCGGGCCAACTGGCGCAGCAAGGTGGCATCCATCGCCGACAACGGCAATTCCAGACCCACCAGGAAATAGACGCCGAAATGCATGCTCTGCTGCATGTAGCGCAGCGCGTTGCCAAGCCGCTGGCAATCCGGCACCCGCACGTGCGCGTCGCGCAGGCTGCTGAGGCCGGTATCCGGTTGCCACAGATAGACGGCCTGGCCGGTATGCCTGGCCAGCGTACGGAACTGGCCGATCAGGTCATGCACATCCTTGCTGTCCAGCACCACCAGGCCGCTGGGCGCCGCCAGGATGCGCTCGAAGATTTCGGCACCGATTTGCCGCGGGGCGGAGACCATCACGGAAGTCATTGCGTCCCCGTCCTGCAGTGCCTGTGTCGTATCACGATGAGACCAACTCCCTGGCGACGCCATCCATCCAGCCCAGCGGCTGGGCATGGCTCATTGAAACATGCCTGACCGCCCAGCCGTCCAGTCAGGCGACCCGTCCCCTGGATATCCCTGCCCAACCTGAACGCGTCGGCAGGCCGGTTCCCGGCGGCGATCCGATTTCATACCCGCTTCCCCGCTACGGTCAAGCACGCCCGTCACATCTCGCAATCATGCCGGCAGGACGGTATGGTTCAAACCTCCTCCTCCAACGCTTGTGCCCCCCATGTTCGAAGGATTGCGCTTCAACCACTGGAAAACCAGCGAGGGCGACGATGGCATCGTCACGCTGACTCTCGACCGCGCCGACAGCAGCGTCAATGCGATTTCGCGCGCGGTGCTGGACGAGCTCGAACAGATCGTCGAGCGGCTGGGTATCGAAAAGCCGGCCGGTGTCGTCATCCACTCGGCCAAGCCTGCGGGGTTTGCGGTAGGCGCCGACATCAAGGCCTTCGTCGAATATGCGAAGCACGACACCGTGCTGGAAAACATCGAGCATGGCCAGCGTGTCTACGAGGCGCTGGCGCGCCTGCCCTGCCCCACGGTGGCTGCCGTGCACGGCGCCTGCATGGGTGGCGGCACCGAACTGATCCTGGCCTGTCGCCAGCGCATCGCGGCCGACGACGACAAGACCCGGATCGCGCTGCCTGAAGTGATGCTCGGCATTCATCCCGGCTGGGGCGGCACCGCACGGTTGCCGCGCCTGATCGGCGCGACCGAGGCGCTGCCGTTGATGCTGACCGGCAAATCGCTGTCGGCGAAACGCTCGCTGGCGCTGGGCGTGGTCGATCGCCTCGCCCGCCCCGAGGAGCTGCTGGTCGAGGCACGCCTGCTGTTGCGCCGCCCGCAGGCGCATCCGTTCGCGCGTCGCGCCAAGGCATGGGCGAGCAACACCTGGCTGGCACGGCAGGTCCTGGCGCCGATGGTGCTCAAGCAGACCGCCGCGAAGGTGCGCAAGGAGCACTACCCGGCCCCATTCGCCATGATCGATGTGTGGAAGCGGGGTAGCTCCGATATCCAGCAGCGGTTGAAGCTGGAAGCACGTTCGGTGGCGAAGCTGGCAAAGACGCCCACGGCGCAGAACCTGATCCGGATCTTCTTCCTGCAGGAGCGGTTGAAGGGCCAGGGCGGCGGCACCGATGCGGGCATCAAGCGCGTGCACGTCGTCGGTGCTGGCGTGATGGGCGGCGACATCGCCGCCTGGGCTGCGTTCAAGGGCTTCGAGGTAACCCTGCAGGATCGCGAGATGAAGTTCATCCAGCCTGCACTGGATCGCGCCCGCCAGCTCTACGAGAAGAAGCTGAAGACACCCGAAAAGGTCGAGGAAACGCTCCGTCGGCTGCGTGCCGATGTCGAGGGCAAGGGTGTCGCCACCGCCGATCTGGCGATCGAGGCGATCTTCGAAAACATCGAGGCCAAACAGGCGCTGTATGCCGGCATCGAGCCGCAGTTCCAGTCCGACGAGATCCTCGCCAGCAACACCTCCAGCATTCCGCTGGACGCGCTGCGCAAGAACCTGAGTGCGCCGCAACGCTTCCTCGGCCTGCACTTCTTCAATCCGGTGGCCCAGATGCCGCTGGTCGAAGTGGTACGGCACGATCAGCTCGATCCCGCGATCGAGAAGCGCGCGCTGGCGTTCTGCAAGGCGATCGGCAAGTTGCCGGTGGCGGTCAAGGGCAGCCCGGGCTTCCTGGTCAACCGCATCCTAATGCCTTACCTGCTCGAAGCGATGCGGCTTTACAGCGAGGGCGTGCCTGGCCCGGTACTGGATCGCGAGGCGAAGAAATTCGGCATGCCGATGGGACCGATCGAACTGGCCGATACCGTGGGGCTGGA
This sequence comes from Rhodanobacter sp. B04, assembly GCF_002001125.1. Taxonomy (GTDB): domain Bacteria; phylum Pseudomonadota; class Gammaproteobacteria; order Xanthomonadales; family Rhodanobacteraceae; genus Rhodanobacter. The sequence goes on along the minus strand of NZ_MUNV01000018.1, from coordinate 83,704 downwards.
TGTGTGCGCCTCGGTCGGCAAGGAACTCGCGCCCTTCCTCGGACTGGAAGTCCCGCCGGGCCTGGACGACAAACTCGAGGCCGGCAAACGCGGCAAGAAGGACGGCCAGGGTCTGTACGTGTGGCAGGACGGCAAACCGCAGAAACCCGAGGTCGACAAGGACTATGTGATGCCGCCGGACCTGCAGGAGCGCATGGTCCTGCCGATGGTCAACGAGGCGGTCGCCTGCCTCGCCGATGGCGTGGTCGACGATGCCGACCTGCTCGATGCCGGTGTGATCTTCGGCACCGGCTTCGCCCCGTTCCGCGGCGGCCCGATCCAGTACGCGCGCAGCGAAGGCGCCGACAAGCTCAAGGCAAGACTGGAGCAACTGGCCCAGCGCTATGGCGATCGCTTCAAGCCGAAGAACGGCTGGGATCATCCGGCCCTGCGGCAAACTGGCTTCGAACTTCCGTAGCAACCCGCGAGTCGATCGGCGGCTCTGCCGCCGTCATGACAACGCCTGGCCATGGCCAGGCGTTTGTGTACCGGGACCCGCCATGCTCACCACATCAGGTCGTCAGGCACACCATCGTCACCCACGCCGGCGGCGGCAGGATCGACCAGCAAGGCAAGCTGCTGCGGATCGATGTCGCGCACCTGCTCGGCGATCTCGCGGCTGACCAGGAAATAACGGCCAGCCTGCTGCACCACGCCCAGCTCGCCTGCATTGAGTGCCGCCAGCTGTGCACTGTCGACATGCACCCGGCGAATCTTGCCGCCGTATTCGAAGTTGCGCGGCTGATCAGCCTCGGCCTTGTTCTGCGTCTTGCCATCCAGCAGCTGCTGGATCTTCAGCTTGCGCTCGCGCCGTAACCTGGCCTGCTCCGCCACTTCCTGCTCGGCTCGCTTGCGTTCGCTGGCTTCGGTCTGTGCGCGGATCGCATAGGCCTTGGCCAGGTCGATATCCGGCTGACTCTGCCGCGGCGGTCGTGACACGTGCGCTGGCGCACGCGGTTTTTCGCCCTTGCGCTGGGGCTTGCCGGGCGATGGCGGCGCCGGACGGCGCTGGTCCTCGCGGGCCCGATCCGTCTGGACCCGGTTTGCTTGAACCTGTTTGACGATGCCGCTCTTGAGCAGCTGATCGCGCAGGGAATCGGCCATGAGTTTGATCCGTGGTCGGTGATCTGGGTATCAGTAGTGTGGAGGTGGTGGCTCGCTGTGCGGATCGTCCGCCTGCGCAACGCGCATGGCGGAAAGTTCGCCTCGCAGCTCGCGCAAGGCCCGCTCCAGCCCGGCAATGCGCTGCGACAAGCTGGCATCCGCACTCGCCAGAGCCTGCACCGTGTCATCGACGAAAGTCAGTTTGACCTCCATTTCGTCAAGCCGCTGCTCAAGTACCTCGTTTGCATTCATCAGGACACCCGCAGGCTGCGGCCGCGGCCGATGCCGTAATAGGCCAGACCAGCCTCTTCCACCGCCACGGGGTCGTACAGATTACGTCCATCGAAGATCGCCGGCTCGGCCAGCGCCGTGCGGATACGCGCGAAATCCGGGCTGCGAAACGTCTTCCACTCGGTCACTACGGCCAGCACATCGGCGCCCTGCAGGGCATCGTGCGCGTGCTCGCACAAAACCAAGTCGTCGCGCTCGCCGTACAGCCGGCGCGCCTCCTCACGCGCCTCCGGATCGAACGCGCGCACCTTCGCGCCAGCATTCCACAATGCTTCCATCAGATACCGGCTGGACGCCTCGCGCATGTCGTCGGTGTTCGGCTTGAACGCCAGTCCCCACAGCGCGATGGTCCTGCCTGCGAGCCGGCCGTGAAAATGGCGCGAGATCAGTTCGTACAATTTGGCCTTCTGGTCATGGTTCACCGCCTCGACCGCTTCGAGCAGACGGGCGTGATAGCCATAACTGCGCGCCGTGCGCTCGAGCGCCTGCACGTCCTTGGGAAAACAGGAGCCGCCATAACCGGCGCCCGGATAGATGAAGTGATAACCGATTCGCGGATCGGAGCCGATGCCCTGGCGCACCAGTTCGACGTCGGCGCCTACCCGTTCGGCGATATTCGCGATTTCGTTCATGAAACTGATCTTGGTCGCAAGCATCGCATTGGCCGCGTACTTGGTCAGCTCGGCCGAGCGCTCATCCATCACCACCATGCGGTCGTGATTGCGGTTGAAGGGCGCATACAGCTTGCGCAACACCGCCACTGCACGCTCGCTGGAGGCGCCCACGATGATCCGGTCCGGCCGCAGGCAATCCTCCACGGCGGCGCCTTCCTTCAGGAATTCCGGATTGGACACCACATCGAACGCAACCGACTTCTGTCGTGCGGCCAGTTCGCCTGCAATCGCTTCACGAACACGGTCGGCGGTACCTACCGGCACCGTCGATTTGTTCACTACAACAGCATAACGATCCAGCTGGCGACCAACCGTACGAGCCACCTCCAGCACATAGCTGAGGTCCGCACTGCCATCTTCATCCGGTGGCGTGCCAACGGCGATGAAGATCACCTCGCCATGCGCGATCGAAGCCGCCGAATCCGTGGTGAAACCCAGCTGGCCGCCGGCATGATTGCGTTTGACGATCGCTTCCAGGCCCGGTTCGTAGATGGGAATCTCGCCGCGTTTCAGGCGCTCGATCTTGGCCGCATCGATATCGACGCAGACCACGTGGTTGCCCATTTCCGCCAGGCAGGCGCCGGTGACCAGACCGACATAACCGGTACCAAAGATCGTGACCTTCATCATCGTCGCGACGAGTTCCTTGAGATGAGCCGCCTATTCTAACCGCGCAATGGCAGCGGCATGGGCTGCCGCACCAGACACAGAAGGGGCGCGAATCGCTTCGCGCCCCTTCGTGATGTCACTGCGGTGATTCCGCGGCGGCTTGATTACTTGCCGTCAGGACCGCCTGCACCGGCCGGCGTCGGCGCCGTGCTGACCAGGGTCACGTCGAAGATCAACGTTTCATTCGGGGCCATCTGCTGCTGCGGCTCGGAGCCATAAGCCAGCGATGACGGAATGAACAGCTTGTAATGGCCGCCCACCTGCATCAGCTGCAGGCCTTCACGGAAGCCAGGAATCACGCCAGACAGCGGGATCTTGGATGGACCCGGCGGATTGTGCTGGGAAGAAGCATCGAACACCTGGCCGTTGATCAGGGTGCCGGTATAGTTGATCTCGACGGTGTCGTTCGGACCCGGGCGAGCACCGGTACCCTGGCTGAGCACCTGATACTGCAGGCCCGAGGCGGTAGTCTTCACACCGGGAGCAGTCTTGTTCTTGGCCAGGAAGGCCTCGCCTTCGCTCTTGTTCTTCGCAGCCAGCGCAGTCATTTCAGCCTGGTACTTGGCCTGCATCTTGGCCATGAAGGGCTCCATGACCTGCTTGGCCTCTTCCGGGGTGATGGTCGGCTTCTGGCCCGACAGGGCGGCCTGCACCGCACGCGCCACCGCGGCCGAGTCCAGCTCGTCGCGCATGATCGGCTGGATCGACTGGCCCAGCTGGTAACCGACGATGTAGCTGACCTTGGCCTTGTCGATCGTGCCTGCGGTGCTGCTGGCGGTGCCAGTCTTGGCGGCCTGGGCGTACACACCCGCCGTCATGCCCAGCGCAACAGCCATCGCGGCCGCCGTCAGCGTGGGACGCAGAAAATGCTTCATTCGAAACTCCCTCGTGTTTGGATATGCCGGCGTTGCCGGCCGGGCCCCCCCGATGGAGGCAGGCCACGCATTGTGCGGTGCTTGTCCGGTCTTGGCAACGTTGCAAGGCTGCGACCGTCAGTCGGCATAAAGGTTCAAGTTTCCGGCTTCCACGCGATGCGCCGCCGTACGGCAGATAACTCACGCATCGTGGCCGTCATCAGGCCGGCCAGGCTTGTCGATGGTGTCGCGCAGCGCCGCCTGCAGGCGGGCATGGATCTGGACCAGCACGCGCCACAACAGCCAGGTCAGCAGAATACCCAGCAACAGCAACACGATAGCCACCTCGCGCGGCGGCAGGATGATCGAGGCCAGCGCCACCACCAACAAGCCCAACAGCACCATCACTGCGAGCGGGATGATCCGCGCCAGCACGGAACGGATCCGGTAGGTGTTGGAGCCGCCGATCCGTTCAGGAACGCCCAGTTCAGCCAGCAGCATGCCCAACGCGGTGGCCTTGCGATAGGCGGCCACGATCATCGGCAACGACACCAGCGCCGCGAGCGACCAGGCCACGCTGCGAATGACCTGCTCGCGACCGCCCAGGATCTCCCAGTTGAATACACCGCGCCGGTACAGATAGGCCATGAGCAGGAAGGCCGCGATCACCAGCAGCATGTTGATGATCACGTGCCAGACCAGGCGGCGAATCATCTTTGCCACCATGGCGCCCTGTCCACGCAAGCTGATGCTGCCTACCCACTCGGTATAGGCCGTCAGCATGCCGGTAAAGCCGGCTGGCAGGCGACGCCTCAGCATGTCTGCCAGCGGGTCGGAGCTGCGGATCAGGTATGGCGTCAGGAAGGTGGTGATCGCCGACACGGCTACCGCCACCGGATACAGGAAGCTGCTGGTCACCTTCAGGCTCAACCCGAGCGAGGCGATCACGAAAGAAAATTCGCCGATCTGCGCCAAGCCCATGCCAACGCGCAGCGACGTGCGGCCATGGTTGCCCGTGATGAAGATGCCGAAACTGCAGCTGAGCACCTTGCCCACCACCAGTACGATGGTCACCAAGGTGATCGGCCATGCATACTGCACCAGCAGCCCCGGATCGATCAGCATGCCGATCGCTACGAAGAACACCGCGCTGAACATGTCGCGTATCGGCCCGACGATCTGCTCGATCCGTGCAACGCTGGTGGCCTCACCGACGATCGCACCGATCATGAACGCGCCCAGCGCGATGCTGTAGCCCATCTCGGTCACCAGCAGGCAGAAGCCGAAGCAGAGCCCGAGCACGGCCACCAGCAGCACGTCGTCACGACTGACCCGGGCAATGTAGTCGACGACCCGCGGCACCAACAGCAACCCGACCACCAGCGACACCGCCATGAACAGAGTCAGCCGGCCGATCGCCGCCATCGCCTCGCCCGCCTCGACATCGCCGGTGCTGGCGATGCCGGTCAACAGGGCCATCAAGACGATCGCCAGCACGTCCTCGATGATCAGGATGCCGAACATCAACTGCGCAAAACGCTCGCGCTTGAGGTTGAGGCCATCCAGCGCCTTCATGATGATCGTGGTGGACGACATCGACAGCATCGCCCCCAGGAACAGCGCATCCATGGAGCGCCAGCCGAAAAAGCGGCCAATCCCGTAGCCGACCGCCAGCATCAGCCCGATTTCGCACAACGCCGCCACCAGTGCCGGCCCACCCACCGCGCGAAGTTTTTTCAGGCTGAATTCCAGCCCCAGCGCGAACAGCAGCATGATCATGCCGAGCTCGGAAAGGGTGCGGATGGTCTGCTCGTTGTGGATGAACACCACCGGCAGCATGTAGGGGCCAATCAACAGGCCCGCGATGATGTAGCCAAGCACCACCGGCTGCCGCAGACGCTGGAAGATCACCGTGGTCAGCCCAGCGACCAGCATGACCGTGGCAAGATCCTGGATGAATTGCAGTTCGTGCATGAAGTGGCCTGCGACAAGACTCCCCAAGACTAGCAGCGCCCTCGCCGGCACACAGCCGCAGGCCAGGCACTAAGACGGACAACACCCGTCGCGATTGCATATCGATTTGAAATTATTTCATTACGAATGCTTGACGAACTTGTGATCCCCACCTATTCTTTCGGGCTTCCAGCGGCGGGGCCATAGCTCAGCTGGGAGAGCGCCTGCATGGCATGCAGGAGGTCGGCGGTTCGATCCCGCCTGGCTCCACCAACTTGAATTGTCCCCATCGTCTAGAGGCCTAGGACATCACCCTTTCACGGTGGCGACCGGGGTTCGAATCCCCGTGGGGACGCCAAGTTGGCCCGCAATAGCTGGAAAGAAATGTGGAGCGGTAGTTCAGTCGGTTAGAATGCTGGCCTGTCACGCCGGAGGTCGCGGGTTCGAGTCCCGTCCGCTCCGCCACTGAAACGGAAAGCCCGCCTTGTGCGGGTTTTTTGTTGTCTTCCGCTAGGCCACATTGCTTCAAGGTACTGACTATACCTCTGGCCGCAAAGTGCCGGTGGAATGCCCCTGCTCCACTAGGTACTCCAGCCAGCGCGACAGAAACCCGTTCATGCGCAGGCGATGCTGGAACACCGTATGCGCCGGCGTGAACGGCCCCAGCACCTGCCACAGATGTCGCCCCGGGTGGCAATGCATGGCCTCGGCCACATGCGCGTCGGTATACATCCGCAGCTGTGCTGACGGTGCGCGCTGGCCGGTATGCTCGTCGACGAAGCCGTAGGTGAGTTCGAGCTCCAGCGTGTAGGGATGGCACTCCTGCACATGCAGATGCACGTCCAGTCCGTCATCCACGTCGGAGACATAACGACCGGGTGCGAGTTGCTGCGGACCGAACAGCCGCGTCAGCCGGTGATAATTCTCCGCATACAGCCCCATCAGGAACTCGAAGCGTCCCGGTAGCAGGCTGTGGCGATTGTCCAGTACGGCGCTCATGACAGGTGCGGCAACTCCAGTGGTCAATCAGAACATGGTTCGCTCGATCCCGAAGCGGTCGAAGATCTTGCTGGCGATCTCCTCGATCGACACATGCGTAGTGTTGAGGCTGGGAATGCCGGCCTGACGCATCAGCCGGTCGGCCTGCTCCAGCTCCCAGCGACACTGCTTCAAGGTGGCGTAGCGGCTGCCGGCGCGGCGCTGCTCGCGAATCTGCGCCAGCCTCTGCGGCTCGATGGTCAGGCCATACAAGCGGTCGCGATACGGACGCAGGCGCGCAGGCAGTTCGAGTTTCTCCAGGTCCTCGTCGGTCAGCGGGTAGTTGGCGGCGCTGACGCCGTAATGCAAGGCCATGTAGAGGCAGGTCGGCGTCTTGCCCGAACGCGACACGCCGACCAGGATCAGGTCGGCCTGCGAATAATCCACGTCGATGCCATCGTCATGGGAAAGCGCGTAGTTGGTCGCGTTGATGCGCGCCTCGTACTTGTCGAAGTCGACCAGGCCGTGCGAGCGGTTGACCGCACCCGAACGCTTGGTCGCCAGTTCATCCTCCAGCGGCCCTATGAACGGCGCAAACACATCCAGCATCAACGCGCCGCTGGTGGCAACGATGTCGCACAGTGCACGTTCGGCCATGGTGTTGACCACGATCGGGCGCTGCCCGCTTTGCGCGTAATTGGTCTTGATGCGCAGCGCGGCCGCCTCCGCCTTCTGCACGTCGTCGGTGAACGGCAGGCGATGCTTGTCGAACTGCACGCCCTCGAACTGCGCCAGGATGCTGTTGCCGATCGTCTCCGCGGTAATACCAGTAGAGTCGGAAATGAAGAAGACCGTTCGATGCATACAGGGACCTGGTTGCTGGAATGCGCTCATCCGCACCATAACCCAAGCACCAAACGCTGTCGCCGATTGACTGCCGGCTGACTGGTATGCCGTTGGAATCACATCCCGTGGCAATGGTCTTCTTGTGCTGTGCATCATCGGCAGCGGACAATACCAGTCCTTTGCAGCCCGCTTCCGGTCTGCCTGCCGCATCCATACCGTTATCCATCGAAAGCTCTTTGAGGAGACACCCTTGAACGATCTGGTGCTTTGGCTCGACCAACTGCGCATGACTGACCTGGGCAAGGTCGGCGGCAAGAACGCCTCACTCGGCGAAATGATCGGCAACCTGGCCAAGCTTGGTGTCTCCGTGCCGGGCGGCTTTGCCACCACCGCCGACGCGTTCCAGCAGTATCTGGAAAAGAGCGGGCTGGCCAAGCGCATCCAGGAGCGCCTTGCCTCGCTCGACGTCGACGACGTCGACACCCTGGTAGCGGCAGGCAAGGAGATCCGCGGCTGGATCGTCGACACCGCCCTGCCCGCCGAACTCGAGCAGGCGATCCGCACTGCTTACACCAAGCTGTGCAAGGACGCCGGCGCCGACGATATCGCCGTCGCCGTGCGCTCCTCCGCCACCGCCGAGGATCTGCCCGACGCCTCGTTCGCCGGCCAGCAGGAAACCTTCCTCAACGTGGTCGGCATCGACGACGTGCTGCACAAGGTGAAGGAAGTCTTCGCCTCGCTGTACAACGATCGCGCGATTGCCTACCGCGTGCACCAGGGCTTCAAGCACGAGGACGTGTTCCTGTCCGCCGGCGTGCAGTTGATGGTGCGCTCGGACGTGGGCGCCTCCGGCGTGCTGTTCACGCTGGACACCGAGTCCGGCTTCCGCGACGTGGTGTTTGTCACCGGCTCGTATGGCCTCGGCGAAATGGTCGTGCAGGGCGCGGTCAATCCGGACGAGTTCTACGTATTCAAGCCCACCTTGAACGCCGGCAAGCCCGCCGTGCTGCGCCGCAATCTCGGCGCCAAGCAGCTGCGCATGGTCTATTCGAGTGCCCCCGGCGAGCGCGTGAAGACCGAGGACACCCCGACCGGACTGCGCAACAAGTTCTGCATCAACGATGAGGACGTGCAGGAACTGGCGCGCCAATCGTTGATCATCGAGAAGCATTACGGCCGCCCGATGGACATCGAGTGGGCGAAGGACGGCAACACCGGCAAGCTGTATATCGTGCAGGCGCGCCCGGAGACGGTGAAGTCGCGCGCGCACACGACCCAGCTTGAGCGCTTCCACCTCAGCGAGAAGGGCAAGGTGCTGGCTGAAGGTCGTTCGATCGGCCAGAAGATCGGCGCCGGCAAGGCACGCGTGATCCGCTCGCTGGCCGACATGAACAAGGTGCAGCCGGGCGACGTGTTGATCGCCGACATGACCGATCCCGACTGGGAGCCGGTGATGAAGCGTGCCGCCGCAATCGTCACCAACCGCGGCGGACGCACCTGCCACGCAGCGATCATCGCGCGTGAACTGGGCGTGCCGGCGGTGGTCGGTACCGGTAATGCACTGGAACTGATCCCGGACGGTGCCGACGTCACCGTGTCCTGCGCCGAGGGCGACACCGGCACGATCTACGAAGGCATCCTTAAGTTCGAGCGCATCACCGCCGACCTCGGCGCGATGCCCGAAGCGCCGCTGAAGATCATGATGAACGTGGCCAATCCGGAGCGCGCGTTCGACTTCGGCATGCTGCCGAATGCCGGCATCGGCCTGGCCCGCCTGGAAATGATCATCGCCAGCCATATCGGCGTGCATCCGAAGGCGTTGCTGGAATATGCCAAGCAGGACGCCGAGACCAAGGCGAAGATCGATGAGCGCATCGCCGGCTATGCCGATCCGGTGAGCTTCTACGTCGATCGTCTGGCCGAAGGCATCGCCACCATCGCCGCCTCGGTGTACCCGAAGCCGGTGATCGTGCGCATGTCGGACTTCAAGTCGAACGAATACGCCGGACTGATCGGCGGCTCGCGTTATGAGCCGCACGAAGAAAACCCGATGATCGGTTTCCGTGGTGCTAGCCGCTACGTCGACCCGAGTTTCGCGGAGGCGTTCGGGCTGGAATGCAAGGCGGTCAAGCGCGTGCGCGAAGTGATGGGCCTCGACAACGTGTGGGTGATGATCCCGTTCGTGCGTACGCTGGGCGAAGGCCGCAAAGTCATCGAGGTACTGGCAAAGAACGGCCTCAAGCAGGGCGAGCACGAGCTCAAGATCATCATGATGTGCGAGGTGCCCTCGAACGCCCTGCTCGCCGACGAGTTCCTCGACATCTTCGACGGCTTCTCGATCGGCTCCAACGATCTCACCCAGCTCACCCTCGGCCTCGACCGCGACTCCAGCATCGTCGCCAGCCTGTTTGACGAACGCGACCCGGCGGTGAAGAAACTGCTGGCGATGGCGATCCAGACGGCGAAGGCCAGGGGCAAATACGTCGGCATCTGCGGCCAAGGCCCGAGCGACCACCCCGATCTGGCCGAGTGGCTGATGGATCAGGGTATCGAATCGGTGTCGCTCAACCCGGATACCGTCGTAGATACGTGGCTGCGGCTGGCAAAGAAGAAGGCTGGCTGATCCACCGGACCGCTTTCGCAAGGAAATTTGTCATCGCAGTGCAACAAAAAGGCCGGAATGCCCCGGCCTTTTTGTTGCATGCGCTTTATTGGAATCTCCACAAAGCCTGTCGCATTTCCTTGCGACGCAAGGAACCAGCAGCTCATTCACCCCGCCCTGCTTGCGCTGCACAGCGCCTGCCCAGTCGATCGTGCGCTGCAGCTTGCCCCATCGTGATGCCATCGGTAGCGTTCATACATCCGTTTCAATCCATGATTTGAAGCAGATGCCAGCATCATTCGCGACGCCCGCACAGGACCAGGACTTGAGCACAACCCAGCGCCACGGCCACAGCGATACCCGCAAACGACTGCTCGAGGCCACCGAGTGGCTGTTTATCGAGGGCGGCTACGAGGCCATGTCGCTGCGCCAGATCACGGCACGTGCCGGCGCCAATCTTGCCGCCGTGAACTATCACTTCGGCAGCAAGGAAGCGCTGGTGCAGGAGCTGCTGTCGCAACGCCTGGATCGCCTCAATCGCGAGCGCCTGCAACTGCTCAGTGCCTGCGAACAGCAGAACCCCGAAGGACTGGATGTAACGACGGTGCTTGGCATGCTGTTCGTTCCGGCCTTCCGGCTCAGTCACGGCAGCGCGTCGGGACCTGCCTTCATGCGCCTGCTCGGCAGGGTCTACAGCGATCCTTCGCCGTTCATCCGCGGCTACCTGCAAGAGCATTACCGTTCGATCTCCGGGCGTTTCTTCGAGGCGTTCTCGCGCGCCCTGCCGGCGTTGCCGCGCCATGAACTCGGCCTGCGCCTGCATTTCGCGCTTAAGGCACTCTCCGGCATGCTTGCCGGCGAGGACATGCAGGAACTGATTGCGAGCATCAGCAAGGGCGAAACCATCAACGACGCCGAACTGCTGGCGCGACTGATCTCGCTGATATCCCCCATACTCACCGCCCCTTTCGGCAGCCCGGAGCAGATTCGACTGATTGACCAGGTGCAGCAGCTGGATCGCCGCACTGCGGTCATCAACGATGAACCTGTCGTCGTTCCTCATGATGAAGCCCATGGACCGCTAGGCGGCCAACAATGGATCAAGGAAGGGAGGCTGGCCCCCTGAAGAAGAAAACAAACACCAGCCAACACCACTGTCGGCTTAGCCGACGACTGCCCCAGCTGCATCAGTCCGCAACCGAGAAAACAACATTCTGTGGGCACCCACCCCAGACTGCCATCACAGGAGAACTATCGTGAACCGTCATACTTTGCAGCGTTTTGCACGTCTCGGCACCCAGGCCAGCCTAGCCCTGGCCGTAGCGGTCGCCTTGATGCATCCCCTTCGCGCCGAAGCAGGCGCATTCCAGCTCCCGACCGACAATGCCGCAGGTTGGGCGCGCGCCAATGCTGGCGGCTCGCTGTTTGCCAACGATCCCACGGCCGTATTCAACAACCCGGCCGCAATGGCTTTCTTCACGGGTCCGGTGCTCCAGGTCACAGGTACCGGCATCCGTCCGAGTTCTCAGTTCAGCGGCTCGTTCCGCGACGAGCAGGGCAACCCGACCACCGGCAACAACCCGAACGGCTTCGGCAAGTTCGTGCCGTTCCCGAACATGGCCTTTGCCGCGCCGGTCAACGACCGCCTGACCCTTGGCGGCAGTCTCACCGTACCGTTCGGGCTGGCCAGCGAGTACAACCCGACTTGGCAGGGACGCTATTTCGGCTCCAAGACCAGCCTGGAATCGGTCGCCCTGAGCTTCTCGGCCGGATTCAAGGTCAACGATCAGTTCTCCCTTGGTGCAGGCATTCTGGGGCAGCGCACCAAGGCACAGCTCAACACCATGCTCGACCCGTACGGCTCGGCGGCTGCGCTGTTCGGCGCACCGATTCTCGGCGCGCCACAGAGCGGTGATGTGCAACTGAACGTGACGGTCAAAAAGAGTTTTGCATTCGGCTACTTCCTGGGCGCCGAGTTCAAACCGACCCAACAAGACTCCATTGGCCTGAGCTATCACTCGCGGGTCAACCAGACACTGGGCGGCCACTACGCACTGTATGGCAGCGATGCCGGCAAACAGCTGATCGCGTTGGCTCCAACGGTATTCCCGAACGCCAACCTGCCTGTGCTGAATCCGAATGGGGCTGCTGCCAGTGCCAATCTCAATACGCCGGCGTTCGCCAGCATCGACTGGCTGCACGTGTTCAGCGACCGCCTGAGCATGGCCGCCACCATGAAATGGACGCAGTGGTCCAGCTTCCAGAGCCTGGTGCTCACTTCGAACGGCCAGACGCTCGTCAACCTGCCGCAGAAGTACAGCAACAGCCTGATGTACGCGGTCGGCGGCGATTACAAACTGAACGACCAGTGGACGCTGCGCGCCGGCGTCGGCTATGACGAAACCCCGACCAACATCATCAGCCGCGACCCGCGCATTCCGGACGGCTCACGCCGTTTGCTCGGCTTTGGCGTCGGCTACCAGGCTACTGATCACATGACCGTCGATCTGGGCTATCAGCATCAGTTCGTCGGCGATACGTCAGTGAGCCAGACCAACCAGGTAGGTCTGGGCGCCGGCACCATGAATGGCAAGTTCAACGATCACGGCGACGTGGTCAGCCTGACGGGTACCTATCGCTTCTGAGCGATGGCATGCCTGAAAAGACAAGGGCCGCGTACGCGGCCCTTGTCTTTTCTACCGCTGCTGCAGCGTCAGCTGGCGCGTACGATGATCACGGTAATGTTGTCGTCGCCACCGCCATCAAGCGCGCTGAGCAGCAACTGATCGACACATTCCTGTGAAGCCAGGTCGGTGCGCGCGACGGTTCCCGCGATCGAGGTATCGCTCACGCTTTCGGTGAGGCCGTCGCTGCACAGCAGGAAAGCCATGCCGGGCTCGAGCTGGCCGCGTGCCATGCCAACATGCAGCTGCTCGGCTGCCGTCACGCCCAGCGCCTGGGTAAGCACGCTGCGTTGTGGATGCTGCGATGCCTGTGACGGATCGAGCCTGCCCGCCTCGACCAACGCCTGCACCAGTGAATGGTCATGGCTGATCTGCCGCAGTTCGCGCTTCCACAAGTAAATGCGGCTGTCGCCGACCCAGGCTACTTCATAACCATCAACAGTCAGACGCAAGGCTGCGATCGTGGTACCCATCGGCAACAGGTCGAAACTGGGACGCGCATGTGCTTCGAGCCGCTTGGCCGCCCCATGCACGGCCTCGATCAGACTGTGCCCGCGACTGACCAGATCGACCATGGCATCGCGCACCAGCGCGGACGCCACTTCGCCATGCTGATGCCCTCCCATGCCGTCGGCCACCAGAAACAGGCCGAGCGAAGCATCGGCGTAATACGTATCTTCATTGCGCGTGCGGCGCAGGCCGACATGCGTTCCGTGTCCGAATTCGATCATGGGTTTTCTGATAAGACGAGCTGTCGCAGCATGCCGGAACTACTGCTGGTTGTCACGGCAAGTCGCCTCGCGTATCATTCCCGGCTCGCATGAACCACCATGCAACCCACTGGAGAGGTGGCAGAGTGGTCGAATGTACCTGACTCGAAATCAGGCGTACGTGTAAGCGTACCGTGGGTTCGAATCCCACCCTCTCCGCCAATGAAATCAAAGGGCTACGCCGAAAAGCGTGGCCCTTTTTTCTTGCGTCGGAACAAACCAATTTTTTGCTGTGTACGACTGGTGTACGGTTTTGCGATAGGCCACGTTGAGCCTAGCAGCGATCAAACTTGTGCCTCTCCACGTGTTGACCACCCGGCACAAACCATTGGATGGCACAACCCTTGCCTCCTGTTGTCGTAGACTCAACTTAGTCAAGGACCTGACAGGGGGATCACATGACCGACAAGCATCCGTACACATCCGGCGCAAATGGCGTAATTTCTGTTATCGCTCAGCTTCGCAAATCCTTCCCGCCCAAAGTAAATGCGGAAATCCTAAAGAAGCTTGGCATTGCTCCGAACAACGAAACCTACATCATCAATATCCTTCGATTCCTAGACGTTATTGACGTAGAGGGAAATAAGAACGCGAAGGCCGCTTCCGTCTTGGTGCAGCACGTCGAGTCCGAGTTCCAGACGGGCTTTGCGGAAATTGTGCAGGCTGCATATAAAGACCTTTTTGAGCTGCATGGGGCGGATGCCTGGACTGCCTCACCAGATAAATTGATCTCGTTCTTCCGCAACACAGATCACACCAGCGACATCGTTGGTCGCCGTCAGGCGTCAACGTTCCAGACGCTAGCAACCATTGCGGGAAAACTTGATGGGCAACTACCAAAGCCCGCTACCGCAAAAACAAAGAAAGCGGACGCCGTCGCTACGAAAAAACAGACAGCGAAGTCCACAACGACCAAGCCCAACATTCCGACCGGGACGTCGCCTCCTGCGAGCAGAGAGACCGGCACGGGGACCGGCGGAAGTGGTTCTGGCGACATGGCGCTCACAGTGCGCATAGAAATAAATCTGCCAGCGGGTGGCGATAGGGAAACCTACGACAACATCTTTAAGAGCATTCGAGAGAATTTGTTGAATGGCAAAGTCTCTTGATCGCTTCGAGACAATAGTTCGGCTAGCCATAGAGTTTTCGGATAATCCCGAGCGCGGCGAGCCGGATGAGGTGAAAGAGGCTGTGTCAGAGCAGCAGCTTCATCCTTTTGACAAGCGAAATATCCACCCTGGATTGCCCAAGAAGGTGCGCACCTTCTTTGACAACGGGCACTACGCCGAGTCGACTTTTGAAGCTTTCAAGTTCCTGGACAAAGTTGTTCAGAAATTTGCCAACAGCAACAAAACCGGCGAAAGACTAATGATGGAAGTTTTTAATGAGACGTCTCCGACGTTAAAGCTAACGCCGCTCAGCAACCAAAGCGAGCAGGACGAGCAACGTGGCTTCAGGTTCCTGTTTTCGGGTGGAGTTATCGCGATCAGGAATCCGCGCGGCCATGAAGTTGATCAAATTGACGACGTGGACACGTGCCTAGACCACCTCGCGTTCGTCTCATTGTTGATTCGTCGTCTGGAGCAGGCAGGTTATAAGTAGAAACAGCCGCGTACCGCATTCAAGAATAACCACACAGGTGACATATGACGTGGCTAAAAGACCTATGGAGAGCGATCAAAAGGTCGCCTCGCAAAGCGGCTCTCAGTGTATTTACAACTTATAGCTTGATTTTCACCGCGACGAAAACGATCACGTTTCTGCTCCCAACAGTAAAAGTTGAGGGTGCTCTGCCCATGACGATCATCGCCATTCTGGGAGTAATGGGTGGTTTGGAAAGAATCTCGAAGCCCTCGCGGGTTGCACTGCCTATTCCAAACTCAAACACGTGCTTGGAAATCCTATTCGGGGACCTCTTCGAACAAGATGGCCTACGGCTTATTTCCGTCAATGACCACTTTGACAGCGAGATTGGGAGGCCAGTTTCTGACAAAAGCCTCCACGGTGTTTTCTTGAAGCGCTGCTTCGGAGGACATCCCGAATCATTCGATCTACTTGTCACCAAGGAGCTCGCAGGTGTCGATTCCACTACGACGGCAAAGGTGGCGGGCAAGACTCTCGCTTACGCGATAGGCACAACGGCCCTTGTGAGCGTAAATCAAGATGCCTATCTGCTGTTCGCGCTTACGCATTCAGACCCGCATACATGCAAAGCATCTTCCGATGTAACGCTCTTATGGTCTGCTCTTGGAGCCGCCTGGGACCGTGCGCGTATCGAGGCGGGAGGACATCCGGTTAATTTACCGCTGGTTGGCAGCGGCCTCTCCGGGATCGGACTACCTACACGCGATCTGCTCAATCTCCTTATCTTGTCCGCGATCACCAAGACCAAGGAGAAAGAAATTACAGGCAAAATTCGTATCGTTCTTCATCGGGACAGGTTTGACGACGTGGACCTGCGAGACGTCAAGAAGTACTGGAGCGAAAAATAATGGCCTACCGGAATGGGACATACATCGCGTTTCATGCAGACGGGACAAACATTCCTGGAGGAAACTCCGACATTGACTACTACAACCTCATGAAGGCGTGGCCCGAAAAAGGTGACGATGACTTCACCATGATTAATAGTCACGAGAAGGCCTCCGCAGTTCGTGACACGAGCAAGCGTGAGACCCTTCGCGCCTCACTGATGGAAAGGCTTAGAAACTCCAAGAATATGGTTTTGATCTTGGGCGAGACCACGCGCCTTGATACTGATTGGGTTCCACTTGAGATTACGAAGGCAGTAGACGTCTATAAGTTGCCGATCATTGTCGCTTATACGAAATGGTCTGGACCTATCCGAAATCCTAGTGCGCTAAGTGGCTATTGGCCAAGCGCCCTGTCTGAGAGAATAAATAATGGGTCCGCAAGTGCCATTCATATTCCTTTCAAAAAGAATGCATTGCTAGATGCAATCAACCAATTTAATCATAATAAGTTGCCAACCGGTGGCGGCTTAGGAATCTATAGCAACGAAGCCTATCAATCGTTCGGAATTCAAGGATAGCGCCACGTGTACCGGCATTCATTCGGTGCGCGTGGCGGGTTCGCACGCTAGTGTCGCCCACGTTAGATGCAGTAGATTTTTCTAACTCGCGGTCACGCAAAAAAAACTTCACGCGCGTTGCTTAGGGTAAGACGTCCCTGTCTTTTTCACTCCCCCCCACCGGGTTGGCTCAGAAAGGTGCGAGCTTGGCGTGGAACATCATGTGAGCGAATGAGTCCTCGCCGACATCAACAATGCTGATGTCGGTCAGCGCAACAACTTGAAGCACTTCATCCCCATCGACCGTCAACACTTCGGCAGCAACAGGCACGAGCGTAGCTGCGTAACCATCGCGCGCCTGCTCCATCTCATCCTCGATATGACGCCAGGCGTCCGGATACTGTTCTTGCGCTTCGAATGGGCTTAGCACGTTCATGACTTGCCTCCTTGGGATTCCAGTTGTTCCACACGGCGGCGCAGTGTTGACACCTCGCTGCGCATGGCGTTGAACTCCAACGACACACGCTTCACCAGATCAACGAACTGGTCTTGTGTTGCCGGTGCTTCGGGACGTTGACGCTCGGCATGTCGGCGTGTGGCAGCTAGCTCATCCATGGCCGTCACTCTGGCCATTGACCTTCTCCTCAAGCTGCACGACCCGCTTCTTCAGCGCCTTGTTTGAGTTAACCAGCAGTTCCATGAAACGCAGGAACTGACCCATGGTGAGCGGCTGTGCACGCAGGTTTTCCGGCACCTGTGCCAACACATGCTCGAACGATCTAGGCGGGAGGTTCTTCGTCATAGACATCGCGGTCACCACAGCACGTCTTCGATCACGACCACACCGGATGCTCGTGTGACGTTGACGCCCAGCCACCTTGTAATGAGGAGCGCCACGGAATCTGTCTGGAACATTGAAACCAGGTTCTGGGCACCACCGGAAGGATTAGTGGCGAGTTGCAGCGTCGCCTGGTCGCTGGCATCTAGCATCGGCGCTTCGGCATCGCCGGCAATCGCCGTGGCGTCCAACAGCAACGCTTTCCTACCGTTTGAGTCCGCGGCGGGAACTTGGTCGCTGACCAGTACGGGGATGCCAGCCAACTCGCCACCGTTCGGCCCCATCAAGGGAAACGCCTGCTCACCCGTTGAGCTGGCCTTCGTCGCCAGTCGGTTGGCGGTGTGCACGTCGATCACCAGGTAGGGCTTGCCGGTAGCCTTGACGTTGACGGTTTCAAGCGCAGCGCCAAGGTCAGCCAGCGGGGAAGCCGAACCCGTCACCGATGAAGCCCCCGCGACCACGCGGCCGAGAAAAGCCGCATCACTCGCAGCCGCAACGCCATTTCGCAGTTCCGTCGCCAACAGCACATTGCCGGCGGCTGTCGCGCCGTTGATCAGCTCTTGCGACACGGCAATAAGCGCCTGCGTCTTCATGGGGTCAAGGTCTTGGCCATTGAGTGCAAGGCTGCTCACTGGCGTCGGCGCACCTTCACCAACAACCTGGCCCGTCGCCGCCACAGTGGAAATGGCGAGACGAGTCCGCAAAGGCACGCGGCGCAGTACTCCATCAGCCAGCAAGCGATCCAGCACGGATGCTGCGGGGAGAGATTCAATAAAGCCTGCTGCGACCAAGGTATGGCCGATGAGGCTGCCCGCATAACCGGCATCCGCCACGGTTCCGGCAGATACGGCCGAGCGCAACACGGACGCCACGCGAAGCCCGTTCGGGTGTTCGTCGGCGAACTGCGCCGCCAGCGACAGCTTGCCTCCGGCTCTGGCAAGACACTTCGCCATCAGTACATATTCGGCCACGTTGGCACTTTGGATCATCGACATGGGGAAACCTCCTTGGGCATGGCCACCGCACAACGCGACGGCACAACCCAAGGGTGTTGTCCTGGCAGGCATGGGCCTAGGTGCAAAGATGACGTTTGCTGACGCTGCCGCTAATCCTCGTCAGAGTTTTCAAGCACAGCCGCAAGATCAGGCAACGCGTACATCCACCCGCCCAAGACATGCCTGCACGGGATAGGGCGCCCGCCTAAGCGGAGGTTGCGCAGATGTCCTTTTGACTTGCCCAGCAAATCAGCGGCGACAGCCTCGGACACAAGGTCGCCGGCGACGATGCGCCACCCCCTATCAATGCAAAGGCGGCGCAGGGTTTCGATACGCGCTTCGATGCGCGCCTCGATGGCCTCCATGTGAGACATCACCACCAACGTTCCGCAGCAAGAACAAACCTTGGTTAGCGTGTTCATGGCAGAGGCTTCCAGTGCGGGCACCACCGCAGTTGCTGCGGAAGGCGCGGCATCGCCCGTACCGTGCACCACCCTTTCCCGTCGCGCACAGGTTCAGCGCGGTAGTGCTGGCAGGAGGCACAATCAACCTGTGGTCGTGTCGTCCTCTTGATTGGCTGTACACAACACCAAGGACAACGCGAAACGCGCCAGTCATTACCTGGCCAGGTTGCCGGCAACCAGATTGGCGAACGACATCCATCACAGTAAGCCGGCACCACCTCATCCAAAGGCTTGAACCCGTGAAGGGTCAGGAACGCCCGGTAGCGAGGCGCCAGTTGTATCACCTTGCGGGTGCGGCCTCTCATGGCAACATCTCCGCAAGACTCGCGGCGCCTGGCTGGCGGGCTTCGGCGACACGGGCAGCGCCCAAGGGCTTGGCGGGCACCGTGGAGCCTGCGGGACGGGATGGCGGACGGCGGCACTTAACCATGGTGGCCACCCTGCGGCGGGGCTGCATTCTCGCCAACATCTGCAATCTCGCCATTCTCGCCTGCCTCGCCAAGGTTTTGGGGTGGGGCGATAGTGGCGGGCATGCCGGCAACACCATTGGCGCCACCAACAGCACCAGGGTTTTGGGCTGGCGAGACGGGCGAGACGGGCGAGAATGGATCGGAGTTGGCGAGTTTGCGTTGTAGCTCCTGTATCAAACCGGCACCAGGCAAGGACCATGTCATCGGGGCGCCGAAGCCATCACGTTGACGCATCACACCTGTGTTGTGCGCAGCACGCTCCACGGTGCGCCAGCCGTAATTCAGTTCACAGGCAAGCTTCTTGACGTCCTTGACCAGCATAGGCTGATCCTTCAATACATCACGCAGCCACGCCGCAGCATCGTGCGTGTCTCCTTGCTGATCGTCGGACCTACTACCTTGCTTGTTCTCTTCCTGCTCAGGCTCGGCCAGTAGTTCGCGAGCGGTCCCCACTAGCGGTTCTCCCCACTCGATATGGCTAGCAGAAATGCCGCCCGCGATCTCGCATTGTTGGAAGGTGTAGGCAAACCCGCCGCCGTCCGGGCCGATATTGGATTTTGCACGCGCGAATACCATCCGGCTCGCTTCGCCAGCTTCGGCCTTCATCCGAACTGTGCCGTAAACGATGCGAGGTAAAGCCCCAAAGGCAATGCTGCCAGTGACACGTTCAAGCGGATCACCACCTTGCGTGCCTTTGCTGTAGTGCGTAATTCCTAGCAGGGCGGCGTTCACGCTATCGGCCAATTCAACCAAAGGCTGCAAACCACGGCGGACCTCAGCATTTTTGTGACTATCACCGGATACTGCCGACACAAGCGGATCAATGATGATCAGCGCGACGTTCTCAAGCTTGGCCATTTGCGCCGCTAACATAGGCACGTCACGGGCCGGATCAAATGACCGATGAATATGGCCGTCTCTATGAACTCCGTCGATAAAATGCACTCTGAGAAGGTCTGCCCCTGCGGCTAACAAGCGCGGCACCAGCGTGTCCGCAGGGTCGTCTTCACCACTCCATATCACGATACTCCCGGGCGTTGGGCAGTGGCCAGATGGAAGTTGTTGCCCTGAAGTAATGCACGCCGCCACGGCCATGGCGATGGTGGTCTTGCCCGTACCAGGACCTCCCGCCAAGAGGTGCAGCTTGCCGCACGCCAAGTAGCCTGGCCATACCCACTGAATTGGTTTGGGCGTGATGCTGGATGCGTTAGTCAACTTGACGTAGTCGCTGACCGACGTTTGTCCAGGCGGCGAGGCAGCAGCCTCTACCTTGGCCCGGTCGCGTTCGGCGCGCTCTTCCAAGGTGCTAACGCTTGCCGGCAGTGATTCATGGCGCGTCATGCGAGCACACTCCGCGCCTGCGTGATGCGATGCGCCGCCAGAACAAGGCGCGCATCATCTATGTTACTAAGCTGTTTGCCTTCGTGCATATCGCCGGCGGCAATCAGCACCACCGTCGCTTCACGATCAAGCACGCGAAGTGCGGCCTCCCAATCGTTACGACGAGCCATCTCAATGGCGGCCTTACGCGCTGCTGGGTTCCAGTCGTCGCGAATACGCTGTGGGAAAAGGTCGGCCAGTTGCAGGCCGAGTGACGACAAGATGCCTGGCACGTCACTGCATGCGAAGCAGTGCAGCAGCACGCGACCGTCGCCGGCTTCGGTAATCGACAATGAACCACGGGTCTTGCTGTGCCCATTGGGACAATCGGCGCGCCAGCCGCTGCCTGACGGCCTGACGTTTGCTAGATGAGGCAGCAGCACTTCTAGCGGTCGCGTCATGCGCGGCGGCGGTGGAGGCGGAGGGATTTTCATACCTCGGCCTCGCCGCCCTGCGAATTCAGCGATTCGAGCCACCGTGCAAGATCCGATCGCCTGTAGTACAGGCGGCCACCTATCTTGACTGGCTGCGGGCCATAGCCTGCGCGACGCCAGCGCTTCAATGTGAATGGGTGCTTGTGCAGCTCGCGAGCGGCTTCGGACGGCGGAGCGTAATCGTCCATGAGCCCGCGTTTGGCACCGCGCTCTCCAGTCTGCTTGTCCATGTCGTCGCCATCGGGCGTGCAGTTCGTAGTGCTGCCAACCAGCTTTGCGCTGGTGGTGGTTCTGCTGGGCTTTACCCAGTCTTGTGCCTTACTGCGCATGTTGCGTACCTCGTTTGCTTAGGTACGCAACATGCTGAGGTCGCCCAGCGGGGGAAATAAACGGGTGCTTTTACCCCCTCTACTTTTTGCCTCTGTCCTCGTAAATCTCCTTCACGCGATCCGCTTTAATCTCAAATAGTTCGGCGACTTGGCCATAGATCGTTTTTTTGATGGTTGGCATCTGCGGTACAGCGTGACCTTCCGCTTCCCACTCGGTGCGTCGGGCTTCCACCAGTTTGACCAGATCAATGCGCGACTGGACTTCAAGTGTGATGCGCTGATCTCGGTAACGTAAGCCGTGACGATTCGGTGGCTTTTGTGTGTGGGTGACCTGAGCGGCTTCTTCACCTGCCTCTAATTGACGGAATACCTCCACCGCGTCTGTGGGAATTTTTCCTGCTTGAAGAAGGCGAGCCAGCGTGCCGGCCCACGCTCTTTGTGCGTCTGGGTCGCCCTGTTTAGCCATCTTGCAAAGGCCCGGCAACGACCATTCCCAAAGTTCTACCAACGTCACCGTGCACGTGGTATCCATCATGCAATCCTCCTGCGCATCGGCACCACCGTGGCCACAGTGTCAGCGAGCAAGCCTTCAAGTCGGCGCGCCCACTTTTCTAGCGCTTCGCGCTTTTCGTCCATGTAGTCATACATGTTGTAGTGCATGCCACCCACGCTGCTGTCTACGTGATTCAGCACACGGTCGCGGTACTCCTTTGGCACCCGTGATGCCGCCATGCCGGTTTCCACCGTGCGGCGCAGGTCGTGCGGGGTAAAGGGCGCAATGTCCACGCCATACGCAATCAGGCGCTGACAGACTTCCTTGAGTGGGCGGCTCAGGTTCCTGTCGGTGATGTGGTCGCGGCGCGTGGCAGGAAACACGTATTCGCTGTCCGACGTTTCACGGCGCCTGCGCAGCAGTTCCACAGCAGCCGGCACCAGCGGGACAAGGTGCGTTCGCTTGTTTTTGCTGCGCGCAGCAGGTAGCACCCATATGGCCGCATCAAGGTCAAGTTCACTCCACGGCATGTCGGTAACCTCACTGGCGCGTGCCGCTGTGAGTAGGAGCAACCGCAACGCGTCCGCTTCCGCCTCTATAAAGCGGCGCTCGCGCAGGGCACTGTTGGCGGGCTCGCGCGCCCACAGGCTACCCGGTTCGGTGACGCGCCAAAGAACCCGCAGGTCGTGCGCTGTGGTCAACGCTCGCGTACGTGGCGCGGGTTTGCCACACGGCAACTGCATACGCAGGCAGGGGTGCATGTCGATGATCCCCTGATCCATCGCGAAGGAGAACAACTTGCGCACCAGCGCCAGTCGTGCGCCGGCTTCAGCAGGGCGCATGCCCGCACCTGTGGCCACAGGTGCCAGCAACGCGCTGACATCCGCTCGCGTTATGGATTTCACTTTGCGCTTGCCCCAGGCTGGCACAACGATGGCGTCCAGCCGGCGCTCGTCCTCCGGCCACGTGCGCTTGCGCGGCTTGGCCCACTCGGCGATGTAGCGGCTGGCCAGCGTCTCGATGGTGATTTCACGGGCAGCTTGCTGCCGGGCCGCTTCGCGCTCGGCGCGGGCGTCCTGTTTCTGCTGCATCGGATCGGCGCCTGACTGCACCAGCAGCCGCAGGCGGGCGGCCTCCTGTCGCGCCCAGTCCAACGTGCCGCCAGCCTTACGGGTGGCCAGTGTGCCCAGGCGGTTAGACGCAGGGGGCGACCATGGCCCCATGGACAGACGACGCTCCCGCCCGTCATGGGAGTAGCAAAACAGGAAAGAGCGCGAACCTGTCCGGGTGATGCGCACGGCCAGGCCGCGCGCCACCTCGTCGTGGTACAGCACATGGTGCGCCGTAGGCAGTGGCAGGGTCTTGATGAAGGGTTCGGTAAACTTGATCTTGGCCATATGGACGTCCGTCTGTGTACGGTCTGTGTACGATTTTTTGTGCCCCGCCAATGCTACGCGGATGCACCACGACCGTACCGTCCATGTGCGCAATTATACAACGTGATCAACGAGTTACGAGTGAATTGAAGCGTCGAAAGCCTTGCCATTCAAGGGGTTGCGGTCATCCCGATGGCGCACTCGAAATCAGGCGTACGTGTAAGCGTACCGTGGGTTCGAATCCCACCCTCTCCGCCAGAAAAGCAAAACGCCCCCTCGTGGGGCGTTTTGCTTTTCTGGCGGTGACAACCAGCCCGGGTTCGACAAAGTTGTCAGGAACAGATTTGGACAGCCGCATGGCTGGCCCCGCAGTGCATAGCGCGAAGGGGTTCAGCCCAAGGATGGGCCGAACAATCCCACACCCACTCGCCGCCACCTCGCACATGCGACGCGTTGCCTCTCCTGCTAATCACCCCACCCGCCAAACACTCACCCCACCCGCACTCTTGTCCAGCGCATCCAGCCTCTGCTCATGCAACGCCAGCTCTTCCGGCGACGCATGCAGGACGCGCGGACGCGCATGCAACACCACAGGTGCGATGACCGCCGTGGCGCGCTGTTCAGCCGTACCAGCAAAACCCAGATCGAACGCCTCCTGCCCCGAGGTCATCGCCAGGTAGACATCCGCAAGCAGCTGCGCGTCGATCAGGCCGCCATGCAGGTCACGCCGCGAGTTGTCCACACCCAGCCGCTTGCACAGCGCGTCAAGGCTGTTGCGTTGACCTGGGTAGCGGTCGCGCGCCATCGCCAGCGTGTCGAGCACGCTGCAGCGATCGCCGATCCGGCCACTGCCGTTGTCCAGTCGCCCCAGCTCGGCATCGAGAAACCCGATATCGAAACTGGCGTTGTGGATGATCAGTTCGGCGCCATCGATGAAGGCCAGGAACTCGTCCACCACCTCGGCGAAGCGCGGCTTGTCGAGCAGGAATTCGTCGGCGATGCCGGTGACCTGGCGCGCACCCTCATCGATCGCGCGATCCGGGTTGAGATAGGTCTGGTAATACCGGCCGGTAAGCCGGCGCTCGACCATCTCGATGCAGGCGATCTCGATCAGCCGATGTCCCTGGCGAACTTCCAGGCCGGTGGTTTCCGTATCGAGAACGATCTGCCTCATGCCGCGCCCTTCATCAGTTCCGCCTGTTCACGCGCTGCTTGGTCGACCCGTTCGTTCTCGACATGACCGTTGTGGCCCTTCACCCACTTCCAGCGCACCTGATGCGTGCTGACCGCCGCGGACAGGCGCTGCCACAGATCCTGGTTCTTGACCGGCTTCTTGTCGGCGGTACGCCAGCCGTTCGCGCGCCACTTCGGCACCCACTCCTCGATGCCCTGCATCACATAGCGCGAGTCGGTAGTGAGCATCACCTGGCACGGGCGCTTCAGTGCCTCAAGGGCGCCGATCGCCGCCATCAGCTCCATCCGGTTGTTGGTGGTGGCCGGGTCACCGCCGGCGACCATGCGTTCGCTGCCCTTGGCCCTTAGCAAGGCAGCCCAGCCACCGGGGCCCGGATTGCCCAGGCAGGCACCGTCGGTAAATGCTTCCACTTCGCTCATCGTTGTCCACGTATTCCATTGAAAGTCACAGCGCCGCACTGCGCCGCGTACCGGGCGACAGTCGGCTGTTCGCCGGTACCCGCACCGGTACCGGTTTGATCCGCAGCGGCGTGGCCATGCGGCGACGCTTGCGCGCCAGCAGCACATAGGCGCCACCCCACGCATTCACGCCAGTGGGCCCCGCTGCCTCCATGCCAGCCGGCCAGGTGTGCCCCACCCGCTGGGCTCGCTCGATCTTCAGCCCGGCCTGTTGCAGCCCGTGACTGAGCCGCAGTGGCATTTGCAGGGCCTGTTTGCCACCGCGGGTACGCCACCAGAACCAGGGGGCCCAACCGCTGAGCGGGTGCACACCGGTCACCACCAGCACGCCGCCAGGTGCGAGCACACGGACCGCTTCGGCGAGCACAGCTGCTGGCGTCGGAACGACCTCCAGTGCGTGACGCAAAAGCACCAGCTCGAACGCATCGTCGACGAATGGCAGCGGCTCGTCAGCCATGGCGTGCAGGTCGCCGCGATAACGGTCTTCGCTCGCCCACAATCGGGTCCAACTGCCCAGCAACGGCAAGACGGGCGGCGCATCGTCGGCCGTCGCGCTCAGCAGCAATCCATGTGTGCCGAAACAGCGCTGCAGATCGGTCGCCATTACACGTGACTGGTCATCCAGCAATCGGCGCAATGGCGCACTGGCATAGATGTCGCGATCACGTTGAAGCATGCAGCCGGCCTGATCCCAATCTGTTCGTAGAGTGTAGCGGCTGACGCCCGCTCGGTAGCAGACAAAATGGAACTGCCGCACGCAGCTGAATGGCCGAACGCCCAGTTAACGATCTTCTAACGAGCTGGCCGCAAAGCCTCTTTATAGTCCTTCGCTTCATGCGCGCCCCGGACGGCTGCGTCTGTCGTTCATCTAGGAATCGCCATTCCGTTCATCGGGATGCTCCTTAAACGCAGCGGAGCTCAATCTTGCATCTCGTTCCGTTACCGGCCCTGGTCGACAACTACATCTGGTTGCTGCACGACGACGGCGGCAATGCCCTGGTGGTCGACCCCGGCGACGCCATGGTCGTGGAGCGGGCCCTGGCGGCACGCCGGCTGAAGCTGCGCGCGATTCTGTTGACCCACCATCACCACGATCACACCGGCGGTGTCAGCGAGCTGTGCGGGCATCATGCCGTGCCCGTCTACGCACCCGTCGACGAGCGCATCGGCGAGGTTACCGTGCGGGTGCACGACGGTGACTCGATCGAGCTGACGCTGCCGCAGATCCACTTCGACGTCATTGCGATACCCGGCCATACGCTGAGCCATGTCGCCTACCACGGGGCGGGTGTGCTGCTTTGCGGAGACACCTTGTTCAGTCTGGGCTGCGGCAAGCTGTTTGAAGGCAGTCCGGCTCAAATGCTTGCCTCGCTGGACCGCCTGTCCACACTGCCTGGAAAAACCCTGGTCTGCGGCGGCCACGAATACACCGAAGTCAACGCAAGATTCGCTCGCACCATTGATCCGGAAAATCCCGAGCTGCGCCAACGCCAGCAAGAAGTCGCCGCACTGCGAGCGCAACGGCTTCCCACGTTGCCGGTTGCACTCGCCGATGAACTGGCCGCCAACCCGTTCCTGCGCGTCGACACGGATGCGATTGCTGCATGGTGCCGACAACGCGGTATCCACGATGACCGCGTCGCGCGTTTTGCCGCCGTGCGCGAAGCCAAGGACGGATTCAGCTGATGCGCATTCGCCACCTACAACTGCTGCCCCTAACCCTCTCGATTCTGCTTGCCGCCTGCGCTGGGGCACCCACGCAGGCACCCCCCCGAGCCCCGGTTGAGCCGCTTGCGACGGCGACCGCTGATACGCCCGTCACGCCTTCGGTCGACAAAATTGCAGTGACCCCAGTAACGGTCGACATGTGGGAGCAGTTGCGCGGCAGTTTCGCCATGGCTGACTGCGACGCCGACCCGGAGATACTGGCCTGGGCCACGCGCTACACCCGCAATCCGCAGCAATTCGAAGATCAGCTGCACGACGTGTTGCCACAACTGGCCTACGTGCAGCAGGTTGCCGCGCAGTACGACGTAGCCGGCGAGTTCGTCTTGCTGCCTTGGATCGAAAGCCATTTCCGGCCCGTGCCCGGCCGCAGGAACCGTCCTGCCGGCATCTGGCAGATCATGCCCGTCACCGCGGGCTCGATGGGACTGCGTGTCGACGGCCATTACGACGGCCGCCTGGATGTGCCCGCGGCCGCCAACGCCGTCATGAAACTGCTCAAGCAATACCACGATGAGTTTGGCGACTGGCGCGTAGCCGACTACGCCTACAACGCCGGCGAATTCACGGTAAAGAAATACATCCAGCGGCACGGCATGCCCGCGGATGAGCCCGCGATGCCGGCATGGCCGGTACGCAAAGTAACCCGCGAACACCTGGCCAAACTGCTCGCGATGGCTTGCGTCGTGCGCGAGCCGGATCGCTTCAACGTCAGTTTGCCGACCCTGCCCGACGAACAGCATCTGGTGCAGGTACCCCTTCCCCGCTCCATGCCGATCGCGCAAGCCGCCGATCACGCCGGCATGTCGGTGAGTGCATTGAAGGATCTCAATGCGGCATTCCGCAGCGACACGATCGACAGCGCTGCCGCGTCCTACCTGCTGCTGCCGGTAGGTCATGCCAAGCAATTCCGCGACGCCTTGCTGGATCAGGGCAACCGCTCGACCGCCAGCGCAAGTCTCCCATTCAACATCAGCAACAGCGATCCGGCGACACCCTCGCCCGTCACCAGTGCACCGGCCATCACGGAGCCACGCCAACAAACCCACACCGTGCAGTACGGTGAAAGCCTATGGCAGATCGCCCGCCATTACTCGGTAAGCACAACCCAGCTGCAACGCTGGAACCATTTGCGCGGGAACACACTGAAGCCAGGCCAGGTGCTGCAGGTCAACGGCACTCACTAGAAGTCGCTGCTGCGCGGAAACCGCCCGGGCCAGATGCACAGTGGCAGAGCTGGCGCAAGTACGGCAGGCCCAAGTCATGTGAGCCGTCAGAAACAGCCTGTTCGCGGTTGCCGACACGGTCCTTCGTTTTCCATCCTGGGCATGGACGGTATGTGATACCTCCCTCATCCAGAAGCAGAAGGGGCAGCCCGTGGCCGCCCCTTCTGCTTCTGCGAATTGCACGACAGGGCTTACATCAGGCTATTGTTGATCTTGATCTTGGTCTTCGCACGCAGCAACTCAAGCATTTCATGCGTGGCTTCGGCCCCATAGACCTGGGCCATCTGCTGACGCAGCGCATCGCGCTGCTCCGGTGGAACCTTTGACAGGTCGCCGTCCTGCACCTTGTCCACGGCCAGCAAGGCATAGCTGCCGTCCTTCATGTCCACCGCGGCGAACTGAGCCTTGCCGGCGACGGGATGGGGCAGCAGGAACGCCTGCAAGAGCAACGCTGCCGGCAGATTGCTGCCCTGACGGGTAGCCTCGCTCACGCTCTTGAGTTCACCCCCCATCGCGGCAGCCACCGCCGACATGGCTTCACCCTTGTTCAGGCGCGCCAATGCTTCGTCGGACAGTTTCTTTTCGGCGGCGGCCACACGTTCGTCGATGATCTTCTTCGTGATGTCCGTGCGCACCTCGGCTACTGGACGCGCCGCAGCCGCCACGTGCTTGTCGACGTGGATCACCACGGAGTGATCGTTGCCGAGGTCGATCAGACCAGAATTGTTGCCCTGTACCAGCACGTCATCGCTGAAGGCAGCGGCGATTACCTTCGGATTCGCAGCCAGACCTTCGCCACCCTTGCGCGAGAACAATCCGGTGCTCTTGATCGGCAGATTCAGGGCGGTCGCGGCCGGCTCCAGCGATGTCGGGTTCTGATAGGTGCTGTCGGACAGCTTGCCGGCGACATCGTTGTACTCGCGGTCGCGATCAGCGGCCGAGGCTTCCTTGACCAACTGGTCGCGCACTTCGTCAAACGGCTTGGATTCGCCGCTGCGGACGTCGCGCAGCCAAATGATGTGATAGCCATCGGGCGACAGGATAGGCTTGGAAATCTCGCCTTTCTGCAAAGCGAACATCGCCGAGTCGAAGGCAGCGTTCGTCACGCCCTTCTCCAGCCAGCCCAGATCGCCGCCCTGGCGCTTGGAACCGAGATCCTCGGAATCCTGTTCGGCCATCTTGGCGAAATCGCCTGGATTGAGTTCTGCCGCGATCTTCTCGGCCTTGGCCAGTGCCGCCTTCTGCTGGTCCGGCGTGGCGTTGGCAGGCACGTTGATCAGAATGTGTGAAACGAGCCGCTGCTCCGGCTGCACGAAGCGATGCTTCTCTTCCTCATAACGCTTCTTCAGATCCTCGTCGCTCGGCGTGCTGTCCGGCTTGAGATCGGCGCCATTGACTTCGATGTACGTCACCGAGACCTGCTCGGGATTCATGTAGTCGGCCTGGTGCGCCTTGTAGTAAGCCTCGATCTGCTCGTCGCTTGCCGTGTTATCGACCTGGGTCGGCCGCGGCAACAGGAAGTAGCGCAGATCACGACGCTGGGTGAGCAGGTTCAGATAACCATCGACCTGCGCATCGGTCGCGATGGTGCTGTCGGTGATCGCATCCGGCAGCAGCTGTACCGCCAAGGAGGAGCGGATTTCGCTCTCGAACATGTCCGGCGTCTTGCGCTGGCTGGCCAGCCACGCGCGGTAGCTGGTCGGATCAAACTGGTTGTTGACCTGGAACACGGGAATCTGGGCGATGTAGTCGCGCACCGCCTGATCGGCCACGCGCATGCCCCATTCGTCATTGGCCTGCAGCAGCAATTGCTGGTTAATCAGCCCATCCAGAACCTGAAGCTTGACCTCAGGTTTCTCAAACACGGTCGGGTCGAACTTGTCCCCCAGTCTGGCGCTCAGATCCTGGCGTGACTGATTCATGCCACGCTGAAAATCCTGCTGACTGATCTCACGCTTGCCGACCTTCGCCACGAACGAGTCCGCGTGCGACATGAAATAGGTCTCTATGCCGAAGAACGACATCGCAAAAACGCAAACACCAAGAAGGACGATGGACGGCCATCCATGCATCTTGTTACGCATTGCCTGCAGCATTGAAATCTTCCCGCTACGTGGTTGAAGGCGCATGACCCGCGTGGCGCCTGGACGTCATGGTCCGCTGACCACGCCTACCCGATCAGCCGAACCATCACGCGGACGCATCCTGCCTAAATGACAAGGGCGCCACACGGGCGCCCTTGCGAACTGTGGCGGAGTGGACGGGACTCGAACCCGCGACCTCCGGCGTGACAGGCCAGCATTCTAACCGACTGAACTACCACTCCGCATTTTTCTGGTGGGTGCTGTAGGGATCGAACCTACGACCACCGCCTTGTAAGGGCGACGCTCTACCGCTGAGCTAAGCACCCGAAACCAAGCGTCAGCCGCTTAGTTTAGGGCATCCTTGAGGGTCTTGCCAGCCTTGAAGGCAGGTACCTTCGAGGCCTTGATCTTGATCGCTTCGTTGGTGCGCGGGTTGCGACCGGTACGAGCGGCGCGCTTGCGCACGGTGAACGTGCCAAAGCCAACCACCGAGACGTCCTCGCCCTTCTTCAACGACTTCTGCACGGTTTCGAAGAAGGCTTCGAGAGCGCGGCC
This sequence comes from Rhodanobacter sp. B04, assembly GCF_002001125.1. Lineage (GTDB taxonomy): Bacteria > Pseudomonadota > Gammaproteobacteria > Xanthomonadales > Rhodanobacteraceae > Rhodanobacter. Next base: position 53,187 of record NZ_MUNV01000018.1, on the reverse strand, counting down.
GGCATCGGCCTTGGTCAGCTCGGCCTTTTCGGCAATGGCATTGATCAGATCGGTTTTATTCATTGAGAAAACTCCCTTGTTCGGATTCGCACAACGTGGTCGGTCCAGAGACGGGACAACGCCGGCATGGATGGTTGGCTCTTGACTAGGTGCCGTAACGCAACCCCGCATCGCTGCGCTGACTGAAGTAACGCCGGGACTGCGGTGCCGCCTTTATACCAGTGCCTTGCCGGAATCCGCAACACAAGCTGCAGCAACGTTTCCGGCAGATCGATGGCAGAAGAAATCGCTTGCAAAACCAGCGCCAGAGGACTAGCGCGCGAAGTCATCGACTGACAGTCCCATGCAAACAAAAATGCCCTGCCGAAACAGGGCATTCCAGACCGGTCGATCCAGCGGCAGGATCAATGCGTGCGCGAGTGCACTTCCGCAGCCTCGCCGGCAACCGCTGCCGTTGCCTCCTCCTTCGCCGGATTCGGCTGCAACGGGCGCTCCAGGGCGATATCGAGGACTTCATCGATCCAGCGCACCGGATGGATTTCCAGCGAGGACGTGATGTTGTCGGGCATATCCGCCAGGTCCTTCTTGTTGTCCTCCGGGATGATCACCGTGGTGATGCCGCCGCGATGCGCCGCCAGCAGCTTCTCCTTCAGGCCACCGATCGGCAGCACGCGGCCACGCAAGGTGATCTCGCCCGTCATCGCCACTTCGGAACGCACCGGGACCTTGGTCAGCACCGAAACCAGCGCCGTGCACATCGCGATGCCCGCACTCGGGCCATCCTTCGGCGTGGCGCCTTCCGGGACATGGATGTGCACGTCGAGTTTCTGGTGGAATTCCGGATCGATACCCAGCTGATCGGCACGCGCACGCACGACCGACAGCGCGGCCTGGATCGATTCCTTCATCACATCGCCCAGCTGCCCCGTATGCACCAGGCGGCCCTTGCCAGCCACCACCGAGGCCTCGATGCTGAGCAGCTCGCCACCAACCTGGGTCCAGGCCAAGCCAGTCACCAGACCGACCTCGTTCTGCAATTCCTTGCGCCCAAAGTCGAAGCGACGGACGCCCAGGTAATGATCCAGATTGCTCGAATCCACCCTGACCCGACCCGCAGCCGGCTTTGCCTTGACCTTGGCCGTCTTTGCCGGCGGCGCCTTGGCCTTGGCTTTTTTCACCTCGCCCAGCGTCAGCTCCTTGACCACTTTGCGGCAGATTTTTGAAATCTCTCGCTCCAGATTGCGCACGCCCGACTCGCGCGTGTAGTAGCGAACGATGTCGCGCAGCGCATCTTCGCTCACGCTGAGCTCTTCCGGCTTGAGGCCATTGGCCTTGAGCTGCTTCGACAGCAGGTATTTCTGCGCAATGCCCAGCTTCTCGTCCTCCGTGTAGCCCGGAATGCGGATGACTTCCATGCGATCCAGCAACGGCCCGGGAATGTTCAGAGAATTGGCCGTGGCAATCCACATCACCTCGGACAGGTCAAGGTCGACCTCCAGGTAATGATCGTTGAACGCGTGGTTCTGCTCCGGGTCGAGCACTTCCAGCAGTGCGGACGACGGGTCGCCGCGGAAGTCCATCGACATCTTGTCGATCTCGTCCAGCACGAACAATGGATTCTTGGCACCGACCTTGTTGAGGTTCTGCACGATGCGGCCCGGCATCGAACCGATATAGGTGCGCCGGTGACCGCGGATCTCGGCCTCATCGCGCACGCCACCCAGGCTCATGCGCACGAATTTCCGGTTGGTCGCCTTGGCGATCGACTGCCCCAGCGAGGTCTTGCCCACGCCGGGCGGCCCGACCAGGCACAGGATCGGCCCCTTCATCACCGACACGCGCTGCTGCACGGCAAGGTATTCGAGGATGCGATCCTTGACCTTCTCAAGCCCGAAGTGGTCGGCATCGAGCACCTCCTGCGCCAGCTGCAGGTCCTTGCGCACCTTGCTGCGCTTCTTCCACGGCACGCCGACCAGCCAGTCGAGGTAGTTGCGCACCACGGTGGCCTCGGCCGACATCGGCGACATCTGCTTGAGCTTGCTGAACTCCTGCCGCGCTTTGGACAACACGGCCTTGGGCATGCCGGATGTCTCGATCTTCTTCTGCAGTTCCTCGACCTCGTTCGGGCCCTCCTCGTTGTCGCCGAGCTCCTTCTGAATCGCCTTCATCTGCTCGTTGAGGTAGTACTCGCGCTGGCTCTTCTCCATCTGCGACTTGACCCGGCCGCGGATGCGCTTCTCGACCTGCTGCAGGTCCATCTCGCCATCGACCAGGCCGATCAACAACTCCAGCCGCTGGCCCACGTCAGCCGTTTCCAGCACCTTCTGCTTGTCGGCCATGCGCACCGACAGGTGCGCAGCGATGGAGTCGGCCACGCGCGACGGATCGTCGATGCCCGACAGGCTGGCCAGCACTTCGGGCGGCAGCTTGCGGCTCTGCTTGACCAGTTGCTCGAACAGCGAGATCAGCGTGCGCGAGACCACATCGAGCTCGCGCTCCTTGGCGTTGTAGACCGGCTCGATGACGCGCGAGCGTGCGGTGAGCATGCCACCTTCCTCACGAAAATCCTCGACCGACACGCGCGACTGGCCCTCGACCAGCACCTTGACCGTGCCATCGGGCAGTTTCAGCAGCTGCAGCACGCCGGCCAAAGTACCGACCTGATGCAGATCGGCAATCTCCGGATCGTCGATATCCGGGCTCTTCTGCGCCACCAGCAGGATCTGCCGCTCGCCCTCCATCGCGCGCTCGAGTGCACGCATGGACTTGTCGCGACCGACAAACAGCGGAATGACCATGTGCGGGTAGACCACCACGTCGCGCAGCGGCAATACCGGCAAGGCGTCCAGCGCAACGGGAAGGGAGGCGTTCTTGGCCATGGAAGACGGGTTCCTCGAAATTCGGATCATGGTTCGTCCCGACACTGCGCCGGGTACATCTTCAGGTCAAGTGGTGGCAGATGCCTGCTCACTCAAGGTATACGGGCGCTGAAAACAGAACGGCCCCGACACAATCGCCGGAGCCGTTCTCATGACAAGCCTACGGGCGAGGATCAGGCAGCGCCGCTGCCCTCGCCTGCCACGCGCTGCTGCAGGTTGCCGCGATAGATCAGGTAAGGCTCGGCCTGGCCGTCGATCACCGCGTCGTCCACCACCACCTTGCTGACGTGCTCCAGCGAAGGCAGCTCGTACATGGTATCGAGCAGCACCTGCTCGAGAATGGTGCGCAGGCCACGCGCGCCGGTCTTGCGCTTGAGCGCCTTCTTGGCGATCGCCTGCAGGGCCTCGGGGCGGAACTCCAGCTCCACCTCTTCCATCTCGAACAGCTTCTTGAACTGCTTGGTGACAGCGTTCTTCGGTTCGGTGAGGATCTTCACCAGCGCAGGCTCATCCAACTCGTCGAGCGTGGCCACTACCGGCAGGCGACCGACGAACTCGGGGATCAGGCCAAACCGCACCAGATCGGCCGGTTCCACATCAGCCAGTACCTTGCCCAGGTTCTCGGTGCGCTCCTTGCTGCGGATCTCGGCCGAGAAGCCGATGCCGGTGGTCTCGGAACGCTGCTGGATGACCTTTTCCAGGCCCGCGAACGCGCCACCGCAGATGAACAGGATGTTCTTGGTGTCGACCTGCAGGAATTCCTGCTGCGGATGCTTGCGGCCACCCTGCGGCGGCACCGAGGCCAGCGTGCCTTCGATCAGCTTCAGCAACGCCTGCTGCACGCCTTCGCCGGACACGTCGCGAGTGATCGACGGGTTCTCGCTCTTGCGCGAAATCTTGTCGATCTCGTCGATGTAGACAATGCCCGACTGCGCCTTCTCGACGTCGTAGTCGCACTTCTGCAGCAACTTCTGGATGATGTTCTCGACGTCCTCGCCCACGTAACCGGCTTCGGTCAGCGTGGTGGCGTCGGCGATCGTGAACGGCACGTTGAGCAGGCGCGCCAGCGTCTCGGCCAGCAGCGTCTTGCCCGAACCGGTCGGACCGATCAGCAGGATGTTGGACTTGCCAAGCTCGATGTCGTCGCTCTTCTGGCGCGACTCGATCCGCTTGTAATGGTTGTACACCGCCACCGCCAGCGCCTTCTTGGCACGGGTCTGGCCTACCACGTACTGATCCAGCGACTCGCGGATCTCGCGCGGCTTGGGAAGTTGGGTACGGCCGGAGGCGGCCTTCTCCTCCAGCTCCTCGCGGATGATGTCGTTGCACAGCTCCACGCACTCGTCGCAGATGAACACGGACGGACCCGCGATCAGCTTGCGCACTTCATGCTGGCTCTTGCCGCAGAAGGAGCAATAGAGAATCTTGCCGCTGTCGCTGGAACGCCCCTGCCGGTCGTCGCTCATACTTTCGATCCCGCTGGTAAATCTGAATGCGCCGCGAGAATAACACAGGGCTCCGCGTCTGCATCCAGACGCGGAGCCCGCTTCACGGCTCGTGGGTACGACGTGGGAATCAGGCTGATTTCACCGTCTCGCCGGCGCGCTTGTCGAGCACCTCGTCGATCAGGCCGTAAGCCTTTGCGTCCATCGGGCTCATGAAGCGGTCACGCTCCATGTCCAGCTCGATCTTCTCCAGCGGCTGGCCGGTATGCTCGACATACAGCTTGTTCAAGCGCTCGCGGATGTAGAGGATCTCGCGCGCCTGGATCTCGATGTCGGTCGCCTGCCCCTGCGCACCGCCCGAAGGCTGGTGGATCATGATCCGCGAGTTCGGCAGCGCGAAACGCTTGCCCTTGGCCCCGGCCATCAGCAGGAACGAGCCCATGCTGCAGGCCTGGCCGATGCACATGGTGCTGACATTCGGCTTGATGAACTGCATGGTGTCGTAGATCGCCAGACCCGCGGTGACCGCACCGCCCGGGCTGTTGATGTAGAACTGGATGTCCTTGTCCGGATTTTCCGACTCCAGGAACAGCATCTGCGCGACCAGCAGGTTGGCGACCTGGTCGTTGACCTCGCCCACCAGGAAGATCACCCGCTCCTTCAGCAGGCGGGAATAGATGTCATAGGAGCGCTCGCCCCGGGCCGTCTGCTCGACGACCATCGGTATCAAATTGAGGTTCTGGATCTGGTCCATGGCCATTGCGGCTCTCCGGTTGATGTGCCTGACAGTATGGCATCGGGCCTGACGTCAGGTCAGGCCCGATGGGCGTAGCGCCTGAATCAATCAGGCGCCTGCCGGGCGCATCACGTCATCGAAGCTCAGGTCCAGGTTGGTGGTCTTGGCATGCTCCGCCACCCACTCGGCCACCTGGTCTTCCATCACGCGATTCTGCAGCCCGGACATCAACTGGGGGTCGCCGTTGTAGAGTTCAATGACCTTCTCCGGCTCCTCGTAGGTCGAGGCGATCGCGGCGAGCTGCTCGGCAACCCGCTTGCGGTCGATCTTGATCGACTGCTTGCGGGCGATCTCGCCCATCAGCAGGCCGGCGATCACGCGCTTGCGCGCGATCGGCATCGCCGCCTCGATCAACTGCGGCGGCGGCTGCTGCCCTTGCGGCACACTGCCTACGGCCATGTTGCGCGCCTCGGACTGCACCATCAGCTTCGGCACATCCAGCTCGGCGTGGCTATCAGCCAGCTTTTCGGCCACTTCGGACTTCAGGCGTGCCATCAGCGCCGCCTTCAGCTCGCGCTCGAGATTCGCACGAACTTCCTTGCGGAAAGTGTCCAGGTCGCCATCATCGATGCCGAACAGCTTGGCGAATTCACCGTCGAGCTCGGGCAACTTCGGCTCCTGCACCTTGATGATCTTGAAGCTGACCTTGGCAGTCTTGCCAGCCAACTGATCGTTGCGAAAATCTTCCGGGAACGCGATTTCGGTGTCGAAACTGTCATTGGCCTTGCGACCGTTCAGCGCTTCGTCCAGCGCCTTGAACAAGGTACCCGAGCCCAGCACGCTGCCGGCACGCTCCAGTCCTTCGGTCGGGAAACGGTAGTCGCCGGCTTCGGCGGCGTATTCGAACATCACGAAGTCGCCCTCGACCGAGGCGCGCTCCACTTCCTCGAAGCTGCGGCGCTGCTGGCGCAGGGTCTCCAGCATCTTGTCGATGTCGGCATCGGCCACCACGGCCACCGGACGACTGATCTCCAGCGCAGCCACATCCACGGCCGGGAACTCCGGCATGATTTCGAAGGTTGCGGTGTACGCGATCTCGCCATTCTCCGGCTGGCCGGTGGTATTGATCGCCGGATTCGCGATCGGCTGCAGCTTTTCCTGCTCCACCGCTTCGCGCAGCGTGCTGCCAATCAGGTCGGACAGCACCTCACCTCGCACCTGCGCGCCGAAACGCTGCGTGATCACCGTCGTCGGCACCTTGCCCGGGCGGAAACCCTTCAGCCGCACCGTACGGCCCATTTCCGCGATACGCGCACTGACCTGCGTCTCGAATCGCTCCGCGGGGAACTTCACCGTGAGCTTGCGCTCGAGCGTGCCGATGTTCTCAACCGAAACCTGCATGACGTCTCCTGGTACTACCTGATGTTGTGGGCCTGCCACAGGCGCCATGGCGACAACCGTCGCCAGCAAAAAAGCAAGGAAACCCACGGGGCGTGGTGCGAAAGGGGGGACTCGAACCCCCACGGGGTTAACCGCCAGAACCTAAATCTGGTGCGTCTACCAATTCCGCCACTCTCGCCTGTTGCCCCGTCAGACTTGCACAACTACATGATTATGAAGCCTATTTCATCAGCTCCATGGATCCCGTCGTTGTCTCCGACATGCACTCGGCACGTCGGTCTAAGTCAATGATTACCTTATACGAAAGCGGACCATTTTACGGTTGCAAAGCCTCGCAGCACAAGTCAGTCAGCCGCGATGACGCAATCATTTCCGCAACGTCACCAGTCGTCGAAATCCCTCGGCAAACATGCCGCCACTGGCCGCAAGCATGTCTCAGGAAAACCAAAACGCCGATCGCAAGCGATCGGCGTTTTGGTTTCATTGGTGGGCCGTGAAGGATTCGAACCTTCGACCAATTGATTAAGAGTCAACTGCTCTACCAACTGAGCTAACGGCCCTTGAACTGACTTGCACCTGACAACCTGACTTGAAGCCGGCAGGCTTGAAACTGGGGTGGATGATGGGATTCGAACCCACGACAACCGGAATCACAATCCGGGACTCTAACCAGCTGAGCTACATCCACCATCGATCGATACTGGCGCGCCCGACAGGACTCGAACCTGCAACCGTCGGCTTAGAAGGCCGATGCTCTATCCGGTTGAGCTACAGGCGCAGTCACTGCGCGGTAGAACGTTTCGCTGGTCGGGGCAGAGGGATTCGAACCCCCGACTTTTGCGTCCCAAACGCAACGCTCTACCAGACTGAGCTATACCCCGTTTCGAATCCCCGATCGTGTCGCCACCGGAGCCTTGAAATGTTACGGGTGACGCTTCGCTCAGTCAATCCGTATCGAAGCACACCTTCCTGCCTCATCGCCGTTTTCGCGAAGAAGAACCACCTTCTCCGTGAAAACAAAACGGGGTGCAAGCACCCCGCCTCGCCGTATAAAAATGGTGCGCCCGGAGAGATTCGAACTCCCGACCACCTAGTTCGTAGCCAGGTACTCTATCCAACTGAGCTACGGGCGCACTGAAAAAATTGTTCGAACTTCACCGTCTCCATGCGTGAACATCAAGGCGGTGAAGCAAGGAGCGGAATTATTCAGGGTCCAGCCCTTTGCGTCAACACTTTTCGTGAATTTTTTTCGTCACATCTCAACAGACCGCACGAACATGACCTGACAAATGATTTTGCCGTTCATCCGCCGCGATGCTCAGGCTCCGAGATCGCGGCACCACGAATCAAGAGGGCGGCCAATGGCCGCCCTCTCTTTCATTGCTGCTCGGCAAAACGCTTATAGCCGTCCAAACCGGGTCAGCCATCCAGGCCGGAACGATTCTGCGTTGCCGGTTCGACCTTGCCCACCGCCGACCCTGCATCGCCCTTCGGCGGTGGCGGCGGTGGCGGCGTGCCGGACGATGCGTTCTTGGTCCAGTCGGCCGGTGGCCCAGGTTCGCGCCCGGCCATGATGTCGTCGATCTGGTGCGCGTCGATGGTTTCGTACTGCAGCAGCAGCTCGGCCATCGTATGCAGCTTGTCGAGGTTCGCGGTCAGCAGCTCCTTGCTGCGCGCATAAGCGCGATCGAGAATGCCACGCACCACCTCGTCGATCTTGCTCGCCGTCTCGTTGGAGATGCTCTTGTGCTGGGTCACCGAGCGGCCAAGGAAAACCTCGTCCTCGTCCTCGCCGTAAGTGATCGGACCAAGCTCATCGGACAGGCCCCACTTGGTCGCCATGTTGCGCGCCATCTTGGTAGCCCGCTCGATGTCGTTGGACGCGCCGGTGGTGACCTTGTCGGCACCGAAGATCAGCTCCTCCGCCACGCGTCCGCCATACAGGGAGCACAGCTGCGACTGAATCGCCACACGGTTGATGCTGTACTTGTCGCCCTCGGGCAGATACATGGTGACGCCGAGCGCGCGACCGCGCGGAATGATCGTCACCTTGTAGACCGGGTCGTGCTCGGGCACCAGGCGGCCGACGATGGCATGACCTGCCTCGTGATACGCAGTGAGCTTCTTCTCGTCCTCGCTCATCGCCATCGAGCGACGCTCAGTGCCCATCAGGATCTTGTCGCGCGCCTTGTCCAGGTGATTCATGCGCACTTCGCGGGCGTTCTCGCGCGCGGCAAACAGCGCGGCCTCGTTGACCAGGTTGGCCAGGTCGGCACCGGAGAAGCCCGGCGTGCCGCGCGCGATCGTCATGGCATTGACGTCACTGGCGGTCGGCACCTTGCGCATGTGCACCTTGAGGATCTGTTCGCGGCCGCGCACGTCGGGCAGGCCCACCACGACCTGGCGGTCAAAGCGGCCCGGCCGCAACAGCGCCGGATCCAGCACGTCGGGACGATTGGTCGCGGCGATCACGATGATGCCTTCGGTACCCTCGAAACCATCCATCTCGACCAGCAGCTGGTTCAGCGTCTGCTCGCGTTCGTCGTGGCCACCGCCCAGGCCGGCGCCGCGATGGCGACCGACCGCGTCGATCTCGTCGATGAAGATGATGCAAGGAGCGTGCTTCTTGGCCTGCTCGAACATGTCGCGCACGCGACTGGCACCGACGCCGACGAACATCTCGACGAAGTCGGAACCGGAGATCGCGAAGAACGGCACCTTGGCCTCGCCCGCAATCGCCTTCGCCAGCAGGGTCTTGCCGGTGCCGGGCGGGCCGACCATCAGCACGCCGCGCGGGATCTTGCCCCCGAGCTTCTGGAACTTGGACGGGTCACGCAGGAACTCGACCAGTTCGCCGACCTCCTCCTTGGCCTCGTCGCAACCGGCGACATCGCTGAAGTTGACCTTGATCTGATCTTCGCCCTGCAGCTTGGCGCGCGAACGGCCGAAGCTCATCGCGCCGCGACCGCCGCCACCGGACTGCATCTGGCGCATGAACCAGATGAACACGCCGACGATCAGGAGCACCGGCAGCCAGCTGACCAAAAGGCCGATCAGCGAGAAGCCCTCGGACGGATCCTGGCGCACCTCGACGCCCTTGTCCTGCATCTGCTTGACCACCGCATTGGTGGAGAAGCCGAGCATCGGGGCCACCGTGCGGTACGCGCTGCCGTCTTTCAGCTTGCCGCTGAGCGTGGCTGGCTGGTCGGCGCTGATCGTGGCGCTGGCCACGTTGCCGTTGTCCACGCTCTGCACAAAGCTGCTGTAGGGCAGATCCGAGGAGGACGTACCGCGCGGGTTGAAGTTCTGGAACACGGCGAACAGCACCACCGCGATGATTACCCAGAGCAACACATTTTTCGCTGTTTCATTCATGCACGGTTCTCGCCCGGTGACACCGCGGAGGGCTTGAGCCCCACCGCCAGTGCGTACACCTCACGCGAACGCGCGCGCGAGGCCTTAGGTTTACGCATGGTTACGCGGGTGAAGTCCGCGCGCAAGCTGCGCAGGTAATCGTCAAAACCGGCTCCCTGGAACAACTTGATCAGGAACGAACCGCCCGGCTTGAGCCATTGTCTACTGAAATCGAGCGCCAGTTCGGCCAGATTCATCGCCCTGATCTGATCGGCCAGCGCCACACCACTCATATTGGGGGCCATATCCGACAGTACAAGATCCACCTTGAGCCCCTCCAGGCGTGATTCCAGCTCGTGCAACACGGTTTCCTCGCGGAAGTCACCCTGCAGGAAGTCCACCCCGGCGATGCTCTGCATCGGCAGGATGTCCAGCGCGAACACCTTGCCGGTATCGCCCAGGCGGTTGCGCACGAGCTGCGACCAGCTGCCCGGCGCAGCGCCGAGGTCAACCACGTTGATGCCTGGCTTGAGCAGCCGGTCGCGCTCGATCAGTTCTTCCAGCTTGTAGACCGCACGCGAACGCAAGCCCTCGGCCTGGGCTTTCTTCACGTATTCGTCATTGAAATGTTCACGCAGCCAGACTGCGCTGCTTTTGCTGCGGGCCATGTCGTTGGGGTCGCCGATTGGGGAACGGGATGCCGCATGATACCCTTTGGCGTTCACTGACCGCGAATCGAGCACCACCGCATGGCCCTTTCCTCCTCGCAGATCCGTTACCTGCGCAGCCTCGCCCACGATCTGAGCCCGCTCATCCTGCTTGGCAACAAGGGGGCTTCGGCGGCCGTGGTCAAGGAGCTGAACCTGACGCTGGACATCCACGAGCTGGTCAAGGTGAAGCTTTCAGGCGGCGACAAGGATGAGCGGCAGGCGCAGATCGACGTGCTCGTCGATGGCACCAAGGCCGAAGAAGTGCACCAGATCGGCCATGTCGTCGTGCTGTTCCGCCGCAACGACGACGAACCGAAAATCGCCCTGCCACGCTGAAGGGCCGCCGGATGGACCTCTCGCTCGACCGTCCCGAAGGCTATTTGTTCGTGCGTCGCGTCGGCGACCGCAGCGTCACCCTGGTCGACCGCGAGTTCCAGAGCAGCTTCCTGCTGGCACCGGACCGGGCGATCGAACACTGGCCGGTCGATGACGCCGCTGTGCTGGATGCCTGCCATGTCGATGCCGTGCTGGCCCTGCAGCCGGAGCTGGTGATCCTGGGAACCGGCGAACGCCAGATGTTTCCGGCACCCGCCTTCATGGCCGGCTTCCTGCGCAAGGGTGTCGGCATCGAGGTGATGGACAACGCCGCCGCCGCACGTACCTACAACCTGCTGGCAGGCGAGGGGCGACGCGTGGTGGCCGGATTCATTCTGCCGCCCGCTTGATCACACGGACAATCGTCGATCCGGCCATCCTGCGACCATCTCAACGCGACGGTAGATAACCCAGCGGATCGACCGGATTGCCGTCCTTGCGGATCTGGAACTCCAGCTCATTGCGCGACGCACCGGTGGAGCCCATCTCGGCAATCTGCTGACCGGCGCTGACCCGCTGCCCCTCCTTCACCAGCCGCTTGCTGTTGTGGCCGTACGCAGACAGGAAGCTGTCGTTGTGCTTGATGATCACCAGCTCGCCATAGCCGACCAGGCCGTTGCCGCTGTAGACCACCACGCCATCGGCAGCGGCGCGCACCGGATCACCCTGCTTGCCGCCGATCTCGATGCCGGGAATCGCGTCGCCACTCTGGAAGCGGCTGACCAGGCTGCCTTCGGCTGGCCAACGCCAGTTCACTCCACTGACTGCACGCGAGGGGCCGCTCGGCGCAGCGACCGGTGCCGGCGGCGCTATGGAAGCTGGCGGCACACCCGCTACCGGCACGACTTGCGTGGTGGATACCACGGCTGGCTGTGCCGCCTTCGATGATGGCGGCAGAGGGGGCGCCGGTGGCGCCAGCACCGCGTGCGTCGATGTGTTGGCGGGCGCCGGCGTCACTGCCTCGAATACCGGAGCTGCCGCAACTGCCGGCGTTGGCGTGACATGTGGGGGTGCGGTTGGCAAACCGGTGGTAACCGGCTTGCCGGATGGCGACAGCGTCAACCGTTGCCCTGGCCAGATCGTGTAAGGCGCCGCGATGCCGTTCCATTGCGCCAGGTCGCGAAAATCCACGCCGTTGCGGAAGGCGATCGAATACAGCGTGTCGCCCTTGGCCACTTCATAGCTGCCGCCAGGAACCCGCGTGCGTGCCGGCATCGCGGTCGCGTGGCTGCCGTAGCCGTTACCCGTTGCCGGCTCGACCACCACCGAACTGCGCATGGTGCCGCAACCGGCAAGCAGCATAGACACGGCAATCGCCGTCAGCCATGGGAGAGTTCGATCCATGCGCATCAGCATAGCGAGGCCGAGCAGCTTTTTCATGCAGGGTTGCTCCGCCAGTCAGCTGACAATCATCGCAGCCACAGCCACCACACCAGCAGCAGGACCAGCAGGACCAGCGCCGCCCAGCCAATCCATTCGATATGTTTGTGCAACATGCGTTCGGCACGTTCACCGAACAGTTTGATCAGCAGGGCAAGGAGCCACACCCGCTTGCCACGGCCCACCGCGATGCAGGCGAGGAACGGCAACAACGGCACGCCGACGATGCCGGCCGCCCAGGTGACGAACTTCATCGGAATCACCGGCTGCAGCGCAGCCAGCATCAACGCTCCCAGCATGGCCAGCCAATGCTGGTTCATGTCGGTCCGCAGGTTTTCCACCCAGATCGAAACGGTCTGCTGCATGTGCGGACTGAACAGCGGCTTCACCGCCTCGTAGGCCCAGTGCCCCAGCGCATAACCGACCAGCGCTCCGACCAGTGAAAACAGCAGCGAGATGTTGGCGTAGAAAAACGCCTTGTGCCGTTTGCCCAGCATCATCGGTGCCAGCATCACCTCGGGCATGACCGGGAAGATGAAGGCCTCGACGAAACTCAGCCCGCACAGGTAATACAGGGCGCGTGGCGCCCGTGCCCACACCAGTGCGCGGGCATAAAGCGTTCCGAACAGGCGCATCAGCCGATTCCCCCGAGCAGCGGCACGAAACTCACCGCGCCGAGTTCCTCCTGGATGAAGTCGCCCTGCCCGTCGCCGCGCATGCGGATCAGGGTCTGCCGGCTGGGCGAGCCGACCGGTGCCACCAGCACGCCGGTGGGGCTCAGCTGGTCCAGGATCCGGGTCGGAATGGTGTCGCCGGCGGCGGTAAGGATGATCGCGTCGAACGGCGCTTCATCAGGCCAGCCCAGCTTGCCGTCGTCGTAGCGCGAGCGCAGGTTGGCCAGGCCGAGCTGGCGGAAACGGCGACGGGCCTGACGCAACAGCTCCTCGATCCGCTCCACCGTGAACACCTGCGGCACCAGCGCGGCCAGCACCGCTGCCTGGTAGCCAGAGCCGGTGCCGATCTCCAGCACCTTCTGCGGCATGCCGAACTCGAGCAATGCCTCGGTCATCCGCGCCACCACCCACGGCTGCGAGATGGTCTGGCCGTGACCGATCGGCAGCGCGGTATTCTCGTAGGCGCGCGAATGTAGGGCCTGGTCGATGAAGTGATGACGTGGCGTGTTGCGGATGACATCGACCACGCGCAGGTCGCGGATGCCTTCTTCCTTCAGGCTGTTCGCGAGGCGATCGCGCGCACGCTGCGAAGTCATGCCTTCGCCCTTGAGCTCCGCGGCCGGCAGTGGGTAAGGAGTCATCGCTCAGGCGGCCTCATCGTGGGTGGTCTGGCCGGTCGCCATGTCGTCGCTGAGTGCCTGCATCCAGCTGCTGACTTTCTCCAGTGCCTGGAACCGGGTCAGGTCGACGTGGATCGGCGTCACCGAAACAAACCCTCGTCGCACGGCATCGAAATCCGTGCCGGGGCCGGCGTCGTCCACCTCGCCAGGCGGACCGATCCACCAGATCGGCCGCCCGCGCGGATCGGTCTGCTTGATGCAAGGCGCGGCGCGATGGCGCCGTCCCAGCCGCGTCACCTCAAAGCCCTCGATCTCCGCCCATGGTCGATCCGGCACGTTGACGTTGAGTATCGTATCCGCCGGCAGCGGATCGACCAGCAGGCGCTGCATCAGCAGCAGCACGGCACTGGCAGCCGAGTCGTAGTGCACGCCCTTGTGATCCTGGCTGACCAGCGACACCGCAATCGCCGGCAGGCCGAGAAAACGTCCTTCCATCGCCGCCGACACCGTGCCCGAATAGATCACGTCGTCGCCGAGATTCGCCGAGTTGTTGATGCCCGACACCACGATCTCGGGCTCCTGCTCCAGCAATCCGGCCAGCGCCAGGTGCACGCAGTCGGTCGGCGTGCCGGCCACGCGGTAATAGCCATTGCCCATCGGCAGCACGCGCAGCGGTGCATCGAGGGTGAGTGAATTGCTGGCGCCGGAACGGTCGCGATCAGGCGCCACCACGGTCACCTGGCCGACTGCACCGAGGCGCTCGGCCAGCACGCGGATACCCGGTGCATCCACGCCATCGTCGTTACTTACCAAAACTCGCATGATGATCCGTCTGAGACTGTCTGCGGATGCGTCGCCGGCAATTCCCCGGCGCGCACTCCATCACCGAAGTCTACCGTAGCGAACAGGCAGATTTACATGCACTACACCCGCTGCGATCAGCGTCACGCATTACCATGGCCGCATGAAGCGCCGTGCACCCTCCCCGGTCGACGATCACGACAGCCGCCTGTTTCGCGAGGCGATCGGCGACGTGCGCCAGCTCGACCAGGTCGAGCCGCCGCCAGCCGCGCCAAAACCGGCGCCCCACCCGCACATGCTGGAAGCCGACGAGGCGGCGGTGCCGGGCGAACTGCTGCAGATGGCATTCGACCCGGCCATGCTCGAAGTCGGCGAGGAGTTGAGCTACCTGCGCGACGGTTACCCGCCGAAGCTATTGCGCCAGCTCAAGCGTGGGCAGTTCAGCGTGCAGGACGATATCGACCTGCACCAGATGAATGCCGCCGCCGCACAGGCCAGCATCGTCACCTTCCTGGCCGAGGCGAAGCATGGCGGACTGCGTTGCGTGCGCATCGTGCACGGCAAGGGCCTGCGCTCGAAAGCTGCCGGGCCGGTGCTGAAAAGCCTCACCGACCGCATGCTGCGCCGACGCGACGATGTGATCGCGTTTGCCTCGGCACGACCTGCGCAAGGTGGCACCGGTGCCGTGGTGGTGCTGTTGAAAGGTTAGGTCATATGCGAAGAAAGAGGAGTGGGAAGTGAGTAAAAGCCCCGGCGCTCCGTGCTCACACTCAACTTCTCTACTATTCACTTCTGCTCGCAAGCCAGCTCGCGCACCACCACCGTGGCATAGGCCCCGGCCGGCAGCTCGAACGCCAGTTCCAGCGCATCGTCTGCCAGCCAGCGCCAGGTCAGATCCTTCGGCAGCAACCGCAGGGGGCGTCGTTCCTGATCCATGCGCGCCGCGGCCACGCCTTCGGCGAGGTCACTGTTGGCTGCACCGATCTCGCGCTCCAGTGCGCCCGCGTCACCCTGCGTCGGCGGCTCGCCCTGCCCCCACAACGGACCGGACGGATGGATGTCCGCCCGTGCCAGCCGCTCAGCCAGCACGTGACTAAGCGGTTCCGGACCGAACCAGGAGCGCGAACCGGCCAGCGACCAGATTTCGCCCTCCAGCGGCTGATCCCATGCACCGCGCTCGACCCTTGCCGCGAGCACGCTGTTGAAGATGTGCGAGCGTGCGGCCGACAGCAGGAACGAGCGCTTTTCGCGATCGACCCGGCGTCCCGCGAACATCGCCCGCGCCTGTGCCACGTTGCCGCCCTCGCGGCCGAAACGCTGCTCGCCGAAGTAATTCGGCACGCCGCGTGTGGCGATCAGCGCCAGCACTCGTTCGGCTGCCTCGCGATCTCCCTGCGCCGCACGCAGCACCAGCGTGAAGCGGTTGCCGCGCAATGCGCCGCGCTTGAGCTTGCGAGAGTGTCGTGTCGCTGCCAGCACCTTCACGTCAGCATGCGGGAATGCCGACCAGTCGGGATCGGGCTTGCCGGCGAGTTGCACCGAGAACGCCTGCCGGGTGACCGCATGGCGATCCTTCAACCCGGCATAACCGACCGCGACCGGCGATACGCCGGCAAACTTTGCCAGCTCGCGCGCCACCCAGTCGGTGTTCGCACCGCGCTTCTCCACCCACAGCAAGGCATGCTCGCCAGCGCCATCGGCGTCGTAGCCGAGGATTTCCTCGACCACGAAGTCCTCCGGCGTGCTGCGCAATTGCGCCTGCAAGGGCGGCGCACCATGGGCCCACGGCAACGGGGCCAGGGCAAGTTCGGATTCGGACATGACACTCCGCCGGTCGCGCCGGCACTCAAATGGAAACGGATTGCGCTCAGCGCCGCTCGAGCAGTACGCAGACCTGTGCCGCGATACCTTCACCACGGCCGGTGAAGCCGAGCTTTTCGGTGGTGGTGGCCTTGATGCTGACGCGGCCTACCTCGCTGTCCAGGTCGTCGGCGAGGTTTGCACGCATCGCCGGCGCGTGCGGGCCGACCTTGGGCGCCTCACAGATCACCGTGACGTCGGCATTGCCCAGCGCGTAACCGTGTTGCGCCATCAGCATCGCTGCATGGCGCAGGAACTGGCGGCTGTCGGCGTGGCGCCAGCGTTCCTCGCTGGGCGGAAAATGCGTGCCGATATCGCCCAGCGCCAGCGCACCGAAAATGGCGTCGCACAGCGCGTGGATGACCACGTCACCGTCCGAATGCGCAACCACCCCGCGATGATGCGGCACACGCACGCCACCGAGCGTGACATGGTCACCGTCACCGAACGCGTGCACGTCGAAACCCTGGCCTATGCGCATCATGCTGTCCTCGCGAGCAGGAACTCGGCCAGCGCGAAATCCGCCGCCGTGGTCACCTTGATATTGTCCTCGGCGCCTTCGACCAGCAAGGGTGCGAAACCAGCCTGCTCCATCGCCATCGCCTCGTCGCTGGGATTCACCCCGCGCCGCGCCGCATCGCGCAGCGCCATGGACAACGGGCCGCGCCGGAACATCTGGGGGGTGAAGGCGCGCCAGCGCTGCTCGCGCGGCTCGGTCAAGCCGCTGCGACCGGCAGCATCCGCGCGCTTCAGCGTGTCGCGCACCGGCGCCCCCAACAGGCCGCCTCCCGCCGCGCTGGCCAGCTCGATCAACTTGCCGATATCGGCCAGCCGCACGCAGGGCCGTGCTGCATCGTGGACCAGCACGAAATCGTCCGCGCCCACGGCATCCGGCAACGCATCCAGTCCCGCCAGCACGGAGTTGCTGCGCTCAACACCGCCGGTCGCGGTCAGCACGGGCTTGCCGCTGAGCGAGGTGATACCCGGCCAATGCCCGTCTGCAGCTGCCAGCGTCACCAGCAGGCCGGCAATCTGCGGATGCGCAGCAAGCCGCTGCAACGTATGTTCGATCAACGGACGTCCGCCTAGCGGCAGGTATTGCTTGGGGCAATCGCCGCCGACCCGGGTGCCGCGCCCGGCCGCCGGCACCACGCACCACACCAGTGGCATGCTCATGGCGAGCCGGCAGACGAGGTGGCCTGCGGTGTCGCCGCGCTGGCGGCATTGGCCGGCTGCTCGACCACCTGATAGAACGTCTCGCCTGGCTTGATCAGCCCCAGTTCGGTGCGCGCACGCGCCTCGACCGCCTGATCGCCGTGCTTGAGATCGAGCACATCCGCGCCGACAGCCTGATTTCTCTGCAGCAGCCTGGCGTTGTCGTCGGTCTGCTTTTTCACCGCCATGCGCAGGCTGTCTACCTCGTGCATGCTGCCGTTGCCGGACCACAGCTTCAGCTGCAGTCCGATCAGGATCAGGATCAGAACCAGGGCGATCCAGCGCAACATGGGCCGTCGACTATTCCGCTCAGCCCGGCAGGCGGGTCAGGTTCGGGAACGCGTTGCGGCCGGCATAACGCGCGCCAGCGCCCAGCTGCTCCTCGATGCGCAGCAGCTGGTTGTACTTGGCCACACGGTCGCTGCGGCACAGCGAACCGGTCTTGATCTGGGTCGCCGTCGTGGCCACCGCGATATCGGCGATCGTGGTGTCCTCGGTCTCGCCGGAGCGATGCGAGATCACCGCGGAATACTTCGCGGCGTCCGCCATCGCGATGGCTTCCAGCGTCTCGGACAGCGTGCCGATCTGGTTCACCTTGATCAGGATCGAATTGGCGATCTTCTTCTCGATGCCTTCGCGGAAGATCACCGGATTGGTCACGAACAGGTCGTCGCCGACGATCTGAATACGATCGCCAATGGTATCGGTCAGCAGCTTCCACCCGTCCCAGTCGCCTTCGGCCATGCCGTCCTCGATGCTGACGATCGGGTACTGCTTCGCCCAGCCGGCCAGCAGGTCGACGAATTCAGCCGAGCTGTACTGCTTGCCTTCGCCGGCCAGGTCGTACTTGCCGTTCTTGTAGAACTCCGAGCTGGCCGCGTCGAGGCCGAGCAGGATCTCGCCGCCGATCTTGTAACCGGTCTTGTGGATCGCTTCGAGGATGGTGTCCAGCGCCTCGATGTTGGAGCGCAGGTTGGGTGCAAAGCCACCTTCATCGCCCACCGAGGTGCTCAGGCCGCGCCCTTTGAGCACGCTTTTCAAGGCATGGAAGATCTCGGCACCGGCGCGCAGCGCCTCGCCAAAGCTTGGCATGCCCACGGGCAACACCATGAACTCCTGCACGTCGATATTGTTGTCGGCATGCTCGCCACCGTTGATGATGTTCATCATCGGCACCGGCAATGCACCGGGCTTGCCGTTCGACAGGTAGTTCCACAGCGGTTCGTCGCGCGACGCGGCCACCGCATGTGCCGCCGCCAGCGACACGCCAAGCAGCGCGTTCGCGCCCAGCTTGCTCTTGTTCGGCGTACCGTCCAGCGCAATCAGCTTCGCGTCCAGGCCTTTCTGATCGGCCGCGTCGAAACCCTTCAGCGCATCGGCAATTACGCCGTTGACGTTCGCGACCGCGTTCTTCACGCCCTTGCCGCCATAGCGCGACTTGTCGCCGTCCCGCAGTTCGACCGCTTCGCGCGAACCGGTGGAAGCACCGCTCGGCACGGCCGCACGACCGAAGCCGCCACCGGCGAGGGTGATTTCGGCTTCCAACGTGGGATTGCCGCGCGAATCGAGGATTTCACGGGCGTGGATGCGGGTGATCAGAGTGCTCATGCGGTGTCCGTTTGCGTTCGTGGTGATGATAGTGAAGGAGCGCATCGCTGCGCCCGGCAGCTCAGGAAACGGTCTGCTCCAGGAAACCGTGCCGCTTGGTCACGGCATCGAGTTCCATCAAGGTTTCCAGCAGCGCTTCCATCTTGCCCAGCGGCCATGCGTTCGGGCCATCGCTGAGCGCCTTGCTGGGATCAGGGTGCGTCTCGGCGAACAGGCCGGCCACGCCGACCGCGATCGCGGCGCGCGCCAGCACCGGTACGAATTCGCGCTGACCGCCCGAAGTGGCCCCCTGGCCGCCCGGCAGCTGCACCGAATGGGTGGCGTCGAACACCACCGGGCAGTTCGTGTCGCGCATCACGCTGAGCGAGCGCATGTCCGAGACGAGGTTGTTGTAGCCGAAGCTGGCGCCGCGTTCGCACACCATGATCTCGTCGTTGCCGACCGCCTTGGCCTTGGCCACGACATGCTTCATGTCCCACGGCGCCAGGAACTGGCCCTTCTTGATGTTCACCGGCTTGCCGGCACGCGCGACCTTCTGGATGAAGTCGGTCTGCCGACACAGGAACGCCGGCGTCTGCAGCACGTCGACCACCGAGGCGACCTCCTCCATCGGGGTGTATTCGTGCACGTCGGTGAGCAGCGGCACGCCGACCTGGCGCTTCACTTCGGCCAGGATGCGCAGGCCCGCTTCCATCCCCGGTCCGCGGAAACTGTCGCCGGAAGAGCGGTTCGCCTTGTCGAAGCTGGACTTGAAGATGAAGTTCACGCCGAGCCGACTGGTGATTTCCTTCAGCGTACCGGCGGTGTCGATCTGCAGCTGTTCCGACTCGACCACGCACGGCCCGGCGATCAGGAACAGCGGCCGGTTCAACCCGATCTCGAAACCACACAGCTTCATGCGATCGACTCCTGCGCCAGCCGCTCACCGTCACGCACCGCCTTGAACTCACGCGCCGCACGGACGAAACCGATGAACAGCGGATGGCCGTCGCGCGGGGTCGAGGTGAATTCCGGATGCGCCTGGCAGGCCAGGAACCACGGGTGCCGCTGGGGCGGCAGCTCGACCATCTCCACCAGCAGGTCGTCCATCGACTTGCCCGAGATCACCAGCCCCTTGTCTTCGAACGGCTGGCGATAGCGATTGTTGAATTCGTAGCGATGCCGATGGCGCTCGCGCACCACGTCCTGCCCGTAAAGCTCGCGCGCCAGCGTACCGGCCTTCAGGCGGCATTCCTGCGAACCCAGGCGCATGGTGCCGCCCAGGTCGGAACGATCGCTGCGCTGCTCGATGTCGCCGCTGGCGGTGGTCCACTCGGTGATCAGCGCGATCACCGGGTCGGGCGTGTTGCGGTCGTTTTCGCTGGAATCGGCCTCGGTCAGACCCGCCACGTGGCGGGCGAAATCGATCACCGCGGCGTGCATGCCGTAACAGATGCCGAAGTACGGCACGCCATGTTCGCGCGCATATTTCGCGGCGAGGATCTTGCCTTCGAAACCGCGCTTGCCGAAACCGCCCGGCACCAGGATCGCGTCGGCCTTGCCGAGCACCTTGGCAGCGCCCTCGGCCTCGACCTGCTCGGAGTCGATCCAGTCCAGGGTCACCCGCGTCTGCTGCTTGATGCCGCCATGGCGCAGCGCTTCGCCCAGCGACTTGTAGGCATCCTTGTGTTCGACGTACTTGCCGACGATGGCGACGGTGATCTCGTCCTTCGGATGCTCTACCGCATCGACCGTGCGCTGCCAGGCGGACAGGTCCGCCGGCTTCGCATCGAGGCCGAGCTTCTTCACCACGATGTCGTCCAGCCCCTGCTGGTGCAGCCACAGCGGCTGCTTGTAGATGATGTCCACGTCGGCGGCGCTGATCACCGCGTTCTCGGGCACGTTGGTGAACAACGCGATCTTGCGGCGCTCGCCCTCGGGCAACGGCTGCTCGCAGCGGCACAGCAGGATGTCCGGCTGGATACCGATCGAGCGCAGCTCCTTCACCGAATGCTGGGTCGGCTTGGTCTTGATCTCGCCGGCGGCCTTGATATACGGCACCAGGGTGAGGTGCATGAACACCACCTTCTCCGGGCCATGCTCGATGCGCAGCTGGCGGATCGCCTCCAGGAACGGCAGCGATTCGATGTCGCCGACCGTGCCGCCGATCTCCACCAGCGCCACGTCGAAACCGCGGGTGGCCTCGTGGATGCAGTGCTTGATCTCGTCGGTGATATGCGGGATCACCTGCACGGTGGCGCCCAGGTAATCGCCCCGACGCTCCTTGCGGATCACGGCGTCGTAGATCTTGCCGGTGGTGATCGAGTTCTTGCCGGTCAAGCGGGTGTGCACGAAACGCTCGTAGTGACCGAGGTCGAGGTCGGTCTCTGCACCGTCGTCGGTCACATAGACCTCGCCGTGCTGGAAGGGGCTCATCGTGCCCGGATCCACATTGATGTAGGGATCGAGCTTCATCATGGTGACCGAGAGTCCGCGCGCTTCGAGAATGGAAGCGAGCGACGCCGCAGCAATGCCCTTGCCAAGCGAGGACACCACACCGCCGGTGACGAAAATCAGGGGGGTCATGGAAAGTAGCCGTGCTGGAAATTAGGCATTTTAGCCGCAGAAGCGTCCCGCTGCGAGATGGCAATGGATATTTCATCGTTTTGGTTCATCTCCACGACCGCCACGACGGGTGAAACAGCGCTTGGCCGCCTGCTAGCATGACCGGATGAACTCCCCCATTCCTGCCCGTCTCGCCGCCCTGCGCGCGGCCATGCAACAGCATGGCGTCGCCGCCGTCCTCGTTCCCAGCGCCGATCCGCACCTGTCCGAATACCTGCCTGGGCACTGGCAGGCACGGGCGTGGCTGTCCGGTTTCACCGGCTCGGCCGGCACCCTGATCGTCACCGCCGATCACGCCGGGCTGTGGACCGATTCGCGCTACTTCGCGCAGGCCGAACAGCAGCTGGCCGGTAGCGGCATCAGCCTGATGAAGCTGCGCGTGCCGCACGCCGCCGAGCATCTGGAATGGTTGCAGCAGCACCTGCGCGACGACGAGGTGCTCGCGGTAGCCGGCGACAGCGTGGCGCTGACCACCCAGCGGCAGATCGAGCGCCGGCTGGCCACGACCGGCGCCACCGTGCGCACCGACCTGGATCTGCCTGGCGCGATCTGGACCGACCGTCCCGCGCTGCCGCAGGCGCCGGTGTTCGAACATGAGCTGGACCACGCCTGCATCCCGCGCGGCGACAAATTCGCGCGCCTGCGCAATGCGATGCGCAAGCTCGGCGCCACCCATCACCTGCTGTCCAGCCTCGATGACATCGCCTGGCTGACCAACCTGCGCGGCAGCGACGTGGAGTGCAATCCGGTATTCCTCGCCCACCTGCTGGTGCAGCCGGGCGGCCGTGCCACGCTGTTCGTCCATCGCGCCAAACTCAGCGATACCCTGGTCGCCGCGCTGGCCGCCGATGGCATCGGGATCGCCGACTATGCGTCGATCAGCTCGGCCTTGAACGAGCTGGGGACGCCGGACAGCCTGCTGCTGGACAGTGGCCGGGTGGTCGGCGCGATCGCCGCGGCGATCGCGCCGACCGTCAGCCGGATCGAGGCTGCCAACCCGAGCACCGCGTTCAAGGCCGTCAAGAGCGCCGCCGAACTCGAGCATATCCGCGACGTGATGCGCCGCGACGGGGCAGCCCTGGTACGCGGCTTCCGCCGGCTGGAACAACGACTGGCCGCCGGCATGACCGTGACCGAACTGGATGTCGACACCCTGCTGCACGAAGAGCGCTCGGCCCAGCCCGGCTGGATCGGCGAGAGCTTTGCCACCATCGCCGGCTACCAGGCCAACGGCGCGCTCCCGCATTACCGCGCCACGCCGGAATCGCACAGCACGCTGCAGGCCGAGGGACTGCTGCTGATCGATTCGGGCGGCCAGTATCTCGGCGGCACCACCGACATTACCCGCGTATTGGCGCTCGGCGAGACCACGCCGGAACAACGACGCGACGCGACGCTGGTGATGAAAGGCATGATCGCGCTGTCGCGCGCGCGCTTCCCGAAAGGTGCCAGCGGCCCGCAACTGGATGCGCTGGCACGTGCGCCGATATGGGCCAGCGGCATGGATTACGGCCACGGCACCGGCCATGGCGTAGGCTATTTCCTGAATGTGCACGAAGGCCCGCATGGCATCCGCCCGCCGGTCGCTGGCGGGGCGTTGGTGGCGCTGGAGCCGGGCATGATCAGCTCGATCGAGCCAGGGTTGTACAAGCCGGGCCGACACGGCATCCGTCATGAGAATCTGGCGGTGGTGATCGAGGCCGATCGCACCGAGTTCGGCGAGTTCAACGCCTTCGAGACGCTGACCATGTGCCCGTTCGACCGCCGCGCCCTCGAAGCGGGCCTGCTCAATCCGGAAGAGCGCGCGTGGCTCGACGATTACCACGCCAATGTGCGCGCCGCGCTCAGCCCGCTACTGGACGACGCCGACCTGGAATGGCTGAACCGGCATTGCGCACCGCTCTAGGCGCCCATCCGCGACAGCGATCAACTGCGCTTGGGCGGCACCAGCCGGAGCTTGCTGACCGGAAACTGCGGTTGATTCGGACATAGCAGGTGCAGGATCTCGTCCGCCTTCAGCGGGTACGAATACAGGTAGCCCTGCCCTTCGGCACAACCGGCACGCAGCAGGAAATCATGCTGCGCCTCGGTTTCGATGCCCTCCGCAATCGTGCCCAGGCCAAGGCTCCTGGACATCGCCAGCATCGCCTCGGCAATCGCCGCATCGTTGGCGTTGCCGGGCAGGCCGGTGACAAAGGAACGATCGATTTTCAGATAGGCCACCGCCGGCAGCTTGAGGTAGGCCATCGAGGAATAGCCGGTACCAAAATCGTCGACCGCCACTTCGATACCCAACCCATGCAGGGTACGCATGGTGCGCTCGGTATCGTCGCCCAGCCGCAACATCGCGCTCTCGGTGATCTCCAGCAGCAGACGCTTCGGCGACAGCTGTCGCGACTGCAGGGTGCGGCTGACGCCGTCGACGAAGGCCGGGTGGCCGAACCAGCGTGCGGAAATGTTCACCGCCACGCGGATCGGCGGCATGCCGGCCAGGTCCCAGACCTGGATCTGCGCGCATACGGCCTGCATCACCCATTCGTCGATGCGACGGATCATGCCCAGGCTTTCCGCCACCGGGATGAATTCGCCGGGCAGCACCTCGCCACGTTCCGGATGCTGCCAGCGCAACAGCGCCTCCACCGCCACGATGCGCCCGGTGCGCAGCTCGATGCTGGGCTGGTAGAGCAGATGGAACTCGTTGCGTGACAGCGCCAGCCGCAACTCGCTGGCCAGCTGCAGGCGGCGGCGGGTATCGGCATGCATCATCGGCGTATAGAAACGGAACGTGTTGCGCTCTTCGGTCTTCGCGGTATACATCGCGGCATCGGCGTTGGCGATCAGGGTTGCCGAATCGGTGCCGTCCAGGGGATAACCGGCCACGCCGATGCTGGCACTGAGGACGACCTCGTAATCGTCGACGATCAGCGGCTCGGACAACGTCGCCAGCAGCCGGTTGACGATCGGGCGCGCATCCTCGCGCAGGCTGAGCCGGTTGATCAGCACGGTGAACTCGTCGCCGCCGATGCGCCCGACCACATCGCTCTCGGACAACTGCCGGCTTATGCGATCGGCGACCTTGACCAGCAGGCGGTCGCCGATCGCATGGCTGTAGCTGTCGTTGACGATCTTGAATGCGTCCAGATCGATGAACAGCACGACAACCGCCAACCGCTCGCGCTCAGCCAGAGCTATCGACTCGCTGCAACGGCGCTCGAACTCCGCCCGGTTGACCAGCCCGGTCAGCGGATCGTGCCGCGCCAGGTGTTCCAGCCGGTGCTGATGCAGCTTCGCTTCGTGGATGTTGGTGAACACCGCGACGAAGTACAGCACCTGATTGTCCGTGTCGCGGATCGCGCTGATGCTGAGGTGTTCGGGATAGCTGCTGCCGTCATTGCGCGTGCTCTGCACTTCGCCCAGCCAGTTGCGACCCGCGGCGATATCCTCCCAGATCGACTTCGGCAGGGGCTTGCCATCGGGCAGACGGCGGCTCTCATCGAACCGTTTGCCCTGCAAGGCCACGCTGGTGAAACCGGTGATGTCCGTGTGCGCCGCATTGGTCGAGATCACGCGGCGATCCGCATCCGCAATGATAACGCCCTCGACAATGCTGGCCAGCGCCTCGGCGGCGACCCGGCGCTCCTGCTCGATCGCCACGCGCTCGGAAATGTCGCGGATGATCGCCTGCCGCACCGGCAGGTTGCCCCACGTGGCGAGGCTGGTCTGCGTCTCGACCGGGCGCTTGATGCCGCCCAGCCCCAGCAGCGTGTTGGTGGCGGCACGACCGGCCTGCTGCCCCGAGATCGATTGCACGAACAAATGGACAAACCTGTCGCCGATCAGCTCATTGGCGTGACGCCCGGTCCATATCGATGCCGTACGGTTGACGTCGAGTATTCGCCCGCTCGTTTCATCGACCATCACGATCGCATCGGCTGCGCTGTCGAACAGCAGCCGGTAGCGCTCCTCGGTACCGCGTACGCTTGCCAGGATCCGGCGTGCCATCCTCAACCACAGCAGCATAGCGATGCATGCCGCAGCCAATACGCTGCCGAACAGGATTTCACTGACCCAGGATGCGCCAAGCGCAATCTCCAGCGAGAAGATGTTGGTGCGCGGCCCGATATAATTGTTGAGCGTATAAATGCGCTCGCGCTGGCGAGTCAGTTCGGCGCCGGACAGTCCGCCACCTGCATGGGCCGCCTGCAATTGGCGTGCGATGCCCGCAAGCTCGGCAATCGCGTCGTCCGTCGAGTACCACGCCCGCAGCGCCTCGTTGATGTGCGGTGCGGAGGGAAAATGCTCAAGTATGAAAATCATCCCGGGTATGGCCGCGGGGATCACGCTGCCACGCTCGAATGCCTGCATCACCTTTTCATGGTCGAAGCTGCCCGACGCGATGGCATCGCGTGCCCAGCGATCGGAATCAAGCACGGCATAGTTGCGCCGGAAACTGTCGATATCCGCAGCGTTGCCGCTGACCGCATAAGCATCGAGATCGATCACCGACTGCTTCTGGGCCTTGGACCAGAGACTCTCGCCGTTCAAGAACCCGGCGAGAGTGATCTGAACCTGCAGGGCTCCCCAGGTCAACGCCAGGATCAGCCCCACCATCGCCACCAACGCGTACACCAGCGGCATCAAGCGTCGTGACAGCGGTCGTTGCAAGGTGGTTTGTGCGTTACGCATCGTACCTCTTTCTATCATGGCCAATACGTTGTGAATACACACCTGCAACCTTGCCACGACCGCATCTATCAGGCAGCAGCCTCGCTCACTGCCTCCAGATAACGGCGCACCTCAAGGCAGCGATCCATGCTGATGCGCATGCTGGTATAGCTCCGCTTGATACAGTCGCCGACATGCGTCACCTCATCGGCAGCCGGCGTCGTGCCCATCAACGTACAGACTATCTCCAGAGCCTCCCACGGATGGGTATCGTCATAAGCCGCATGCAACTGTAGCCAGCGCAAACTGCCCACCCTTTCCTTCGCCGGAAAGCTTTCGGCATAGGTTTTACTCTCATAGACGCGCTGCGACCACTCTCCGGTGGCTCCTTCAACGGCATAGTTGGTGGCCGCGATACTGGCAGCCAGGCTGCCGCCGGTACAAATCTCCTCGCACCAGTCAGCAAGCGTCCCGGTACCATGGGGTGCCCGTCCATGCAGAACCTGCTCGCGCGACACACCTGCGCCCTCGGCCCAGTTGAGCCAGTATTCGGCGTGGTTCTGCTCGACCCGGATATTGCGTACCAGCCAGCGCCGGGCCAGATTGTCGCCGGGACTACGGCCGAAACGGGTCTTGAGCAGGCTTAGCGCCATATAGGCCGGAAACCGCTCGATCACGGGCCAGATGCCCACCATGAAGTTGGCCGTGGACGCATGGCTGAGGGTAGCCTTCCTCATCATGTCCCACATCTCATGCTGCACCACGCTTTGTTTGGTGCTCTCGCAATCGGCCACCATGTCCTGTGCCCATTGTGGGTAGCTGGTCAGTTCGGTCAATGCACCGGTACGTTCGAAATGCGTGTTCATTTGGTTTTCCTCGTAGTTGTGACGTCATATGGGTTACTGCTTTGTTCGGCCGGCACGGGAGCCGCTGTGCCCAGCCATCCCCGGCATCGGAAAGTGATGCCGGAAATCCTGGACCCCTGTTCCTGGCATCGGATTACCCGAGCCGGATGCGGCGTGGCTCTCAGCGCCGGCATCCCGGAACCAACGATGGGTCCATGACAGGCGAGCGTAGCGCTGCCTAGCGCGTCCTGCGGTCATGGGGGCGAGGGTCCTGCTTCATCGGGCAGCCGTCTGGATACCGTGCCGCATTCCGGCCAACTGGATTCCAGCCGTCGGCGCGCTTCTCGATCAGGCCTGGGCGGGTCTCGAAAAGCCGGGCTTCTTCTCGTCGGCCCCGCACGGCGCCTCCAACAGCCGAATGGCTGGTCGAGCAGGGACCCGGAGCGCTCCTGGATTCAGTCGCTTGAGATCGCTGGAGTAAGGCCCGCAACTCGGCCTGCTGGGCGAAAGCCGGTGGCGCCGGAGGTCGACTCCATCGCCGGCGGCACGCGACCGAACCTACACCACCGTGGGAGGGACAAAGACTGGATTCCGGAGGCTGCGCTGGCAACCACGCGGCTTGCGGCCAAACGCCTGCTGCAGCGGAAGCCGGTCAAACGGATCATCGATTACGCTGCTTGCAGCTTCGGATGGCAGGCGTTGCACGATGCCGGTGCCGCGCAGCCGCAGGTCACCGGCAACAATTGATCGGATTGCGACGTCCAGCCTGCGCGCACGTCAGCTGGACGGCTTGGAAGAACCCGTTGCCAGCGTGAGCACTGCGTCGGTCGTGCTGTCGCCCTCGCTGCCGAATACGGAATGTGATTCCTCGGTGTGCCGCGAGATCACCACCAGTCGGGTCCCGACGGTGCGCAACTCGTAGCTGGACGCGCTGCCCAGCTCGATGCCGATCAGCATCTTGCGTCCCTTGATCTGCACTGCCTCCTTCACCGCGACCGGCACACCGTCGGTACCGAGCCACACATTCAGTTGCCCGGTGTATTGCTTGATCGTCATCTGTTTGCTGGCTGAGGGCGGCAATGGCACATCGAACACCAGCAGATGCGCGGGCTTGCCATCATGCATCTCGTCGCGCTGGCTGGAGAGAATGGCGCCATCGAGTTTGCGCTGCAGCTCCGGTGCGAAATCCAGCATCGGCTGCACGTTCACCGGACTGAGCTTGCCCAGCAGGTCCGCGATCGGCGTGGGGGCGTCCTTGTTCTTCGCGTGTATGGCCGCCTCCTGCGCCGAGCGCTGCAGCAAGGCCGGCGAAAAGCCCATCTGCAAGCCGTCCGTGCCGCTGGCCACACTGATCTGCACTTGCGCCTGCGTATTCTTTGCCGCATCGCTGCCATCGTGCACCGTGCTGTTGACGCACGCTGTGACTGCCAACGGCCGGTCCGCGCGCAAGCGCGTCAGCGTGCTGCGCAAATCAGGCACTGGATCTCCATGTGCCGCCGATGCTGCCAGCAAGCCCAGAACCACCATCGACCACAGAGCGCCATGCTTCATGAAACCGTCCTTAGTTATGAGTGGGTGAAAACGTGACCGCAACCGGCACGATCGGGTTCCGCTCGCTGCCGCTCCATCATGCACGCCCCAATGCACGGATGTCCGCCGCTTCCAGTATCGCCCTGGGCGCAGCGCGGCGAGCCACCGCCAGCATCGCACGGCCGACAATCTGCGTGCTCAACACCGTATTCGGCATCAACATGCGCAGCATTGGCAGCAACGGCCGTGCCAGCAGATAGAACCAGCGATAGGCGTCCGTCTTGGAACGGATGCCGTGCAACGGCTGGATGATGCCTGGCCGGAATACGTATACCGCCTTGAACGGCAGCCGCTGCAATGCATTTTCGAGCCGGCCGCGCACCCGCGCCCACATCACCCTGCCCGCCTCACTGCTGTCCGCACCGGCACCGGAGACATAGACGAACGTCATCTGCGGGTTGAGCCGTGCCAACGTCTTCGCCACCGCCAAGGTGAGGTCGTGGGTCAGTCGCGTGTACTGCGCCTCCGCCATGCCGGACGAGGCCACGCCAATGCAGAAGAAGCACGCATCGAAATTCGTGAGCTCCGCTTCGATGGCGCTGCAGTCAAACAGGTCCTGGTGCACCAGTTCGTGCAGCTTGGGATGTTGCTGGCCCGTCGCGGTACGACCGACCGTCTGTATCCGGGTCACGTCGTCGGCATGCAGGCACTCGCGCAATGCACCCTGACCGACCATGCCGGTAGCACCGAACAACAGGACATTCATGGTTTTACCTCATGCCAGCGGTCATACATGGCTGGAAAGGATAGTCCGCAAGGCAGGAATCGCATCGGTTCTGGTTGCAACGCGCTTATTCTCAGATCGTGTGGCCGCGTACTGGCAGCCATCGCATGAACAACCGGCTTTGTGCGGGCATCGCGATTACCGCGCCGCCAAAGGTCATATATCGCACGCGATACGCATCGCCTATAAACGCTCAGCCTCTTGCGCGCATCAGACCGATGTTGCCAACCCGGAGTAGAAACCATGCGAAAAACCATCCTTGCCCTGCTGTTGACGACGCTGCCCTTGGCGGCCGGCGCGGCTGAATGCCGCTACAGCGCGCCGCGCAATGCCGACCTTGACGCCGCCGGCCTGAGCAGCCTGCTGCTCAAGCTTGGCTCCACCGACCTGGACATCCAGAGCGTCGCCGGCTTGACCAAGGTCGAGGTACGCGGCACCGCCTGTGCCTCCAACGCGTCGTGGCTGAGCGACTTGCAGGTCGGTGCCAACCGCGATGGCGACCGCGCCACAGTCGACACAGAGCATGACAACAGCCATATGAACATCAACCTGTTCGGCTCCAGCTACGCATATCTGAAACTGCAGGTCCGCGTGCCGGCATCGCTCGCCATCAACGTCGACAGCGGTTCCGGCGACGTCAACGCCAGCAACCTCGCCTCGCTGAACCTTGATTCCGGCTCGGGCGACCTGGTCGCGGACCACATCGCCGGCGCCTTGACCCTTAAACTCGGCTCGGCCGATGTAAAGGCGCAGCACGTCGGCAGCGTCAACCTGCACGAAACCGGCTCGGGCGATGTGCACGTCGATGATGTCCGCGGCGATGTCCAGGCAGATCATTCCGGTTCGGGCGATCTTGTCTTCAGCAACGTGAGCGGCAGCGTCAACGTCGGCGCGACCGGCTCCGGCGACGTCACGCTCAGCCATATCGGCCGTGACGCCAGGGTCGGCAGCACCGGCTCCGGCGATGTCAACGCCAATGGCGTCGGCGGCAATTTCAGCGTAGGCGCCAACGGCAGCGGCGACATCCATCATCAGAACGTCAAGGGCACAGTCAGCGTACCGAAGAGTGACGACGACTGAATCGCGACTCGGCATTGCCATCGACCGGCACTGTCCGCTGCCTATCAGGCAATGCACCGGCGCATCGGGCATGCCACCGCGTTGAACCATGACCGATCTGTCTGGATGAGCGAAACCGTGCTGGTGGCGGCAAACCGGCATGGCGCTTCAGAACGACCGCCGCCGCACACAGCCTTTCGACACGGATGGTCAGCCTCGGGTGGGCTTGAACACCACGCAGAAGCCAGAAGTCAAGGCCCCATCGCCGCCTGGGCATCCAGCATCGATTGTTGCGAGACCTGCACTGCTCCACGCACCGGCTGATCGATATCGAGGATAAGCGCGGCCGCGATCAGCAGCAGCACGAACAGCATGGTGCTGGCCCAGCGCGCATGACCTTTCTCGTAACCCACCAGGAAGGCGACGAACACGCTGTAGATGAGCAGCACCACCAGCACGCGCGTCGGGATATGCGCCGCACGCGCTGCCTTGCGCGACGCGGCCAGGTCGAACATGTCGTTGGTTGCCGAAACGACCAGCGCTGACAGGGGTGTCGTGCGGATCGGCTCGATGCCACGGCTCATGGCCTGCCAGAACCGGTTCTGCAATCGGGAGGCACGTGCGTAACTGGCATCCTGTTCCTGTTCGGTGCTTGCCTTGCCGTAGACGATGCGCTCGGCCACATAGGCCCGCATGAGCGGCTCCAGCTCGCTGCGCGCATTGGCATCGAGCAACTGCACCCGCAGCGCGGTGGTGCCGATCGCATTCGCCTCGGCAACAACCAGCTCGCGCCGGCTGTC
Source organism: Rhodanobacter sp. B04 (assembly GCF_002001125.1). Taxonomy (GTDB): domain Bacteria; phylum Pseudomonadota; class Gammaproteobacteria; order Xanthomonadales; family Rhodanobacteraceae; genus Rhodanobacter. Next base: position 21,842 of record NZ_MUNV01000018.1, on the reverse strand, counting down.
GTAGCGACTCAGGCTCATCGAGAAGGTGAAGCTGACCAGCAGTGCCAGCAAGCCCAGCACGCTGGTCAGGGTGAAGCCGTCCTCTGCCTCGGGCGAACCGCCACGGATTTTTCGCCGATGCATCCAGTAGCCGAATTCACGCGCGGCGACCAGGCAGAGCAGAATCCCGAACGTGGCCAGCCACGCGACCACGTCGATGTCATGCGTTGAATCCGAGAACATATGGAGGCCCCAGGCAAGCACCGGCTTGCGACATCGCTGCATGGTATACGGCACCGCCCAGCTCGACAGCGGGTAACTCGGGGGATACCCGGCCCTGCATGGCCTGTCATCGGGGCCGGCCGGTCGATCAGCCTCTCCTGGGGATCTCCAGTCCGCGCCTCACAGCGGGTCGCGCCAGCCCACGAGCGAGCCATGCAACGACATGGGCAAAGCTGTCGTATTCGACCAGCTCGCGTGCCCCATAAAAGGTGATGAGGTTGTTGACCCAGCCGAGCGTGGCGATGTCGGCAATGCTGTATTCCTCGCCCATGATCCAGCGGCGGCCGTCGAGCCGCGCATCGAGTACGCCCAGCAGGCGCTTCGATTCGGCAACATAGCGAGCAAGCGGGCGCTTGTCGGCAATCTCCTTGCCGGCGAATTTGTTGAAGAAGCCGACCTGGCCAAACATCGGGCCGATCGCCGTCATCTGGAAGAACAGCCACTGGATCGTCTCCCAGCGCCGTGCCGGGTCAGCCGGAATGAACTTGCCGGACTTGTCCGCCAGATACAGCAGGATCGCACCCGACTCGAACAACCCGAGCGGCCTGCCGTCGGGACCGTCCGGGTCGATGATCGCGGGAATTTTTCCGTTCGGGTTCAGCGACAGGAACTCGGGCGTGTGGCTCTCGTCCTTCATGATGTCGACGAGATGCGGCTCGTACGGCAGCCCGGCCTCCTCCAGCATGATCGACACCTTCACGCCGTTGGGCGTGTTGAGCGAATAAAGCTGGATCCGGTCCGGGTACCGAGCAGGCCAGCGAGCGGCGATGGGAAAATCGGAGAGATGGGACATGTCGTATTCCTGCGTCTCGGGGCCAAGGCAAGATAGGCCATTGGGGTCCAACACCACCCCTTCCAAGCCATGCTGAAAGATGGGCCTCTCGCGTTGCTTGCTATGGCTTGAGCTCAATACCCGCGTCGATCAGCAGCTTCTGCAAGTCGGCCGTTTGCGCTTCATAGTGTTTCCAGCGTTTGACCGAACTACGGTACATCGGCCTGCGCACCTGCACTGCGCTGGCCGTCGCGACAGGCGCCGGATTGTCCTCGAAGCGCAGGCAGGCATCGTCCCAGGACAGGCCGCAGAACTCGAGCATCTGGCGCGAACTGTTTTCCTGAGAATCCACCAACGTCTCGTAATCCACCTCCAGGATGCGTCCCGGGAATAGCCGTTGCCAGTGCGCCATCAGGCGATCGAACAAGACGTAGTAACGCCCGGTATCCAGCAGGTCGAATGAGTAGTCGTAATTGGTCGACTGCAGCGCGAAAAGCTGGCGAAAATTGCTCAGGCATGTATCCATCGGATCGCGCCGCAAACAGATGATCTTTGCGTTGGGCAAGGCGTTGGCGATGAACCCCGCATAGAGAAAATTGTGCGGAAGCTTGTCGATGAAGCGGGGTTTTTGGCCAGTCGCCGGCCGGGTGCTGGAAAGATAGGTTTCGCCCAACTTTCGCCAATCGATCCTGCTTGCGCAGCCGATGGTCTCCGGATCCAGCAGCTGTGGCGTGCGACTGCCGGAGACCTGCTTGAACGAGACCGGGAAGTTCTGCAGTTCGCCCGCGGAATGCACATCGCGATGGCTGGAGATGATGCGCTCCACCAGAGTCGTGCCCGAGCGAGGCATGCCCAGGACGAAGATCGGTTCGTCGGTCGGGAAACCTGCGGCAGCAGGTTGCGGCTCCGTCAGGGCACGGGTCAACGCAGCAAACTGGGCCTCTTTCTGTTCGTGCGAATAACCTCGTCCGACCCTGCCCGCCGCCTTGCCGATGGCGAGGTGTTCGAAGGCACGGGGATAGTCGGCCAGATCCTCGTACTCCTTGAACAACGCCAGATGCAGATGCAACTGCGCCACCGGGTTGCCGACGCTGTCTGGCAGCAGAGACTGCAATCGCTGCAGATGATTGCTCGCCCGGCTCTGTTTGCGCAGCTGTGACAATGTCAGATGGATGTCCCAGGACTGTGGCGCCAGATCAAGGCAGACTTCCATCTCCTGGTCGGCATCATCAAGCCTGCCCAGGCAGATCAGCGATTTGGCCAGGTTGTAATGAAGATCGGCGCGGGCCGGTGCGAGCGCTACCGCGCGTTCGTACAGCGTTACCGCGCGCTCATGCTCGTTGGCACGCGACAGCACCACCCCAAGGGTATCGAGCGTCGGAGCATCCAGCGGCGACAGGGTCAACGCCCGGTCGACGACCCGCAGAGCAACCGCAGGCTGGTTGACCAGGGAAAGCACTTTCGCAAATTGCGCCGCATATTCGGCCCGCAGGGGATCCAGCTTGACGGCCCTCTGCAGGTGCTTCACTGCCTGTGGCATCTGCTTCAAGCCGAGCGCAGCAAGCCCGATCAGGTAGTGCAACCCTGCATGGTCTGGCGCAAGCGGCAGCAGCGGTGTCGCCACATCGTATGCCTGGCGCCAGTTTCCCTGGTTGTACGCCGTGGTGGCCTGGGCAAAGAGCTTGTTGGGGTCGGGCATGCAAGGCCTTAACGTGACGACAGATCGTGCCCCGGCGATTATGGCTTATCCCATCACGTAACGCAGATTCGAATAATTGCGGAACAGCCATTTGCAGCGGCAATGCTGGACGCCGCTTGCGGGAAACCTCGGGCGGCCGACCTGGCGTACTGGCAATGCCCGCACTGTTCCACGGCTCACGCGTATCGAGCAGGCCAAGCTGGCCATCCAACCGACCGGGGCTCTTTGGTGTTTGGCGCACCTCGATGCAACCACATTTCTGCAAGAGCCACCGGACGCGCTACTGCTTGTTTGCTGCTGGAATGATGTATTTGGCCACAAGATCCTGCAGCGGATACCAGGTCTTGAAATCGCCATAGTTGCCGGCGGTGATCACGACCGTGATGTCCAGCTCCGGCACGACGATGATGAATTGGCCACCGTTGCCTTCGGCGGCGTATTCGCGATAGTCGTGGCCGACGGATTTCATCGCATGCAGATGCCAGGCATAGCCGTAGCCGTGGTCCGGCGCGAATTCGGCATGGCGGATGGTGGACAGATCGACCCAATGGCGATCGATCACGCGATGCCCATTCCAGACGCCACCGGCGAGATACAGCTGCCCAAGTTTGAGCATGTCGCGGGGGCGCAGGTAAATGCCGCCGGCAAGGTAGGCATCACCGTTCGGCATCAGGTTGATGTGGTAGTCGCGCATCTGCAACGGCCGGCCGATATAGGTGTCGAAGAACGCCGGCAGCCACATGCCCGTGGCGTGGCCGACGACACCGCCCAGCAGGTTGATGCCGGCCGAGCAGTACACCGCCTTGTTGCCGCCAGGGGCGCGAGCCATCGGCAAGTCCAGGGTGTAGCGGTACCAGTCGTTCTGCCGGTGCTGCGACTGCATGACATCCTCGTTGCCCGGCGATTTGTCGTCGTTGTCATCGCAGGCCAGCCCTGAAGTCATGCTCATCAGATCGGCGACCGTGATCTGGCGCTTGCACGGATCGGGGTTGGCCAGACCCTGGTACTGCGGCAACAACGACAGTACCGGCGTATCCGGAGTGAGCTTCGTACTGTGCTGCATCGCCAGACCGACCATCAGCGAGGCGAAGGACTTGCCAGCCGAGCGCGTGTCATGCTTACGCTCGCGATCGAAGCCATGGAAGTACTCCTCCACCACCAGCTTGCCATGCCGTGCGATCAGCACGCCCTGGATCTGTGGCGCCGCCGGACCGGTCATCGCATCGCGCTCGATGCTCTCGACGAGCGCGGCGATCATGTGCGCGTCGAGCCCCGCATCCTGCAGCGATGAGGTCGCCCAGCCATCGTCCAGATCCAGTGGTTGCCGGTAGGCGTAGCTGGTCGCCGCCGGCGTCCGCGGATAGAACCCCGGCGCATGATCGCGGTCGCGGCGCGTGAAGGCGAACCAGCCGATGCCCTGCCAGTCCAGGCGCAACTGACCGCTGTCTTCGTCGAAGTTGCCGTGCAACTGCCAGGCGGGTCGCCGCGGGTCGCTCAATGTCAACGCATCGCCATCGACCGCCACCTTGTAGAGCTGGCTTCGGCCGAGGTTGAATTCCGGATTGGCGATGGAGGCCACCAGCGCACCATCGGACCCGCGCGCGATCTGCAGGTATTGGGAAACACGATCGGCCAACGGCTGCACCCGCCCCGACCACACGCCGGCCTGCACCGGCTTCAAGGTCAGCGGCGTGGCGTAGGCACTGCTCAACGTGGTCCCCGCCGGCTGTATCCAGAACCCGTCGATAGCCGACGCATCGGCGGCCAGATGGCCACGGAACCGGCCTTGATCGCCGGGCAAGCTGACATCGATGCGGTCGCCCGCACGATGCACGGCCGCCTCGAAGCCACCGATCGACGCCCGCCACTCGTCGCTGCGGCCATCGATCACCAGTGTCCCGGCGGCTTGCGGCACGAATGCCGTTTCATTTCCCCACAGACCGAGCAGGCGATCCGCGCCGGCCGGCGCCGGTTCATCCGCCAGCACGATCATGGGGAGGACTGCCGCAAACAAAGCGCCAAGGATCAGGGTAAGTCGTCGCATGATTCGGTTTCCGCTTGGGAACAGGGTGCGACCTTGAGCCACGGCCGCCATCCCCATCGATCCTAGTGTGCGTGGCTACGCCGGTCTTGTATCTGGCAAACCTGCCCGGCCGGTTGTCGCGCCCAACCGGTAACCTCGGGGCGACACACCGAAGGCGGCCTTGAACGTATGCGAAAAGTGCGCCTGATCGAAGTAACCGCATGCCTCGGCGACATCCACCAGTTCGGCGGACGTGTCCATCAGCAGTGCCGCCGCCTTGGTCAGGCGGCAACGTCGCAGGTAATCGCCGGGCGTGCATCCGAAATGATGGCGGAAGGTCCGCGTCAGATGCACCGGATGCACGCCGGCAACCATGGCGACATCCGACAGGCTCAACTCGGTGCCGCAGTCGTCGTGCATCAGCTCACGCGCCCGCCGCAACCAAGCCGGCGCGCGGTCAAGGACATCCTTGAAGTCGAGCGCCGTGGCGGTCAGCAGCTCCGCGCACAAGGACTCGACGATCAGCCCGTCGTGCGGCGTCGGCGCGGCACCACTCGCCGCCATGTTCAATGCCACGCCCAGCGCGGCACGGCCAAGCACACAGGCGTGGTCGGGAAGCGCGACCGCGTAGGCAAAATGTCGCTGCGTGGCCATCGACACCGACACCGTGAAGAACTGTCCACCATCGCCACGAAAGCAGTCGCGATGCGTGGTGCCGGGCGGGTTGTAGATCAACAACGGGCGCTCTGCCACCGCAGGTGCACCCGCGGCCGAGGACACATAGGCGCCCCGCATGAGCAGCACGAAATGAGCCTCCGTATGCGTGTGTTCCTCGACTTCGTGTTCGGGGACCGTCGGCACGCGCCGCGCCACCACGAAACCGCCGGCAGGCAAGCGCATCTCGTACTGCCCGAGAAACTCGTCGTGGGCGAAAATCCGGCGGGAGGTCACTGTCTGCATGGCCGGATCATCGCCGCTTCCTGGCCGCCAATCCATGTGCCGGAAGAATCCATGTGCACGAACTGCCGGATCCGGGCCTCGAATTCATCCATGTCGATGTCCGAGGTCATCGCCATCGTCACGGTGACGTCTGGCACGTGATGCGCACACGGCGTGTCGCATAGCTTTGGCGTGATCCGCTGCAACGCTTCGCCAGCAGCTCGCGCAACCCATGAATGTTCCGGATCGGGAGTCCGCCATGACCGTGTCAGCGAAGCCAACCTCGCCGCAGACCTATGCAAGGTTCGGCGGCCTGCTCTACCTCGTCATCATCGTGGCCGGTGCGCTCGGCGAACTCTTCATCCGCGGCAAATTGATGGTGCCTGGCGATGCGGCAGCCACCGCCAGCAACATCCTGGCCTCGGAATCGCTGTGGCGCATGGGCATCGCCGGCGACCTGGTGATGCATGTCTGCGATGTCTTCGTGATGTGGGCGCTCTATGTCCTGTTGCGACCGGCCAGCCGGAACCTGGCCCTGCTTAACCTGCTGCTCAATCTGATCCAGACGGCCGTGCTGGTGGCCAACAAGCTGAGCCTGCTGGTGCCGCTGCTCTTGCTGGGAGACGCGCCCTACCTCAAGGCCTTCGACCTGGCGCAACTGCAGGCGTGGTCGTACTTCGCGATCCGGCTGCACGAATATGGCTTCGGCGTCGGGCTGATCTTTTTCGGATGCGTGTGCCTGGTGGAAGGTCACCTGATCCGCCAATCGGGATACCTGCCGCGCGCCATCGGCGTGCTGATGCAGGTCGCTGGCGCGTGCTATCTGCTCAACAGTTTCGCCCTGCTGCTCGCCCCCGACTTCGAGGGACGGATATTTCCCTTCATCCTGATGCCATGCCTCGTCGCGGAACTGTCGCTTGCGTCGTGGCTGCTGGTGAAGGGCGTGAACATGCAGGCATGGACGCGCCGCACCGGCTCGGCGGCGGTCGCCGGATCGGCCACGGTGGGCCTCCGCTAGCGCACGCCCACCGTGCCGTTGGCAGCCTTCACCAGCTTGGCCGGGTCGTAACCCACGCCGTCCTTGAACACCAGTTCGACGTTTTCGATGTCCTTGATGTTCGTTGCGGGGTTGCCGGCGATCAGCACCAGGTCGGCGGCCTTGCCGGCCTCGATGGAGCCGATGACTTTGTCCTCGTCCATGAAGCGTGCCCCGTTGATGGTGGCGATCCGGATCGCCTGCAGTGGGGTGAAACCGGCCTCCACCAGCAGCTCCACCTCGTGCTGGTCACCGTAACCGGCGATGACGCCGCCATAACCGGTAGGGTCGAGTCCGGCCAGCAGGGTGCCGCCCTGCTGCACGAAGGCATGCTCGAAATCCTGCTCCAGCTTGAACACCTTCACCCACGGCGAGTCGGGCGTCCTGGCCACGCGCTCGCGGGCCGCCAGGTATTCCACCCGGGTTTCCGGCAGCATCGCGTCCAGCACGCGCGTATCCACCGGCGCACGACCGGGCACGAAGGTCTCGAACACCGGCAGGGTCGAGGTGACCGCCACGCGCTTCGACACCAGGTGCTTGATCAGTTGCTGGATGCGCGGATCGTCGACGCTCATCGTCGCCAGGTTGGCCACCGCCAGCTTGGTATCCGGACAGACGTCCGGCTGCTTGCCCGCGGTGAACTCGGTATCCACCGGCAGCCCGTGCTCCAGGTCGTCGATGCCGAGGTCGGCCGCCTCGGTGAACCCGATCGTGCACAGGTGTCCGGTCACCTTGATCTGTTTCGCATGCGCTGCCGCGATCGCCGCGGAGAGCTCGGCGCGGGTGATGTGCATGTACGCCTTGAACGAGGTCGCGCCTTCGCCGATCCAGTAATTGACCGTATCGGTGGCGTCGGCCGCATCCACCAGTTCGTGCATCTGCGGCGTGAAGCTGCCCTTGCCTTCCAGATACGGCCCGGTGGTATGCATCTTCGGCCCGGGGATCTTGCCGGCGTCGATCGCCTTCTTCAGCTCAAGGTCGGTATACGGCTCGGTGCTGCCGGTGGTGCGGATGGTGGTGACGCCACCGGCCAGATACAGCTTGGGAAAACTCGATGCCTGCTCGGGATAGATCGCCTCCTTCGCTTCCGGGTTCACTTTCGGGGCCGGATAGAACATGTGGTCGTGCATGCCGACCAAGCCCGGGATCAGCGTGTGCCCGCTGCCGTCGATCACCGTCGCACCCTTAGGCAGCTTGAGATGCCTGCCGACCGCCGCGATCAATCCGTCGCGCAGCAACACGGTCTGGTTTTCCCGTGCCGGCGTGCCGTTGCCATCGATCACCCGCACATGGCCGATCGCCAGCAGCGGCTGCGCATACTTCACGAACTGCTGCGTCTGCGCCGACAACTGCGGCGACTGCGCCCAGGCAGCCGGAGCAGCGCAGAGCCCGGCAAGCGCCAAGGCCAGCACGGCATGCCGGCAAGTGCTGATCGGCGGCAGGACAGACGCGAAACGGCGGGCTTTCCTAGGCACAGTTGACTCCCCATTAGCGAGGCAGGCATGGGCCCGCCGATCGGTCGGGATCACTATCGCACGATCCAAGCCGATGCCGCAGCCAGTACCCCCCCAGCTCCACGCAATGACGGAAAGACAGGGGCCGTGGCGCAAGCCATCGCAACCGATGTCTTCGCGCCGGTATCCCATGTCCCCGTACGACCCCATGCATGCAGGAAAGGCCACCATGCAAACCATGGTCGTGCCGTCCATTGCCGCTGCGTGGACTCGACATCATTGGTCACGCCGGAGCATTGCATGAAAATTTTGATCCTGATCGCCGTCTTGCTCTTCTCCCGTGGAGCTAGCGCGCAGTCGACGGACCTGGGCGGATTCATTGACGCGTATGCCAAGGCGCATCGTTTCAACGGCTCGATCCTGGTACAGAAGCAGGCCGAGATCCGTTACGCGAAGAGCTTCGGGCTATCCAATCTTCCCTTCAGGATTCCAAGCACACAGCAGACGCGATACAAGATCGCGTCAATCACGAAGCTGTTCACGTCAGTGTTGATCCTGCAACTGTACGAAGAGGGCAGGCTCGATCTGGACAAGCCCATCAAGTCCTATCTGCCCGACTACGCGGGCGAGGCCGGGAGCAAGGTATCCATCCGCCAGCTGCTCAATCACACCTCGGGCCTTCCAGGCTTCGATGGGATTTCTGACCAGGCGAGCGCCATTCGCGATGGCATCCCCGTCTACCAGATGCCCCACACCAGCGATGAACTTCTGACGAAGTACTGCAGCGGCAAGCTCGTCAGCATCCCCGGCAAGGTGTTCAACTACAACAACGCCGACTACGTCGTTCTGGGGAAAATCATCGAGCGCCTTTACGGCGAGCCGTATGAGCAGGTACTGAGGGAAAGAATTCTGCAGCCCCTGAAGATGAATGACTCAGGCTTTCTGCATCAGGGCGACATCGTCGATCGGCTGGCCGATACGTACTTCTATCGTGACGACCGCAAGGTCTTGTCCAATGACCTGCCGGTGTACCCGGAGAACTGGTACGCCGCCGGAGCGATGTACTCGACAACCGGCGACCTCATGAAATTCTCCGATGCCCTGTTCGGCCTGAAGCTGATCAGGCAGGCCACACTTGAACGCATGATCAAGCCCGGACTCGACGACTATGGCTACGGACTGTGGTCGTATGAAACCACCTTGAAGGGAGCGAAACATCCGGTCGTAAAAAGACCCGGTTCGATCATGGGTGCCCAGACCCAGTTGTTCAATGTGCTCGACCAGGACATCACGATCATCATCCTAGGCAATACGGCAACAACCGACTCGGATGTATTCGTGGCCGAGATTGCCAAACGGGCGGTCGACTGACCCGGTGGACCGGTGTCGCCGTAGATGCTGGTGACATGCAGTTCATAGGCGAGATGCGTCAGCCCGTCGCTGCCGCCAAACGCCGTCGGAGCAAACGGTACGCGCGCCTCCACCGGCGCCAGCGGCTCCTGCGCAATGGCCAGCGGAGCAACACAAAGCAAGCATGCCAGCAGCCATACCGCAACGCTTTTACCCATCAACGCATCCATCTCCTGGAACCAGGCCATAACGGAGGCGCCACCAGCCGAAACAAGTACGGAAATATTTCAGCATCGTGGCTGCTTTCGAAAGCATGAGTCCGAACCTCTTGCGGAGATGTACCTCCGGCAGACATCCAGCCCGCTTCAACGGTTGGCCTTCCGCTTGAGCAGGCCGATCCGGCTGCCGTCCCGGACATCCACATCGGGTATCAGGTCGTCGGCGGTGAACGCCTTGCCGTCAGGCCCGACCCCACGGAGATAGTAGTGATCGCTGCCGACCCGCTCGTAATAGAAAGGGCGCGGGATGGTCGTCGACGGGTCGAAAGTCATCAGCACGCTTTGCGCGGATGATGACTTGCGCAACGCGTCCAGCGACGGCGGATAGGTGCCGTGCTGCAGCCGGTAGAACTCGATCTGCGGCACCAACGCGTCGATGGTGGATTGCGCCATCTGCGCACGCAGTCCGTCGTAGACACCGCCACGCTGCACGAAACCGAAATAGAACAGGCTGCCATACAGGATCACACTGAACGCGATGCCGCCGGCGCCAAGCAGCGCCAGCAGCTTGCCGCCCCTCTTCCGCGCAGTGAAACCGATGACCATTGCGACGACGCCGACGAAGATGCCCAGCAACGGGACAAACGAAGCGCAGCCGAAAGCGTAGTAACCGCCTGGCAACGGCGGTCGTGGAGCAGCAGGCAATGCGGGCGGCATGGCGCTTCCAGTCAGCTTATCGGCCAATGGTGCATCCCCCGGTATTTGGCCGGCTCATTATGCCTGTACTGGCCGCACATGCCCGTATCAGAGCAGCCTAGGGATGGCATTGGTCTTTGCCCGTCATTCCAGCTTTCGCCGGGACGACGAAATTATTCAGACCCTCCCTAGGGTCGTCACCCGATCGCGCATGCAAATGGCAACCTGGTGGTTGCATTCATCCAGGTCCTGGCTGACATGCAACCAGGAGGTGGCATATGAACGAGCGCATCGAGAAGTCCGCCGAGTTGCAGGCGCCGGTGTCGCGCGTGTGGCGTGCACTCACTGACTACCGTGAGTTCGGTGAGTGGTTTCGCGTGAAGCTGGACGCGCCGTTCGAGCCCGGCAAGGTGGCCCAGGGGCTGATTACCCACCCAGGTCATGAGCATGTCGCCTGGCGGGCGATCATCAAGGCGGTCGAACCCGAGCACCTGTTCTCGTTCACCGGGCATCCGTACGCGGTCGATGCCAGCGTCGACTACGAGGGCGAAACGCCTACCCTGGTGGAGTTCAGGCTGGAGCCCAGCGCCGGCGGCACCCTGCTGCGGATCACCGAGACCGGCTTCGACAAGATTCCCGCCAGCCGTCGCGCCGAAGCGTTCCGCATGAACGACGGCGGCTGGACCGCGCAGCTGGAAAACATCCGCAAGCATGTCGCGTAGCCCACTCGCCAAGCTGTCCCGTCAATCGGATGCAACCGCGGTCGTCTTCGCCGCACTGGGCGACGGCACCCGCCTGTCGCTCGTGCTGGCGCTGAGTCGCGGCAACCGCCAGTCGATTGCCCAGCTCAGCGAAAGCAAGCCACTGACCCGCCAGGCGACCAGCAAGCATCTGCGCATTCTCGAAAGCGCCGGCGTGGTCCGCAGCCGGTGCGAAGGACGGGAAAACCTTTTTCGCGCTGAATCCTGCCGCGCTCGACGAGCTGCGCAGCTACGTCGAGCAGGTCTCCGGACAATGGGATGCCTCGCTGGCACGGCTGAAGGCGTTGGTGGAAAAGTGACTGCGCCTCGAATGCCGCTGACACCGTTTGCCTGAGATCTTCAGCTAGCGCTTCGACCGCGCCAGCGAGTCCGCCACCACCCAGGCAGCGCCGGTCAGGGCGATATTCAGCGCGTTCTCGCTCCAGATCCAATGGCTGGAGGGATTGGCCAGCAACATCGGTCCGTGCACCAGCAAGGTGAAGGAGGCATACATCGCGGTCAGCAGGATCGCGGCGAGACGCGCGCGCACGCCCGTCAGGATCGCAAGGCCCGCCACGATATGGCCAAACCCGGTCGCACAAGCCCAGAACGCTTGCGAAGGCGGCAGCCATCGGGGGACCAACGGGGCGGTCAAGCTCATATAGACAAAATGCGCCCCGCCGAATATCAGCGCACAAACCCCGAACGCCAGTTGGCCAATGCGGACGAGGCGTGCGGCCAGCGCCCCATCGATCCTCGCGTTGGCGGCATGGATGATCAGCGCGCCTGCCGTAATCGCGAGCTGCTCGGCAATACCTTCGTACGTACCGTATTCGGCGTAATGAGCCAGCACCACGCGGCCGTTCATCAGGATAACCACGATCAGTGCATAGTAGGCAGTGAGCGCCGCGGCGCCCCAGGCTACGGTCCGGCGCCACTCGATGGCCGCGCCTGCGACGAGCATGAACGCAGCGGCGGTGTAGGCCAGAACCGTACGGTCGGGAAAGTCCTTGGGCACCGGCTGCCCCGTATCGAAGTTTCCCCACGCCAGGCAGAGCATGCCCAGCGCCATCACGCCCAGGCCGTAGACGCGCCAGCCGATGGCCATCGTGCTTTTTTCCGCAGTCATGACTTTCCACCCTCGATTGCGAACGTGCAGCCAGAGCTGATGATCAGGCCGAACCATACCTTGACGGCATTTTCCTGATGCGCGACCGGCTTCAGCAGCCAGCGAAAATTCACCGGCCGTGCGCGCCGCAAACGACCGGCGGGCTGTTCCCGTGGCAGGGACGTACTTCCAGCCGCTTGCAGCTGCGGCGGCGCTGGCGTCGTGTTCCGGATATCCAGGCTGCGCTCCATCTTCGCATTCTCAATCTGCCCGTTCTGCCCGTTCTGCTTGAAGAGGACAAGCACGACAACACGCCGTGATGGGCTGCAATGACAGCCTCTCCGGGTAAAGTCGACTCTGGCCCTGTGTTGCCGTGCCGGGCGCCACGGGACCTCAAAAGAAAAGGTAATCTGAAGCCTGTCTTGACAAGGTACCCACCATGAGCAAAGGCACGCACGACTACCAGAGCGATCCGCGCAACGAAGCGATCAGGATCAGTGTCAACGGCGAATTGCAGCCACGCCACGAGGCGCGCGTGTCGGTGTTCGACAGCGGCTTCGTCCTGGGCGACGGCATCTGGGAAGGCTTGCGCCTGCACGACGGCGGCCTGCCGTTCCTGGAGCAACACCTGGATCGCCTGTACGAAGGCGCCCGTGCGATCGACCTCGACATCGGCCTCAGCCGCGAACAGCTGACCCAGCGTATCGTCGACACGCTGCGCGCCAACGACATGCAGTCGAATGTGCACATCAGGCTGATGGTGACGCGCGGCATCAAGGCCACGCCACACCAAGATCCACGCTTCGTGATCGGTGCCGCGACCATCGTCATCATCCCGGAATACAAGCAGCCATTGACGACCACGGTCGAGCAAGGCATCCGCCTGTTCACGGTGCATGTGCGGCGCGGCGCACCTGACGTGCAGGATCCGAAACTCAACAGCCACTCCAAGCTCAACTGCATCCTCGCCTGCATCCAGGCGCAGAAGGCGGGTTACGACGAAGCACTCATGCTCGACCCGCACGGTTTCGTGGCGACCTGCAACTCCACGCATTTCTTCATTGTGCGGCGAGGCGAGGTGTGGACGTCGACTGGCAACTACTGCCTCGGCGGCATCACCCGCGCCAACGTGATCCGGCTGTGCCGCACGCACGGCATCCCGGTATTCGAGAAGGATTTCAGCCTCACCGAAGCCTACGGCGCGGAGGAGGCCTTCGTCACCGGCACTTTCGCCGGCGTGGTGCCGGCCTGCGGGATCGATGGCCGCACGATGGGCGACGGCAGGCGCGGTCCCATGGTCGAGCGCCTGCAACGGCTATACATGGAGCTGGTGAAAACGGAAAGCCGGCTGGAACCCCGCGTATGAACGCGCCTCGCGATGGCCTGCGCATCGCGATGTGGTCGGGGCCACGCAATATCTCCACCGCGATGATGCGCGCCTGGGAGAACCGCACCGACACCGTCGTCATCGACGAGCCGTTCTACGCGCACTATCTGGTGCGGACCGGCGTCCAGCACCCGGGGCGCGACGAAGTGATCGCCGCGCAGAGCACCGACGCGGCGCATGTCGCCGCGATGCTGACCGGCCCGATCCCTGATGGCCGGCCGCTCTGGTATCAGAAACACATGACTCAGCACATGCTGCCGAAGATGCCGCTGGACTGGCTCGACGATGTCTGCAGCTGCTTCCTTATCCGCGAACCGGAAGCGGTGGTGGCGTCCTTCACCGTCCAACGTCCCGACGCCGCCGCGTGGGAGCTCGGCTTCGAACAACAGGTGCGATTATTCGATCATGTATGCGACCAGCTCGGCACCGCGCCGCCGGTGATCGACGCCACCGATGTACTGAAGAATCCCGCGGGCATCTTGAACGCGCTGTGCGCACGCCTGCATATCCCCTTCAGTCCGCGCATGCTGCAATGGCCCCGTGGCCCGCGCGCGAGTGACGGCGTGTGGGCGCCGCACTGGTACGCCGAAGTCGAGCGCTCCACCGGCTTCGCGCCCTGGCGCGGCCACGAAGTCAAACTGAGCGCCTTCCAGCGCGCCCTGGCCGAACAGTGTCAGCCGCATTACGACAGGCTTTCCGCGCACCGGATGGCCGCCCTGGACACGTCAGCGCCAGGCTGACCAGGCCCCTCTTCCGTAAATTCCGTGGCGCATCCATCCGCGATGAAGCAATGCCCGGGTTGGAGCACCGTTGTGATGAAAGCCGGCGCTGCCCTGCTTTGACATTCGATAAAAAGCGGCCTGGGCATGGGCCGCTTTCTATCGCCGGGGGACGAGCCGCTCGCGCATCAGGACTAATGCACTCCGCATGAGGCATGCCCGATCATGACCTGCTCAGCGACTCACCGATGGCATCGGTACGGTAACCGTCGGTGCCGGAGTCTTCAACGACGCATCCGCATCGGATACCGCCAGTGAAATCATCTGGCCGCCCATGCGGTAGTCGATCTCGCGCGTATCGTTCTTGAACACGGTGCGTGGCTTGCCTGCCTGATCGGCCGGCGCCTGGTCGGCAAGGTCCAGCTCCAGCATATGGACGATCTCCGCACCGCTGGCGCGCATGGCGGCCTTCAGGGCCTCGCCATGGCCCAACGACCAGGCTTCGCACAAACGCTGCGCCCGGCTATCCGGGTCCCAGGCCGTCATGGCCGCCAGACGCAGCCGCTGTTTGTGCTGGTACTGCTCGTCGCCGATCTTCTGGCGCAGGTGCACCGCTTCCGGATCGCGATTGGCAAGCGCTGCATTCGCCTTGGCGATATCGTCGTCGACATGCAGGGCGGCATAACGGCTGTTCTCCTCGGCCAGCATGCGCGAGCTGTCCGCCGCGGTCTTCGGTGGCACGTCCAGACGCGACGACTGGTAGACCAACACGTTGCGGTAAAGCGGCCGGGCATCCGCGCCCGCCGCATGGATCGTCACCGTGGCCATGACCTGCAGCGCCGAGAAATCCGGCGTCATCGCATAACTGGTTTCGATCACCGCGCGCGGGCCGCCGCCAGCCGGTACGGTGCCCGCCACGCTGTAGCTGCCGAACAGCGCCGGCTGTTGCGCAAGCGCCTGCTGCAGCGAGTCGCCCAGTGCAGCCTTCGCATCGAAACCCGCCAGCACGCTGCGCAGCGGCTGCACGTGCAGGTCGGCGAAACGGCGTGCCTCAGCTTTGATCTGCGCATTGACGATCGCCATGCCCAGCGCTCCACCTGCCGCACCCACCAGGATCGGCACCGAGGGATTGGGCAGGATATTGACGCTGGCATAAGTAAACGTATCCTGCGCCGCCAGCGCATCCTGGCCGATCACCTCGACCACCGGCAGCGGCTGCAGCGCCTGCCACTGCGCCGCCGTCGGGCGCACCATCCGGGTCGCCTGCTGAGCGCATCCGCACAACGCCATCACCGCAGCCGCTACGGCTGCATGTCTTGCACATCGAATCACGCTATTCCCCTGTCTGATGTCCATGGTCAGGTCGAACAGTGCACACGGCACTATTGCAAACCGTCGCAAACTCTAGCGGCGTGGGATGACAAGGTGAAGGGTCATTGGTCATGACCGGTGAGTGTTTGGGAACAACCGGGTCGCTACGCGAGCCGAACCAGAAGGGTGACTGGTGCGATCTTGGCATCGCATGGAACACAACGGCGGGTGGTCAGCGGCAAAACGGGCACTTACGCTTCGGCAACGCCGGGGAAGAGCATCTGCGTGTCTCTTGACCTCGGCGACGAAATGGCACCCCGCGGCTTCGCTTATTTCTCGAATAAACTTTTATACATATCATCTCGACCACTGTAATGCAACGCTCTTTTTATTCCCAACTTTTCTTCACTGGAGACGTAGTATCCATGGTCGATTAACTCTTGAGCAGCACGATACTGTGAAGTGTCAATAGCACTTATTAGAACAGAATATCGCGCGCGCGTATGGAAGTTCACATTTTCCCCCAAATTTACCAGACTCGCTATCGTCTCAGGGCACCCATATTGAGAAGCCGCATATAGGGCTGTAAATCCATTTTCTGTCTCTATATCCGGAGAAACCCCCGATTTGATCAAATCTTTAATTGTCGGTAATCCCCCCGCCAGTTAGCTGACGCCAGAAGTGGAATTTTCTCGTAGTCTTTCCCGAGGAGGTTCCATGAAGAAATCGCGATTCACCGACAGCCAGATCCTGGCCGTGCTCAAGCAAGCCGAAGCCGGCACGCCCGTGCCACAGTTGTGTCGTGAACACGGCATCAGTTCGGCGACGTTCTACAAGTGGCGCAGCAAGTTCGGCGGCATGGATGCGTCGCTGATGTCCCAGCTCAAGGAGCTGCAGGACGAGAACCGTCGCCTGAAAAAGATGTACGCCGACGCGCAGCTCAGTGCTGAGTTGCTGAAGGAGGCGATGGCAAAAAAATGGTGAGGCCATCTCAACGCCGGGAGATGGCCCGATGGGCAGTGGCGAGCGGACGCACGAGTATCCGGCACGCCTGCCAAACCTTCGCACTAAGCGAAACCGGCTATCGCTATCAGGCCAAGGCGAGCGCGGAGAATGCGCGGATCGCTGACTGGCTGGTCCGGTTGACCACGACCTATCGCGACTGGGGCTTTGGCCTGTGCTTTCTGCACCTGCGCAACGTCAAGGGCTTCAGCTGGAACCACAAACGGGTTTATCGGATTTACAGAGAGCTCGAATTGAACCTGCGGATCAAACCGAAGAAGCGGCTGGTGCGCGAGCGGCCCGAGCCACTGGCGGTGCCCGCGTCCATCAACCAGGTCTGGTCGATGGACTTCATGCACGACCAGCTCAGCGACGGCCGCAGTTTCCGGCTGTTCAACGTGCTGGATGACTTCAACCGCGAAGGGCTGGGCATCGAGGTCGATCTCTCGCTCCCATCCGCTCGCGTGATCCGCGCCTTGGAGCAGATCATCGAGTGGCGTGGCAAGCCGCGAGCAATCCGCTGCGACAACGGGCCGGAATACATCAGTGGCGCGTTGCTGACTTGGGCCGAGCAGCACGGCATCCGGATCGAACACATCCAACCGGGCAAGCCGCAGCAAAACGCCTACGTCGAGCGCTACAACCGGACCGTGCGCTACGCGTGGCTGGCCCGGACCTTATTCGACTCGATCGAACAGGTGCAGGACACGGCCACCCGCTGGCTATGGACTTACAACCATGAGCGCCCGAACATGGCACTCGGCGGCATCACCCCAATGCAGAAACTGGCGCTTGCCGCATAGCTCCACTTTTGGCGTCAGTTAAAAGCGGGAGGATTACCGTTCGATCTGGCGCGCGCCTTCGGCTGATTACGCTGACGGTCGCAGGCTGGAATCGGGGTTTGGCTTCGAGCCAGTGACTCTGAAAGGTCGCGACCGTCGGCACCCGTGTTGTAAGCAAGACCGCACGTGGACCGAGCCATCAAGGGGTGGGCTTCAAGCCCGAGACTCTGTGCGACGCACGACGCGCACCTGGACGGGATCCGCGATGACCGATGAGTGTTTGGGAACAACCGGGTCGCTACGCGACCCGAACCAGAACGGTGACTGGTGCGATCTTGGCACCGCATGAAACACAGCGGCGAGTGGTCAGCGGCAAGATGGGTACTTACGCTTCGGCACGGCCGGGGAAGAGCAAGTGCGTGCCTGTTGACCCCAGCGGCGAAATGGTGACCCCGGTTTCAGCATGAAACACAACGGCGGGTGGTCAGCGGCAAAACGGGCACTTACGCTTCGGCACGGCCGGGGAAGAGCAAGTGCGTGCCTGTTGACCGCAGCGGCGAAATGGTGACCCGCCTTTTTGTTCTCTCAGATAAAATCAAATGACAAGCTACATCCTAATTTAAACACATTCATGATAACTTCCGCCGGAATAAATCCACTCTCCTGCTCATCGGAACTCTTTATTGGGAGTGTGAAATTTATTTCAAAAAATTCCGGCAAAACATATTCGCGCACCATCGTGATATTATTAACACCACCCAGATGCGATAGTAGAATGGGAATCATTTCATCCAATCTAGAATCTTTGCTAAAACTGACTGAAAATTCAACGAATGATCGCTTTAATAATGTTTTAACTCCAGCCTTAATAGGTGATCCTATACGCCCTATTGAATTGGCCTTAGCTCCCATTAATTGTTCGATTATATCTGGCTCAACTTCAAAACCTCTAAATGTCAACGAGACAGATTTGACTTTTGTAGATGACATTATAATTCTTCCTTTCCGCCACCAGGAACACCATTCCAAAGCCATTTCTTACCTGTTGTTTTATCGTTATAGATATCTACATGCCCGGCTCCGCGGCCTTTTTTCGCTTCATGCGCGTCAACGTAACCAGCTTCTTCCGCCGCCTTATTTCCATCTCGCTCTTTCAATTTTGTCAAATCTCTCTCGTCGGGTTGTGCGCCTTCATTGTATGTCGCCCCATATTTTGGCTTTGACAATTGAGGAATTAAGTGAAGTGGAATTTCTCCATAACAACACTGATGCCCATAAACCTTATCATGAAAATCATTGGCATCCCAGATGAACAGTTCCAACCCTAGAGCAACTAAACCTGTCATACGCACGGCACTACTGCCAATACCACTAATCAACGATTCAGAAGAGTAAGAACCCACAACTGTCACTGCCGCAAGGTTTGTTACGTGCGTTGGAGAGCCACCTGAGTTCCCATGTGAAGTTCCGGCTGATAATGCAAATCTGCAATCTGCTCTTGAATAACAATCTTGATTCATAGGATGACTTTCATCCCATACCATCCTCCCATCCGGATCCATATTATCAATCGGACTGTTATTCGCATAAGCAAACCGATTGAAGTTGAACGGGTTACCTACGCTTGGCCCCACCGGATCCGTACTCAAAAACCGCCCCACCGCCGGATCGTAATACCGCGCCTGCATATACACCAACCCCGTATCCGGATCACTCACATGCCCCGTATACCCCGGCCCGTTCGGCGGTGACCCGAGCGCCTGACTCCCATACGGCGCGTAGTCGTACGTCGCCGTGATGTTGCCACTGGCATCGGCCTCCGCCAGCGGCGTGCCCTGCGGATCGGTGTACACGTAAGTCACCGAGCCCGCATGAGCGGCCGTGGCCATCAGCACCATCAGCCCGCCCATCGCCTCCAGCAGCCGGCGGCGCACCCTGCTCATGAACGGGCTCATGGGTTGCCTCCCAGCGTGACCGAGCAGGTACTGGCGTTGCATCCGCTCCCCGAGCCTGAGTCTGCCCCCGGCACCCGTTTGAGCTTCGTCATCACGGCACTCGTTTGGGCTGCCCCACCGCCCACCGTGAATTGGCCACTGATCTGCAGCGGGGCGCTGCAGCCGGCGATGCTGCAGGCCGTCAGCTGCTGGGCGGTGTAACTGCCCGAGGGAAAGTTGTAGCTGTTGGTGGCCACGACGTAGGTGTACGTGCCCAGATGGCCGTTCTTGCCAAGCGCCGTGAAGTTGTAGCTGGTGGCCCACGGCATCGCGTTCCAGGTCATCGACGTGACGCCATTGGTGGTGCTCATGGCGAAGTTCGTGGGCGTCGCCGGCACCTGCGTCACCGACACCGGCGCGGAGGCTGTCCAGCCGCTGGTGCCGTAGGCATTGCTGGCGGCGACCTGATAGGTGTAGGTACCGTGCAATATGCAGCTCTTGCAAAAGCTCTCGAAACCCCGACCGCCGCATAAGTCAAACTTTGTGAGTCCCCCAGCAAAGCTGGGGTTTACCTCAGTGAATTAATTAGCCACGTCCCCTTTAATTGGGATACCTCAGCCTCCGTCCCGTTAAATTAAATTGCACTTAAATTCTTAAAGTAATCATATTATCCATAGTATTATTACTAATGGTATTGTAAATGCATAAATGAATCGCAAAAGATACAAAGATATTCTAACTTTTGAACCATGACAGGGATCTGGAAGGTCTGAGTCAAAAATCATACTCGTAATGCCAAACGATGTTTTTATCCCCGTTGGCATTTTATTATCAACTTCATTGAATTCGAAATAACCAGGGTCAATCTTATTAATCATCCAGGCCACGTACCTAGCAAAAATATATTGAATATATATATATGACGCCATTATCCATATAATGGTACTAATACTCATAGAAAGCTCCAGAAATTTTCACTTAACATTTCATTATGAACCGCCACGCTTCATCTCCGGAAAAGGCCTTCCACGCTCACACTCTTCAAGATAACACCCCGGCTCAGACACAGACGACTTATTATCTGGATGCTTCTCTTCATGATGACCTGAGACGACTTCATCTGATAAACCAGCTGCCCCAGATACACCAAATTTCTTAAATGTCATCAACTCCCCCATTCCAAAACCAGCCTTTGGAATGATTGTTAAATTCAAGTTCGCATCAAGAGTTAGAGAAAATCCGCCGTGAAAAATATCTCCAGCTAGAAAATCAGCACTGGCTAGCAAACTAGTAGAATTAGTGTTGTTGCCCAATGCCATGCTGAAGCCTCTTTTTGGCGCAATATCAATGCTCGCATTCGCTCCCTCCCCGACGACAAAACCAAGCCTTCTTTTTTCGGGGTGAAGTGCGTTAATCTCATATGATGGACCAATGCCTGAAGCCGCCGCCACATTTATAGTAACCACTGCACTGTTATCCACTTTGTTATATGCAGTTTTCACGGGTTTTACGATATTATCTTGATATGCATCATTTATTACTTGATTAGTCCAGGTTAGCATAAATAATGGGTCGTCTGGGTGTCTCCCATCCGGATCCATATTATCAATCGGACTATTATTCGCATAAGCAAACCGATTGAAGTTGAACGTACTCCCCGCTGATGGTGTGACCGGATCCGTACTCAAAAACCGCCCCACCGCCGGATCGTAATACCGCGCCTGCATATACACCAACCCCGTATCCGGATCATTCACATGCCCCGTATACCCCGGCCCGTTCGGCGGTGACCCGAGCGCCTGGCTCCCATACGGCGCATAGTCGTACGTCGCCGTGATGTTGCCACTGGCATCGGCCTCCGCCAGCGGCGTGCCCTGCGGATCGGTGTACACGTAAGTCACCGAGCCCGCATGAGCGGCCGTGGCCATCAGCACCATCAGCCCGCCCATCGCCTCCAGCAGCCGGCGGCGCACCCTGCTCATGAACGGGCTCATGGGTTGCCTCCCAGCGTGACCGAGCAGGTACTGGCGTCGCATCCGCTCCCCGAGCCCGTGTCTGCCCCCAGCACCCGCGTGGGCTTCGTCATCACGGCACTCGTTTGGGCTGCCCCACCGCCCACCGTGAATTGGCCACTGATCTGCAGCGGGGCGCTGCAACCGGCGATACTGCAGGCCGTCAGTTGCTGGGCCGTGTAACTGCCCGAGGGAAAGTTGTAGCTGTTGGTGGCCACGACGTAGGTGTACGTGCCCAGATGGCCATTCTTGCCGAGCGCCGTGAAGTTGTAGCTGGTGGCCCACGGCATCGCGTTCCAGGTCATCGACGTGACGCCATTGGTGGTGCTCATGGCGAAGTTCGTGGGCGTCGCCGGCACCTGCGTCACCGACACCGGCGCGGAGGCTGTCCAGCCGCTG